>JAJRWT010000032.1 GCA_024276675.1 Myxococcota bacterium | reverse complement strand
TGGCCTTTGCCTGGTCACAACGCACCTGGAGCTTGCGTGTGCGTGGCTCCAGAGAGCGAAACAGGGCCTGGTGGGCGGAGATGGCCGGAGACGATGACAGGTCTTGGCTGGTTTCGCTGCCTGCCGTGGTCCCGGGTTGATCCGTGGCTGGCAAGGATGAGGCGCCTTGCCTCGCCGTGGGGGCTTCGGAAGGCTCGGGCTCGCCGCCGGGAAGAGCAACGGCCGCCAGGGAGAGGCTGCGGGACTCCGAGGACTGGGGCATGGGCTGGTCTTTGGCGAAGGCCGTAATGCCACGGGGCAGGAGCCAGAAGAAAAGCAGCCCTCCAAGCAGCGCCCCGCCCAGCACGGCCATCAGGTGAAAGGGCACGGCCAGGAGGCCGGCCCTGGAAACGGGAGTACGAGTGTGACTCTTGGGGAAAGGAGCCTCGCCCACGGGGGGCGGCTCCATGGGAGCGGAGATGCCTTCGGGATCCGCAGCAGGGGCCGACAGGGAGCGGATGGAATGGGAGCCCGGAGGGGCCTGGGGGACCATGGCCTCGGTGGGCTCGGTTTCGGGATCCGCAGTAGGGGCCGACAGGGAGCGGATGGAATGGGAGCCCGGAGGGGCCTGGGGGACCATGGCCTCGGTGGGCTCGGTCTCGGGGTCCTGTGCCGCCCCGGGCAGGGAGCGGATGGAGCGGGAGGGCGGTGGAGCCTGGGGGACCATGGCCTCGGTGGGCTCGGTCTCGGGGTCCACGGCAGGGGCCGGCATGGATCCGGTGAAGGTGGTTTCCCCGGCATCGGAGTGGTCGCCGTGGATGGGAAAGGAGATGGCGCGGGGTGGAGCCTTGCCGGGTGCAGCGGCAGCCAGCGGTGGAGGCTGGTGATCCTGGGAGATGGAGTGAATGGCCATATCAGCAGGTCTCTGGTCTTGCGGCACCTGTTGTGGACGGGGTGCGGGATCCGGAGTGGCAGGGGTGGGCTTGGGCAGACTGGGTGGGGTGGGAAGGTTTGCGGTGAGGGGTATGGTGAGATCTCCGGGGTCCGCGGTGCCGGGGCGGTGGGCTGGTTGGGGCTGGAGAGTGGATGAGAGCGTGCCCATCCCTTCCGGGGCCTGGTTGCGTTGGGCCATTGCGCTGGGCGTGGGGCCAGCTCGGACGGGGAGGGAATCACCTGTCTGCGTGCTCGTTTGTTTGCCGGGGACCTGACGCGGATGACCTGCTGTCGATCCCTGCGGAACAGCACGGCCAGGGTCTGGTGTAGGCTGCTGCGGGGAAGGTGGCGGCCCCGTGCCCTGGCGGCCTTGCAGCGTGGCCAGGGCTGCGTTCGCCAGGAGGCTCGATTCGGCGAGATCAGGGGGGGCGTAGCGTGGACCGGATGAGAGGGCCCCCCTTGCGGGGTCGAGTACCTGGCTGTCTTCGGCGAGGATAGTGTCGTTCAGGGGATTGTCGGGTGGGGTCCTGCTGCGCAGTCGTTGAATCAGCGGAGGAATGAAGGATTCCGCCCAGTCGTGGACTCCCAGGTCGCCGGCCTTGCGAGCCAGCCTGCGGCAGAACTCGGCCACGCTGGCGGCCGAAAAGCGTTTGCCGTGCTCCCAGGAGAGCATCTTCATGAGCAGTTGGTCCAGGTCCGCCGCGAGCCTTGGGGGGATACCGCGCATGGCTCGAAGAAAAGAGAGCCGGTCCTGGATGAAGGCCGCGTGCCGGTCGGGCCGGCCCTTCGCCTTGCCCAGCATTTCCTGGGCCAGTGTCTCGTAGAGGGTGGCGCCCAGGGAGTAGATGTCGCTGGCGGGGGTTTCGGGCTCGAAGAAGAGCCGTTCGGGGGGCATGTATTCCACCGAGCCGAACTGCAGCTCCCTGGTGCTGCTTTCACGGCTTTCGAAGTCGGCCTGGGCGACTCCGAAATCCAGGACCTTGACCTGGCCCACTTCGTCCACCATGATGTTGCTTGGCTTGATGTCGCGGTGAATGACTCGCAGGGGTTTCTCGCCTTCGTAGGGCGGGCGGTTGTAGGCGGCGTCCAGGGCGCTGGCGGAAGAGGCGATGATCTGCAGGGCAGCCTTCAGGGGAATGGGATCCAGGAACTCCCTAGAATGGTCCACCACCATCTTCAGGTCGGCTGCCTCCAGGTACTCCATGATTATTGCGACGCGGTTGTCGATGGATGTCAGGTCCACCACGTCCACGATGCTGCGATGGCGCAACCAGCCCAGCAGGCGGGCTTCATCCCTCATGCGTTGAGTGACTTCCCTGGTCTCGGACCACCTGCGGTGCAGAAGTTTGACCGCCACCAGTCGGGAGAAGCCGTCGGTGTGCATTTCCTTGGCCAGGTAGACGCTTCCGAAGGTGCCCGAGGCGATCTCGCGGATGAAATGGAAGCGCCGGCTGCTGTCACGCATGGACCTTGGACCTCGTGATGTTCTGCCCTGGTACTCTAAAGTGAATATGACACCACTTTTAAGCGGGAGTCATGGGAAATCGATGTGGATCCTGACCATGCCCCCCTCGTCGTCCGAACCCTCGATACAGGTTTCCCGGCCCCGGTGGATGGCCAGGGCCATGTGGAGAAGGCCGTCGGGCGCCCCCAGGTCCCCAAGAGCAGGCCAGTGCGGACGTGTGGGTGGAGGGCGAGCCGGACCTCTCTCCACCGATGTTATCCTGGCCAGTACGGGGGCGCCTCGTCGGATGGCCGTGGATTCCAACTCCAGCAAGGCGAAAACCGAGCCCTCACCGGGCAGGCGATGTGCATCCGCCCAGCCCAGTCGATAGAGGTCCCGCGCCGCGCCCAGGGAAACCCGGCTGTCGGAGGCGCCGGCCAATGCCGCCGGGGCGCGGCCTTCGACGACACACCAGAAGGCTTCGGCCAGGGCAGCCAGGCCGGCGGCCGATTCACCCGCCAGGGCGGAGTTGGGGCCTCGGATGCCGAAGGTGATGGCCAGGTGGGCCAGCACCAGGTTGGGGAGGGTCTTCAGGGAAAGCAGCGGAGGGTAGAGGGCAAGTCCCTGGCCGGCCAACAGGGAGACGTCCAGTTGGCCGTTGCGTGCCGACGCCGCCAGCGCGGCCTCCGACTCGCCGTCGTCTGGCGGTTCGCGACCAACTCCTACGAAGAGCCCCAGGAGTTCCGGGTTCCCTTGAAACACTGACAGTGTCTCTCCGGCGCTGGGTATGGCCAGGGCAGCGGCTCGCGAGAACAGCTTGCGGTCCTTGCGGCGTACTGGCCAGGGGCGGAGATCGGGGCCGTCGATGACCGCCGCCAGGTCAGAGGGGAGGCCCAGCAGCTCTGCCCTGTGGGCCATGGCGGTGTCTCCGCGGGAGATCCGTCGTGCCAGCGTGGGGACGTGGGAACCAAGAGCGGTACAGACGTTCAACGAGGTTATTGCGATCAAGGATTCCGTCCGAGGACCAGCACGGCGTTGCTCCCGCCGAAGCCGAAGCTGCTGGAGATGGAGATGTTGATGGGACGGTGCAGAGGCTCGTCCATGACGAAATGCAGACCCATGTCCGGGTGGGGGTCGCGGAGATTCAGTGTATGTGGGGCCAGTGAATCGCGCATGGCCAGCAGGCAGAACACCGCCTCCAGGGCTCCACATGCGGCGATGAGATGACCCGTCGAGCCCTTGGTGCTGCTGATGGGCACCCGTGAGTTGGTCGCCGAGAACACGCTGTGCATGGCGGCGGTTTCACTGCTGTCGTTCTGCATGGTGGAGGTGCCGTGGGCGTTGATGTAGTCAACCCGTTCTGCCTGGATCCCCGCGCTCCGCAGGGCTGCTTCCATGGCCAGGGCGGCTCCGCGCCCATCGGGAGGGCTGTCGGTGATGCGATATGCGTTCAGGGAGGACCCGTAGCCCAACACCGTGCCCAGCACAGTTGCACCCCTGGCTCGCGCCCTTTCCAGGTCTTCCAGGATCATGAAGGCTGCTCCTTCGCCCAGGACGAAGCCATCCCGGTCCCGGTCAAAGGGCCGGCTGGAGGTCGCCGGGTCGTCGTTTCGCGTGGATAGAGCCCCCAGGAGTGAAAAACCTGCGATCATCAGCGGATCCACCAGGACATCCACGCCACCCACCACGACGGCGCCCACCTGTCGCCGCCGGATCCGCAGAAAACCTTCGCCAATGGCCTGACCCGAGCTGGTGCAGGCGGTGGAGATGGTGGAGATGGGACCCGTACACGAGGTCATTTCCCTCACGAGCAGGGAGGGGGCAAGGGCCGCGGAGGCCATGATTTCCCGTGAAGAGGGAAGTTCGCCCAGGCGGTACCGCCGAGCGAGGGTCTGCAGATCCGGCCTGGATGCTTCGCTGCCGACGCAGATGGCGGTATCGGGGCCGCCCACGAAACGCGATTGCTCCAGCGCTTCGGACAGGGCTGTCTTCACCAGCGAGAGCTTGAGGTCCGAGCCTGGCTCCGGGTTCGGGGCTTGGGCGGCGAAGGTGACCGGGAAGCCAGTGGGATCGAAGCGGGTGATGCGCTTGACGCCGCACCTGCCCGCCAGCAGGGCGGACCACGTGGAATTGGTGTCGGGACCCAACGGGGTGTACATTCCCACGCCTGTCACCACCACTTGCGGTTTTCGGGGAAGGGTGGTCATGTTTTGCCATTCGAACCGAGGGCGTTCATGGAGGCTCCCCGCCGGTTGGGGAAAGTGGTACGCCACGGTGCAGAATGTCGGGGGGGCAGTCGGCCCAAAGCAGCCTGAGACGTTGGAACTCGATGGTTTCCAGGTTTTTGCGGGCGTCGTCGTCGGGAAGGGGGACGGCGTTGAAGACGAAGATCTGCTCTGCCTGCACCGTGACGCGCCCGTTCACCCGGGCAGAGACGGCCACCGCTGCCATCTCGTCCCGCAGGGCCTTGAGGCTGGTTCGCAACTCCACCGGCTCCCCTGGCCTCACGAACTTCCGGAACTTGACGGTGTTCATCATGGAGAGAATGGGGAAGGGCCAGTCACCTCGCCTGATACGAACCGTGTAGCCGATGAGCTTACCCGAGAGCTGGGCCAGGGATTCCAGCAGCAGGACACCCGGCACGACGGGAAAGTCGGGGAAGTGGTCCTCGAAAAAGGGTTCGCTCAACGTAAAGCACTTGACTCCAGAGGCACGTTCCCCCGGGTCCAGCGTGTCAATCCTGTCCACGAGCTGCCAGCGCATCAGCCCAGAACTCCTTCGATGGCATTTATGCCGATGCGGACGCGCTTGCCATCACCGCAGCTACGGTAACGGTAGATCTCGAACATGTGGTTGCCGGAATAGGGAGCGAACCAGTCGGGTACGTACCAGTGCCTGAACCCACCCTTGGGTGGTGATGCCGGCAGTTTCTGGCGATCTTCCAGCGCTTTGTCGTCGAAATAGAGATCCATGTCGTACTTGCAGGAGGGATCGCCGTCGTCGCTGACCCTGGTGAAGACACCCACGGGAATCGCCTTGCCCAGGCGGTGCGAGGGATCCGGCTCACCCAGCTTGGCGATCTGCGCTTCGGCCACGCTCCTGTTCTTGGCCGCGGCCCCGAGAAAGAGCGGACCATCGGCCGGAAGGAAGGTGAAAACCACGGATTCTTCGGGGAAGGGGAGGAATTCCTCGTAGCCGCTCTTTCTGGGCTTCTCCACCTCGTTGCCGTTCACGATCCAGATTTCGGCCACGATCACCCTGAGGGAGCACTTGCGCTTGTAGGGTTCAACGTAGAGCCTGAACCGCGTGCGCTGGTTGGCTCGCCACTGAGCTTCTTCGGCGGGGGTCATCACCTGGGTGAACTTGACGTCGGCGTCGCGCTTTTCGCCCTTCATATGGATCTTGCTGAAGAAGCCGGGTACCAGGTAGGCTTCGTAGGAGTCGGGCCCCCCCACGATACGGAGTCTGTTCTTGTGGTCGCCCTTGCTGCCGTAGACCCGGATCCAGTCTCCGGCCAGTTTGTCCAGGGCGATGTTGGGACAGGGGTCTTCCTGGACTTGCTGCGGCTCTTGTTGCTGGCTGCAAGCCGCAACCAGGCACAGGAGGAATGTCAGAAAGGGAATCGCCAGAGTTCTGGTCCGTTGGTCGGGTGTACTGTGTGGCTTGTGCCGTTGCATGACTGGTGCTCCCGGGAAAGGCTTTGCTGGAGGTGCTGACTTGTATCGATGGGAAGGGGTATCCGGAGCTGCCGCCTGGGATGTCGTCTATCATGGATTGACCTGGAGTTCATAACCTGCTGGTTTCCGCGGCGGTGTGGCGTCAGGGCCGACAAGCTGGCCGTGGGCCGGTCCCGGGCCTGCCTCGCGTGGGCCAGCCCACTCCCCGACGGGCAGTGGGCGACAACGGATGTGGAGCATTCTGGAGAAACAGGTGTATACTGCCATCCCTGGAGCAACTGAACCAGAGGTCAAGCTCATGCGCATCGCCTTGTCTCTTATTCTCGTCCTGTCTTCGGTGGCATGCTGGAAGACCGATGATCAATACCTGAACTACCAGACCATACGGCTCGACAACGAGTACGTGGACCAGGAGATCGAGGTCTTCGTCCAGACCTTCATCACCTACACCCTCACGTGCCCCGACGAGGAACCCGCGCGATTCTACGTGGTGTACCGTTCCGACATCAGCCCCGATCCGGATGTGGCCATCGTGTTCCACTCGGGGGCTTTCGACTACGTGCAGGACCCCCAACCCGGTGCCCCCCTGGAGGGCCAGCACTACGTACAGGGCGACAACCGCCTGTTGCGGTCCTGGGCTTCGACCCGTGTCTTTTCCACGCTGGGCATGTGGGAAGCCCAGGTGGAGCCCTACGAGATTCAAACCGGCACACTGACCGCCGTTCTGGCCGAGCACGACAAGCTGGCCATCTATCCCATCGACTGCTGGGGTGACCTGTGGCACAACGAGGCCGGTCGCCAGGACAACGACTGGGTCACCGACGACTTCACTCGCAACGGGGCATACATGGCCTGGTGGATACTGCGTATGTTGGTGGACCAGGAATGGGCCAGTGCCCAGGGAATCCAGCTTCCCGTCGAAATAGACGTTGCTGATCCCGCCTCTTCCAACGGCACACCCAGGATCTCGCTCATCGGCCTCGGGGATGGCGGGCGCGCCGTTTCCGAGCTGCTGTGGCGCATGAGCAACAGCGACCTCAACAGCATCTCCGACCTGCTGGACGCCGGGCTGCTTCCCAGGATTCACAGTGTCTTGCTGGATTCCACACCCGACGACCTTACCCCGTACCAGGACAACCCCTACAGCACCCAGGCATATGACCAGGAAGGTCTGAGCCGGATCTTCTACAACGACCCATACGATATTTCCCATTACTCCCTGGCGGCATACCTGGACTCAATGGATCCCAACTACCTGGGTTCGGACTCGCTGCCGTTGAGCAAGGTCATGCTCCTCTATTCGGGTGCGGACCCGGCCATCAGAGCCGATAGTCTCACCACCCTGGTGGATCTCCTGGAGAACTATCCCAGCCAGGGAGCCGGTGAGGACACGGGCAGCAGCGATACCGGCGGTTCCGACACCGGAAGCGGCGACACGGGAGTTCTGGACACGGGGCAGCAGGTGGACTCGGGCGGGGCTTCTACCAGGATGGCGCTCCCCCCCTCCGCGAAGGGTGGCGACAAGTCCGCGGATCTCCAGGTCTACGTCGAGGATCTACAGCTCTCCCAGCATGTCTTTTCCAACAACAACCTGATGCTGGCCCTGGAAGTGGTGGACTATTTGTTCGACGAGTAGACACAGGCCCCGTGGATTTGAGATCAAGAAGCCTGCACGCTCCTGCCCTTCCATCGTGCCCTGCCAGTGCTGGCGGCCAGGGCCGAATCAAGTATGAGCATGATCAACAGCAGGAATGCCAGAGGCTGAAGAAGCCCCATGATGGCGGGTTGCTGGAAGACCCTGTCCATGTAGAATCGCGCCGCGAGGCTGAGCAACAGGAGGGCGCCGCCCCACGCGGCCCACTCAACTGCCACCACACCCGTCAGACCCAGGATCAGCAGGATCAGCGGTAGCAGGCCCATGGCGAACAGGCCCGTGCACACCAGGGCCACGGAGAGCCAGGAGTGATTCATGCCCGCGAAGAGGTTTTTTCGCCAGCCTTGCCAGATTTCGGCCAGCCCCCGGTACATTCGGCATGAAAACAGGTCGCGCATGAAGACGAGATGGAAGCGCAGCCCCTCCTTTTTCACCGTTTTTGCCAGCCCTACGTCGTCGAGGACGTTGTTTTTCACTGCCTGGTGCCCACCGATTCGGTCATAGGCTTCGCGCCTGAACAAGAGGAACTGCCCGTTGGCCATCGCCTTTTCCGGCCGGTCGGGGTCATTGACCTGCGACAGGTCGTTGCCTGCCAGGATCAAGCCGCCCACAACGGGCTGCAGGAGGTTTTCCCAGAAGCCTCGGGCCTCCAGCCTGCCAAGGCCCGACAGCAGGTCCAGTTCGTGTGAGATGGCATAGTCCATGGCCCTGGACAGGGCCAGGGGGTGCAGCGTGACATCCGCGTCCAGGAAAAGGAGCCATGGTCTCGAGGCCTGCCCCTGGGCTCGTTGCAGGGCCCAGGCCTTTCCCAACCAGTCCTTCGGGGGCTCGCCCTGGCCCCGGATCAGTCGAAGCCTGGGATCCTCCAGTCTGGAGCCCACGATATCTGCGGTGGCATCCGACGAAGCGTCGTCCAGGACGATGACCTCCAACTCTGGGTGATCCTGCGACAATACGCTGTCCAGGCATGGGCCGATGTTGGCCTCCTCGTCGCGGGCGGGGATGATTACGCTCACTCCAGGCGCTGCTCCAGGCTGGTTCCGGTGGTGGGGAGGGGGGGCTTCCGGGGGTGGCGTTTCTGCCGAAATACGGAAGAGTGGATTGCGTTTTCCGCGCCACGTAGCCAGCAGGGCCAGCAGCCAGGCGAGGCCCACCAGGCTGAGCATCAATCTGCCCAGCAGGAGCAGTGCTGTCATGGGAGTCTCCTTTTTGCTCGGTATTCGTTTTGTCGAGGCACATGGGCAGGACCGCGGAGATGGTGTATCTTGAAGCTGGAAGTCTGGCTGTTGCGCCAACGAGTCTGCTCGTGGTATCCTGTCTCGTCGGTCCCACCATCTCCAGGCCAGGAGCCTGCCTTTCGGCCGGCAGGAGGCGCCCGGCCGGTTTCAGTGGATGCTGCAGGTGACTTGCAAACCAGGAGCGCGCACAATTCAGCACTGCACGAGGCAGCACCGTGGAATCCCGTCGCGCACCATTATCGCTCCTGTTCTGCCTGCTGGGCCTGCTGGCTGTCTTCCCTGCCCTGTTCGGGGTGCAGATCATGGTGCGTGGCCTGGGCGGTGCGGACTCATACCTGGTGGCGGAGCTGACGGTCCGCCTCAACGAAAAGAACGCCACCAACCTGGTCCTCGCCTTGAACCCCGACGAGTCCCAGAGTGCCTTTGCCGGTGGCGTGCTCCTGAGCGGGGCAGGGCTGCACAAGGCCACCAGTTTTCCCTGGCACGAAGAACCCTTCCAGGCCCAACTGGCCATGGACTTTTCCGGTGGCGTCTTTGGGGGAGCCTCCCTGCCCAGGACCATCTCCACCGACGAAGGGTCCATGGTTGCCTGGTACCGGGAGCGCTACCTGGGAGCCAAGGGGGGCTTGTCCATGCGTGTACCCTGCCACGGAGACCTGGCGATCCTCAAGGTCAGGCCCTCGATGCAATCCGGCAATTGGGACTGGGGCAGGCTGCGGGATTTCGATGCTACGCTTCAACTGCGCTGCACATCCTTCGGAAGAGACCTGACCTGGGGCACCGCGGACGACCTGGAGTGGGTCCTCGAGGGCCCGGTGGAGTTGCGCTGGCAGGCACCCCATTAGCAGCGCCTGGCACTGTCTACGGGACTCGAGTCCCGCCGGCGGCGCGGGTTGCGGCGTTCTCCAGCCGGGCCCACTGCTGCTGGTCAAGGGCCATGATGGGTTGCTTGTACTGGTCTTCGGGGGTGCCCCGGGATATCGCCTGCCTACGCAGCTCTTCGAAGGTCCCGGGAGGGAGGCGAACATGTTCCATGGCGCCCAGGCGGCCCGAGCGGCGCTTGGACGAATACTCAACGTTGGCTCGCATGAGTGCCTGGTCGAACCTGTCCGAAAATGCCTCCATGAGGGGCGAGCCCTCGGTGGCCACGACGTAGTGGGGTACCTGGGCCCAGCGGACCCCCACCATGAAACCCCCGGGGCGTCGTTCCGGTCCCGTGTCGCCAAACAGGGCTTTCATGGCCTCCAGTACGTGGTTTTCGCAGAGTTTTTCACCTGTCACCGAGATGATGTTGCCCCGACGGCGCACGAACTTCAGCACCGGAGTGTTGCCGTAACGGCCAACAACCCGCACCAAGTCCCCCAGGTCGTAGCGATACAGGCCGTGCAGGCCGCTTATCACGGTGCGGTACACCACGTCTTGCTCCAACTCCCATAGCCAGTGCAGGCTGCCGTCCTCCGCCACGAATTCCAGAAGCTCGCCAAGGGGCCAGGCCACGGCGCCGCGCCAATCATCAGAGAGCGACAGGGCCATGAAGGATTCGGACGCGGAAATCCCGACCTCGCGGATGGGGATCTCCTCTCCCAGGGCCGGGGCGAGCATGGGCAGAAAGTAGCCGGCGGAGCCTCCGGTCCAGCAGTTGATCACGGAGAGGTTCCATATCGAGGCTGGTTTCCATGCAACCGGAGGAGGGGTGGTGCCCAGGCGCCGCTCCAACTCGCGGCGCAGCTCCGTGGGCAGTTGCCTGGCGGGCCCGTGGCGAAGCGTGCCTTCCGACAGGTCCCGTTCCAGGTCTGCCCGGTACTCCTGGAGTCTTCGGGCGATGAGCAGGACGGTGGTGGGGTTGGCGGTGGTGATGCTGCGCACGTCTGCCGCCATGGCGAAACGGAGCACGCTGTACAACCGGGTTTCAGGGTCGCCGATGCAATAGGCCGGGTATGGAACCGGGTAGCGGTGGCGGATCCAGAATGGCTGGCGGAGATGCATTCGCCCGGTGTTGCTGCCGTAGGGAATCCCTCCCCGGGTGTGGCCTGCCACGGCCGGCGAAACCAGGGTCAGTGCCGAGCCCTTGGCCAGTTCTTCGTGCTGGCGCAGCAGTCCCAGGATCCAGATGCGCTGGGCTTGTTCCACGGCACGGGCGTAGGCAGCGGTCACTGGAATGAGCTTGGCTCCACCGGTAGTGCCGCTGGTCTGCAGAAACTGCATGACCTTGGCCCTGGTGAGGACCCGTTTCTGGCCGGCAGCGATGCGCTGGATGTAGGGCAGGTGGTCCTGGTAGTCCGAGATGGGGAGGCGGGAGCGGTACTCCGAGAGAGTCGTGATGGATTCCAGTCGGTGCCGTTGGGCGAAGAGGGTCCCCCTGGCTCCACGAAGGATCCTTTTCATGACCTGTTCCTGGGCTTCCCGTGGGTGCTCCACGGCCCACTGGAAGCGCCCCACCAGGCGGTCGTTGATGGCTCGGAGCAGGCGATATGCAGGGTTGCCCTGACGGTCCAGGCGAACGGCGTTGAAATCGGTGGCTGTGGAGCCGGAATCGGGGCCCTGTTCTACCGGAGGCATTCCCAGTACTCCATCGTTTCACGTTATGGAAGCGCTGGAAACCTATCATCGCGGCGAGAGGTTGGCCCGGAGCCGCCGATCTCGTTAACTGACCAGTTCCTGTCCAGGAATGGCGGACCCAGCAGGAGCGAGCCGCCCACCAGGCAGGCGCATCCGGGTAGACCGCCGGAATGGCGACGCTGTTTCAAGTGGTTGCACGAGGGTGCCTGGCCCGTGTCCAACAACAGGGAGCCGCTCCGGCTACCGGAACACTTTCCAGATGGGAAGCACCTGGTGCCGGGCAGCAGATTCCTCAACAGGTCGTTGCTTTTTTCTTCCGCTGGCATCGTCGGTTTTCCGGAAGAAGCACCGGGAATCAGGTCCCTTCAACCCGTTGTCTTGCCCGTCAATCACAACTATTGTTCCACAACACTCCCCGTGTCCTGTGGGCTGGGCGCCTCGACGCCCCTGGTGTGATGGAGTTATTCCTGTAACAACCTCAAGCATCAAGCCGTGTTCGGATGGTTTCATGAAGACTGGCGATGTCGTCCTCGATGGGCAAAACAATCGTTACCAGGTGGGTCTACTCCTGGGGCGCGGACTATGGGGAAAGACCTACCGTGTTCGTCGAGAGCACGACCATGGGGACTTCGTTCTCAAGTGCCCGTTGAACGCCGAGGATCTGCCTGGCACGGCCGAAGCACCCCGGAAGTTCCAGCAGGTCTGCCAGCAGGTCTTGAACGAACAGGCAGAGCTGTTGAAAAAGCGCCCCTATCCGTTCCTGCCACGTCTCGAGGCTCATATCGTCCAGGCCGATGGCGAGCCTGCGCTGCTCTTGGACTACTATGCCAGCTCTCTGTCCCAGCGACTCCAGGCCGGTGCCCCCATTTCAGAAATACTGGACATCCTCATCCAGACCATTCAGGATTGTGAACAGCTCCAGGACGGCCCCGGCTTTCACGGGGCCCTGCGGCCCGCCAATATCCTCCTCACCGAAAAGGGCAGGGTTGTCCTCTCCGACATCTGGACCCCGAGCGCCTCCAGGAACGTGGCCTGGCTCCTTCGGTCGGATCGCCCGGCGCTCTCGCACCTCCCCCCAGAGATCTTCGAAACCACCGGAGCGCCGCCCTTTTCCCCCGTGGCCGACACCTACGCCCTGGGGATCATGCTCTGGCGTGCCTGCATGGACCCGGGCGACAAGCTTCCCTATCCGCGCAACGGCCTGGACAGGTCGGCCCTGGTGGATCTCAAGGATCGCCTCCACGCCAGGCTGAAGCAGGAACAGAGCAACCCGCGTTTCCACAGCCGCCTGGCCGACCGCATGGCCTCGGTGGTCAACCGCGCCATCAGCAGGAAAACCAGCCCCTCCCCTCCCTATCGTTTCTATCGGCACGACGAGATGCGCCCGCGCGTGGCGGAACTCCTGGCGCTGGTCCACCCTTCCGTCACCAGCGTGGCCCGAATAGTCCTGGACCGGCCCCCTTCCACCAACACCTTCACCAGCGACGAACCACTGCGTTTCACTGTCAGTGTTGGCTGCAGCTCCGGCGTAGAAGACCACGAGGAGATCGCCTGTGGCATCGCCGTCTTTGATCGGGAAACCGGCAACCGCGTGGCCGACATATCCAGCTCCTACGAAGTGGACCGTCATCCATCCGGGCGCTTCCGCTTCAAGTTCGAGGTTCAACCTTTGAACCCGGGCAGCTTCAGCCTTCGCGTCGCCTTCACCATTCGCGACTCCGGGAACGATCCCGTCACCAAGGAAACCGACATCGAAGTACGCGCCGCTCCCGGTCGGCCCCTGCCACGGGAAGCTCCGGAACCCAGGCCTCTTCCGCTCCAGAAGCCACAGGACGACGACGGCGCAGACACGGTCCCCATGGCCACGGATCCGGTCCATCGAGCCATTGATTCCAAGGTGGAACATGTGGAACCGGCTCCCCTGAGCCCTCCTGCCGGCTCCGGGACCAAGCCCCCTGATCCCGTGGCGCGGAAAGGGCACAACAAGCCCGCCAGCCCCGCTGTTCCCGCCGGCAAAACATCGCGTCCGCCACAAGGGCCACCGCCTGGAGCCCCCACCGGCCCCAGCATCCTCCCCGGGCAAGCCAGGGGCAAAGAACCGGACAAGCCTGCTACTGATTCACCAATCATTTGGGAAGACCTCCCCCTTCCCGATACCCACGACCGTGACCTGGCACCCGACGACCTGGACGAAGACGACGCCTTGGAGCGCTTGAAGTCCTACTCCCAGTGGGCCAGGCTGGTGGAGTTGGTGAAGAGCGACCTCTACGTGATGATGATGGTGGGCGCGGGATTCGTGATACTGCTCCTGGTGATAGCCTTGCTGGTTCTCAAGAACTGACCTTCACCATGGTCGGATGCCAGGGCGGCGGAGCGCCTGATGGTTGGCGGACTTGTCGCCATCGCCCGGGTCGTGCCAGCTCCCGTTTTCGTGGATATCCCCCCGAAGACCCTGGGTAGTACGCGTAGCCTTTTTTTCCGGGTGGTGGAATAGCTCGGCAAGCTGTCCGTACCTGTTGGTGGAGATGGCGAGATGGAACCTTCATTCCAGCAGCAACTGTCGTTTTACGCTCCCCGCGTTCATCGTGCCGCGCTGGGTTTTCTCTGCGATGAGCAGGAGGCACGGGAAGTGGCCCAGGATGCCTTGCTCAGGGCATGGCAGGCGAGGGAACGCTACGACCAGCATCGCCCCTTCTATCCCTGGCTCTACACCATCGTGAAGAACGCGTGCAGGGATTCCAGGGATCGGCGACGCCATCGACCACGCGCTTCCGTGGACACGGAACGGCTGGTGGATGCTGGCATTGGCCCCCTGGCCAGGCTGGATGCCCTTCAAGCCCGTGTGCGTGTGAGGCGGGCCTTGCTGGAACTGGACCCGGATCAGAGAGAGATCATCAACCTGCGCCACTTCCAGGATCTCGCATACGGCGAGATTGCCGCCACACTCGGCATTCCCGTGGGAACCGTGATGTCCAGGCTCTTCAGGGCCCGTCGTGCCCTGCTGGCCCGGCTGGGAGAGATAGAATGAAAAGGGAACGCTTCGAAGAACTAATGGTGAAGGTCACCGACGACACCGCCACTCCGCCCGAACGCGAGGAGCTGATGGCATGGATCGCCGACAAGGACGAGCTTCAACGGGAGTTGGAGGCCCACGTGGTCCTGCGAGCCGTGACGGATGGCTGGGTGCAGAGGTTGGAGTTGGATGTGCTCCAGGACCAGCAGCAGCGGAGCATCTGGAGCAGGCTGGAAAACGCCCTGGGCCTGCTGTTGGTCTTTGTCGGCCTCTTCACCGTGACCGGGTGGGCCCTGGTGGAGCTGTTCAGCGATCCTGAAGTGCCCCTGGTGATCAAGTTGGGCACAGGGGCGCTCTCGGCTGGCTTCCTGTTGCTGTTGTGGGCAGTGGCGCGTCGCCGCCTGGGCCAGGGCAGGAAGGACCGCTACGCCGACGTCATCAGGTAGCATGGGAGCCCGGATGCTCCCCCACTTCGGGAACTGTCACAAGTCCCAGGTTTGACGAGAGCGGCCCGGGTTCCGGGCCTCCAACTCCAAGGTCGAGACATGGAAGACACAAAGGAGAGCAGAATGTCCGATACCAGAACACGAGCAGGCAAGGAAGCCACGGCACACGCCGCCGACATGGAACATCGCCCCGCGGATGGGCCTATGTTGGTCACCACCGACCGGATACCGGGCTACAGGATTCGCAAGGTCCTGGGACTGGTGCGAGGCAACACGATCCGCGCCAGGCACCTGGGCAACGACATCATGGCCGGCCTCAAGACCCTGGTGGGTGGCGAGATCATCGAGTACACCAAGATGATGGCCGAGAGTCGCGAGCAGGCCGTGGACCGCCTGCGAGCAGAGGCTGTGGAAAAGGGCGCCAACGCGGTGGTCGGCTTGCGGATCACCACCTCGACGGTCATGGCCGGAGCCGCCGAGATCCTGGTCTACGGCACGGCGGTGCTGGTGGAGCGGGAGGGCTGAAGCCCGGCGCAGCAGCGACTGGCGTTCCGCAGCAGGCATGAGCCTTTCCCAGGGCTCACGGCGGATCCCGACCCCGAGGCGGCAGCGTTCCTGTGTCCCGAGCTACTCCTCCCCGTTGGGTCCACCGGGTCTGACGGGCAGCCCGCTGCGCAGCGACCGGGCGGCGGCCAGCGCCAGGGCAGCCGCCATGAGGGCGTCCTGGCCCGTGGCCACGGGGTTGGCGTCGCCGCTGATGCAAGAGAGGAAATGCTCCAGTTGTGCCTTGTATGAATGGGAGTAGCGTTCCATGAAGAAGTCCCGCGGAAGCGGGCCGTGGATGCCGGTGGAGTCGGACAGCACCACGGCGTGAGGGCCGTGGTTGCGGTTTGCCACTCGGCCCCTGGAACCAAGGATCTCCACCCGTTGGTCATAGCCGTAGGCAGCCTGGCGGCTGTTTTCTATGACCCCCAGGGCGCCGTTTTCGAAACGCAGGATGATTATTGCGCTGTCCACGTCGCCAAGCCGGCGCAGCCCGGGGTCGCCCAGGGCATCGGCCATGACATGGAGCCGGGTCACTTCCGAGTTCATCAGGAACCTGGCCATGTCGAAGTCGTGGATGGTCATGTCCATGAACATGCCCCCCGACGAGCGCAGGTAATCCATGGGCGGAGGGGCCGGATCCCTGCTGGTGATTCGAAGCATCCTGGGCTCTCCCACCGCCCCCTGGGCAAGGAGCTGCCGCACCTGGGCAAAGTCGGGATCGAAGCGCCTGTTGAAGCCCATTTGCAGTACCAGGCCCGTCTCCTCCACCACTGACAGCACCTGCCGGATTCGTTCCAGGCGCATATCCAGCGGCTTCTCGCAGAAGACGTGCTTGCCTGCCCTCAGGGCCGCCTCCACCAGGGCGGCGTGGCTCTGGGTCGGGGAGCAGACGAGTACGGCGTCGATGTTGGGGTTGTTGATCAGGATCTGAGGATCGGAGACCGCCAGTGGGATTCCCAGTTTGGCGCTCAGGGCTTCGGCGGGATCTGGGTCGGTGTCGGCCACCGCCAGGACACGTGCCATGGGAATGGAGCGCACCAGCGTTCTGGCGTGTACACGGCCGATTCGCCCGGCGCCGATGATGCCCAGACCTACTCGTTCATTCATCTTGGCTCCCTCCATGTGAAGCAGTGAAGGCGCTGGAACGGGGTGGGATTGCCGTGGGGTGCAGCCCTGGAGAGACCCCAGGCTCTATCCCGGCGAGTCCCGCAGGCCCAGGTTGGCCAGGAACAGGCGATTACGCCTGGCGCTTTCCAGGGGGCTCCCCATGCCGGGGAGTACATCCTGCTCCACCACCAGCCAACCCTCGTAGTGGAGTTGGTGGAGGCGTCGCAGGAGCCCGGCGAAGTCCACGTCGCCCCTGCCCAACTCGCAGAACACGCCGGCGGCCAGGGACTCCAGGTAGTCCTTCCCCAGGGTCCGGCTGCGGTCCGCGACGGCCAGGTCGCAGTCCTTCAGGTGGACCAGGCCCAGGCGATACCCCCACTTGTCCAGTGTTTGCAGTGGGTCGCCGCCCCCCAGGGTGAGATGCCCGGTGTCAAGGCAGAGGCCCACGAGCCGGGGGTCGCACAGTTCCATGAGGGTGTCCAGTTCTTCGGGGGTTTCGACGAAACCGCCGCAGTGGTGGTGGAAGACCGAGGAGATGCCCGTCTGGTCCAACACGCGCTGGGCGAGGTGGGTCACTCCCGCCGCGAAGACGCGCCACTGCGCCGAGGACAGGCCCATGCCGCTGCTTATTCGCCCGGCGTTGAGGGTTCTGTGGGCCACGGTGCAGTTGTCGTCGGACAGCACCAGGAGGGCGTCGGGCTGGACGGCGGCCAGGAGCGATGCGGTGCGGAGGGCCCTCGTCACGCCCCGGTCCAGGGCAGCGGGCACGGAAAAGGCCACTGGCACGAAAGCTGCCACCAACGTGAGTGACCTGGATTCGAGGGCGGCGGCCAGGCTGTGTGGGTCCCTGGGCAGGAAGCCCCAGTCGCCCAACTCGGTGCCCTGGAAGCCGGAGGCGGCCATTTCGTCCAGGACCTGGAGGGCTGGTGTGGCATGGGAAACAGCATCCAACTCCAGCACGCCCCATGAGCAGGGCGCGTTGGCCAGCTTGAAGGAACTCCGGGGGGCTGACGGAGCCCGGGCTCGGGGGGCGGTCATGGCCCGGTATCCGATTCGTATTGGCGCTGGAGGAGACGTTCCTGGTCATAGGTGGCCCTGCGTTGACGCACGGGCTCCATTCCGGAGACCTGGGCGACCGGCACATCCCACCAGGAATGATAGCTGGGAACCTGCTTTCCCGGGTCTACGCCCACCACTATGACCGTGCATCCGGGGGTGTTCCTGGCGCGATGGAGCGCCTGTTCCAGTTGGGCGGAGGTGGATACCCTGGTGGCGATGGCGCCCAGGCTGGCGGCGTTGGCCTCCAGGTCCAGGGGCAGGTGGGGGCCATCCAGGCGGCCGCCCGGACCCCGCCGCCGGAAGCTGGTTCCGAAACCGCCGCTGCCCAGGGAGCGGGAGAGACCGCCGATGCTGGCGAAGCCGTGGTTGTCCACCAGCAGCACGGTGAGGTCCAGACCCTCCTGTACGCAGGTGGCCAGGTCGCCGGACATCATGAGATAACCGCCATCGCCGATGATCACGTATACCCGGCGTTCGGGGGCCGCCATCCGGGCTCCCATGCCGCCCGGGATTTCGTAGCCCATGCAGGAATAGCCGTACTCCACGTGGTAGCAGCCGGGCTCTCGTGCCATCCAGAGCTTGTGCAGATCGCCGGGAGCGGAACCAGCGGCGTTGACGATTACGTCTCCGGGCGCCATGTGACTGTTGAGGAGCCCGATGAGCTGTGCCTGGCTGATACGCGAGGAGCCCGAATCACTCGTGAGCCTGGTCCTTTCCCGGTGCCAGGCCCCGCGCAGATCCCGGATTCGCCTGGTATGGGCATCGCTGACCCGCATGCCCCCGAGGGCCTGGGTGATCTCCCGGATGGCTTCCCGTGCATCGGCCAGGATGGAGAGCCCCGCGTGCTTGGAGGCGTCCATTTCGTTGACGTTGATGTTGACGAAGCGCAGCTCTGGAGACTGGAAGGCGGTCCTGGATGCGGTGGTGAAGTCGCTGAAGCGGGTGCCCAGGCCCAGCACCAGGTCGGCGTCGCGGGCCAGCAGGTTGGCGGCGCTGGTGCCGGTTGCCCCCACCCCCCCCAGGCACAGGGGATGTTCGTCGGGGATGGCGCCCTTGCCCGCCTGGGTGAGCAGCACCGGGATGCCCGTGGCCTGGGCCAGCTCTTCCAACTCCCGGCTTGCTCCGCTGTAGATCACGCCGCCTCCCGCCACTATGACGGGGCTCTTGCTGGCGGCCAGCAGGTGGACGGCCCTGGCGATGGCCTGCCGGTCGGGGCGCTGGCGATGGACGTGCCAGGTGCGATCCCGGAAGAGCCCCGCCGGGTAGTCGAAGGCTTCGGCCTGGACGTCCTGTGGGATGGCCAGGGTGACCGCCCCGGTCTGGGCAGGCGACGTGAGCACCTGCATGGCTCGGAAGAGGGCGTGGGGGAGCTGCGCGGGACGGTTGATTCGGTCCCAGTAGCGAGAGACGGGACGGAAGCAGTCGTTGACCGAGACATCCTGTGACTGCTCCCATTCCAGTTGCTGCAAGAGAGGGCCGGCCCTTCGATCAGCGAAGATGTCGCCGGGCAGGAGGAGGACGGGGAGGCGGTCGATGGTGGCAAGGGCTGCTCCCGTGACCATGTTGGTGGCGCCGGGACCGATGGAAGATGTGCAGGCCAGTGCGCCCATGCGGTTCTTCATGCGGGCGTAGCCCACCGCCGCGTGTACCATGGCCTGCTCGTTGCGAAACGGGATGAACTTGAATTCAGGATGCTCTTGCAGGGCCTGCCCGATGCCGGCGACGTTGCCGTGCCCGAAGATGCCCAGGCAGCCGCCGAAGAATCGGTTTACCACTCCGTCACGTTCCACGTGTTGTGCAACGAGGAACTTGATGAGGGCCTGCGCGGTGGTGAGGCGGATTGTGTTCTGCGGAGTCATGGTGCTGGCGCTCCGTTGACTTGTGTGCCGGGGTCCAGGCGCTCAGCCCAGGCCGGAACCCGTGGTGGCGCCCGGGGCGGGGTCCATCATCCATCGGTGCTCGGGCACGAAGGTGGGCACCGTGTACGGGCGCCCGGGGAGGTGCCGAATGGCCCACATGTAGTACATGGAATAGCCGGGAGCCGCCACCTGGGAGTGGGTGTTGCCCTGGAGGATCCTGACCGTGTCTCCGTGGTACACCTTGAAGACTCTCTCCCCCAGCTCGCAGTGACCGTAGCCCTGGGGTTTGCTGAAGCGGTAGTGGTAGATCTCGGGCTGGGGATGGTGGTGGGGGGGATAGCTGGACCAGCGGCCGGGGAAGTTCACCACCTCGCCCAGCACCAGGCTCGCTTCCGGGCGATTGCGCAGGTCGAAGATGGTCCTGACGATGCGACAGGCGGTGTCGTCCAGCTTGCCCCGGTCCCGGTACCCGGATTCCGCCATCGTGGAGGAGTCGAAGATCAACGGGGTGAAACGGGCGGGGTTTTCGCTGCGCAGCACCGCCAGCTCGCTGTGGGTCAGGGCGTGGATCACGGCGGGGGTGGAAGAGTCGGCGTGGAGCGCCACCGGGTCCTGGTGGAACAGGTCGCCACGTTCGGCACGCTGACGGGCGCTGCCCGCGCGGAGTTCCACGTGGCCGTCCAGGAGCAGGCAGGCGGTTTCAAATCCCGGCTGGAATCGGTGTGAAGCACCGGCCCGGATGCGCAGGATGCCGAAGTCCATTCCCGTGGGGAATGACTGGTCCTGGATTGTGGTGATGGCTGTGTAGCCGGTCTCCGGATGTCGCGGCTGGCGCAGGAGTTCAGGAGGCATGTTCTTCAGCTTCCGTTACGGGATGGTGGGAGGAGAGGGGTTCCAGGCGTTGGCGCGAGGCGGGTGAAAGCGGATGTGGGTTGGAGGTCATGGCAGATCCGGGTTGGGCAGCATGATATCGCGCACCGTGCCTTGCAGTTGATACAACGAGGCGATGAAGCCACGGAGTGTCCTGACAGTGGCGCCGAAGGTGTCGAACCGGGACACGCTCAGGCCGTCCTCGGCGTATGCGTTCTGGAAGTCAGGGAAGGCGTCGCTCAGCTCGCTGATGATCCGGGGATCCACCGGCTCGTGGAACCGGGGGACGACGGGAATGGAGGAGGCATTGAAGAGGCGCTGCCAATGGTACGGGATGGTGAGGATGATGTCGCCGCCCACCAGTTGGGACCAGTGCAGGTGGTGCCGGTACGCTGCCGCCAGGAGCCGGGTGCGGTAGCCCCGGGCCTCGTAGATGGCATGGGCCTTCTTGATACAGGCGATGCCGGCCCAATCCATGTGACCTGGTTCAACCAGAATGCCGTGCTTGCGGGCAAGCACCTTCAGCCAGTCGTCCATTCGCCCCACCATGATGGTACACACCGGCGACATGGTGGAGACTGGCTTGCCCTGCTCCCGACGCCGAACCAGAGCACGTTGGACCGCCTCCCCCACCGCCAGGGCCTGGGGCACCGTGAAGCAGACCGTGGCGTTGATGTTGACGCCGGCAAAGGTGGCTTTTTCCATGGCTTCCAGTCCGGCTGCGGTCACGGGGATCTTCACCTGCATGTTGGGAGCGATACGATCCAGTTGGACGGCCTGCTCCAGGAGTGCCTGGGCATCGCGGTACAGGATGGGGTTGGTCTGGATGGAAAGCCTGCCTTTCCTGTGGCCTGAGTGTTCCCAGACAGGTTCCAGCAGGCGGGCACCCTCTGCCGCCATCATTTCCATGAGTTTCCAGGAGACCGAGGCCTCGGACCACCTGGGGTTCTTCCGCAGCAGGTCCAGGATACGGGGTTTCCATGTAGCCATTTCCTGGTTCAGGACTTCCAGTACGATGGTGGGGTTGGTGGTGGCCCCACTGGCGCCGTGCGAGATGGCGTATTCCAGTTCCCGGGTGGAGCAGGAATCGTTCCAGAACTCGGTGGCCGTGGTGGTGACGGTCTGGTGGAGGGGGCTCTTGAAATCACCTGTCATTGAATGCTCCTGTTTCCAAGACGGGACAAGCACGGGCATGGGGGCTGTGGGCCGCCATACACTTGGTGATACTGCTCGATTCAGGGTTCGTGCAAAAAGAATAACTCCCTGGGAGCCGTCGGGGAAAAGGCTGCCGCAGGTCGCCGGCTCATGCCATGGCGAGGGGCGCGGGGCGAGCCTGGCGGCAAGACGGGAATGTCGTGAACACACGAGTTGGTTCCCGTCCTGAAAAGGCGGGCCCGGCAGTTCTCGCGGGAAGCCCGTATGAGCCACGAGTGGGCGGAGTCCCCGTGCAGGTGGCTGCCCCCGGTCGTTCTTCAGCTTCCATACTTCCAATCCCTGCGCTTGAAGCAATTGAGCCAGCGATCACCCACCTGTAGCGAGAAGGTCTGGTAGTGCTGCTGGAAGTCGGCGGGGAAGTTGCTGCGCATGGGCAGGCGGGTCGGCTGTGGCGTCAGGAGCTGTTCCTCGGGCAGGTAGAGAGCCGGCTCGCGGTCGAAGACGTACTGGGGATCGCTCTTTTCGTGGCCGGGCATGCCGGAGCCCATTCCCGGGACCTTCATGTGGGCGATGTGTACATCCGCCACGCCCCACATGTCGATGGTGGGCAGCCCCGAAACGAAGGCCACCGTGCCCGCCGAGTGCATGGCCACCAGGGTGCCGGGCAGCAGAGTGTCCCGGAGGAAACTTCCCACGGTCATCAGGTCGTACATGGTGTCGGCCCTGAAGGCGGCCTCGGCCCTGGCCCGGTAGATGTTGGAGATGGCGTCCCGCCCGGTCCAGGTCAGGGCCAGGACGAACCAGGCGGCCCAGGCCAACCTTCGCCTTGGCCATCGGGCCACGGCCTGAAGTCCGGCCTGGGCCAGGAGAGCCATGGGGGCCAGGGTGGGAGCCACGAAGCGCCAGGTGGGCTTGAAATCGCCCCCCACGGCCACCACGTAGGCCAGGTAGACGACGATCGTGCCCAGCAGGAAACACGGGCCGAAGCGGCGAGAGGCCCTGCCCACGGCGCAGGCGTTTCGGGCACCAAGTGCCAGGAGCATCCCCAGGCCGGGATAGCGCCAGAAGAAAGCCCCAACATAGCCCAGGCCACGCCAGAGCTGGGCCGTTCCGCCTCCGGTCTTGGCGTAGAAGGTGTTGGGGAAGGGGTAGCCGTAGTACCAGAGCCGGAAGGCAAAATGAGCCCCCACCACCAGCAGGAAGAGCAGCCATCCACGGCGTTGCCGGGCAGGGGGCAGGGCACGGGTCCACAGCAAGCGGAAGCCCTGGCTCCAGGCGTAGACCAGTACTGCCTCGGGCCGGGTCAGGGCGGCCAGCGAAAACCAGAGGGCCGAGTCGGGGCGACGCCTGGGATGGGCTTGCTCCAGGATCACGGCTCGGATGCCCCCCATGAGCAGCATGCAGAAGAATGCCGTCTCCAGGCCCTGTACGGATTCGAGTACCAGGGAGCCGTTGGCCGCCAGCAGGGCGGGGGCCAACAGCGAGTTCCATGGGGAGGAAGCTGGTTCCATGCGCCCCATGCGCCAGGTGATGAGCATGAGGGTAGCGACGGAGGCCACGCCACCGGCGGCGGCGGCCAGTAGGGGGTTGATCCCCAGGGCCATGACTCCTGCCAACATGAGGGTCCACAGGAAGTTGGTGTAGCCCTCCACCCGCTCGCCGGGGTTGTAGACCAGTCCATGGCCGTGGACCAGGTTGTAGGCGTAACGAAACGAGATGAAGGCGTCGTCCTGGATGCAGAGTCCGTACCTGCTGGCGTGCAGCAGAAGCAGCAGCAGCAGGAGCAACATGCCCCACCATGCGGAACGCCGCGTTGCCCTGCCGCTCAAGCCTGCCTCCGGTTCAACGTTCCAGGTGTTCCGTTCGCCCCGTCTCCAGGTCTTCCCACATGACCTTGTCTGTGCCCTGGATGAAGCCAAGCTGTGCGAAGCCGAAGGGACTGCCCAGGCTCCCGGCGTTCAGACACAGACAGTCCCCCAGGCGCTGGGTCCCGCCGGCCTCGTGGATATGCCCACACACCAGCACGCCGCGCAGGGCCCGGGCGCGCTCCAGGATGGCCTGGCTCCCGGCGTGATGGCCGCTGGCCGTAAGATCCAGTCTGGTTCCCAGGGGAGGTGTGTGGCTCAGGATGATGTCGCAGGCAGGGGAGGGACGGCTCCTGATATCTGATTCGTCCCATTCGTATGGGAACCCGAAGCGGGCCGGCCCGGAACCGCCGATCCCCAACACCCGCAGGCCGGCCACTTCCAGCACGCGGCCATCGGCGTTTCGCCCACCCTGGAGATTGGGCAGATCATGGTTGCCCGGTACCCAGGCCATGGGCAGCCCCAGGGCGGAGAGGCTGTCCAGCACGTCGCGTATCTGCTGCCTGTAGCGCTGCATGGCCGGGGAATGGCTCGAGACCTTGTTGCTGCCGTTTGCCAGGTCGCCCACGATCAGCAGTCCGGCCGCGTGGGATGACGATACCCGTTCCAGGACAGTGGAGAGCAGGTGGAAATTGGCGTGGATGTCGCCCACGACTGCCAGCAATGGTTCTTCCAAGGCGCTTCTCCGCTGGTGGTCCCGGCTGTCGCCAGGGGATTGGCGATATGGGGAGGACGAGTGGGGGAAAAACGGTAAAAACAACCTATAACAGCCCGGTGAAGCTCTTGGCTCCATCTCCACCTGGTCATATGATGGTCGGATGGGGACCGGTCGGGGCTCGGAAGGGAATGGCCAGGGCTTTTCCGCGACGACCATTGGCGCCAACCATCCCTATGGCCGCGGTCCCAATCTCTGCGGAGGGCGTACCAGGGCGAGCATGTACGGCTTTCCAGGCTGGCACAGGTGTTGCCCAGGATTGTGGGGCAGGCTTTCCAGCCTGCCGGTGTGGAGCAGGCTCCCGGCCCCAGTGGGGCAGGCTTTCCAGCCTGCTGGTGTGGAGCAGGCTCCCGGCCCCAGTGGGGCAGGCTTTCCAGCCTGCTGGTGTGGAGCAGGCTCCCGGCCCCAGTGGGGCAGGCTTTCCAGCCTGCCCTTGCCTTTATCCTGCACGGTACGCCGGCTGGAAGCCGGCGCCACGGGGGAAGCCGGCCCTTGTTGCTCACCCTGCATGGCAGGCCGACTGGAATGCTGGAGGCCGTGCGAAGAGCCATCGAGGACCGTGACGATTTTTTTGCCCAAGAACTACACCGCGATCATCGCCGACCCCCCAGAGGCGGCCCAGCAGTCCTGAGCAGCAAGGGGATGGGGACGGTACGGGCATGTGATCGCCCTGCCGCGATACCCTGTTTTTTTTTGGGGGGGGGGCGTGTCAGGGCAAGCATGTAATTTGCGCCCCTTTGCGGACCGAACTGCCCCTATACCCCGGGGTATACACCGACTTCGGTCCGGTTTTGTGGCCCTTTGCGGACCGAACTGCCCCTATACCCCGGGGTATACACCGACTTCGGTCCGGTTTTGTGGCCCTTTGCGGACCGAACTGCCCCTATACCCCTGGGTATACACCGACTTCGGTCCGGTTTTGTGGCCCTTTGCGGACCGAACTGCCCCTATACCCCTGGGTATACACCGACTTTCTGCCCCCGGACAGCTCTGGATGGCCCCACGCGAACGCAGCCAGGCGAAGCGAGGTGGGCTGCGCGCATCCATCACCTGGGACCGGGTCACGATGAGGCGCTTCCAGCCCGACTGGACCCGCCGATCCCCAACATCAGCCAGAGACGACTGGAGTGTCGTCCATGTTACCTTCGTGAACGTACCTTCACACGTAGAGCGAAAGGGGTGGACATGGGCGAGGGTTCCGGCAAGCCCCCGGGGCGGAGTCGGCGTTTCACCCGCCTGGCGGGGATGACCGCCGCGCTTGCCGGTCGTCATGCGGGGGTGCGAATAAAATCCGCCTTCCAATCCGCCGAGCAGGCTGCCCGCAGCCGTGCCGTGGCCTACCGTAAAAGTGGGGAGCGCATTGCCGAGACGCTTGGCGATCTCAAAGGTGCTGCCATGAAGATCGGCCAGATGGCCTCGGTGGCGGGCGACATCCTGCCTCGGGAGTTCTCCGCCGCGCTGACCCGGCTGCAACGCGGCGCGCCCCCCATGCCATACCAGGTCATCGAGCGACAGATAGAATCCGAGCTGGGCTCCCCGCCTCAACTGCTCTTCCACCGATTCGATCCCGAACCCTTTGCCGCCGCCTCCATAGGCCAGGTGCATCGTGCCCGGGTGGACGATGGCCGCGAAGTCGTGGTGAAGGTCCAGTATCCAGGAGTCGACGAATCCGTGGATTCGGATCTGGCCCACCTGCGCCTCGCACTGCGGGCCAGTGGGCTGGTCCACATGGATCGTCGGGCCTACAACGCCCTCTTCGAAGAGATCCGCCAACGCCTGCACGAAGAACTGGACTACTGTAACGAGGCCGACAACGTGCGCATGTTCGGGGAGTTCCACCGCTCCCATCCCCACCTGGTCATTCCCCGTGTGGTGGGTGAACGGAGCAGTCAGCGTATACTCACCCTCACCTTCGAAGACGGCGACGACATCCACCAACTGGACCACGAGGGCTATTCACAGACTTTGCGTGACCAGATCGGCATGAACCTCTGGAAGACCATGATGGACCAGATCTTCCAACTGAACGCCATCCACGCCGATCCCAATCCCGCCAATTTCGCCTTTCGCCCCGACGGTCGAATAGTGGTCTACGACTTCGGCTGCGTGAAGAAGATCCCGCCCTGGGTGGTGGAGGCCTATGCCGACACCGTTTACGCCGGCATCGTCGAAGACTACGAAGTAGTACACCAGGGCCTGGCTCGCCTGGGAGTGCTGCGCGAGGGTGGGCCCTTCGTGGGCTACGACTACTACAAGCGCTGGCGCGACCTGTTCTACGTGCCATTCACGGGGTCGGGCACATTCGACTACGGAAGCACCACCGTCCACGAATCCGTCGTGAAGATGCTCCCCGGGGTCGCGAGGCGCATGCCATCCTTCGCCATGCCCGTGGAGGTGGTGTTCATCGACCGCATGGTCGCCGGGCACTATGCCAACCTGCGCGTGATCCGCTCTCGTGGAGCGTTCTACGATCTCCTGCTCCCCTACCTGCAGCAGGCCAGCCCCTATGCCCGGAAGCGCCTGGCCGCCGGACACCACCTGTGAAGAGCTCTCCGTGCTGCCAGGGAGCCGACGGGGCAAAAGCTCCACAGTGCAGCTCCCTTGCTGCGTGGCCGTGACCGCCATGATATCTCCATGGCGCATCGGGGAGCCCTGGATGTGCCCGGCCGAAACGTGCTACCTGCTGTGTTCAGGAAGGAGGCAGGTTGGACGCACCCTGCCTTGCCTCCACGGTGAAGAACGCGGGGTGGTACCATGAACTCTTCCCAACACAGAAATCCCGGCCCCAGACCGGGGGGGGCGCTGGACTCCAGGCTGCGCCTCATCTGGTGGTCAATGCTCCTGTCCGTGATCGTGTACATGATCCTGGCGGTCATCCTGCGGGATCAGGCTGCCCTGGGCGACCAGTGGTTGGCCGAGGCGGTGAACGGTGGTGAGCCCCCTCTCCAGACAGCCCAGATCCTGGGAATGGTGGGCGTCGTCATCTCCGCCACCATGGGCCTGGCTGTGTTCATCTTGCCCTCCTGGCTGGCCGGGCGGGTACCCCGCGAGACCCAACTCATCATTCGCATGGCCGCGGGAGAGACGCCGGCCATCTTCGGCCTGGTGCTGGCCCTGCTCGGCGCTTCTTCCATCCTGTCGGCCGGCATGATGGGCTGGTCCCTGCTGCTGCTTGTCTACTCCAGGCCCTGAACGGCCCGCCAATGGCGGGTTGCTCCTGTCTATGCCCTGTCTCCCTGCTGCCAGGTACCGCCCTGGTCTACCTGCTGGGCTTGCTCCAGGCGCCGCTCCGCGCGGGCGCCGTCTCCACTGCGAGGGGGGCGTTCACACCACCTGTGTTCTCAGGAGATGGAAGACGGCGTCCGGGTCCTCCTGGCCCTGCTGCACCCGCTGGAGCCATGACTCCAACTCCTGGGGAAGCGAGATTTGGTTTCTGCTTTCGAAGCGCCCCATCCATCCCAGTCGCCTGGCAAGGATGAACCGGAGCTGGTCCTCTTGTTTCGCTCCCAGGAAGTCGTCGCAGATTTCCAGCAACCGCGTCCTGTCTCGTGGGAGAGTTCCCCGGATCTCCATGAGCAGGTTCAGTACGTGGTCGCTCTCCATGCGAAGGTCCACTGCCTCCAGGTCTTCCAGCAACTGGCGGATTTCGGCCACCATGGGAATCTCTCCCAGGGGCAGGAAGTCCCCTCGTTCGGTCATTTCGTGCAGAGGGGTCCCGGGAATGACCGCAGTGCTCCGCAGCCTGACGAAATCGGGGCTGATCTTTCGGATCACGTTGGCGGTTTCGCGGGCGTGGCTGCTGCTGAAGGCTTTTCCACCGAGACCGGGCATCACGTAGACGCACAGGTCAAAGCCGGCTTCCTTGGCGTCCTGGCAGCCGCGCACCTGTTGTTGGGGCGATACGCCCTTTTTCACCTGCTCCAGGACCTCTCTCGAACCGGACTCCAATCCCACGTGGAGACGATTCAGTCCAGCGCTCCGTATGCGGCGTAGATCCTGGAGAGACATTCTGGACAAGGTGCGGGATCGGGCGTAGGTGGTCACGCGTGTGACCGCGGGGAACTTCTCCCTGACGGCCGTCACGACCCGGACCAGGTGGCCGGCACCCATGGACAAGGGGTCGGCGTCCTGGAGAAACACCGTCTTGAACCTGTCGCCAAGCCGGCGTGCCATGGCGTCGATGTCACCAAGGACTTCGTCCACGGTTCGCCGCGAGTACCTGTCGTGCTTGTACACCGGGCAGAATGCACAGCGGTTCCAGGGACAGTTGCGTGCAACCCGCACCAGCAGGCTCATAGCTTCAGATGGAGGGCGTATGGGCCCCTGCTCGAAAAAGACTTCACTCGTTTTCATCGGGCTCTCCGCGATGCGCATGTCCCCGGGCAAGAGGTGGATGAATACCTGGCCAGATAATTCGTCTGCTCGCAGAACATGTATCGGGCTTTCTGGAAAGCTGCCCTGCTATAGTCACAGGTGCCGGCACGACGCCGCAACTGCTTGTAACCGCGCCAATACCGATGAAAGGGTAAATACCGTGATTGTTGGAGATCGCTTTCTTTCGGGACTTCCTGGGCTCGTGGCTCTGCTCTGCGTCATGCTCCCCGCCTGCTGGGCCCAGGGCTCCGGCCCCAGGGAGCTTCCCGCACCGGAGGAACGCTGCGCCTTGATCCTGACCGACGACGACATTCCCTCCGGCTCAGCCACTGCGGGTGCCATATTCGTGGACGAAGCGGAGCAGGGGCGGGAGCTGCTCACTGCCGACGTGGCTGCCGTTGCCCGGGGCTTCCTTGAAGGGGGACTTTCCTGCGTGGATGTCGTCGACTCACACGACGGGGCCATCGATGCGCGAGTCCTGCAAAAGATGGGCGTGCGCGTGCTAAGCCCTTCAAAAACCAGGGACTGGCTCTGGCCTTTCCTGGGGCCGATGCAGCGCCACTACGTCGTGGCGGCCCTGGTGGGCTACCACTCCCGGGCAGGTCAGCAGGGTTTCCGGCCCCACACCATCAACGACAGGGTGCGCGAACTGCGTATCCAGGGCCGTCCCGCGGGAGAGGTGACACACATGCTGCTGGGTCTGACGGCCTTCGATGTGCCGCTGGTCCTGGTGAGCGGAGACATGAACGCCACGGCAGAGGCTGCCGCTCTGCTCCCGGACGTGAAACAAGTGACGGTGCGATGGATGGAACCTGACGGCAGTACGGGCTTCCTGGACAGCGAACAGGCCGCCCTGGAACTCCGAGAAGCAGCCCGCGTCGCTGCCGAATCCAACCCAGAGCCATATCGCCTCCAACTACCCATCAGCATCAGCCTGGAAGCCTCGTCCCGGGAAATGCTCCATGACCGATCCGCGAATTTCAACGAGGCCTACCAACAATACTTCGACGAGGCCGCTCATCTGCTGGAAGACCAGCCCCGCATCCTGACCCTCCTGGAGATGGGCCTGTTCCCGACAGAAGCAGTCAGCGGCTCCGCCCTCTCCTGGCAGGCCAACAGCGCACTCGCGGCCTATTGCAGCGTGGCCTGTGCCGCCTCACAGCTCAGGGGCTCTGTTGATACCTGGGGCAAGGTGAGCAAGGCATACTCAGCCTACATCGCAGGAAAGTACGAAAAAGCTCTCGATACCTACCAGGACGTACTGGACCTGGATCCCTACGACGTGGCCACCCGCTGCCGCATGGCAGCCGTCTACGAGAAGCTGGGGGACTTCGAGAGCGCACGGGATCTATTCCTCTATGGATTCCAGCGACTGGACGAGATTGGCGACGATGCCATGAAGACCTGGTGCCTCTCGGGACTGGCAACCGTGGATCTCGAACTGGGCGAGAGCCATGAGGCACGCAGGGCGGCGCTCCAGCTCATGGCGCTGAAGGACAGAAGGGGCAGCCACCAGAAGGCCCTCGAGTTGATGGAGAGAGCCACGACCAGGACGCAGATGCCCGAAGGCATGGGCTTGGAGGGTTTCTTTCCTGTGGATAGCCTGCCGCAGAGCTTCCTCGACGGGCTGGGAATCCCCCTGGACAGGAGCACCCTGGTGGACCTCGTTCCCAGGGTTGGCAAGCTGGTCATCTACAAGGGCGAAGGCGAGCTGTCGGAAGAACGACTCCTGGCCGAGAGGGAGGCGTTCTGCGGGCTGCCGCACCAGCGGCTCTTCAACAGGGACAAGTGCATGGGCTATGAACAGCGCCGCTGCGGCCCGGAGATCTGCAACTATCCCGAGTACGGCAACTGCAGCGGCCTGTTCCTGGGGAGTGGGCTCTTCATCACTGCCGCCCACTGTACGGCGGGCATGGCGGAATCCCGGGAAATGCTCGGAGCCTCTCGAATACTGCGCTTTCAGTGGACGAATTCCGGCTGGCGTGAAAGCCGGTACGAGATTGTCGAGCTGTTTCCGCTCAAACGGAGCTGGGACGATTCCTGGGTCATCTCCAGTCCCAATCTTCAAGACCACATGGACGCGGCGTTGCTGCGTTTCGAAGAACCAGGGGGCGACTTCGAGCCAATTGAGCCTGCCGACTTGCCTCAGCCCGGCGAGCCGCTGTTCATGATGGGGTATCCTCGGTCCATGGCACGCCCTGCCCGGGCCAGCGGGGTGGCTGGCTACGACCAGGTCCACGGCGAACTGGCCGTCTCCTTCGGCAGAGTAGTGGACCGAAACGAGAGTGATGCTCCCCTGTGTTCGACCACTGGAAGGCAGGACGACTGGAGTATCGTTTCACCCTGCGAGTCGGCCTCCGGCACTGACGAGCAGGGACAGGCAGCGCTTCTGGGCATGATCACCGATGCTCCCTTCCTCAGCAACATCGACACGATGAACGGTTACTCCGGTGCTCCGGTATTCGATACCAGTGGTCGCTGGGTGGGGATGAACATCACCGTCTTCGGCGCGGATCCGCGAGAGGGCTACACGAAGAACATGCGGGTCGTGCACATCAAGAGCAACGCCGTGATGGAAGCGCTCATGGCGGCGGGCGTGCCGGGCCTGGCCGGAATCTACACGGATTAAGCCAAGCCTACGAGCCGGCCAGCCATGGTGTCTCGTGGGCCTGTCCTGCCGGTGTTCAGTGACCGCCTCTGTCGGACCACATGCGTTGGAAGGCACGGGCATAGCGCGCCACCAGTTCGCGGTCCCAGGTGTGCAGCAGGTTTTCCTGGTTTTCTTCCGAGCCCGTGCGCGTCCAGTTGTAGGAACCGGTGACCAGCGAGCGATCGTCCAGCAGTGCGAACTTGTGGTGAAACAAGCCCGGACTCGCATCCAGCAGCACAGACACCCCCGCACGCCGCAGTGCATGGATGTCGGAGCCGGTGTCATCTGCTTTTTCGTCGTCGGCTATGATGCGTATGGCCACGCCCCTGTGGTGGGCCCGCAGCATGGCCTCGCGCACACGGTCGTCGGTGAGCGTGTAGATCGCGGCATCCAGGCTGCGCCTGGTTCCGTCGAAAATAGATGCCAGGACCTGGGCCAGGGGATCCCAGGGGGCGAACCAGGAGCGGCTGGGGGCTTGCCCGGCTTCCGGTGGGGCGCGCAGCGCCGCCACGACATCTTCCACCCAGCCAAGGAGCGCTCGGTCACGGTGGTCGTGCATCCTGGAACGAGCATGAGCAAAAACAGCGGCGCAGAGGCGAAGACGCTGGTTTTCGGGTGTGCGGGACTCTGCCAGGTGGCGACGAAGGGCCTTCCGCTCGGAACGAGAGAGGCGCCTGTCATCCATGGTTCGGAGGATCTCGTCCAGGGGATCGTAGCGAGTCATGAGAGGGCCTTTCCCGGTGGAAGGAGGTTCCTGCCTATTGTGGGTCCGGCCTCCGGGCAAGCAATCCGCCCGGTCCAGGGGCTTTCGAGGCAAGCTCAGTGGCGGCCCCGGGGAGGTTACGGGTTATGCTGTGTAGATGAGAAATGCATACACGCTTCGTTTTTCAACGTGGGCACATGTCTCCAGGGCAACACATGTTTCTGCGTTGCCGTTGCCGTTGGTCTGCCTGGGTCTGGCCTGTATGACCGCCTGCGCTGGCGATGCTCGGCTCGACACCGGCTCCCCCGTAGCGCCCGGTACTACGGAACAACCCTACCTGCTGGATTCCGACGGAAGCGTGGTCATCTACCGCGGTGTGAGCGTGAACAACGCCGCCAAGGGGAGCGAAGACCATCTCCCCCACCTGGAAGATGGCGAGGTGGATTTGATCCGCAGCTCCGGCTTCACGCTGATTCGCCTGTTGATCTTCTGGGAAGCCATCGAACCACGACAGGGCTCCTACGACCAGGACTACCTGCAGGGGCTGGACCAGCTCCTGGCCACCTTCGATGAACTGGGCGTGGATGTCATGCTGGACATGCACCAGGACCTGTGGGGCGAAGGCTTCGGTGCCACGGGCGCGCCCTACTGGAGCTGCGACGAGTCCAACTACGAAAGCTACCAGGTCTCCGGCGAATACTGGTGGTTGGGTTATCTGACCGAAGAAATGGCCGCCTGTTTCAACGCTTTCTGGCAAGACACCACCCTCTGGCAACACTACGCGGCATCGTGGGCACAGGTGGTGGATCTGGCGTTGGACCACGACTGCGTAGTGGGCTACGACCTCATGAACGAGCCCTTTTTCGGCGACTACGACCAGGAAACGATGGAGACGCAGATCCTTCCCGATTTCTACTCCATGGTCACCGGGATCATCAGGGAGGTGGACCAGCAGGTTTGCGATTCGGGCCGCCCATGTCGCTTCGTGGCCCTGGAGCCCTCGTTGCACACCAACCTCCAGTTCCAGACCATGCTGGAGTTCCCCGAGGGTGAAGTCCAGCTTTTCGCGCCGCATTTCTACCCTCCATACGCCGAGATGGGGACCGGCTACGATGGTGACTTCACCGACGAACAGGAAGACCTGCGCGGCCTGGCGGAACACGCCGTGGAAAGGGGCAGGCCCACCCTCATCGGGGAATACGGTATCTTCTCGTCCCTGGGCAATGAGCAGGACTACATTCGCGCGGTGCAGGACAGCCTGGAGTCCCTGGGGGGAGGCACGGCCTACTGGTCCTACGACCGCAGCGATTCCTACGGCCTCGTCGATTCCCAGGGCCAGGCCGGCTACATGATGTCCGCCTTCTATCGCCCGTACATTCACAAGATCCCCGGCATTCTGCAGGAACTCGAACCACTTGAAGACGGCATGCGCGTGACCTACCAGCCGGTGGGTCAGGCTCCGCTGGTGGCCGTGGTACCGGAAGTCTGCAACCAGACGGTACTGAGCGGCGCGGAGCTTGTCCGTGAAGACGGCCCCCGGTGGGAGCTGAGCCCGGAGCCAGGCAGCGACGGCCCGGTCACCGTTCAGATCTCCGGCTGCTCCACCCCCTGATACCGCGCAAGTGACCAGGGCCCTCCACCTTCGACTGGCATACTCCGGTAAGCCCCTGGCAGCCATGCAGGGCGGATTCAGGCCTGTGGGTCCCACTGCCCGGGCTGTCGAACCCATCCGCAAACTACAACGTCATGGATCTCGACGTGCGGCACCACAAACGCTGGTCACCGACGCCGGCAGGGGTAGATAGGGCAGGCGGATAGGAATCGCATCCATGGCTTGACTATGATTTCGGTTGTTTTTTTTCATGATCAACGGGTTGGTTGGCCAGCACCGTCGACGCGCCGTTTCGAACGCGGGTGACCAGGGAATAGCGGACCCCCGGTTTCTTGCCGCCGCGTTAATCGTAGTAGAGTTCGGCTACGTCACCATTTTCGTCCGCGAGAACAATCCCTGTGAACAGCTTTCGAGGACCACCATGGCCATGATACGCTACGGTCGGCTCTACCGTCGTCTTTCCCCAATGCCTCCTGAGTGGATCGAGATTTCCGGCTTCAAGTCCCTCCGCGATTCAGTACGGGTTCAACTACGGCCGCTCACGCTGCTGGCCGGGGCCAACAGCAGCGGGAAGTCCTCAGTCATGCAGCCGCTGCTGCTGATGAAGCAGACACTCGAGGCACCCTACGATCCCGGCGCCCTCTTGCTGGACGGACCCCACGTTCGTTTTACTCAGCCCGACGAATTCCTTTCTCGCGGCAAACGTAAGAGCGACTTCGCCGAGAAAGTCCAAGTCGTATTCGGTCCAATGCCGAATGCATTACAGCAGCTCAAGCCCCAGGGAAAACGCCAGGGCAGGCGCCCCTCGCCGTCCATTCGGTTTTCGTTCCAGCCAAGTTCGCGTAAGGCGCTCGACTACGGACTCGCTCCGGTTCGGGTCGCGCAACGGGTTGGCGAAGACTGGATCGAGTTGTCCGATACCATGTCTCCCAAGGATTTCGTTCGGGCTTATGCCGAGTGGAAACCAGATGGTGTAGACAAACTGGTCCAACTACCCGACAACATCGAAATCGTCGTATTCACCGAGCGTTTTTCTACGCGGGTCATGGCCCACTCCACAGATGAAGATGCTGCCGCTGATCGTCGCGGCCCATTCCTTCGCTAGGCACATCCGCGCAACCACTTGAAATAGCGCTGCTATTCCGGCGGGTTACGCAGGATGCGCCTGGCTCGAAAGCGACTCGCCCCGGCTCGGTCCGCCTTTTCCGGATGGGAACTAGGGAGTGGCGAAAGCACGCACGGCCAGGGAGCAGCGGACACCGCTGGCTCCTTCGCATGGTGGAGCGTGGGCTTGTTGACAAGCCAACCACGGAGCCGGATTGCCTCTGGTTGGAGGATGCCATCCGCAGAGAACTCCGAGACGGAGATCGCGAGGTGGCCATGAAGGATCGACACCTCGTCGCAACAGCCACCACCAAGGCTGATGATCGGCTGCTATCAGGCGATGGCAAGGCTCGAGAGAAGTTTGTCCGACTGGTCGATACTGCCAAACGCATCTCGACCGTTCACTGGGTTGATCCATCCTGGGAGGGCGTGCCGCGTTGGCTATTGTCGAAAGCCCCCGACAAACACGAGTGGACCCTCGGAGCAAAAACGAGTTGACGTCCCCCTCAATCGCACATGAAGCACGAAAGTAGTCATTCAATTCCCTCTTTTTTGTTGCCGCAGCCATCAGAACCCTACTGCACCACTCGTGGGCCGCGTTTTGGGTCTTCGTCGGGTAGCCGGGGGAGATTGCTCACCCCCAGCTCCCACAGAACCGTACTTGTGCTGTTCACATACGGCTTCTCGGGACAGCGGGTTGTGAACCCCACCGCCGGTCGGTTTGCGATCTCTCGGGTACCACAAACAGCGTGAGCTGTTGCGGGACAGGATGGCTCGCCCGGGCAGCCTTGAACATTCACTTCAGTGATTTGGGGCCTTTCTTCGCAAAAACACTTTTCGAAGCCCTCGATCAACTTCGGGATCATGGCTGGGATTCCACGGGGAGAAATCCCCCGTGTCCGGCTGGACACGGCATGGACCGAGCATCGAATGATTCGTTTTCACGTTCGTCGGTAGGTGTGAAAGACAGAAAACGGAGGACGGAAAAATGATGTTCACCATGCTCGCACTTCTCGCTTCCCTTGTTTCAACTCCCGCTCAGGCTGGCGTTCACATTTCCGTCAAGCTGCCTGCTGCCAGGGTGGTGCTGGACCCGTGGTCACCCCACTACAAGCCGGCTCCCAGGGCCGGCTGGGTGTGGGTGGCTGGCCACTACGACGCCAGGGGGCAGTGGTACCCGGGGCACTGGAAGCCCGCACAACTCCGTGCAGGCTGGGTCTGGGTTCCAGGTTACTGGTTGGGTACCTCCTACGTGGAGGGATACTGGAGACCAGCTTCCAGGGTCGGGTATGTATGGGTGAACGGCGCCTGGTCCGGTGGAGTCTACCACCCGGGGGGTTGGAAGGCCTCTGCCCTGGCCCGTGATCGTGCCGAAGACCTGGCCGACAGGCGGGAAGACGTCCGGGATCGCCTGGAGGACCGACTCGACCGGGCCGAGGACAGGGCGGATCGTATCGAGGACTACTTCGACCGGCTGGAGGACAGGCTTGACACCACGGTGGATCGCGAGGACTACTTCGACCGGTTGGAGGACCGACTCGACCGGGCCGAGGACCGCAGGGATCGGGCCGAGGACCGCAGGGACAGAGCCGAGGACCGCAGGGATCGGGTCGAGGATCGCAGAGATGCCGCTCGCGGTTGAACCGCAGTACCTGCAGGAACAAGTCGAAGGGCCGGGTATTCCCCGGCCCCTGTTTTTGCCACCGCCGTTGTGAGTTGGAGCACGAAATACCATTCTTGTATTGCTGGGCTGTTTTTTCCTGTGTAACCATGTATAGCGTGGTCGCTACGTTTCACACTTCAAGCCGCGGATGGAGCGGGTAGCCGGTTGCGGTTCATCCGCGGCAGGAGCATGATTCCAGGGTTCCACGCGTGAATTCAAAGAGGCTTTTCTTGATTGGACTGGTCAAAAACGTTTCCAGGCTGCACAACTCCCCAGGTCCGCTGGAAACCCTGCTGCTGCTCTTGGCCACCGCTGCATCTCCTGGCTGCCTGTCCCGCTCCAGCCTGGAAGGTCACGACTCCGCAGTCTTGGTTACCGGCGGCTGGGAGTCGTCGGACACCGCCGGCCTCGCGGGCCAGGACACGGAACACCCACCAGACACCACTGACAGCGCGTCTCCAGCGGATGACCTGGTGAGATGTTCCGTGGATGTGGGCACTACTCTTGGAACCATAGACTCCCTCAACGGCGTGCACGGGAGCCCTGCTCCGCTCAACTCCGGGTATCCGAACCTTGTCTCGCTCTACCAGGAAGCGGAGATACCGTTCGTGCGTCTGCCCGTCGGGGATGGGCACGACTACTCGCTGTCTGGAGTATTTCCCCGTTCGGCCGCGTCCCCCGACGACAAGTACGCCTACGATTTTTCCAACATCGACCGCCAGGTGGATCTGACGGTCGCCTCCGGAGCCCAGGTTCTCTGGGAAGCCACCTACGACATAGGCACCACCGACACCTGGTTCGACTACTGTTTCCACCAGGGATTCGCGCCTGCGGATCTGAACAAGTGGGCCGAGGTCATCAAGCGCGTTCTGGCGCACTTCAACGACGGGTGGAACGACGGCCACGCCCTTGGGGTCCAGTACGTGGAATCCCTGAACGAACCTTTCAAGGCGCGCCTGTACGACAGCTCGGAATACCTCCAGGCATGGCAGGCCTACGAGGCCCTTGCCAGTGCCGTGTCCGCCTACAACGAACAGTATGGGCGCGACATCAAGGTGGTGGGCTTTGCCAACCCCATGGATCTCGCCCTGGGGGACGAGAGTACCTACCTGAGCGATGTGTGGTTGATGGATTCGTTCCTCAGCTACGTGAAGGAAAACGAAGTGCCGCTGGACGTCTTCTCATATCACCTCTACGGTACCCACCAGGAGCAGTACGACACGGCCCTGGTGGTGCGTGAGCACCTGGACCAGGCAGGATTCGAGGATGTCCCCATCTGGAACACCGAGTGGAACACGAGAGTGATCGAAGTAGACGACAAGCCTCTTGCCAGTGCCTTTTTCGCCGCCCACAACGCCCAGACCAAGACCTTGTGGCAGGGGCTGGTGGACCAGGCGTTCGTGTTTCGAGCCAGCCAACGCCCCCTGGGCGATTCAGAACACGGCATCGACCTGGAAGACTGTGACGACACCTTCTACATCTCCGCCGAAGGAGTGGCACAGCCCGCCTATTACCAGTGGCTTATGTTCAGGGACATGGCACGGAATACGCCGGACAGGCTGCCGGCCAATCCCGTCGAAGAGGACAAGTTGACCTTCCTGGCCGGAGCCTCCCAGTCCAGGGATCGCCTGGGCCTGCTGATCTCCTACTGGGAGGAGCTGCTGGTCAACGGAATCCAACGGAGCTACGCCGTTCGCTTGACCGGCCTGCCGCCGGGTTCCCGTTGGATTGCGGAGCAACGCATCGTCGATCCCGAGACGGATGCCTACTATCCCGTCGTCACCACCGGGATCGTGGCAAGTGACTCCGGCGAACTCCTCGTCGGCGCCGAGATGGAACCCTGGAACGTGCATTATTGGGACATACAGGCGGATTCCGGCACCCGGTAGCCACGGGTTTGCAAGTTCCTTGACGGCGCTTCGAGTCCCCGAAGCCACCACGAGACATGGGCCCTACATACGCCGGGCCCGCTTCTCCATGGCGGCCAGGATCTTGTCGTAGCTGGGGGGCGGCCCTTTCTGCAGGGGCTTGTTGTCCAGGAACACCTGGCCGGAGATACCCCAGGCGGCCATGTTTTCCGGGGTGGAGACATCGATTTCGCGGAAGAACACCTTGTCTTCGCCCACCTGGGCCGCGGCCCGCCTGGCTCGCTCGTACACCAGGTTCTGGGCAAGGCACCAGCCGTTCACGAAGGCGGTGATGTTTACTTTGCCCGGTTTCAGTTCTGGTAGTTCCCGGCTCCTGGCATACCAACGCGGCGGCTGGGCGCTGTCGAGGAACGGCTTCCAGACCAGCCTGGAGATCCCTTGACGTTGAGCGTTCCTGTAGCCGTGCTTCCTGAACCACGAGGTCTTCATCCAGAAAGGCAGCCACACTCCCCAGGCTGCCATTCCCGTCGCTCCCCTTGCCCTGGCGTCTGCTTCGGCTGCCTTCAGGAGGGCCGTGCCCATGCCCCGACCCTGGAAGTTGCCCCGGCCCTGCTTGTAGCCGTGAACGTGGATACAAAGGATGAAGTAGAGGTCGGCGCCGTCCACGAAGGAGCGCTCGATGGGCAGGTACTGAATCATGCCGCCCACGACGCCGGCGTCGTCCAGGGCCAGCCTGGCACGGAAGCCATGCTTTTCAAAGCGCCGGATCCACTGGCAGCGCAAGGGTCCGGATTCCTTTGCACCGTCGGACCAGTCTTCGAGGCAGAGGCAGAACAATTCCCGGTGCTCATTGTTGAGGTCGATGATTTGCAGCGTGCACCTCCATTTTTTGTGACGGCCCGCTCAAGTTTGTCTGCTGGTTCCGGAGACTGCCCGCAGGTTGGCGGGGTGCCGTTCAGACCAGGGCCTGGCCCTTTCCAGTTGACCAGCCAGTCCCAGCAGGGTGGACTCATCGCCGAAACGCCCGATGAACTGCACGCCGATTGGCAGGCCCGCCGGGTTCCAGAACAGGGGGACCGACATGGCCGGGAAACCGGAGGTGTTGCAGATGGGTGTGAAACCCACGTATCGGAAGAGCTTGTCTTCCAGGACGGCTGTGGAAGCCTTCTGGGGAAAGCTTCCAATCTTCCAGGGGGGCTCCCCCAGGACTGGAGTGAGGAAGAGATGGTACTCTTCCATGAAGCGACCCAACTCCAGGTTGGCTTGCTGGATATCGTTCCAGGCGATCCAGAGGTCGGATGGGGAGAGCTTGGAGTCAATGCGGGCCAGGCGGCGGGTGAAGGGTTCGAAAGCGGGCTTGCCGGTCTTCAATCTTACCAGTCGAGCCGCAAGCTCCAGGGTGGTTCCGCTCCCCAGCATTTTTTTGAAGACTCGTAGCAGCGGGCGTTGGTCCATCTCGCGGATGATGGCCTTGAACAGGAAGCCTCCCAACATGCTCTAAATGGTCATGAACGCACGGTTGAAGACCGTGCCGTCGATGTGGGGATGGGCTTCTTCCACGTGGTGCCCGAGGCCTTCGCAGAGTCGAGCGGCATCCTCCACTGCCGCCACGCAGTGGGGATGGGCTGGATGCCCCGTGAAGTCCCTGGTGCTGAAAGCGATGCGCAGCGCCGGCGGATCCTCGTCCAGTGTTTCCTGGAACGACGCAGGTGCGGGAGGGTCTATCCATCGCTGACCAGGGACATGACCGTGGGTAGCATCCAGGAACGCGGCGCTGTCGCGCACGGAGATGGACAGGCAATGTTCCACCGTGAGCCCCTGGGACTCGTCGGCGGCGGAGCGGGGATTGCGGCCTCTGCTGGGCTTCAACCCGAACACAGCGCAGGCCGATGCTGGGATCCTGATGGAGCCGCCCCCGTCGCTTCCATGGGCCATGGGCACCATGCCTGCGGCCACCGCGGCGGCGGCACCCCCACTGGAACCGCCGGTGGAGTGATCACGATTCCAGGGATTGCGGGCCGGGCCGAACATGGTGGATTCGGTGAGCGGAAGCAGGCCCAACTCGCTGGCATTGGTGAGCCCCATGATGACGAGTCCCGCCCGCTCCATGCGTCGCACCATCTCGTGGGATTCCCTGGCGATGTTGTCGTGCAGGAAGACCGAGCCGAAGGAGATCCGTGCGCCTTCGTAGAGGATCATGTCTTTCAGGAGAAAGGGCACACCGGCGAAGGGGCCATCGAGCTGCCGGGTGGCGATGCGTTCCCTGGCGCGGTCGTAGAGCTTGTCTACAACGGCGTTGATGGAGGGGTTGAGGCGCTCCACCCGCCTGATGGCGGTCTCCAACAGCTCCGCGGGAGAGACTTCTCCACGGCGCAGTAGGCCGGCCAGGCCAAGGGCATCGTACTGCAAGTATTCGCTGGACTTCATGGGAGCCTCCCGGGGGCGGGTCAACCTCCGAACGCGGGCAGGATGAACTCCAGCACGGAGCCATCGTTCACCAGGACGGTGTCGTAGTCCCGTGGGTAGACGAACCTGCCGTCCAACTCCGTGATGAGATCCTTGTGGCCCTGTTGGAGAAGACTGATGACCTGGGCGATGCTGGAACCGGCGGGTACCTGTTCCTGGAGACCATTGACTTTGATGGTGATGTATTCCAAGGGGTTGCCGTGTCGCAGGTCAAGATCGTCGCGTGTAGATGGTCTTGTAGAGGTGGGGGGCGATGGCCATGCAGGTGGAGCAGCCCGGTTCGTCTTCGGGATTGAAGGGCTCCAGGTGGACCTGGAAGCCGATCTCCCTGTACATTTCGACCACCTGGGATAGCCGTGGCTCGTCGTAGAGGGAGCGCCTTTGCCAGCCCTGGCGCTCCAGTTGGCGCTGGCGCCTGCTGCTGGGTCGGGGTCGGTCCTCGGAAGAGCTGCTGGAACTCATGCTGGGCACCTCGTCGGGCGGTTCCGTGAACGTAACCAGGATCGACGTGTTGGAGGATTTCAAGCTCTGCCCGTGATCCGCGGTCCATTCACTGAAGCAATTCCTGGTCTAGGATCCTTTGAAGACCGGCCTTCTGCGGCCCAGCGACGACAGGCCCTCCAGGGCGTCGGCGCTGGAGAAGATTTCTTGCAGGCCCGCCAGTTCCAACTCCACGGCCTGGGTCATGGTCTTGTCGCTGGCGGCCTCCATGATGCGGTGGGCCATGCGCAGCGCCAGGGGCGCCTTGTAACCCGCCAACCTGGCGGTGCGGGCGTCGACTTCGCTGTCCAGGCCCGTTGGTACCTGGCCTTCCAGGAGACGCTGGATGTTTTCGCTGCTGCATGCGGCGCCCAGGGGCCTGAAACGGTGGGGTATCGGCCGGCGGCGGTACTTGGGGGGGAGGGGATCGGCCAGGAGGCGCGCCATGGCCGAGGGTAGCTGCGAGATGTCGTCCAGAAGGCGGGCTATGCCCAGGTCCAGCAGGTCGGTGGCGTTCAGGGGCGCCCCCGTGAACACGTAGTACCTGGCGAGATCGATGCCCACCATCCTGGCCAGCCTGTTCATGCCACCCAGGCCCGGGTAGATGCCGATGCCGGTCTCGGGAAAGGCCATCGAGCCGGCGGCTGTGGTCAGCACGGCCTGGCATGCCAACGCCAGCTCGCTTCCCCCACCCAGCGACATGCCGTCCAGGAGAGCAACGGTGGGCTTTGGAGAGTCTTCGATGGCCAGGAATAGCTGGTGGCCCCGCCGGGTGAACTCCACGATGTCGGCGATGGCGTCGGATTTGATCTTCTTCACGAAGTAACGGATGTCTGCCCCCGCCACGAAGGCCTTGCCGGCGCCACGGAACAGGATGGCCCGGACCCTGGGGTCGTCGGTGGCCGTGAGGAATCGGTCTTCGATCTGCTGGACGACGGTCTCGTTGAGGGCGTTCATGGCCTCGGGACGGTTTATGGTGATGGTGGCGATGCCGTCCTTCGTGGACAGGTCCACCAGGTCGAAGGAAAATGGCCTGGCCAGGTCCTTCTGCCGCCGCAGGAGCTGCGGAACCTGGAAGTCTTCGTGGCGTTGCGCCACCTGTTCCACCAGGTGGTGAGTCCGGTTGATGCCGATGGAGTTCATGATTTCGAAAGGTCCGAGAAGCCAGCGCAGCCCTATCTTGGCACCACGGTCGGTGTCTTCCATGGTGGCCACTCCCTCGTCCACCAGTTGCGCAGCGACGCCCAGGCATACGCCCAGCATTCGATCCCTGACCGCGGCCATGGCACCCTGGTCCAGGGGGCCTTCCAGGTTCCAGAGTTGGCCCGTTTCCATCTGTTTGCGAAGAATTCCCGCCGTGGCGTAGAAGGGGCCCAGCTCCCGCCCCAGGGTGGAGGAGGCGTGTACCGCGATGGGTATGCCCGTGATGTTCATGAGCTGGAAGGGGCCCATGCCGATGCGGAAGGCCTTCCTGGATGCCTCCTCTATGGTGGGGATGTTGGCCAGGCCGTCCTCCAGCATGCGGGCTGCTTCGTTGAGGAACGGCACGAAGAAACGGTTGACGGCGAAGCCGGGGGAGTCCTTCACCAGGATGGGGGTCTTGCCGTGAAGGGCGGCCAGCAGCATGGCGGTCTCGACGGTGCCGGGGCTGGTCCCTTCGTGGGGAATGACCTCCAGCAGACGGTTCTTGGCCGGGTGGAAGAAATAGTGGAGCCCTATGAAGCGGTCGGGCCGCTCGGTGCTGTTGGCCAGATCACGGACGAAGAAGCTGGAGGTATTTGTGGCCAGGATGGTCCGCGGAGAACATGCGGCGTCCAGTTTCTGGAAAACGGAGGACTTCACGGCCTGATCTTCAAAAACCGCTTCCACCACCAGGTGGGCGTCCTCCAGGGCAGCGTAGTCCGTGGTGCCGGTGATACGCGAGGTGATGGACTCCACCTGGTCCTGTGTGAAGATGCGGCGTTTGACGCCTTCTTTCAGCATGTTCCCTATGACCTGGAGGCCCCGTTCCACGAACTGTTGCTCCCTGTCCAGCAACACAACGTCCAGGCCTTCCTGGGCCATCTTCTGAGCGATGCCGCTGCCCATGTTGCCGGCACCGACTACTCCCACCTTCCAGTTTCTTGACATGAATACTCCTGCCGCCGTTCTTGTTTCGTGGCTATCGGTTCTTCCATGTGGGGCGACGCCTCTCCACGAAGCTCCGGATCCCCTCCAGGGTGTCTTCTGTCTTCATGAGGGTGTCCAGGAAGAGGCGGTTGACGGCGTCCATGGCGGCAAGGGGATCGCCGCCGGCCGCGCCGGTGACGGCTTGCTTGTTGAGGCGGATGATCAGTGGACTGCATGCCGTGATCTCCTTCAGCACGCGGTCCAACTCCGAGGTGAGGGAATCGTCGCTACAAAGTCGGCTCACCAGCCCCATTTCGTGGAACTGCCGAGCCGTGTAGATCATTCCGGTGGTGCAGATTTCGATGGCTCTGGCAGGGCCGACGAGCCGTGGGAGGCGCACCGCCGCATAGGGGGGCAGGAAGCCCAGCTTGATCTCCGGTTGCCCGAAAAGGGCACTCTCCGATGCGATCACCATGTCGCAGGCGATGGCGATCTCCATGCCGCCACCCAGGGCGCGCCCATGTACAGCGGCGATTGTGGGGACCGGCAGGCGGTGGAGCAGTTGGAACACCCTGGTGAAGGTGCTGATCATCTGGTCCACGTTTGCGGGCTCGTGATCCGCCACGTCCACGCCGGCGGACCAGCTTGGTCCCCTGCCCGACATGACGACACATTTGAGTGCATCGTCGCCCAGGAGAGCCTGGAGCACATCGTTGAGTTCAGCCAACATGGGGATGTTGAACACGTTGTGCTTTGGCCGATCAAAGGTGATGCGGGCGATTCCCTCGTTTTTTTCCAGGATGATGAAGTTGCTTTCCTTCAAGGTTGCCCCCAGGTTGTAGCGATGATGGGAAGAAATTGTCGGCTCCGGCAAAGCCGTGCCGCGGTAAGGCAACGGTGTCGCCGGGCGAAGCAGAAGATCAGCCGCCGGAGCCAGGTGGCCAGCAGGTGAACGGTGTCGTTCTCCAGTCCCCGCCGGGGGGCTTCAGCCCTCGCGCTTGAGAACCATGCCCGTGGTGACTCCCCCGCCTCCGCATATGGCAGCCACCATGAACTCCTGGTCCCTGGCCTTGAGAGCGTAGTAACCGGTGATGAGAATGCGGCAGCCGCTTATTCCGGTGGGATGGCCCAGGGCTATGGCGCCGCCGTTTACGTTGAGGCGTCCCCGGTCCCAGTCGAGGACACGTTCGTTTGCCAACACCTGCGCGGCGAAGGCTTCGTTCACTTCGATGATGTCCATGTCGGACAAGGTCATTCCGGCACGGCGGAGAGCCATGGGGATGACAACACCCGGGCCTTCTCCCATGGTCGCGTTGGGGACGGCGGCCTGGGCAAAGGAGATGATGCTGAACATGGGAGCCAGCCCGAGAGCAGCGGCCTTTTCGCGGCTGGCGACCACGACGGCGCAGGCTCCGTCGCTCATTCCACAGGAGTTGCCGGCGGTGACGCTGCCTCCTTTGCGAAATGCCGGTGGCAGCTTGGCCATCTTGGACGCGTCGATCTCGTGCCGGATGGTTTCGTCTCGTGAGAACGTGAAACCCGGCTTCTTCTTGCCACGCCCGGGCACCTCTACCGGGACGATCTCTTCGTCGAAGAGGCCGTTCCTCTGGGCCCTGGATGCCTTCTGGTGGCTCGAGGCCGCAAACGCGTCCATTTCGGTGCGTGGAATGTCGTACTTGTCCACCAGGTTTTCGGCAGTGTTGCCCATGCCTTCGCCGGTGACGGGATCTATGGAGTCGCTCCAGCCGTCTTCGATTGTCTTGGGACCAAAGCGAAGCCCCTGCCATCGCACTCCTTTGAGCAGATAGGGGATGGTGCTCATGGAGTCCATGCCCCCGGCTACCACGATGTCGCTTTCACCCAGGAGTATGGCCTGGGCAGCCATGTGGACGGTTTTCATGCCGGACGGACAGGCCATGTTGATGGTGTTGGTGGGGACAGAGACCGGAAGACCCGCCCGGATTGCGGCGGTTCTGGATGGGTTTGGGCCGTTGCCCGCCTGGCGGCAGCAGCCATAGATGAGTTCCGAGACCGACTCGGGAGGCAGGCCGGCGCGCTGGAGGGCGGCTGAAATGGCCCTGGCTCCCAGGTCATGGACGGGAACGTCCTTGAGGCTTCCGCCGAAACGACCCATGGGGGTGCGAGCAGCGCCCACGATGACGATGTCCTGGATTCTTTGTGGCAAAGCAGTACTCCCTTGCTGTTCCCATTCGTGCTGGGTTTTCTGGATTGGCAGAGTGCGGTTCCGTGAATCGGCAGATGGCGTGGTTCCGGTACCGCCGACTCGGGCCTGGATTGGTCAGATGTACTGGCCTCCGTCGACTTTGACAACCTCGCCGGTCACGTGACGCGCCTTGTCGGAGGCCAGGAAGGCCACGACGGCGGCCACGTCTTCCGCCTGGCCGACGCGCTTCAGGACGATCTCGTTCATGGCCATGTCGATGATCTTGTCGCGGGCCGAAGACCCCCGGAGCATGGCGGTCTCTATGAGACCTGGAGCCACGGCGTTGACGTTCACTCCGAATGCGCCGAGTTCTCGTGCCAGCGCCTTGGTGAGACCGATTATCCCAGCCTTGGAGGCCGAGTAGTTGGTCTGGCCGAACTTGCCCCTCATGCCGTTGATGGAGGTCACGTTTACGATCTTGCCGGAGCGCTGGGCCTTGAAGATGGGGGCCACCTGCCGCGTGAAATTGAAGTAGCCCTTCAGGTTGACCTGGATTACGCGGTCCCACTGTTCTTCGGACATCTTCCACGAGACTCCGTCCCAGTTCATGCCGGCGTTGTTGACCAGGATGTCCAACCCTCCCATGTGCCCCACGGCTCCCGCGACGACCTCGGCGGCTTGGGAGAACTGGGAGATGTCGCATTTGAAGGCCATCGCCTTGCGGCCCATCTGCCGGATCTGTTCTTCTATGTGGACGGCTTCCTTTGCGTGCCTGCGGTAGGTGAGGCAGACGTCTGCACCCTCACGGGCCAGCTCCAGGGAGATGGCCGTTACGATACCCTGGGAGCCTCCTGTGACCAGGGCTGTCTTTCCTTGCATGAGCATTGTTCATCCTTCCCGTGCTGAGCTTGTAGGTTCAACGAGTGCTTTTGGCCAGGTGGCCATTGCCGGCTACTGGCCGGGAGGCGATTCAGGAGCCCTTGGGGCTGGCCAGGACGGCGGCCATGAACTCGGCGTCGAAGGCCTGCCCGGCTGCCTGTCGCCTTCGATACTCGATGAAGTCGATGACACCGCTGCCGGTGATCTTCTTGGTGTTGAATGCGTTGAAGCCCAGGAATGCCTCGGTGTTCATATTGGCGGCCAACCAGTGGCGGTTGATGACCTTGGACTGGTCCCAGAAGAACTTCTTCTTGAGGCGAATGCCCTCGACGCTCTTGATGAGGCAGCCGGGGAACAGGTTGGTGAAGGTCCAGAGGATCTTCCCGAGTTCGGCGTCCAGGAGAGAGAAGTCGGTGGAGATGGATTTCACGAGTTTCCTTGCCGCACGGGCTTCGTCTCCGGTCTTGAATTCGCCGTAGATGATCTCGCCGTCTTCGAGCCAGGTGTCGGTGACCACAGCCGGGTTGCGCAGCCACTCGTCAGCCTGCCTGAGCACGGGGATGCACCTGGAGATGAGGCCCAGGTGCTTCATCTTGTAGGCGCTCCAGAGTTCGCACGAAACGCAGTTCCACATGGCCAGCTCCAGGGGAAGCATCCATGGAAGGAAATCCGTGCTGCCCCCGTCAGGGGCGGAGCCGTGCCTGGGGCCGGCCTGCCCAAAAACCGCCAGGTCGCTGGAGATGGTGAGATCGCAGGCCATGCCGATCTCTTGGCCTCCAGCCACTCTCATGCCGTTGACGCGACAGATGGTGGGTTTCTTGCAACCAAGGATGGAGTCCACCATGGCGTTGAACAGATCCATGTAGAGGCCGTATTCGTTGGGACGCCCGGCGTAGTATTCGGCGTATTCCCTGGTGTTGCCTCCGGTGCAGAAGGCCTTGTCGCCCGCTGCCGTGAAGACAGCGGCCACCACGGAGGAGTCGGCGGAGGCTCGTTGGAAACCGGCGATGACGCCCTTGACCATTTCGGTGGTATAGGAGTTGTACTGCCTGGGGTTGTTGAGAATTATCCAGGCCGAGTACAAGCCGTCCACCGGATTGCCCTGGGGATCCAGGATGGGGTGTTTTTCGAAGATCACTCCCGGGGCTTCTGTGGAGAAGTGTTCGTCTCCCCAGAGGTGATGGTTCTTTTCGCCCGATTCTCTGGGTAGCCAAGTCAAGTCCGCCATGGTGTCCTCCTGGCACGGTGTTTCCGGAATCAAGGAGGCGCAAGCTATCGAGCCGGATGCTGGCTGTCAAAGCCGGCGGGGGAGCTGGGGGTGGGTGGGGGATGTGTTCCGTCGGCGCTCCGTCTTCAGCGAAGATGGCCGTAGCAGCCGGCGGAGTGAATATGGGCATGGAAGCTCCATGAGCCTCCCACATACGCCAATGATGGGTTAGAGTTCCTGTGTGATTCACAACCTCGTACCGAAGGCGCCAGGGCATCTGCCTGGCAAAGAGACAGGAATATCAGGCACATGCGAGCGGCGGGCAGCGCGGCCAGGCGGAATGGACGCGTCACTCCGTAACAATGGATATACCTGTGCGAGGCCTTCCCCTTTGCTTCCTCGAAGAGCGGAGACTCCCCACATGTCCATATTGCCACGGAGACCCCATTTCGCAGTCGTGGGTGCCGGACCCATGGGCGCCACGATGGCGGCCTTTCTAGCCAGGGCCTCACACCACGTCGTCGTGCTGGACATCGCCCACCAGCATATCCAGGCCATCCGCCAGGACGGAATAATCGTGGGAGGCATCGTTGATCTCCACGCCCGCGTGGAGCAGGCCTTCACACGGATATCCGCCCTGGCCGGCCAGAAGGTGGATGTGCTGTTCGTCTCGGTGAAGGCCCCGATTCTGCATGTGCTCGTACCACGGCTCAAGGATGTCCTGCCGTCCCACACAGTCCTGGTGAGTCTGCAGAACGGGATGGACACGGAGCAGGTCCTTGCCGATGCCTTCGGCGAGCACAGGACCTTGAGGATCGTGGCCAACTACGCCGGAGCCCTTGCCGGCCCCGGGAGGGCCCAGATGACCTTCTTCAACAAGCCCAACTACATCGGTCCGGTGGCTCCGGCTGGTCGGCCCGTTTCGGTGGAGTTGGCCCAGATCATCAGTTCCTGTGGGCTGGAGACGGCCCACTCCGACCACATTCGCAGGTTTGTCTGGGAAAAAGTAATTCTCAACGTGGCGTTGAGCCCGCTTTGTGCTCTGACGGGTCAACTCATGAAAGAAGCCATGACCGACCCGGCCACCCTGGCCCTGGTCAAAGACATCCTCCGGGAGGGAATCGCGGTGGCGAAGGCCGACGGTCACAGTTTCCCGGGGGACTTCCTCCAATTCTGCCTGGATTACCTTGGCAACGCGGGCTTTCACAAGCCCTCCATGATGGTGGACGTCCAGGCCGGCAGGCGGACCGAGAACGAGTTTCTCAGCGGCAAAGTGGTGGAATACGGGCGCAGGCTGGGAGTCGAGACACCCGTCAACGACACCATCTACAGGTTGATCAAGGGCAGGGAGTCCACCTTTCAGCGCTCTTGACTCTCTGCAGGAGTTGGAAGTCCAGTCGGAGCGCCTGCCAATGGTCAACTTTCGGGAATCCCAGTGAACCGACAAGGGTCTTATCTACATCGGCCAGCAACGGGGTCGGCGGGCGTCGGGAGCGACCTCCTGGAGAAACCCACCAGGACGACACAGCAGGAGCACGAGGCAGTTGAATACAGCCCCCAGAACAAGGCATCCATCCAGGAGTTCAACGCTCCTGGTGTTGCCATTGGCTCTCTCAGCTTGTTCCAACCAGGACTTTGACCTCTACACCAAGGTCAACGACAACATCCCTTCCCTGGTGGAGGTCTACTGGGAAACCGACGTGGCCGGGACCAGCTACGTCGAATACGGCACCGAAGAAGACTACGGGATGACAACCCAGGTAGAAGAAACACCTACAAGGGTTCATGACTTCACGCTCCTGGGGCTTCCATTCCAGTCCGATGTCTACATCAGGGCCGTGACCATTATCAGGGGAGTGGAGTACAGCGCCACCGAGCAGGTTGAAACCGGCGGTCTTCCCTCCTATCTGCCGGATTGGAACGTTACTGTCCTGGAGCAGGACAAGCTCTCGGACGAACCCTACCTGATGGGGGCCTCCACCGGAACTGCTCCCACTCTCTTCGTCATCGACCGGGAAGGCCAGTGGCTGTGGTTCAAGATGCTGGTGGACGGCTATGTCACCATGGAGGTGCAGTTCAAGAACGGCTCCAACCGCATGCTCTACAACGAAACCGACACAGAACACGAAGAGGGCTTCCTCAAGAAAACCTCCTTCACGAACAAGGTGGATGAAACCATCCCCACACCTGGCAGCCACCATTTCTTTGATCAGCTTGGGCAGGGTGCCGTGGCCTATATCAGCACCGATGTTCGCGACTGGTACGACGAAGACGAAGGCAAGACCGTCTCCGTGGTGGGTGACGCCATCAAGATCGTGTATCCGGACGAATCCGAGGACACCCTGTTTTCCACCTGGGACTGGGCGGAGCCCATCAAGAGCGACCAGTGGGACAGCGGCTACTACACCCAGGGTTATGACTGGACCCACATGAACTCGATCCACTACGACGAGGCCTCGGATACTCTCACGGTGGCCATGCGCAATCTCAACGCCGTTCTCAAGATCGACGCCACCAGCGGAGAGGTACTGGAAACCTACCTGGGCAAGGACCTGGTGCTGCTGGACGAAGAATCAAAAAAGTCGAGTTCCGTAGACCCGGGGGGCGCTGCCGATTTCAACTACCACGGCTACCAGGAAGTGGAACCCTACCGCGTGGCGGAAGGCTCCATCGCGTTCAAGCACCCCCACGATGCCAGTTGGACCGCGGAAGGGCACCTGTTGCTCATCTCCACCGACGAAGAAACCATCGCCGTCGAATACGCGCTGGACCCGGAAACCAGGACCATGGAACAGGTCTGGAGCGAGGGCGAGGGGGAGGGCTTTTTCGCCATTTCACTGGGCCTGGCCAGGGATCTTTCCAATGGGAACAGGCTGGTGAACTGGGGAACCGCCGGTTTGCTGCGGGAAGTCACGCTTGAGGGCGAAACCGTCTGGGAAGTGCAGGCCAACATGGGAAACATCTTCGGAGAAACTTTTTTGTTCTCGGACTTCTACGCGGGCATCTGAGTGGCCATTCCTGGCCGGTTCCTGGATGCAGCCACCACCTCCGGCACGGGAGCAGCGTTGCCGGGCCGACGATGCGCTCCCCTCTGACTCGTCACGCTGAACGGGTTAGTAGCGCCGGATGTCTCGGAACACAGGCAGCATCGCAGTCGAACCCATAGCTCGATTCGGTACCTTCCTGGGTGTCTATACGCCCAGCGTCCTTACCATTCTGGGCGTGATGATGTACCTGCGCTTCGGGTGGGTCCTGGGCAACGTGGGGCTTCCCCTGGCCCTGCTCATCGTGCTCCTGTCTTCCGGAATCACCTTCATCACAGGACTGAGCGCCTCCGCCATTTCCACCAACATGAAGGTGGGCGTGGGTGGTGAGTACTACATGGTGTCCAGGAGCCTTGGGCTGGAACTTGGCGGTGCCATCGGCATACCATTGTTCCTCTGCCGCACCCTGAGCCTCACTCTCTACGCGTTCGGCCTGGCCGAGTCGCTGGCTCCTTTCTGGCCGTCGTCCCTTGTAGAACCACCCATCCAGCTCATGAGCGCGTTCATCATCGTGCTCATCACCGCCGTCGCTGGAAGGAGTGCCGAACTCAGTCTGAAGCTGCAGCTACCCATCATGCTGGCGGTGGGAGCCAGCTTGTTGGCCCTCCTGGGCGGCGTGCTTTCCGGCGGCTACCACGCGCCAGAGATGGTGCCCCACTACGAGCGTTCGGCGGAGGCTGGCTTCTGGTACGTGCTGGCTGTCTTCTTCCCAGCCGTGACTGGCTTCACCGCGGGAATCGGCATGAGCGGCGACTTGAAGGACCCCAGGCGCTCCATCCCCAGGGGGACCATTGCCGCTGTACTGACGGGAGCATTCATCTACCTGCTCATCCCGTTGTTGCTGGCCATCACCGACCGGGTCACACCAGAAGAATTGGCCGTCATAGACACCAGCGCACCTCCCATATGGACCCAGGTCGCCCTGCTGGGCTTCGTATTCGTCTACCCCGGCATGTGGGGGGCCATCCTCTCCTCCGCTTTCGGCAGCGCCCTGGGCGGGCCCAGGGTACTACAGGCCCTGGCCAACGACGGCCTTGCTCCGGCATTTCTCGCCAAGACCAGCCGCACCGGCCAGCCCACCCTCGCCACCTGGGCCACCGGGGCCATGGCGCTGCTGGCCGTGGCTCTGGGCGACCTCAACGCCGTGGGGCGCTGGGTGACCATCTTCTTCCTCACCCTATATGTCACGCTGAACCTGGCTGCTGCGCTGGAAAGGGTGGTGGGCGATCCCTCGTATCGTCCCACCATAAGGGTTCCCTGGTATGTCTCCATGACCGGCAGTCTCGGCGCCGTGGTGGTGATGTTTCTCATCAACCGCTGGGTCTGCCTTGCCGCCATAGCCGTGGAGGCCTTGCTCTACCTGTACCTGAGGCGAAGGGCCCTGCGCAGTAGCTGGGGTGACGTGAGAGCCGGGATGTGGACGGCCACGGCGCGCTTCGCCCTGCTGAACCTCCGGAAGCTGAAGTCCGACAGGGCCCGCAACTTCAGGCCCCACATCCTGTTGTTCACGGCCAATCCCTCCAGCCGCATGGCCCTGGTGCGCATGGCCAACTGGTTCAACCAGAATCGCGGGATACTGACCCTGTGCCAGCTTGTGCGGGGGAATCTCCTGGACGAACAGCAGGAATGCACGCTGGGCAAAACCAGCACCTTGCTGGAAGAAATGGATTCCGCCCTGGATGAACATGGCATGGTGGCTTTCAGCGAGGTCCACACCGTACCCGACTTCGACGTCGGCGTCACCTGCGTGGCCCAGGCCACCGGCTTTGCCGGCCTCCAGGCCAACACGGTGATGTTCGGATGGCCGGAAAAGCGGGAAAACCTGGAGAAGCTTCTCTCCATGATGAGGGCTCTGTCAAGAACCCGCCGCAACACCATACTGGCCAGGTTGCAAAGCTGGGAGGAGCCGCCTGTCCGGAAGCGCATCGACCTGTGGTGGCGGGGCCAGCAGCACAACGGCGATCTGATGCTGCTCCTGGCCCACATGCTGCGCCTGAACCCCGAGTGGAAGAGCGCCCGGATATTCGTCCGCGTCATCGTCCCTCGGCCCAGCGATGCTGGCGCCATGGAACGTAGACTCCGCCAGATGATCTCCGAGGCCAGGATTCCCGCGGAGCACGAGGTCATCATACGCCCGCCGGGCCGAGACGCCAACCAGGTGATCCACGCCAGGAGCCGTGATGCGGACGTGGTGTTTCTTGGGCTGAAGGAGTGCGCTCCCGGAGAAGAGCCGGAATACGCCCGCCGAATCGAAAAGTTGGTCGAGGGCTTCCACACCACCATAATGGTGCGCAGCGCCGGCCCCTTCGCCGGCCGGCTCATCGATTGAGGCGGCAGGGGGGCGGTGAAACATGGAAGCGGCTGCCCATGGTGATTCGCCGCCCTCTTGCGTGGGAACCATCAAAAATGGAAAAGGGTCTCGGTTCGGGTTTCGGCCAGCACTCTGCCCTCCCGCAGCACCACCCGATCCGGGCGCGTTCGGAAGGCCTCCTGGACGCTCTTGCAGTCCAGGATGTTGAAAGTGGCCTTGCAGCCGGTTTCGAGACCGTAGTCGGAGATACCCATCAACCTGGCGGCGTTCACCGTGGGCATGTCGAAGAGGCGGTCCACTTCCAGCGGGGTGGACAACTGGGCGGCGTGGGCGGTTATCATGCCTACCTCCAGCATGTCAGCCTGGCCGAATGTGGGGTAGAAGGTGTCTTTCAGGCAGTCCTGGCCGAAGCTGACGTTGACGCCCAGAGCCATCAGTTCCTTGACCCTGGTGATGCCGCGACGGATGGGTTGCTGGTCGTAGCGCCCTTGCAGCATGAGGTTGGTGGCGGGGTTGGTGATCATGTGGATGCCGGCGTCCTTGACCATTCCCATGACCTTGGCGGCGTAGGGGGTAGGGTAGGCAGCCAGTGCGCAGGTGTGGCCGGCGGTGACCCGGCCATGCCAGCCATGGCGCAAGGTGGCTTCCGCCAGCAGCGCCAGGGTCCTGGCTCCGGGGTCGTCGGTTTCGTCCACGTGCATGTCGATGTCGGCGTCGAAGTCACGGGCCAGTCGGAAGCAGAACTCGATGTGCTCACGGCTGTGGGCGGGAGTGCGCTCGTTGTAGGGCATGCCACCCACGCAGTCGGCTCCCATTTCCATGGCCTTACGCATGAGATCCTTTGTGCCCGGATCCTGGATGATGCCCTCCTGGGGAAAGGCCACGACCTGCAGGTCCACCAGGCCGGCGTGTTCCCTCTTGAGAGCCAGCAGAGCCTGCACTGGTACCAGCCCGCCCATGGAGTCCACGTCGGCGTGGCTGCGCATGGCGGTCGTGCCGTGGGTGATGGCCCAGCGCAGCACGCGACGCCCACGCTCCAGGATTTCCTGGGGGTCGTATGCTCGTTTCCTTTCCCAGATGATCTCGATGGCCTCGCCCAGAGTCCCGGACAGGTTGTGGCGGACGGTTTCGCTGACAAGGGCCTTGTCCAGGTGGACGTGGGGGTCCGCGAAGCTGGGCGCAACGAGCTTGCCCCGGGCCTCCAGTTCCTGCGTTCCCGCTCCCAGGGACGGCCCCGTGGCAACGATGATGCCGTCTTTCACGCCGATGTCCATGGGCCCGGAGTCTTCTCGGCCCCTGATGATGCCGGCACGTACAACCAGGTCGTAGTTCATCGCTCCACCTCGTCCAGGCTGGGGTTCCGCGTTTGCGGGGGATGGTCTTCGGGTTGCATTTCGTGGGGGGCGGCTGGGGTGGGCCGTACTGCTGGCCGCGAGGGATCCGCGCTGGGCCGGCGGCCCTGGGGCGGGCCGGGGGAGGGGGCTCGCAGGGCTCCGGGGGCCAGCAGCTCGACCGCCTGGAAGATGGCCTCGTAGCCGGTACAGCGGCACAGGTGGCCGCCCAGTGCTTCCATCACCTCTTCCCGCGTGGGATCCGGGTTTCTTTGCAGCAGTGCGGCGATGGCCAATATGAAACCAGGCGTGCAGAAGCCGCATTGAACCGCAGCCACCCGGTGGAAGGCTCGTTGAACTGGATGCAGGGTATGCTTGTCGGCCAAGCCCTCGATTGTCGTGATGCGCCGTCCGTGGGCTTCCTGGGCCAGAACCAGGCAGCTCCGCACCGGTTGGCCGTCCAGGAGCACGGTGCAGGCCCCGCATTCGCCGTTGCCGCAGCCCTTCTTGGTACCGGTGAGGCCGGCCTCGTGACGCAGCATTTCCAGCAGGGTTCGGGGCCGGTCGGTGGGGAAACGGTAGGGCAGGCCGTTTATCCAGGTTTCGATATCTCGTGGGAAGGAAGTCACTGGCGCCTCGAGGGCAGTGGGATCAAGACATGTGCTCTGCTGCCAGGAGGCCCATCCGGCCGAGCGCCCGCGCCAGGAGATGGGGGAGGACCGCCAGCTTGTATTCCGGGCTGGCCCTGAGACTGGAGGCTCGTGGCGACAGGTCCCTGGTGAGGGCCTCACCCGCCAGGACCGCGGTGCTGGGCGTGATGGGAGCGGCGTTCAAGATGGCCTCGGCCGCCGGGGAGCGAATGGGAGTGGGGGCCACGGCCCCCATGGCCAGGCTGATACGGGGCCGGGATGTGCCGGGGGCTCGACGCTGAACCACCGCGATGCCCACGGATGCCAGGTCCATGCCCGTGGTGCGCGACAGCCGTTGATAGGCGCTGCATCGCAGCTCTTCCGGCTGCGGCACCTCTACGCCCAGCAGTATTTCGCCCGGTTCGAGAGCAGTCCGCCCAGGGCCCCGGAAGAAATCAGCCAGGGGGATTCTCCGGCCCGGCGAGTCATGGCCCGCCACCAGGGCCACGGCATCCAGCGCCACGAGGCAGACCGACAGGTCGGCACCGGGCGAGGCGTTGGCCAGGTTGCCCCCCAGGGTGGCCCGGTTGCGTATTTCGAAGCAGGCGAAGGATCGGGCTGCGTCCAGCAGGCAGCCGAGACCCGTGGTGGGAGCGGTCGTGGAAGGGGGAGGGGGGTGGCCGGCGTGACTCGGTGAAGACCGCGCAGCCAGTTGGCCGGACACGAGGATATCGCTGACGGTGCTGAGGGCGCCCAGGTGCAGGTTGTGCTTCTGCCGCCGAATGCTCCGCAGCTCGGGGATGCCCTTCAGGTCCACCACGGCCCCTGGCGTGACGGCCCGTTCCCGCATCTTTACCAGCAGGTCGGTCCCCCCGGCCAGGAGCATGGCCGTGGGATTGAAGGCCAGGAGCCGGGAGGCCTCCCCGATGGTGCTGGGCCTGAAATACCGGTAGGGCTCGAACAAGTGGGTTTCCCGCCTGTCAGGGGTTGGTGGTGTGTCGGTCTGGCTGCGGGCCATGTTTCAACATGGCGCACAGCACCGAGTCCGCGGTGATGGGGAGGCTGTCCATGTGCAGACCGGTGGCCTGTCGAAGGGCGTTGGCGATGGCGGGCGGCACGGACACCAGCCCGTGCTCCGCCAGGCATCGTGCGCCGAAGGGCCCGTCAGGGAAGGGGGTCTCCAGGAAGACCACCCTCAGGTCCACGTCGGCCAGGTCCTTGGGGGTGGGGATCTTGTAGTCGCTGAGGCCGGCGTTGCGGATTCGGCCCTGGGAGTCGTAGATGACGCGCTCCATGGTAGCCGCGCCAAGACCCTGGACCATGGCCCCGACAACCTGCCCACGGGCCAGGCGCGGGTTGACGACGCGGCCCACGTCCAGGGCGGTGACCAGGCGCAGGACTCGAATCCGGCCCGTGGCCAGGTCCACGTCTATCACGGCCCCCTGGCAGCCGAAGGTCCACTCGGCGGCCAGGCGACCCTGGCCGTTGGCGTCGGGGTGGTTGAGCCCCGAGGGCGTGAAGGTACCCCAACCGGCCACGGGACCTCCCAGCGCGCTGCCGTCCTGGAAGAGGGCATTGAGCGCCACCTCCGCAGGTTCCAGCCGCCGGGAGGGATCCCGGAGATCCCAGAGGGTGCTACCGTCCCAGCCAACCTGGTCCGGTGGAACAGACAGGCGCAGGGCGGCGTTTGTCTTGAGGGCCTGCAGCAGTTGGCTGGCGGCGGCACGGATGGCCTGGCCCACCTTCCATGTGGTGGTGGAGCCGACACTCTGCCACTCGTAGGGTGAATGGGCCGTGTCCACGCCTGGAGTGCAGCGGATCTTTTCCAGGGGCATCCCCAGTGCCTGGGAAGCGAGCTGTGTGAGGGCCGTGGCCGAACCCTGGCCCATCTCGGTGCCGCCCACGCTCAGGTCTACGGTGCCGTCGCCGTTCATGCGAAGGCTGGCTGCACTGGATGCGTTGGTGGCCATGACAGGGGCCTTCATCATGGGACACAGGGCGCTTCCCCGGCGCCAGCCGGGCTCCGGCGGCGGCAGGCCCGGCTGGGAGAGCTGGGATGAGGCGGCGTCCAGGCAAGCGCTTAGATCTCCGTGTTCAGGTTCCACCAACTGGCCCGTCACGTGCTCATCGCCGGGGGCCAGGAGGTTGATTCGGCGGAGTTCCGTGGGATCCAGGCCCATGCGCTGGGCTACGTGGTCCAGGTGGCGCTCCATGGCCCAGTGTACCTCGGGGTGGCCGTAACCCCGGAAAGCTCCGATGAAGGGAGTATTGGTGTATACGGCTCGTGATTCCACCTTGAAATGGGGAACCCGGTAGGGGCCCAGGGCGACGTGGCCCGCGCCCTCCACCACGTTTATCCCGTAGTCGCCGCAGGCGCCGCAGGCGAAGGCCAGCAATGCGCGGGCCGCCAGCAGCCTGCCACGGGGGTCGTGGGCGGTCTCCAGGCGGGCTCGGCAACCGCGACCCAGCAGCGTGCCGAAGAACATCTCTTCGCGGCTCAGGAGCAGCTTCACGGGTCTTCCGGGCATGGCCCGGGCCACGGCGGCCGCCAGCGGCTCCACGGTGGTGTCGGACTTGCCCCCGAAGCCGCCACCGATGTAGGGCACCACCACACGCACGCGGGTCATGGGGATCTGGAACATCTCGGCCAGGACCTTGCGAACCAGGTGCGGGGACTGGGCGCAGCACCAGGTGGTGAGATCCCGGGGGCCGGTCCAGAGAGCCACGGCGCCGTGGGGTTCCAGTTGCGCGTGGGCGATGTGGGGAAGGTCGTAGGTACCCCTGTGGACGAATACGGCCCTGCTGGAGTCGGATCTACGGAAGATGGCGTCGGGATCGCCGCGGGAAGCTCGGTAGCTGTGGAAGACGTTGGTGCCGGGGGAGGGATGGTAGCTGGGAAGAACCCGGTAGGAGGCGAGATCGGGGTGGACCAGGGGGGCACCGGGGGCCATGGCCTCGTCCACGTCGAAAACCGCCGGCAGATCGTGGTACCGGGGACGAACCAGCTCCGCGCCGCGCCTGGCCGCCAGGGCATCGAGAGCCACCACCACCGCCACGGGTTCACCCACGTAGCGCACCTTTCCCCCGGCCAGGACGGCGTGATCCCGCAGACACTCACCGATGCGGAAGGGAAGCTGCTCAGCGCACAGGACATCCACCACCCCTGGGAGGGCCCTGGCATCTTGCGTGTGCAGATCCTGTATCAGTGCGTGCGGGCGGGTGGAACGGTGTATGGCGGCGTGCAGCAGGCCCGCGAAGGGGAGATCGTCCAGGAAGGCAGCGGCGCCGGTGGTTTTTTCGCGGGCATCCACCCTGGGTGCGGAGCGGCCCACGCAGCGCAGCTCTGCCAACCCACCGGAATCGGGGCCTGCCTTGCTGGGGTGGCGGGACATTTTGCTCCCCTGGGTCGAGCGGTGCCACGGAGGGTCGAGGCCATGGCGCCGGCGTGGCGTTTCAGCCGGCGGTGGTCTTTCTATTCCTGGCTCGCTGGTGCAGCCAGTCGTTTTCGATCCCGGCAATATCGCCGTACTTCGTGAGCTTGGCGCGGGCCTTCTCGGCCATGAGGCGAGCGTGCAGATCGTCGTCCACGAAGGCCACGATGCGCGAGATGCAGGATTCGCCGTCCACCAGGCGCCACGGAAAAGCAGCGATGACGGCTCTGCGGTTCAGCAGCAGGTCGATGTCGCCCCCCAGGCACTCGGCGTGGATGATTCCGTGGTTGAAGAGTTCCAGGTGCATGAGCTGGTACTTGGAGTCGTCGTAGAAGTCGGCCAGGGGCATGCCGTACTTGCTGCGGAAATGGGCGTCGGCCTCGCGTGCCTGTCGGGGCATCCAGTCCCGGATGATGGTGTTCATGGGGTGGTCGGCGCTTCCGCAGTCCACGCCGATCCAGCGGATTTTCCGGCTACGGCACCACAGCGCGAACTCGCGGTCGGGTCCGGGATGCTTCACCATGTACTTGACCTCGTCGGCCGCTGGCTGGTCCCAGCCATGGTGGTGGTAGCCGGTGTGGATGATGAGGATGTCGCCGTCTTTCACCTCTACCCGTTCCTCGATCATCCGGGATGTGTAGACATCGTAGTCCCCCACCGCATCGGACAGGTCCACCACGACGCCTTCGTGCATCAGGTAGTCCAGGGGGAGGGAGGCGATGTCCCTTCCAGGACCGTAGAAGTGGATCTCGCCGTCCAGGTGGGTCCCCACGTGGTTGGAATGGGTGAGAAGCTGGCCGTTGGCGCCGTTGGGGGCCAGCCTCTTGAAGTACTTCATCTGGAGGGGTTCATAGGTGGGCCAGGCCGGCGTGCCTATGCCCAGGGGAATGGAGAGGTCTATGGGAAGCATGTGTCGCTCCTTGGCTGTGCCATGTGGGTGTGTTCTCGTAGATGTGTTCCCGCCGAAGGGAGATTCGCCCGGTCCTCAGACGGGCTCGGCGTGATGGGGGATGGTTTCCATGACGTGTTGGTGGAAGGCGGACAGGGCCTGGTGGAAGCACTCCCAGGGTGGGCTCACCAGTCCGGCTCCCACCTGCCCGACACCAGGCTCGCGATGTGCGATCCCGGTGTTGATGGCCGGGAGCAGGTTCAGCGATTCGACCCTGAGCAGGTCGATACCCGTGGGGGTACCCAGGAAATCCAGTGATGGTATGGCCCATGTGGAGTTGCGCCCCAGAGTTATTCGGGCCATCCGGCGGGTGGTGGCCAGGGCGTCCGCCACGGTACCACCCACGAACTGCACGATGGCCGGCGCCGCCGCCATGGCGAAGCCGCCTATGCCCGAGGTTTCCATGATGGCACTGTCTCCGATGTCGGGGTTGGCGTCGGAGGCGGAAAAACCCGGGAAGTAGAGACCTCGCACCTGCATGGCGGGGCCGGTGAACCACCTGCCGGGCATGGAGGCCACCTGGACGCCGAAGTCCGTGCCGTTGCGGCACATGACGGTGAGCATGGAGGAAAGGGGCACATCTTCGGCCGCCATGAGCATGCACTTGGCCATGGGCATGCTCAGGTTGAGGAAGAAGTGATCGTTGGCGTGCATGAAGGCCAGGGAACGGGAGAGATCTTCGCGGGCCAGGGGCAGGGCCGCCAGGTGGGGTGCCAGCTCGCGGATCAACAGGGATGTGCCGGCTCGGTTCCGGTTGTGGCCCTCGTCGCCCATCTGCAGGGCCTGGGCCATGAGGAGCTTCAGGTCCACTGGGCCGGATTCCTCCAGCGCCGCCGCGAGAGCCGGCGCCAGGGTTGTCTCCATGAAGCGAAGTCTTTCCAGGACTTCAGAGCTGAAGGCACCGTAGCGCAGCACCTTGCCAAGCCCTTCGTTGAGCGTGCAGAAGCTCCTCTTGCCCTGGTTGTGGCCGCCGTGATCTTCCACGATCCAGACCGGCATGGAAGGGGTCACCAGTCCGGCCATGGGGCCCACCGCCTGGTGGGCGTGGCAGGGTTGGAAGCGGATGGCGCCGCTGCTGGCCAAGGCTTCCGCCTGGGTGGGCGTGGAGGCGAGGCCCTCCAGGAGAGCGCCACCGATGACCGCTCCGCGAAGCGGACCGGACATGCGCTCCCAGCCGATGGGGGGGCCGGCGTGAAGGAAGAGCCCTTCTTCCATGCCCGGGATGGTGTCCAGGGCAGTCCCCACCCCCACCAGGTGGGGCTGGCTGGCCTGGAAACGTTCCAGGGCGATCTTGTTGGCGGAATCCACGCGCTCGGCTACCGGAGCCTCCGCCAGGTCCGTGAGCATTCGCACACGCCGGGGATCACCTCCCCCCGGGGGTTGGAAGTCCGCATGGGCCAGCGCCGCGCCCGATGCGGCGACTCCGGCCGTCATGTCGTCCATGCCCACGTGAATGATCCACGGTGTTCCCGGCAGGATTCGGGTGTTTCGTTGGCTATGCATGGTGGTTCCCCCTGTGCTGTTGGCGCAGCGCCCTTGCCGCGAAGGTTGCCGCGGTGGTGGCCGACGGGAACACCCGTGCTCCGGCCTGCTCCAGGATGCCACGCTGAGCGGCGGGATCCTGGGGGTCACGGGCGACGCCGGTGATGGAGCAGACCAGCAACGGGGCCTTGGCACCTAGCTTACGCTTGATGGATTCCATGGTGGAAGCCAGTCCAGGGGCGGGATCGGGATGGGCTCCGTCTCCCAGCACCAGGTCCATCAGCAAGATGCCCGTGTCGGGCATGGAGCCCAGCCATTCCATCAGTTCCAGGCCAGTGTCCTGGTCCACCATGGGGTGGGGGCGACCCCGGGTATAGAGGTCGCCTCCCGTGTCCACCAGGAAATGAGGCTGCGGGGGGAGAGCCCTCCCCGGGGCCAGGAGCTGGTGGGTGAGGTGGGCCGCGATGCCATGGCGGCGGAGGATCTCGGCTGACTCCAGGGTGAGGGAACCCCCGGCGAACAGACCCACGAGACGGCCACGCACGGAGGGTGGCGGCTGGCGGGCCTCGTCGGCAGGTGGCGCCGAGCTGGGAGTGCCCGAAAGGGCCAGGGCCAATCTCGCGGCCTCGTCGATGCTGGAGCAGTAGTTGACACCGTCCCGGGCTGAGGCTGGCGGCCTGCCAAGGTAACGCACCACCACGGGTTTTGACAGTGTACGAAGCTTCCGGTGAAGCTCATCAGCCACCTGGCCATCCGGTGGCTTGGCCACCAATACCATGACACGGGTGGATGGGTCCTGGTCCAGCATGTCCAGGGCCATGGTGGTCATCAGGCCTCCCACCGGGGCAGACAGGTCACGTCCGCCGGTACCGATGGCCTGCGAGATTCCCCCTCCGCCCCGGGCCACCAGGCAGGATAGTTCCTGGATGCCGGTGCCCGAAGGACCCGCCAGGCCGATTGAGCCCCTGGGGACACGGTTGGTGAAACCCAGCCCTGTCCCGTCGATGATGGAGGTGCCGCAATCGGGCCCCATCACCAGCAGTCCAAGCTCCCGGCCCAGGCGCTTGAGACGGATTTCGTCATCCAGGGGTACGTTGTCGCTGAACAGGAATACATGCCTGCCGGCGGCCAGGGCCTGGTGTGCCAGGTGGGTGGCGTAGGGCCCGGCCACGGCTATGGAGACGATGTTGGCGGCGGGCAGCGCCTCCATGGCCTCGGGCAGGCTGGGGTACCGGGGTTCACCCGATCCAGACGACGCGGTGCTGGACCGGGTGCCGCCCCGGAGAAGCTGCTCCAGTCGTTCCTGCACTCGGGAGACCAGCCCTTCCCGCTCCAGGCGCAGAGCCACCAGCATGTCCATGGGGGTGGCCGATGCCAGTTGTTCCGCGGAGAATCCGACGTCTAGAAGCAGGGCCCGGTTCATCTCCGTACCCATCACCACCACCGCCTCGGAGACTCCGTCAAGGGCACCAAGCTCCCTGCTGATGCGCATGAGAAAGGCAGAGTCGTGGTAGGTACCCCTGTGCAGCAGAATGTGTTCTTTCATGTATCTTGCTTTCAATGTCGTTGAAATAGTGCCGAATACTGGGACAGCAGCCCCGCTGCCAGGTCGTAACCGGAGTGGGCGCCGGTGTTGACGAGTCTCGTGACCAACCTTGACAGTTTCCCGGGCCTGGTGGTTCGCGCCCCCATGGCCGTGGACAGTTTCAGCAGGGGTTCCGGGAAGGCACCCTTGACCGAGTGAAGGATCATTTCCCGGCTGACCGTGGTTGTCAACGCCGGGGAGGTATCCACCAGGACCTGCGCCATGGCTTCGATGCCACGGCGCTCCAACGAGCCACAGGCCAGGAGACGATGGGCGGCTGCCAACAGGCCCACAATCATGTCGTCTCCCGAAGGGGTGAGCCCGGGGCCCAGACCGACGAGGACGGAGATTGGTGCCTGGTATGATTGCGAAGAGGGTACACCTTCAAGCAGGAGATGCGTCAGGTGGCCGAGAGCGGGCCTGGCCCTGGCCAGGAAGACCTGCTGGGTGAGGGCCGCTTGGGGATGGGGCCTTCCAAGCATCCAGGAGACCACAGTGGAATGTTCCAGGACTGACGCGGTCCATGCCAGGTGCTCCCGCAGGGCGGAGCGGGAGAAGCCGCCCTGCCCACTGGGAATGAAGAGATCGACACCGGCACCCACCAGGCACGGGGCTCGGGGCGCGCCATGGGTGATGGGCAGAAGCAGGGTTCGTTGCCCCAGGGAGACCTGCTGCCCCCTTGCCGGAAGAGGTACATCTTCCGGCAGAACCAGCCCCCAGGGGACCAGGTCCCTGTCGTGGCGCAGCAGGGTCAGCCTGGGCTGGCTGCGGGTCGGCAGCACCAGGGCGGAGTTCTGGTAGCTGGCCTCCACCTTCCCCAGCAGGGGTGCCCGGGATGATGCGACCAGCAGCGACCTGTCGAAGCGAGTCAGCACCGCTCCGCCCCCGCGGCCCTTTCCATCGCAATCTTTGTTGCGGGTGCATCCAGGCATCAACCCACCCGGCTTGGTTGCTTTTTCGTCCACTTGCAAACGCTCGCTCCCTGGGCGCTGCCAACGGAGCGCCCCGGCGCAGTCCCTGGTATGTGGTTATGGTTGTGCCAGGTTCGCCCCGTGAGCATTCCCTCCGCCAAGACCCTGGACTCCTGTCGTCGCCTGGCGCTCCAGCGTGGGGCCGCTCCTGTCGTGGCCGCCTCTCTTTCGGCGGCCGCGGCCATGGAGCCACGGCTTTCGGCATGGGTGAGCCTCCAACCCGTAGCCGCCATGAATGCGGCCCGGAGACTGGATACCATGGCAGCGGACCCTGCGGGCGACAGGCCGCTCCACGGTGTCCCGGTGGCCTTGAAGGACAGCATAGCCCAGCGGGACCAGGTGTGCAGCGCCGGCAGCCTGGCCTACCGCGATTTCATTCCCGGGGAAGACGCCACCGTGGTGGCGAGGCTGCGGCAGGCAGGAGCAGTGGTCCTGGGTCGCTGCAACATGTACGAGCTGGCCGACGGGGTCACAAGCGAAAACCCTCACTACGGGTCCGTACGCAACCCGTGGCGATCAGGGTTTCACCCTGGAGGATCCAGCGGAGGGTCAGCAGTATCCGTGGCAACGGGCACCGTAGTGGGGTCTCTTGGAACCGACACCGGTGGCTCCGTTCGTATTCCCTCGTCCCTGTGCGGAGTGGTGGGTCTGAAGCCCAGCAGGGACCTGGTACCCACGGACGGTGTGCTCCCCCTTTCCCCCACGCTGGACCACGTGGGCCCCATGGCCCGCACGGTGCGCGACCTGGCGGTCCTGTTGTCGGTGATTTCAGGTCGCTCTTTCCACCTGCCCCCGTCGTTCGCCCCTGGTTCCCCCCCACGGGCAGGAGTCCTCCGGCAGGCCGTGGCCCGAGCGCAACCCGCGGTTGCGGGTTCTTTCCAGGGCAGCCTGGAGCTGCTGGGGGAACTGGGCTGGGAGCTGGTGCCGGTGGAATTGGAGGGCTTCGAACTCGGCATCAAGTGGCTCTCCGCCATCTATTCCCCGGAAGCCGCCGCGGTACACGAGCGGGTTCTCCGGGACAGGAGCCAGGACCTGGGGGAGCAGGTGCGTCGCGATCTGCTGAGATGCACACGCGCAAGCTCCGAAAAACGAGTTCAGGCTCTGGCCTCCGCCCGAAGGATGGCCCGCGATCTGGATCGCCTGCTGGACGGGCTGGACTGCTTGATCCTGCCCACCACGCCCCGGCCCGCCGTCCGGATCGGGCACCCCCATGCCTCCGACTACCTGCTCTTCACCTCTCCCTTCAACCTCACCGGCCACCCTGCCATATCCCTTCCCATGGCGCTGTCGGATGGACTGCCGGTGGGCCTGCAGATGGTGGGCAGGCAGTCAGGGGACTTCCAACTGCTGGAGCTTGCTCTCTTCGTGGAAACGGCGATGGGTTTTTCCCGGCGCCCTCCCATCCACGCGGACACCCTTCCGGATTCGATTGCAGCCGATTCTTCCGGGAGCACGGCCCCGCGTGAACCCCCTGTGTCCACCTGATGTCGCGTTCAACGCCCATGGCCTGCCTGGCCCTCGTGGCTGTACAGGCAGCCGCCTGCGCAAGATCCGCGGAACCGGGCGCCAACGCCTGGGACTGGCCCTTTCACGACACGGCAGACTGGCTGGAGCAGGACATGGTGGGCGGGCGACTGGACGACGGCAGGCGATTCTGGGTGTTGACGCTCCAGGGCAGCACCGGAGCCGCCACCATCGTGATCGCCCCCGCCCAGGGAGCCTCCTCCCGCTATGCCCGGGGTGCGCCCGTGATGCTGGCCATTTTCGGCGACCTGGGCGGTGCCTCCGTTTGCAGCGCCGGAACCGTTCCCCCCGCTCTTACCATGGATTTGGGCGCCGTGGTGCTGCAACCGCTGGTGGCCGGGCAGTGCTGCCTGGGCGTCTGTGCCGGCGGATCGGCCGACATGAGCGGCACGGTCTCCCAGGCGATGATGGGGGATGTCCTTGCCTTTGCCCACGGGGATCTTCTCGGCGGCACCGGCCTGGATCTCGGCGGCATCGTCGGCATGGAGCTTCTCCAGGATCGCCTGCCGCTCCTGGTGTCATCCGCAAGCGGCCACCTGGCGCTGCCGGCCCTCTACAAGTACTGCGATCCCGACCTGCCATCCGCCGTGGCCCTCTTCGAAGTGCCGCTGTTTCCCCACCAGACTTCCCGGGGACTGGGTGCCGTGGCCGACGACGACGACCTGGACCTGGACTCCGACGGCAACGGGACAGCCTGGGACGACATGCGCAACGTGCGATACCAGCAGGGGCAGTGCTCCGGCGGGTCTTGCCGACTCGACCTCTCTGCCCTGGCCTGGGACCCGTTGCTGGCCGTGGCCGACTACGGGGGCGGCGTGTTCTCCAGCAACCTGTCCAGCCCCGGGCTCTTCTACCTGGACGGGGATGCCGACGGCTCCCTGGCTCTGGACCCGGTCACCGGAAAACCCGACATCGACGGCGACGGAGCACTCTCATCCGGCGAGGATTTCGTGTTCATCGGCACCTGGGACACCACCCGGGGCACCGACAGGTATTGGCACGATCCGCAGATCCTGGAAACGGCCCTGGATTCGGGGCTGCTCACCACGGAGAACTGGCCCGCCCATCTGCCTGATCTCCAAGAAACAACGGCATTCTGGGAGCAGAGGGATGTCTACGCTTCCTTGTGGGGCCTGGCGAAGCGCAGTTCGACCATCAGATGGCTGCTGGTGGCAAACGAAAGGGAGCACGGTATACCCATCGCCTCTCGTCCCCACGTGGTGGAGGAATACTCCACCCTCCTGGACCTGGGGGCGCCGGTGCTCTTCGAGCCCTCCCAGGGGTCGTTCGCGGAGGTCCTCGGTGAGCATGTCCAGGACTTCCCACGCCTGGAGGAAGGCCAGCCGCTCACCGAGGCCAACGTGGGGCAATACCTGCCACCTTTCGACCTGTCAGAGATGGAAATGAGAACCATCGCCGCGGCAGAGATACTGGACTGGACCTGGTGAGGGCTGAAGCGGCCCTGGGGAAAGGTTCGGCACACCAGGCTTCGAACTCCACCCGGAGCGCTCCTGCAATTCCAGCGATGGTTGCGTCGGCTGGAGGTTTCGGGTGGACGATGATCAGTCGCCGGTGCAGGTGCGGGGATCTTCCAGGGAGTCGATGCAGGCGGCTATCCATGCCACCCTCTGGGACAACCAGGTACGGAGATTTTCGATTTCGGTGTCGAAGCCGTCGGAGTAGGCGCTCCATCGCGTGTAGTTGCGATCCGCGGATTCATCCAGCTCATCGGCCATCCTGTCCACCACTGCAAGAATACTCTCTTCGCTCAGCTCGCCGTCCAGCAGCTCGGTCCAGCGTGCCCAGTAGGCATCCCGGAACACGGGGTCATCGAACATGCGCGAGTACCAACCCCAGGTGAATGCCTCGGTGGTGTCGGAGGTGAGATTGGATGCGTCCCAGTAGGTGGGATCCGTGGCCCGGTAGTCGTTGGCCCCCATCGTGCGGTCAAGATCCCAGAGGGGGCCGGCGCTGATGGGGCCTCCCCGATCCTTGGACATGTAGCCGCTCAGGCGGAAGGCGTCGGGGTTCTTCACCAGGATGTTCAAGATGTTGTGGTCGATCCATGAGTCCCGGTCCAGGATCTGCGTGTAGTGACGGCCCGTGTAGGGACTCGTGAAATCGTCGGCAGCGAGCGCCCAGGCCATGTCGTCGATTTCTTCGCACAGGTAGTCGCTCTGTTCGTCTGCCAGCTCGTCTTCCTCGGGGTCCACCGCCACCAGGGGGTATGAAAAGCTGAAGGCTCCACCGGCGGTGCCCACGTAGAAACCGGATTCGCCGGAGCCGGTTCGATCACGCTTGAACACGTAGCCCCCGCTGATTTCGGGCCACGAGACATCGTCGGGCTGGATCTCGCTCACGTCCACGCGGTTCTCGCCTTGTTCGATCTCTTCCACGAGGGAGTAGACCCCTACGTAATCGGACATGGAAACAGGCGCTCCCCCCTCGGCCACGAAGAGTTCGGCAAAGGCCGTGCGCGGTGCGTAGCGCCCGATGTTGTTGCTCAGCTCGTAGCCAAGGGCGTTTCGGATCAGCGCTTCGTCGTAGTAGTAGGGGGCGTAGAGCACCCAGTCTGCCTCGGCGGGCATGCCCAGCATGACTTCCTTGCGGTCCTCTTCAGAGTCAGCCTGCCAAAGCTCAAGGTCGTAGGGCCGTTTGGCCTGGGACACGGATGACGAGCCCCGTACCTTCAGGCCGCAACGACCGCTGTGGGAAGGAATGTCCAGTAGGCTGGTGCGGTGGGGCGATGGTTCGAAGACATCCAGCCCCATTGGCACACGAGTGGATGATGTGGGCGCGGTGAGATCCGTCCAGAAGACCAGGAGTGGTATGTCGGAGCTGAAGTCTTGCAGGCTCGGGTCGATGGAAATGTAGGAACGTGCTCGTTCTTCGCCCAGTGTGCCCGGCAGATCCACGCGGGCGTGGACAATGGTGGAGGCGTGCAGGGCCAGGGGAACCTTGTAGGGTTCCAGCTTGCAGGTGGAAGCCGGCATGGCCTTGCAGGCGTACACCTGGCCGCCCGGTTGGGAGGCGGAGATGGTCACTGTCACCGACCCCACGAATCCTCCGCCGGGAGGATCGAAGAGAGGCTCCACCAGGGCCGAACGAATGGTCTCGGTGGCGGGAAGGCCGGCGGCCGTGTCCGGGTTGCCGGTGGAATCATCTGCCCGATTGGTATCCGAGTCTTCGGTATTGTGGGCGCCACTGTCCCGGGGACTCACGAGTTGGTCCACTACCGGTATATCCGGAGAGCAGGCAGTCAGGAGCAAGGCCATCGCGAGACCAGTACGGCTAGCGGGAAACAACTGCAGTGTACCTGCAACGGAGTTGAATGAGGCGGTTTTGAGGGGCATTTCAGGTGGGCCTGTACCTGGTGGCATGGTGCACAGGTCAATATACTGCCAGGACTCAAAACTGACTATGGCCAACGCCACGCTTCTGGGCTATTGGGCGGGTTTCACGCGTATGGGGCTGCGGAGAGGCCATTCGTAACCTGTCGCCAGGCATGTTCAGGGTCAGTTCATATTTGCGGATTGCCAGAAAACGCTTGCCAGTGCACCGATATTGTAGGAAGTTGGCTTCTACCATGGCCAAGAAATGGACAGACGTACTATCGCGCCCTGTTTCCGGTACTGAACGTATCTGGCTGGCAGCCGACATGGTCTCTCCCCCCTTCGTCAACCAGATGGTTCTCGAAGGGGAGGGGATCCCGACCCCTGGCGGGGGTAGTTCCTGGGACCAACTCCTGGAAAGTGTGGCGGCGGCCCAACCCGGTATCAGGGTGCGGCTGAAGGGTGTTCTCAGCCAGAGCCGTTGGGTCGCGGATGGTCCATATCCACGTTTTCGCGAAGTTGACGGCTCGGGTTGGGACGGGAACGGCCCCGACGGCGCGTGGTTTCTGCAGGAACCTCTGGATCCCCTGCAAGGCCCCACGTCGGAACTCATCCTGGTACATGGCGACCCAACGCGCCTGGTGGTAAGAACCCACCACGGTTCCATGGATGGCGCGGGCACCATCCTGTTCGCCAAGGGGATCTTCGCGGCTCTGCGCGGTGAGCCGCTTCCGGCGGTCGTCATCGGAATGCCCAACGACGAAATGGTCGCCAGGGACCTGGATGTCCCCGCCGAGCCAAGCCCCCGGCGCAATTGCGTGGCGCCCACCGGCAAGCCTCGACAGGCCCCGTTTGGCGTAACGTGGAAGAGAATCCGTGTGCAGGGTATCAATTTCCACCGAGTATCCAGCCAGATTGCAGTGGCACTGGCCCGCCACGCCTGCTTGACCAGGTACGACAACTTCAGAGTAGACATCCCCGTGGATCTCAGGCGTCTGCTCAACGGCCTGCGCAGCAGTGCCAATCTCACGGGCCTCATCCGAATAGACATCTCCGAGCATCTCCACAAGAACAACCCCCTGGAATCCGTCGCCCTGAACATTCAGGAATCTTTGAACGGGCGCTCGGAAGCTGCTTTCACCAAGGCGGCTTCTTTTGCCAGGTGGGTTCCCATCTCCCAACTGGCCCGCATGGGCCGGCAAGCAGCAAACAAGAGCCTGAAAGACGGCATCTTCAGCACTTCCGCCACCTTGAGCAACCTGGGTCGCATCGACCTGGCCCATTTTTCGGGAAGGGGCTTCCAGGCTCAGCGTGCCTTCTTCATACCTCCAGGAAGTCCGGGGCTGCCGCTCTTCGTCACGCTGGTGGGTGACCGGGAAGGCGTGGAGTTCTGCGCATCGGCACCCAATGCCCTGGCCACCGACGGGCGCCTGGATTCCGTCCTCATGACCATCGCCAGCGCGCTCTCCGACAGCCTGGGCCAGGAAGAACGTGCCCGGGCTTCATGAACTGGAACTTTGCAGTTCATCAACCGCCAGACCCTGGCAACGAGCCGCTCGTTGGGCCCCTTTCCGGATGACCGAAGGTGCGGGCCAGCGCTGGAGCAGCAGGGCTCTGGCGGATGCCCCCGGCCTGCTCCCAGGAGGTTCGTACCTGTTTCCGGGTTTGCTCCTGGGCGGGTGAGCAGATAATTCTCTTGCCATGACCAGAACGGGGCCACCACCAGCTCCAAGCATCGAAAGACTCCTTGGCACGATGGAACGTATGGGTGCTTCGGACCTGTTTCTGTGCGAGGGAAGGCCTCCCTCCATCAGGCGCAACGGCGTGTTGAGGGCTCTCGACCTTGCTCCAACTAGCGCCGAAGACTTCCGGGAGTTCCTGGAAAACCACCTGCTTCCCCCAGCCCGGATGCGGCTGGAATCCCTTGGGGATCTGGATGTGGGACTGAACCTGGCATCCGGTCGTCGCTTTCGGCTCAATTTCGGCCGTCAGATGGGGCGCCTGTCAATGGTTGCCAGGGCCTTGCCTTCGGGAGAGCTGAGCTTCGAAGAACTGAATCTTCCCGAAATCGCCAGGGTACTGGCACAGAAGCGACAGGGGCTGGTCCTGGTCACGGGAGCCACCGGAGCAGGCAAGTCCACCACCATGGCCGCCATGATCCACCACATAAACACCCATCGTCATGCGCACGTGGTCACAATCGAAGACCCCATCGAGTTTGTACACAGGGATCACCTCTCACGCGTCAGTCAGCGAGAGGTGGGAACCGACACGCAGTCTTTCCAGGTGGCTCTTCGGCAGGTTCTTCGGCAGAGCCCGGACGTGATTCTAATCGGAGAGATCCGGGAACTGGAAACCGCCCAGGTGGCCGTGTCTGCCGCGTTGACCGGGCACCTGGTGATGGGAACCCTCCACACCATGGCCGCTCACCAGGCCGTACAACGCATTTTGAACTTCTACCCGGAGCATCGCAGGACGCAAGCAGCCCTGGAGCTTTCTCTCTCCCTGCAGGGAGTGATCTCTCAGCGCCTGGTACCACGCAGGGACGGCAATGGTCGCATAGTGGCCATGGAGAGCATGATCTGCAGCCCGGCTGTTGCTCGTCTGGTGAGAGAGCAGCGGGTGGACGACCTGCGAGACCTGATCCAGTCATCCACAGACCCTTCCATGAGAACCTTCAACCAATCTCTCGTAGAACTGTACCAGGCGGATGTCATCACCTACGACGTGGGATTGGCTTTCTCACCCAATCCTGACGAGTTCGGGATGTTGGCCCGGGGAATGAGTACGGGGGTGGCCTCGCTTCGTGCCAGCGATGACTCGCAGTCCATGGGCAACATCGACATGAAGTCGCTGGTAGCCGAGGCCATGGACGCCGGTGCCTCCGACCTGCATCTCACCGAAGGGCGGCCTCCCATGATCAGGGTGCTGGGGGCGCTGAAGCCTCTGGACCAGGAGCCTCTCAATGCCGCAGACATGCGAGCCTTGCTCCATTCCATCCTGACTGTGCGTCAACGTTCCGCTTTCGAACTTGAAAGGGAGCTGGACTTTGCGGTTTCGACCCAGGACGGGCGCCGCTTTCGCATCAACGCCTACCACCAGAGTGGCAGGATCGCCATGGCTCTCAGGGCAATACCCTGCCAGATACCCGACGAGCGCGAGTTGGCTCTTCCCCAGGCATTGCTCAGCCTCGGGCAGGCATCCCAGGGGCTGTTGCTGGTCGTGGGGCCAACCGGCTCCGGCAAGACCACCACCCTGGCCTGCCTTCTCGACCGCATCAATCGCAGCCGTGCCTGCCGCATCCTGACCATAGAAGACCCGGTCGAATACGTCCACGTCAGCCGTAGAGCCACCGTGGACCAGCGAGAAGTCCACTCCGATACCCATTCCTTTGCAGCCGCCCTCAAGTACATATTGAGGCAGGATCCGGACGTGGTGCTGGTGGGCGAAATGCGCGACCAGGAAACCATGGCGGCGGCCTTGACCGCCGCCGAGACCGGCCACCTGGTGTTGGCCACTCTTCACAGCAACGATGCGCCCCAGACCGTGGACCGCATCGTGGACGTGTTTCCTTCCCATCAACAGGGGCAGATCCGGGCGCAGCTAGCCGCGGTCCTGGTGGGGGTCGTCTCTCAGCGCCTGTTGCCCAGAAAGAACGACCCCGGGCGGATTCCAGCCTTCGAAATAATGGTGGCCACGACAGCCGTGCGGGCCATCATTCGTGAAAACCGGGTCCACCAACTGCTGACCACCCTGGAAGGCTCTCGGGAAGCAGGGATGATCACCCTGGATCGCTACCTGAAGGGGCTGGTGGAAGAAGACCTGGTCTCGTGGGATGATGCGGCTTCTCATGCCCGCAACGTGTCTACCCTGGGTCCCAGGCCGTAGTACGACGGTACCGTAGGCAGCAAAGAAACAGGATCCGGGCTTCGCGGTAATCATGTTGATCCTGAAAGCTGGGGCAACCTGGCCATGTACTCCAGCACCTCTGACCTTGCGTCTTGCCGATTGAGGCTTTCCAACTGGCTGTCGGCGAGTCGAAGCATCTTGCGGGCGTGGACGATGCTGTGGGATGTGATGGCAGTCCCGGCAGCTTTCAGGCACATCAGGGCGATGTCCAGGTCCACGAAACGTGTACTGGCCATGATACGATCAAGGTGCTCCAGGTGATTGTCCAGTTCCTTCCATCTTCCCTGAACGGCAAGACCCGGCAGCATCGCCGCGTGGATGGTGGCGATTATGGTCTTCCGGTCCTGGCGCAGGGCGACATCCAGGGAGGTTTCCAGGAGTTCCATGGCCTTGTCGTGGTTTTCGGACTCCGCGTGGACCATGGCAAGTGCAACCATGGGCAACAGCGCGCTGCCCATGCCCACCTCCTGGAACAGCGTCCTGGATTTTTCGTAGTACTGTAGTGCCTGATCGTGTTTTCCAGTCAATCTTGCCTGTTCACCAAGTCCGAAGAGAACCCCTGCCAGTCCCGCCCGGGAACCCGCCTCGTGGAAACGTTCCAGGGCCTTCTTGAGGTAGCTGTTGGATTTTTTGTACCGTCCCTCCTGTCGGGCCACCTGAGAGAGTCCCAACATGCAACGTGCGACGGACAACTCATCGCCAAGATCATGGGAAACGGCTCTGGCGTGCCTGAAGCTCTGCCCGGCTCTTTGCAAGTCACCCCTGGCCACGAGGACGTAGCCCAGTTGTTGCTGGCACAGGGCCTCCAGTCCTCGATCATTGGCGATGATGGCCAACTCGGCTGCTGCCTCGAGAAAATGCCATGCATCGTCGAGGCAGCCCCTCAATCGGCACAAGCGGCCACGTTGCTCCAGGGCTCGGCCCCTGATCTCGGTCCAACCATGGTGCCGTGCGGCTTTTTCAGCTTCCAGTGCGCAGTCCTCGGCGCTTTTCATGTCTCCCAACAGTCGCTTGTGGCGGCTCTCCAGGATCCAGGTCTCGCCCCATCGTGGGTCGTCCAGAGGGAGTTCCAGGGCTTCGATGGCCCGGCGGTGCTCCGCTATCAGAACTCCTGCAATGGCCGAGTCTCCGCTGTATAGGCGTTTGCTTGCCGCGGCGCTCAGTGGCACCAACGACGCTTCGAAGGCGGAGGCGGCCACCAGGTGGCGGCCCAGGCGTTCCTGTTGTGCCCTGTTGGAGCTGCCCCCGTGCAACATGGCAGCACATGCCATGTGGTGGTCCTTCAACCTGCCTGCTTCGAATGCCCGTCTCTCCAGGCTCTCCCTGAGCATCCCATGGGTAAAAAACCAAGATTTGTATGCCTCGCCAGCGTAGACCAACCTGCGTGCGATGAGCGTGTCCAGCAGCTCCATGGATGCAGTGATCTGCTCCTGCGAGCATGCCTCCTGCCATTCCTCCAAGTAGACTTCCTGCCCCAGTACCGCGGCAATCTCCAGGGCATGGGCCTGTTCCCTGGGCCATGGCGCGAGGATCTCGTCGAGAGTCCTGGTCCACACCTGGTGGAGGTTGTCGGGCAGGTCCACCCTGGCGCCATCTTTGACCGTGAAGCCATTTTTCGCCCGGACCAACAAGCCGCGCTGGATCCAGTCCTGTACGAGCTGTACTGCAAACAGGGGATTGCCTGCAGTGCGCTCCTCGACGCGAAGTGCCAGGTCGTCATCCAGCCCCAGGTGGACCCTGACCAGCTCTGCGTGGGTGGATCTCTTCAAGGGACCCACGTATATTCGCCTGCTGTCGTGGCGGGAAAGAACGGAATTGATGAGCGTAGTCAGTTTTTCCGATCCGGCGAGCCTGTCGTCCCTGGCCAGGAGCAGAAACAACGCGGGGAATGGCTCGTTCTCCTGTGCTTCCATGGCTTTTTCCACGAAGCAGAGTGTCTCCAGCGAGCAGTGCAGGTCCTCCAGCCACAGGATTACAGGCCTCTCGGCGGCCACATGTCCAATGGAACGGAGAATGAGCAGATGACTATTCAGGATGATGTTGTCACGTGCGAACGCGGTTCCGTGGTGGGTCTCCGTGGAGGAGCCTGGAGGGGTGATGAGATCGGTCAGGGCAAGGTGCTCATTGAGATAGACGTTTCCGCCCTTGTCCAGCACCTTCGCAAGTCGCTTGCCCACTTCGTGACGTGGCAGTCCGGCACACTGGTAGTGTCGAGCCAGCATGGGGAGCAGTCCGTCGGCGGGGCCTGGGATTGGGCTGTGAACTGCTTTCAGGATATTGGCCGCGCCCAGCTCGTGGGCCCTCTGGGTGAGCCACCGGGCAAGGCGGCTCTTGCCGTATCCCGCGGGGCCCTCCAGGTACAGCACCCTGGCCTTCCCGGCTCTCTGGACATCCAGGAGAGTGCTCCACATGATATCTCGTTCCCGCTCGCGGCCCAAAAAGGGTATCGTGCGAAGGAAGAAGAGGCCGAGCCCCAGGTCCATGGGGCGAAACCTCGGTGCCCTGGTGGTGCCCTCCCGCCAATCCAGAGGGGGAGAAGGTAGTTGGAATGCTGGTTCCTCTTGGTTGGGCGGATTCGGGGAACATTCGGAATGCAGGTGCTGTGCTGCCGTAGCCCTAGACCGTGTTCGAGGCACTTTTCCCTGTGGACGTCGCAGCCGTGGAGCATGTGTGCCCCGCCACAGGGCCTCCAGCGCCCAGGCGGCGTCGGCAGCCCTCTGAAAGCGATGTTCGGGCTTCTTGGCCAGGAGTTTCGCAAGCCAGACCTCGAGGCCGGCCACAGCTCCAACCCGTGGGGTGAAGGGGGGGAGGGGAGCTTCCAGGTGAGCGTTCTTCATGCCTTCGAAGGAGTCCGAAGCACCGAATGGGGGGGGTCCACATGCCAGGGCCCAGGCGAGGCAACCCAGGCTGTAGAGGTCGGTCCAGGGGCCGAAGTCGCGCCACCTGTTTTCGAATTGTTCGGGCGCCATGAAGGCCGGCGTGCCCATGATGGGGCGGTCCGTGTCCCGGTACTCCAGTTGGTCCGTGGCGTGGGCCAGGCCAAAGTCGGTCAGGCGGGGGGCCTGGTGGGAGCGCGTGAGGAGCACGTTACTGGGCTTGATGTCTCGATGGACGACCGCTCGTGCGTGGGCGTGGGCGAGGGCATCCAGGAGGCCTCGCAGGATGGAGTGGATTCCGTGCCATTCCAGTATTCCGCAGCACGATTCCAGGGAACCACCGTCTACCAGCTCCATGGCCAACCAGGGTGTTCCGGGTGGGAAGCGGCTGCCCAGGGAACGTGCATCGGATTCGGAGACCTCGCCGTAGTCGACCATGGCCACTATGCCGGGGTGTTCCAACGCGGCGACCGACCTGACTTCGTTTCGCAGCAGGTCGCCGGCAGCCAACTCCCTTGCCCAACTGGCCGTCACCAGCTTCACAGCCACGGAGAGCCGCGTCTCCCTGTGACGGGCCAACCACACTTCGGACATGCCACCCTTTCCAAGCATCGCCAGGAGTGAGAATGGGCCGAGTCCCAGTCTGGTGTTGCTCCTTGTTGTCATGGTCCTGGTCAGTGTTCTTGGTTCATCGAGCTGTGATCAATTCTGCCCGGGTCAGCCACGGGCGACATAGAGTAGGAACAGTACCTCGAAAACACGGAGTCCACATGAACGAAATTACCAGAGACGAAAAGGTACTTCTTTCGTCTTTGACCAGCTTTGGCCTGGGGGGCCCTGCCGGGTCGTTCTTCCGGGCCAACAACGCAACGGAGATCGTGCAGGCCATACGCGGCGCACATGAAAGTGGCGATGACCTGCTGCTCCTGGGGGCCGGGAGCAACCTGTTGGTGGCAGATGGAGGTTTTCCGGGTACCGTGGTGGCGATCCGCAGCAGGGGAATCACGTTTCGCCAGAGTGGGGCCGGCGTGTTGGTCACCTGTGCCGCCGGCGAGAAACTGGACGACCTGGTGGAACTCTGTACACGACGCGGGCTGGCGGGCTTGGAGTGCCTCTCCGGCATCCCCGGCCTGGTGGGAGCAGCACCAGTCCAGAACGTGGGAGCCTTCGGACAGGAGCTTTCCGATACCGTCACCAGGATCAGGGCCTTCGACATCCGGCTGGACGAGATGGTGGATCTCGGGAACTCAGAGTGTGGTTTCGGCTACCGCCACAGCATCTTCCGGTCCGACCCGGGGCACTACGCCATTCTGGAGGTAGAGTTCCAGCTTTCCCGGGGCTTCCACCGGCCGGGAGACTACACCGAACTGGAGCGTGTCCTGCGGGACAGCCACGGCCCGAAAAGCACCGCTGCGCAGGCAAGGCAGGTCGTGTTGCAGCTTCGACGCCGGCGGGGGCTTCTGCTGGATGCAAGTTTTCCTGAGAGCAGGAGTGCGGGTTGTTTCTTCGTGAACCCTGTTCTGCCTCGTTCCAGGCTGGAGGGTCTGCTGGATGCATTCTCGGCACGCGGCATCTCCAGGGAAGCCGTACCGCTCTACCCCGTACAGGATGGGGACCGGGAAATGGTCAAGCTCTCGGCTGCCTGGCTCATGGAGCAGAGCGGGTTTTCCAGGGGCTACTCCATGGGAAGAGCGGGGCTGTCGCCCAGGCATGTCCTGGTGCTGTACAACCTGGGCGATGCGCGAGCAACGGACATCCTGCGACTGGCCGAACATATCCAGTGCAAGGTCCGGGACCGCTGGGGGATCCGGCTTGAACCGGAGCCCATCATGGTGGGATTCGGTTCTGTTCTCCCGGAACCTACCGCTCCCCACGACGGGGCTGGAGTTGACAATGGTGCTGCCAGGGGCGGCTCTACTGGTTCTTGATCTGGATGAGTTCCACGTCGAAGACCAGCATTCCCTGGGGCCTTCCGGGCCTTCCCTTGTAGGCCAGCTCTTCTGGGATCCAGAACCTTCTGGATTCTCCTTCTACCATGAGCTGAAGCCCCTCCGTCCAGCCGGCGATGACCCGGTTGAGAGGGAAGCTGGCGGTTTGTCCCCTGGTGCGGGAACTATCGAACATCTGCCCATCTGTGGTCCAGCCTGTGTAGTGAACCTCTACGGTGTCGGTGGCGCTGGGATGCCTGGAGCCGGTCCCGGCGGTGAGCACCTTGGAACATAGTCCGGAGGCGGTTTTTTCGGCACCTTCGGGAGGTGAGGCGACGTCGTCGGGAGCCGGAATGGTCTCTGGCAGGGTCTGCCCCGCCGAGGCGGACTCGGCTGGCCTGGCGGCGTTGCCAGGGGAGTCGGTCTTGTCGCGTGTCGTGCTTGCGGTGGATTCTGCTGGTTGGGTGCCGGACGAGGGCTCGGAACTCCTGGCGGCCTTTTCGGTTACGGACCCGCCACAGGCGGTCGCCAGGCTGAAGAACAGAGCGAAGCATAGAGAAATACGTGCCATACGGCCTCCTGGTGGAAATTCGGGTGTGATTGTTCCTGGTTCGGGCAGAATTCAGGAACTCTGCCTGCGGTCTGGTCGGGGTTGGCCCGGGCATGAAGAAACCAGGACTTCTCCACCTGCTATCCCAGCGGGGACCTGCCCGCCCGAATCCTGAGCCGGACACGGGGCATTTCGGCCCGCCAGCGGGCGCCCCTTCCGTGCCCTGCTGGGATGCTGTTTGCCGGTCCAGGGTTTCAGAGCTGCTTCGAAATGACCCTGAATGCCCGACTGTCCAGCAATGGTCTCCGCCAGAGCTGTCAGCCAGGCAGGCCTCCCCGAAGGGCCATCGGCTGGATGCCTGTTTTTTGTAGTCGGTACGCGGATATCATCAGTGGCCTACTTCCCCCTGTCCATCGCCTTGGTTATCAGGGAACTCCCATACCCCAGAGGAGACAAGAGATGAACATCTCGCATTCCTTTCTCTATCGAGCACCATTTTCTGTTACCGACAATCCCATCGGCTGGCTTGAAGTGACCGACATATGCAACATCTCGTGCAAGGGCTGCTATCGCTCCAGGGCGTTGGGCCATCGCCCCCTCGAGGAGCTGCAGGAAGAGATCCGCTACTTCAGGGAATATCGCAACTGCGACAACATCTCCGTGGCGGGCGGCGAGCCCACCACGCACCCGCAGATCGAAGAAATCGCCCGCACCTGCCGCGATCTTGGTATGAAGTGCGTATTGGTCACCAATGGGGTTCTCCTGAACGACGAAACCCTGCCGCGTCTGCGAGACGCAGGCGTTACCCATCTGGGGCTCCACATCGACCGGTTCCAGTCGAGGCCGGGCTGGGAAGGCGCCGATGAGGAAAAACTCATGGAGCTGCGCCAGTACTACGCCGACTTGTGCCACAGGGTCGGCGGTGTCAACTGCACGATAGGAATGACCGTCTTCCATGACAACCTCCACATCGTCCCCAGGATCTTGAACTGGGCTGCCGACAACATGGGCAAGGTGACCGGACTGGTGTTCATCACCTACAGAGCCGTACCCATCTCCGACGAGTACACCTACCTGGTGAACGGCAAGGAAATACCCGCCCAGGAGCTGAACTACACCGACGACGACATGCAGGCCATCACCGTCACCAGCAATCGCGTGGCGGAAGTCATGAACGAAACCGACCCCGAGTTCCAGCCGGCGGCATATCTCAACGGCACCAACGATCACCTCTCCAACAAGTTCCTGATGACTGTCCGGATGGGGAGGCCGGGAAGGATCTTCGGCTATGCAGGCCCTCGCACTTTCGAGATAGCGCAGACTTCCAATCACATCTTGAAGGGGCGCTACACTGCCTTCGTGAAGAAGCCCGCCCGTTCCCCCACGGTGCTGGGGCTGGGCTTTGTGGATCCGGTTCTTCGACCGGGACTGGGTCGCTACCTGCTGGATGGACTCAAGCATCCAAGAGACATGGCCAAGCCCGTGTACACCCAGTCCATAACCATTGTCCAGGCTCCGGACATGGAAGAGGGCATGGGCGCCAACATGTGCGATGGTTGTCCCGACATGACCATCTACAAGGGTCGTTTCGTCAACTCCTGTCGTCTCGACGAAATCCGCAAATGGGGTGGCTTTATGAGTATCCACCGAAAAGAGCAGGCCTGATTCGCAGGCCCGACCGTCCGTTGGCCAGGAGTTCTCATGCATCGGCTTTCATCGAGCGACAGACTCAGGCTCTTCCGTTTCGTGTGCTCCTTCGCATGGGCGGACCTTGAAATCCGCCAGGAGGAACGCGCCTATGTCGCCAGACTTCTGCGCAGGTTCCAGCTCCCGGAAGACGAAGTCCAACTCGTCAGGGGATGGCTGGAAAGGCCGCCTCGTGCCGAAGACATCGACCCCATGGACATCCCCGACGAGCAGAAGCGCCTCTTCCTGGAGACCGCCAGAGCCATGATCGAGGCTGATGGTTTCGTGGATGAGCGCGAGTCGGAAACCTTCGGGCTGCTGGAAGCCCTGCTGAATCCCGGTGGAACGTCTCAGGTTGAAGGCTCGGCAGGAGGAACCGAGACCGCAGAGACGCGGTGATTTATGGCTATGTGCTCCATCGTGATGCCCAGCCGTCGTGCAACCAGGAAGCTGCGTTCGTCGTCGTAGATTTCGCCGTAGCAGATTCGCCGTATTCCTGAGTTGGCCAGTGCCTTGAAACAGGTCCAGCACGGGCTGGCTGTTACATAGATGGTGGCTCCTTCTATGCGTACGCCGTTCCGAGCCGCCTGTATGATGGCGTTCAGTTCCGCGTGGATGGTGGCCACGCAGTGTCCGTTTTCCATCATGTGACCCACCTCGGTACAGTGGGGCATTCCACGTATGGAGCCGTTGTAGCCTGTCGACAAGATGGTCTTGTCTCTCACGATGACCGCTCCGACGTAGCGGCGGGGGCAGGTGGCCCGGGATGAGACCACTCTCGCGATGTTCATGAAGTAGCTGTCCCAGTCCAGACGTTCGGGCATCGGCGTGGCTGCTCCATCTCTGCGTTCATCTTCACGGGTGTGTGTCTCGGATGCACGAAGCCTGTTCATAGCCCCACGAGCAGCCCGGGTCCTGGACTCCCGCAAGGACTTTCCTGCTTGTTGACCAGCAGAAGCTGTGGGTCGTGGATGCACAAGCCATCATTATCCAGCAAACGACAGGAGCGGGCCGCGTGATGTTTCTTTTCTCCGTTCTGATATTTCTTCCCAACGTTTTCGCTGAGACAACCCAGGCGGCGTCGATCAGTCCAGCGGTACCAGGTGCAACTCCACTTCGCGACTTTCGCCGGCGTCAACTTCCAATTCGATCTCCTTGTCTGCGAAGCCATCGGCCTTGACCAGAAACGAGTGCCTGCCCGGCAACACCATGGCCCCGATTTCGCCCCCTTCCACCGGCAGCGATGCGTTGGCGTCCAGTTTCAGGGCGAAGTCCAGTGGATTACCGAATGGATCGGTGACTTTCAGTCGTACTCTTGCCATGGTGGGTGGCCTGGGCTCCATCACGCGGACGATTTCAAGGGCTTCTCCACCCACCGTGATGTCGGATTCAATCGGGAAAAAGGCATCGGAGGCAGCCCACAGGTGGTAGCTCCCCGGGTGGAGATCCAGACCGAAGGTGGACTCGTTGCTGGAAAAATGGCCAGGCCCGTCGATGGATGCCTGAACATCCGGGATTGCGTTGCCATCGGGATCTTCAAGCCTGATCACCACGGGGGTGGCCGGATCCGGACAACCGTCTTCGTCCTGGTAGCCGTCCCGGTCTTCGGGTTGGCGGGGACAGGAGTCGTGGGAATCCGTCACGCCGTCCTTGTCGGTGTCGGTGTCGTTTCTTCCCACGGCGCCTTCCGGGAGGAGGGGAGCGGCCTGTGGGGTGGTCTGGGGAGAAGCGTCGGGGGCAGTCCGTTCGTTGGAGGTTTTGGTGCGGCGTGTTGCGGGCTCCGGGTTCCAGGTAAAGTAGAGCGTTCCCCGGAAAACGGCCGATCCGATACCCTGTGTCAGGGCTGTCCCCACTCCGGCATGGACGAGGAGGTCGCTCACGATGCGTTCGTGGAAGCCAAAGGTGGCCTCGGCCGGAGTACCACCGATGGAGCCGCTGCTGGCCGAGATATCCTGGAGAACGACGGCTTCCACGGATAGGGAGAGATCGTCGCCAAAGAAGCGAGCCAACGCAGCTCTCAACAGTAACTGGTCATCCCAGGTCAACGCGGGAAGATCTTCGCTGGGCAAGCCGCGGTATCCAGCGTTTATAGCGATGTGGAAGGAACCCGGCCGAGTGTCTGCAACCAGTGTCGCCTCCCAGGTCATGGCTCCGTAGGCCATCCCCGAACCAACATCGCCGGTGGGCAGTCCCAGGCGCCCTGCCAGGGCTAGACCCATGGGGGTATTTGCACTGTCCAACAAGGTGAAACGAGTGTCGAAGCCCAGATCGCCAAGGCCGGGTGAATCGGCATCCCGACTGCCGGTGGACAACAGCATCACGGGCAGCCTGGCTCCCAGGCGCCAGCGGCGGACGACGTAGCCGAGGTTCAGGTCCAAGGCCAGCAGGTTCGACACCACAGGTTCCCTTAGACCGGATTCATACATGGCTACCAGGGGATTCCTGAGGTAGTCGACACCCATGCCCATTACGACGTGGGAACCATCGATGTGCCCGGAATCATCGGTCCACAACGCGGCACTCGAGCCGAGGGATGGTTGTGCCAGGCGCAGGTCCACGTTGGGGATGGCGACGTTTCCAGTTCCATCGGCCAGGGCCAATGTGGCCATCAACAGGAGGAAGAGCAAGGTTGCCTTTCGGAAGCGGTGGGATTCTGCAGGGAAAGGGAACAGCCAGGTTGGTTGATATTATCGTCTTTTCCGAGGCTTGTCGGCATTCTTGGACACAGGCCGTGTGAGCAGCTTGCCCGTGATGCCTGCAATGCGGTTGTCAGGTGGGTGTATTCCTGTGCCTGGTTCCTGCGTCCGGGGAAGGCTCCGGAGCGCTCCTGGGGCAGGGGGTCACCAATGGGCAGGGGTGCTCGTCTGAATCTTCGTGGAGCAGGTACACTATGGTGTTCAGGGCCATGTTCACGTTGGGGAAAAGGTTTTCTTCCCCGATCTTTTCCAGCAGATGTGTACGTCGCAGGACGTCCACTATCCCGTCGCTAAGGCCTGTGAAGGACATCCCCAGGCCCATTTCGTGCAAGCGGTCCCAGAGTTGGGAGAGGATCTCTTCACCGGAGGCATCGATTTCGTTCATACCATTGCCCACCAGCACAACGTGCTTGATCTCGGGCATGTTTGCGATTTCGCTGAGAATACGGTTTTCGAGATGGGAGGTGTTTGCGAAGAAGAGGGTTCCGTTGAAACGAACGACCAAGATGTGCTTGCATCGTTTCAGGTTCCAACGTTCCGCATCCCTGAAGGTGTGGTCTATGTACCTGGAAAGGAAGACAATCCGGGGGCGCATTCCCCGGTGCAGGAAGATGGCCAGGGAGAGACCGACCCCCACCAGAATTCCACGATCCAGGTGGGGTGCAAAGACTATCGTACAGAGGAAGCTGAGCACCGATACGATGCCGTCTGTGGGTTGTGCTTTTGCCGCGTGGATGAAGCCACGGATGTTCAACAGACCGATGACCGCCATCATGATCACCGAGGCCAGGACAGACTGCGGCAGGTGGTACAGCAGAGGCGTGAAGAACAGCAGCACGACAACTACCACGAGGCTCGTCACCACGCTGGATATTCCCGAAACGGCGTCTGCCTGGATGTTCACGGCGGACCTGGAGAATGACCCTGATACCGGGTAGCTGCTCCCGAAGGAGCCGATGATGTTGGCGAGTCCCTGGCCTATCAACTCCTGGTTGGGATCCAGTCTTTGCCCGGTCTTCGTGGCCATGGCCTTGGCGATGGAGATGGCCTCCATGAAGCCCAGCAGCGAGATGATCACTGCAGCCCCCAGGAAGCGTGTCATCAGCGAGAAGTCGATCTGGGGAACGGAGATGCTGGGAAGTCCAGGAGGAATGGTGCCCACCACTGCCCCGCCGCCCGTCATGGTGATGGCATGTTCGTCTATGGGGTTGTAGCCACAGCTTATTCGCCACTTCCGGCCGTCGGTGCTGCTCCCGGGTGGGCTCTCGCCATGGGGAAAGAAGCGGAGACTGCCATCTTCCTGTGGAACGGCATCGAATAGATAGCGGCGCAGCGTCTCACGCAGCAGGAAGGCTTCTTTTTTTAATTCCTCTATTCGGAGGTTGGTGATCTCTACTTCCTGAGAGATTCTGGTTACCTGGATGGAATGGGAGCCGTATTCTTTTTCCGCCTGTATTTCCGCGGCGGAAGTCTCGGCGCGTTCTGTCTCGAGGACTTCGATCTCGTGGATTGCGGTGTTCAAATCCAGGAGGGCAGCCTGGGCGGATTCCGATGCTATGGAACCAAGCTTGACAACTTCGTTGTGTTCGAAGCCAGTGGCCCAGGAGATGATCACTGTCACGACGACAGCCACCAACACGTTCGGGATCTTCGGGTTCAGGCGCTTGACGCCGTACATTATGGCGAAAGACAGGAGATCGAAGCCGAAGGTTGGCCAGTGTGTGTAGTGGAACGTCGCTACCAGCACCCTCCATATGGTCTCGTAGTGGTGTTCCGCCTTGTCCACGTAGACGCCGAAGATTTTCGAAAGCTGGGAAGAAGCAATAATAAGGGCAGCGGCGTTGGTAAAGCCGTTGACCACGGGATGGGAGAGAAAGTTGACCACGACGCCGAGGCGCAGAAGGCCCAGCGAGAGCTGGAACAGCCCCACCACCAGAGCCAACAGGATGGCATAGGCGATATAGGTTTCGCTCCCTGCCGTGGCCAGCGGCTCCAGAGTTGCAGCAGTCATGAGAGAGACGACGGCCACGGGGCCGGTAGCCAGTTGCCGGCTGGAGCCGAAAAGCGCGGCCACCATGGGTGGCAGGAAGGCCGCGTACAACCCGTAATAGGCGGGAAGGCCCGCGAGTTGGGCGTAGGCCATGGACTGTGGAATCAGCACGAGCGCCACAGTCAGGCCCGCGATGAAATCAGATCTGAAAGAAGAGATGTCGTAGGCCTCGAACCACGACAGGAAGGGGAGAAGACGTTTCAGCATTGGGGGCTCTATCGGGCCTCGTGTCTGTTGTCTGGACACCGAAGATGTCGCGCGTCGCGCTCTACTGTTCCCTTGTACCGGTGCTGGTTGCTTCTTCGATGGCCTTGACGATGGAGTCGATATCGCAGGGTTTTTGCAGGAAATCGGTGATGCCCAGTTTCATGCCTTCCACTGCAAGGTCTATGGATCCATGTCCGGTCAACATCACCACCTTTGGCCGCTTTCTATCCCGTTGGAGCACTTTCAGGGCTTCCAATCCATCCATACCTGGCAGGCATATGTCAAGGAGCATGACATCCACCGGAGATTTTTCCAGGACCTTGAGTGCGGTTTCAGCGTCGCCCACGGCTTGAACCGACATACCCCGCAGGCTGAGACGCCGTGACAGGTAATTGGTAAATGCGCTTTCGTCGTCTACGATCAAAACCTTTGGTTTCACGGTGCCTCCAGTTGGCGGGGTCCTGTGCCAGCGTGGTGTTGCGATTCTTGTAAACCTTGATCTGTGTAGGTTTCCCCAGGGCAGGGCGTAGTGGCTGCCACGCCACCGGGAATCCTGAACGCACTCAATACCCACATGGGCTATCATGTTCCACCCGCTCTTCCCTCGCGAGTCGGTCTGAGGCTCTGAATCTGTGGCTCCCTGCCGGGATATCCATACCCATGGTCACTACGGAGTTTCCATGCGGAGATAGCTTCCGTCGCAGGAGCGGCTCCCTTGATTTCATCGTTGGCCAGGCACTTCCACGCAACCACGTGAAACAGCGTTGCCAATCCGGCGGGTTGCTCGGACGCACCTGGCTCCATGGCGACTCGCTCCTGCTGGATCCGTCCCCACCGGACGGGAACCAGGGACGGAAACTTGATACTTTTGTTTCTTCCAGATCAGGGGTACCCAAAGATGGCTCACCGGGAGGAATACCTTGAGGGACTCGCTGTTGATCCTTTTTTCTCTTTGTCCGACGGTCCTTTCTGCCTCCACCGTGGAGTTCGCCGGGGTCGGGCCGGTGCAGGAATTCCACGGCTCGGACCACCCGTCAACGGCCCCAACGGATGAGTGGTGGAAGTCTTTTGGCATCGATGAACTGAACGAGCTCGTGGAAGAGGCCCTTTCGCGAAACCATGATCTACGCTCGACCTGGTTGCAGGTGGAAGAGGCCAGGGCTGGCTCCATGCAGAGTTTTGCCGCACTCTTGCCCAGCTCCTCCCTGGATGTGGGCGCAAACATGGCTCCCCGCAGCTCCCTGGGCTTTCAGTTCGGCGACCTGGGTTCCGCCAACGGTACCACGGATGCATCCAGTACCTTCTACACCGGCAACGCCTTGTTGGGTGTCGATGTTCCACTTGATATCTGGGGTGTCGCCAGAAAGGAATACAGGGCCAGCCGCTTTGATGTATTGGCCACCAGGGGCGATGTGGAGGCCCAGACAATGGCTCTCTCGGCGCTCGTGGCCGAGGCCTACTTCGATGTGCTGGCTTCGCGGGAGGAACTCTCCATCGTTGAGCAGCAGATATCCACCAGCGAGTCGCTCCTGGAACTCGTGGAAGATCGCTACAGGAGTGGAGATGCCGACGGTATCGATGTCTTGCAGCAGAGGCAGCAGGCAGCGTCCACCCGGACGACACTCCCATCTGCCAACCTGCAATGTACGCTCTTTCAAAGGGAACTGGCGCTGTTGCTGGGGCGGGATTCCACGACCCCTGTACCACGACTTGCTTCGGAGCTTCCAGATCTACCATCCAGACCATCACTCGCCGAACCCACGGACCTTGTCCGCAACAGGCCGGATGTCAAGGCGATGGAGGCCAGGCTGCAAGCGGCCCATCAGCGAACCATGAGCGAGGTGCTTTCGTTGCTCCCCTCGTTGCAGGTGTCCGCAGATATTGGATTGCAGGGAAGGAGGATTGACGATCTCGATATCCAGCATACCTGGGGAGCCAACGCCAGTCTGTCGTTGCCAATCTTCCAGGGTGGAGCAACGCGGGCTTCCATACGCCAGGCCCGAGCCCAGGAGCGGGCAGCAGAGCATGACTACATGCAGGTTCTGTTGCAGGCGGCAAAAGAAGTGCAGGATGCAGTCGAAACCGAGGAGGCAAAGAAGCTGGAGCTGGATGCCTACCGGGAACAGTACCAGGCGGCACGCCTGGCCTTTGAAGAAGCACGTGCGGGTTACTTGTTGGGGACGATTGAGTACCTGACGGTGTTCACTTCACTGGAGAGCGAGCAACAGGCTCGCCTGAACCTGTTACTGGCCAGGAGGCAGTTGTTGAGTGCAAGGGTGCAGCTTCACGAGGCCCTCGGGGGTAGCTGGATGAACGTGTGGGAGAATCCGCCGGCCATGGAGTTACCATGAAGCGTCACACAGCGCTGCTGCTGCCGCCGGGGATTCTGTTGGTTGGCTTGGCTGGAGCGCTTGCCTTGAACCTGCTGGTGGGCAGGGCCAGGCGCGAACCCAGAAGACCACGCGTCACACTGGTAACGACCATCGAAACCGCTGCCATGGAGACCCCCGCCATTGTCCGAGCCACTGGGGTGGTGGCGCCCGCCAGCACCGTGACAGTTACTTCCCAGGTTGGCGGAAAAGTAGTCTGGCAGTCTCGAGACCTGCTCCCCGGCGGGCGTTTCAAGAAGGGTGAGCTTCTGGCCAGAATAGACCCCAGGGACTACGAGCTGGCTCTGCACCAACAAGAAAGCCTGGTCCGCCAGGCGGAGCTGGATCTGGAGTTGGAAACCAGGCGCCAGGTGGTGGCCCAGCGTGAATGGGAGCTGCTGGGAGACGAACGTTCTGCCGACGACGCCGCCCTCGCACTGCGCAAGCCCTACCTGGAAACGGCCGAGCTGGCTCTCGAAGCCGCCAGGAGCGGCCTGGAGCAGGCTCGCCTGGACCTGGAACGTACGGAGCTTCATGCGCCTTTCGACTCGATGATCATCGATGAGTGGATCGATGTGGGACAGGTGCTGACTCCATCCACGCCGGTGGCAAGCCTGGTGGGCAGCCACACATTCCGGGTCATGGCCTATGTGCCCGTCGAGCGCCTGGAATTATTGGAGATCCCAGGCGTCAACTCCCGACAGGGTTCCGGTGCCCGGGTGCTGCAAGCCGTGGGGACGGGGAAGTGGCTTGAACGAGACGGCAAAATAGTGGCACTGTCGGGAGAACTGGAACCCGAGACACGCAGAGCTGGGCTCGTGGTCGACGTGGACGATCCCCTGGCTGCCAGTCAAGGAGGTCTACCCATGCTGCCCGGGGCCTTCGTGGAGTTGGAGTTCGAAGGCAGGGAGCTGTCGGGGGTGTTCGAGTTGCCGGCATCGGCTCTCTACAATGGCGACACGCTGTGGATAGTCGACGATCAACACAGACTCGGCAGTCGGAAGGTGGATGTTGGCTGGCGTTTCGATGACCGCGTATTCGTGACTGCGGGACTGGATGAGGGACTCCTGGTGGTCACGAGTCCACTTTCTCTTCCAGTGCAGGGGCAACGAGTGCAGATCCAGCCCGACCATGGCGTGGAGCAACCCTGATGTACCGACGTGGGTTCAATGCCGGGAGGCGCGGCGCTGGGGGACACAGGCATGGATCGTAGAAGATACGCTTCCGGACCTGTGGCCTGGATGGCAAACAACCCGGTGGCCGCCAACCTGCTGATGTTCGTGGTGGTGGTGGGTGGACTCATTGGACTCTCGCGGGTAAAGCAGGAGATCTTCCCCGAGTTCGACATGGACATGGTGAAGGTGGCGGTGTCCTACCCTGGAGCGAGTCCATCCGAGGTGGAGCAGGGGATAGTCCTGGCCGTGGAAGAGGCGGTTCGCGGGCTAGATGGCGTGAAGTACGTCCACTCCATCGCTTCCGAGGGCAACGCCAGCGTGGTGGTGGAACTGCTCCTTGACGCTGACGTCAACCAGGTACTGGCAGACGTAAAGAGCGCCGTCGATCAGATCACGTCGTTCCCCGGTGACTCAGAAGAACCATCTGTATCGCTGGTTTCCCGCAGGCAGGCGGTCATCTCCCTCATCGTGTCGGGTCAACAGGAGCTGTCCGTACTCCATGCCCTGGGTGAACGTGTAAGGAACGACCTGCTGTCCTTCGACGACATCACCCAGGTGGAGCTGGGGGGTGTCCCTCCCATGGAGATCTCCGTGGAGATCCGGCGTCAGGATCTCGAGAAGTACGGTCTCATCCTGGAAGATGTGGCCAGGCAGATAGAGATGTCCTCTCTCGAACTGCCCGGTGGTGGCATCGATACCCAGGCAGGAGAGATACTGCTCCGGCTGGCCGACAGGAAGATCTCGGGCGCAGAACTTGGCGATATCGTCATTCGGAGTACCGGGGATGGAGCAATGGTCCGGCTGGCCGATATCGCCACCATCGACGACGGATACGCAGACACCGACCAGGCAGCCTGTTTGAACGGGGAGCCCGCGATAAGGGTGACCGCCTATCGAATAGGGGATGAACGGCCCTTGACCATCTCCGACCTGGTCAGGGAGTACGCCGCGGAGATGGCTCAGGACCTTCCCGACACCGTTCACCTGACGGTGTGGGACGACGAATCGGAGAAGCTCAACGAGAGGATCGACCTGCTCCTGGACAACGGAGCGATTGGCTTCGTGCTGGTTGTGCTGGTGCTGGCACTTTTTTTGAGGCTACGGCTGGCCATCTGGGTGGCGCTTGGCATTCCCGTGTCGTTCCTGGGGGCGTTTTTCCTTATGCCAGGGATGGATCAATCCATCAACATGCTCAGCCTGTTCGCGTTGATCCTGACTCTTGGCATGGTAGTGGACGACGCCATCGTCGTGGGTGAGAACGCCCATAGCAAGATGCAAGGCGGAATGGGCGCCCTTGAAGCCAGCATCGCCGGCGCACGAGAGATGGCCGTGCCCGTGGCCTTCGCCGTGCTGACAACCATGGCTGCTTTCATGCCGCTTTTCTTCATCCCCGGCACCATGGGGAAGGTGTTCAGGCTGTTCCCCATCCTGGTGACCACGATCCTCGCCTTTTCGTTGCTGGAGTCATTCTTCGTGCTCCCAGCCCACCTGGCCCATCCGTCTGTATGGGGGACCAGGCTGTTCGCGTGGTCGGATCGCTTCAGTCTATCCACGGCGCGTGCTCTGGAGAGTTTCTCCAGGAAGGTCTACCGCCCCACCCTGGAGTGGGTGCTGAGCAGACGCTACCTGTCGCTCTCCATCGCCTGGGCGTTTTTCTTCCTGTCCGTTGGGGTGGTCTCCTCCGGACTCGTCCCCTTCAATTTCTTTCCCAGCCTGGAGGGCGATGTCGTCACGGTGTCGGCACGCCTGCCTTACGGCGTGGCCTTGCAGCGAACCCTTGATGTTCAGCAACAATTGGAAGAATCCCTGGACAAGGCCATAGAGGAGTCCGGAGGAATGGGGATCGTCAGGGGTATCTACACGAGGCTTGGCGAGGGCGTGGTCAAGCGCTTCAATCCCATGGAGGTGGGGAGCCACGTCGTATCCATCGAAGTCCAGTTGGTGCCATCGGCGGAGCGGGAGGTGAGCGCCGAGAGCTTTTCGGCATCCTGGGCCGGGCATACGCCACAGATGATCGGCGTGGAGGCGCTCACCTTCAACTCGGCGGTGGGACCTGGAGCAGGATCGGCGGTGGACGTACAGCTCTCTCACTCCGACCCAGCGGTGCTTGCACCGGCTTCACGGCAGTTGAGCGATGTTCTGCACTCCTACTCCGACCTGCGCAACATTGAAAACGAATACGCCTCGGGCAAGACGCAGCTCGATTTCCACCTGTTGCCACGAGCCACCAGCCTGGGGCTCACATCCGACGACATCGCTCGTCAGCTCAGGGCCGCTTTCTACGGGGTCGAAGCGTACCGCGAGCAGCGGGGCAGGAACGAGATCAAGATCATGGTTCGCCTGCCGGAAGAACAGAGGGCCTCCGAGTACGACCTGGACAGTTTCCTGGTTCGGACCGCCGGCGGAGACTTCGTGCCCCTTCACGAAGTGGCGAGATATGAACGCAGTCGAGCCCCCACATCCATCATTCGCGAAGATGGAAAGCGGATCGTACACGTATCTGCGGAGCTGAAGGCCGGGGTTCCATCTCCTCGGAACGTCCTGGAATCACTACAGACAGAGGTCTTCCCCGAGATCGAGAACAACTATGCGGGATTGGGGATCGAGCTGGTCGGGCAGCAGAGGGAACAGCAGGACACCTTTGACAACCTGGCTGGAAGCTACCTGGTGGCCATCTTTGCCATTTTTGCCTTGATTGCCATCCCCTTTCGCAGCTACCTGCAACCGCTCATCGTCATGTCGGTCATACCCTTCGGCTTCGTGGGAGCCCTCCTGGGGCACATACTCATGGGATATGACCTGAGTCTCGTGAGCTTCATGGGTATGGTGGCCCTTTCAGGAGTCGTCGTGAACGACTCCTTGGTGCTGGTGCATGCTACCAACGGCCTGCGCGCCAGGGGGCAGGAAACGGAAGCCGCCGTGATATCAGGGGGAATGCTGCGCCTTCGAGCCATACTGCTCACCTCCATCACGACGTTTCTGGGTCTCGCGCCGATGATAATGGAGACTTCCATTCAGGCGAGGTTTCTGGTGCCAATGGCCATAAGCCTCGGTTTTGGGGTGCTATTCGCCACGATAATCGTGTTGCTCCTTGTGCCGGCTCTCTACATGGCCCTGGAAGACCTGAAGTCTTTGTTCCATACCCGGATTCTGGGCCGTGGTTCCGCCAATACCCTGCAATCCGGGCAGGGTCCCTGAACAGGTGGTGGCAACGCCTGTTATGCTGAAACGGTGGGATTCCTGCTGCGAAAGGAGCCTTCATGAAGACCGTTCTCGTGGGTGCTGGAAAGGGCTGTCGCGCGGTTCTGGAGCTTTCACACCAGGGCAGACTGCCGTTCCTGGACCTGGAAATACTTGCACTGGTTGACAGGAACCCGGACGCCGTCGGCTGCCAGTTCGGAAGAGCGCAGGGTTGGCCAATAATGGACAGCATCAGCGAAGCCATGTCGCTGCCGGGCCTGGAACTGGTGATCGAGTTGACCGGCAGCGACGCTGTCCTGGCTGAGATCAACAGCCACCTGCCCCCGGGAATTCGGGTGATGGACCACGTCCTGGCACGAGTCTTCTGGGACCTGGAACAGATGTTCAACAATCTCCAGGAAGAGCTTGAAGAAAAAACGCGCCTGGAGGCCCGTGTCCAGGAAGACAAGGCAAGATTGCAGGAGATCCTGGACAGTCTTCCAGAACTTGTGATGGTCATGGACACCCAGATGCGGGTGATGAGGGTCAACCGCCGTTTCGAAGAGGTCACGAAGACACCATGGTACAAGGCCACGGGCAAGTTCTGCTACGAATCTTTCTGTCGGAACGAAACCCTCATGAACTGTACGGAGTTCACCTGCCCATTCATCGAGGTGATGAGAACCCAGGCTCCCGCAAAGCACGTCTACTACGGCGAAGGCCGCAGCGGTAAGCAGGGCTACTACCAGGTGACCGCAAATCCCATCTTCGACTCCCGCGGGAATCTCATACGCGTGGTGGAGACATCCCGGGAGATCACGGAGCAGGTTCTCCTGAAAAGGGAAACGGAAGAGTCGGCCCGTCGCTTCAAGCAGATCATGAACGCGGTCCATGGGATCATCACCATCAAGGATCTGAGCGGTCGATTTCAGCTCGCAAACCCCAGGGCCTGTGCTCTCCTGGGACTGAGCGAGAAGGACCTGGTCGGTCGCGCCGTCTCCGAGGTTCTTCCTCCTGAAGTCGCTGAAATAATGGAGCACAACGACGAAATCTTCATGAAGCAGGGGGGGCATATCGTCAGCGAAGAGCGCCTGCACCTGGGTGACAAGGAGGTCATCCTCGTATCCGAGCGTTTTGGTCTCAAGGACTACAAGGGCGACGTGGTAAGCCTTTGTTGCGTGGCACGGGATGTCACCACGGAGCGTCAGCTCCAGAGAGAGGTTCTTTCCTCGGAAAGGCTTGCAGCCGTGGGGAAACTGGCGGCCGGGGTGGCCCACGAGTTGAACAACCCCCTCACGGGTGTGCTCACTTTTGCCGAGGATCTACTGCTGGACGTGGATCCCCAGGATCCCGTCGCCGAGGACTACAAGTTGATAATGCAGGAAACCCTGCGTTGCCGGCGAATTGTCCGGGATCTGCTGGACTACTCCCGGCAGAAGGAGCCCCAGCGCAGTCCTGCACAGGTCAACCAGATTGTGCGACGAACCATCAACCTGGTGGAACGGCAGGCATCGTTCCAGGATGTGGTATTCGGTCTGGAACTGGATTCGGGTCTTCCCGCAATCCTGGTGGATTCCACCTTGATCCAGCAGGCGATACTCAACCTCGTGATCAACGCCCGGGATGCCATGCAGATGAAGGGCAGAATCGTGATTGCCAGTGGTATGTGGGACGGCGCTCGTGGTGTGATGGTCTCGGTGTCCGACGATGGTGTTGGAATCCCCGAGGACAGGCTGTGCAAGATCTTCGAGCCCTTCTTTTCCACCAAGGGGGAGCAGGGAACCGGCCTGGGCCTTTCCGCGGTGGTGAGTATAATGGAACAGCACGGAGGGCGTGTCGAGGTCGACAGCACACCTGGCGTGGGTAGCACTTTCCGCCTTGTTTTTCCCCTGGGCGATGGAACCACCGCAACAGGAGCCAAGAAATGAGCTCAAGTAAGCATTCCGCCGAGGGCGCAGAACGGCCCCCGAAAATACTGGTCATCGACGACGAAGAGATCATCCACGTGAGCTTGAGAAGGATTCTCCAGAGGCAGGGTTTTCATGTGACGGCAGTATCTGCTGCCGTGGAAGGTCTTCAGAGCCTGGAAACAGAGCAGTACGATCTCATCATTACCGACCTGATGATGGCCGGAATGAACGGAATCGAGCTGTTGGAGAAGCTCAAAGAAGACTCCAACCGGGTTCCGGTCATAATGATCACCGGGTACCCCACAATTCGCACAGCGGTACAGGCCTTGCGACTGGGAGCGGTGGACTACCTGGCCAAGCCGTTCACCAGGCATGAGCTGCTGGGGCCTGTCAACAGGGCCATGCGCAGGTCGGTCATGGTGGAACAAGCAGGCGAACAGGCGGACAAACTCGCAGTACAAGAGGGTATCCGAACTCCCCACGTGGACCTGACCCCAGGAGACACCTTCTACCTTCGCGAGCACTCCTGGGCCACCTTCCAACAGGACGGCTCCATGAACCTGGGCATAGAGGAGTCGTTCCTCACAACCACCGGAGCGGTGGACAGGCTTCACCTTCCCTCAGAGGGTGAGTTGGTGGAGCAGGGCTACGTGGGGTTCAAGATCAAGACCGTGACCGGGGAGCTTCACACGGTTTTCATGCCTTTGAGCGGCCAGGTTGTGCAGCGGAACCAGGTAGCGCTCACTGAACCCGGGCTGATCTCGGCCGACACCTGGTTGGTCAAGATCATTCCTTCCAACCTCGAGCAGGAACTCCCCCTGCTCACACGGCGTACACTTCGCTGCTGAACCTTCCTGAACGCGATCTCCCCGTTCCTATCCCGTTGGGAAAGGGGGGGGCTGTTCCTTCGATCCTTTCGACGGTGAACCGTTCAGCCCCAGGTTTGCCGATAGACTTTCTTCATCAGCGATACCTGCTCGTCGAAATCCATGAAATACTCTTCCGTTCCGGCCGAGAATCGCATCAACAGGTCGTTCAACGGAGAAGGAATGTACGGGTAGACTTTTTGGAGGTTGGCCAGTCGATAGCTGTAGAAGAGCAGGGCGTCGTCGGGGGTGATCTCCACTGTTCGCGATCTGGACGCCGACAAGCCCTCCACTGCCCTACGCCAGGTCATTATTCCCTTGGCCACGGCGTAGTTCAACACGTTGCCCATGCTCCACAGGTCGTAGTCGGAGTAATTCACGGTGTAATCGAAATCGATCCAGCGGAATCGTCCGGAGCCAGATTCCACGAAGATGTGGTCGTTGCGGATATCACCGTGTTGCAGACCATGCCTGTGCAGAAGGGCCATGGCCTGGACGCAGTCGATGAGTTGTCGGAAGATATCCGGGAGCGTCTGGAAAAAATAGGTCTCGTGTGATTGTGGGAGGGATGCGAGATATTGATAGAACGACCTGCCCTTTATGAAATCGATGATCCTGACGTTGTTGCCGCTTGAGTCCGTGACGGTCCTCCCCTGCATGAAACGCAGGTCACCCGCTACCGCGTCCAGGACCTGGCTTTCCTTCTGGGCGCTGCGACGGCAGCGGACCGTAAAGGGACCAAGCCTCGTACTGAATTGTTCATGAAAGACCAGCTTGACGATCTTTCGGGACCCGTCCGTGAGATCGATACAGTTCTTGACCCAGAACTTGGGTTGATCGGATATTCCGAAGCGCCCTTCCGTGGCATCTCCCAGGACCATGAAGTCGTCGCCCTCCAGGCGCAGGACCATCCCGCCATGGATGGACATGTAGTTGGAGGTATCTTCCACCACTTTTACGAGACCGTAGGTCTTTCGCCCGGAGAGTTCCGTGATCCGTTCCTTCAGGGCGGCCTGGCTCTGGAAGATCATGTTGCTGCTTCTCCAGCGGGTCTCCACCCGAGAGGTTCCTGATTTACCGGGATTCCGTGACTGGATATCGATATCACCGGTGATTCCATGATCAACTGGTCAACCCGCGCCGGGATCGAGAACCCCGAAGCCCCGCCAGGAGAACACCTATCACGGCGAGCACGAGAGCAGATCTCGTTGAGGCAGTAAAGGCGTGGAAGTCCACGCTGGTCCAGGGTTGCCCCGTGGTACCACCTGCCCTGCGGAACGTGGTTGAGGCCAGCACGACACCGCAAAAGATGCCCAGCGTCCTGGCCTGTGCCAAGACGCTCCCGGCCATGCCTTGTCGGGAAGCAGGGGCGGCACCCATCAGGGCGGCGGAGTTGGGTGAGATGAATATTCCGGTCCCGAGTCCAATCACAGCCAGCCAGACCGCCACGAGCCCAGCAGACGTTCCTTCTCCCACCGTGCCGAGTCCCCACAGGCCAAGTGCCAGTGTGGCCATCCCGGTGGTGGCCAGCAGGCGGCTCCCCAGCTTGTCCGACAGCCAACCGGACGGTGAAGCGACCATGGCCATGGTCAGCGGTTGTACACCCAGGAGCAGACCTGCACGAGAGGTGGATAGGTGCAAGCCTTCTTCCAGGTAGAAAGGCATGAGGAGGATTACCGAGAACAACGCTACGTAGTTGGCTCCTGCACTGAGGACGGCAGCCGTGAACAATCGCGAACGAAAGAGGCTCAGATCCAGCAAGGCTGTGGGATTGCGGCGCTGCAGGTGGGCGAAGACCAGGAGCCCCGAAACAGCACCCGAGACGAAGAGGATGGACCTGGGAGCAGCAACTCCCCAACTCCCCACCTGGCTCAGGAAGAAGAGCAGGCAGGATAGGCCCAGGGCAAGAGCCGCGGCTTCGCCCATGTTTCGTGGTGAAAACAGGCCTGGGGGCGTGCTGCTTCCGGGAGCTGTGCCGTGAGCAGTATTCGAGCCCGGCAGGAAGCTCATGCCCAGGAGGACCACCAACAGAGCAAATGGTGCGGCTGCCAGGAAGGCGAAGCGCCACCCGGCCTCGGCCACGAGGATGCCGCCAACGCTGGGGCCTATGGTGAGACCCAGGTAGGTGGCCGTGGCCAACATGCCCAGGGCCCTTCCCCTCATGCGTGCAGGAAAGGTCGTGGTCAGCAGGGCCGGGCCGCAGGCCATGATCATGGCGGCCCCCACTCCCTGTATTCCTCTCATGAGTACCAGCATGGACAAGCTACCGGAAAGGCCGCAGCCCAGCGCAGCAAGTCCGAAGATCGAGGTGCCGGTGAGGTAGAGCCTGGATGGGCCCAACAAGTCGGCGAATCTTCCCACCAACAACAGGGGCACTCCAACGGCGATGTGGAAGGCCTGAACGGTCCAGCGGGATGTCTCCACCGAGATACCCAGATCCCTCCCCAGGTCAGGGAGGGCAATGTTGGCCATGGAGCCGGACATGGCGCCCAGCAGGGTTCCCAGGCCAACCACCACGAGTACCGGGAAGGACCTGCTTGAGGCCGTGACTCGCCCAGTGGGGCCCGGCGGCCTGGTCAAGTGAGTACTGCCCATAGTACTCCGGCGGCAATCGCAGAGCCGATGACCCCCGCGACGTTGGGCCCCATGGCTTGCATGAGCAGGTAGTTGCCGTGGTCTTCTTCAAGGGCGACCATCTGTACGACCCTGGCCGAGTCTGGAACCGCCGAAACTCCGGCGGCCCCGATGAGCGGGTTGATCTTTTCCTTGAGAAAAAGGTTCATCAACTTGGCGAAAATGACTCCACCTGCCGTGGCGATGGCAAAGGAGGCGGCCCCGAGCGCAAAGATCTGCACCGAGCGGAACGTGAGAAACACATCGGCCTGGGTGCTGGCGCCAACCGTAACTCCCAGAAGGATGGTCACCACGTCGATGAAAGCCGCGCGAGCCGTCTGGGCCAGGCGCTCGGTCACACCCGATTCCTTGAGGAGGTTGCCAAAACACAGCATACCCAGGAGGGCTATGGCCCCGGGAGCCAGGAACGCGCATATGAGGAACGTGATGATGGGGAACAGGATCTTCTGGCGCCTGGATGCTGGCTTGTGGGGTTTCATGCGGATCAATCGTTCTTTTTTGGTGGTAAGGAGCCGCATGATGGGGGGCTGGATCACCGGTACCAATGCCATGTAGGAGTAGGCGGAGATGGCGATGGGCCCCAGGAGATCGATGGCGAGCTGTGAGGAGAGAAAGATTGCCGTGGGGCCGTCGGCACCGCCGATTATGCCAATGGCGCCTGACTCTGCCGGCGAAAAGCCCAGGTACAGCGCGCCGATGAGGGTCAGGAAGATCCCCACCTGGGCGGCAGCTCCCAGCAGAACCAGCTTGGGATTGGAGAGCAGGGCCGAAAAGTCGGTCATTGCTCCGATCCCCAGGAAGATCAGGGGTGGGTAGATCCCCTTGATGACGCCAAAGTAGAGGTAGTTGAGCACGCTGCCCGGTTGGTAGATGCCCAGGTTCATCTCCATGGCGAATGGGATGTTCCCTATGAGGATGCCAAATCCTATGGGTACGAGGAGCAGCGGCTCGTAGTGCTTTACTATTGCCAGCGTGATGAACGACAGGCCGATGACCAGCATGATCACATGCCGGTACTCGGCCTGTGCCACTCCGGTGAACTGGTACAGGTTCAGAAGGGTTTCCATGCGAGGGGCTACCCGATGAGCATTAGGTTGGCACCTTCAAGCACTGTTTCACCCTTTTGAACGTAGATCTCCTGGACCCTGCCGGTGGCATGTGCTCGTATCTGGTTTTCCATCTTCATGGCTTCGATTTTGATCACGGTGTCTCCGGTCTTGACCAGTTCGCCCTTCTTGACGGGTATGGCGAGGATCATCCCCGGGAGGGGGCTCTTGACCATGCCTGGTGTGACTGCACCTGTCTCTGGTTGTTCCTGTTGGATGGGTTCAGGGTCTTCGGGGCTGGCCGACTGGGTACCGAGCGCTTGGATGCGCCCGGTCGAAGAGGGCCTGCGGATACCCACATCGTAGCTCTTGCCGTCTACCAGGACCGTGGCATAACTCGATCCGACATGACGAACCTCTACCTGGAAGCTCTGGTTTTCTACGTCGATGGTCCACACAGCCATAGTCTACACATGCTCCTTGTTCGGGCTATCTCGTTTTCGGGCAGCCATGGGGGACGGGAGGATGCTCCTGTAACCCTTCGCACAGTGTCGAGACGAACAGAATTGTCATCGCCGTCTGTGTGAAAGGACGTTGTGCTGCTGTATGAGTTGGGAGTTTCGGGCCATTTTCCAGCCGCTTCCCGGAGCACGGCCTGCCGTTCGATGGGCCTGGAGGGGTGGGGAACCAGCCGCCTGGGCCAACTCGAGTTCCAGTGCCACGGCGATCGCCGCCACGACCAGCGCCGTATCGGCGGAGTCCCCAGTATTGCTGGAATCCGGTACGGGGTGTGGCCGGGATCCCCCGACAACAGGCGGCGGGGCCTTGTCTCGAAAGAAGTGGCGGAGTGCCAGCAAGAACAGGAAAAGCACCGTGAGTGCGGAGAATACCACGCCCATGCCGATGACGGCGATCAGTGGTCCATCAGCCTCCATGATGGCCTGTGTTCCGCTATACGGCCAGGTATCATCGCCTGGAAGGGCTCCCTTGGTGGATGCGAGAATCGCCAGGGTCGACAGGATCGTGGTGGTATCGAGAAACACCGTCTACCTCAAACCTTTCAGAGTGGCATGTTGCCGTGTTTGCGGACCGGGTTGGAGTCTTTCTTGGTGTTCAGCATGTCCAGTGCCCTGTTGACCCTTGCCCTGGTTTCCCTCGGGTGGATGACTTGATCGATGTAGCCCCTTTCTGCGGCGATATAGGGGTTTGCGAACTTTTCTCGGTACGAGGCTTCCAACTCGGCCTGGCGGGCATCCATGTCGCTGGCTGCCTTGAGTTCGTTCCTGAACACGATCTCCACGGCACCACGTGGCCCCATGACGGCGATCTCGGCCGTGGGCCAGGCGTAGTTGATGTCGCCACGCAGATGCTTGGAACTCATCACGCAGTAGGCTCCTCCGTAGGCCTTCCGCGTGATGACGGTGATCTTGGGAACCGTTGCCTCGGCGTAGGCGTAGATGAGCTTGGCACCGTGAAGGATGATTCCACCGTGTTCCTGGGCAGTCCCGGGTAGAAAACCAGGGACGTCCACGAAGGTGAGGAGTGGAATGTTGAAGGCATCACAAAAGCGTACGAATCTCGCTCCCTTGACGGAGGCCTTGATATCGAGGACACCAGCGAGGAAGGAGGGCTGGTTGGCCACGACTCCCACCGTGCGCCCTGCCATTCGGGCAAAGCCCACGATGATGTTCGGTGCGTAGCGATTCTGCACCTCGAAGAAGCTCTCGCGATCTACAATCCGGGTGATTGCATTGCGTATGTCGTAGGGTTGGTTGGGGTTTTCCGGGACAAGGCCGTCCAGGGAGGGATCCTGGCGATCGGGTGGGTCGTCGCTGGGATGGCTGGGGGGATCTTCCATGTTGTTCTGTGGGAGATAGGAGAGCAGTCGGCGCATGGTCGCTATGGCGCCCTGCTCGGTGGGGGCAGTGAAGTGGGCAACGCCGCTTTTTGAAGCGTGGGCATCAGCACCCCCGAGAAACTCCGCCGAGACCAGCTCGTTTGTCACGGTCTTGACCACCTTCGGACCCGTAATGAACATGTAGCTGGTCTTTTCCACCATTACTATGTAGTCCGTGAGGGCGGGCGAGTAGACGGCTCCACCTGCGCAGGGGCCGAACACGCCGGTTATCTGCGGGATGACACCTGAGTAGATGCTGTTGCGCAGAAAAATGTCCGCGTAGCCTCCCAGGCTGCCCACACCTTCCTGGATTCTGGCCCCACCGGAGTCGTTCAGGCCCAGAATGGGGCAGCCCATCCTGGCTGCCAACTCCATGACCTTGCAGATCTTCTGGGCGTTCGTTTCCGAGAGGGAGCCTCCGAAAACGGTGAAGTCCTGGGCGTACACGAAGGTCATTCGGCCATCGATATTTCCATAGCCCGTCACGACGCCATCTCCGGCGAGGCGCTTTTCTTCCATTCCGAAGTCGGTGCACCTGTGCTTCACCAGCAGGTCGATCTCTTCGAAACTGCCTGGATCCAGCAAGAGATCCAGGCGTTCCCGGGCTGTCAGCTTGCCCTTGGAATGTTGGGCCTCGATGCGGGCCCTGCCGCCCCCGAGGACGGCTTCTCCGCGGATTTCGTCAAGCCTCGTGTATGTTTTGGGTTGGGACATCTCCTGGAGAAACCTCTCTAGTTGTCGTTGTTGGTTGAACGGCATTGGAATAACACGGAACCCGTCGTGGAGAGTGAAGCATGGGGAATAGCGTCTGGCGATCTCCGGAACCTGGATTGCAGCAGAGCTTGCATGGTCGGGAAAGAGAGTTCCAGGAACTCCCGGCCAGCGATGGGTGACGGCGGGGTTTTCGCTTGAACTGGCTCTCTTCCGGCGATATAGGCATGTCGTATAGCGGTGGTGTCGAAGGAAGAGATGGTGCGGCCCAGTCCGTCCACCAAGGAGACGCTCGTATGATCGGAAACCCAGAGCCGGCAGGCGGTCCCATGGGTCGCAATGCCACTTCCATCCTCCCGGACGGAACGACCCTGGCCCGTCCCAGGGCCCATGTGCGGTCCCCCATCCCCAACAATCCACATTCCAACACAATAATCGAAGCTCTGGAAGTGGCGGCCAGGTCCAGCGGGAATGGCATCAACCTGCTGAATCACCGGAACCGTGGTGTTTTTCACAGCTACCGGGACATCCTCCAGGAGTCCAGGCGCTATGCCAACTACCTGCTCAACAGGGGACTGAGACCCCGAGATCGCGTGATCATCCTCCTGCCTACGACGGTTGATTTCCTCCACGCATTTTTCGGTACGCTCCTGGCTGGTGGCGTCCCGGTGCCAACCGCCCCACCATTTTCTTTCGGCAAGATCGAAAAATACCTGGGCAACCTGACTCACATAATCCGAAGTTCCGGCGCTCGTTTCTTCCTGACTTTTCCCAGGGTCAAGCTGGCCATAGGGCCGGCTTTCGCCGGTGGAAACAACATCAGCGAAGTGGTCATGACCAGGGACATCGGCGACGAAGCCCCCATCCACGGGGGCTTTCCAGCCGCTGATCCCACCGCCCCCGCTCTGTTCCAGTACACTTCGGGGACAACAGGGCTGCCAAAGGGCGCCATGCTTTCAAACAGGGCGATCATGTCCAATTGCCACGGCACGGCCACCGGATTGCACCTGTTCGGCGGAGTGGTTGCAGTGAGCTGGCTGCCGCTGTTCCACGACATGGGGCTCATAGGCAGCGTGCTGACGGGAATGTACATCGAAGCACAGCTTCACGTCATGTCACCGGAATCATTCGTGATGCAGCCTAGGCGCTGGCTGGAAAACATCAGCCGCTACAAGGCCATGATCACGCCGGCTCCCAACTTCGCCTACCATCTCTGCTGTCGTTCAATCAAAGACGACCAACTGGATGGTCTGGACCTGAGTTCATGGAAGATCGCTCTGAACGGAGCTGAACCGGTCGACAAGGCGACCGTCGATACCTTCCAGGAAAAGTTCTCCCGGGTTGGCTTTTCCAGCAAGGCGCTGTTCCCCGTCTATGGGATGGCCGAAAACTGCCTCGCCGCCACCTTCCCGTTGCCCGAATCTCCCTTTGAGACCGAGCTGGTTTCCAGGGAACAACTGGAAACCCAAGGCCTGGCCCGGCAGATCGACCCACAAGCCACCGGGTCTTCCTCCGGGGCGCTCCCCGTATACACGGTTTCAGTGGGATACCCACTGGCTGGTCAGGAGATCCGCATCGTCGACAAACAGGGCAGCACGCTGCTGGAACGGCAGGTGGGAGAGATCCTCGTGCACGGCCCATCACTCATGGATGGTTACCACGACAACCCTGCTGAAACATCTCGAATACTTCGTGATGGCTGGCTCTATACTGGTGATCTGGGATACGTCTCCCAGAAGCGCCTTTTCGTCACGGGGCGCAAGAAAGAGATGATCATCAAGATGGGGCGTAACTACTACCCCTACGACATCGAAAGGATCGCCGGGCAGGTAGACGGCGTCAGGAAGGGTTGCCTGGCCGCATTTTCCGCTTTCAATACAGAACGTGGCTCTGAAGATCTGGTCCTGGTTGCCGAGACACGTGCCACGGAGAGCCAGTGGAGCGTCATTCAAAAGCGTATCAACGGCGAGTTGCTCTCTTCGCTGGGAGTGAGGGCTGACAAGATCATCATCGTTCCCGCAAAGACCGTCCCAAAGACTTCAAGCGGAAAGGTGCAGCGTCTCTTGTGCAAAAAACTCTTCCTGGAAGATTCCCTGGAGCAGAGACAGGGCATGGATCGCTACATCGGGCCGGTGAAGACCGCCGTGCGCTCCCTCATGGCATATCAAGGTCTGAAAAGAAAACGCCGCAATTCGAGCAAGGGGGAATGAAACCCCTTGTCTTGGGTGGAACGGGCTTCATCGGGCTGAACATCGTCAAGCTGTTGACACAACGAGGCATCCGGGTTCGCGTCAGTCGCCGTCCATCCAGCAACACCATCTTTCTTCGCAAGCTCCGGCCCGAGTTGGTGTACGCCGACATGGAAGACCTCCATTCCTTGCGTCAGGCCATGCAGGGATGCGACACGGTCTTCATGGCGGCCGCTCCCTATCCCCGTTTTTCACTTGGCCCCAGGGACCAGATCGAGCGGGCTCTGTACAAGCTGGACAACGTCATCCAGGCTGCGATGGACACCGGCCTGCGTAGATTGATCTACACCAGCAGCGTGGTAACCGCTGATTGGCGGACGGCTGCGCATCAGGTTCTGGATGAAGACCACGTGGCCACCCACGCCCCCCCCAGAGCTGTGTACCACGCATTGAAGATCGCCCTGGAAAGGAGATTTATCGATGCAACCCGAAAGGGCCTGCCCGGAGTGGCGCTCTGTCCCACCGGCTGTCTGGGCGAATACGACGCCAAGGCTGGCACCGGGTTCTTCCTGGTGGCTCTGGCCAGGGGGATGTTGAAGGCCTACCCAGAAGGGCGCATCAACATGGTAGACGTGGAAGCGGTTGCCAGGGCCCACCTGGCGGCTGCCGAAAGCGCGTGCCTGGCCAGAAACCGGTATTTGATCGGTGGGCACAACATGATGGTGAGCGACCTGGTCCACCAGGTATGCCAGCGCTACGACTTGAAAGAGCCAAACCGCCACGTTCCATTGACCATCGCAGCCCTCCGCAGCATTCGTGATGAATGGGAGTGCAGGCGCAATCCGGGGAAGAGACCTCTCATGGCCAGGGAGTTCGTGGACATGCTTCGGTTTGGGCGTCATGTCAGTTCGCGTCGAGCGATACGTGACCTGGATCTTCCAGTGCCTCCGTTTCACCAAACCTTGCACAGAGCCTGGACCTGGTTTGCCCGGTACGGTTACCTGGGGCCGGAGTTCAAGCCACGTCGTGCGGCAGCCAGGTTGCCACTTCGCACGGCAAGCACCACACAATAACCAGGAGTACCTTCCCCATGGCAATTGACAGAGAGACCTTCCTCGCAGATCTTTACGCCTTGCTGGCCAAGCTGGCAGAGTTGGACGTCTCGCAGATCAAGCCCAGCGACCTGCTTCGTGAAGATCTGGGGCTGGATTCACTCAAGAGCATGGAACTGCTCTCTCGTATCAGTGAGCAATATGATATCGACGTGGATCTGGAAGACCTGATCGAGATCGACACCGTTGACGACATCGTCAAGTTCCTCGAGAGCTACATCTGAAAGACGGGAGCTTCCGTCCAATGAAAGTCGTTTTCATCTACCCGGATTTCGAGCGCCACGCTCGGGCGCACCCGGAGCTGCTTTCCTTCGTACCATGCAAGGAATACCTGGGTCCCCCATCGCTGGGCATCGCCAGCCTCGCCTCGGTCACACCGGCGGATATCGACCTGGAGTTTGTCGATGATCGTCTCAACCCCGTGGACCTTGACATGGACGGCGACCTCTTCGCCATCTCCTTTTTCACGCCGGCTGCCACCCGGGGCCTGGAGATCGCGCAGCAACTGCGCCAACGCGGAAAGAAGGTAGTCGTTGGGGGGGTCTTTCCCAGCACCATGCCGGATGTCTGCTCCCGCCAGGCAGACGCCGTGGTTGTGGGCGAGGGCGAGCCCGTGTGGCCCCAGGTGCTGAAGGATGCCATGAACGGGACCCTGCAGGCCAGGTACCAGGCGACAGAGCCCTACGATATTTCAACGGCACCTCCGCCAAGGGTGGACCTGTACCTGGCTGCCGAAACCGCCGACCACCGCCCCGACGACTATCCCCTCCAGGTCTCCCGGGGTTGCCCATTCCGATGCCACGCCTGTGCCGTGCCTCTGAGCATGGGCCGGAAAATACGCTATTTTCCACAAGAGACAGTCTTGCACACGGCCCGCGAATACGCGCGAGCAGGGAAGCGTTGCTCGTTGACCGAAGACACCTCCTTCCTCTTCGTGTCGGGAGCCAAACGTCGTTTCCGCAAGCTTCTGAAGCGAGTGATTGAAGAACGTCGCAGGTTTCCCTACCAGTTCAGCTACGTGGGAATCAGCATGCCCCTGCTGCTCAGCCTGGAAGAAGAAGTCTTCCAACAGGTTCGAGATGCTGGGATCGGCAAGTTCTACCTCGTGTGCGGCTTTGACCCCATATCGCGCGAGGCGTTCTCCACGGGCAACTCCAGCGCATTCTCCAAGGCCGTCCTGGCTGTGAAGAAGTGCCAGGATCACGGGATCGATCCATACACATCCCTGCTGGCGGGCAACCCGGAAGATGGTCCCGGAGTATTCGACAGGATCCTGGAGTTCACGGAACGGGCCGGCGTGGAAAGGGCGGAGTTTGCGATTGCGACTCCATACCCCGGCACGCCCTTCTGGAAGCGGCTCTAATCCGAGGGGCGGATCATCGATCGCACCTGGAAGCACTACAACGATGCCAACGTCGTATTCGAACCCTACCTCATGACCCCGGAACAGCTCTTGGACGGCTATCTGGGGCTCTGGAAGGACTTCTACAGCAGCCGACAGGCGCTGGGTGAAGTGGATGAGGCCTGGCGTACCATCCAGTTCTAACCAGCCTGCCGTGGTAGCCTTCCACTTCCTGGTAGCCTCCAGGCCCGGTCTGGCCTGTGGCCCCCATGGTAGCCCGTGGTAGCCCGGGGCGGGAATCGCTGGGGCTGAAACCTCGTCATCTCATCTTCGAAGCCGGAAAGGGGAAACAAGATGTCAAGAACAGCAGCAGACCCGCTTCTGGAGATCCTGGACCGTGCTTCCGAGCTGGTCCCGTCCCTGGCCCGACCCGGGGCCACTGAGGACGAGCAGGAGGACCTGGAGCTGATCGTTCGCTCCATCGAAACCTGGGCCAGGAACGAATGGGACAGCCTTCGAATCGACCAGGACTCGGAAATCCCCGCCCAGATAATTCAAACCGCGAGGGAGATGGGTCTCTTCGGCTTGACCGTACCCCAGGAGTATGGGGGCGCGGGGTTCTCCATGAAGGCTACGGCACATGTCATGGAAACGATGGCTCGCTTCGACAGATCCGTGGCCACGACCATCGGTCTCCACGCCGGACTGGGATTGAGGGGTTTGATACGATACGGTTCGAGGGACCTCAAGGAGCGATACCTGCCCGGATTTGCAAGCGGCGAACACATCGCTGCCTTTGCCACCACCGAGGTGAACGCCGGTTCTGAAATCGCCGCCGTGGCCACCACAGGAACGGCCATGGGAGCCAATCTCCTGGTGAATGGCAGCAAGATTTTCGTGACCAACGGGGGGCTCGCGGGCAGGGTCACCATTTTTGCCTCGACGCCGGGGCTTGGCGGTTCACGACGGGGCAAGAGCTTGATCCTTATTCCCCTGGACCTTCCGGGCGTCCAACGCGATGCCGAGGAACACAAGATGGGCATCCGTGGCACGTCCACCCGAACGCTCCATTTCTCAGACCTTCTCGTTCCGGCCGATCACGTAGTGGGCACTCCCGGCAAGGGGGCTGACCACATCGCCAGCGTACTCTGCTGGGGCCGCACCCTTCTCTCCGCCGGCAGTGTCGGCATGGGCAAGGCTGCCCTGCAAAGAGCCGTCGCCCATGCAACGCTCCGAGTGCAGTTCGGCAGGCCCATCGCCCAGTTCGGTATGTCCAGGGAACGCATAGCCCGCATGGCAGCCGACATCTACGCAGCCCAGAGCCTGGTGCGACTCACCACGCTGTTGCAGGATCTGGGCAGAGACGACATCGCCTGGGAAAGCTGCATCGCAAAGACCTTTGCCACGGAGATGGCGTGGGACGTGGCCGACGGCTGCGTACAGCTCCACGGTGGCATGGGCTTCATTGAAGAAACCGGCGTGTCCCTGATTCTGCGTGACGCCCGAATCGGCAGGATCTTCGAGGGAGCCAACGAGCTTCTGCGCTTCCACGTGGGGACCGGCGCCCTTTCCTGGAGAAGGGATCGCTCGATTCCCCCCCCAGCCCTCAGCTCCATGGTTCAACCGGAGCTGGCAGAAGCCGCCACGAGATTCGATTGGCTGCATTCAGAAACCATGGTGGCGATGAACTCCTTGAAGAGGCGCCTGGGCGTGAGGATCTTCCAGCATCAGGCGCTGATTCGGCGCCTGGCGGACGCCTTCATTCCTCTCCTGGGAATACTGGCGACTGTTCTAAGGACGGAGGGCGAGCGCTTCCTGGAGACTGAACATCGATGGAATGACGACCTTCTCCTGTGCCAGTTGGCCAGCAGGCGACTACTGGATGTGGGGCGGGCGGCCCTGGCGGAGCTGGATGCAGATGATGAAACCCTCCTGGCAATGATCTCGGACCGGCAGTACGAACTGTATGGAAGCCACTGACAGGGGCGCAGAGACGAGCAGTGACAACGGCGTGGCACACCCTGTGGATGAGCGGGGTATCGCCGGTGGTGTTGACGCTGGGGGCGGGAGATTCAGAAAACAGGAAACCACCGCCCCGGGGATGACTCCCCTGGACGATGGTATTGCAGGATCTGTGACTTTGAAGGCTATTCGCAGCTATAGACGTTGGCGCAGACGCTCGGCACGTTGCCGGCGGTCAGGTCGTCGCAGGTGATCTCCTCCCATGCGGAGATGCAGTCCTGCGCGATATCGCCATCGAAGGTGCAGGTGGTCGTGGTGGCACCGGTGTCTTCGGTGGTGTCGCCGATGCTTTCGCACATTTCCTGGGTGAAATACTCGCTGTAGAGGTCACATTCCGCATACAGGCCGCAGACCACGTCAACGTAGTCGCTGATGTAGCTGTCCTCGGTGTAGCCACAGGATGCAAGACCAACGACTGCCAGCAGGAACGGTAGGCGCTTCATGATTTCTCCTCCGATTGGTGAGGGGGCGAAAGGCATCCCCTGGGGGATGAACCTCTCTATTGGTAGCCGCAAGTATATATACGACCTGGTACGAAGGCTCAAGGAAGAAATCCATGATTAACTCAACTACGGGCTGATTCCCACTGTTTGAGGGTGTATTCCCGGGGAGGGACTGGGGCATCCATGCCGGAACAGTGGGTTGCCGGACCAGGGAAGTTTCTTGTCGAAGGTCACCAGGGGTGCTGCGGTTTCTGAAAACCGAGGCTATTCTCTGGGGCAATCGGGTTTGCCTGGAGAACGTATGCAGAGAACTTGCCTGAACATGAGTATATTTTTTTCCCTGGTGCTTGGGGCCTGCGCCGGTCAGGAGAACGCACAGGCGGAGAACGACTCGGATGGAGACGGCTACGAAGCCACCCTGGACTGCGACGACACCGATGCCGCCGTGTTTCCTGGTGCTTCCGAGTACTGCAACGGAGTGGACGACGACTGCGACGCCCTGGTGGACGAGGACGCCGTTGACGCTTTCCCCTGGTACGTGGATCAGGACGGTGACGGGCACGGCGCCGAGACCGACCCCGTCTACGCTTGCCAGCAGCCTTCGGGGTTCGTGGATAGCCACGACGACTGTGACGACCACAATCCAGCCGCCTTCCCGGGGAGTGGAGAGACCTGGTACGACGGCGTGGACCAGGACTGTCTCGGCGACTCAGACTTCGACGCCGATGGAGACGGCTACGATTGGCAGCGATTCGACGGAGAGGACTGCGACGACACAGATCCCGGCATCAACCCCGCCGCCGCGGAGACCTGGTACGACGGCGTGGACCAGAACTGCGACGGAAAGGACGACTTCGACGCCGACGCCGACGGATATTCAAGCCAGGCCAGCGGGGGATTCGATTGTGACGATTCCGATGGTGACGTCCATCCCGGCGCATTCGAGACCTGGTACGACGGCGTGGACCAGAACTGTGATGGAAAGGATGACTTCGACGCCGATGAAGACGGCTACCAATCAACGGATTTCGGTGGGGACGACTGCGACGACGGGAACAGCATGGTGTACCCGGAAGCGCGGGAATACTGCGATGGCCTGGACGACGACTGTGATGGCGAGGTGGACCAGCACTGCGAATACAGTCTCGCTGAAGCCGATGCCATCATACTCGGTGCCACCGAGAACGGCGCACTTGGTACCCTGGTTCTGCTGGGCGGCGACATGAACGGCGACGGCTTCGACGATATCGTGGCATCCGCTCCCTCCGAAAACAACGACGACGAGTATCCTGGCCGAATCTACATCTTCGACGGACCACGGGCGGGAACCGTCACGACGGAAGATGCCACTGGCAACATCCACGTGAGCACCAGCAACGTGGGGCTTGGCGAAGCCCTGGACATGGCCGGGGACATGGATCTGGACGGCCTGGACGATCTCCTCCTGGGGGCACCCTACAGCAACTACGGGGATAATCGTGCGGGTGCCGTGTACCTGTTCACGGGGCCGTTGAGCGGCAGCAACGATCTCGAAGCGGACGCCGATGCCGTCCTGTACGGTGAAGTGCAGAACCAGAACGCGGGAATATCGCTGGCCACGGTTGGCGACACTGACGGCGATGGTACCGGGGACACCGTGGTCGGTTACTCCCAGGTGGACCGTGAAACCTTTGGAGGCGCGTACCTGCTGCTTTCTCGACCCCTGGAAACCGCTGCCCTGGCGGACCTGGGCATAACAATCGAGGGAGACGAGACCGATGAATATGGTTCGGTGGTGGCGCGGGCAGGGGATCTCAACGCCGATGGCTTTGCGGACTTCATGATCGGTTCCGAGCGTGCCGGCACGGAGTCCTTGTCAAGCTGCGGCATCGTGTGGGTGTTTCTCGGCCCGCTGACATCCGACGCCACCCTTGGCGAGGCCGATTCCGTCATAAACGGCGAGGAATCCGGTGACCAGGCTGGAGCAAGCGTGGCCGGCGGAGGAGATCTCGACGGAGATGGTTTCGATGATCTTCTCATCGGTGCCAGCAGGAACAGGGGAGACTACGTGCAGAGCGGAGCAGCCTACGTGGTTCCAGGCCCCCCCCGCAAATCGGTGGACCTGTCGGATGCACCTACCAAGCTCTACGGAGAAGATGAGCGAGGGATGGCAGGCAGCGCTGTTGCGTGGGCGGGAGATGTGAACCTGGATGGCTACTCCGAGTTGCTCGTCGGGGCTCCCGGAGAAGCCAGCAGGGGGGGGAATACCTACCTTTTTACTGGTCCGTTGTCGGGAATGACGGCACTTTCATCGTGTGACCGGTATTTCTACGGAGGGACCGACGGCATGATGTCGGGCTCGTCCCTGGATGCCGGGGGCGACAGCGACGGCGATGGTGTTCCAGATCTAGTCCTGGGCGTCTCCATGGATTCCACCCTGGCGGAACGGGCCGGAGCCCTGTACCTGGTATCCGGGGCTGGTTTCTGACAGGGCCTGCGGATTACAACCTTCATTGCTCCCGGGGATGGATTTTCAGTCGCTCCAGGAAGGGGCTCTGCCTGGCGGGATCGGGTGTGTGCTGGAAGTAGTAGGTTTTGAACCCGGCGTATTCACGACGGATCTTCCCGGTGCTCATTTGCTCCATCTCCTCGATGTAGCGGTCCAGGAACTCCTCGAATTCCACAAATCGAGCCCCCCGTTCTCGAAGAAGCCTCATGATGCGTGCATCGTAGCTGATTATTCGCCCCGTCACACCTTCGCCGAAGTCTATGGCCACCAGTGGGGGCACCTGGCGCACCTGGCGAAAATCGAAGGACAAGTGGATGTCCCTGCTTCGGAGATAGTCGAGATCCGTCTTCTTGCCATGGCCAACGCGAGAATCCGCGGGAGGCGGCATCCTGGCCACCTGGAGGTCGGTGAGCCCTGCAACGCTCTCCAGTGCGTAGGGAAGATCTGAGTAGTAGACCAACATGGCCTGGGCACCGACAAACTCGGAACGTACGTCGGACCCTGCCAGTACAGGGTTAAGCACTTGTCCCTGTCGGCGAGCCTCGGAAATCCATTCCGGGGGATACCAGTCACGTTCCTCTACAATGCCTCGGATGCCGTTTTGGTCCTGGCCACGATACAGGAGACCTTCCGGGTAGGGGAACAGGTAGATCCCCAGGGGGATCAGCCACGACAGGAGAGTCGAGGATCTTCGCGGAGGCAGGCTGGTCAAGGCCATCTCCAGGCCCAGCAGGAGAAGGGGCGTGATGGGTATGCAGAAACGGGCGAACATGAAGTCACCGCCGACCCGCGCGACGTACAGAAGATATGTCGTGGAAGTAAATAGAATCAGCAGGGAAGCTGGTTGGTTGGACCTGTTGACGACTGAAGATGGCCGCGGGATCGCCGCCATGACAACGAGAGAGAGCAAGGCCAGAACAAGAGGCCAGTAGCTGCGAAAGTACAGGAGCACGTAGAAGGCTCCCTGTTGCCATCCGGGTCCGTGGGAAGCCTTGGCGTAGAAGGTGTTTGGAACGATGGATCCGTAGTAGATTATCTTCCAGATGCACACCGGGACCAGGAGCAGGATGCCGGGCAGCAGGGCAGCGCCAAGACGTTTCATTGCCCCGTCTTCTTGGTTCCACAGGCAGAACAGTAGTGCAAAACCGTAGAACAGGAGCCCTTCTGGCCTGGTCAAGGAGGCCAGGGTCCCCGCAAAGCCCAGCAGGTAGTAGTGGCGGGGTCTCGTGGCAAGCAATGCGGTGCAAATCGTGGCCGTGCACAGGAACGTGAACATGGCTGTTTCCAGGCCGCTCGTGGCGAATATCGCAAAGTGGCGATGGGCGGCGAGCCCCGCGGTGGCGAGTGAAACGGCATACGTACCAGGGCGGCGGAAAAGACGAAGAGCCGTGACGTAGACCAATAGCAGGGTAAGGGTCATGAAGAGGATTCCGGCCACCATGGAAAATGACTCCGGCTCGACACCGGCGGCCATTCCGCCGGACAAGAGAAGGGTCCACAACAGGTTTGTGAAGCCTTCCACCCTTTCTCCGGCATTGAAAACCAGCCCACGGCCCAGGGACAGGTTTCGGGCATATCGGAACGAGATGAACGCATCGTCACAGAGCCAGGCGAACCTGGTGGAGGAATAGATGGCAAATCCCAGCAGCAGCGCAGGTTCCAAAACCAATACAAGGGGCGCAAGACGGGCAGGAAGATCTCGTCTTCCGCCTGGGGGCACCTTGAGTAGACTCGTCTGTTCCTCTGATCTCTGCTGGGGCATGTCCGGCGCATCGAGGGAAGGAGGGCCAACCCGGCCTGGTCAGCACTTTCAGGGTAGGAACCAGGGGGAACCAGGTGGGATAACGGAGTACAATAAGAGAAAGGCTTCTCCTGTTCCAGTTACCTCATTCCGGAGGCGGCGATGAAACGACCATTGGCCAGCAAAGCTTTAGACCTGTCTTGCCTGTTGTTGCTGGCACCGGGCACGGGCTGCAAGGCCCTGGTGGATGCACCCACGGAATTGAACGAGCTGAGCGCCTATCTCTTCAGAAACTTTGAAAACACCGATGTCGAGGTTCTCTCTTCAGGGCTCTGCAACCTGGACGCATTCTTCTCCACGGTGGATCTGGACCAGAACTACAGTGATCTTGCCTATTCCCTGGATCCCCTGACCATGGACGACCTGGACGGAATCGTGCATCCTGACGCCGATCCTGCAACGACCCTGCCCGTGGGATTGGTGACCGCATCGGCATTCGGACCCCGGGAACAGGTTGATGTCATACTGCTGGAAGACCAGACCCCGGTTGAACCAAACTCACCCAACCAGTACGACAGGGAGTTCACTGAACCCGGAGATCCGGAGTGTTTCAGAGACCAGGACTGTGTCCTTGTAAGAAGCATGAACGACATCGTGAAAGAGAACTTCCTGATGACCATCCCATACCAGATGCACAAAGACTTTCGCTGGATCGAGATGTGCGAGGAGGGTTCCACAAACTGGGCCGTGTTGGGGAAATCCTGGTGCGAAGACGAGGCCTGGGGAGAAGGCGGCGACAACGTAATCCTGCAATCCTACAGCATCGACGTTTTCATGCCTTCCAACGACGGTGGCGTCCGGTACATGGCTCTGTGGTCTGAATCCGACATCGCCGGCTTCGGTGACGACACCGTCGAGTACAGCATCAAGTTGGGTATTCACCAGGTCTTCGTGGCCACCGAGGAATACCTGGAAGAGAATTGATCCCGTTGTCTCGCGGGCTTCGCCTTCCGGAGTTGCGAAGACATCCCTGAATACGGCCACATGACGGCCAAGGCAGCGCGGCAGGTGACCCTCGTGCAATAATCCCTCGATCTTCCAATTCGTTTCTGCTGACGGTTCCCATCCCAGCCGCGGCTCGTAGAGGTGGAGAACACCTGGGCCGCGGAATAGAATGAAGCTGGTCCGGTTCGTCGTTCTCTGGGTCATTCCCATGGCCTGACGCCACCGGGCATGGGACAGGAACCCGCGGAGGCTGTACACGACATGACACAACCCACAGTATTCCTCTCTCGAACCATCCCATCCATCGGGCTGGAAATCCTCAAGGGAACATGCCGACTGGACATCTGGCCCGGAGACTTCCCACCTTCTCGAACGGAACTCCTGGACAGGGTGGCTGGCAGGGACGCCTTGCTGTGTCTCCTGTCGGATTCCATCGACGCCCAGGTGATGGACGTCTCGGGTCCGCGTTTGAAGGTAATAAGCAACTACGCCGTCGGTTACGATAACATCGATGTATACGCAGCCACGAAGCGAGGCATCCTGGTGACCAACACCCCGGGAGTACTCACCGAGACGACTGCCGATCTTGCCTTCGCCCTGCTGCTGGCTGCCGCCCGTCGTATCCTGGAAGGTGCCTCCGTCGTTCGGGATGGCAAGTGGACGAGCTGGGGCCCGGAGCTGCTTCTTGGCCGTGATGTGTATGGAGCAACACTGGGGATCATTGGGATGGGGCGTATCGGAGAGGCCATGACGCGCCGAGCCAGGGGCTTCGACATGGACGTAATCTACCTGGACCACGGCGTGGATCACGAGGAACTCCAGGGAGCCGCACGCTGCGCCAGCCTGGATGAGCTGCTTTCCCGCGCCGACTTCGTCAGCCTGCACGTGCCCTTGACCGCCGAGACGCGGCACATGATCGACGAAAACGCCTTGCGGCGCATGAAGCCATCGGCTGTCCTGGTGAACACTGCCCGGGGGGCAATAGTGGACACGGCAGCCCTGTACAGAGCCCTGCGATCAGGTGAGATCGCCTATGCTGCCCTGGATGTCACTGATCCGGAGCCCCTGCCTCTGCACCACGAACTGCTGAGCCTCTCCAACTGCATCGTTGTTCCGCACATGGGGAGCGGGACAATCGCAACCAGGGGGAAGATGGCCGAGATGGCAGCCCAGAACATCATTTCTGCACTGAGGGGCGAGGTTCCGCTGCATCTCGTCAACCCCGAGGTCCTTCCCCACAGGCGATGAGCGCCCACCGTCGGCGCCCCGAAAAACCGACGTTCGCCACGGTAAGAGCGCACCAGCAGGTTCACCGGTGCCACGGTTTTCCTGTCCCCGCGGCCTGCCGTGCAAAGGAGAGAAACGGATTCCTGGCGACTTCATCACCGATGGTGGTGGGAGGGCCGTGCCCGCTATGCACCTTCGTGTGCGGGGGGAGTGCGACTACGCGAGCGAGGCTCTGCTGCATGGCCCGACCATCGCCCATGGGGAGATCTGTCCTGCCGATGCTGCCCGCGAACAGTAGATCTCCCGAAAAAAGATCATCGCCCACGAGGTAGCATCCATGACCGGGGGAATGCCCCGGCGTGGAGATGAACTGGATGTCGAGGCTGCCAATCCTGAACACATCGCCATCGTGCAGCAGGCGATCGATGCGCCCGCAGGGGCGATTGTACTGGGGCATGCCGAACCAGAGACCCTGGGCCGGCAGAGTCTGGAACATGTCCTTTTCCATGGCCGGCAGACAGGTCTGAGCGTGGAGGCTTTCTTGAAGAGTGACCAGGCCGCCGGCATGATCCACGTGGGCGTGGGTCAGGAATATAGCGTGTATTTCTGGGTGGTTGGCATGGGAACCTTGAGCCATCGCTTCAATGTTGTGGGCGAGATCGGCTCCGTCGCCGGTGTCGATGATGGCGGACAGGCCCGATTGCTCGTCGGTGAGCAGGTAGCAGTTTGCCTGGAACATGCCGACTGTGAACTTCTGGATTTGCATTGGGCACTTCCTGGGGAGTTGCGAAGGCACTGTATAGCTTTTTGTGTGGATGGCTTCCATGTGGAAGGTGGCTCGTGGCAAGCTTTGAGCCCCGTCGGAATTGAAGCCATCCTGGCTTCTGATGAAAAGATAGAATTAACCGGCTTGGCTTGCCTCTCCGCTCCATGGCAGGCTACCCTCCAGAGGCCGAGGAGCAACACATGGCTATTCATCCAACCGCTGTCGTTCATCCGACAGCAGAACTGGGGCGCGGGGTCGAAATAGGGCCCTTTGCCGTGATCGGTGCCGGGGTTTCTATCCGGGACGGGGTGACCGTCATGGCGCACGTGGTAATCGACGGACTCACAGAGGTTGGAGAACGTTGCCGTTTCTTTCCGTTCTCCGTGGTGGGCACCGAACCCCAGGATCTCACCTACCGGGGTGAAGAAACCAGGCTGATCATAGGAAGGGGAAACACGTTCCGTGAGGGAGTCACCGTCCACCGTGGAACCTGCAAGGGTGGGGGAACCACCAGGGTGGGGGATGACAATCTCTTCATGGCCAACAGCCATGTGGCCCACGATTGCCAGGTGGGAAACTGCTGTGTTTTTGCCAACTCGGCGGCCATCGCGGGCCACGTGGAGGTTCACGATCATTCGGTGTTGGGCGGGATGTCTGGAGTGCATCAACATGCACGGGTGGGCGCCTACTCGATGGTGGCGGCCGGAGGCATGGCGGCCAAGGACGTTCCTCCTTTCTGCATCGTTCAGGGGGACAGGGCCAGAATCGTGGGTCTGAATATAGTGGGACTGCGGCGGGCAGGTTTTTCACATGATCGCGTCCAGACGCTGCGCACGGCCTACCGCATTATGTTCCGTGAAGGTCTTTCAAGGCCAACGGCCGTGGCCCGCTTGAAGGGTGACGTCCACCTGAACCCCGACGTGGAGCTGCTTTTGGACTTCATCGAGGCCAGCAAACGCGGCATCTGTCGGGCCGAGTAGGAGTTTTTCCCACCAACGGCAAGGGGGCCGGAAGGGAAGGCCAGCGTATTTGTGGGTTCGCCTCTCCACCTTTGGACCAGGAACGGCGGTAGCAGGAGGTTCAGTCCGTTGTCCAGGATGAAGATACTGATTCTGGGTGCAGGACGCATGGGTATGCTCCACGCCCAGAGGCTCTCCCTGCGGAAGGGACTCCAGATCCAACTCGTGGATCCTCCCCGGGGGTTCCGGGATCCGGGAGTCAGCCCCCATGCAGCCATAGTGGCAACCCCCACGTCGTTCCATGCCCGGGTGGCGCTGCCCCTGCTGGAAGCCGGGATCCCATGCCTGGTGGAAAAGCCCCTGGCCTCCAACGAGAAGGACGCACGGCTCCTGGCTGGTTTTCCCCACTGCATGCCAGGTCACATCGAGCGGTTCAACCCCGTCATCGCCAGCCTTCCTCCGATGGATGTGCGTTTCCTCCAGGCCGAGCGTATCGCCGTCCCCACTGGTCGAGCTCAGGATGTGGACGTCGTGATGGACCTGATGCTGCACGACCTGGATCTTGCTGCCTGCCTGTTGAGCGACAGTATCGTGGACATCAGAGCCGTGGGGGTGTCGTTGGGGCGTGGCTCGGCGGCTACCGGTGCAGGCACCGGGCGGGCTGGCAAGGTGGACATAGCGAACGTGCGACTGGAGACCATCCAGGGGAGGGTAGCGAACCTCACCGCCAGCCGGGTTTCCCGGAAAACCGTCCGTAGCCTGCGCTTGTTCACACCCAGCGATTATCGGAGCCTGGACCTCCTGGCACAGACCTGGGAGTACATTCCCTGGAGGAGCGGCGTGTTGGATGTGGTGGAGAGGGGTGAATCCAAAGGGCATGCCCTGGATGCCGAGCACGATGCATTTCTGGCAACGGTCCGTGGTGAAGCAGCCTTTCCAGTCCCGCCACGGGATGGGCTGGGGGCTGTGGAACTTGCCAGTCGCGTGCTGGCCGCTGTTCATCGGCCTCGGCGGGTTGACCCTGAGAATGTCCGGGGCTAGAAGGTCCCCATCTGTAACAGGCTCCCATGGCCGGAGCGGCCCCCTTTGTTCGATCACCGGCCAGGCACACCCGCGCAACCGCTTGAATCAGCGCTGCTGTTCCGCCGGGTTGCGTGGACGCACCTGGCTCAAAGCGACCCGCTCCTGCCCGTCCGCCATTTTCGAAGGGAAACCAGAAGGATTCCTTCAACCTGGAACATGGCCCCAAAGCTTTCGGAGTGATGTCCATGGCAGAACATCCCGCCACCATAGGTATTACCGTCAACCAACAGCACCACGTGTTGGAGCTGGATCCCAACCAGCGGCTGCTGGACGTCTTGCGAGACGAATTGGGCCTGACCGGTACGAAAGAAGGCTGTGGGCGTGGAGAGTGCGGCGCCTGCACGGTCCTGTTGAACGGCCGGCCTGTGAACGCATGCATGGTCCCTGCCTTCCAGGCCGATGGCGCAGATGTGATCACGGTGGAAGGCATGGGCACTCCCGAGCAACCCAACCCGGTCCAGGCGGCCCTGGTTGCCGAAGGTGCGGTACAGTGTGGTTTCTGTACCCCGGGCATGGTGGTGGCCATGACCGGCCACATCTCCAGGAACCCGGCTTGCTCCAGGCGTTCCCTGCGTGAAGCTCTGTCTGGCAATATCTGTCGTTGCACGGGATACGGCAAGATCCTGGATGCCGGCGAAAAGGTCGCTGCTGGCCTGCCTCCCGAACCGCCTCCTCCGGACAAGGTCGGAGTCTCGGCGCCAAAGGTGGACGCCCTGGAGAAGGCCACGGGCCTGTGTAGGTATACGGCGGACCTGCCGCTGCCGGAAGGCTGTCTCCATGGCGTCACCGTGCGGGCGGAGAAAGTCCATGCCAGGCTGCTGTCGCTGGAAACGGACGAAGCGCTGGCAGTGCCCGGAGTCGTTGCTGTTCTCACCTGGAGAGACGTTCCGGGAGAACTGCACTATGGAAACGCGGTACACGACCAGCCCGTGCTGGTGAAGGACCATGTCCGATTCTGGGGAGAAGCCCTGGCGCTGGTGCTGGCCGAGAGCCTTTCGGCGGCCAGGGAGGCTGCTGCGCTGGTCAAGCCTGTGCTGCAGGAACTTCCGCCGGTCACGAGTCCGGAGCAAGCTCTCCAGGAGGACTCTCCCCACCTGCACGAAGGCGGGAACCTTCTTCTGCACCAGAAATTGAGAAAGGGCGACGTCGCCGCTGCCATGACATCCGCCCACCTGGTGCTGGAGCGAAGCTATCGCACCAACAGCGTGGAGCACATGTGTCTCGAACCCGAAGCTGCCCTTGCCATGCCCGACGGTGATGGCGGCGTCGTTGTCAAGGCTCCCTCGCAGAATGTCTTCTTCGACCGCGCCCACATCTGTCGAACCCTTGGCCTCCATCGCAAGAGGGTGAGGGTCATCCAACAACCCACTGGTGCTGCATTCGGTTCGCGAGAAGACATCTACGCCCAGATTCACGCAGCGCTGGGAGCCCTGCACACGGGCAGGCCCACGCGAATCGTGTGGACTCGCGAAGAGACACAGCTTGCCACCACCAAGCGCCACCCCACCCAGATGCACTACAAGGCAGCGCTGAGCCAGGAGGGCCGTCTGCTGGCCCTGCAGGTCTCCGTCCTGGCCGACACGGGAGCCTACGCTTCGTGGGCACCAAACATCGCGCGCAAGATGTTGGTTCACGCTGCGGGTCCCTACGAGATTCCCAACATCTCCATCGACATCAGGATGGCCTACACCAACAACGGGATTTCCGGTGCCTTCAGGGGTTTCGGAGCACCCCAGGTGGCGTTCGCCCATGAGTCCTTCATGGACGAAATCGCACGTGAACTGGGCATGGATCCCCTGGCTCTGCGTCGGGAAAACCACCTTGCCGTGGGTAAGATCACTGCCACTGGCCAGGAGATCACGGGTAGCTGCGGCCTCCCGGAATGCATGGATGCAGCCCAGGCGGCGGCCAAGCGGCGCTTCGAAGCTCACGAGCCTCCCCCGCCGCATGTGGCCAGGGGAATGGGTGTCTCCACGATTTTCTACGGGATTGGCTATGGGAACGCCATCCCTGACATAGGCTCCGCTTCAGTGGAGCTGTTGCCTGGTGGTACCTTCAGAGTACGCTGCGGGGCCATCGACTACGGCCAGGGCGCCTTGACCGTCTTTACCCAGATAGCTTGCCAGGTTCTGGGAGTCAGTCGGGCAGTCGTGGACGTCTGGACAGGCGACACCGCCGAGACCCCGGATTCCGGCTCCACGGTGGCATCTCGGCAGACCTATGTATCAGGAGAAGCCGTCCGCCAGGCTGCCCGGCGCCTGTCGGGGGCGCTCCTGGACCTTGCCGCCGAAAAATGGGCGACGCCTCGTGGACAGTTGGCCTTGACTGACCAGGGAGTCATGTCCGCTGGCGGAAAGGTTCTGGGCACCCTTCGACAGCTTCACAGCGCCTGTCTGGAGGCTGGCGTCCGGACGCGCCGTCAAGCCCGTTTCAGGGCCAGCACAACCAGGCTGGACCTGGAAACCGGGCAGGGAAATGCCTACTGGCCCTATGCCTTTGCGGTTCAGATCGCATTGGTGGATGTGGACTGCAGAACCGGCCAGGTGCGTGTCGTGGACATCGTGGCGGCCCATGATGTTGGCAAGGCCATCAATCCCTCGCTGGTGGAAGGTCAGATTACAGGTGGCATCGCACAGGGCCTTGGCTTTGCCTTGCTGGAAGAGCATCGGTTTGACCGGGGAGTACCCCTCACCACCAACCTGCACACCTACCGGGTGCCTGGAACCTGTGACATACCCGAGATACTTCCCATCCTGGTGGAAGATCCCGAACCCACCGGGCCCTTTGGTGCAAAAGGAGTGGGAGAGCCGGTTCTCGTGGCCATAGCTCCCGCCGTAGCCAACGCAGTGGCCGATGCCACGGGGATACGCGTGCGCAGTTTGCCGATACGTCCCGAGCTGCTGCGGGAGGCCTTGCCTGCCGCGACCGGTGGTTCCCGAAATGCTGGAGGGAATTGACATGAACGCGACACGGATTTTCAGGGCAACCGACCTGCCAGAGGCCGCCAAGCTTCTTCGCAAGTACGGGAAGGCGGCCAGGCTCATGGCTGGTGGCACCGACCTGATGCTTGCTCCCGGAGCCCCCAACGCCGAGGTCCTGGTGGACCTTTCGACCGTTGGAGGGAGTGCCGGGGAGATTCGCTCCAGGGATGGAATGATCAGCGTGGGAGCCCTTGTGACATTTCAACAGATCGCCGAATCGGATCTGATCCGTTCCAGTCTGGCCGCCCTGTGGGATGCCGCCAGAGCCATGGGTTCCCTACAGATTCGTTCCAGGGGCACCATTGGTGGCAACATAATGAACGCTTCACCCGCGGGGGATTCAATTCCCCCGCTCATGGCAGGAGCCGCGCGAGCGAATATCCTGTCCATGGATGGGACACGGAGCCTGCCGGTATCAAAGTTGTTCACAGGGCCTGGAAGAACCGTCCTACGGAACGACGAGGTACTGGAGTCAATCGTTTTTCCCGTTGTCAACGGAACCAGCAGTGCATTTCTCCGTATCGGCAGCCGAAGCCACCACATCATCAGTAAGGTGTCCATGGCCATGGCTGGCAGGCTGGTGGATGGCAGGCTCCGGCAGGTCAGGGTTGCCATGGGTGCCGTTGCTCCCACTCCCATCTTGGCTCCCATGGTGCAAGCAGTTCTTGAAAACACCTCTCCCACTGACACGGGGGCCCTGGATGCGGCAGCCCGGGCAGCCGCCGCTTCTGCTGACCCAATCGACGACATCCGCTCCACCAGGCAGTACCGTCTCGACATGTGCAGGGAACTGACCCGCATGGTTCTCCAGGAGCTTCTCCAGCGATTACCATAGCTGTGCCATGTCCCTCAGTGCTGAAAACAACACGGCTTTCTGTGCTGGTCTTCGACGGACTGCGATGAGATGATCAGGTTCACGTGCCTGAAGTGGGATCCCCGTGGCAGCACACGAACCAATAGGATTTTTTCGCTGACGAGGTGATTCTGTGACCGACATTTTCAACAAGTACGCGCCACAGTTCCGGGGCTACCACGACCTGATTCCATTCCGCGTCCGCGAGATCCTGCTCGTTTCGAGCCCCTATGACGCCTTCGTGCTGGAAGAGGACGGGGAACTGTCGGAACGGATCCTCTTCGAGTACATGGAGCTGGACCTGCGCTACATCCCGCGGATCACGCACTGCACAACACCCGAGAAGGCCCTTGATCAGCTACGGGCAAAGAACTTTGATCTGGTCATCAGCATGACCCGGTTCTTCACTATGACGGCACTGGATTTCTACAACAGGGCAAAAAGCCTGCATTCGGATCTTCCCATATCCTTCCTGGCTCTCGAAGGCGGAGATGATGAACTCACCGCCGCTCTCAGGGAGCAGGAAGCGGAAGATCGGGTGTTCTTCTGGTCTGGTGATGCCCGAATCCTGCTGGCCATCATAAAGAATGCCGAGGACGCACGAAACGTTGCCCATGATGCCGCCGCAGGAGTCCAGGTAGTCCTGGTGATTGAAGATTCCAGGCGATTCTATTCTCTGTTTCTTCCACTGATCTATACAGAGATATTCACCCAGACCCGCTGTCATGCCTCTGACGGAATCAACAACCTTCACAGGCTGCTGCGCACAAGGGCTCGACCCAAGATCCTGCTTGCCGAGACCTATGAACAGGGGATGCGATATCTGCATGACTACCGGGCCAACCTCCTGGGCGTGATCTGCGATGTGCGCTTCGAGAGGGCAGGTCGAGTGGACCCCGATGCGGGCTTCAGGTTTGCACAGCGCGTGAAGGAGCTGGTTCCGGATCTGCCCGTCCTGGTGCAATCTTCCGACCACCGCAGTCGCAAAAGGGCAGAAGATCTCGGATTGTGCTTCATAGACAAGAACTCCCATGACCTGGGCTCGAATCTCAGGCAATTCATCCTGTCGCATTTTGGTTTCGGCGAATTCATATTTCGGCTGCCCGATGGAACGGAGTGTGCCCGCGCCACCAGCATCAACGAAATGCCCCGGGTCCTGGCCCATGTACCCATCGAGAGTGTGGAGTTCCACGCAGTTCGAAATCACTTCTCCATCTGGCTTCGGGCCCGTACAGAGTTTGAGTTGGCCGACGAGCTACGCAGCCAGACAGTCTCCAACTTTGCGAACATGGGAGAAGTGCGAGAGTTCTTGATCGAGAAATTCGAGGAGTTCATAGAACAAAGTCAAAGAGGCGTGGTCAGGGACTTTCTTTCGGTCTGGTCGGGTACGGATCCCATGTTCATGAAGATCGGCCAGGGTTCCCTGGGAGGCAAGGCGCGAGGACTGGCCTTCATGAACGCGGTCATTACCAACAGCAACATCGCGACGAGGTTCCCGAGGATCAAGATCCGCATTCCCAGGACCTACGTCGTGGGCACACAGGTATTCGACGATTTCATTGCGCTGAACGACCTGCATCGCTTTGTAGCCGATGGCGTTCTGGATCAGGGAGTCGCCGAATCGTTCTGTCGTGCCAGGTTCCCGGAAACGGCCAGTCACGATCTAGCATCCCTGGTACGCAACATCCGTTTCCCCATCGCCGTTCGTTCTTCCAGCCTCCTCGAAGATTGCCAGGCGCGCCCCTTTGCGGGTATCTACAAGACCTTCATGCTGCCCAACAACCACTTCGACCCCAGGGTGAGGTTGAAGCAACTGGAAGACGCCATCAAGCTGGTCTATGCTTCCACTTTCTTCCGAGCCTCCAAGGAATACAGCCGAAACACCGGCTACCGGGTAGAAGACGAGAAGATGGGCATCATCATACAGGAGATCGCTGGTCGTCGACACGGTGACATCTTCTACCCCACCATCTCCGGAGTGGCTCGCTCATACAATTTTTATCCTCACGGTGACATGCAACCTGAAGACGGCGTGGTATCTCTGGCTCTTGGACTGGGGAAGGCAGTTGTGGAGGGTGAAAAGGTTTATCACTACTGCCCGGCCTATCCCAGGGTCAACCCACCATACGGCTCTACTGCAGAGTTCGTGGCCAACACCCAGACTGCTTTCTATTGTCTGAACATGCAGAATTCCGATGTGGCGGTCACTTCTGACGAATCTTTCAGCCTGGAGAGGCTTGGCATCTCGAGAGCGGAAAAGGACGGCTCCCTTCGGTATGTTGCAAGCACCATTGCTGAAGGGGGGATCATTCGAGATACCGCGGCTCTGAGGGGCCCCCGTCTGCTGCGTTTCGCACAGCTCCTGAAGCAAGAAGCATATCCTCTGAACGACGTGGTGCTGAAGATGCTGGAAATGGGGCGGAGTTCATTCGGCGCCCCAGTAGAGATCGAATTTGCCCTGGAGATTCCCGGTGAACACGGCGCTGACGCGGATTTCACCTTCCTTCAGATCAGGCCCATGGGAATTGCCCACGGTTATTGCGAGGTGGACTTCAGTAGCATCGAAGACAGCCAGCTTGTGTGCAAATCAACCACTGCCATGGGAGATGGCAGCTACAGCGAAATCACCGACCTCGTCTTCGTAGATCCCGCGTGTTTTGATGTACTGCACACCCAGCAGATCGCGCGGGAGCTGGAAAAAATCAACGATGACCTTAAGGCCGAAGGGCGTCGGTATATCTTGCTGGGATTCGGCCGCTGGGCCACGTCTGATCCTTCCCTGGGAGTACCGGTACAGTGGAACCAGATCTCGCAGGCCCAGGTCTTCGTAGAATCGGATCGCTCCGATTTGTGGGTGGAACCGTCACAGGGCAGCCACTTCTTTCATAACATGGTATCGTTGAGGTTGGGCTACCTGTTTGTACGACGCGGCCTCACCGACGAGTTCATCGACTGGGACTGGTTGGTGGCCCAACAAGTGTACCAGAGAACAGAACACCTTCGCCACCTGCGCTTCCATGAACCCCTGCTGGTGGAGGTGGATGGGCGAACATCACTGGCCGTTGTCTACAAGCCAGGCAATCCACGCCCATTCCAGGATACGCACTGCCGTTAGAAGCCTGTCGGGCAAGCAGATTCACGACGACTCCTGGTTCATTGCACCGATGAAGAGCGCCTGTATTGTGGGGCCTGCCAACCAGGAGGGCTCCCAGTGGAGCCCTGTGGCTGGGTATCAGACCACGCCCTGGTCCAGCATGGCATCTGCCACCTTTACGAAACCGGTGATGTTGGCGCCCATGACCAGGTTGCCCGTGTCGCCATACTCGATGGAGGTTTCGTATGATGAGCCATGAATGCTCTGCATGATGCGCTGGAGGTGCCCGTCGACTTCCTCACGGCTCCAGCTCATGCGCAGCGAGTTCTGGCTCATCTCGAGACCCGAAACTCCCACGCCACCGGCGTTGGCAGCCTTTGCAGGGCCAAAGAGGATCTGGTTTTCCAGGAATAGTTCCATGGCAGCCGGCTCGGTCGGCATGTTGGAGCCTTCCGAGACCAGGAAGCAGCCGTTTTCCAGGAGAGTTGTGGCATCATCCAGGTTGATCTCGTTCTGGGTGGCGCTGGGGAAGGCACAGTCGCACTTGATGCCCCAGGGACGCTTGCCTTCCAGATATTCCGTTCCGGGGAAGGTTTCGGCATATTCCCGAATCCTGCCGCGTCGAATGTTCTTGAGTTCCATGACCCAGGCCAGCTTTTCTTCATCGATGCCGCTGGGATCGTAGATCGTGCCGTTGGAGTCGGAGAGAGAGACCACCGTGGCGCCGAGCTGGAGGAGTTTTTCAACGGTGAACTGGGCCACGTTGCCAGAACCGGAGACCGTGCAGGTCTTGCCTTCCAGGGAGTCGCTGCGGGTCTTGATCATTTCGTGGGCGAAGTAGACGTTGCCATATCCAGTGGCTTCCGGCCTGATGAGCGAGCCGCCCCAGTTCAGCCCCTTGCCGGTGAGCACTCCGGTGAACTCGTTGCGGATACGCTTGTATTGGCCGAAGAGATAGCCGATCTCACGACCGCCCACCCCGATGTCGCCCGCGGGTACGTCTGTGTCGGCACCAATGTGGCGAGACAACTCGGTCATGAAGGACTGGCAGAAACGCATGACTTCTTCGTCGGACTTGCCCTTGGGATCGAAGTCTGAACCACCCTTTCCGCCACCCATGGGGAGCGTGGTGAGAGAGTTCTTGAGGATCTGTTCGAAGGCCAGGAACTTCAGGATTCCCAGGTTGACGGTGGGATGGAAGCGGAGACCGCCCTTGTAGGGACCTATGGCACTGTTGAACTCGATCCGGAATCCACGGTTGACCTGGACCTGTCCCTTGTCGTCGAGCCATGGGACGCGGAACATCAGTACCCGCTCCGGTTCCACGAAACGTTCCAGGATCTTCTGGTGCTGGTAGTCGGGACGACGCTCCAGGAGAGGGGTCAGGGATTCGAGGACTTCCCATACTGCCTGGTGAAATTCTGATTCTCCTGGGTTCTTGTTCCGTACCAGGCCCATGACTCGTTCGACGTAGGACATGTGGATACTCCTGTGGAATTGGCTGGAATAGCTGCTGAATCCTGCAATCGAGCAGAACCTTGAAAAGCAGGTCTACAAAGGCCGTATAACTATCTCAGAGGGCGCAGGGAGGCCAAGGACTTTTTCCGCAAAGTGCTGCGGTATATTTTCTTTATTGGCCTTTTTCGGAAATGCTGGCCCTGTACCTGGAAAAGATGCACGAGAAAAGCCCTGGACATGGCCGGTCGATACCAGCGGCCCGACAGGTGCATCGACGACGTCGGCACCTTCAGGGTGGGATGCAGATGGAGTGTGATCATGCCTTGAGGGGAAGGGGAGCCTTCAGTTTTCGTCCACAAGGTGATATCGTTGTAGACAGGGCCTGGGAGCCGTGGGGAAAGCTCGTGCCTGTTACGGAACGTCGGTCGTTTCGGCATGAGATGGCAGCCTTCTACATTTTTTCTCGACGGCTCCCCGTGCTTCGATCAAATGAACCAGGAGGGCCAGCAATGTTACGCAGAAACCTGTATTTCCAGGCCGCTGTCGCCGGGCTGGTGTCCATGGGGCTGATGGCCCCTGGCTGCGGTGGGCCATGCAATCAAAAAACAGATCCCGATTGCGTTTATCGTTTCGTCATGATCCGCGACACGGTACCGCCGGCCGGCTTCACCGGTACCCAGACCGAAGGCGTGGATATCTATGGAGTGCAGCTTTTCCACACCTTGCTGGCCAACCCCACCGATGCACAGCAGGTCCATGATTGCCAGTTCGGCTCCGGAGACAACTCGGCAGCCACGGATTGCGAGTACGTGGTTGCCACCCATGAGAGTGCCTGCAGCGGCGATGAGGGGGCTGCGGACTATGTCTCGTTGGGCGGTGAGGGTGGCTATGTCATCGTTTCCTTCGGGGGCGAGGTCATGAGCACAGACGATATCATTCGCGTGTACGAGTGTGAGACCGGTACCAACGGCGACAACATCGAAGAAACCTACGAGGTCTGGACGGGTGTCTCCACAGACCCGGAAGATCCGAGCTGGTTGCTATGTGGTGACAAGATGACGGGCACCGAAGACTGTGACGTCGACCTGGACCAGTAGAACAATTCCGGCCCCATCGTGAGTTCCCATTCGGAAACTACCCTGGTCGCAGGAGCGAAGTCGGGGCCTGTAGGCGAGTTCTTCGGGTACCTGCCAGAGCTGGTGTTGGCCTGTTCAGCCAACCTGCTGGCCCTGTTCTTCTCGTATCCGCATCTACTCGAGGTTCTTCCCCATCGCCTGATGGTTCGTATGAGCGATCTCTACCGGCCAGGCGACATGGGAGGAACGTTGTTTCTCGTGGCCCGTTCCGTAGAGGGAGAATCGGGCAGCAGATCGCAGTTCCTCGCCTGGCCCGACGGCATCGACTTTCAGAGCGATTTTTCCAACCGTGTGGTCACCGACATCATGGGTCGGTTCGTAGGCTTTCTGGGGATGCCACTCGGCTTCAACGTCTCCATTGTGGCCATGTTGGTCACAAATGGGCTGGCGGTGCACCTGTCGGCCCGCCTGTTGGGTGCCCGACCCCTGGCGGCCTTTGCTGGAGGCATGATGGCCAGCACCGCCCCCCTGATGATGGAGGAGGTGCTCTCTGGGCGTCCCGTGACCGCGTGGTGGGCTCCCGCCCTGCTGGCCACTGCTCTCTGTGTCCGGGCATTGCGTCGCGGCAGGGCGCTCTGGATGATCGTTCCGGGGCTTGCGTGCCTCTTCCTGTCTATTCGTATCTACGCCTTCGAGCCCGTCTTGTTGCTCCCATGGACCCTGTTGGCGGGGCTGCTGGCCATCTGGCCCTTGCGATGGAACGTAGTGGCGCGAGCAATCCTTGTACTGTCCCTTGGGGCATGGGTGACCTGGTGGGCCTCCAGATCTCCCGTGGAAGAACATGGGCTTTCAGTGATAATGCCCCGCCTTTCACAGATTTCGCTATCTCTCCCGGACCTGTTTGACGCGACCTGGGGTGACGAAAACCTCCGCAGGGTGCCGGTTACGCTGTGGATTGCGGCAGTGGCTGCTTCTCTCATGTCCATTCCATCGATTCGAAAATGGTTCGCCCCGGCCGTGGCTGCGCTTGGGCTCCTGGTCGTCGCTCTGGGCCCATCACTGTACGGCACCAGCGACACTGCCCCCGTGGAAACCCGCATGCCTTACGTAGGACTGTTGGCATCCGTGAAGGTTCTCTGGGCCTGCCCCCGGCCCACTCGCTACGCGCTGCCAGGCGTATTGATGCTGGCCTTGTGGATGAGCATGGCGCTCTCTTGCCTGCTGGTAGCCGATGCTGCCTTCAGGCGGTGGGCCGGGCGCCTCGCCTGCTTTTCGGTGATCATCCTCGGAACATTCCAGGTTCATACCAGAGATTCCACGAACCGCTATCCCTCGTGGCCACCGTTTCCGCAGATACGGTTTCTCGAGGGCGACGCCGTGCTGCTGGACCTGCCCATCACCTTCCAGGACGACAAGGTGCCCTTTGCCCTGTTCGCATATCTGCCCATACCAAGGTTGAATCCGTGGAACAACAGGTTCAGCGGCTGGTTGGTCCGTCTCGAGGCCAGGGATTGGCCGCTGCTGTACTGTCTAACCCTGGTGCAGCGCGATCTCCAGGTTCCCCACGACCTGAAGAGAAGGCTTGCAGGAGGCGACTCGGAGATTCAAGAGATCGGGCTGCGGCACGTGGTGCTGCACAAGACGGTGGCCGATCCCGGACGAAGCCGGGAATGGCTGGATCTATTGTCCCTGCTGAACAGCAGAACGGTACTGGACGACCATTGGATCAAAGTCCTGGAACTGGACTCCAACTCCCGGGAGCCGGTGGAACGGGACAAAGGCGCAGAGCCGAATGGGAACCTGTCAGATGGCCAATGAGCCCTGCCTCGCCAAGCTTTCTGGAACCAACCTCCAGGAGAGTTCTCCATCCCGACGCCTCGCCAGCCTGGCAGCGGTGGTCGTGCTGCTGGCATTCTCCCTGCTCTTGAACGCGGCGCTTCACTGGCCGCTTCCGCTTCACCTGGATGAATATCGTGTATCGGCTGCCTTCCACTCAGGGCATGTCTGGTGCTTCGACCATATTTACCGAATGTTCATGGGTCGGGAGCCATGGACGAGTTTCAGCCAGAGGTTGGGCTACCCCTTGGGGGCAGATCTACGCCTCATCGCCTGGGTTCCCGCTCTTCTGGCCATCCCGCTGCGGTCCTTCCTGGGGCCGCTGGGCTCCTACAACCTGCTGTTGCTGGCGAGCCCAGGACTGGCGGCCCTGGCGGCGTGGTTCCTCCTTCGCCAGGTCACCGGGGCGGGCCCATGGACCTCCACGGGTCCAGCACTGGCCTACGCATTCTGCCCCTACGCACTGGCCAGCATGTCCAACGGCCAGGTAGCCAAGTTCAACCACTGGACCCTTCCACTCTACCTGGCGGCGCTGCACGTGGCCTTGAGGACCAGACGACCCCTTCGGGGCTACCTGCTGCTGGCTCTCGCTACGTTGGCGCTGGCCTTCACCAGCCCATCCACGGCACTGTTCGTTCCCTTGGCAGCCCTGGGCTGGGTGCTCCTCCACGCTTTGCCTGGAAGGAGTTTTTCCACGCCTCCGGTGGGAAGGAAAATACCCCCAATCGCCCACCTGTCGTCCATGCGGGTTCTCGCCAGGGGGGCCCTTTGCCTGGCCGTCACGGCCTTGTTTCTTCTGATCCCATGGCAGTATTACCGGGGAACCGGCTCCAATGGACGGACAGTCGGGTTCACTCCCGGTCCCAACCTGCCGGAAGGCGAGATTCCATTTTCCGCACCCATGGCGCAGTTGGACGACCTGTTGCTGGGCCTGGGGCACAGGGAGGCGAATCCTGTCCTCACCACCCATGTGGCATACCTGGGTATCCCGTTGCTGCTGGCTTTCCTCCTGTTTTCCCTCCGCCCATACAAGGGGAGGTGGCTTGCCGTCGCCCTGGTCTTGACAGGAGCAGTGGTTTCACTGGGGCCCAAACTTTCCCTGGGATACCAGTATGTGCTCATCGGCGGCTACAACCTCGCATTACCCGTGAAGTACCTGGAGCGACTGGGCTACCCCCTGGACGAAGGTGGGATGTACTACCGCGCAGTGCTGCTGGCTTCCATGGGACTTGCCCTTGGACTGGCTGGTGCCAGTGCCCGTTTCAAACGGCCATGGGCCTGGATCTTTGCCTGGACCATTGGCCTGGTTTCAGTGGCCGACGGAATCTGGACTACCCGTGTCCTCTGGCCAAAACCCCTGGAACGGGTAGAGGGGATGCCCGCTCTTCTTGCAATGGCCGAAGACCCCGTGCCGGGGGCCGTCCTGGATCTACCGCTGGAGGCCTCCACCTTTGCCAACGAGCAGGCACTCCTGGGAGCTGTCTTCCACCAGAGAGCCTCGGTGGCGATCCCCGTGACCACGGCGATGGACAATACCGCCAACCTGCAACGCCTGGAGCCTGTCCTGGAGCGGGTGCTGGCTTCAGCGGACCCTACAGCGGCCAAAGATGTGCTGGCGGCTGCGGGATTCCGTTATGTCATTTGGCGTCCCTACCTGCGGGAATATGGCTCCTTCGAAGATCTCCTGTTGAAGGCGCTGGGAACACCCAGCATTTCAGGAGATCTGCGTTACTGGGAGTTGTAGGAGTGGTGGATGCCATTGCCCCCCGGGTTTTCCCGCGTGGCTCCCCAGCCTCCTGGGCCCCCGGGCCACGATCATGTCCAGCACCGCGTTGCATGCCTGGGCACGGCTGGCGGCGCCGATGCGCCGGGCAAGCCGCCCGCCGGCTTCAATCGACGCTGTGTTTCAGGATATCATCTGGAGAAACGAGCCGTTTCTCCAGTTGGACCAGCTTGTGGCGGAGTTCAGCCAAGTCGGTCTCCAGGCGTGCCCGGGCTGTGCGTTCATGGAGGAGTTTTTCACGCAGGTACCGAACAAGCACGGTGGAGTTGTCGTACTCGCAGGGGGCGGTCTGTACCGATATCGCCGAGATGGCATCTCTGGTTTCCGGGGGAGGGAGAGCGATTATGTCGGCTTCCTCCCATCGCGACCAATCCTTGCTCCAGGTGGGAGCAGTGTCTGGAGGCTCGCGGTTGAAGTGGAGCAGTCCTGGGAAGTCGACTATGGTGGGAACGGTACGGGATGTATGAGAGGTTTCCGGACTGGCTGTCGTGGAGCAATCCTGGACCTGCCGGCCCGTACTGGAGACGACCCATGATTCGTCGAGCACCACGGCGTCATCATCGCCTTCGACCAGCGCGGTGGGCTCATCCGGATCCCCTTCCACCAGCCACCTTGCATTACCCGTGGGACTGGCTGCCCCAGCGTCGTCGTGGATGGGGGGTAGATCGATGGTGTCGGTATCCAGGATGAAGAAGGGATTGTTTTCCAGCATCCTGGGACGTACAGATACCCACAGTCCAGGTTTCAGGGTGGCCAAAGTGGAGGGATCCCTGTCCCAGAGCCGGTACCGGCCTTCAGGGCCCTCGGCGAATGGTACGAAGGCGAAGTGACCAGATAGGACGTCCTGGATGTCCAGATTGGAGATGACGCCGTTGGTTCTAAGCTTCGAATCCTTGATTGTGTTGGAGATCCTCTGGGCGAGCAGACCCCGCCCGTGATGCGAGGAAAAGCGCACGGTGAACAGGGGTGCGCTTCCGCGTTGACGGCGAATCTGGATTTCGAACAGAGGAGTCGGGTCGTTGTCTGGTCTGTCGGTATGCTTTTTCCCGTTGATGGAAACCAACTGCAACCTCCAGGACCGATGATACCAGGGAATCCCGCCAGGCTGGACCTTTTTGCCCGGAGCTGAATGTAAAGAAAATGTCTCCACTTTTCGGCCCGTGGAGTCAGTACGCAGGCCCAGGCACCAGACCAGATGCGACCCAAAGATCCCATCGTGGGAGAGAGAAACCACAACGCAACGCTGTTGTGATCACGGCATTTCCCCTGGATATGCATGTTTTCAGCAGGAGGCCCCATCCAGGTAGAACCCTTGTGGATGTGGCACAATATTTGCTGTGGATTACCTGCGGAAACAGTGTGAAGAACTGGGAGCCCGTCATGGCATGGATACGGTCGCTATTTATGAGATCTGCTGCAATTGCGCTGGGGATCAGTTTGTTCCTGCCCGCTGTTTCGCTGGCGGAGCCCTGCAGTAGTCCCAACAAGAGCATCATCGACGATCTCATTGAACTCCTGGAAAGCTGGGGCATCATCGCCGACTCGGATGGCGGCGGCCAGTCTTCTGGTGCCGATGGACTCTCCGATGGCGATGGGAACTCCAGCGACGACGAGGCTTCCAGCGGCGACGAGGGTGGATCCACTGGCAACGAGGCAGGTTCCTCCACCGGAACCGACGATTCTCCTTCCGATTTCCAACAGATCGCGGGTGGGGATCTTTCACTGGACGACGCTCCGGATACCATCGAGCTGCCAGAGGAGCTTCTGGATGGAATGGAAGATGCCTGGAACGATTCCATGCCAAGGGGCAGATCCCAGGAACAGGGTGGTCTGTTGGTGGAAGAAGACGATGCTTTCGAGTGGAAACGGGGTGAAGCCGGCAACTCGGGTTCCTTCAATCCCAACTACGACGACATGGAAGACGGCGAAACGCTGGTGGGAGTAGGGCACACACACCCCTACGACTCCACGGAAGGGGGCTTCGAGGATGTCAGCTTCAGTGGCCAGGATCTTGCGAGACTCGTCCTCGTGGAAGACAACATCGCCGTGGTCCAATCGGGTGAGAGCCTCTTCCTGGCGGCGCGAACAGAAGAGTTCAACGACAGACTGGATGGCCTCTCCCAGTCCGAGAAACTCGATCTCTTCTACGAGATGAAAGACGTTTTCGACACGGCCTACGACGAAGCCGACGGTACCTTCCAGGACAGGGTGCGTAGCGGTGTACTGGCCGTGGTGGACAAGTACGATCTTGTATACTACGAGGGGAATGGGAGCACTCTGCACAGGGTCGAAGGAGGAGACGAATGAACACATCAACCCGGAGCGCCTCGCCGCTCATCGCACTATCAGCTTTATTGATGCTTTCCTTCGCCTGGACCGTCCACACACCATCCGCGGGGGCCGACGACATGCAGCTCACCTACACTGCGACCCAGAGCGTTCAAGCTCTTGCTGGCGGTGAATGGCTCCTGGAGGCCACCGTCGATGCGCTTGGGCAATCCGCTACGGGGCGCGTCACCCTGGCCCTGCCTCAGGAGCCGGATCCGGAATCTCCACCCCACCTGGAACTGGCAAGATCTCTGGCCTGGTTGTCGATGGGGGGGGCATTCCTGGCTTCCGGCGATTTTTCCAATGCCGTCGAAACCGCAAGAGCCGGCCTGGAAGCCCTGGGCACCCGGTATGTCTCTCCACTGGCCACCGACGACACAGACCTGAAGGTGAAGGCCGCGGAGATGCAGATAGCCGAGGGAAAAATGGAAAACGGCGCAAAGGTGCTCCTGGACATGTTGCAGCAGCGTACGCAGATGTACATGGAACTCAACGAAAGCCAGGTCGTCAGGTAGCTTTTACCTGGAAAGGCGCGCTGGGCAGCGGCCCTATCTCTCGCAACCGGGGGGACAGCAGGCCCTGCCCGGGCCTGGGGGTCGTCTGCTGAACAACGGACTGGGGAGATCATGGGCTTCCTGGCTTTTCTTCTTGCGTGTATCAGCAGCGTGGCAGGTTCTGCGGAGCTGGAGCCCGTGGAATCCCGGGCCAGGGCCCTGGAACCGGCAACGGTAGTGGCAACATCAGGTGAAGAAGCCGGCGGCGCTGCTGGAGGTGGGACGTTTTCGGCTTGCCAATGTCCCCATTCAGCCTTTCAGGTGAACATGCTCGTCCATTATGGTTTTCTCCCCGATTCACTGCTGGACAAGTGGTTCGAGATTCACGGACGAGTGGAGGGTCTTGCACCAGGAATCGAGATCTCCTGGGAAAGGGGTGGGTTCAACATGTCGGGGCTCTTCGAGACCCTGCTGGTATTGACACCCGACCAGGTCTGGCTGGAAAAGGACAAGACCGCCAACGATGCCGTTTGGGTGGAACAAGACCTCAAGCTGATGGCTGTCTCGCTGGTCTTTTCCTATGAGTTCGGTCTGCCCTGGCGCCTCACGCTGGTGCCGGGAATCGGCTACGGGATCGTGTATCGCAAGGGCGAGATCTGGCAGTTTCCCACTATCGGAACCGCTGACACGCCGGTAACGGAACGGGTGGTGGCACCCGGAGAAAAGGGCTCCGTGTATGTCATGCCAAAGAGCTTCCAGCAGGGGGATCTTTCGCTGCGGTTGCGCTACAGGCCCACGCACAGGTGGTTGTTTTCCGCTGACCTGGGCTTCCACCTGTTCGTCTACACTGGCCTGTCGGCGGGCCTGCGTTTCTGATGCGCGTGGACGAATCCTGGCGTCCATGGAGGCGCAGATGTTCTGCCTTTCTGTCGGGCTTTCCGTTCGCTGTTCCAGTTCGTCTATTCCAGGTAGCCCAGGGCTTTGAGTGCTTCCATGCTGTCCTGGTCCACCTGATCCATTTTCACGTCGTGGAGCTGATATCCACGGGCTGCGATGACGGTACCCGGTTCGACTTGCACCGTACCCAGGCCAGGCAGGTTGTTTTCCCGGGACTCCAGGGTCAGAACCTTGACCTGGCCCTGGAAAAGCAATTGTGCTGAATCAGGGGGGGGAGAGTCGGAAGAAAAGAGCACCCAGGCGCTTCCCCTGGGCCTGGAACGGGCACGGATTGTGACTGTGGTTCGGTCCGGAGAGAGCAGGACGTCCGCCACGCTGCTCGCCTCGATTCGGGGTTTCTGCCCCAACTCCAGGTTCGCCCGCCTGGTGCTGGATGACTCGGGGTCATAGAGATCCGCGTCCGCCACCGGGGAGGAGAACCGAATGCTGATTTCGGATTCCTTGTGGAGGGAAAACGAGATTCGCAAGCCAGGCCCCACCTGCCACCCGGTGGCAAGGGCCAGGCGCTGGCGCCACCGAGGCAGCTCCGAGGCACGTTGAAGGGCCAGGTTGTGGGATTCTGTCGGGTCGGTTGCCAGGTCGTAGAGTTCTTCCTGGCCGCTCACGGTCTGGATGATGTATTTGCCGTGATCCTGGACCACTCCCCAGCGTTCCTTGTCGTACATCAAGTAGCTCAGGTGAAGCGGACGTTCCTTGAGCAAGTCTTGCAGAAGGGCTCGTCTGGCATCGGCTTCGTGGCCGGTTTCGAGGAGTGGGCGCAGGGAAGTACCATCCATTCCTGGCCAGCGCTCCCTCGGGATGTCCAGCAAGTCGTAGATGGTGGGAGCTATGTCCACCAGGCCCACCTGGTCGGAGAACCGACGAGGCCCCCCGGTCAGTCCACCGGGAGGCCTGAACCAGAGAGCCGTGCGGACAAGCTCGTTGTAGAGTGTGTGGTTGTGCTCGAAGCCTCCGTGGTCCCAGAATTCGTCACCGTGGTCGGTGTGAAGGATCGTCAGGGTGCGGCCAGGTAGACGGTCCAGGGCATCGAAAAGGCGTTGGAGCTGCGCGCTGACAAAGTGGATCTCTCCGTCATAGCGCGCTTCGATGAAGTCTTTGTCGAGTTGGTCCAGCTTTCCCCGGGCCATCTGGCGGTAGATGTACCAGCGGTTGAACTTGTCCGGCAGATTGTGGGTCGGCTCGTGCTCGACGAACATGTTCTTGTGGCGGCCGGGCGCGTTGTAGAAGATGTGGGGGTCCATGATATGCAGGAACAGGAAGGCCTCTCGGTCCTGGTGGGCCCGGAGCCACGAAAGAGCCCTGTCCACCTGGTCGTCGGCTTTTGCTCCGTTCTCGTAGAACCAGTAGCTGAAGCCCCGGTTGAAGCCGAAGTGCGGCACCAGGTGGACGTTGCCGGAGAAGCCCGCGGTGACGAAACCTGCCTCGTTGAGAACTTCCCCGAAGGTCATGCCGGCTGTGGCGGTGAGGGGGTATCTGCCGGTGAAGGCGGAGCGAAAGCTGGGCCTGGTCCGTGGGGCTGGAGCGAAGCTGTTGTCGAACACGAAGCTGGTGTCGGCGAAGGCGTCCATCTCGGGAGATGTGTTTCGCTGGTAGCCATGGGTACCCAGGTGATCTGCACGAAGGGCGTCGATGCCGATGACTACGACTCTTCTGGGCTCCTCACCGCCAGAGGAGTATACCTCTGGCGCTGCCCAGCAGGCCCTGCCTTCCCCTTTTTCGAGGTTGACCTCCAGCACCAGCTCCACACTGCGGCCTGCCCATCGTCCCAGCGCGAGGTCTACATCGTCGAAGAGGTCTGAAGGTTTCACGCTCTTCTGCCAGATGGGCGTGCCATCCAACGAGATCTTGAAATGTGTTCGGGGATGTCTTGCGGCACGCCCGCCTGGGGGTTCGTTCGACTCGACGCCATAGCCGGTTTGCAGCCTGGCTCCCTCCGGTATGGAAAGCGTCCAGGAGATCCGTCCCGACGATTCCAGGCAGATGCAGGGTCGTGTTTCCTGGCCCATGGTGACATCTGCTTGAACAACTGCGTTGTCGGTGCCAGATGGCGTCGCCGCGGCCGGAAGCGGTGCGATGGAAGAGCCTTCCAGGTCCATGACCGCCTCTTCCATGTGGGCGAGCGCAGCCCAGCGAAAGCAGGATTGGCAGGCAGTGAGGACACAAGATGAGTTGGGCAGCGTGGGTGTCGTGGAGTCTCCACAGGACATCAGAAGGGAAAGGAACAGCGTGACGATTGACATGTGCTGGCCTCTCTGCTGGGCGACGGGGCCGCAGGTTCGTTTCCTGGCAGGGTGGGGCACCTTGCTGTGACTTCGCCTTGAAATATGTCTGGACAGGCAGTTGATTGTCGATTCTGCATCGGTTGACGCGATAGTCCATGGTGTGAGGATTGACGGGATGTGGATTATGAGTTGTGCTACAACGCCAACCCGAGCTTGACCTGGACCCGGCACACAGCTAAGGGTTCGCGCAAGAATAACTCCACAGTACCGAAAGCGCCGAGAAGCCCGCCTGGTAAGGCGCGAAAAGCTCGGCAGCAAAGCCAGCATATCGTGAATATGCAATTGACGAGCAGCCCTATCAGGCGGGATTGATCGGCTCCCGAATACAGGAAGTCATTTTTGTCCGAGCTTTGAGGTCCTCCCCCATTACAAGCTCTATCAGCAGGAGCAGCCATGAGTGCCAGAACTTTTGAACCAGCTCAGATCAGGAACATTGCCCTTCTGGGGCACGGGTTCTCGGGAAAGACCGCACTTGGCGAAGCCATTCTGTTCAACTGTGGCGTCACCACCAGGTTGGGACGGACAGACCAGGGTACATCGGTCTTCGATTTCGAGCCCGAGGAACAGAAGCGATGCGGCTCCATTGCCTCGGCTTTTGCCTGGGTCGAACACCGGGATGTCAAGATCAACATCATCGACACCCCCGGGGACCAGAACTTCATGTACGACAGCTTTGCCGCTCTCCACGGAGCTGACTGCGCCCTGGTACTGATCAGTGCTCCCGATGGCGTGGAAGTGCAAACAGTCAGGGTTTGGGACAAGGCCCTGGAAATGCAGCTTCCACGCATTCTCTTCGTCAACAAGATGGACCGGGAGAGAGCTGATTGGGATCGAGTGCTGGCTGACATCGAAGACGCCATGGGCGTCAAGCCGCTGGCAGTTCAAATCCCCATCGGAGCAGAGCACGAGTTCAAGGGAGTGGTGGACCTGTTCCGCATGAAGGCCCTCACGTGGAAGCTGGACGGTTCCAGTGCCGTGACCGAAGCTGACATTCCGCCCCAACTCATGGACGAAGCCGAGGCCGCCCGCGAGAACCTGGTGGAGTCCATCGCCTCCACCGACGACGACCTCCTGGAAGAATATCTCGAGACCTTCGAGATCTCCCCCGAAAAGCTCATGGAGGCTTTCAAGAACGCCCTCCATGCAGGCGAAATCGTACCCGTGCTCATGGGCAGCGCCTCGCACAACGCAGGCATCCAACCCCTGCTGGATCTACTGGTCTCGGCTGCTCCAAGTCCCCTGGATCTCCCCGACTTCCAGGTGACGACGCAAGACGACGAAACCATCACCCGGCAACGCAGCGCCGACGCGCCGTTTATCGCCCAGGTGGTCAGAACCTTCATGGACGAGTTCTCTGGCAAGGTGACCATTATGCGAATCATGGCAGGCAGATCTCCGGACGATGGCTCGGTGGTGAATTCCGGTCAGCAGCAGTCGGAGCGTCTCGGAACACTTCATGTCCAGAAGGGCAAGGAACGCGAACCAATCGAAGTGGGCGTATGTGGAGACATCGTCGCTGTAGCCAAGCTCAAGGTAACCCACACGAACGACACCTTGAGCGATCCCAGGACGCCGCACATCCTTCCACCGCAACGCTATCCTCCTCCCATGATGGCCTTTGTCATCAATCCCACCGGCAAGGGTGACGAGGACCGTCTGAAGGTCGCGGTGGAGCGCCTCATCGAAGAGGATCCCACGCTCTCCATCTCACACGACGAACTCTCCAAGCAGATGGTCATCAACGGAATGGGTCAGGCGCATCTCGAAGCCTCCATAGAAAAGATGAAACGGAAGTTCAAAGTGGCCGTGACCACGGCGCTTCCATCGGTGCCATACCGCGAGACCTTTGCTCGCCAGATCTCCAATGTCGAGGGCAAACACAAGAAGCAGACCGGCGGCGCAGGCCAGTTCGGGGTCTGCTACCTGGACGTGGAACCTCTCCCCAGGGGGGAAGGGCTGGATTTCGTGAACAAGATTTTCGGTGGCGCCATTCCGCGCCAGTTCATCCCCTCCGTGGAAAAAGGCATAAGGGAACGGATGAAACACGGAATCCTGGCCGGGTACCCCGTCGTGGACATCCGGGTCACCCTCGTTGACGGCAAGTACCACCCCGTGGATTCCAAGGACATCGCCTACCAGTTGGCGGCATCCAAGGGCCTGAAGGTCGCAATGGAACAGGCCGGGATGAAGCTGCTGGAGCCCTTCTACAGCATGGAAATAGTCACGCCGAACGAAAACATGGGCGACATCATGGGCGACATCACGTCGCGCCGCGGTCGGGTGTTGGGAATGGACACCAAGGGCCGAAACACCACCATACGCGCCGTCTGCCCTCTGGCAGAAGTCCAGCGCTACGCTCCCGATCTGAAGTCCATCACCGGTGGAAAGGGCACCTTTGTCATGGAATTCCAGGGGTACGAAGACGTACCCTTCAACCTGGTGGACAAGGTCAAGAGCGCAAGTCCGTTCACCGACTCGGGAGATGACGAAGACTGATCTTCGGTCAGGCGGCGAAACCGGAAGCGACAGGTGGAGTTACCATGAGCGACATCCCTTTCCAGAGATTGAGGATTCCCGTGGATCTCAGGAGTCGTTGCCACCAGGGCGCCTCCGCCTCGGATCGACTGTCGCTGGCCAAGGGTCTCGAAGAGGTCCCCGGCGATGTCCAGTTGTCGCTTTGTTACATTCTGGCCAATGACGATTCCCGTGCGGTACGCGAGGCAGCCATCCGCACCCTGAAGGCCATGCCATCCGACGATGTAGTCGAAGCCATAGGGAACTCTACGCATTCCAAGGTCCTGGAACTGCTGGCCAGCGTTCGTCCCGACGATCAAGATATCGGAACACGGATTTCCACCCTTCTGAACGCCAACGATCGGACCATCCTGCTCATCGCACAGAACGCCGGGCCGGATCTCTGTGAGAGGCTCACCTCCCACCGGGAACGCCTGCTCATGACACCCAAGGTCTACACAGTGCTGTATGCCAATCCCAACTGTGAAGACCAGCACCTGCAGAAGGCTGCTTCGTTCATGAGAATGCACGGGATGCTTCCGGAGGTACCGGAAGAGCGCCCCACTGGCACTCTGGATCTGGATGGTCTGCTGGGTTCAGCTCCCGACGAAGAGATGGATCTCGAAGCCGAGATAGACGCCGCGTTGATGGGCAGGCCATCGCCCGTGCTGCAGGCCAGAACCGAGCACGCAATGCAGATGTTCGACCTGAGCAAGTTGAAGGACGACGACGACCTCCTGGGAACATTCAATTTCGACTTCAAAGACGAGATATCGGATTTTGGCTGGGATCTCACGGAAGATCGCGATGCGGTCACCGAAGACGAAAAGATCAGCCTGGAAAAAAAACTGTCCCAGATGACCGTTGGTCACAAGATCAAGCTGGCCTACCTGGGGAACAAAGAGGTTCGGGGAATTCTCATCAGGGACCGGAACAAGATGGTCGCTTCCGCCGTGATACGCAGTGGCCGATGCACCGATGGCGAAGTCGCGAGCTGGGCTGGGAACCGCAATCTCGCTGACGATGTCCTCCGGGAGATCGCCATGAACCCGGAGTGGACCAGGAAGTACCCCGTAAAAGTAGCGCTGGTGAACAACCCCAAGACCCCCGTGAGCGTGGCCATCGCTTTCGTGTCACAGCTCCAGAAGCGGGATCTTCAGGAACTCTCCAGGAACCACAACGTTTCCAGCGTGGTCAATCAACTGGCCAAGCGTGCCTTCAAACAAAAATACAAGCGATAGGCGGCCGAGTCCTGGCAGCTCAACTGGGGGAGCAGGGGAAAAATGGCAGATCCAGGCTTTCCGCCACCGGCGCCGAGGTCAGTCTTCCCCGCAGGATGGAGAGACCGCGGGCCAATGCGGGGCTCCTGTCCACCGATTCCTTCCAGCCGAGTTCGGCTATGATGGAGCCGTAGTGGAGCGTGGCGTTGTTGAGGGCAAAGGAACTAGTTCGGGCCACCGACCCTGGAAGATTGGGAACGGCGAAGTGGACGATGCCGTCCACGATGTATGTGGGCTTTTCGCGAGTGGTGGGGTGTGAGGACTCGAAACAACCGCCCTGGTCGATGGAAATGTCCACCAGCACGGAGCCGGGGCGCATCAATCCCAGTTGGGATCGGGAGACCAGGATGGGAGTCCTGGCCGCCGGAACGAGCACGGCGCCAACCATCAGGTCTGCCCACAACAGGGTGTCTTCGATTTCCAACGGGGCCGAATGGAGGGTCCTGATTCTTCCCCGAAAGAATGCATCCAGCCAGCGCAGTCGATCAAGGTCGATGTCCAGGACGGTGACATCTGCCCCAAGACCCGCTGCCGTGCGGGCTGCATTCAGTCCCACGGTACCACCACCGAGAATCGCCACCTTGCCCGGTTTGACACCAGGTACGCCCCCGAGGAGGAGCCCGCTGCCACCGTTGTGATGTTCCAGGTAGCAGGCTCCGGTCTGTATTGCGAGACGGCCTGCCACTTCGCTCATGGGTCGAAGCAGCGGCAGGCTGCCGTCGTCCAGTCGTACCGCCTCGGCGGCAAAAGCCACGACGCCCGTGTCCATGAGCGCAAGGGTCTTCTGTTTGTCGGCCGCCAGGTGCAGGTAGCAAAAGAGGATCTGGCCCTTACGCAGCAGGTGGTACTCCGAGGGTTCAGGCTCGCCAACCTTCCAGATCATCTCTGCTCTCCCATAGACGTCTTCCGGACTGGAGACCAGCTCGGCTCCAGCCTGGATGTAGTCTTCGTCGGAGAGGCCGGAGCCCATGCCAGCCCCCTGTTCCACCAGCACGGAGTGGCCCTGGCGGACGAGCCTCACCGCGCTGGCAGGTACCAGACCGATGCGATGTTCGTGGGAGCGTATCTCCTTTGGAACTCCGATGATCAAGGCCGCCTCCGATGTTTGTGGGCTGCGCGTATCACCAGCCGCGGATGAACTTCTACCGGCTGCCTGCTCCATCGCGTGGCGGACGGCACGAAAGGCCAGAAACGGGCGTTGGCTCTGTTGGTGGCTTGTTGCGTGGCGTTGCCGGTCAGCGCCATGGAGCAATATCCCGCTGGAACCCGGAGTGGGCAGGGCATTGCCTGCTCTTGACCACTGCGCCGTGGCAGGGTTAGGGGCCGCAAGGAAGGTACTTCTGCATTGGGCCGCCGATCCATCTGGCTGCGTCGCTCTTCGCCAAGATATCCAGAACACGCCATGCTCTTCGCCCTTCGCCCCGTGGGCCCCTCGTTGGCCCTGGCCAGCCAGGCCAGGGGCCGTGGAACCTCGAGGCCATGTCAGCCGATGCCAGGGAAGCCACCAAGAGGTGTCTCATAGAGTCGCTCAGCAACAATGCCAGGAGTATTTCGCTCGACCTTGATGGACCACCGGAAGTCTTCAGGGAGCTGTGTGGTGAACTGGGGCGTAATCTCCGCCTGGTGGGTCGTGCACTCGGGGTGCGGGTCAGTCAGGGCGGCGATGGGATCCTCATCCAGGGAAACGATGGTTCGGTCCACCTGGCTGCAACTGTACTTCGCCAGCTTCACGAACTGGGCTGTCGGGGTTTTGCCCTACATGCATTCGACGTGGAACAAGCTTGCAGGCTCATCAGCAAAGACGTGACGGTGGACCTGGTGGGCCTGTTCGCCGAGACCATATTCGTACCCGGCAAGAACCGCAGCATCCATCCACGCACCTTGCGGCAGAGGGACTACGTACAGGCGCTGCGAAATCACGATATCGTCCTGGGGGTCGGGCCGGCGGGTACTGGCAAGACCTACCTGGCCATGTGCATGGCCGTGGCGTCACTCAAGAGAGGCGAGTTTTCCAGGATAGTGCTGTGTAGACCGGCCGTCGAGGCGGGCGAAAAGCTCGGTTTCCTACCAGGTGACATGGCCGAAAAGGTAAACCCCTATCTCAGACCTCTCTACGATGCTCTCCACGACCTGGTGGGTTTCGACAGAGTTGAACGAATGATCCGGCGAGGCGTGATAGAGGTGGCTCCACTGGCGTTCATGCGGGGGCGCACCCTCAACGACGCCTTCGCCATTCTGGACGAGGCACAGAACACCACCTCCGAACAGATGAAGATGTTCCTCACACGGATGGGTATGGACTCCCGGGCAGTGGTCACCGGCGATATTACCCAGATCGACCTTCCCAGGGGCCAGGTATCCGGCCTTGTGGAGGCTGTGCGGATACTGCGGAACGTGGATGGAATAAAGGTTGTGCGCTTCTCCGAGGCCGACGTGGTTCGACACCCCCTTGTGGCGGCCATCATCAAGGCCTACGATCGAAAAGCGATGGCCTCGAACAGAGACCGCCCCCCCGCCAGGGCCTTGCAGGAGGACGAACCCGGTGCACCAGGAAAAGATGCCTGAAGAGCGTCGCACCGGTCCCCTCCTGGACCTGATGCGACGAAGCTCCATCAGACGGGTTCTGCTGCTCGTACTCGTGTGTTTCGTGTCCGCACTGCTGCTCATGGAGCGTACCAGTCTTCCGGGACAGGAATACCAGGTAGGCGACGTGGCATCCCATGATCTTCGCGCGCCGGCTTCTTTCACCTACGTGGATACAGAGTTGACCGCGGAACGTCGCCGCAAGGCAGACGAGTCGGTACCAGCGGTGTACGACTTCGACGCGACGCTGACCAACCGACTACAGAATCGCATCTCTCTTGCGTTCGACTCCGCCAGGCGGAAATTGGCGGAGGCCACTCTTTCGGCACGTGGACAGGGCCTGGACGAGCCCAGCTCCGAGGAATTGGCGCTGATCCAGAACGATTTCATGAGAGCCCTGGAGTTTTCAATACACCAGGACCACCTGGAATCGCTCATGAAGAGCGGTTTTGATGAGCAGACAGAGTCGCTGGTAATTGAGCTGCTTGGCTTTTCCATGAGGCGCTACATCATAGCCGATCGATCTCTGCTTCCATCACCACCCCGACCCATTTCCGTCATCCGCCTGCTCACCGACTCGCGGCAGGAGATCAGTCTTGACGATTACGAGCAGATCGTCACGCCTGAAGAAGTGCGCCAGGAGATCGCCCTCTACGTGTTGGAGCACGAAAAGCGCGTGACCAGGGCCGACACCGCCCAGGCTGCCAACGCGATCGCCAGGGCCGCCGTCAGGCCGAATTTCTCCTACAATCAGCTCTTGACCCAGGAAAGACGGCGGGAATCCCGGAACAGCATCCCTGAGGTGGTACACCATGTAAAGAAGGGCACGATCCTGTTTCGTGGTGGCGACGTGATAGAAGCGAGACACATCGACATGGTGCAGGCCTTTCTGGACGCCCATGGCAGAACCAGTCGCGCTGGAGTGCTTCTCTCGCTGCTGGCTTTCTGTACGTTGGTGGTGGTCACCTTCTACATGTTCGCCACCGGGTACATCAGGAAGTTCACCAATGAAACCAGGAACCTGGAGGCCATTGGCTTCATTTTGCTCATCTGCCTGGCGTTGGCCCGAGCGGTGGTCGAGGCCAGCAGCTCCATTTTCAGCTCCGGTGGTGACGGGCCACTGCCCAGCAGCTTTCTCTACATCCTGCCCATAGCCGGCGGCGCGATGTTGGTGCGGATTCTCGCCAACAACGAGACGGCCTTGTTGTTTTCCCTGGTAGCCTCCCTGTTGACAGGCGTGATGATGGACCAGCAGGTGCTCTTTGCCCTGTTCTTCCTGTTGTCCTGTGTGACGGCCGCGGGAAGCATCACCAACACCCACGAACGTCTCCACGTGCTGCGTGCGGGGTTGCAGACTTCCGTAGTAAACGGAGCCGTGGTGCTTATCCTGGACATGATGAAGGTCTACCAGGGGATCGAGGCTTCGGCGGCCCTGTCCACGGCGCTATGGGACGTACTCTTTGCCGTGCTCGGCGGCATGATCTCGGCGGTGATGGTGCTGGGACTGGTGCCCTTCTTCGAGTTGTTCGGCTTCATCACGGACTACAAGCTGCTGGAGCTCACGAATCTCAATCATCCACTGCTACGGCAACTGATGTTGCGTGCGCCTGGCACCTACCACCACTCCGTCATCGTGGGATCCTTGGCCGAGGCTGCTTGCGAGCGTATCGGGGCCAACGCGTTGCTGGCGCGGGTGGCGGCATACTTCCACGACATTGGCAAGGCCGTCAAACCCCAGTATTTCGTGGAGAACCAGCGGGACATTCCCAATCCACATGATCGCCTGGGACCGCGCCAGTCCGCGGCCATTCTCATCGGCCACGTGAGGGACGGACAAGCCCTGGCACGCGAGCACCACTTGCCACAGCCCATTATCGACAACATAGCCATGCATCATGGAACGGGCGTCATCTCGTACTTTCATGACAAAGCCTGCAAACTGGCAGGTCCCGGAACAGACGTACCCATTGCTGCGTTTCGCTATCCAGGCCCCCGCCCCGATACCCGCGAAGCGGGAATACTCCACCTTGCCGACAAGGTGGAAGCTGCGAGCCGCGTGCTGGAGCGTCCGGATCCCGAGGGCATCAGAAAAGTGATCCAGAAGATCGTGAACGGCGTGATGATGGACGGGCAGTTCGAGAAGTGTCCATTGACACTGAAGGAACTCTACGCCATTGCCAACTCCTTCTCCGAGGTGTTGATGGGGATCTATCACCAGCGCATCGAGTATCCCGGAGAGCGCAGGGCCGGATCCGGCAGTCCTCTGAGCGCGGACTCTCAACAATCGGTGATCACATTGGAACTCCACAACCCCCTCAGCGGGTCTGACAATGGCGAAGAGACTTCCGAGGAACCGGAGAGCGCCTTGCTTGCCGAATCGCCGTCGGGAATCGACGATGGAACGAGAGACCACGGCCCTGCGAAGCCAGCAGGCAAAAAGGACCTTTCCAAGGATCTGGGATCGGAGATCGTCGATCCGGCTCATGATCTGCCGGACGACCAGTGAACAGGCTCGTGGGAGGAACCATGGCAATTTGTGTGGATGTGGCTCTCCATGGAGTGGATTTTCCTGTCCAACCCTTGGCGGACTACGCGCAGACGGTGCTGACAGCTCAAGGTATCGAGAAGGCCGAACTCTCCATACTGCTCTGTGATGATGAGTTCATCCAGGCTTTGAATGCCCGCTATCGCAACCAGGACGCAGCCACGGACATCCTCTCGTTCTCCATGAACGAGGGCGAAGCCGTGCTCCAGGGCGACCATGTGATGGGGGACGTGGTAATTAGCCTGCAAACGGCGGAACGGCATGCGGCCGACGAGCGGCATTCCATGGAGCGAGAGCTGGGGATCCTTTTGATCCATGGCATCCTCCACCTTCTGGGTTACGACCATGAGCGAGTTGAAGACGCCCGTGTGATGGAGGGTCGCGAGAGGGAACTGTTGAGTATCCTGGAAAGCAAACTGGGCCTGCCCAACTGAAGCGACGCATCCAGGGAGACCTTCCACGCTGACACGTGGAAGAGTCCCGACACATGGAAACAGCAAAAAGGACATGCGAAATGTTACCTGACGAATTGACGAATGTTCTAAGGTCCTTGCAGGAGCGCGTGGGCGCCCTTCGGGGGCATCTTTGACATAGAAGGTCGCAAGATCCGCGCCGGCGAGCTGGATGAAATGGCATCTGGTGAGAGCTTTTGGGCAAATCCTTCGAAAGCACAGTTAGTCCTCAAGGAAAAAGCCGAAATAGACCGCGTGATCAAGAACTGGTCACGGCTCTCCGAAGACCTCTCCGACGCCCGAATACTGCTGGAACTCGCCGTTTCGGAACAAGATGACGGCGTCCTGAACGAAGTGGAAGAGTCACTGTGCGAACTGAGGAGCCGGGTTCGCTCCATCGAGATCCAGCGCATGCTCTCCGAGGAGGGCGACTCCCTCTCGGCAGTGTTGGAAATACATTCCGGAGCGGGAGGGACCGACGCCGCGGACTGGGCCGACATGCTGAAACGAATGTATCTGCGCTGGGCGGATCGCAATGGTTACAAGTCCGCCCTCATCGACGAGCAGGTGGGGGAGGAAGCTGGGATAGGCCACTGTACGCTGGAGATCGACGGTCCTTTTGCCTATGGCTACCTGAAGGGCGAAAGCGGCGTACACAGACTGGTGCGCATTTCGCCCTTTGATGCAAACGCACGAAGGCACACGGCCTTCGCCTCAGTTGCGGTCTACCCAGCGATTGACGACGACATCGTCGTGGACATCTCCGACTCCGATCTGCGCATCGACACCTTTCGTTCCAGTGGAGCAGGGGGGCAGCATGTCAACACCACGGACTCGGCAGTGCGTATCACGCACATCCCCACCAACACCGTGGTGGTCTGTCGCAGCGAACGCTCGCAACACAAGAACAAGTCCACGGCCATGAAGCTCCTTCGGGCAAAGCTGTACCAGGCCGAGCTGGAGAAACGTCGAGCCGAGGCCAACGAAGCTCATGCCGAAAAGAAGAGAATAGAGTGGGGCAGTCAGATCAGGAGCTATGTGCTTCATCCCTACCGGCTGGTGAAGGATCTTCGAACAGGTATGGATACCGGCGATGTGGATCGATTTCTGGATGGCGACCTGAACGCCTTCATGGAGGCCTATCTGGTCATGCGAGCCGCACCGTGAACCCGGCTGGTTTCCAGCACACGGGTGGCCGGATTCAATCCCCGGGATTCCATGAGCCCAGCTCTCCCCGGACATGCCGGATATGAGACCGGAAAGGAGCGCCCATGACCCCCAACTTCCCCAAATGTTCTCGCCTGGGCCTTGCTGCTCTCGTCGTCTGCATGGCGACAGCGTGTGCCGAGAATGGTGGAGCATCTGCTGAAGGCATCGTTTCGGGGACCATCACCATCGAGACCGCTGCCTTGAGTGGGCAGGTGGCATCCATGAGTGCCTGGGCCTTCTCCAGGGATGGCCGGGTCGTGGCCTATCTCTCGCCCGTGGAAGGGGTCACCTGCCAACAGGTGTCGAGCTACCTGGGCAGCTCCTCGGAACCCTACGATCCCGGTGACATGTTCCTGGAGGGCTACTGCAATCTTTTCTTGTTGGCCGATTACGACGGTACAGACACCTATTCCGCCTGGGACGACTCCGATCTGTTCATCACGCCCTGGACCTTCAACTGCACCCTGGACTCGGGGGAATTCATCTACGAGGTCAGGGACCAGGTCGACTGGGACTACTACTGGAGCGGGCGCTACTGGCAGGGGTATCCCCTGGATTGGACTTTGAGTCTGTCAGGCGGGGAAGGTGGGCCCATATTCATCGAAACCAGCATGAACAGGTACGATGGCAACTTCATCTACGAAGAGGCCGGCGAGGACTCGGCCGTGGGAGAGGTGAACGGTACGACGAGCGCGACCTGGTGCGAAGAACTATCCCAACTTTCCTTCTTCTGAAGTGGGTGGAGCCTGGCACGAGGGGCGCGGTTCTGTACAGGAGCCTGTAACCAACCGTAATCCTTCGTCGGCTTATAGTCCCCTGCAAGGGGGCCCTCGCCGGTGCTTTTTCTGAATACGCTTTCTTTCCGTTGTTTCCCACAGGGGCATCGGGTTAGTAGCCGGCTCCTGCGCAAGCCCCCGGAGAGGGTAGATGTATACCTTTGATCCACGCCGTATCCAGAAGCTGGAATCTCTTCGGCTTTCAGGAATCGAGCCGTTCCCGAAAGCAAGAACGGTTTCACACACCAGTGCGGACTGTCGTGCGGCAGCCCAGGGGCTGTCAGCCCAGGAGTTGGACGCCTCGATTCAGGAGTTTACCATCGCCGGGCGCATGATGGCGAAGAACGAGATGGGCAGGGCGGGCTTCGCCATCTTGAGCGACCGAAAAGGGCGGCTGCAGATTTACGTTCGCAAGAACGTCGTTGGGGCAGAAGCCTTTTCTTTGTGGAAGAAGCTGGACCTTGGCGACATCATCCGGGTTCGCGGCACCCTCATGAAGACCCGGAGAGGGGATCTTACCCTCAGAGTGCTGGAATTGAACCTCAGCGCCAAGTGTATTCGTTCCCTGCCAGACAAGTGGAAGGGCTTGACGGACATCGAGTTCAGGCACCGGCACCGTTACGTGGACCTGCTGATGAACGAAGAGACCCGCAGGGTATTTCAGGTACGGGCCATGGTGGTGAGACTACTGCGGAGCTTTTTCCAGGAACGTGACTTCATGGAGGTCGAGACCCCCATGATGCATGTCATCCCCGGGGGTGCCACCGCTCGTCCATTCATCACCCACCACAACGCCCTGGACATGGATCTCTACCTGCGCATCGCCCCGGAACTGTTCTTGAAGCGGTTGCTGGTGGGTGGTTTCGAACGTGTCTTCGAGCTGAACCGGAACTTCCGCAACGAGGGCCTGAGTCCAAGGCACAACCCTGAATTCACCATGTTGGAATTCTACCAGGCAAATGCCACGTACCATGACTTGATGACTCTCACCGAGGATCTGGTCACCTGGCTCGTGAAGGCTGTCAAGGGCAGTCTCAGGTTCAGCTTCCAGGGAAAGGAGCTGGACTGTAGTACGCCGTGGCGTAGAGTTTCCATGGGAGACCTCCTGATCGATGCCACTGGTTTGTCCCAAGAGCAGCTCCTGGATCCGGACGCACTCCGAGCACGTTGGATGGAACTGCACTCCGACGAAGATCCCGCCGCTCTACCAGAATCCATGGGGCTGTGGTGGGATTGGTTCTTCCAGGAACTGGTGGAGCCTGGCCTCGTCAACCCCACTTTCGTCACGCGCTTTCCCGTTGGAATCAGTCCTCTCTCCAGGAGATGCGAAGACGATCCCGCTTTTGTCGATCGCTTCGAGTTGTTCATGGGGGGCCAGGAGATAGCCAACGCCTTCACGGAACTGAACGATCCGCAGGATCAGGCTCATCGATTTGCTCGCCAGGCGGCGCTACGGGAGTCGGGACAGGACGAGGCCATGTTCTTCGACTCCGACTACATAGACGCACTTTCCTACGGCATGCCCCCAGCAGCAGGAGAAGGCCTTGGCGTGGATCGTCTGGTCATGTTGCTGACAGATCAGGCCAGTATTCGTGAGGTCATTCTCTTTCCGACCCTTCGGCCACGGCACGGAAAGTCCTCGCGGGAAGCGGAGCATCCGCAGCCCCCGTCTACCGACACACCAGCTCCGGCGACCCGGTCTCGGGGTAGCTGATGCAAACTCTGGAAGAGTTGGGCGCCAACTCCCTCCTGGATGGCTTGCTGGGGCTCCTGTCACAGTGGGGCTTCATCTGCCTGTCCATGGGGCTTGCGCTGTACATCATCTTCAAGTGGCGTCCGCGCTCCCACGAGCTTCGTTTCGGCTGGCGCATAGCTGCCTCCCACCTGCGTTCACGGCGGCGTGACCGGGGAATCAGCGCCATTACACTGGTGTCCATCGCAGGTGTCACTGTGGGTGTCATGGCCCTGATAATGGTGCTCTCGGTGATGGCCGGTTTCGAGATCGACATGCGTGACAAGATCCTGGGCTCAAACGCGCACATAGTCGTGCTCCAGTATGGCGGTTCCATCGAAGACCCGGAACAAGTGGTACAGGTGATCGAGGGTATCTCCGGCGTCGTGGCCGCCTCTCCGTTCGTCTACTCCGAGATGATGCTCCGTTCCACCTACGGCTCTTCCGGAGTGATCCTCAAGGGTGTGGATCCCCGGCGTACCTTCAAGGTCACGGATCTTCTGGAGCACCTGAAGATAGGCCCCAACGGACTCTTGACCGGCGACGCAGCCAAGCAGGATCTCCTGGCCCGCCTCTCCACACCCCCTGTGGCCTTCACACAGGATATCGGCGACACCGAGTCGTTTCCGGGCGTCCTGCTGGGGCAGGAGCTGGCGGACCAGCTCAAGGTCTACGTGGGTGACAAGCTCCACCTCATCAATCCCATGGGGAGCGGCATGGCAGGGCCCATGGGAGTGCCAACGCCCAAGATCAAACCAGTTCGTGTCGCGGGGATCTTCTACTCTGGAATGTACGAGTACGACACCAAGTGGTGCTACATCTCCAACAGCGATGCCCAGGACTTCCTGGATCTGGAAGGTAGGGTCACGGGCATCGAGATCCGCGTGGACGACATATACAACGTGGAAAACATTTCCCAGAACATCGAGAATGCGCTGGGCTATCCCTTCTACACCCGCCACTGGAAGAACCTGAACATGAAGCTCTTCTCGGCTTTGAAACTCGAGAAGATTGTCATGGGACTCATATTGAGCCTCATCGTGATGGTGGCGAGTCTCAACATCGTTGGCACCCTTATCCTGGTGGTACTCACGAAGGGAAGGGAGATCGCGATACTGCGAGCCATGGGGGCGGGAGCCACGGCCATCAGATCGGCCTTCATGTTGGAAGGTATATTCATCGGAGCCACTGGAACTGCGTTGGGGACCACGCTGGGCCTGTTGGGTTGTTTTCTCCTGGACCGCTACAGGTTTCCCCTGGATGCCGATGTCTACTACCTGGATTCACTCCCGGTGGTTATCGAACCGACCACGGTTGCCTTCGTGATGTATACAGCAGTGATGATCTGCTTCTTCGCCACCATCTATCCAGCTACCCAGGCAGCCCGGCTGGATCCGGTGGAGGGCTTGCGGTACGAGTAGAAATGCCAGGTACAGCCGTTGCCATCACAGGTCTACAGAAGCGCTTCTACAAGGGAGGGCACGAAATCCACGTGCTCAGGGGCATAGATCTGCACATAGCCGCAGGGGAGCAGTTGTCGGTGACCGGCCCATCTGGTTCGGGCAAATCCACCTTACTCCACGTCCTGGGTACACTGGACCGTCCCAGTGAAGGGCAGGTGCTTTTCAACGACCAGGATGCCTTCAAAGGGGACTCTCGGCAGATCGACGCACGCAGGAACAGGCTCATTGGCTTTGTTTTCCAGTTCCATCACCTCCTGCCGGACCAAAGTGCTCTGTGGAACGTGGCCATGCCAGCCGTGATCGCTGGTTGGAAGAAGGACGCCGCTCAAGACGCCGCACGGCAAGCCCTCGGTCGGTTGAAGCTCCTGCACCGTCTGAACCACAAGCCTGGTGAGCTTTCGGGCGGCGAGCAGCAACGCGTGGCGATAGCCAGGGCGATGATCATGCGGCCAGGCCTGTTGCTGGCCGATGAACCAACGGGAAACCTTGACCCACGCACCGCGAAAATGGTATTCGACGAACTCCTGGCTCTACGTCAAGATGTCGGTTGTACCTTGGTCGTCGTAACCCACTCCCACGAACTGGCCTCACGCTTTCCCAGGCGGCTGCGTCTTGTGGAAGGCCTGTTTCAGGAGGAGGCATGAGCCGGTGAAAGACCTTCTGGGGTTTTGTCGTGTCGCGCTGTTGCTGCCGTTGATCCTCGTAGGGCTGATATCTCCGGCATGGAGCCAGCCAGCTCCCGCGGAGGGAGTGGTGACCGAGATCCGTGTCGAGGGTACACGTCGGCTTGAAGAAGCCGCAGTGTTGGCCCGCATCGACACGAGGCCGGGCGAGTCCGTCGCCGTGTGGAAGGTGCAGCGTGACATTCGCTCGATATACGCCAGTGGTCTCGTGGATGACATCAGTGTAGAACTGCTGCCAGATCCCAGCAGGGATGGAGTAATCCTGGTCTTCAGGGTAAAGGAAAAGCCCGCCATCAGGTCCATGAAGATCTCTGGCAACAAGAAGATCGAAGAAGACGACATCCGCGAAGTGCTGGATTTATCGCCCTTTGCCGTGCTCAACGACTCTGAGCTGGCACTCAACGTTCAGCGCATACGCGATCTCTACATCGAAAAGGGCTATTACCTGGCAGAGGTGGACCCTCGTATCGAGCCCGTGGGAGACGACCAGGTAGACCTGGACTTCCACATCAGGGAAAACCGCAAGGTGCTGGTCTCACGTATAGAGGTGACCGGCAACGACAATGTCCCCGACGCCAAGATCCGGCGCTACATGCAGACCAAGCAGGCTGGAGCCCTGCCATGGCTGGGCAGCGGCGGCACCTTCAGGCAAGAGAACATCGACAACGATGTCTACATAATCCGTTCGGTCTACCTGGAAGAAGGCTATGTCGACGTCCAGGTGGACCAGCCCAAGGTCTATCTCTCCCCCGACAAGCGTCATATCTTCATCACCATCCACGTGGATGAAGGCCCATGTTATCGCCTGGGCAAGCTCGAGGTCCAGGGGGAATACGTTCCCGGGGAAGGCCTCACCCGCGAAGCCGTGCTCCGCTTGATGAACGGAGAAAACCTTGATCGCGTGGAACAGGACAACCACAAGGAGCTGGGCGATGCAGTGGCCATCTACAAGGGTGCCGGAGCCCGGAGATCCGCGGCCGATGCCGCTTCCCTGGACGTTCCGGCCCTGGAGAGCGGCCAGAGGTTCAAGTTGACCCACATCCAGGGCGTCATGCAGAAGATCTCGGACCTGTACTCGGACCAGGGCTACGCCTTTGTCAACGTGGTTCCCCTGACGCAGACCGATCCGGAAGAAAAAACCGTTGATATCACCTTCGACATACAGAAAGGCAACAAGGTTTCCATAGGCAGGATCAACATAAGCGGCAACGATCCCACCTTCGACAAGGTGGTCAGGCGCGAGATCCCCCTCTACGAGGGTGATTGGTACAGCGGCAGAGCCATTCAAGACGCCCGTGCACGGCTTGAAAGGCTTGGCTTCTTCGAAGACGTGCGTATCTCCACTCCCCGTGGCGCCGAGGACGACATCCTCGACATGAACGTGGAAGTGACGGAGCAGCCCACGGGGAGTTTCAGCGTTGGGGCGGGTTTTTCCAACCTGGAAAACTTCGTCTTCACCCTCAATGTGAGCAAGAACAACTTCCTAGGCATGGGCTACATAATGTCGGCCGCGGCCAATGTCTCCAGCCTCAGGCAACAGGGCAACCTGTCGTTCTTCGATCCCTACTTTCTGGACAGCCGGTGGACACTCCAGGCCAACGCGTATTCCATCCACCGGCAGTACATAGAAGACGAATACCAGAGGGGAGCATCACTTGCCATCGGTCGATACCTGGACCCGAGAGACGACATCCGGCTGACCATGGACTACACCGTCGAGGATACCGGCCTGTTCAGCATAGACTCCTACAAGGAGCGGCTGTTGGGGGGCGAGTTGTACGAAAGCGGGCTTACGTCAACCCTTGGTCTGAATTTCAACATCGACAGGCGCAACAACCGCATAACGGCCACGCGGGGCTATTACGCCAGCCTGGCAACGGAACTCTCCGGAGGCTTCAAGGTCAGCGACGACAGAGTCTTCTCCTTTCTGGGGGGGGACTTCAACATGTGGGAAAATCGGCTCAACTTCAGGTACTACCATCCGGTGAGTCCCAAGGGTGACTGGATGATCTTCCGCTACAACGTGACCCTGGGGCACATCCAGTCCACCGACGGCACCATGATCCCCTACATCCATCGTTTCCGGGCTGGCGGCATCAATTCCGTACGCGGTTTCGACTGGTACAGTCTGGGCCCATCCATTCGCGCAACCGGCTTTCGCACCGGGCGGCACTCGTTCTACGGCATAGACGATCCCACCCAGTCGGAAGACCGTCTGATCGTAGGGGGTACTGAAACGTGGATCAACAACTTCGAACTTGAATTCCCCATTGTCCCATCGGCAGGCATCAGCACCGTGCTGTTTTTCGATGCCGGGAACGCCTTCGGTGATCCCTGGGGCGAAGGCCACATCAATCCCCTGGGGCTCCGTACTGCCGTGGGCGGTGGAGTGCGGTGGTTCAGCCCCATGGGCCCCTTGCGCTTCGAACTGGGCTTCCCGCTGAAGCCGGAAGAAGACGAAAAGAAGGCGGTCTTCGACTTCTCAATCGGGTCCTTCTTCTGAGGGTGGGGATGGGCAGACTGCCGGCTGCTCCCTGCCCAGGGCATAGCAGCCCGACGAGTAGCCCTCGCGGACCGACGGTCGCCCGTTGACCAGCTTCGTGACGAACTGCCCGCAGTTGGAGCCCACCTGGTTTTCCTCCAGTTCTCCGATGCTCACGATGACCTGGAAGCCACGGGATTCCAGGGCTGCCGCCAAGTGCGCGCTCGAGGATGGCTGCCGGGCAGACAGCAGGGAGGTCAGTCCGGAACGTCTGACGCTCTGCGTGGGGTTGAGAGGGGTCAGTTTCACCAGGAAGAGATCCGGATCGAAGTACTTGGCCAGAATACCAGGTTCGATTGGGTGTTCGTTGGAGGCAGCGAAGTTGAGGGTGATCTTTCGGTCGCCGTGCTCATGGAAGTGTTGGCCGAGCTTGGCCATCTGGGAAAGGTCCAGGGTTCGGATGGGGATCAAGTGCCTCCTGGCTGCCTGGTCCGTGCTGTGCACCGAGAGCTGAAGCTGAAAGCTCCCTGGCCTGTAGAGGGAGTTTTTGATCTGGGCGAGCTTTTCGAAAAAGCGCCAACAGCCCCTGGGGGCAACGGTGGACACGGAGGGAAGCAGGCCCGAAGCCCGGATGCGACGGGGCAGTTCGCGGAGCGCGGTGAGAACCTGGGGGTTGAGCGAAGGTTCTCCCATTCGGGCGAACTGGATCTTGAGCTTCTCCTGGGGCAGATGGCCTAGCGGATAGCGGTCGCGTACCACGTGTTCCACCTGGGCCAGTATTTCTTCGGCACCGAGGGGAACCCCAGGCTTCCCGGCGGCATCGCACATGAGGCACCCCACGGGACAGCCGGCGAAGGTGGAGACTATGACGACCCATTTTCGATCCCTTGGTATGGGAGGCTGCACGGATTCCACCACCTCCACCAGGAGTGGTGTTCTCCGCGTACCTGGGCCCAGCGAGAGAACGTGGACGCTTGCAAGATCTTCTTTGCGGTAGACCTGGAGCAACTGTGTCTGCAAAGCTGTTCTACCTCTATGGTGCTTCAGAGATTGGCGATGAGGCGCATTGCCGTGGCCAGGCCGTCTCCGGCTGCAATGGCCGCCTGCCGAAGGTAGCCCTGCTTGACGTCACCCGCCAGATGGACACAGGGCACGGCCCCGTGGATTGGTGGTTTTCCCTGGCTTTGTATTCTATTGGGCGGGTGCGAGCATAGCCGGTCCGGCAGTCCAGGAAGCGCGGGTATCCTGCCCACTGAAACCAGTACCTGGTCGACCTCCAACGATCCGTGGCCACCGTCCAGGTGGAGCAATATGGCCGAGCCGACTGGAGCTGCCTCTTTCAAGGAAAGACCAGGCTCCAGTTGGAGGCCCATGCGCTTCGCACGTTCCACCAGGAGCCCCATGGCTACTGGCCTGCTGCCACGCATCAACATGGTGACCCTACGTTCCATCTGCAGGAGCGTACACGCCTGGTCAAAGGCGGCATCACCTGCTCCAATCACCGCGACACGGTCGCCGGGAGCGCTTCCCGGCGCGGCCAGGAGAGTTCTCACGTGGTAGAACAGGCCCCTCCCGTGGAGTTCATCCTCACCTGTGAAACCAGCTTTGCGGGGTTGGGTGCCCGTGGAGAGCAGGACTGCCCTAGTCCGGATGGGAGTCCGGTCGCCGGAGATCAGCAACACACCTTGCCGCAGCAGCGACACCGAGTCCACGCGCCAGCTTTCCGGATGCACCCCCAACTCCCTGGCATGGGTCAACATTTTTTCCACCAGTCGTGGGCCAGACATGGGTTCCATTCCCGGGTAGTTCTCCACCAGGTGGGCCTGGCGCAGCAGGCCACCGGCGGTTGTCGCCTCCAGGAGCCTGAAGGAGAGCCCGGTCCTGGCAAGCTGAATGGATGCTGCGAGACCCGCCGGGCCGGCGCCCACCACCACGACGTCGACGTCCGTATCATTCTCCGTTCCGGGCACAGCGGGTTTCTTTGTTCGTGCGGGGCTGTCTTCACCTGGTCCGCTGCTTCCTGCTGTCGCCCCCATAGCCCTGGGCCCATGCCCAGGGGTCCAGGCATCGCGCTTCCATTCCACCAGCCATCTTGAAGTTTTCACCTGGGCGAAACCGTGAGCCATGGAACGCAGTGCCGAGAGATGCAGGTCCTCGTTCTGTGACGCGGTCGCGTCCGCGGCCACCAGCACGTGGAATCCCATCTGGAAAGCATCCCTGGCGCTCGTCTCGCAGCAGAGGTGGGTCATGACGCCGCAGAGCACCAGCGTGTCCACGCCCCCGGCAACAAGGAGTTCTTCCAGGGCCGTGCCGCGAAAGGCGCTGTAGCGGGTCTTGCGCAGGACGGTGTCCTGGCTCGTGGCATGGGCCCAGGGATGCAGGTCTGCCCACTGGCTGCCGTCTGCGATGGTCTCTCCCCACCAATCCCCCATGCGCCCTGGAGACTCACCAGGGGCCAGGGCATGCCTGGTGAAAAGCACAGGAGAGCCGGACTGCTTGAATGCGCGCACCAGGAGACCTACCGTGGGTGCGATATGGCTGGCCGCGGGAAGGAAGGCCCGGGACTTCCGATTCAGAAAGAAGTGCTGCATGTCCAGGACCAACAGGGCTGAGCGCAGCGGGTGGCCAATGGGTCGCAGACGATGGGAATAGGGAGCGAGCAGGTGGATCCATTGTCTGGTCTTTTCCGAGAGTCCTTGTGGAGCTATGTAGTCCATGCCTGGCAAGATTTGCGTACTCCTCGGGGCTTCTCCGTGCGGGTATCCGGGACGGCGCCTGGTTCTTTCTCGTTTGTCGTCACATATTCAGTATTCGCTGTTCAAGCCCGGCTCCGCGCTTCAAGACGGGGGAGGGATTCACATGAGATTTCCACAGGCCCTGCGCAAGGCGGTCCTACTTCGCCGCTACAAGCGCTTCCTTGCGGACGTGCAGTTGGATGACGGGCGGACCGTGACGGTTCATGTGCCAAACTCGGGTAGCATGAAGACCTGCCTCCCCCCGCGAACATACGTCTGGATCTCTCCACAGGACAAACCGGGCCGGAAGTGTCCCTGGACCCTGGAGATAGTGATGGTGGGTGTGGATGGGGATGTGCCCGCCATGGTCAACACAGCCCGACCAAACCACCTTGTTCGGGAAGGCCTGGAATCCGGTGCAATTCCTGAACTCCAGGGATACGACAATCTCAGGTCGGAGGTCGCCTACGGCACGGAGCGCAGTCGCGTGGATCTTTTCTTGTCCGGCCCCGGGAGGCGTGACTGCTACGTCGAGGTGAAAAACGTCACCCTGGTGGAAGAACCAGGCATCGCCTGTTTCCCGGACTCCGTCACGACCAGGGGCACCCGCCATCTCCGGGAGTTGGAGGCCATGGTGGCAAGCGGGGCCAGGGCCGTCCAGTTCTTTCTGCTCTCCAGGGGGGACGCATCGCTGATCCGGCCTGCGGACCACATTGATCCCGCCTACGGAGCTGCATTGAGGAGGGCAGCCATGAACGGCGTAGAGCTGCTGGCCTACTCGTTGAAGGTGGACAGCCTCAGTCTTCAGGTGGATCGACCTGTTCCGGTGGTTCTGGAACCTGTCTACGAGTTTCCGGACCACCGCTGAACGGCCTCCATACCTTCCTCGGATCAATGCGCTCTACTCCCTCGAGAACTTGCCCATGATCTGCGCCCTGGCCAGGATGTGGGCTTCCATGTGCTTTTCCAGTTGCTCCCTTGTTGTGGAGATGGGCAGGTCCAGGGTGGTGTCAAGAGCGTACAGTGTGAAGAAATAGCGGTGGGCTCCATGGCCGGGAGGTGGGCATGGACCACCGTAGCCGCTACGCTTGAAATCGTTCCGACCTTGTTTCCAGGGCGCTGGCAGACCGGCGGCGCCCTCTGCCAGCGAGAGAGTGGATGGTGGTATGTTCCAGGCCAGCCAGTGGGTCCAGGTACCCATGGGCGCATCGGGATCGGTGACTATCACGGCGAAAGATGCGGTGGTCGCAGGGGGGGCTTCCCAGGAGAGGGGAGGGGAGATGTTCCTGCCCTGGCAGGTGTACACAGATGGAATGGGGGCTCCGTCGGCAAAGGCATCGGTGGTCACCTGGAATTCCATGGCTTGCTCCGAACTGGCATCTGGACTGGACACTGGGGCGTTGGTGGGGGGCTGCGCAGGGCTTTCCGCTGTTGACTTGCTGCCTGGTGAGGCCACTTCCCGGGTCTGGGCTGGAGCCTGGTATGGTGTGGCGCAGGCCATGGCAGCAAGGAGGCAGAGGAATGTCGGAAGCTGGATTGGTGGTTGTTTCAGCATGGGTAATGTACCTCGCCGGGCTTCTCGTCACGGTAGCGATGGGGTTGTTCCCAGTATAGGATGCAGGCCAGGTCCATACCAGACACGGAGTCTTCATGTACCCTTTCATAGGCTGGGCTGTCATGGCGAGCCTGCTGGCTGTGGGTTCCTCTCCACCACCCACGCCCAACGACTCCTATGTATATCTTTCGCAGGACACCTTCACGGTGCAGACAAAGGTAACCGTGGAGTATGTCTACGTAGTGGGCAGCGCCGGAATGGAACCCGGAGACAGCATCAGGGTCGAGGACCCCTACCTGCATGGCATGAGGTGGTCCAAGTACGGCAACCTGGTTTTGAATGCAGACGAATGCTCCGCACTGGCCACCGGCCAAGACTACTCCGATGGGCTCGTAACCGCCTACACCACGGGTAGCGCGACGCTGGGCTTGTCCAGGGTGGACGAAGACGGCCAGGAACAGCCCAAGCCGGATCTGCACACCAGGACCTTTACCGAGATCACGGTCGAGAGCGGCGACCTGCTCTCCGGTGACGAAATAGTCATGATTGTGGGAGACACTTCCACCAACTCCCTTTGTGGCCACGAGATGCCGGATCGCGCCTTCAAACACGTGGAATGGCCCGCCTCCGAAAAACTCGGTTCTGCCCTCGAATACAGTGATGTGGGCAACGTGCCCACCTTTGATCTGCTGGCCGATGAACAGGTCAACACCCTCCTGGTGGTGGTGCCATCCTACGTGGTTGCCGGCGAGACCTTCCGCCTGAAGGTCAGCCCCCTGGATTACCTGGGGAATCCCGTGGAGCAGTGGACTGGAACAGTGCGCATCGACGAAGACTACGGAGGTGGAGTACACCAGTACAGCCCCACCGACGGGGGAACCCACGACTTCTACCTGGTGGTGGAAGACACGGGAGTACACCGGATTCCGGTGGAGGCCATCTCCGGCGCCGACGGGTTGTGGGCTACCTCCAATCCCATGATAGTGCTGGACGAGCCGCCGGAGCGCAACCTCTTCTGGGGCGACATCCATTCTCATCACGGGCATACATATGTCGACGAAGACAGCGAACGAGTAGATGAAAACCACCACTACGCCCGCGACATTGTTGGCCTGGATGTCTCCAGCGAATCCCAGAAGGCCGTCCCCACCGAAATCGACGGCGAGGATCTCTGGCAGGAACTCCAGGACAACTGTACAGCCTACACCGAAGACGGTGAGTACCTGGCTCTTCTGAGTTTCGAATGGGTAGGGGACTTCCGTAGCTCCAGCAGCGCCGACAAGTTCCACCACAACGTCTATTACGACGACTGCAACGGCCCACTGGGCGAGCACGAAGACACCGTGCTCCTGGAGGATCTCTACTCCTGGGTCCACCAGGTAGAGAGCGACTACGGCTCCCGCGCCGTGCTTGTCCCCCACGCCTCCAGGTTCACAGGCTATGACTGGGATCATCAGGACTTCGACCTTCGGCGCCTCGTGGAGGTCTACTCCGAGTGGGGCAACAACATGGAGCCACCCAACGATCCCGACGCCGTCCCCACGGCTCTGCGCAAGGGCAACAGGCTGGGTTTCATCGGCGGTTCGGACAACCATGACGGGTGGATGGGCAACCCGTACTCGGTTCTCAACTCACCATCTGGCCTTGGGGCCTTCTGGGCTCCCAGCCTGCAGCGGCAAGATATCTGGGATGCCATCAAGTATCGTCACACCTACGGGACCACGGGGGATCGCATCATCGTTGAGTTCTACGCCGTGGAAAAAACCAACATCCACGAAGGCGAGGCGTACGTGGCTGACATACCTGTCTTTCGTTGGAACTGCCATGGCACTTCCGACATCAGCGAGATCTCTCTCAAGGCCGTTGCCATAGACGAAAACGCCAGCCTGGAAGATCTCTACACCGAGACCCCCAAGACCCTGGATCGTGAAGAAGGTACATTTGTGTGGGACACCTGGGACGGTCGCGACTACGCTGTCTGGCTGCAGCTCAGACAAGACGGTGAAGACGGCGTGGAATATGCGTGGTCCAGTCCCATTTGGGTGACCACTGATTGCAGCACCGAAGAGGTTCAGGATCCCTCTGATCGTTGTCCGGACACCGGTTACCTTGACACGGCCGGCCTTCCCTCGTCGGGAGCAGATTCCCAGACTCCGGGATCACGTGGCTGTTCGTGCCATGCCGGCTCCCAGAAAACCGGTTCTTGTCTTCTCTCTGCATTTTTGGCTTTGAGCGTTCTTTCTCGCCGGCGCCAGGGCAATTGGTCCAGGTTGCCCATGTTGTCCCCGTTCTCAACGTGAGGATGAGAGTGAAGTCTCCAGCCAGCCTTCGTCCCAGGCCAAAACCCCCCTGGCTCAAGACCAGCATCCCCGGGGGGGCCGCATACGGTCGAATCAAGCACGACATCGCGGGGAACGACCTCAACACGGTTTGCCAGGAAGCCCGCTGTCCCAACCTGGCGGAATGCTGGGCCCGGGGTACAGCCACGGTGATGATCCTGGGTGACACCTGTACCAGGGCCTGCCGCTTCTGTGCCGTCAAGACGGGAAATCCCGGGGGCACCCTTGACGGGGGGGAGCCCCATGCGGTAGCGAGGGCCGTCAAGAGCTGGGGGCTGGATTATCTTGTCTTGACCAGCGTGGATCGAGACGACCTTCCCGACAAGGGTGCGGAACATTTCGCACGTACCATCGAGGCCACCAGGTCCATGCTGCCGGACATTCGCATCGAGGCACTGGTTCCAGACTTTCAGGGGGATCCGGCTTCGGTGGACAGAGTGATGCGGGCTCGGGTCGAAGTGTTCGCACACAACCTGGAGACCGTGGAAGCCCTGCAGGGAGCCCTTCGGGATCCACGGGCCAGCTACCGTCGATCCCTCTCGGTTCTGGCTATGGCACGCCGCCTCTCACCCGACACGGTCACCAAGTCTTCACTGATGTTGGGCATGGGCGAGACGGACCGGCAACTGCGGGCTGCCATGAAGGATCTGTTGGAGGCGGGTGTCCAGGTGCTCACACTGGGCCAGTACCTGCAGCCAGACCGTGTGAAGCACCCCGTGGCGGAGTACGTGGAACCTGCCCGTTTTCGAGCGTGGCGAACCGAAGCCATGGAGATGGGTTTTGTCGCGGTGTCCAGTGGCCCCATGGTCAGGTCTTCCTACAAGGCATCGCAGCTTTTCGAAAGCGTGCAGGCGGGAAGCCTGGAATAGGCGACATGGAATCGAATTGGGGCCCTTGCTTTGTTTGTTGTGGCATGATGAGGTTGTATCAAAAGGATGGATCAGCCTTGGCTGGCGCAGGAGAAAAAATGGCCCCCGGTATCATGGAATCCCACTGGAAGTGTCACGTATCCGTTCCGACCTTGCCCTTGGGTCTTCTCTGGCTCCTGATTCTGTCCCCCCAGCCCGCTCATGCCGCACGAGACCAGGCCACCGAGGCATCACAGGAGATCCAGGCGGAAGATCTTTCCGGCTCCACTTCCCACGAGGCCCCGGCACCCAGCAGCGGCACGGTGGTGCGGGTCTACGATGGCGACACCTTCACCCTGGCACAGGGCGACAACGTCCGATTCAGGTGGATCAACACTCCCGAGCTACGTCCTCTCCAGGCCTTTGCCGAAGATGCCCGAGACGCCACCGAGCGGTTCGTCATCGGCAGAAAGGTAGACCTGGCATACAGCCCTGCCGTGCGTGATCGCTACGGGAGACTGGTGGCGGATGTCACCGTGAATGGGGAGTCTCTTGCTGTGTATCTACTGGAACGTGGACTGGCCCACGTGATGCTCATCCCTCCCGTGGATGAAGACCTGGATTATCTCTTTGAAGCACAGCGGCTGGCCCGTGCCCGGGGACTGGGGATATGGACCGATGAGCACTACCGGGGAAGGCTCCATATCACCAGCTTCCACGCCAATGCAGCCGGCAATGACCGCCGCAACGTGAACGGGGAATACCTGCGGGTATGCAACATCACCGATGTCGACCTGGATCTCGCCGGGTACGAGATTACCAACGCACGCGGGAAGGAGTTCGTGCTTCCGTCTGTCGTGGTGCCTCCTGGCTATACCGTGGAACTGCACAGTGGCACGGGAGAGCACCAGGTCCACAGGGAGTTGCAGCTCAAAGTTTTTCTGGGCAGCGCCTACCCCATCTGGAGCAACTCGGGGGACAGGGCGACCATCTACGATACCCAGGGCAACGTGATGGACTTCAGGATTCACAGGGTGGGAGGTTGAGTGGTTCCACAGATCCCTGAAGAGCCCGGTCAGGTGGCAGCGGGAGCGTGAGATGGACGTTGAAACTCTGAAGACCGCCAACGCCACGGCTTTCTGGCCGGGTTTGCACTGGCTGTGGGGTTTCATCGACGGCAGTTGGGGCACCCTTGCCCTGGCGGTCATGGTAATTGCGTGGATTGTGACCCTTCGCAAGTGGGGGTTGGTCTTCGCCGTACCCATGGCCGTTGGCCTGACCGATGTGATGGCCAGTCACTGGTTGAAACCGCTCATCGCACGACCTCGTCCTTGTCTGGCCTTGATGGATGTCTCGGTCCCCTTCGGCTGCAGTGATTCCTTCAGCATGCCCTCGGCCCACGCCGCCAATGCCTTCGCCGTAGCGGCTGCCCTGGGCGCTCCCTGGGCATGGATGGTGGCCGTGGTCGTGGCTTTTTCCAGGGTGGCCATAGCCGTCCACTACCCAAGCGACGTGTTGGTGGGAGCGTTGCTGGGTTCTGTGGTGGGTCTGGCGTGCAGATGGTTCGTTGATTCCGTGGGCTCCTGGCGCCATTGATGGTTTCATTCGGTGCGATTCCGTTGCTGCCAGCATGGCTCCCGTGCCCTGGGCGGTGGGCCCGTGTTTCATGGGGAGTCGGGTTCGGGTCTGTGGGATTTCCCCCTGGGTGCTTGCCTGCCGGGTTGTGTTTTCTTGTCGGGAGACCTTTGCTGGTCAGCCGCTGTGCCGTCCTGGTCGGGTTGGGATGCGGCAGGAGCTTTTCCCCCGCGAAGCTGCTGGGGAAGGTTCGGATCGTTCCGGGCAGCGCCCAGGTAGATATTCATGGCTGACAAAGCGTGGTGCACGTAGTCTATGCGCACCTTGGTTTCGTTCATGGCGTATCGGATTCCACCCTTTACGATTTCGGGTCTGGAGAACGGATACACGCTGAAGTCATTGAACTGCATCTGCATGGCAAAACGCATGGACTCTCGTGTGTGTTCTTCGAAGAAGCTGGCCTGCTCAGGGGCCGCTCTCAAGGCCAACTGGTAGGCCGCGGCTGTGCCTTCGGCGTAGCAGAATGCCTGCATGGCGGGAAGCTCGCCGGGAATTTTGTAGTATCCTCCGACGTAGTCGGGGAACGGTGCCTTGTCGGATGTCCACTCGTAGGTGTCGATCATCCATCGCGCCACCTCCAGGCCGAAGTCCGCCACCTGCTGGTCTCCTGTTGCCTCCTGGTAGGCGTTGGCGGCTATGATGGACCAGGGGCCGAATTGCACCAGTGCCAGGCGTGTGTCGTTGTCGTAGGTGAACGCTGGCCAGGGGGCATCGGGGCGTTTCCTTGCCGCACGTTCCCTGAACCAGGGCTGGTAGTATGCCCAATATCTAGGCAAAGGCTCCAGGTAGCCTGGATCGTTGAAGTAGTTGGAGAGGTAGATCAGTGCAAGGGCGGCTTCGCCGGGGACTATGTCGTTGACTTGGTTGTAGTAGGGGTGGTCTTCGCTCACATGGTAGCCACGGAAGCGCCCATCCGGCTCTTGCATGAACTCGACGAAGCGCCCGAACCTGCGCATGAGATCGTCCCACTGGTGGTCCTCGGTAACCTGGGCCAGGTCGATCATTCCCAGAAGCCCCACCACCACGGAGCCCAGCTTCTGGTTGTCGTTGAAGCTGATGAAGGACATGTCACCTTCGTCCTTGACCCATTTCAGGGTGTAGTCCAGGGCGCTCCGGGCTCCCTCCAGGAATTCCGGCCTGGGATCCAGCTTCCATGCCTCCACGAGATTCCACGTAGCCAGGGTGTGACGCACCAGGTTGTATTCATTGGATTCGCGGTTTTCGGCGGGCCACCACTTGTATCGCACCCTGCCGTCGGGAAGGAGGTTCTCCAGGTACCAGTCTGCGGCCGACAGAACACTGGATCGGATACGATCCAGCGTGACGGATTCCATGGGAACAGGTGGCACACCACGGTACAGGTAGACCAACTCGTTGTCGGGGGTCTGGAGGTAGTGCTGGGATCGCACCATTTCGAGAGAGACCTCCGGCTTCCTCCAGGGGCGCTTGTCGTTCAAGTGATGGAAGGTTGCTGCCCGACGCAGGAAGGTGTCCACGTCACGATAGCTGCGAGTGTAGGAAAGCGCTCCCGGAAATACCGCGCCCTTGCCCGCTTCGTAGTCGCGGATGATGGCGCCGTCTATTCCCAGCTCCCAGAGATCCTCCAAGTCATCCTCGCCCCGTGGCTCCACCGCCGCAAGCTCTGTGACCAGGTGTATTTCGACACTCAGGTCATCGATGCTTTCGGAGAGACGAGGCAGGCCGTACCACTCAACGTAGCGACGGTGCCCTCGTTCCAGGTCAGAGGCCAACTCGGCCAGTACATGGCGGTAGTCCTTGCTCCTGGCCAGGCCGATGGCCAACTCGCGACCCTGCCCGCGTACGGAGGCCATGAGGTTCCACGCTCCGTACCTGGTCTGGACGTTGGGCACGGCTTCGGGCTGTTGGCCCTTGATGAGGCTCCTGATTACCTGGATACTCTGGTAGGCCAGGCTGGGGGGGAAAAACATCGGTTGCGGGATGATCTGGTAGAGCAACAACTCGTCGGTGATTCTGAAGAGCTTGAACCAGTGAAGCTCGTCGTGGTGGTAGAGACGTGACAGCACGCGCCTGTCACGGTCTATGGATGAAGCCAGCCTCCAATGCAGGGCCACTACGCGCACGCCGGCGTCAGTCAGGGCCTTGGCAGCGGCTTCTTCGTCTGGTTCCAACAGCAGAGCTTTTAGCGAGGCATCTTCCAACAATGCCCTTACCTGGGTGTCCTGGGGCCATCCGGACACGGAAGATGGCTCGTCCACTGCCACTTCCCCCTCACGCGCTTCCAGGTCTTTCACTGCCTCTGTTCCAAGCCGCGAGGAACGGGTGCGCGTCAGGGCCAGATCCAGACGTGCCTCGTAGCTGGGAGCCCGCGCCACCACGCCGGAGCTGGTCTCTGCCACGAAGCTGCTGCCGTCGCAGCCTGTTGGGCCTGCCAGGCAGCAGAGCAGCAAGGCCCACAATGTCGCCGCCGACCTGGATGGGAAACCGGAGGTTCGGTCCGGGGTTCCGGTTTGTCTGGCTTGAACTGTCATTGACCTGCCTTTCATCCGCTCTCCGACACTGCCTGGAGCTGTTTCCCGGTCCTGCTTGATTCCCACCATAGAACACCGATCATTCCAATTGAATAGGCCAGCAGCATCCAGCCCATCCAGCCAATGACGAAAATCCGGTTCCCGCCCATGTACTGTTGTGCGTAGTTGCAGAAAAGATCTATGCCCAGAAGCCACAACAGCGCCAGGGCATGCCTGGTCTTGCCCGGCTGGGAGCTGTGTACCTGTACGAGCGGAGCCCGCACGACATAATAGTAGTAGCTGGCCGTGGCCAGGGCGAAGAAGGCGATGAATCCCGCGGCGAAGCCCTCTGCGGGTTCAGCTCTTCGAAGGCCCCAGGCCAGGGCCAGGACCATTGCCCATGCCAGGATTTTACGAACCGGTTCCTGCTCCTGCACCCGGTCGATCCTTTTTGGACTCCAACCTTCGTCGGTTTCGCCCCTGTAGGCGATGGCGATTGCGAGCCCTTCTCGCCTGGAAGATAGGTTTTCAGGGGCCATATGTTCCGACATGCCTTCCCAGTGGGTGAGGATTGGATCCCCCCCCCAGCGAAGAAGGACATTCCCATGGAGCAAGCCAAGCCAGATCACGAAGCCCGTGAAGAACAAGAACGCCAGCCGATCCATGCGCCTTCTGCGCACCAGGGTCCAGGCAGCCCTCACGCCCGGACCCAGAAGGTAGGTAAGCGGGAAGAGCCGCATGGCCGCCGCATGTGCCGCGAAGGCACCCGACAGCAGTGGTCTGCCCTTCTTGATGAGAGCCGTGGCTATGATCAGGCCTGTCACGTAGTCATAACGGAGAAACGACCAGGTGATGGTTGGCCAGCGGGTGCTGTAGGATGTGGTGAGAAAGATGAGCAGAAAGCCCGCCGCCCATGGTCCGAAGGCCCAGCAGGTAATACTGAGGCCCACTACCAGGAGCCCCAGGTCCAGGTAGCCCAGGTACTTCACATGCTCCACCGGCACCATGTTGGCCAATGGCGAGGCGTAGGCAGCCCAGCTTGGGCTGCCGTTGAAGCCGTGATCATTGACCATCTGCCACCAGTATTTCTGTGTGAGGCCGTAGTACTTTCGTTGCAAGGTCACGAAGTCGTGACTGAAGGCGGCCCAGCGTTCTTCCGAGAATCGCTTCCTGACCGTTCGCCCGTGCTCGATAGCCTTGGGAAAGGGCCTGATCTCGTAGCCGTTTTCGTCCTGGGCCTGGTATGTGGGTGGATTCTTGAAGTGGGGCCCGTCGTTTTCCAGGTCTGCCAGAATACAGGCGGGGTAGAGATCGAAATAGCCCAGCTCATCGAAGTACTTGGAACCCAGGTAGTAGTGGATCATGTCGTAGACGTCGATGCGATCTCTGATGAGTTTCAGACCGAAACGACCATAGTTGAGCACGGAAGCCAGGCACAGGGTGGCCAGAGCCAGTGATAGGGCGCGTCTGGTGTACCTGCCGAGGGCTGCCCGGGCTCCTGCTTCCAACCAACGGTGCCATGCCCAGCGGAGAATCACGATGATCATGGCGCTGCCGATGAGCCAGACCTTTACCTTCTCCGTGAGGTTCCGATTCACCTTGGTGTTTTCGATCCAGAGGTTCCAGACGAGCGCGTAGCATGCTACCATGCAGATGGCCCAGGCCAGCCAGGTGAGGGTGACAGCCTTGCGATTCTCGTCCGACATTCGAATGCTCCTCTTTCACTCCGAGGAAGATAATGGGAAAGCGCGTGCGACGCCCCACCCTGTGGAAAACTGGCCCGTGGATCGTCGGGCCAGTCCGGTCTCGGCTTCACCTATCACGTTCCCATCCCGAGACTGCTTTCCCCGCGGGAGCGTTCCCCGTTTTTTGAGTTGATTGGACAAGGGGCCAGCCACGCCCGACAAGCCGCCTGGAAAAGGGTGGGTTGCCCGACCACACTGGGCTCCAGAGCGATTCGCTCTCGCTGGATCCACCCTCCAGGATGGGAGCCAACACGGAGAACACATGTCCTGGATCGTCCCTTTCTTGCTGGTCCTGTTTGCTCCGGAGGTCGTGGCGGAGTCAGCGGAGACCGGTTCGGATCAGCCATCCGCCGAGCAGGAGGAGCCATTGCCCGTCAGACCACAGGCCCGTTGGAAGGTGCGCCCCTATGCTCGACCGCAGGCAGGAGTGACTGCCTGGTCGACCGGAACAGATGGAGGAGCGGTCTTGCTTCTGGGAGCCCAGGGTGGCCTGCGCTATCAACAAAGCCAACGGCATCCACCCACAATCCAGGGGCGCTCCAGGCTTCAAGGCAGTTTTGCGTTGGCCACGGGCAATGCAACGGGCGCGGAGATGAGGGTGGGGAGTTTTCTCGGCCCGGCATGGAGTTTTCTGGCCCTGGAGACGGGACCGGACGTATTCTGGAACAAGTGGTCTCTCGCTGACCTGGAGTTGGTGCCGTCCCTGGGGGTCGCCTGGACTCTCGGCGCCGCCGTACCCATGGGACCCATCACGCTCTGGGCCGGCATGGCCCCGGCATGGCTGGCAGAGAAAGCCCGGCGGGTGGACTGGAGCAGCACCAGCACTCCCGGCTTCGGTGACGAAATGACCTACGACATCGGAGCCACGGTGGCGGCAGGGCGTTCAGCCTTCAGCCTGGGCTACACCCACCAGGTGGTTGCGGGCGGGACACTGCGTGGAATTTCTTTCGGCGCACGCATGTATTGAGCAGTACTCCCAACTCGCCGGGGCTTCCGTGCCCCGCTGCTGGCAACATCAGGTCTTGGCGGGTTCCTCCACAGGATCTGCGCTGGCCTCGTGGAGATGGGCCAGAGAGTGGAAAGCCCAGGCAAGCGCCACCAGAACCCCGAGGGTTCTGAAGACCCGATCAGAAAGCTTGGGGCTCGCACGAGGAACACTGCTGTGCTCGGGTGCGGAGCGATCCGGCCCGGCGGCGTCGCTCACCCCTGGCATTCGCCTGAAATACCATGCTCTACGGGCCTTGCGGGGCGGGTTCCTTGGCAGCCCTGGCTCAACGCGGATGTTTCCAGGCCAGTCTGTGTCGTTGAGTGAAGCCACGGCGACTCCTGTGTTCATGCACCTGCCGTTGCAAGCTGCCATCATGGATGATGGCAGCAAGAGCTTGCATTTTCAAGGCATTTCGTCATGGGCCGTTGGTGTTGTGATCATCCTTCAGCTCGTCCAGATCTCGTAACGTCGGAAGATCCGCTATGTCTTTCAAACCGAAGACCTCCAGGAAACGTTCCGTGGTTCCGTAGATCAACGGCCTACCCGGTTCGGCTCTGTGCCCCATGCAGCGCACCAGCTCCTTTTCCAGCAGCGTGCGCAGAACTCCCCCTGCATCCACTCCTCGGACGTCTTCGATCTCGGAGCGAGTGGTGGGCTGTCGATAGGCAATGATGGAAAGGGTCTCCAGGGCAGCACGGGAGAGCCTGAAAGGCCTGACACCTCTTGCCCGTGCAACCCATCGAGCGAATGAAGGACGGGTTCGTATCTGCCAGCCCCCGGCCACCTGGACGAGCTGGAGTCCGTGGTGGCCTTGCGTGTACTTGGCTCGTAGGCGGGTCAGGGCCGCCAGGAGTTCGTCTTCGGACTGCCCGGTGAAGCAGGCCTTGAGTTGTACCATGGTCGTGGGCGTTCCCAGCGCGAAAAGAACTGCTTCTATGGCGGATGGCAGGTCAACGGGAGTCGGGGGAGGGGAGGGGAGTGAATCTTCGGAAAGTCTCTGAGACCGGGAAGAAGATCCGCCCGGGCCGGGACGGCGTGCGGTGGGTAGGTGGATGACGTTGTCGATGCCTTTCTTGCCGGTCAAGTTGCCTCCCGGGCCGCCGGTAGTTCCGTGGTTTCATCCTGTCTGCCCTCGATGATCATGGGGGCCAGGTGAACTTCCTGTCGGATGTCCAGGTATCCCTGTCTGCAAAGCTCAAGAACGGCGAGAAAGGCGAAAATCCGGTGCGTTCGTGTGGGCAGGGCAGCGAAGAGTTCATCGATGCCGTGGGCCTGGCCGTCTTCCAGAAGGTCGAGAACGCTGGAGAGGGATTCCTGCCAGTTGACGGGGGAAGCTTTAACATGGTGGGTGGGAGGAGAGGATGATCGCTTGTGGAGGAGTTGATAGTAGATTGCGGCAAAGCCCGTGATGTCCGTTCCCGTATGGATGCCCAGCCTGTTGTGTGCAATGGGTTTTGGTTCCCGGCAGAATACGTCCTTTCCCAGAATCGGCCTGCTGAGCAAGGTTTCAGCGGCTTCCCGATAGCGTTGGTATTCAAGGATGCGAAGAGCCAGAGCTTCTCGTGGATCCTGTTCTTCATCCCCGGTGGAAACTGAACGAGTGATTGAAGGCAGCAGTTCCCTGCTCTTCAACTCACACAGGGTGGCGGCCATTACCAGGAATTCACCGGCCAGATCCAGATCCAGGTGACGCATCTGGTCCAGGTATGCCAGGTATTCCCCGGTTATGTGGGAAAGAGGCAGGTGCCCCAGGTCGATACTGTCACGTTTGACCAGGTAGAGAAGAAGTTCCAACGGTCCTTCGTACACCCTGGTGTGGACCATGGGAGAAGCTGATGCCGTTGACGTCATGTGGATCGTGCTGGCTCTGGCATGAACGGGGGGAAGGTTTGGGAAGGAAGCTGGAAGCGGAGGGAGGGATGCCTGGAGGATGGCCGCGAAGGGACAGGAAGTGGGAGAGCCGCAACCATGCAGGTGCCGCGGCGCCTCGTGGAAAAAGCCACTGGAAAAAGCCAGTTGAAAAGGCCACTGGAACCAAGGATAGCGCAACCTGAGAGCTGAGACAAGCATTGTTTTTTCGTGAATGGCACCTTGAACCCGGCTGGATTCGGTTAAGCACGACAAAGGGATTTTCGGAGCGCTGGCACGTGGCCGCCGTTATTGATGAACCGTATCCCATGAATCATCCAAGATTTGAAACGGGTTGTCCAAATCGGCGAAAGAATATCCATGTCTCTTGTCAACGAACCCTGGTGGGCTGGCTTCACCGAAAGGCTGAAGGAAACGTCTCTGGATCTGCTCGCCGAGGAACTCCACGTCGACCCGTTGCTCCTGGATGATGCTCTCCGAGAAGCCAGCCACGGGGGAGCGGCCGAAGGCGAGCCCTGGTGGCCCGAAGTCGCACGTCTGCACGACTCACGACCAATCAGGGAGTTGGCGCGCAGGTTTGGCACCAACCCGAGAAGGCTTCGCAGAGCTCTGGCGCGTAGCGGCCTCCGAGCAGCAGGAGCTGCCATAGGGTCCTCAGGGGTATCGTTGCTTCGATCCCATCTGGCTCTGCTGGGGAAGGAACCCGACCACCTCATCGCGGCAATGGCCGGAGTGATCCCCGAAGTTGTACAAGGAGAACGTCGCCGCCTGGGTATTCCCCCGTTTCGGCCCAATGTCTCCAATGTCTCCAATGGCTGCGATGGCTCTCCAACGAATCCACGGCCTTCATGCAGCAGCTCCTCCGTCGCTTCTCAACCAGAGATCATTCGGGTATCGAGCCGCCGGGAACCTGCATCGCAGCGTTCCCCCAGCGAGGGCCCACCACGACCCAGTGACTTTTCTTCCCATGAATCATATGGTTTTCACGGTGCCCGAAGCCATGGGCCGTCATCAGCTCGAGAATCTTCTTGGGCCCGCGGTGTTCATCGTCTTCCCTTCACCGTTTCCCCCCCCACGACCTCACCGGTGCCGCCGGGCAAGTCCAATCTCTACGGGTCGGTTGGCATGCCACCGGATGTCACCGAGCACTCGCCCGACCCTTCGCCCACAGAGAAACCGACCCAGTCGCGTCAAGACCGTGTCGCGGGCTCCCGTAGGCGCCTGGTACGTCCCACGGCTCGCCAAACACCCAGAAAGGTATCGCCTCCCGAAGCTCCATCCAGGCCTAGACCTGCAAGGAAGGTACGCCCACAGATCAGGGTAGTGGTTTTTGAACGGGTGGACGAACCAGTCGAGCAGAAGGCTCACGGCCCATTGCCAGACAACGACGTGGGGCAGGATGACTTTTCTGCTCAGACCAGGGATCCTGTCCAAATGGGTGCATCCGACCTGGTGGCGCCCAACCATGCGGGGATGGCGGGCCTGGAAGATGCGGACCTGCCTCCAGAGGTGGACGATGCTCTCTTCTCGGGTTCGGAACCGGTCCCCGTGGAAGAACCGGCTACACGCGATGTTGGTGCTACGGACTTCCCACCCCGACCGACCGCGATACCCACCGCTCCAGAGCCAGCCGCCGAGCCCAGGGCGGAACCCGGCACCACGACGCAGCAGCTCTCTTTTCAAGCTCGCGAGGAACTGGACCCAGGTACGGAATCCCACCGGCCCGAAGCCCTCCAACAACCAGCAGTCGAAACCACCACGCCGCAATTGCCTGCTGGAAAGCCACCGCTACCGGAAGAACTTCCGGCTCTGGCCGACCAGGTACCGCAGCCAGGCGAGCCCGAAGAACTGGCGGGCGTCCGGGGCGCGTCCGCTGGACATCGCAAGACGTTACCCCGTATTCCGTGGTTGAACGATTCTGCCTACCGGTCAATCCGGATGTTGGCACCTGCTGGCTCTATAGGCACCTCCGGCGCGCTCGTCCACCCACATGGATGGAACAGGGCTCCCATCTCCAGGGTCGCCTCAGATGTCGGGTCTACACGGCCAGAGGAGCGATGCCATGTTGAGTCGCCCATGGTTGCGGATCCACATTCAATTGGGGAGCCCTCTGATCTCCCGGGGCAGCCGGAACGATGTGCATCGTTGCACGATCCTGACCGCATGCTCTCCCTGGTGCCCGATGGCGACGCTCACGCTCCCATGTTTGCATGGAAGATCACCCTGCGCCAACAACAGGAATTGGTGGTGCTGTCCAAGTCACTTCTCGGTGCCGTGCGCGCCGCTGCAAGCCGCGTGGGGAGGGAAGCGCTCGTAGGGGCCAGCGCACGTCGCTGGTGCCCGGCTTTCACGGTCGATGCGGGGCAGAAATAGACCTTCACGTGGATCGAATCCAGGAAGGTGTACGGTGGATCAGCCCGCGGTTTCTGTGGAGAGTACGGGGCAGTCCACCACGTGTTTTCGTGTAAACGCCCCACCGAGCAACGCGTAGTACGCGACACTTTTCAGGCACATGCCGTCCACGTGGTAGAGATTGAAACTGGCCGTGTGTCCCCCCTCGGTACTATGGGCATAGCCTGCGGACCCCGGGTTGAATATGGGTATTACTGCTCCATCGACTCGAAGTTGTGTCGAGAATCCCTGGTGTTCGTGCCCGTGGAGCACCATGTGGATTCTTTTGCTTCTGCCCATCAGCCCTTCCAGTAGCCCGACGTTGTGCAGACGGCGAAGCATTGGTCTGTATGGCGTCCCATCACGATTTCGCAGTGGGTAGTGCAGAAGCAGGATGTTGAAGGTCTTTCGTAGAGCAGGCGAGTCCAGGATCTCGCCCAACCTTTCTAGCTGGCCCTTGTCCATGAGCCCCGTCGAACTCAAGATGGTGGGCCTGCTAACATGCAAGGCCAGGAAGTGCAGTTTTCCATGGCGGAATAGCCTGGGCCAGGGACCGGAACCCATGAATTTCCCGAAACAGGCCTCCATGGCGAGCCTCCTGGAAGCCGTCCGGGTGTAGACGTCGTGGTTTCCCGGCAGGACGATGAATGGGAAGCGCTGGATGACAGGAGCCAGCAGATCCCTGGCGGCCTGGAACTCGGTAGGAAGGGACATGGCTGTCAGGTCGCCTGTACAGACCACCATGTCGGGTTTACAGCTCAGCAGCTTTTCCACCAACAATGTCACCGGGTGATCATCGAAGGCCCTTGCCCGCCCTCCAATGTAGAGGTTGGCCTGAGCCACGAGACGTTTTCCCAGGAGCTGCCGGCCCCGAGGGTTTCGTCGGACGTGGATGTCGGAAAAATGGGCGATAAGCAAGTAGGGTGCCTCGTTCATTTCTTGGAGGGAGTTTTCCAGCGGCCTGGAATGGCCCTGCCGTATTACCGACTTTTTATAGTGTCAATGCTGCCAGCCTCCTCGCAGCGATGTATCTAGACCCTGTTGAGTGTCGCCATGTCCGGATGTCTGGAGTGGGGACGAGACAGTAACAGTACAGGAGTTTCCATGAAGGACCCCCGACGGCTGCTACAGGAAGCTGCGGAACTTCGAATCGCCTGTGAAATCCTGCAACGTTCCGGGCAGTGGAGCCACGGGCTCATCTTGAGGGTGGAAAAGGGCGGAATCGTCGTCCTGGCCCCGGGCACAAAGCTGGGCGGAGGCGAAGAGGTCCGTTGCTGGTTCGTACTGCACGGTAACACCTACACCTTCGAAGCGAGCACCATCAGGGCGGGAGTGCCTGTCCCCGATCGTTCCCAGGATGGTTATCTCCTGGGGTTCCTGGACAACTTCAAGATGGGCGAACCACGGGGGCAGGCAAGCACCGGGCCGGAGTTGCTGGTCATGCCGCCCAGGGGAGCGGGCGTCTCCATCACCGGCGATCCGGGGCGGCTGGTGGAGCTTACCACCGACACTCTCACCTTCATGTTGCCGGCGGATCACACCCTGGTCTTTGTAAAGGGGGGAGCGGTACGCCTGCACTTCCACGTACCCGGCGTTCCCCAACACGAAGTGGACGCCCGGATAGTGGACATGGTGCCAGGCGAGTCCCACCTGCTGTATTCGGTCAAGATCGAAGCTATCGACGATGCCGAGGCCCACAGGCGAATACTCTCCGTGTTCGAACAGCACATGGATTGAATGCGAATTCGAGAACCAGGCCGGTTCCGCCGTGGCAGAGAAGTCAGGATGGCGCGGAGGAACTGCGACCTCCGAGCTGGGATACTGCCGGAGGCTACTCCTGGCGTCTCGCGCCAACCATCACGTGGTGGAAGCGGCAGCCGTGCGCGGTTCATCCGCAGGTGCTTTCAGGTTGGCTGTGGCTGAGTCCTGGTGGAAGCGTCCAACCTGGGATTCATGGTCGCGGCCCAGTATGAGCCTGCGCGTATCATCCACGAACACGATCTCTCTAAAGCTGGCTCCATGCCGTGTATCCACCAGTTGTGGCCGGATTGCGAACATGCCATGCATTCTTCGAGGATTCAGAAAGTGGATCTGGTATCGACGCAACCACGTAGCTGCGTGAGCGGTCTTGGGGAATCCCGGATTTGGCAGGGCGGAGGCGGGGAGAATGGCGTGGCCAATACTGTGGCGGTTGGCCAGCGAAAAGAAGTTCTTGGCCGCCCAGGAACGAGCAAAGGCATAGAGTTCGCCAACGCACTTCCAGTGGGACGCGTAACCGCAGGTGGCCCTGGTGCAGGAACGAGCAACATCCAACAGCCTGTTCGTTCCTCCGCCGAATACGAAGCTGGTGCCGATGTCGCCGAAAGCCTGGGCTGCCCAGGGAGCCAGGCTGATCATGACCATTTTGCCTTTTCCGAGGTGGCTCCGGGGAGAGGGGATTCTCCAGACAGGAGCTTGCATGGTGCGATGACCAATCTGAACTTCCGGGGGATGGAACCAGCCATCGAAACCCATGTCCACCAGGATGGCCTCGGCGAGCTGAGCCACGTCTCTTTCAGACATGCCTGTCTCCAGGCAGGAGAGCAGCCGAGCCATGAGGCTGATTGCCCGGCGCTGTGCCTTGTCGAAGGACTCTATCACACTGTCATCCATTGACCGTGCATAACACGGAAGTTCCGTATACGTTCCCAGGCTCGACCCTATTCTCCCTCTCATGGAACCGAGGCGCGCATGTTGGAAGCTGGAATGCTCGACAGATTGTTGGAGCGTGTGGAGCGCCCCAGCCGATACCTGGGCACCGAACTGAACAGCGTCCACAAGGATCCCGCCGACGTCGACCTGCGGCTGGCCCTGGTGTTTCCAGATCTCTACGATCTTGGACTTGGCAACCTTGGGATCCTCATACTGTATACGATCCTCAACCGCGTGCCGTGGATCTGGGCCGAAAGGGCCTATGCGCCAGCACCGGACATGGAAGCGGAACTGCGCGGCGCTGGTCTGCCCTTGTTCGCGCTGGAGAGTGGGGATCCCCTCTCCAGTATGGACGGCATCGGCTTCACGCTGCAAAGCGAGCTTACCTACACCAACATCTTGAACGTCCTGGATCTGGCCGGTCTGCCCCTGCGCTCCCGACAGCGAACCGACGGCCATCCTCTGATCTTCGCGGGTGGTCCCACGGTCTTCAACCCCGAGCCCCTGGCTCCCTTCATGGATTTCTTCGTTGTCGGCGACGGCGAAGAGGTAATCATGGAGATCGCTGCCTTGCTGCGTCAAGCAAAGGGAGCGACAAAAGCCAGGAAGCTCTCTGCGCTGGCAGAAGTGGAGGGTGTCTATGTGCCCATCGATCCGGGCCATCATTCCACTGGAAGGGTCCGTCGAAGAATCGTCGGCGATCTCAACAAAGTCGCCTTTCCCACAGACATGGTTGTCCCGTTCACACCGCAGGTCCACGACCGCCTCGGAATAGAGGTCTTGCGGGGTTGCACAAGGGGCTGCAGGTTCTGCCAGGCCGGCATGACTTCCAGGCCGGTTCGGGAGCGGGAAACTCCCCAACTGGAAGGGCTCATGAAGCGGGGCCTGGCCAGTACCGGCTATGAAGAGGTCTCCCTGGTTTCGCTGTCTACCTGCGACCACTCGCAGGCTGCCCTCATGGTCGCTCGCATGGGAAGCCTGGCCAGAGCAACCCGTACCTCGCTTTCCCTTCCATCGCTCCGACTGGACAGCTTCAGTATGGAACTCGCCAGGCACGTGGCCGGGATGAGGCGAAGTGGGCTCACCTTTGCCCCAGAGACGGGCAGTCCAAGGTTGAGGTCCCTGATAAACAAGTGGTTTTCCGACGAGGACTTCATCTCGTTGACCACTAGGGCCTACAGCGAAGGCTGGGACCGTCTGAAGCTGTATTTCATGATCGGTCTCCCGGGCGAAGGCGACGAAGACGTACTGGCAATCGCCGATCTGGCCCTGCGTGTTCTCTCTGGGGGGCGTAGCTACAACCGCCGAGCCCGCTTGAACCTCGGAATCAGCAATTTCGTCCCCAAACCCGGCACTCCTCTTCAGTGGGCGGCCCAGGAATCCCCCAGGGAACTCCGTCGCCGACACGGGCTTGTTGCCAGGCGTCTGGCCCGGCATCATGCCATCAAGATCAATCGGCACGATTCAGAAGGTAGCTGGCTCGAGGGAATAATCGGAAGATCAGACAGCGGGATTGCGGACTGCATCGAACGAGCCTTCAAATCGGGGGCTCGATTCGATGCCTGGAGTGAGTTCAGGCGCATGGACCTGTGGCAAGCAGCGATTGAACGCTCGGGGGTGGAACCAGGGGCTCTGCTCCGAGCCAGGGATCCTGGCGAATCGCTGCCCTGGGATCACATAGACACGCGGGTTTCTGCGGAATGGTTGCTGTCGGAATGGAAACGGGCAAACGACCTGTCCCACCATTCGGACTGCAGGATCTCCGGATGTCACGACTGCGGAGTGAGGAGCGAGTTTCCCCAACTCTGTGCTCAAATGCTTAAGCGCTCTCGAAGCTCGGCCGCTCCTCCGCGAGCCCCGGGCATGGCATCGCTGGTCCCGGTGGAGCAACAGGGGGATCTCGGCTCCCGGTTCCTGTCCGTCGCTCGTTCCCATGAAGATTCGGCCCCCCGGCAAAGAGTTCTGCTGCGATTTCACAGACTTGGTCGTGCCCGTCTGCTCTCCCACCTGGAAACGATGACCATGTGGATCCGGCTCCTCAGGCGGGCGGGGATCCCCCTGGCCTACAGCATGGGATTCCACGCCCATCCGAAGGTTGCATTTTCCACGGCCCTTCCGGTCGGCGAAGAAACCCTTGGAGACTACATCGATTTGAGCCTGGAGCATCCCATGGAAGTCCCCGGGCTGCTCCAGGCGGTTCGTGCCCGGCTTCTCGCGGGATTCCATGTGCCCGGTGCCGTTGAGATTCCGATGGGGACCAGGGCCTTGATGGCGCTGATCCAGGGAATGGAATACCAGGTTTTTCTTTCATCGCCGCCACCGGATCTGGGGAGACGCCTGTGTGAAGCCGGATCCGCTGGTTCATGGCCCTATCTGCGCCGTTCGGGCAAGAAACGGAAGATGGTCGATCTAAAGCCCGGAGTGTTCCGCCTCCAACTTGAAGAACACCGTGATCCTCCTGTTCTTCATCTGGAGGTGCGGCGTGAAAATGGCATGATTCCAAGACCACGCGATATACTCGATTTTCTGGAGTTGGACAAGCATGATTGCCTTGTGAGAAAACTCGATTGCCTCGTTGCCAGGGGTGACACGTTCGAAAGCCTCTCCACTTTGTTCGGGCTGTCATCATGATCGTCCTGCTGACCTTGATGTGCCAAATGGCCATTGCTGCCGATTGGGAGCCCGCGAGATGGCCCCCTCCCGAGCCAGGAGTGTATACCGGCCCCCCAGAGACGCCGCAGGAACAGGGCCTGCTGAATCGTATGTACCACTGGTACCACGAAAGGATCTCTTCCAGGGATGGTGCTCGCTGCCCCTATTACCCCACGTGCAGTGCCTATGCCCTGCTGGCCTACCGAACGCATGGGGCGATTGTTGGCACGATGCTCGTGGCTGATCGTTTTCTTCGCGAATACCCGTGGATGCACAAGTTCCGCCACTACCCCATCGTAACTCCCCACGGAGTACCCAGATTCTACGATCCGGTCCCTCCACGCTCCAGGAAATCCAATCAAGATGAACCATGACCCGATAGATGTCTCTGCCCTGGACACCGGTACCGGCCAGCCGCCGCCCCGTCTCCGTCCCCCCCGCCAAAGACCGCCTTCCTTCACGGTAATCCTGCTTGTATTTGCGTTGCTTGCAGTTTCCAGTCTTCACACTGGGTGGGCTCTGGCGGAACCGGTACCTGCATTTCCGGAAAAAGGCGCTGCTCAGGATGGGGGGGAGACAGAGCCTGCCCCGCTGGGCGATACGTCGGGAATGGTAACGGCCCGTGACCAGGCGAGCCTGGCCAGTACAGCCCTTGGTTTTGCGGACCAGCTTCTTCGTTGGAACGATCCCTTCAACGCCCTCACCTGGTACCGTCTTGCCCTGTTTATGGAGCCCGAGTCCGCCCAGGCAGACATGATACGCTTCAAAATAGCGTTTTCCTACGAGGCTGGTGAACGTTGGGACGCGGCCGAGGTGGCCTATGGCAAGGTGGCTGGAGCTGAACTGGCTCCATGGGCTGCCTACCGGGTGGCCGTGGTCAACCTCCGGGCAAAACGATTCAACGTGGCTGACCAGGCATTCGAGGGAGTGACACTCTACTGGCCTGGCACATCCTGGTCCCAGATGGCTTCTTTTGCTCGAGGCGTGGTGATGTTGGAGTCAGAAGAGCTGGATGCTGCCGCCCAGCGATTCTCCATGGTCCCCTCCCAGGACGAGCCCTGGGCCAGCAGGGCCCGGGCCGTAGTTGAACGTTGTCAGGAGCCCCTGCCAGGGCGGTTGCCCGGACTGGCTGCGGTGATGTCCACCGCCTTGCCCGGCTCGGGACAGGTCTACTCCGGTCACCTGGGAGATGGTGTGATGGCATTCCTGGCCAACGGCGTCCTGGGGTCCTGGAGCTACACCTTGATCAGAAATGGCATAGAGCAGGAGAAGGAATGGCAGGTGGGAATGGGGGCAACCATTGGCAGCATGTTTCTGCTGACCTGGGTCTCCAACATCCACGGCGCCTGGCGTTCCGCCAGGCGTTTCAACGACATGCAGACGCGCAGGCAAGCGGCTTCCCTGCTTTCCCAGGTCTATGATCCGGCTCTCCAGCTCAACGCATCGGACGTGATCCTTCCGTGATTTCCTGGTTCAAAAAAACCACGGTGGAATCACCGTGGTTGCCCTGTTGGGCAGGAAGTCTGGTCTCCAGGAGCCGTGGGAACCTGGTCGAGACCGGACCATGATCACAGGATCAGGGGCTGCTCCAGAAATCGAAACGCAGGCCGTCATCGGTCTTGCCGGCAGCCGCGTCGATCACTGATGACAGCGAGACACAGGGGCAGATTGCGCCGACGATGCACTCAACCAGCGGGAAGCCACCGGAGAAGCCGGAGCGGTACCATTCCCCCGTACCGGCCATACCGGCGGACAGAATGATGGCAGCAACGTCGTCGTTGCCGGCCCTGGCTGTGGGACTTGAGAAGATACCGGTCATGAAAGCGCAGATGGCGGCCAGTATCGCGAGTCGCTTGAGCATGTTGTTCACTCCTTTTTGGCTTGGGTAGCGGGATGGGAACGGGATGAGGAGGTCATGGGACCTCTTCTATGGTAATGGAGGGATCCAGGCTGGGCCGGAACAGGCTGTCTGGAAGGGATTCGTCTGCGAATACTTGAGAGATTTCAAGCTGAACGAGAACGTTTCCTCCATCTTCGGGCGCGTTGATCTCTATTCTTCTGGGAAACCATAGCCCATTTTGTATTTCAATGTGGTCGCTGGCTTCAACCGACAGGATGAATTTCTCTTGTTCGCGTATCTCACTTTTCAGCAAAAAGGCGCCATAATTGCCCAGAATGAAAGAGAGCGAACCACCTCTGGTATCTGAACCGGAAATCTTTATCGTACCCGGTGGGTATCCGTCCGGTGGCGCATCGTACACCCAATGCATGTCCACCGCGGCGACACCGACCCTGAATCCCGGGACATTCACCTTTTCCAGGGTTCGGGAAAGAAGTTCACTGCGCTCGTCTGGAGAGAGTAAGTCCATGTCGATGCGCCTGGCCTTCCTGGCAGCGGGCAGATAGTCCATCAAGAACCTGCCGTCAAAGGCGAGCTGTCGTTGGGTGTCGCCGGAATAGTCCACTCTGAACCGCGAGCCAGCGCTCACGAATCGCCATCGTTCCACTACGTTTGTGCCCAATCTGCGGGTTGTGCGGATCACACCGTAGCGAAGGGATGAAAGTCCGGCGGCTCTTGCATCTATACTTTCCAGGACGAGCCTGGGATTGGCCGGCAGGGGCAGCGCCTGGGCATTGGATGGGGGAAGTTCTACGGCAGGAGGTTCCAGGGCCATGGCGATGCGTGGAGTGCAATGAAGCAGCACCAGCAGTGAGCTGACGGCCATTCTGTCGACGAGAGAGCGGGGTAGGGGAATAGTCAATTTCCTGGAAGTAACGGCTGTTGGCTGAACAGTAGTGATCTACTGGGTTGAAGGTTGGAAACACCCGGTAATCACTATGGCGGGAATGGCGACTATAACACGGGTGTATGCTCCATGAGTTGTCATGTATCGGGTTGTACAGCTACAATTCCTGTATTCCGGTGGCGTTGGGAACGGGTGGGAAAGATAGAGCCAACTTCGCGATCTCTCATGACATGTCTGCAGATGTTGGATATCCGGGGTATTGGTGCATCGGTGGAATCGGTCTCCCAGGTGGGAGTTCTCGAACACGCTGGCAGGAAAAGAACTGGCCCGCCAGGGAATGAGAGCCCCGTCGCAGCATTGGTCGTCGCATGAAGATCTGCAGCCTTTGCCACAGCCTGTACAGCGATCAAGTGGAGTTTTGTTTTCGTGATGGGACTCCGCTCGACCCACATCCCGAGGCCCAGGGAACTCCCCTTCCGAGAAAGGAAAGCAAGCGTGAAGGTGCCGTGAAAGCGGGTGCCGGCCTCTCTACGGATGCCATGCAGGCTGCCGAAGCTCCCAATCCAGCAGCACTTTCGGACATGGACCCCACCGAGCCTCCGGACCGGGCTCCGGTTCTGGTTCGTGGTGAGCAGCAGAGCGAAGAAAGCCCATCACCCCGTCAACAGCCCACCCGGGCCGAAATGCTCTCGGCAGGGCGTTCTCCCCATGACAGCCCGCTTTTCCCCAGTACTGAAGTCGTCTCGGTTGGTCTCGATGCTCCCGACCCCAGGCAGGGGATGGTGAGGGACTCTCCAGGTTTCGATGCCCCCATGCCTTCGCCGGATCTGCTCCCACCCGAACCTCCCATCAGCTTCGGTGTCCCGCCGATTCGCCAGGCGCCGGCGCAGTCCGAACCCGAGTCCCCCCCCCCTTCGGCCGATGAAGGAACTGCTCCTCCCTCCCAGAGTCCAATCTCTCCTCGAGAACGAGAACAAGCCCAGGCGGATGTAACCGTCGAGGCGGGTTCCCAACCGCCTGTTGCCGCACGTTCCAGCGACCAACAGTTCATCAATAGCCCCTCCGAAAGCCCCCCGTCGGGGTCGGCTCCGCGGCCACAGGCGCAACCCCGGCCGATCCAGGTGGATTCGGGCCAAGGCACCGGGCCTGGGGCCATCCCGGTCGGCGAGACACCCTTGCAGCCACCATCTGCGGCGAGTCCGGGGGATTCAGAGGAGCTTTCCCGGGTGGCAGAGGAATCGGCCTCCTCTCCTTCCATGCTCTCTCATCCCCACGATGGGGCGGAAATTACTCTACCAAGCCCTACCTGGTCCCGGACGGAATCCAGCCGGGGCCAGGAAGATTTCGACTTTGACGAACAGTTTTCGGGCCTCCGTGTGCGTTCGCGGACTGCCACGGTGTTGGCAATTGCAGGTGTGGCCGTAGTCGTGCTCTTCTTCGTTTTCAGGCCCGGCGGTGAAGGTTCCGGGCAGCCGGATCAATCCACCTCCCCCGGCGGAACGCCTCAACAGCTTCAAGATGCCTCGGCCATCGAGCAGGCATCCCCGATGCAGAAACACCTACCACAGCCTGGAGCAGCAAAGAACCAGGATGCCCCCTCGACAGTAGTGGCCAGAAAAAAAACGGATCTGGAATCCATCCCATCGCCGACCCGGTCCACATCCCGGGGTGCGAAATCCGCCTCTGCACCAGCCACAAATTCTCCTGAGTCGCGTCCTTCGGCGCCCGCGACCCATTCCCCTACGCAACCTCTCGCTGCCGCGGGCTCCGAGACCAGCTCCACTTCTGGCGGATCCAGGGCTTCTGCGCCCACGTCCGCCACTTTCGGTGCCGTTCCCACAGGTGCGACTCCCCCTGCAGGTGGGGAAACCCAACCGGCGGTCGCGATGGCTGTTCCCGATGGTGACGTCATAGAGACCAGCGAGCCATGGGGCGTAATCCCCGTGCCAACCCCACAGCCGGCGTTCGGCTACTTGAGTGTTGGCTCTTCGCCACCAGGCGCCGCGGTCTTCGTCGGAGATGAGCAAGTGGGAACAACACCCATCAAACACTACTCCGTCCCACCAGGAAAGCATGGCATTCGGCTGGTGATGGATGGTTATGGAGCAGTCGTGCAAAACGTCGAAGTTGTCCCAGGCGATGAGATCGACCTGAAGACCATCACGCTGGAACGTGAGCCACCGCCCCTGGGCCTGGTGAATCTTTTCGCCTCATCTTCTGAAAAGGACACCGTGGTCTACGTGGACGGCATTCTTGTGGGCAAACTTCCGGCGATTGCTCAGTTGGAGGCAGGCAGGCATGTTTTTCGCGTAGTTGCTCCAAGTGGCAGCAACTACTCCCTGGACCGAGAAGTTGAGTTCACCGTCAAGGACCAGGCGATAACGATCGACTTGACTTCGCCCTGAAAGGGTTTCTTGGCTGAGCTGGCGGACGACTTGCTCCGGAAGGCGGCCGACAGTTTTCCTCTTGACCTTCCCAGCGATGTCAGTGTGCCCGGACAATGCTCGTGTTCTTCAGCGAGTTCGTGGGAAATACCACGAAATCGGGATAGCTACAGTCCCTTGTTGTTTTGAGCATCGTTTGGATGCGGCGCAGAATCCTCAGGAGAGCAAATGGCCAGGAAGACTCCGATTCCAAACCCCGCGCAGCAAGACCCGGACAACCTGTTCCGTGCCCAGATGAAGGTAGCAAACGTGTTGCTGGGCTACTGGAAGCAGGCTCTCGGAGCAGTGGGGTTGATACTCTTGATCTCCCTGGTCGTTGGCCTCGTGCAGAACCACATCCGTGACACTCAGCGTGAACTTTCGGCCAGGATCGCCAAGGTGGATCAGGCACTTCCGGAGCAGAGCCCGCTTTCCCGATACGGCCTCGCACCTCGCGACGACCTCCAGGACCAGGAACACGTGGAAGCCCTGCAAAAAGCGGCCGAGGCATACGAAGCCATCGCCACCGACGGCTCCGGTGCAGGAGGAGCGGAAGCCTGGATCAAGGCAGGCGACACCTGGGAACGTCTGAACCAACACGACAAGGCCGCAGAGGCATTCAGGGCAGCCCACGATATGCACGAAGACGGCATCATCGCCTATGCTGCAGGAAATCGCCTGGCCCACGTTCTACGTCGCACGGGCGGAGAAGACGCCGCGAGACAGGTCCTCCGGGATCTCTCCACCAGGCTCGATGGATTTCTGGCGGAACGAGCATTGATGGACTTGATAGACCTGGAAATAGACAACGGCAATCTCGACACCGCTCGCAAGCTGCTGGCGGAGTTCAAAGCTCGTTTCAGCACCAGTCCCAGGTTGGAGCAGCTTGCCAGCCTGGAAACTCGCATCTCAGAGTCCGGTTCATGAAAGCTCTGTCATCTCTATCATCTCTGCTCATGCTGGCCCTGCTGGCCCCGGTGTCGGGTCAGGCCACGGCTACCGAACTGCATGACGAGATGCTCCTGACAACCATGGGGACCAGCTATCTCGCCCCATCATACCAGGGTACCCTGGTGGGGATACCCACTCTGCGCTGGATGCGGCATCTTCCCGGTCAACGGCAGCCCGCGGGCAGCAGCTCGGAATTGGCACGCCCAGTGGTGGATGGCAGGTACATTTTTGTTGGTTCGTCCGGAGCAGACTCGCTTTTTCGCATCGAGCGCGCCGATGGTGCGCTCTCCCGCGAATATCCCGCAGGCGCTCCGGTGCGGGCTGCACCCTGCCTCCTGGAAGACTCCGTTTTGTTTTCCGACGGGGCAGGCTACACCTGGCTCTACGAGCGCAATGCCAGTACACCCACCTGGCGGAACTTTGCCGGAGCGCCCATCTTGTCCACACCTGCGCTGGGCTCGGGAGTGGTCTACCTGGCGGCAGTGGACTCGGTGGTTCATGCCCTCGACCTGGAGACCGGAGAAAGCCTCTGGCGCTATTCGCATCCTGTGGATCGTACGCGCAAATCGGAACTGGAACTCTTTGGGGCTCCATCCCCACTCCTGGTGGAAAACCAACTGCTGGTGGGTTTCCATGACGGCAGCGTCGTGTCCCTGGATCCCGAATCTGGGGAGGCCAACTGGGAAAGAAGGGTAGGGGAGGGGCGTTATCCCGACATCATCGGCGAACCGGCCTTTCTGGACGGCATTGTCTTCGTCGGTGGCTTCTCCAAGCCCTTTGTCGCACTGGATACGATGGATAATTCCATCGTGTGGAGTCTCGATTTCGGGACCGCGGTTCCCCCCGCATTGAATGACGACGCCATCTATGTGGCTGGTACCGATGGCATTCTTCGTGCGGCAGACGCAAAAACGGGCGACCTTCTATGGGAGTGGGACAGCCACCACTCTGGAGCCCTGACCATGCCGGTCCTTTCACCGCTGGGTCTGTTTGTGGGGGCATCAGACGGTGGGCTGTGGCTGTTGGACCCGGAAGATGGGCAGCCTGCCTGGGAACTGGATCCCGGAATGCTCATATCGGGAATATCGGCAGCTCCGGTTATCGCCGGGCGCCAATTGCTCGTCCTCACCAACGCGGGGCAGCTCCTGTCACTCGTGGCGCCCGTCAGCAATACACGGAACGAACATTTCAACGGTGGCGTGGAACTCGGCTCATCCAATGGTTTCAGGGGTGGTTCCATCGGCAACCAGCCATGAACTGCCCTCCGGTCAATCGTCCGCGTCGTCACAGTTCTGATCTACTCCGTCACCGGGGATCTCCAGTGCTCCCGGATTGATGGAAGGGTCCGAATCGTCGCAGTCATCGCCACCGTAGATTGCACTGTCAAAGCCGTCTTGATCACAATCGAAATCACTCCATCCATCACAGTCCTGGTCCAGCCCATCGTAGCACTGGTCGTCTGCTCCCGGGTACACCGAGGCGTTGGTGTCGTTGCAATCGTCTCCTGCCTCCGAGGCCTCGTGGTCGTGCCCGTCGTCGTCGCCATCGGGATCGGTGCTGCCCGAAACTGTGACGGTCATGACGTGGTCAGATGCGTTGTGCTCTATGGAGAGCACATCAGTGAGTGGCTGGAAGCTCTGTGGCACGTAGGAGACAGTGAAATCTATGGTTTCATCGCTTGCCAGATCTTCTTGGTCCGGCTCGACCTGAAACTCTGGCCTGAGTAGTCCCAGTTCCACCTGGAGTACGGAGGATCCCGTGTTGGTGATGGAAAAGTCGGCAGTTCCGTGCTGTTGGTAGGGCACATCGTGGAGGACGATTCCATCACAGTCTCCGGTGTCGAGCAGACAGGGAATGTCCAGCGAGATGGCAGGCAGGCGTTCCTCCAGAACCATACCTGGAGGACTGCATGCTGAAATCAGAAGTAGAAGCAGAGGCCATATCGGTGACATGGAGTTCAATTCCACCAGCCTTGTGCATGATCCGATAATGGATATTATGTAAACCTATAGAGGCGGGCGCGTAACCTTTCTACGTTGGAAATCAACTAGTTGCGCGCCATGTTGAACAATCGGCTTGAAGCGAGGTTCGAGGCGACTCGGATAGCTGCACCAACTTGTCGATAATGACCAGTATGTGCTTGTCGTTCAAGGGAAAATACTGCTGTAGCGCTCGAATGGTTACCTCCCACGGGGATGATGTTCCATGTGGATCTTCCGGAGCCTCTCTCTCGCCACGTGAGTATATATCTCCGTGGTCGCGATATCCACGTGGCCCAGCATAGCCTGTACCATTCGAAGGTCAGCGCCGTTTTCCAGGAGATGCGTGGCGAAGCTGTGGCGAAGCTTGTGTGGGTAGACGGGTTGTCGAATTCCTGACTTTCTGGCATGTTGCTTCAGGCGTTTCCAGAAGTTCTGGCGAGACATCGTATGACCGCCCTTGCACAGGAAGAGCCCTCGGTGGAGAGATCGGGGATCGAGAAGAGGTCTGGATTCTTCGAGGTAGCGTTGGAGCAGCATTCCGGCTCTCTCGCCATATGGAACGATCCGCTCACGTCCACCCTTGCCGGTGACCCGCAGATAGCTCTTGCTTGTGTGCAGGGCCGACAATGGCAGGGCCACCAGCTCGGTCACTCTAAGGCCCGTCGAATAAAGAAGTTGGAGCATCGCCGCATCCCTGAGGCCCAACGTCGTGTTCCTGTCGGGTGCATCCAGCAGTGTTTCCACGTCTGCGAAGGACAGCACGCCGGGAAGGCTCCTGGAAGGAAGAGTGGCCGAGACGAGGATCGTGGGGTCGGCCTCCAGCAGGCCTTCGGCAGCCAAGAACTGGAACAACTGTCGCAGAGATACTCGGTGCCTGGCGATAGTCCTTCGAGAAAGACCAATATCGTGCAGATGAGAGAGATAGGCCGAGATGATGGGGCGTTCCACGTTTTTTGGATGCCTGATCTTGTGCTTACGGTCGGCCCATGAAAAAAAGTTCATCAGATCCAGGCGGTAGCTCTCGACGGTGTTCCAGGCAAGGCCCTTTTCTACACGACAGTGGTCCAGAAAGCCTTCAACGGCATGTCCACAGGGCTTCGGCAACTCGGTTCCCTGCCCTGCATCTGGGTTTTTTCCGCGAGAAGCCAACTGGAGACCTCCGTCAAAGACCTGGTATCGTGGTTGTCGAGGAAAAACCCGTGGAAGAGTTGGCTTCCAGGTAGCGCTGGATGCCCATCACTATCGAGGACGCAAGGCGTGACTTGAAGGCGGGGGTGCGCAGCATCATTTCGTCGTTGGGATTCGAGAGGAACGGCGCCTCGAAGAGGATTGCGGGTATTCTCGTGGACACCAGCACGTAGAACAAGGCGGTCTTTACGCCAAGGTCGTGAATGCGCTCCTGCCCGTAGAGTTCGGAGAGGCCGACTATTGCAGCGTTGTGGACCTGGAAGGCCAATCGCCTGGAGAGAGCGGTGTTTCCAGATATGGCCAGATCGGCCAGTACTTTTTCGGTGGCACCCCCGACAGGGAAAAGTGCAGCGTTTTCGCGCATTGCAACACGAGCCGCAGACTCATCCGAGGCGGTATCCAGGTAGTAGGTCTCGATTCCATGGAGCTTAGGGCTCGGGGCCGCGTTGGCGTGAATGGAAATGAAGAGGTCCGCGTTGCTGGCGTTGGCCTTTGCAGCTCGATCCACCAGGGGGACAAAGGTGTCATCGTCTCTGGTCAGGATCACGTCAGCACCGAGCTTCTGTCTCAACTCTTTCGCCACCATCCTGGCCAATTCGAGCACGATGTCCTTTTCCTGGGTCCCCGTCTTGCCCACGGCTCCAAGATCCTTTCCTCCGTGGCCCGCATCCACGATGATTTTGGGGAGGAGATTGGGGGTCGATGCAGCTTGTGGCAGCAATGAGAGGCCGCTCATCCATGACGAGAGAAACTCGGGATCTGGGAGGGAATCGTCAGGAGGCGCCCTGGGCACACGGAGATCCAGCAAGAGTGCCTTGTCACCCTGTCGGAAGACCGAGAGAGTCCGGGATTCCTGCATCTCCACGACAATCTGCAAGCCAGCGGAGACAGAGGTAAAAAGCAGTGCGTCGATCCCCGCCTGGGCAACGTCCATCTGGGTGCCACCGGGTACGCTCTGGTAGGCGGTCTTCAAGGACGGCGAAAGAACAGCTCCGCGAATCAGAACGCTTGCCCTGGCGGGAGTCGTTCCCATGGGCGGAGCGCTCCTGGATTCGAAGTCGGATATCGTTCCGTCCAGAAGCAGCAACACCTTTGCATGTCGGTCACCGATGAAGACCATGACTTGAACCAGTGAGGCCGCCTTAGCGGCCACGGGGCGGAGACAGAGAAACAGGAACAATATGGTGTTTTTCAGTGTCATGCCTGCTGTCATGGACCTGTGGGATATCATCCTGTCTTATCAGCACATCTTCTTAAGGCGATAGAGCGCATCGAGTGCTTCCCTGGGAGTCATCTCGTCAGGGTTCATCACTCTCAATGCATCGTGAAGAACGGTGGATTGCTGGGAAGGAGCTTCCGGGAGGCTTGCCGTTGCGTCGGCGAGTTCGTCTTTAGGTTGGGTGGGGTCGAAGAGGGAAAGCTGCCGGTCGTTTCGGGGGCGACGCCTTTCCAGCTCCTTCAGAAGTTTTTTTGCTCTTCCCAGGACATGGTCTGGCATGCCCGCGAGCCTGGCACACTGGATTCCATAGGAACGGCTGGTAGTGCCATTCTGGAGCCGTCTGAGGAAGATGATCTTCTCGCCCATCTGACTGACGGCGATCTTCATGTTTACGGTGTGCGAGTGACGACGGGCAAAACCGGCCAGCTCATGGTAATGGGTGGCGAATATCGTCCTGCATCCGAGGCGGTCATGTAGTGCTTCGGCCACTGACCAGGCAATGGCCAATCCGTCGTATGTGGAAGTCCCACGACCGATCTCATCGAGCAGGACAAGGGAGCGTCTGCTGGCATGATGAAGGATGTTGGCTGTCTCTGCCATTTCCACCATGAACGTGCTACGGCCCCTGGCAATATCGTCGCTTGCACCAACCCTGACGAAGATCCTGTCGCAAACACCAATCCGTGCCTTCCTGGCGGGCACGAAGCTGCCTGTCTGCGCCATCAGGACGATGAGAGCCACCTGTCTCATGATCGTGGACTTTCCAGACATGTTGGGGCCGGTCAACACTATGAAACGGCGCCCTTGCCGGTCCATGCGCAGGTCGTTGGGAACGAATCGCTCTGCCTCGGGGCTGTTCTCCACTACCGGGTGCCGCGCTTCCTCCAACTCGATGGCCTCACCCGCATCCACAACGGGCCTGATGTAGTTGTTTGAAACGGCGAGATCGGCGAAACTGGACAAGACGTCCAGTAATGCCAGGTGTGCCGCCAGGGACTGGAGCCGGGGAATTTGGGACTCCACGTGACTTCGCAATGACAGGAAGTGTTCGTGTTCAAGGCGTTTTCGGCGGACATCGGCTCCAAGGATACGTTCCTCGAACTCTTTCAGTTCGGGAGTGTAGAAACGTTCGACGTTGGTGAGGGTTTGCCAACGCGTGTAGTGCTCCGGGACCTTGTGAAGGTTGGCCCTGGTTACCTCCAGGTAGTAGCCCTGTGATCGGTGATGACGGATCTTCAGGTTGGCGATGCCGGTGGAGGCCCTCTCCCGTTGTTCCATCTCCGCGATGGCTCCCTTGCCCCTCCTGGCCAAGGTTATCAATTCATCCAGCTCCGGATCCGCAGATCTTCGGATTAGATCGCCTTCAGTCGTGGACAACGGGGGATCGTCCACCAACCATTCGTCTATCTCCTGCATGATGTCCAGGCATTGGTCGTCAGGAACCAGGTTCTTCAAGGTGGCATTGCCTTCCAGCCCACTGGCGATGGAAGGAAGAGTCCGGAGGGAGGCACGTAGTGCCGAGAGATCCCGTGCGTTGGCCGTGGTCTGCGCTACCTTGCTGCAGATGCGCTCGAGATCAGCCACCTTTCGAAGCTGTGTTCTGAGGGTCTTTCTGCCCATGGAGTCTTCCACGAAGGCTTCGACGTAATCTTGTCGTTTGCGGATCTCTGCCGGATCCATCAAGGGGAAAGCCAACCATTCCCGAAGGAGCCTGCCTCCCATCGCCGTGGAGCTACGGTCCATGAGCCAGGTCAACGTCCCCTTTCGGCCACCCCCGCGCATGGAACGTTCCAACTCCAGGTTGCGGTGCGTCGTCGCGTCCAGCACCATGTGAGCACCGGAATGGTACCGCCGTACACACTTCACGTGGGCAAGGCTGGACTTGGCGTTGTCCCGTGCGTAGTGGAGCAAGGCTCCGGCCGCCTGCAGAGCGGGATCGGCATCCTGGGCTCCGAATCCTGAGAAGTCAGACACGCCCAGCACCGAATGCAGCTCGCGGCGAGCCGCCTCTTGAGAAAAATGAGAAGCTGAGCGCCAGTTGATCAGACAATCCGGCAGGCTTCGGAGCAACCAGTCTGCTTTCTTGAAAGACTCAGGAAGCACCGCTTCATGCGGCTGCAAGCTCGCCAACTCGGCCTGCACCGCGTCGGTGGTCTCCAGTTCCGTCACCTTCAGGTCGCCTGTGGAAGCATCGAGGAAGGCGAGTCCGAAGCGCCCTCCCCTACCCTTCAGGAGACCAAAAAGATAGTTGGGTTCTCTGGCAACCAGTCCCTCCGGGTCCATGACCACTCCGGGACTGACGACACGAACGACTTTTCGTTTCACAAGCCCCTTGGCCAGGCGTGGATCTTCGACCTGATCGGCAATTGCTACCTTGTGGCCGGCATCCAATAACTTTTTGACGTAGGTGTCGGCGTTTCGCCAGGGCACTCCACACATTGGAACAGGATCCGGATCTCGCCTGTTCCTGCTGGTGAGGGTGATCTCAAGTATTCCGGCAGCTTCACGTGCGTCGTCAAAAAACAATTCGTAGAAATCACCCATGCGGAAAAAGAGGAAGGCATCGGGGTTTTGCGCCTTCAATTCCAGGTACTGACGAAACATGGGTGTATCTGCGCCCGTCTTCGTCAACTGAGACCTCCTCTCATGTTCTACCGCTGAGATCATGCCACGGTAATCGGTCACACCGGGCCAGTTGGCGGGTATTCTACAGACAGCGCATTCTTGCTGCCCAGAAGGCGTCCTCGTCGTGGGTGGGAGGAGCAGTGCAGAGCACTTCCTCTATTTCGAAATGTTCAATGGAGGAAACAAATGACTCCACGACTTCCCGGCCCTCTTCGGGTTCGCCTGAACAGACCGCGTATACGAGCACTCCTCCCTTCTTGACGGTCCTGGATACATGGCGCAGCATGATAGCCTGCTTCTGGGCCATGCGAGCCGGATCGCCCGGGTGGCGTCTCCAACGTATGTCGGGGTGCCTTCTCAATGTGCCAAGGCCTGTGCAGGGGGCATCCAGCAGCGCGGCATCGAAGAGGCGTGCTCCAGGCCATCGGTCCTGGGACAGCCAGTCCCATGGGCGCACCTGGAGATCCATGTGAAGGCGCTTTGCATTCCGCCGCAACTCTTCCAGTCGTGCGGGGACAATGTCTGTTGCAACTACCCGAGCGCCACGACTCACCATCCGGAAGCTCTTGCCCCCGGGGGCAGCACAGGCATCCAGGATCAGGGCCCCGGTTCCCGGTAACACCAGGTCAGCCACGGCAACCGCGGCAGGATCCTGTACCCACCAGGAACCTCCATGGTATCCCGGCAGTTCGTGTATCGGTCCCATCCGGGGGGGGAGCTTGAACGCCCTGGGGACAGGTTTCCCTGCTATTATCGCAGGCTCGACTTGAATCTGGGCCCTTTCCAGGTCTTCCAGCAGTCCACGGGGATCTCCCCGGGCGACAATACCTGTTGGAGCAGGCTTGTTATTGGCCTTGGCCCAACGTATCGCGGCTGCCTGCCCAATGCGCTCGGTCCAACGGCGCAACAGCCATCGGGGATGGTTGAGCAGCACCTCGGGAGGAAGCGGAACACTTGCGTCGTAGTGCCGAAGAATGGCGTTGACCAGTGGAGCAGCACGGGCAGTTCCGGCAATCTTGCACAGTTGGACAGCCTCGTTCACCACGGCATGGGATGGAGCCCTGCCATGTCCCATCTCCAACAGCCCAATCCGAAGCGCTGCCAGTACCGGGGCGTCCAGCTTGGCTATTTCTCTGTGGCTGAGCAGCTCTACGAGGTAATCCAACTCGTTTCGGCGGCGCAACACGCCCCAGACCAGGTGCCATGCCATAGCCCTGTCACGGGATGCGTCGGGTGCATGGGCCTGGAGAGCAACATCCATGTGCCTGCCGTTCTCGATGTCCAGGAGGACCTTGAGAGCTGCCAGGCGAGCTGTGGAAACTCGTTGATGACTGTTTTTTGGTTGGCGTCTTCGTGGCACCTTTGGAATCAACCAGCCGAGGCGTCGGCCAGTTCCAGGTCGATAATCTGCTCAAAGAAGGCAGTTGGCTTGGCACCGCGAAGCCTGTAGCCGTTTATGAAAAAGGTCGGAGTGCCGCGTACGCCAACCTTCCTTGACTGCAACAGGTCCTTCTTGATCTGTTCTTCTATTGCCGGGTCTTGCTGGTCTTTCTTCCACCTGGCAATGTCGAGGCCGGTCTCTTTTGCAATGTCGTCGAAGAATCCATCCTTGCGGATGTCCTTCTGGCGTTGGAAGAGAAGATCGTGATACTGCCAGAACATGCCCTGCTTGTTGGCGGCCAAGGCCGCGATGGCGGCCTGCTTGGCGTGAGAATGACGTGAAATCGGGTAATTGAGGAAGGCAAGGCGGATCTTGTCGCCGTACTTGTCTTTGAGTTCCCTTATGGTGGCCTGGGACCTGGCGCAGAATGGGCATTGGAATTCGCTGTATTCGACGATGGTGACCGGCGCCGTGGATGGCCCCTTGACGGGGGCTCCTGTTATGTCGACCTTTACCCAGGGTTCTTCGTAGGTAAGGGCTTCTTTGATCTCATCGAGTTTTCTCCCGCTCCTGGCCATTCGTATGGCGCGTTTTGCCAGGCGCGGCATGTTTTCGCAAATCTTGGTGGTCTTCAGGCATTCAGCGGTGGACGAACCCTTCATGTGGCATGGCTCGCAGGCTCCCCTGGTGGTGTTGAGCGCTTCCAGTACAATTGCGGCAGTCTCGGCGGGAAGCGCCGAGAGTCCGGGGATGTCCAGATCGGAGGCCTTGTAGTGAGTCTCTGCGAGAGGTTCGGGAGCATCGGACCTTTTCTTGCTTTTTACCGAGTCCTTGACTGATGATGGCGCCTTCTTGGCCAGGGCCAGTTCCTTGTCCTTGTTGGCCAGTTCCACCTGCGCTTCAGTGGCGGCCTGCTTGTAGCCCATCTTGTACGAGGCGTAGGATGCAGCAGTGCCGGCAAGAATCGCCAGGATCAGAGCGATCCCAAGGATATAGATGGATGAAGCGGCTTTGTTGCTGTCAGACATGGAAGTCTCCATTCAGGACCATGCGTTCTTTTGATCAAAGGAGGGGGCACTTTTGGAGGCGATCTTTCGTTCCAATGCTCCCCGTTTCCGGTATCCTGAAACGTAACCCAGCAGGAAACCCACGATGAGAGAACCCAGAGCCAGAACAGCGACTGGTATCGGACGAGCGAGGTGCCAGGCTACGAATACCAGGTCCAGGGACAGGTCACTTGTTCTCGAGTGGTTCTGGACCAGGAAAAGAGCCAAGACGAAAGCCACGAACAGCAGGACCAACAAGGTAAACAGGTTTCGCATCGACCACATGAAAGCTCTCCTCGTTCAAGAATGCAGAGCCATTGGCTCCCCTTGAAGCGGCCTTTACCGGAAGTTGCAGCCGCCGGCAAGGATTGCCACATGTATAACTACCTGGGAGCCATCAGGAAAGAGAGCAGATCGCACCGCCAACGCGAGCCCATGGGTGGACTTGTAAGTGCGTTACGAGGGCTACTCCTGGATTCGCAAGTGCCCGGTGGCCGTGCCCACGGTAATTGCGAGGCAAGGCCGGTTCGGAAGCGATGAGCAATCCGTCGAGAATTCGAAACTGCGCCGACCTCCTGGGTGGGAGATCACTCGTTCCCTTCAGATTCGGTGGTTCCTGGCTCATCCTCTGGCGTTCTACCGTCTGGCTGCCTGGCTTCTGCCGGCTGGTCCTTTGCCTTCTTGGCATCTGCTTGCTTGGCTTCTTCTTCACCCTGGAAGTCTTCGGAAGAGAGCTTCCTGGAAAGGTCGCCCATGATGTCACCGAGACGGGTGGAGGATTCTCCCTGGTGAGCCAGAAACTCGGAGACACTCTCCGCATCGACGTTGCGTTCCTCTGCACCCTTCTCGGAAAGGCTGATCTTGCGATCATGGTGGTCGATATTGATTATTTCGGCAATGATTCTTTGCCCCACCTTGTAGTTCTCCGACCAGTCGTCGCCGTGGTAGGCCAACTCGGAGAAATGAACCAGACCTTCTACGCCTTCTTCGATTTCCATGAAGACACCGAAATCCACCTTGTGAACCACGACACCCTGGATGATCTGACCAAGGAAGTAGCGGGAGTGAACGGACAACCAGGGGTCTTCGGAGAGTTGCCTGATACCCAGGGAAAAACGCTCGGCGTTCTTGTCTATGTTGAGGACTCGAGCCTCTACCATGTCACCCCTCTTGAACTTGTCGCTGGGATGTTTGATCCGCTGGCTCCAGGACAAATCCGAAATATGTACCAGGCCATCGATCCCCTCTTCGATTCCCACGAAGATGCCGAAGTCGGTGATGTTCCGGACCTTGCCCTTGACGATGGTGCCCACGGGGTAGTGCTCCTCTACCAGATCCCAGGGGTTTGGTTCCAACTGGCGCATACCCAGGCTGATGCGCTTGTTCACCACGTCCACACCCAGCACCTTGGCTTCCACCGTGTCTCCCATGGAGATGAGTTTGCCGGGGTGTTTTACCCGCTTGTTCCATGTCATTTCAGAGATATGCACCAGGCCCTCGATGCCATCTTCCAACTCTACGAAAGCACCGTAGTCGGGGATGGAAACCACCTTTCCCCGGACGATTGCACCAACGGGGTACTTGTATTCCACTTCGTCCCAGGGATCGGGCTTGATCTGCTTGAAGCCCAGACTCACGCGTTGAGAATCCTTGTCGAATTTCAAGATCTTGACCTCTATGGTCTGGCTGATTTCGAACATCTCGCTGGGGTGGTTGATCCTGCCATAGCTCATGTCGGTGATGTGAAGAAGTCCGTCGATCCCCCCCAGGTCCACGAAAGCACCGTAGTCGGTGATATTCTTGACCACACCTTCCATGATGTTGCCCACTTCCAGGCGCTTGATGGTCTCTGAACGCTTGGCTTCACGTTCCTGCTCCAGGAGGGCTCGCCTGGAGAGTACTATGTTGCCCCGCTTCTTGTTGAACTTGATGATCTTGAAGTCGAAGGTCTCACCCAGCAGCTTGTCCAGGTTTTTTACTGGTCTCAAGTCCACCTGGGAGCCGGGCAGGAACGCCTTGACCCCTATGTCTACCTGGAGACCGCCTTTCACCCGAGCGATGATTGCCCCGCTGACGACTTCATCCCTTTCCACGGCCTTGGAGATCTCTTCCCAGGCCTTCATCAGATCAGCTCGTTCCTTGGAGAGGATGAGCCTTCCATGCTCTTCGTCCATGGTGTCCAGGTAGACGTCCACCTGGTCTCCAGCCTGGATCGTAAGTTCTCCTTCGGGGGAGATGAACTCTCTACGAGGAATGGAGCCTTCCGCCTTGTAGCCAATGTCGATTGTGACGTAGTCGTCTTGAATTTCGATTATCTTCCCGCTTACGACCGATTGCTCCTTGATGTCGCTGGCTTCCAGGGCCTGATCGAAGAGTGCCTTGAAGGTTTCACGATCCAGTTCGGTGGGAGATAGTTCCTTCTTTCGTTCGAATGAGAGTTGCTCGATGGTCATGGAAAAAGGCTCGCCTTCCCAGGGTGAATCCCCGGGGGTTGTTTAGCTGACAGGGTTGTTTGAGACGGTTTTCCAGGCCCTTCCCGGAAATGCCTCGGTGGTTCTCGTAGATTCGGGTAGACTCCAGGCTGGGATGCCCTGCCTTGAGCACACTTTCAGCACTAGTACCAGGCGCGCGGAGTTATCCAGTGTACGGGAAGACGTCAACCTCCCGTGTGACAAAGCGTGACCGGTGGGCTGTCAAGCGCCCCTTGCCCTTGCTTCTACGATGATGGCCTGGACCACCTGTTCCGGCGTTAGGTCTGTACTGTCGATGTATACTGCTTCAGGCAGCCGTATCAAGGGAGCCACCTTTCGCTCGCGATCCATTCTGTCCCTGCTTTCCATGTCTTTGCGAATCTCGGCAATACTCCTTGTAATACCGACCTTTCGCATCTCCAATTCTCGACGATGCGCCCTGGATTCGGTAGAAGCGTCCAAGTAGACCTTGAGATCGGCATCTGGCAGGACGACGCTGCCGATGTCTCGGCCGTCCATGACCACTCCCCCTCCGGCGGCCATCCGACGCTGGGAACCCAACAGGGCGAGCCGCACGCCCTGATGGGCCGCAATTTTCGATGCTGCCGAGCCCATGGACTCGGTGCGGATCAGGGCGGTGACGTCTCTATTGCCCACCGTTACCCTGATTTCATCGCCCTCCCACGACATGTCCGGTGAGAAGTCATGAGCAAGGGATAGTATTGCGTCTTCGTCGTCAAGGTCGATGGAACGTTCGAGCGCCAACAAGGCCAGGGTTCGATACAGGGTGCCGGTATCGACGTAGGTATAGCCCAGTGCTTTTGCCAGTGCGCGCGCCGCGGTTCCCTTGCCTGAGGCCGCTGGTCCGTCCACGGCGATCTTGAGTCCTGCCCTTGCCTCCGGGGGGGTCGACGCCATTTCCATGCTCCTTGCGAGGTGGGACGTGCATCATATAACATTCCCGTCCGGGAGGCGTCTTCACCCGGTCCGCCTTTCAGAAAGGGAACTGGAAATGAGCTTTTCCGACGGCTCCCCGGGTGGGGCCCTATACCCTTGGATCATCGACGAGAGGCATGTCGATGCCTTGCACCAGCGCGGCTCCTCCAAGAGAAGTAACCTGTATCGTATGAGAGGACTCCGGCCTGGAAAGGACCCCATCCACCTGGGTGTTCCCCGCTCGGTCCAGAATACTGTACGTGGCGTTGGGGACTTGAAGGCGGACATCGCCCATTGCAGATGCCGCTACCACGCGGCGCGGAATCTTGATCCAACTGGCGTCCACCCTGCCCTTGGCCACCTGCACGACCGTGTCCTGAGAGAGCAGCTTGCTGGCCACTATGCTGCCCTTGCCCAGCACCACTGTCAGCTTGCCGGCCAGACCTGTGAGAACAGCGCTCCCACTGGTGAGATCTACGTCGACAGAGACCGCTCGTGGAGTTCGGACCTCCAGATCACCTCCGCATGGAAGAGCAGTCCGACACGGCAACTCCAATATGAGAAACCCCTCCTGGGAACGTGACGAGAATGAGAACAGCGCCTCCGGGCCCCATGCCTTCAAAGCCACAGTGGTCGTTCGTGACTCCGAGGGAAGAATTTTTACTGCGCCGTTGGTCCAGCGAATTCGTAGATGGTCGATGGGTTCATCAAACACCAGGCTCTGGGCAACATGGAGGTTCATGAGCATCGCCAGGGCCAGCGCTGGCTGAATCAAGCGTTTGAACAGACCGTTCATGTTGGGTTCCCAGTCAGGATGGTTCTATTCCTTGGAACCTTGACGGTGGAGCGACCGAAAACTTCAGAGAAAAAGTTCGGAGACGGCTCGCCCGGGGGGATCTCTGTTCTGGAAGCTGCGCCGATGAATGGCTCGCCCCTACCCCACCTCGTAGAGATTGATGTAGCGATTGCCGGCAATGGGGATCCTCCCCAACATGGTGGTAGGGGCGGTGACCTGCCGACGCCCTACCTCGGTGAGCAGTATCCGGCCACGGTGGGCGGACAGGTTCATCATCCAGCGAGAGAGATAGAACGGTCCTGCCAATTCCCAGCCCGGGGAGGGACGGTGTGTGTCGCTCTGCAAGCGTGCAACTCCTGGAGCGATTCCCGCGCAAAGGCGATAACCGGCTGCCAGAGTCACTCTTTGCATGTGCAGAGTAGTGGTGAGGGCATGGGAGATGGTCTCACGAAGGCCTGAACGGACGATCCAGACGACCAACATGGAGCCGTCTCCCTTTTCCCATATCTCGCCATCGGATTCGGCGACTATGGATAGCCATTGCTGCATGAGAGAAGGCAAGGTCACCTTTGGTGCGGCGATGGAACGGGGAGGAGGAGTGGCTTCCGCTGCCAGTACCACTGTTGCACTGGGCGGCATGGCCCTGGGGATCAAAGCGGATCCATGCCCGCTCCCTTCATGGACCTTGTTGGCCGCTTCTATGACAGCTTTCATGTAGGTGTAGAGATCGCTGTTGGTGGCCCGGTAGCCCTCCCGCACCATGAAGGAGGTGAATTGCTCCAGCATCTCTCCGGCGCAGGAGTAGCGAGTCCCGGGACGACGGGCCAATGCCTTGAGCAGCAAGCCTTCCAGCGCCTCGTTCACCTGGGGTCTGTAGGCGCGGAGGCTTGGTACCTCTGCTCTTCTGACCCTGTTGAGTGTTTCTTCCCGGCTCCTGGTCTTGAACAGCCTCCGGCCCGCGATCAACTCCCACAAGACGATTCCAAGGCTGAAGATGTCGCTCCTGCCATCCAGGCTACGACCTTCCACCTGTTCGGGGCTCATGTAGGCGTACTTGCCCCGCACGACCTTGTGCCTGGTGCTTGCCTGGAAAGCAGCCCGGCTGATGCCAAAGTCGGTGATCTTCACTTCGCCGGCATAGGAGACAAGAATGTTTTGCGGTGAGATGTCGCAGTGAACGACGTTCAGGGGATGACCGTTTTCATCCGTTCGTTCATGGGCGAATTGGAGCGCCTTCAGGACTTCGCAAGCGATGAAGAGAGCAGCGGGAATCGGGAAAGGGCCCGAATGCCTCGCCCTGCTCAACAACCTGGCGAGATCCAGGCCGTGTACGTACTCCATCGCCATGTAGTAGGAACCGTTGATTTCCTCGAGTTCGAAAACCTGGACGATGTTCACGTGAATCAACTCGACCGCGATTCTGGCTTCGTCCACGAACAAGTGGATGAACTCTTCGTCCTTGGCGAGATGGTCCAGAACCCTTTTAATGACAAGGATTTTTTCGAAACCGGCGAGCCCGTATGAACGGGCGCGATATACCTCTGCCATGCCACCAGTCGCGATTTTTTCAAGCAGGTGGTATTTTCCGAAGACTTCCGGCTGGTCCGGTTGGGGCACAGTGTTCTCCGTTCGGGGTAGTTTGCTGCCGCGGAACCTGTTCTTTGAGCCGACTCGCTGCACGCCGGACACTAACTCTGAATGCGATATAACCCCTCCGTGTGCAAAGGTGGCAGTACTGTGGGGGACGAAGCCATGTGACAAGCTAACGCAATCCTCATCCTACCTGGGCTGGCGCTTCCTGACCCTGCAAGCTGTCCGGCTGTTCGAGCTTGTCTTTCCTGAACCCGCATGGGCCGGAGAAACCATGAATGTTCCTGGAAACCGCTGCTCCCTGGAAGAGTTGGTAGAGTTGGTGGCCCGTTTGCGGAGCGATGTGGGTTGTCCATGGGATCGGGCCCAGACACATCGCTCCTTGCTGCCCTACCTCATCGAAGAAGCCTATGAAGTGCAGGAAGCAATGAAGCGAGGATCAGCCCAGGCCCAGTGCAGCGAACTGGGAGATTTGCTCTTTCATATCGTCATTCACGCCCAGATTGCTCATGAATCGGGGCATTACGACATGGAGCAGGTTGTACGGGGGATCATCGCAAAGATGGTTCGTCGGCATCCCAATCTGTTCGGCCCACCGGCACGAGGTGGGAAGCGCGAAGCCCCCTCTGGAGGGTGCCAACAGGGTCCCGGACCGGGCGGGAGCAGAAACTCCGGGGCGCAACCAGGATCATCCGCCTGGTGGGAAGCGCAGAAGGCCTTGGAACGTGGGGATGATAGTTCCTCGTTGGACGGGATCCCTCCAACCCTGCCCGCCTTGCTCCGCGCGGCCCGAGTGGGTGAAAAGGTCAGTAGAGTGGGTTTCGATTGGCCCGACCTCCAGGGAGTCCGCCACAAGGTGGACGAGGAACTGGCGGAGTTGGACGAAGCAGTCGCTTCGGGGCGGGCCCAGGCCATAGCCCATGAGTATGGCGATGCAATGCTGGCCTTGGCCAACATGGGGCGGTTTCTGGGGCTGTGCCCGGAAGACGCCCTGCGCGCTGCCAGTGTTCGTTTCGAAAAAAGATTCCGTCGCCTGGAAGCCCTGGCGGAGCGACGGGGCTTGTCACTCCACGAAGAACCGCTGGATGTCCTGGAGGAACTGTGGACGGAAGCAAAACAGATGGAAGCTGGACAGTTCCCATCCGGAAACTGCTCCCATCGCAGGAGCGGCCCATTCCTTCGCCAGGCGCACCCGGGCAAGCGCTTGAAATAGCGCTGCTATTCCGGCGGGTTGCCCGGACGTACCTGGCTCGAAAGCTACTCGCTCCGGCTCGGTCCGCACTTTCCGGATGGGAACTAGACAGAGACTCTGTTCTTGTCAGTGCACTGGCTGCGAGATCTCGAGACCCAGGTGGAAGGCATAGTATCTTGCGTGCTCGTTATCCGGATCCAGGTCTGCTGCTCGCTTGAAGTGGTGATAGGCCTGGCGGGTCAACTCCCAGATCTGCTGCGGATCATGCATGACTATTGCATCGCTTTCAGATTTCTGGCGAATGGCTTCGGCCAACAGCCCGTGGGCCAGTCCCATCATGGATGCCATGGAAATATCAAGATTCCATCGCCCGCCCTTTTCCAGCAGCTCCAGTGAAATCCGGGCCTGGGCTTCTGCTTGTTCCAGGTCACCTTCCTGGAGAAAGATTCGAGCCAGCTCGATCCTGGGCTCCGGCAGTCGGGGTTCTGTCGCCAATATTTCCCGGAGGGCTTCCCGAGCCTCTTCAATCTGTGCATTCCGGATCAAGTCCAGAGCCTGCATGAAGCGCTCTCCCAGGGACTCCAGGTGAAGCTCCGGATCCTCTGATAGTATGGAAGGAAAGTCTTCGCCCTGGTTCGTTTGGGACTGTGCTTCTTCTTCGGCGGTGCTCAATGGTGGAAGCCTGGGGGACCGGGTTTTGGGAGTGTGTGGCATCGTGTGTTCCCCGAGATCACGTGTTTCCTGTGGCGTCGAGATACCCAGGAGTATCCTGAACTGCGCCGGGATAGCGAACGAGTACTTGTGTTCCGTTGCCCTCACTGGCGATCTCGATGCTGCCGCCCGCCTTGTTCACGAGTTCTCGGGCAATGGCGAGTCCCAGGCCGGTTCCTCGGCCAGGTGGCTTGGTGGTGAAGAAGGGCTCGAAGACCCGCTCCCTGTCGCGTGGTAGAACGCCGCTACCATTGTCGTTGAGGGATATCTCCAGGTAGCCGTCTACACTGCGGGCGATGAGTACAATTCTGGGATTGCTGCCGTTGGATGTGGCGTCCAGGGCATTTTGCAGCAGGTTGATCAGGACTTGTTGAAACGCCAATGAGCTTCCGTTCAGCACTGGCAGGTCGGGATCCACGTGGAGTTCGATGGTGGTCCCCATGCGGCCTGCCCTGTGGGCGAGTGTACTGCAAGCCGTTTGAATATAGGTGATGGGGTGGTAGGTTTCTGCGCTGTCCCTGGGTCTCTGCGCCATGCCATCGTAGGCATGGATGATGCCCTCCATGTTCTTGACCTGTTCCATGAGGATGTTCAGCCTGGAATGGAGCCCCGCGCCATTGGCTTCTGCCTCAGCCAGTTGGAGAATGGCTTTCACGGCAAAGAGCGGCTGCTTCAGCTCGTGAACCAACGAAGCTGCCAAGAGGCCCAGTTCTGCAAGCCTGCCGGCTTCCATCCAGTCGGCAGGTCGGCTGTCTTTTTGTTTCGAATGACTTGTCACTGTACATCCACGATCAGATTATCCACTGTGATCTCTGTTTCACAAGCGGTTCCTGTATTGTAGTGTTCATCCATCGCCCGGACACGCAACAAATAGCTGCCATTTTCCACGACATGCCCGTCCGTTGCACGAGCATCCCATCCCACGTACCCGGTATCGGCCAGGGCGGACGACCATGTCTGCCTCGTGGTGTTCCCCTGTTCATCCAGGACTTCCAGGAGCCACCAGGTTGCTTCTCCATCGGCAGCTACCTCGATGTTCACTTCGTCGGCTTCGGCGGTGGCTGCAACACCGTCGCCGTCAGGCCTCAGTACTGCTGTGTCGGGCACACAGGATTCGATGTCCGGAGCGCTGTTGACGACATTTCCGAAATCAGCCGCGAATGATGAATACGTGCCGGACCAGTTACCATCCAGGCGATTGCCGGCGGAATCACGGGCCTGGTAGCCGAGGTTCAGCGAGTAGGTCTCCGTGGCGGGGCTCAGTGGTGTATACACGGAGACATAGATGTCCAGCCTAAGGTCCGCCGAGTCATATGCAAGGCTGTCGATGGAGACTGGTGTATCTGTGGAATCCACGATTGATACCGCCGACCCGGGATACTCGAAGCTTTCTTCCCACATGGGCTCGTCGAACCACAGGGAGACCGTGTCTGTCTCGGAGACGTCGGATGTGCCCCTGGGATCCAGGTCGAGGACGTGGGGTGCTGCTCCGTCTCCGATGGCTTCCAACTCGATCTCGCCATAGGCGGTGCCGTCCAGCCTGCCGGCCATCACCATTGCGGTTCCGCCGTAGATTTCGTCTTCAACCGACCAGCTAGCAGTGCCATTTCCCGAGTGGTCCAACAGCATGAAGAGACCCTTGCCCGAACCGGCGACCCCATCCACGAGTTCTCCCAGTGTCGCGCGGAGGTAGATGGCAGCTCCTCCGGCGGTGTCTCCAGAGCAGGTGTTGGCCGATACTTGTATTTCGGTTTCGCCTTCAGTGGGACTGCCAACGTAGCGTGCAGCATGGGTGGAGGTTATTGTCAATGGCCCGGCGGCCTGGTCCTCGTCTTCTGCAACGTACACCTTTGCCGTGTCCATGTCGCCACAGGCCTCACTGTCGAAGGCGACCAGTTCCACCAGGGTCCCGGTTGCCTCTGTCCATTCCCGCACTATCGAGTCGGAGCTGGTTCGCGACTGGAAACCATCACCGTCCAGGTAATGGAACGTGAGGTAGGTTCCTGTACTGTTGCTGGCATCCAGCGTTGCGCTGGCGCTGCCCCCTGCCAGACACAGCACCGCCGTGCTTTCACCGTCTATCAGAATCGATGCATTCACCGTGCCACAGGTGTCGTCGAGAACATCCAGGTGCAGGACATCCAGTGGGCCATCCAGTTCGTCGGAGACCACTTCCAGTACTTCTTGGATGTGTGGCGTCGTGAAGGTGATGGGTGCCTGGGCGTAACCGTCGGAGAAATCTGTGATGCTCAGCACGGGAGCTGTATGGTTCTGTGCCAGAAGGGTGACTTCGCCGGAGTAGTCCGTGACGGTGTTGCTCCATGTGTCCTGGGCTGTCAACGTGATCTCATATTCCGTTCCCACGAATGCCCAGGGTCTGTCCATGCTGGCCTCGAACTCGGCCAAGTCTCCGTGCACGATGGAAAAGTTTGGCGAGATGCCAAGGTCGATACCGGCTTGACTCGCGGAGATGATGTCGCTTGAGATTACTTTCGTGACCACGACGTCCACCTGTGCCTGCCCGTTCTCGTCCACGCTGGCTTCGCCTGGCCAGAGGGTGCCTGTTTCATCTTCCAGTTGGATGTCCGCGCCGCTGTGATGAACAGAATAGGGATTGCCCCATGCGTCCCTTGCCTGAATTGTGATGGGGAAAGGTACACCAGCCACGTTTTCTGCACTATCGGCGATGTCTATGGAAACTACGGCGAGTTCCCCGTTTTGTACGGAAAAGGGGTCGGTGGTGGAAGAAACCTGGTCGTCCAAGTTCTCGATTGTGACGGTCACCTGTTCCTGGCCGGAAGCCACCAGCATCTTGCATTCGAAGGATCGCCAGTCTTCGTCCATGAAAACCCCATCCCAGGCGCAGGTGGGGTCTTCCTGGATTCCCTTGAAGGTGTACTCGTCAACATGTGGGTTCGTATTGATGGAGTTGCCATATTCGTCGAGTGGATGCACGGTGATATAGAATGATTCTCCCGCCAACACTGGATCTCGATCCATGAATACATCCAGGCTGTCCAAGGAAGCGGCGTTGACTGCAAACGAACCCGAGATTCCGGTCAGACCATCGGTTCCCGTGGCCACCAGTTGGTCTTCATCGGATGCGCTCCAGAGGTAGGCCGTACATACCTGCCAACCCGTGGAGAATCCTGGACATTCTTGCCAACCCACGCCGCTGTCGGGGTCAAGGCCTCCCGCAGTGTCGGTGAGGGTCAATGAAAGATCTTCACCGTAATCGGTCACGACGTTGCCATAGTCGTCGTTTGCAGAGATAACGGCGGTAAGTGCTTCTTCGCCTGCTATTACTTCGGATGGAAAGACTCCTACGGAATAGGCTGTTGCGGCTGCCGGCAGCACCTGAAACGGGGCACTTTCGCCGGATGCTGTACCGTATGCGTAGATCTTGTTCTGTTCGCAGTCGGTTCCGGTGGCTCCGGTGGCATGGACCTCCAGTGTCGTGCTGCCGACGATGTCCACGTTTTCTACGAAAGAGCCGCATTCTTCAGATATTATCAAGGATGCGACGTCATCCCTGGGGTTGCCGTAGGTGTCTACCAATTGCAACAGGACATCGAATGATACCCCCGCAGTGGTCTGGAAATCCTCTGATGGGAGCGTGATCTCCACGGCATTCAACTGGGCCGGTTCCACGGAGAGAATCAGGTTGTCGCCATCCACGACGGAGCTGGAATCTCCAGGCTCCAACTCGATCTTGATATCGTCGGGAATAGAGGAACGAGCGGTGAAATCACCGTGGCCCGCGCTGTTGAGGCTGCCTGCCAGCACCACCTTGGTGCTACTGCGCAGTTCCGTGGCATCATCCAGGTCCACCAGGTCGAATTCAAAGCCTTCAACGCCAGATCTGCCGGTGATTACCAGGGTCACGTCCATGGACATGTTCAGCTCGTCATCTTCGGGATCATAGAGCTGGAAGTCTATCTTGAAGGGCGTATTGACCTCGTAGGCAACTTCGTCCACCTCGAAAGCCAGGTGGTCTGCACGGGTGTCGGTGACCGAAAATGCAGCATCCAGTACTGCTGAGTCAGATGTTGGCGAGGTCAACCAGAGATCATATATGCCCACATCCAGGCCAGCGGGGACGGTGGCAAAGATAGACTCGTAGGACTCGACCTGGACCCCGTCCAGCGCGTAGGAAGCATCCTGTGACTCCAGGTTGAGGGAATACTGGAGATCCACACGCCCTCCGGCTTCCATGGAGTCGATCTCGATCTGCGGGTAGAAGTATCGACCATGGATCCAGACCTCTGTACGTTCGCCGTTATAGCCCCAGTTGGGAGAGATCCCAGAGAGTTGGGGAGCCGGAAGCTCCGGCGAACAGCCAGCGAAAAAAAGAATGAGCGTGAACAACCCAGCAACCTACGGCAGGGTTGGCGTGGGGAAAAAGTTACAGACCCGAGGCGAGGGATTTGCCTGCCTTGTGCGGCGCAAGGCAGGCGGTGCATGGCAAAGCTGCGATGAGGTTTCACCGGGCTGGACTGCGGACGGACTCCTGGAGCTATTCCCAGGTTCCAGAGAGTATTTCATTCCATCCGATATCATGGGAATCATGGGAGCGCCTCAGCCCGGTGGGTGTGTGATGGAGGCGTTGGGTTCGGCAAAGCAACGGCCGGTGTAGACGACATTTGGAAATGTACTTCAAGATCATATATCAAAACAGGATTCTATAGGTGGGCAATGCCACCAGCCCGCCGATACCACCAGCGTACTCCACGGCGCCTGACGATGTGCTGACCTGCAGGTAGCGCAACTCGAGTCCGAGTTCACCAACGCCAAGCCGCCAGCCAAGGCCACCGAACAACACGATTCCCGGACCACCGATGCCAGTACCCCTCACCAGTTCGGGATCGTTGAAATCTGTTTCGGTGCGGTACATGACGAGGGCCATTGCCGCTCCGATCCACGATGAGCGAAGGCCATGTTCCTGGCGGGCCAGAAGCCCTGCATAGAAGGGGTTGAAGGTAGTCCTCACAGAGATGTCGTTGGCGGTCGAGTTGTCTTCTACGGTGTCTTTGTCGGAGTAGGCCATGGCTGCCAGCCGGAAGAGCAAGCGCCTGTTGAAGAAGGGCGTACGTTGCTCCAGGGACAGCTCTACGAGTGGAGAATGGATGGAGCCCAGGTTGGTGATGGCGCCAAGACCTATGCCCATGTTCCTGTTCATGGGACGCGGCAAGAGCTTTATTTCGGTGGTCGCGGCGAAGGTGCTCTCTCTTCCCGATGCGGTGATGCGGATGGTACCGGTTTTCATGCTGGCGGGAGGCCAGTACCATCCCTGGTAGGTTCCATCAGCCCTGGGGTGGAGCGTACCCACGCGGCCCGCTGTGGTAGAGACCTTGACTCCTTCATCGGTCACGGTGTTGCCGTGTTTGTCCACCAGTCGCACGGTTACTTTGGCGGCAGCCGCTGGCCCCGAGTACAGCGTCGAAGGTGTGGTGGTGATGAAGACCTCACGTACAAGGCCGGCGCTGATGGGTACATGAACGGTGGCTTCAAGGTCTGGGTCAAGTGTGCTGTGTGTGCGGATCCCGGCATTTTCAAGGTACGGTGTTCTTCGTACAAGGCCTCCAGCGCGGTTTTCCAGGACTATCAACTCTCCAGAAGCTTCCAGTGGCAGTGATGCCTGCCCCCACCCTCTTGAGTCGGAGAGCACCTTGGCTGAAGCCGATCCGATTGTCAGGGTCATTTCAACGCCCTGCAGAGGCCTGCCCAGATAGTCCAGCGCCCTTCCCAGTATGCCCAGACGAAGTGAATCTTGCCCTGCCCGTTGGGGAAAAACCTGGAGGGCGGCAGGTGGCCCGTTTCCTGGATCCAGGTCCAGGCTGGCCTTGATGATGTCGCCACCCCGTGCAACGGCACGAGATCCCTGGTACTCGGCATGTAAAGATCTGTTCTTCACGCTGTCTACGGAGATGGAGCCAAGTTCGGCCTTCAGTTCTATGTGCCGAGGGTCCATTCGTTCTCCTCGCCAGTCTTCGAGTATTGCCTGCACCTGGGCGACTGGAAAGTCGGCGGAGAGCTGATCCGGGTATAGACGAAGGGTCAAACGGCGGGGGACACCCTCGCCAATGGGGATCCGTACACTGTTGGCAGTGACTGTGTCGGTCAGCTCGCATCGCAGTTTTACATCCAGATATTCCGCAGCGGAGGGAGATGATGGCGATACTCGGTAGCTCCCAGCTTCCATGGTGACCACGGGAAGAAATCCCCCGGGTGTGGCCTGGCAGACCGGTAGGGGGCCTGACCATGGGCGGCCCCTGGAGTCGAGGGCAGCAAGATACACGGGGGCCGCCCTGGTCCCCGGTGGCCTGGGCGGTTCGGCCAGCAATGCCATGACCGGTTTTGGATCTCCGGTCAGGGTCAATGTGGTCTGCTGCTCGTTGCCAAGATTATCCAGTATTCGTACCGATGCGGTTTCTTCCCCCGGCTTGACTGTAAGTCTGGCCTGTGCAATGCCTTGCTGGTCTGCCTGGAAGGGTCCGTAGTGGCGTTTGCCCACAGTGAGCCACACTCGGGCTGACGGTTCGGTTCGAATGGGTATTACCGGCCGGCCTGAGATGAACACAGGAACCCATTCGGGGGCCCGGTCCAGCTTTCGCGAGTCCCAGACTCCCAGCAGGGCCATGCGTGGGTAGCGTTCACTGCCCATGCGTATGGTGACTGACAGGCCAGATGGGCCGGAGGAGATATCCTTGACTTCACCCTCGGTCAGGACGATCTTGAGCTGTTGGGGTTCTGGGAGGTCTTCCCCCTTGAATAGCAAGGTGACATCGTTTTCACTGCCAGCCACTACATCAACGCGATCCGGACCCATCAGCGTGGCTCGGGCAATCGAAGCAACGGGTAGGGACGATATTCGAGTTGTTCCAGAATCAGTGTTCAAAGTGAACTCGACACGATCGCTGGCATCGGCTGATGGTCTGAATCGAAACGAGTAGAGACCTGTGCCCAACTTCTGCGTGGCAGTTACGATCTCCCCACTGTCGGGCAGGAGATCCGGAGGAGGTTCATCGAGAGCCAGGCCGTGATCATGAAGCACGATGAGGATTTCCTGCTCGGCTCCCGGTTGCAGTGGGCCATCGGGTGAGAGCAGCATGACCTCTGCCATGGTAGCCCTTGGATGGAGGCACAGCAGGAACAAGGCCACGTACAGTTTCATCGTGGAAAGTGGGTGTCCACGTAGAAAGACGGCATTCACAGGTGCGAATCGCTTGCGTGGCAGGAGCCGCTGGGCAACTCGCAGGATCAGCACTGCCGGTGCGAGGAGCCGAGGGGCTGTGTGTGGCGAAGAAAGGGATCGCTCCTGCAACGGGAGCCGCCTGTAGAAGGGAAACGGACAGCCTCTGGCATCAGATGATCCTGGTCGTGGCATACGTCGTTTCTGGTCGTTGAGAGGTCAATAATGTACCTCGAAAAGTGTCCCCTGGGGAGGTCGGCTGTCTCGTATTATCGAGGAATCCTGGCTCGTGGTCCGACCAAGCGGATCTTGGGAGATGACTTCGAGAGCGTTGGGGCCCTCGGCCAGGGGAACCGTAGCCTTGAAGCGGCCGTCGGCTCCGGCCATGACCGCGGTCCACTTGCCTGATGCTCCGATCCTGACCATTGCGCCGGGATCCGTGCGCCCGGCTACCGACAGCTCCGCTTCACGGGTGGCCGCGGAGTCGGGCCATTCCACTTCCAGCAAGAGCGATTCCGGAATCGAGGCCAACCTGGCCGTTCCGTCACGCGATGCCATGATCCTCTGCCCTTCACGCAGAACCTGGAATCCTTCAACACCCGATAGTTCCACCTGCCCCCGTTGACTTTCCACGGCGAGCCCACCAGCCCTGTTTACTCCTACCGTAAAGGTGGCATCGGTGGCGATAATCTCACGATTGAGGTTCACGATGCCCAGTGTTCCTCGTCCCGGACGCACCGTGGCTTCGACACGGCCCTCATCCAACTCCACCTTTAGGCCCTCTTTGGAAAGGCCAAGAACTGTCATGGTTGTGCCATGGTGCAGGGCAAGGGTGCTGTCGGTTCCGAATGCCAGCAGTGCCCGCCCATCGTCCTCGGTCTCTATCTTGTCTTCTCTTTTGAGTACCGCCCCGGGGACAGCCTCGATTCGCGCTCCGTTGGCGTCTATCTGGAGTACAGTGCCCTCCACTTGCCTGACCACGAGAGGAGCGAGTTGGGCAGATGGAAACAGAAGGTAGTAACCAAGCCATCCAGCCATCAACACGATAGCCAGGGGGAGCAGCATTCGCAGGGTGTCACGCACGGTAGCTACTACTATAACTGGATCTCGGAAGGACGATGACGTATCTCCCCTGCGCATCGGGGCCAGGTTCCTTCAGGCGCCCCCCATGCTCTGCCAGGATTCTGCGAGCTACCCAGAGGGACATTCCCGAAGCATACCAGTCGTCGCGTCCAGCGTCGGCACCTTCCGGTTTGACAGGGTTTATCTCCAGTTCCAACTCGATTTCGTTACCGGAGGCCCTGGCCTGTACCTTCAAGGCTCCCCCGTCTCTGGCCAGGACTCTCAAGCTCGTGAGGAGTTGGAGAAGAGCACGCCCAACCATGGCTCTGTCAGCGCGAATGGGCAGCGGCTTGATGGAACGTCGATGTTCGATGGAGACTCCACGTTGCCTGAAAGCGGTCCTGACAAGCCCCACGACTTCTGCCATGAGATCGTCCAGGTCCAACTCCATGAGATCTCCCCGTTCAAGCCCGTCACCGGTGAAGTTTTGCAGAGATCGGAGGATCTCGCTGCAACGGAGGGCCTGACTTTCCAGCGACTCCAGGAGCGGTTTCTCGGTTGTCTCCTGGAGGCGGTTCTTGAGAATCTGCGTGATGCCCAGGACTCCCGCCAGGGGATTGTTCAATTCATGGGCCAGACCAGCCCCCAGCTCTGCCACCGCGGCCAGTTTCCCCGATTCCAGGAGCTTGTGCTGAGTCTGCTGGAGTTCCCTGGTGCGTTCTTCGACCCTGGCCTGTAGCTGGAGGTTGAAAGCCTCGATCTCACGCCGTTGAGCTTCAATTTCATCCAGACTTTCCTTCAAATGGCGGGACATCGTGTTGAAGGCTCGCCCCAGCTCCGCAAACTCTTTGATCTTGTCCAGATCCACCAGGCGGCCCAGGTTTCCAGCCCCCAGCTCCATGACAGCGTCCCGGAGTTGGATAACCGGTCGGTGTATTTGATTGGCGAACTGGGCTCCGATGACCACGGCCAGAAAAGCAGCAACCAGGCCAAAGTAGGCGGATCGTAGCCGGATGTCGCCGGCCGCCGCTACCACGGTGTCGTATGGTTCAGCTACTACGGCGATCCAGCCTGTACTGGCCACTTCGCAGAATGCAGCCAGGACCTTCTCTCCGTCTTCGGCGGTGAAACTCAGGTCGGCCTGGCTTGCGCCCAGGAGGGAATCCAACAGGCCCAAGCGCACGAAAAAACGTGGACCACGACGGATGATGAACCCCCCACGGTCGTCCAACAGTGATATCTCCATGTCGTTGATCAGTTGGGACTCCAACTGCTGTACGACCATCTTCAATGACAGTTCCACGCCCAGTATCACATCCTGGTCGTCTGCTCTCGATATGGCGATAGGTACCACCGGGTAGTCGGAATCTGGGGGCGTATAGGGTTCGCCAATGGCAAAACCATCGGAGAAGGCTCGTGAAGTTGGGAGACGCTTTCGGAAGGCGTTGAAACGCTTCTGGCTGATCAGTTCGTGTGCACGGGCCCCCTGCTCACCGGATATTTCGGTAAGCATCTGACTTGGCGCCAGATCCATCCCGCGACCGTCCAACAGGCTGACGATATTGACATCGTCGAACTGCTGGTAGACGAGGCGCTGAAATCCGATGCGGGCTTTGTCGGAAAGATCTTCGATCTGGAATGGCTGCATCACGAGATCCAGGGCACGGATCTGGGCAAACATGTATGTGTCTACGAAGGTGGCGAGGTTGCTGGCTTTCTGGACATGCAGTTCCACCACGCGATTCGTTACTTCGTGGGTAGCCTGCCGCGTGGCGGTGATTTGCAGCAGTAGAAGTGGCAACAGGGCCACCGCTGTGATTCCCAGGATCAGCCGCGTACGTAGGCGCATGAGTAGACTGGCCTGTGTATTTTCGGGAAAAATGTAAACAGGAAAACGATTATTGCGTCGTCGACCGAGGTGCTGAAGCCATCATGGTTTTCGGAGGGCCTAGTCTTCCACGGGAAAACGCAGATGGAAGACGGTTCCCCTGTCTGTGGTGCTGTCCACCTGAATGGTTCCTCGGTACTTTGTCACGATCCTGTAGACGATGTTCAGTCCCAGGCCAGTCCCCTTGCCTGGTGCCTTGGTGGTGTAGAAGGGATCGAAAATCATGGCTGTGTTCTGTTCCGGTATACCGGGGCCGTTGTCTTCTACTTCGATCCAGGCACTGCTGTCGTCTTGACCGGCTCGCACTTGAATCAGGCATTCTTCGTTTCGGGAACGCTGCTCTGAAAGCGCTTCAACTGCGTTCTTCACGAGGTTGACAAAGACCTGTTGTATCTCGTTGGTCCTGGCATTTATGAATATTCCCGTCGGAAGAGTCGTTTCTACCTGGATTCCTTCGGTGTCGGCGGAGCGCTCCACCAGCCTGATGGCGTCCATGATTACCTTGGGAAGGTCCACGGTGGTGAGGTACTCGCTCTGAGCGGCCCGGCTGTAGCCTGACAACTCGACTACGATGTTGCGTATGCTCTGACAGTACTCGACGATATCTGTTGCGTACTCTCGCACGAGAGAGATGTCGTCTTCTTCGAGGATGGCTTCGGACAGGCCCATGATACCGAAGAGAGGGCTTGAGATTTCATGTGCTATTCCGGCGGCAAGGGTTCCGATTCCCGCCAGTTTTTCGGACTGGATGAGTTCTGCTTGCAAGCGGCGTGTTTGTTCCAGCGAGTTTTCCAACTCGGCATTTTTTTCCTTGAGATGCTCAAGCAGACGACGGTTTTCCAGGACCATGCTCTGTTTGTCGAAAGCCCGTCGCACCTTCTTCCTGATGTCGAAAACGTTGTTCAGGGGCTTGAGGACATAGTCGAATGCGTCCAACTCCAGGGCCGCGAGAGCCGTTTCCAGGGAAGCGTACCCGGTGATGATGATTACCTCGGCGTCGGGGTTGGCTTCCTTGGCCGCCTTCAACAGGTCCAGACCGTTGATGTCCGGGAGGTTCTTGTCCGTGAGCAACAGATCCACCACGCGTCCATTCATAATCTCCAGTGCTTCATTGCCAGATGATGCCAGAGAAAGATCATAGGGCTCATCTTCGAAGACGGCCTTCAATATCTGTAGGATCACCGGTTCGTCGTCGACGATGAGCAGGTGGGGACTGGGAGGGGAAGCGGGCTTTTCCATGTTGTCGCTCTTGACCTGGGCTTTACAGGAGATGTTTTCAGACGGTTGCGGATGCATTACTGTTGGTAGCACGGACGGTTCAAGAGGCTTCCCTGGGTTCGTCGGTTCAGAAGCCAGTTGGCCCGAACACTCCAATAACTGTTGGCCCGGTCTGGCGCGACCGACGGTTCCCTTGTTGAGGAGGGTGATCATCGTATCCAGGAGGTGCTTTCCCAACCTGCGCCCATACGGTATTCTTGCGGGCAAGCAATGTCCCGGGGTTTGACAGCCAACGTGGACCGACTAAACTGGATTTGAAGTTCCTGGCTGCATGGCCGTGCGTATTCAGGTTTCTACAGAGACCTCTCCAAAACTTCCCATTCTTCTCCTCCCCGAAGCCATGTCCATGGTGTTCTCCACCGTGAGGCAGCCTCCCAAGCCTGGAGGACCCATAAATGAGGTTTTTCGTCGCATTCCCCTGCTTTATGCTGTTTACCCCCGCTGGCTGCGGCAAAAAAAATGTCGAAACCGCCAAAATGCCTGGGTCGGAGTTCTCATCTCTCCAGGCCATCCAGGAGCGCACGACTCCCGAGGGCGATCTGGTGGTGGAGGTGGATCTGGATGGCGATTCGCAGGTAGATATCTACAACTATTTTCGCACCATCGACGACCAGAACCGTCTCCTCATAAGAAAAGAAGTGGATCTCAACAGGGATGGCAAGATCGATGTCTGGTCCTATTTCACCGAGACGGGCGAGCTGGAACGTGAAGAAATGGACAGCGATTTTGACGGCAAGGTGGATTGGATAGACCACTACAAAGGCGAAAAACGTGTAATGAGCGAAGTCGACACCAAGCATGACGGCGTCTTCGACCTTTTCAAGTACTACGAAGCAGATCACATCAAGAACAAGGAACGAGACACCAACGGCGATGGCCGAATCGACCACTGGGAGTATTTCGACGCCGAGGGCAACGTCATCATGGTGGGTTGGGACATCGACAACGATGGCCAGATGGACATCCGTGAAGAGTAGGTTGCACGGCGTTGAACATCTGCGTCGACGCTTCTACAGGTATTCTTCCAGGTTTCTCTGCTGGAGTTCTTCCAGTATTTCGCCTATGTCCTGCGCTGCGTTCTGGCTGGCAACCATCAGGACGTCCGGTGTGTCCACCACGATGAGCTTGTTCACACCCAGCAAGGCCACGAGCTTTTCAGGCACGTGGACGATATTCTGGTGAGAGTTTCTGGACACGCTTCGGTGGGAAAGGATCCATCCGCCGTCCACCTGTTTCACGACATCCGGGAGAGCGGTCCAGGCCCCGACATCCGACCAGCCAAAAGACGCGGGCATGGTCAGGACACCTGGTGACCTTTCCATGACGCCGTAGTCCACGCTGGTTGCTTCGAAGCGGCTCCAGAGTTCCTCCAGCTTGTTGGGCTCGAAGGTCAGCTCGGCCATGGCCGCCCAGGTACTGGGCAGATGCTCCCTGTAGGCATCTCTGATGGCATCCACCGTCCAGCAGAACATGCCCGAGTTCCAGAGATAGCCCCCATTTTCGAGGTAATGGGTGGCGGTGTTCAGGTCCGGCTTCTCGATGAACTTGCGCACTCGGTGGAAAGGCATGCCGCCCCAGTGACCCAGTTCACCTCCGACGGACAGGTATCCATAGCCGGTTTCTGGCTTTGTGGGCGAGATACCCAGGGTTACCAGGGCGTTGGTTTCAGAGGCTGCCTGGGCCGCGGCCGAGAGGCTGCTCCTGAAAAGGTGTTCGTCTTTCACCAGGTGATCTGCCGGGAGGACAGCCATGACGGTTTCCCCTCCCATGCGACGTCCGATCTCGACCGCTCCCCAGGCGATGCAAGGGGCGGTGTTGCGCCCCCTGGGCTCCACGAGAAAGTTCTGCCCGGGTATTTGTGGGAGTTGTTCCCTGATTCGGGGGGCCATCTCGTTCCCGGTGGCGATGAGGATGTTCTCGGGAGGTACCAGGCCGTCCAGGCGGTCGACCGTTGACTGGATCAGGGTACGACTGCTGGTGAGCGAGATGCATTGCTTGGGCAATCGCCTGCGTGAGAGTGGCCAGAACCTGGTGCCACGCCCACCGGCCATTATCAATACCATCATTGGAACGGAAGAACTGTGGAACATGGAGTTACCCCGGGCAGTTGTCGGATGTTGAGAATAACACACCGGAGGGAACGGGCTTCCTTCAACCTGGAGCCAGTGCTGGAGACTGTTTGCGCAGGGATGAAAAACCATTTTGAACCAGGCGAACCAACTGTCGTACACCTTGCTGTACGAGTCACCCGCCAGCATTCATCCAGACACTTTGAACAAGCCGGGCTCTATCTGCAGCATCGCGGCGTAGGAGACCACCGCCACTGTGTTGGACAGGTTCAGACTTCGGATGGGGCCTGGGGTGGGCAGGAAGAACGCGCCGTACTGGTCCAACAAGAATTGGGGAAGTCCGACGCTTTCGCGCCCAAAAACCAGTACATCGCCTTTGCGGAAACGTATGGAGGTGTAGGGGCGGTGGCCGTGCCGGGAGAACATGTGAATCCTGCGCCCATGGGCCCAGGATAGAAATCGGTTCAGATCTGCATGCTCGGTCAGGTGAACCTTCTTCCAGTGGTCGACTCCCGCACGCCTCACGGCCTTCTGCGATACGGAAAAGCCCAGGGGGTGCACCAAGTGCAGGTGCATCCCGAGACCAACGCAGATTCTGCCAATATTCCCTGTGTTTTGTGGGATTTCCGGGTGGAGGCAGGCCACATGCAGCCGGGTTGATGGCACGTGATGTCCTGGGTTCAAGAGACTGGGTTCATTCCGTAACACTGCCTTTCATGGCAAGCTGCTGGGAGTATGGTTTCCCGAACCCAACATTTCCAGGGGGGAGCATTACGTTGGGTTCAGTCGTTGTCTGCTGGTTCCTGGTATCGGCCCAGAAGTACTCGTGCTGGCTGGATTACTAGGGAGCCAATCCGATATCCGACGTCGAATGCTTTTACCACGATTCCATCGGTGGATGGATCGTCGACGAGAACGGTACCCATGGCTTCGTGGATGTTCGGGTCGAATGGTTCTCCTTCGCAGGGGATCTCTTCTAGGCCCAGGCGCTCGAGTGCCTCTGTGAACTGGTCCAGGACCATGCGTAGTCCACCCACCAACTCCTCGGGCAGGTCGTTTTTCTCGAACACTTCCAGGGTACGTCTGAGATTCTGTACGGGCTCGAAGACTGTTGCCACGGCATCGCCCAATCTCTTACGGTCTCGCTCTTCCTGGAGCCGCTCGGTCCGATTCCGGAAAGCCTTCATTTCTTCCTGGAGGTTTTTGTAGGCGGCACTGACCACCTTGAGTCGTGCTCTGGTCTGCGACAATTCGTCTTCTTCCTGGTGATGTGATTCCCGGCAGGGCGGCTCTCCTGGTTCGGAGTGGAGTGCTTCGGTGGGTTCGTCTTCGGGGCCGTCCGAGTCCCCACCTTGACGAGGGAGGTGCTCTCTGGTTTCTGCTTGACCTGGCAGATCCGGGTTCGGTTGCTCGTTGGCTTCTTCTTCCTTGTCTCTGCTGCGCGCCTCGGGCATTTCGAGTTCCTCCAAGAGTCGTTGTGGATGTGACGGATCCATGAAACTTCCATCCCTGGATGGAGAGAGCTAACCACGGGGTTTGCTATGTCAACGCCCCGGAGCGGCCACGTGAAGGGGTCCGTGTATCAGGGGCCTCACATCGGTGGGCATCGAGGTTGGCCAGCGGGTTCGCCCAGCAATAGGAAACTGGTTTCAGGAGGTGTCATTTTGTATTCCAAGCAGCAGAAGCTCATGGCGTTCATGGCAGGGATTTTGCTCCTGCTGGTGGCCGTGATCGTTTTCGTGGAGCCCCCGGAAGAGGAGGATTCCACGTCCCAACCGCTGTTCCCAGATCTGGACAGGGATGATATCCAGCACATCGAGGTGTTCCGCGGGGATTCCGGCGGCAGGCTCGTCCTGGACAAGGTGGACGGCGACTGGCAGATTTCGGCTCCCTTGAAAGCCAGGGCCGACGAGTCCCGAGTTGGCGATCTCTTGTTCCGGATATCCAATTTCAAGGTTTCCGAGACCATAGAGACAGATGATCCTGGGCCATTCGGTCTGGGATCTTCGTCCGGGCCCCCTGTTGGCCAGGGAGAAGCCGCTCTGCGGAAGATCATTTTCTCTTCAGCAGACGGGCAACGTCAGGAGATCTTTGTCGGCAACGAGGCACCCGTCGGCTACGGCACCTACGTCATGATCGGCGCCGAGGCTCCTGTTCAGGTTGTGGAAGGGCATTTTTCCTCCGATTTCACCAAGCCCGTGGAGGACTACCGAAGTCATGACGTCTGGCAGTTTTCCGTGGCAAAAGTGGACCGGCTGGAGTGGAGCGCCAGTTTTCGCTCCTGCCCACCGGAAGACGAGGGAGCACATGGAGAAACAACCGGTGAATCTCGGCGCGGTTTCATCCACAAAGACGAGCATGGATGGTGGCTTGGGGAGGGAAGGCGCAGGCTGGATTCCAACAAGGTGGAGACACTGCTGCGAAGGGCGAAGGACCTTCGTATCAACAGCTTCCAGGCCCCGGCTCTCACGGATGAACAGCTCCTCCAGGCCCAGGTGACCATCGTTGCAGGGGGCGCCCAACACCACCTGAGTTTCGGATGTTCCCAGGGAGGGCAACTCGTTGGCCTTGCGCCACTGTCGGAGCGTCCGGTCGTGCTGGAAGCAACGGCCTCTGATTTCGCAAATCCTGATCTGGATGCTCTCTTCCTGGAGAAGCTTCTGCCGGTACGAAGATTCAGCCTCACGGAACTGGTCCTGAAACTGGGCGATCTGGAGTTTGAAGGTTCCAGGGATGAAGACGGATGGGCAGACGAGCGTGCAGATGAACTGCTGGATGTGCTGGAACAAGAATCATTGGACAGATCGGCCATCAACGGTTCGTGGTCGGGCCAACCCTGGGGGCGGATCCAACTGTTGGAAGGAGATTCCAGGAAGGAGTCCCTGCTGCTGGCTCCGCCGGAGGAAGATGGTTCCTGCCTTGCCAGCGATGAAGCCGGGGGACCCTTGTTCAGGGTTCCCGGCGTGATTCTGGATGCTCTGCGGGCCGCGCTGGCCAACGATGCGCAGGAGGCCGAATCAGTGGATCGGTGAAGCGCCCTCCAGTACCAGCCCAGCTTCTCGCGGAAGATACTTCAGTGGGGAGCGATACGGTGCCTTCCTGGAGTCAGAGCCTTCAGGTTGAAGTCGACCACCTTGTCGCCAAGCCACATCCGGGCAGGTATTGTTCGATTCCACGTGGATCTGCGACAAATGAGCCAGGTGAATGCCGCTGCCGGCAGAGCCAGCAAACCTGGCCAGTGCCCTGCCAGCATTGCAGAGACGCCTGCAATCATAATCAGTATTCCCAGCAGCACCATCCCAACGTGGACAGAGATCCGGCGACGAAGACGACGCACCGCCCCAGCCATCTCCTGCTCCTTCCATCCACATTGCCTACCGGCATTTCGGAGCAATCCCAGTGCAGCCAGCGGGTGCCCGGTGCGCAGCTCGACGATGGACAGAAGGAATCGTATCGTCGAGTTGGAGGTGCCCTTTCGGATGGCCGTGGAAAGGACGGAGCGGGCCTGCTCCAGCTTGTCCTGATGGAGAAGCGCCAGACCCAGGTTGAGCCATAGCAGTTGGTCTTCAGGGTGCTGGTGGCAACCGAATCTAGCGTACATTTCGGCCTGTTCCCAACGTCCGAGCATTTCCGCCGCCATGCTGGCGGCAAGCACGGCATTGCGATGGTCCGGTTGCGAATGGAGAATGGAATCCAGGAGTACGAGGGCTCGTTGCAGCTCGCCGCGCCTGATGGAAGCGATGGCATCACCAAAGGGGCCGGGTTTCCTGGAAGAAATCTGCCTCGCCACCGCGAGTTCGGGCATATCCTGGGTGAACATGCCTTCACGGGTGGGGCTGCGGCCGGTGAGAATGATTCCGCAATCCCCCTGTTGGTGAAAGGCCAGGAGTTGCTCGGTACAGTCATCGCCCACGCAGAGCTTGAGGATCTCCATGATCCTGGAGAAGGACTCCCTGCCTTGGCAGCTCTCGTGAGATTCGAATTGAAACAGGTAAAGCAGGCGGGCTTCCGGAGGATTGCCGGGACAGGAGAGGTGAAAGAGTCGATGTGAGGAGGTTTTCTCCAGAGCTTCCATGTTGAGCTGGTCTGGAGATCCCAGCACGCACATGTTGTGCCTGCGCAAGAAGGCAGCGACTTCGCCCATCAGGTCGGGATCGATACCCATCAGACCAGCCATCGTGCGGATTTCGTCCCAGCCGTGGTGTTCCAGGTAGCTCAAGCGGAGCTGTTTGATTCTACGTTGGCAGTGACTGACTTCGGCGTCGATCACGTCCTTGTCATCGTACCTTAGGGCAGCGCTGGCGATTCTACGTTGATAGAGTCGTACCGACTCTTCGAAAGAGTAGGCCCGAACAACTCCATCACGCCCAACGATTTCCACCGGGAAGTCCACGACCTGACTGTAGTCTTTTCGCTGGTATCTGCGCAGCTTGTTTTGCTTGGTCATTGCGAATGGCACCTGTTGCCGAGAATTCCCCCCATCGACTCCAAGGTTAGCACCTCGCACGCGGGGCTCGCAATCTCAACCTGAAGAACTCGATGCAATAATTCTGCTCAAACGAGCGTATCGAGTAGTGCCAGTTGGCAGCACAGCTCTGGTCCAGGCGCTGCACTTTTTCTCCGCCATCCCCAAGGAGTTCCCTCTGGCACCGTTTCAGGTAAACGCGAGTCTGGATGTACAAGAGCTGCTGCAAGAAGCTCTCCGTGGAGATGAACGAGCAAAAGCCCTCATCGTGGAACGCTATGTCAAGCAGGTCTATCGCTTCTGCTTCAGGATGCTGGGAAACGAGGAAGACGCCATGGATGCAGCCCAGGAAACATTGCTCAAGCTCGTTCGAAACCTGGGAAACTTCGACCCATCCCGTCGATTCTCCACCTGGGTCTTCAGCATCGCTCGCAACAACTGCATCGACATGTTCAGGAAGCGCAGCAAGCAGGGAAGCATGCCCGAGAGAGACATCAAGGACGAAGGACCGGGGCCCCTGGACATCGCAGAGAAGGAGCAACGAGCCACGCATTTGCGTGCTGCCCTGGAATCCCTTTCTCCACGGCACAGAGAAGTTCTGCTCCTGTACCATTTCGAACACCTCAAGTACCGAGAGATCGCTGAAGTTCTACAACAGCCCATGGGTACCGTGATGAACAGGATCTTCAGGGCCCGGCGCGACCTGCGCCTGGCCTATGACGCCATTATCCGGGAGGCACGATCATGAACCAGCATCCGCCAGATTCACAGTTGGCACTTTTCGTGGATGGCAAACTGGACGAATCCACTTCCGTGGATCTGGCCATGCACCTGGACTCCTGCCCAGCTTGCCGGCAGCGCGCCGCTTCCATGGACCCCTGTACGGAACTCTGTTCTCGGGCGGAACACATCGAGCCCCCACCTGAGTTGATGCACCGCGTACTTGCTGGCATTGCCTCTTCGAGTCCATCTGCTTCCACGGTCCACATCCACTCTGTCTGGCTGGGCCTGTTTTTTTTGTTGTTGGCCTCCTTGATGCTGTTTCTCTGGGGTGATCCCACTGGACTCATGGCTGGCGCACTTTCGGGGCTCGGCGGGCTGGGAGTCTCCCTGTCTGCCCTGGGCCGCATCCTCCCCACCGAAGGACTGATCTGTATGCCCATCGCATCACTTGTTCCAGTCCTCTGTTTCCTCGCCCTGTACGTCATGCAAAGCAATGAAAATGGCAGCATCGGGGCCAGGTCCACTTGAAGTTTCTTCCGGGATTCTCCTGCACAGATGGAGCAGCCATGCACAATGTCTTCCTCTTGGTCCGTTATTCTGTTTTACTGGCGGTGCTCGGTCTGGGAGCCGGCTCTGCCTGGGCGGCTCCGACCGTCCCCGACGGTTCCGAGAGCAGTGATGCACAGGGGCAGGATTTCCGGACGGAACTCTCCAGACAAGAGGCTCTCGAAGCTCGCCTGGAGGCCCTCGAAGCTCGCCTGGAGGCTCTCGGGGTTCAACAGGTGGAACCGGGCAACACGGAGCCCGCCAACACGGTTCCTCCCGGCACGTATCCTTCGGCGGGACAAGCAACGGGGCAAGACGAAACCGACAACTCCGTGGGTGGCATGGATCCCGCTTCCTCCCCTCCCCCACCGTAAGGTTCCTCCCAGGACCTGGAGGGAATCGCCACTGGCGAAGCAGGCCGGACCTGGACTGCTGAGGTCGAGGCCTCGGGAACCACCCAGAGGTACTCCGGGGAACGTACATCCTTTGGTAGCCCGATCTACGTGGGCTCTGACGAATCGGTGGATGAGGCGGTCTCCTTCGGGGGAAAAGTAGTCATCCATGGAACGGTGCGGGGAGACGCGGTGAGTTTCGGCAACGATGTGGATATCGGTTCGACGGGAGTCGTGCGCGGCGATGCCGTTGCATTTGGCGGAGAGGTGCACGTGGACCAGGGTGGTGTGGTGTTGGGAGACAAGGTGGCCCTGGGAGGTTCCACTACGAGTTCACTTTCCAGCGGTTCATTCAACCCGACCAACCTTGGGGGGACCTCGGACCTGGTACGTCGCACCGTGATGGTGCTCTGTCTTGCCGGAGCAGGCGTTCTGCTCGTCGGCCTGTTCCCCATTCGAGTTCAAAACATCGCCAGCATGATTCAGAGGAATCCCATCAGGCACACCGTCACTGGTTTTCTGCTGGTGCTGGCGGCCATCTTCGCCTCGGTAATCCTCACCATCACCATTGTGGGGATACCCATCGTCATTGGTTTGCTGGTGTTGTTGGGCATCGCCTGGTTGTTGGGGTTCGTTGCCCTTTGCCAGTCAGGTGCCAGGCTTCTCCCCCTGCCAGGGGTGGCCCAGGGGCGAGTTGGGTCCTTCCTGGTGGGCACGCTGCTGGTGGCGGTGCTGCTGATGGTGCCAGTCCTGGGCAAGGTGGCCCTTGTGTTCAGCATCTTTCCCAGCGTTGGAGCCACCGTAGCGTCCAGGTTCGGCCAAGACCATTGAACCGGGTCCGGCGATCTACTGCCGTAACGTCGTGGTGGAAACCAGAGCTGTTGCCATCAACAGCAGGACCAGCAATGTGCTGCGTTCGGAGCGTAGCGCCTGCCGCCACGGGATACAACGAGTTGGTTTTTCCGTACAAGGTGGTCCCAACCAGCGATGGACTTCGCCAAGGTAACGGGCGTAGCCGCTGCCATGGGTATCGTTCAGCCGTTGTTCTTCCCAGCGGATCACGAGACTGTAGTGTACGAACACGAGAACCAGCAGGGGCAGCGCGGCCCAGCATCGCGCTGCCAGCCCGAAGGCGGCATAGAAGAGCATGTTGGCCAGATACAGAGGGTTTCTGCTATACCGATATGGTCCGGATGTGGTCAACGGGCCCACGGAGGAATCTCTGGTCCTGCTGCACGGCCCGATGTGCCGGACAGCCCATAATCGCAGTCCCTCGGCAAGAATCCAGATGGTGCCTCCCAGCAGGAGTGATGCTGGCTCGGGGCTGGCAAGAAACAGGATGACAAGAACGAAGGGTGCCGGGAGCCAACCACGGTTTCGAAACAGCCAGGCTCCTGCAGCAACCATGCTAGCCTCCCCCCGGAAACGCAGGCCCGGCAGGAACGAGCCGCTTCCGAGCCATATTCGTCCGGGCAACCCGTAACAATGGCGGCGTCGATTCAAGTGGCTGCAAGGGCTTGACCAGCTCTCGTTTCGACAAGAGAGAGCCGCTCCAGGGACGGGAGTACTCCGGGAATGGGAACATGCTAGGTCCCGGAGCGGTGAACACGCTGATGGACGAACTCTGCAATGGCTTCGGCGTCCAGGGCCAGATCTGCAAGAGTGCTGTCCAGAGCACGACTTCCTTCGAGCATTCTGTTGGCCTCTTCCTGCTGGCCATCGTGAAGATACAAGAGTGCTTCCAGCAGGTGGCGGTCAGCATTGGTCCTGGCGTCCGGATCCTCGATGGCGCTGGCCTGACCCAGCAGATCCTTCACTTCGGACCACTGCTTTTTCCTGCACGCCAGCTCTGCAAGGGCCAGGAGGGCCCTTGGTTGGGTGGGATCGAAGTTCAGACTTTTCCGGTAGTGGTCCGCCGCTTTGTCAGGCATGTTCATGTGAACGTCCAACACATACCCCTTGGCCAGGTACGCGTTCACCACATCGGCTCTGTCGCGAGCGTGGAAGATGATGTTGTTGTAGACGTTGAGCAGGTTGCTCCAGTCTTCCAACTCCCCGAGCACCACTGCCAGACCCTGGAGAGCGCCTACGTCGTTGTGGCGCAGGGCCAGGGCCTTGTTGAAGCGTTTCCTGGCCTTGTCCAAGTGACCTTTGCGGTGAAGAATGAGCCCGAGCTGTGTGTAGATACCAGCCAGAAATCCAGGGTCACCCTGGCCTCCGGTGAGGCGTAGCAGCTTGTGGAAGGCGGCTTCGGCTTTGTCCCACTCGCCGTATTCCATGTACAGGGGGCCCAGAGCCTCGACCGTTGGAAGGTGGGCCTCGTTCAATTCCAGGGTCTGTTCGAAACGCTGCCTTGCTTCCTCCAGTCTACCCAGGTGTTGCAGAGCCTTGCCAAACCTGAAGAGGAACGAAGCGACTTCGATTTGGGTGTCGAAGTCGTCCAGATCTCGTTCCATTTCGGTCTCGACCATGCGCTCGAAGAGTTCTGCTGCTTCGGAATAGTGACCGGCTTCGTAGAGATGGTTGCTCTGGAAACGGAGGGCCTCGGGCTGTTGGGGGTCCAGTTCCAGTACCTTGGCATAGATCTCCGTGGCGCCCTGCATGTTGTGTAGTGTATCGCTTTTGATCCTGGCGGCCTTCAGAATGATTCTTACCTGCTCCTCTCCTGCAACGATGGATGCCCTGGTGAGTAGAGCCTTGACCACCTGTTCCCACTCTCCGCGCGAGGCGTGGATTCTCTCCAGAGCCCTGGCAGCTTCCAGGTCGGGCTCCGTGCCGGAGCATGCAGCTTCCAGGAAGCGCACGGCCTGGTTGATCCGCCCCAGTTCTGATTCGTAGACAAGGCCTATCTGCCGCTGGAGGGCAGTAGTTTCGGAGCCCTCCAGCATTTCGGAGAGAACTTCGGCATGGTTGACGAAGGATTCCCAATCTCCGGAACGGGCGGAGAGGTCCATCAGGTGTTCAAGAGCCTGGACGTCAGAGGGATCGAGGGCCAGGACCTTCAGCCAGTTTTCCACGGCGATGGAGGCGTCCTGCAGCTTGTCTTCCCAGATGGAGGCGATTCTTGTGAAGATACGCTTCTGATCCTGGGGGCTGCCCAGGGTCGCTTCACGGTTCAGTATGTCGACAACTCCGTTCCAGTCTTCAAGTGTTTCGCCGATCTCTCGCAATCCCTCCAGGGCTTCACGGTCCTCGGGAACATGGTTCAGGGCAGACAAGAACGAATCTCGGGCCCGATCCATGTACTTGTCCTGCAGATGGATGGCTGCCACCCTGCGGTACAGTTCGGCTTTTTCGGTGGCGGACTCCGCCAGCACCGCGTACTGCTCCAGGCACTGAACCGCGAGAGCGGTCTCTCCACGGGACTGGGCGATTGACGCCAGAACCTGGAGGATTTCAGGATCTTCCGGGTGTCTCTCGTGAAGCTTGCGATAGTGGTTCCAGGCTTCATCGCTTCCAGCCAGCTCGTTGGAGAGTATCTCGCGCTGGCGTCGTTCCAGGAACTCCAGGTTGCCCTGGTCCGTGAGATGGTGTTTCTGTTGCTCCATCGTCTGGAAGACAGCCTTCCAGTCCTCCAATTCCATGGCGAAATGCCCCTTTGTGAGCAAAAGGAGCAGGATGTCGTCGTCACGGGATGTTTCAAGGGCGTCATCACAGGCCTTGATGGCGTCTTCCAGGGCGTCGACGTCACTGAGGGCGTTGGCAAGTTCGAGCCCGGAGGTAATCCCCACCTTCTGGAAGATCTCCTTGATGCCATGGGCATCCCCCATGCTGGTAAGGATTCGCAACAGGCCGTCGAAGACCTTGCCCATGGCCGGCCGGCTCTCGAAAGCTGCTCGATACAGGAGAGCTGCGTTTTCCACGTCGTCCAGACTCTCGTAGAGGTGGGCTCCCAGCAACGCGTGGAGACTCTTGATGGCCGGCTCGTGGGACTGTTGCAACAAGCTGGCGTGGACCTGGGCCAATGCCAGGTAGTCGTCGGAACCGGTCAACAGCCGTTCGATACCCAGGTACGCCACGAGATCATCGGGCCGAGCTTCTACTGCATCGCGGTAGTGACGTAGAGCCTGTGCGGAGTCCTGCATGAAGAGTTCGTGGACACGTCCCAGGTCCTGGGCCACTTCTGGGGGATCACACGCTTGCAGAGCACGCACCGCTTCCTCCCAGTAGCCAAAGCTCTCGCAGACGTGGGCCAGCGAACGGAATGGGATCTCAGTAGACAATTCCTCCAGGGAGGGATCCAGCAACGTGGAGATGCACTGGAGAGCGCCGACACTGTCGTTCGCTTCACCGAGCAGATGAACGGCATGGAGCAGTGATGAGGCCGACAGGGAGGGATCATTCGTGGAGGAGGCCTGTTGTCTGTGGAAAGTGGCCGCATCTCCCAGGTCCTTCGCCTTGTAGAGAGCACGCAGCATGAGTTCCCGCCCCGCTGGATGTGTGGGGTCGGCTTGCAGGATCTCTTCGGCCAAAGCGCGGTGCTCAACGTGTTCATCCGCAGGAAGAAGCAACGCTGCCTGGAAGAGGAGCCAGCCCTTCCTGGCCGGATCTTCAGTGGCGTCGGCCTCGGCCCTGAAAAGCTCCTGGGTGGCATGAAGGTCCCCGTCGCGTAGCAGAAGATCCCTGAGCAACACCCTGGCGGGTAGAAAGCCTGGAGAAAGTTCCAGAACACTGCGCAAGCTGGATATGGCGCGGGTGCTGTTTCCCACCTTGTCGGCGTAGACCCGTGCATTTCGGTAAAGGAGGCTGACGGAGGTTTCGCCGTCCTTGGCAGCCCTGGCTGCCGCCCCAAGAACCTGGCCCAGGGTTTCCCAGTTCTTTGTGTGCTCCAGGTAGGCTGTGTAGGCGTCCAGCGCGCTGGGATGGTCGGGCACGGCCTCGAGAGCTCTCCGATAATAATCCGCCGCCTGTTCCGAGAAGTCGGAGGATGGCTCCAGGACGAGCCCCGCCCGGTACAGGTACAGAGCTATGGTGTCCGGATCGTCGCCCTGGATTGCACGTTGCTCGTACAAAGCCAGCAGCTCCTGGGTGGAACCCAGTTTTCTGAATACTCTTTCCAGTCCATCGAGTGCTGGAATATACGAGGGGATTGCATCCAGGATGGCCTGGTAGCACTGAAGTGCCGACTCCGGATCCTCCCGGTGCAGCTCGTGGATCTCTCCCATTTGGTAACGGATGCTGACCATCTGGTTCAGATCTCTGACTACCTTGAGCTGCTGCTCCAGGGCGGCCAGCGTGGCCTGGTCGTCGCCACGGATTCGGCGGAGACGGCAAAGTGCTTCAGACACTGGAATCAGTTCGGGGGCGAGGTCCAGGGCGCTCTTGTATGCCTTTTCGGCGGCTTCTGGTTGGGAAGTGCAGAATTCCAGCTTGGAGCCGGCTTCGAAGAGGGCGGCAGATGCGATGACGGCATCGTCGTGCAGCGGTTCGTCCTGCAGGACTTGAATGAGATCCTGTGTTCGGCCGGATGCGTCCAGGAAGGCTCGGAACTCCGCTCGCTCCGGCTCCGTTGCTCCCAGTTCCATGAGGCGTCGGTAGGCAGCATGAGCCGCGGCTTCGTCATCGGCCTTGTACCAATATGTGTTCGCTGCTTTCAGAAACCAGAACCGAGCGTCGGCTCCCTGGCGACGCTCTGCCTCGTCGAGAAACAGGTCAGCCAGGTCGCTCCATTGTTCCTTTCGGCGAAAGAAGCGTTCCAGGGCCAGGAAGGCCGGGGTGTAGGAGGGAGCGGCGGTGCGAGCCTGGAAATAGGCATCCATGGCCGCGTCATCGTCGGAGAGACAGCTTTCGAGTACCTGCCCCCTCTCCACATGGTACTCGGCAGCGAGACCGTCGCTTGCAAGAGCCGAGATCCTTTCCAGTATCGGCGGCAACGATTCCCAGAGCTGTTTGCGAAGGTACATGTCCCGAAGCAGGCGCAGGGAAAGATAGTCGCTTGGCTCAGCCTCCACCGCCCGGGCCAGGAGATCCATGGCGGCATCGTCGTCTCGCAGGTTGTTCTTGGCAACGAGGGCGGCGTCCTGGTATGCCTCGGATTTTTCTGTGGAGTTCTCCAGCAGCGTGGCACGCTCTTCCAGGAGTTCCTTGAGAAGCTCGTATTGTTCAGCCGCTGCCACGAGATCTCCCAGATCCCTAAGAAGCTCGGGGGTCACGTGGCCGCGTTCCCTAGCCTGCTGAAAAAGCTCCTTTGCCCTGTCCCAATCGCCGATTCTGTCGCGAAACACGCAGGCCAGTTCCGCCAACCTGCGGGCTGCCAACTCCTGGGATGCCGTGCTGGCGGCTTCGTTCTCCAGGATCCTGGCGATGGAAAGCCATTCGTCCTGGTCGGCCTGGTCGCCTTCTTCTTCGGTGTATTCGACGGGCGATTCCCTGGGAGGGAGGGTGGTGTCCATCGAATCAGCGGGGCTTGCGAGCCCAGGGGGCACCTGGCTGGATTCCGCGGTGGATTGGGCTTCATGGGAGGGATGTTCAAGCGATGTGGCCGGAGTTGGCACACGCACCATGGCCGGACGATAGCGGACCATGTTTCTGTCATCATCTCCCTCCAGGAAGTCCTCGGCAACCGCGAAGTCGTTGCCTTCTCCAACGGGTTCGGGCTCGGAAGAGGGCGAATCGCTGATTATGGGAGCAGAAATGGACGGGATGGAGGGCTCCGCAGGGACCAGATCCTGGCTTTCGAGTATTTCCGGGTTTTCAGGTAGAGACTCGGATTCCGCCTCCAGCAGCTCCGGCGTGGTGCTTTCCGGGAACTCTGCGAAGGGCTCCTCTGCACTTGACTGTTCTTCCGGCCGGAGATCCGCGGGCTCGGGGAGTGCGGTCTCCGGGGGAACGTTGTCGGCGATTTCGTCGTCATCCCAGGCCAATGCCTCTTCATCGCCGGAAGCGAAGAAATCGGCCTCGAGATCATCGAAGCCAAAGTCGGTGGAAGGTTGTGGCGGTGCGTCCTTTCTGGTTTTCTTCCTGGCCATCTTGTGGTCCTACTCCCTGTACCGTGGGTGTTCGCCAGCAGGTTGCTGAGCTCGGTGGAGCGCCCGGTTGGCAACGCTTTTCTATGTAGTTTCCTCTTGTCCGCTTCGTTGAAGGGCCTGACTGCTACTCCGAATCATGGTTCTTCGAGGGGTGCTTGCAGCGCCCGGCCAATTGGCGCACATGTTCCCTCTGCCAGCTTGCACATGCTGTTTGTTGGCTTCATGTGAATGTAGCCCGGTGGGCCCCTGCCTGATGGGACTTGTTATCATCTGTGCTGCAGAAAGGGCAACGCCAAACCTGCCCGTCCATTGTGCTATCGAATATAGCGAGCCGCAACACGGGCCAGCCGGTTTTCATCCGGATCCTCCAAGGAACATCCGTGGGACAGATCCACATCTCGGTCCTGAAACGGTGCCTTCGTCACGGATTTCCAGGGGAAACCCGCCCGGCGGGTGGAGTGTCGTCATGAATCGCGGACTTCCTGAACCTCAGTTGTGGATTCGTCCAATGTCCTGGTTCTGGAAGGTTGCAAGTGGGTTCTGGGTACCCTTTCGGAGAACCCACAGAGGATTTCATAGGGTATGGTCCCGGCATGACACGCCAGTTCCCTGGCCGAGATCAGGTCGGACCCCTGGCTGCCCAACAAGACCACTTCATCACCGGGGCTCACGGGGCTCGTGATATCCGTGACATCCACAAGAGTGAGGTCCATGTAAATCGTTCCTCGCACCGGAGCCCTGCAACCGTGGATGAGGACCTGGGCTCGGTTGGAGAGTGCCCGGGGGTATCCGTCTGCATAGCCGACGGGAAGGGTGGCAATTCTGGATGGGCGCTTGGTCACGAATGTTCGATTGTAGGAGAGCCCGGCACCCATGGGGACATTTTTCACGTGCAAGACCCGCGTGGTTACCGACATCACCGGCTGCAATGGCAGTTGGAGGGAGTCGGAGCGGGGAACCACTGGGATCCCGTAGATCATTATCCCAGGCCGTACCAGGTCGAACCTCAACCGCGGGTGCAGGAGCAGGCCTGCCGAGTTGGCGATGTGCAGCACCGATGGTCGTAGACCTCTGGAACGTGCCGCTTTCAGAGCTTCCACAAAGCGACGGCCCTGCTCCACCGTGAACGACACCTCCGACTCATCGGCCATGGCCAGGTGGCTGCATAGACCGTCCATGCGGAGCCAGCGGAGACCGGCGAAACGGTCCAGGAAAGATTCCCACTGGTGCATGGGAACGCCCAGGCGACCCATGCCGGTGTCCACTTTCAGGTGAACACCATAGGGTTCGTGGCGGGCAGCCGCGGCTCGCTCTAGGCGTTCGGCATCGGTGAGATCGTATATTACGGGTGTAAGTCGGTGACGTATTGCCTCGGCTGCTCCGGCGGGACCCACTCCGCCCAGGCAGAGAATGGGTGTATGGATACCGCTGTCTCTCAATCTTATGCCTTCTTCCACGAGGGCGACACCGAACCAATCACAGCCAGCTTCTTGCAGGGCCAGGGCCACCTGTGTTGCACCATGTCCGTAGGCATCCCCCTTTACCGCAGTCAGAATTCCTGTTTCGTTCCCGACCAGGCTCCTGATTACAGCCAGGTTCCATACGAGGGCTGAGAGATCGATGGTTGCAACGGTGGGGCGGATATGGGCAACACTCATGGTGCACTCACGGTGAATCGCGGCCTTCCTGTGTTCCGCTCATGCAGGTCGACGAGGGTCCCTGAAAAATAACTCCGTTTCGCCAGGGGCGCCCCAGGGCGGTAGCCTCTGTTTCCATGCGCCGGTGTTGGGGCATTTCGCGGCACTTGGAACCGCCGGGAGGAATATGTGCTACTGTACTGCTCCAGGCGTCTTGTTGATGGCGCGGACACTCCTGGCTCGAAAGCAACTCGTTCCTGTTCGCTCGGCCATCCGGGGACGGAAACCCACAAGGAGGAGAAAATGATCCGGCAACCATACTTCGGCTGGCACAGAGCCGGGGCCCGTGGCGCAGGATCGTGTTGGTCTCTTCTCGGGCGGGCCGGGTGCTGCCCGGCTGCATATTGTTTGAACATCGGCCTCCTTTGCATCGCCATCAACATGGCCGCTTGTTCGGAAGTGCTCACGGATGCTCCCCTGCCGCTTCTTTCGGGTGACGGTTTTTTCGACTCACCATGGCCCGACGACTCTCGAACCTTCGATGGCTATCCCGACATGGGGGGCTTTCCCCACAGAGAAGACGTGGAGCTTCTCGATACCTACCTGGCGCTGGCAGAGAGCCAGAAGGGTTTTGGTAACAACTCGCCTGTCTTCATTCGTTTCGACGGAGCCTTGGACACGAGCCTTCTGCCAGATTCCCAGGAATCCACCAGGATCTCCAGCACCCTGCTCCTGGTGGATGTGGACAACGGCAGCCCGCAACGCGGTGGGTTGATCCCGGTGCAGTGGGACTTCCAGGAAGAAGAAACAGAATACCAGCCAGCCCATCTGCTGGCGGTGGCGCCCGTGGCCGGATTTCCGCTACGTCCCTCCACCACCTATGCGTTGGTGCTGAGGGAGCCGCTGGCCCGCTCGGACGGAAGCATGGAGGAACACTGGCAGGAAGATGATCCGGACTATTCCCGTTACCTCCCGTTGAAGGAAACTCTGGAATACCTGGCCGTGGACCTGTCCACCGTGGTAGCCGCCGCCATCTTTACCACCCAGGATCCGGTGGGCGAACTGGCGGAGTACGCTTCCTACATCAGGAATGATCTGGCCATTCCCACTCCGGATCAGAGTCTCTCGCTTCTCCAGTCCTTTTCCAGCTATGACCTGTACGAGGGTTGGTTCTACGTTCCCCTGTTCCAGGAGGGAGAGCGCCCATACAACGACCAGGGAGGAGGTTTCTACAGGAACTACAATGGGGGACCCGCCGTCTACGAATGGGAGTACATCCGTTTCGCGCTTTCGGTCCCTACCGGATCTCAGCAGCCCCAGGGCGGATGGCCGGTTTTTCTGTACAGCCATGGTACGGGAGGAGATTACGTCACCTTCGCGGACGAGGGCTATGGCCTGGAACCGGCCAACCTGATGGCCATCCAGGGGGTTGCCGGTCTGGGAATCGATCAGCCTCTACATGGAGTTCGTGCAACAGAAGATACCGACCCCGAGTATCACACCTTCAACTACTTCAACCCGGATTCCGCCAGGTCCACCATTCGTCAGGGCTCCCTGGACGAGATCTTTCTGGCCACCATGTTTTCCCGGCAGCAGGCGTCCTTCGACACTGAGGAACACGGAGAGGTGCTGCTGGACCCGGACCGGATCGCCTTCTTCGGCCATTCCCAGGGGGGGCTGGTGGGCGCCATGGCCGCACCCTTCGTTGGCGATATCTTCAGGGGCGTGGCCTTGTCGGGAGCCGGCGGCGGGATCGCCACCACCATCATCCAGCGAAAGGAACCCTTCGACATCGCAGCGCTCCTGGAGACCACGCTGGGTTGCTCCGATGACGAAGTGCTGGACGAACTTCACCCGGTGGTGGGTCTGATGCAGTGGCTCACCGATGTGACCGATCCCATCAACTACTCTCCGTGGTGGTTTCGAAAAGAACCTCCGTGGCAAACGGCTGCCGCGTATCTGCTCCTCTCCGAGGGGCTCCTGGACGAGTACACTCCATCCGCCACCACCGAGGCCATGGCTGCGGCCGGGCACGTGCCGGTGGTCGAACCCGTAGTAAACGAGTGTGAAGCCAGTGTCCTGATGTCTCTTGGAAGCCTGGACCTGCCCACATCAGGGGAGTCCACGGGTTTCGACGGCCAGCCTGTCACTGCCGGCCTGATGCAGGTTGCCGACCAGGGGCACTACGCCGTGTTCTATGACAGCAGTGTGGCCATGTCGTTCACGCTCTTTCTGACCTCGTCCCTGCAGGAAGATCCGCCAAGTATAGTTGACTATTGACGATGGGCGTCCCCACCGGAGGGCCCGGATGCCAGTCGGGAACGTCCCCGAGTTCAAGGTCGAGGCCCAGCGCTCCAGCCAGATGATGGGCAAATGAGCGAGGACGGGTTTCCACCAGCATGTGGCCAGCATTTGGAACCAGCCTGAAACGGGCGCTGGTGAGTTCATTTGTCAACTCCCGTGCTGCATCCAGGGGATTCATCCGGTCATTGGCCCCCCAGACGATTGTGGTGGGGCAGGAGATCGCCGACAGCTTCCCCTGGAGGCCGGGGTTGAGATGGGTACCCAGTGCCTTCCATGCGGCACCGCGGTGTCCAGGCCGCTGAAGATCCCTCAGCAGGTCCCTGACGATGGAGTCTTGCACGGCCTCGGGGTCGTGGTAGAAATGCTTGAGCAGCAGGTTTCTGGTTGCTTCGAAGCCCAGCATGTGGCGGAAGCGAAGCCTGCCCAGCGCGGATAGGGCAAGAAAACGAGTACTGGTGCCCGCCAGGGGGTTGAGTCCCACACATGGAGAAACCAGCAGCAAGGATTCCACTCGGGCGGGATGCTTCAGGGCCATGCCAATGGCCATCGCCCCCCCGAGGCCGTGCCCAATAATTGTCACTCTCTTGACCATGAGCTGGTCCAATATGGCCGTCAACATCGCTACCAGTGAGGCAAGCTCGTATGAGCCGTAGAGTGCCTGGGATCTGCCGAAGCCAGGGAGGTCTGGAGCCAGGACCCTTGCCTGTCTGGACAAGGAACGGAAGATACGTCGCCAGATACGACTGCTGGACAACCAGCCGTGAAGCAACACCAGGATCGGCCTGTCGTTGTCGTCTGAAAGAGCCGATGTGCTCTCCAGTACATTGATTTTCGTTCCAAGTGCAAGGATTGTGCGTTGTCGAGAGAAGTCTTTCATGGGCCGGGTTTCCCTTTTCAGGACCGGAGGGGAGCTTTCAAGGTAATTCTAAGATACTGGTGGCAGCTCTCGCCCACCTGTTTTTCTGGTGTCGGGGCCTGCTGGCCGGTGGCGCCTGCTGTCTTTATGTCGTATCCTTGGGACAGGCGCGGGCCAACCACACGCGGGTCTCTCCGCGGTCTCGTGTGACCTGACTCCATCAACCCTGGATCGGAGGTCTGGAGGGCCATGAGGATCCTGCTGGCTGTTTCTGGCGGCATCGCCGCGTACAAGGCCTGTGAACTCACCAGCCTGGCCATCAAGTCCGGACATGAGCTGCGGGTCGTCATGACCCGCAACGCCACGCGCTTCGTCGCGCCCGTCACTTTCGAGGCCCTGGCAGGCTATCCGGTGCTCCTGGACATCTTCCAGGGACCCGAACAGGGAGCCGTGGATCACGTGGCCTGGGCCCAGTGGCCCCAGGTGGTGGCGGTTGTTCCCGCCACGGCCAACATCCTTGGCAAGCTGGCCTGTGGAATTGCCGATGACGTGGTCTCTACTGTACTGATGGCAGTACCGGACGGGATCCCCGTGATCCTTGCGCCGGCCATGAACACCAACATGTGGCTGCATCCCGTAGTCCAACGCAACATGTCCTGGTTGGGGGCCATGGGGCGTTACAGGACGGTAGAACCTGTGGAAAAACGCCTTGCTTGTGGTGACAGCGGTCCAGGTGCGCTGGCTTCTCCCGTGGATATCCTCTCTACCATAGAAACGGCCCCCCTAAGGGTTGTTGCTCCCCTTCCGCCGGGGGCTACTGAGTCCGCAGCCCCGGGTACAAGCTCCTGAATCCACCTGGCACCCCGGTTTTCAGGTTCCAGTTCCCTGGAGTTCCCACCGGGAGCGGGACCAGCAGCCTGGGCGACCCGTTGCAGTACCGGGTTCACCCGGATTCGGGTTCATCCCGCTCTTCCTTTACTTTGCCGGACCAGGTTTCCCGAACACGAGACCACCAATCGGTGGGGGCTTCCTCGTCTTCTTCCTGTACGAGAGGCATGGCAGCCGAGGCGTCTTCCAGGACCACGGCAGCAGCACCGGTGTGGATGTGGTGACCGAGTTCCACCACGCGTTCTCCGGTGAGGACGACGGCAGCGACTCTGCGTTCTCCCGGGTCGAAGAGGAGATCCTCTACTTCGCCAAGCGACGTACCGTCGCGGGAGATGATCTTGGTGCCCAGGTACCTGCTGGCCCACGCTCTTCCGTCTTCACTGTTCCTGCCGCCCCCGGACCATTCCACCTGATCCCTGGAGCCGATGAATACGACGTCCGTGCCCACCTGGTCGAGTTCATCGGCGCTGATACCGCCTGCCTTTCCGAACATGCTCGTGGAGCGAAGACGATAGCCGAAGATTTTCCAGCCCTTCAGGGCGAACTGGAAGTCATCGAACTTGCCGACGATGGCTCCTTCGGCCCTGGATACAACGGGTTTCCCGCGAGTTTCCTCGTAGCGGTTCATGCTGACTCCATTCTGCTGCTTCAACTGTTACCGCCGTATCACGGTCAGGCTTTGTGGGTGATTATATCCATCGTGTCTCATCTGTCGAGATCCAGCCGACCTCTGGTCCAACACGCGTTCAGGGATGAATCACCACGAGCTGTACGGTGGATGGCGGCGTGTGGATCCCCGGGCCATCCAGCCGCAGGGCTGCTCTGCCATCATGGTCCTGGTCAACCTGGTAGAATTCCAGGCGATTCGGGTCATCCACGGGTTTCCCCCCCAAGGTTGGAATCCAGGTCATGGTCGACGACCCCACGTTGGCCACCAGCACTGCCGTCCAGGAGTCCCGGGACTGCCCCGCCAACACCCACAGCTCGCCTCCTGCACCATTCTCCTGATGTGGTTCCACCACCAGTTTCGCTGGGTAGTCGTTTACCATTACGGACCAGAGCCGAAATGCGTGGGCCTTCGGCTTGGGGCTGCCCTGGGGGTCAGAATAGAACAACCCCGGTGCGCCCTGCTGGACGGAGCGTCTCCCCCTGGCGTCGAGTCCGGTGTCACCGGCGCGATAGTAGTAGGCTCCGACGATGCCGCTGTGCTGCATTGCTATCCACGAAGCGGTTAGTACCGCGGCTCCTTCCGCACCGTTCATGATGCTGTCGATGCGTTCCTGGGGTAACAATGTCGGTCGGCCCTGCCCGCCATTGCTCGCCTGGATCGCGTTCCCGTAGGCGTCCACGATCTGCGAGACATCGCTGAAGAAGCCCGTGCCCGCCCATTCCACGTTGGAGAAGCGGCCCCGGCCGTCCAGGAGATCCTGGTAGGCCCTGGCGGCATCCAGGAAAGCCAGGGGTTTGTTGGAGAACAAGTGCCAACCGATCCAGTCGGGGCGGATGCCGTTCTGGTAGAGATAGCGAAGAAACGCCTGGGCTTTCAAGCCGCGGCCCATGATCAACTTGACTGTCGTACCAGCTACGAAACCCGGCCCTCCCACCTTCAGGTCAGGGTGAGCCGCCTTGATCTTCTGGTAGGCTCTGGCCCAGAAGGAGATGAACTCGAAGTTGCCCCTGTCCCAGAAGTTCCTGGCAGGCCACTCTGTCCAAATGTCAACGTACTCCAGGGCTTTTTGGCCGTTCCAGTACTTGTAGCGCTCTACGACGCGGACAGCAGCCTCGATCCAGTTTTCTTCCTGGATGCTGTTCTGTGGCCCCTTGAAATCATGGCGCCTGACGGCGTTCTGCACTTCCCCCCCAAGGCGCAGGAAGGGTCGTAAGCCTCCATCAAGGATGTTTTGGAACTGCTCGTCGCTGAGATCCCAGAAGTAGCTACGGTCATCATGGGGGCTGCATCCCTCCCAGGATGGGTAGGAGGTGCCGCCACAAAAGAAGATCTGTTCCAGGTCCAGGCGGTCGTCGAAATAGTCCTGATTGCGAATGGCGGTTACGCCGATGTCGCGGAGCTGGGCGCTCAGGTCGGGTCCAGTGGATGCATGGGATGGGGCTGGCCCGGATATGACTCCAAGCAGCGGCTGGATATGCGGATCGTGTGTGTCCGGGGAACCGACGGCCAGGCGGTAGATCTGCTGGGCTGCATCCAGCCCGGATGCGGTGCCTGGCTCGGCTCCGATGCCATATCGTGTGTCGGCAGGTTGCGCAGAAGCGTCGATGCCCACGGGAGAAGAGCGGGCCATCGGCTCCGGGCCAGGGGGCAGTTCCGCAGATTGGCCCTTGTACAGGAAAAACGAAATGCACAGGGCTGCCAGCAATGGTGCCAGGCTCAGGAGCAAGGCCCGGCGCTTGCTGGACATCGGTAGAGAACGCCCGGAGGGTATGTTGGTGGCGGATGTGCAGAGTTTGCTCATGGTTCTGTCCTGACCGCCTTTCCTGGCGCGCCGTCATCCTGTGGTTGCCAGTCCTGGAATCGGTGCCGCCAGTATACCAACAGGACACCTGCCAGAATCATGACCAGGCAGCCGTACTGGGCTGGTGTCAGAGCGAGGTAGCGCAGGTCGGAGCTGGCCAGATCGGTGCTGCGCAGAAAGTCCAGCAGGAACCTGGCGGGTGCGTAGGTGAAACACCAGAGTACGGTGAAGAAGCCGGGTTTGCGTACTTTTCTGCCAAGGATGAAGAACGCGGCCATGATGGGAATGAGGCACATCGCTTCATACAGGCCCAGGTCGTGCCTGGCCCCAAGATCCGGAAAGTCCAAGGCCAGCAGAAAGTCGCTGGGCTGTCCGATGTGGTCATGTACGCTGGCACAGCCCAGGCGCCCGAAAAACCACCCGAAGGGGAAACCGTACATGATGGTGTCGGCATGCAGCCAGAAGGGGCGTGGGCGAAGGAGCTTGTAGAACAACACCATACCCAGCACCGCTCCCAGGAAACCGCCGATGCTGGAGAAGCCGCCCCAGACCTGTAGAAGAACCACCGGGCCCTTTTCGGAGATGTAGTCGGGGTGGTATCCCAGGACGTGGACGAGGTGCCCGACGATGAAACCCATGGCGACGGTAAAGACACTGCCGTCCACAACATCCCGAACATCCAGGCCCAGGCGGATCCCCCTGGCCCGCGAAACCTCCATCCCGAGAATGAAACCGATGCATACCAGTGTGGCCCAGGGGTCGACCGGGATGGGGCCCAGGTCAAAAACCGGAACTCTGAAGTATGGAAGGACCGTAAGCACGGTTTTCTGCCTCTTTGGGACGGGTGGGAATCCCTTGGTTGGTGGCGGGTCTGTGGAATCGCTACATGTTATCCGGTGGATCGTTTCGGATCTGTCAACCTTTTGCTTCGATGGCCTGGATACCGGAGAATCCCGTGCCCGCGATGCTCCGACGCAGATTTCGCGTGCTGGGGCCTACTCGGGTCCCGACAGCGTTTTCGTGTTCAGGCGAACGAGACGTCAACACAGAAGTTCCGCCAGGAGCACCATGCCAGTCATCACAAGGGATATCACGGTGCGGAGCCTTCGTCGCGATGTGGTACATCGCTGGCTTGCCGTGCCCGAACACCACCGTTCGATTCTACTGGGCGCATTCGATTCAGTGAAGCCCTCCGGGCCCGGAGATTATGAACTGAAATTGCGGCTTCCCGGGAACATTCCCCTTCACCTGCGATACGTCTTCCAACGGGTCGAGGAAGAGCGTGGAGGAAGACGTACCCACATTCGTCTGGAAAGTCGCCTGTTCAACGGGGTACTGCGATACAGCCTGCGCACGGCAAAACCCAGCGCCGACACCCTGGTCACACTGCACGCGGATTACCGGCCGGTGGGTCGCTTGACGCGCCTGCTGGATCTGTCGCTGCTGCGCCCACGCCTGGAACTGTGTTTTGGAACCATGCTGGAAAACCTCTCCCGTTCCGTCACGTGAGCCGCCCCACCGTCCCCCCCCCAAGGGTCAAGGTGTCAGTCTTTTCGTGAATGAAGGCGTTCAGCACCGAAATGCACGAACCTGCCGCCCATCATCACCGCCAGGTAGGTCCCGGCCGCCAGCAGGATGATGACAGGGCCTGCCGGCAGGTCGGTGCCGTAGGCCAGAACGGTACCCGATGTTGTGAACACCGTTCCAAGAAAGATCGCCATCAGCATCATCTGCCACAGGTGGAGGGAAAAACGCCTGGCAGTGGCCGCTGGCAGGGTCAGCAACGCAATGGTCATGATCAAGCCAACGACCTGGACCAACAGGATCACAGCAAGAGCCGTGAGACAGAGAAGCAGGAGGTAGTAGAACTCCACGTTCAGGCCGCGGACCCTGGCCCAGTCCTCGTCGAAGCAAAGAGCCAGGAACTGCTTGTAGAAAGCTGCTCCAACAACCACTACCACGAAGTCAAGGCATGCAAGCAGGTAGAGCGTTCCCCTGGAGACAATGGAGATGGTCCCGAACAAGAAGCTCATGAGGTCGGATGAATATCCGGGAGTCATTGCTATGAACAGCACTCCGGTGGCCATTCCCACGGCCCAGAGCGCACTTATCACCGTGTCCTCGTTTTCCTTTGAACGCAGACTCACCAGTCCGATTGTCAAGGCTGCCATCAGGGCAGCGGCCACAGCCCCGTGGAGCGGCTGCAACCATGGGATCCCAGCCACGCGGTTCAGGTAGTATGCCAACCCCATTCCACCCAGAACGCAGTGTGCCATGCCGCCGGCCACGTAGGATATACGCCGAACCACAACATAGGAACCCACAATGCCGCAGGCAAGGCTGGCCAGGACTCCCGCCGCAAGTGAAAACGGGAGAACCTGGCTTTCGGCCAACTGCCGGAGCAGGGAACTCAACGTGATGTCTCTGCGGGCAGATCCTGCCCATGCCTGAACAGGTTGATCCCGGTGCCGTACGTTTCCCGGAGCGAGGTCAAGTTGAGTTGGGCAGCGGGGTGCGTTTCAACCTCTCGACGTACACACACGACCGTCTCCACCTGGCTGGAGACCAGGCTGATGTCATGGGTCACCAGCAGGATGGTCATTTTCTTGTGGAGGCTCTGCAACAGTTGGAAAAACATCACCTCGCTCCGGCGGTCCAGGTGGGTCGTGGGTTCGTCCAGAAGAAGCAGGCGTGGCCTGGAGACGAGGGCTCTTGCGATAAGGACTCTCTGCCTCTGGCCTCCGGACAGAACCGAAAAAGGCCTGTGGGCTGCGGATTGCATATTCACCGCATCGAGGGCTTCCACGGCGTGCCGTTTGTCGCCCCGGGAGTACGGTCCGGGTAATCGGGCCTGTTGAAGCCTGCCCATGAGCACCACGTCCATCACGGTCACGGGGAAGTTGTTCGTGGATGTCGTGTGCTGGGGCACATAGCCGATCTTTGAGCGCGCCTGCTTCGGTCTCTTGCCCAGGACACGCACCTGGCCGGCGGTGGGCTCGATGATGCCCGTGATGAGCTTGAGCAGCGTGGTCTTCCCACCACCGTTGGGGCCCATGAGCACCGTGAGCTGCCCCCGGGGTATCTCCAGGTTGACGTCGAGAAGCACTGGTCTCGCGGAGTATCGGAACGTGACGCCGTGGCATGAGATGGCTGGAGGAGGATCGCAGCGCTCCGGTGCCGGGTTGGTGCTCATGGGGTTGCTCCGTTCCGGTTCCGTCCAGCGTTGGTTTTCGTTGCGTCAAGGGCGGACTGCACGGCGGAGGCCACCTTCTCCATGTTGGGGACGTAGTCCCTGGCAAGTGGGTCGACCTTGACGACTACTCCATCGATTCGCGCGGCCAGGGCTCTGGCGCTGGAGGTGGAAAACTGCGGCTGGACCAATATCGTGTGAATGTCGTGTTCCCTGGCCCGACGGATGAGAGCTTCCAATCTTTGTGGACCCGGCTCCTTGCCGCCCAACTCCACGGAAACCTGCCTGAGGCCATAGGCCCGGGCAAAGTAGCCCAGGGCTGGGTGGTATACGATGAACTCCCCACCTGCAAAAGGGCTCAGCGCATGGGCGATTCTCTGGTCCAGGAGCTTCAATCTGGCCTGGAAAACTTCAAGGTTCGCCTTGAAGACGGTTGCATATCGGGGACGAAGTTCGGTGAGGGTTTCGCATACCGTGGCCGCTTGCAGCGAAGCCAGGCGTGGAGACATCCAGACGTGTGGATCTTCATCCCCTACCTGGGGGAGAGATTCCCCCTGTTCCTTGTGCTGCCCGTTGGCTGTTTCGCCTTCCCCCTGGGCGGCCGAAGTACGGATTCCCTTGCGCAGGTCGACGATCCGCAGGGTGCCTGACATGGCCGATATTTTCGGAATCAGGCTGTTCTCCAACGGCAAACCTGTGCGAAAAAGGACATCTGCCTGTAGAAGCCCGTCCACCTGCTTCAGGGTGGGTTCCCATGTGGCAGGCGATTGGCCCGGTCCCACCAGCACTTCTACGGTGACCAGGTTGCCCGCTACCTGGTCGACGAAACCTGCCAGTGGTAGGACGGTCGTGTAGACGGAGAGCTCCGGTGACCGCCCATCGGTGTCCTGTTGGTCCTGTGTGGGGGAGCCACAGCCCCAGAGTAGGACGAGGGCCACGAGGAAGAGCCGCGGGATGCAGCGAGCGCCAGGCGTCAGGGGGGATCTCCCCAGTTCTGGCAGGTGCGGATGAGGCCTCTTCATGACATTTCTCGCCCGTGGTCAGCGCACTGGAGTCAAGGCTGGTGGCTTTGGACGTGAAAGACTCGCAGCCACCCGACACAATCCATGTATTACTTCGTATTACATCCGTGGGCAATCTGTCGCGCAACGCGCCTGGTACCCCTGGACAAGACATTGGAGCCGGCTGCCTTCGCCGCCCTTTTTCCCGACGGCTCCTGTTTTGCGAAACCCATGGGAATTCGGTTCCCCCGAAGGCACAGGCTGGGAACGGCTGGTTACGAACCGCACTTTCGGGGGAGCATGTGTCGGGTTCCCTTCCGGCGCCTTGCCAGCGACAGGAGCAGCAGCCATACCAATAACCCCTTCCCGTTGCGGGCCGCAGAGCATCCCCCGCAGCGGGAACTGGGTGAGGTTCCGGTGTCGGTTCCGGTTTCAGGTGAAGAAGTATCCACAGATGCTCCGGTGTCCTGGGGGCTCGTGCCGCTGATGTCCACCCTCCACACAAGGGCGGCGTCCACGGCGGCGGTGCCTTCTTCCACCTGAACCAGGAGTTCATGGCGGTCGTCCGGTAGGCCGTGGGCCGTGAAAACCACTTGCTTGGATGCCTGGTCACCGAAAAGCGAAACGGTCTGGGGTTGCTGGTCATCTACCTGCACCGACATGGTCCCCCCTTCTGGCCAGATTGGTGCCAGGAGGTCTACGGCCTCTCCGCGGAAACGCAGCAGCATGAAGTCGCCCGGAGTGGATGATTCTCCGTAGGAGCCGCCGCTGGCCTGATCGTCAAAAACCGAATTCCAGGTGCCATCTTCAGTCCAGGTGGGATGTTCCTGCTGGTGCAGCTCCAGCACATGCAGGACGCTCCAGGTCAGGCCGCGGTCGTGGCTCACCCATGCTCCTCCGTAGGTGGATACCGCTACGACACCGTCTTGGGCGAAATCCGGAGACACGGAGACCACCAGTGGAATGTCGGCCGAAGGAGCATCCAGTTTTTCCCAGGTGTCTCCGCCGTCGGTACTCCGGTACCACCCGTCCGTCACGACGATGGCGTACACCCATGGGTACTGCTCCCAATCGGGGGAGACAGCCACACCCCAGACCGGCTTCCCGGCAAAGGCCAGGTAGGAAGGTGGGCCCAGGTTGCTGGACAGAAACAGGCCGTCGTTGGAAGCGAGAAAGAGCTTTTCTCCGTTGGGGGTGGCCGCAAGCGCGTTGACCGTTGAGCCGGCGGAGCCGATTCGAGTCCAATCCACTCCCCTGTCCTGGCTCACGTAGACGGCGCCTTCATCGTTGCAGGAACCGAACACCATGCCGTCCTGGTCCCAGGCCCAGGACACCATGACTCCACCGGCCGGGCCGTCGCATGCCTGATCCAGGTTCCCCATGACGAAGGTCTGCCCTGCATCCTCCGAGATGGCGAAGGTTCCGGCGCTACCCGTACCGGAGGAGATGGCAACGAATGGATCCTGGGTGAAGTCGGGAGACATCCACGCATGGGCGGGATGGCTCAGCTCCGCACCGATTGCGTCCCAGGTTTCACCTCCGTCATAGGTAGCATAGAGGCTGCCTTCTCCGGAACCGGAACCCATGAGGATGGCGAATCGGTCGTCGGGCCAGTCGGTCGTTGTGGCCAGGGAGCGCGGAAAACGCCAGTTGAGGTCGTGGCTGATGGTCTTTGCCGTGGTGGTGTCGGAGTCGACTTCGATGGCTCCACCACCGTACAGGCCCAGTAGAGCGATGGGATCTCCGTCGCTGGTTCCCCGTGACATGGCCAGGCCTCGAACCGCCTGCATCAGGGCGGTCTCTATCCGGTTCCAGGTGAGGCCCCGGTCCTGGGATTTCAACACGCCCTCCCAGGCCGCCAGGTAGATGTCCCCATCCAGGGTTTCCTTGAACTCGAAGTAGTGGTTGCCGTCCAGGGGCTGGGGGGACGTGATTTCCAGGTAGTCGTTGCAGTAGAGCCAGGATTCACCCCCGTCATCGGATCTGAATACAGCCTCCGTGAGGGTAGTGGCCATGACCAGGCCGTCTCCGAAGGCGGCCAGGAGGCTCACGTCTTCGCTTTCGAAGCCGGATATCCCGATCCATGAGGCGGCTCCGTCGTCGGAGCGAAGCAGACCATCCCCGGCAGTGCCCAGCCAGATCCTGCTGCCCTGATCCACCGCGATATTCCAGGCGGCCTGCGTGGGGCGGCTCTTCCAGGTCCAGGTGAATCCAGCATCCTGGCTGCAGTAGACATCCCCGGCTTCCGACACGGCGCAGGCGCGGCCGTCCATGGTCCAGTCGGGCGACATGGAAACATCCACCAGGTTGATGCCATCCATGGTTGCAACCTGGGACCATGATTCCCCGGAGTTGGAAGTGCGCCATACTCCACCGTTGCCCACCACCAGGGCTACGCCGTCGTAGAGGACATCCGGAGACGCCACCACCTGGTCGAGGTGCGAACCGGCGGGGATGTCGTCGTGGATTGTCCAGGTGTCGCCCGCATCGTCGCTGGTCCAGAGCCCCAGCCCGTCCAGCACGATGACCAGACGATCCACGCCCAACATCTCGCCGCCCTTGATCTCTTCTCCCTCTCCGTAGCGGATGTAGCGGATGTCGATGTCCGCGTCGTTCTGTGTACGTGCGATCATCCAGGCTTCGGTGCGCCATATGGTGGATATTACCCAGGTTGGGGCGGGTTCTGGTGAGACGGCCATGAAAACGGCCGGATCATGGGGATAGTGGGCCAGCGCGGCTCCAGCCATCAGGAGGGAAACGGTTGTCATTGGAGGCATTGCGGCATTCCTGGCGTGGAAATTGGAAGGGGATGGATGGAGGTTGTCTCGGGGGATCGGAGACTGAATCGCTCCAGGCGGGTTGGTGCCCGGGGAGGAACCCAAGTGACTATGGAGAGCTGTCTGCCCATTCGTCGTAGATGTCCTGGGGGCGGCTCCACCTGGCGTAGCCAGGTGTGATGAGGAGATCCTGGATGCGGAGCAGTGCATCAACGGTGATGTCGCTGTCGCTGGTGACGCCGCTGTTGGCGGTGAAGCTCCCCCCTGCGTTGGAGATGTCGTAGACATGCATGTACCAGCTCTTGATGTCATCGGGCTGGGATGATGCCAGGATTCTGCGCAGGTACCGGATGACCATCTCCCAGTCTTCCTGGGTCAGGTCCGTGCCCCAGCTCATGCTTTCTCGGAACATTCCAGATTCTGCGACGCCGAACCAGGTGTTCAGGGCCCAGCTACTGCCAGGGGCGTAGATCATTCCGGAGTTTCCTCCGAGGTACCAGTCCTCCGGGTTCTCGCCAATCTCGAAGACCGCTGCGCGTGTCCGGATGTCGATGGGAAAGAGCTCCTTCTTTCGCCAGCCCAGGATGTCGACCTCGGGGATGCCCCCCGCAGATGCGAAATAGAACATGAGCAGCGGGTCCCGGCCCACGGCCAGGGGTCCGTCCCTGATGGCCCGCACCCAACTGGGGTCGTCGTCTGGCCAGCCCTCATCGGGATCGAGCATGACACCACCGTCGTAGGAGTTGCCCGATCCCGCGATGAAGTCGATTTCCCAGTCTCTCAAGTCCTGGGTCGTGCCTTCCCAGGAGACCTCCCCCAGATCGCCGTAGTCGAAGACGCTGGCCAATCCGTCGTGTAGCATATCGTATTCCGCCTGCCGATCCACTGGAGAACTCCAGTCGATGCCTTCCTCGTAGAGCTGGTTTATGAACCAGCTCATGGGTTCTTCCGGATCCTCATCCGCCAGGGAGGTGTGGGTCCAGTTGGTGAAGTCTACGCCCATGTCGCGGTAGTAGGCCAGGGTCTCCAGGGCCGAAACAGCTCGTTCCTGCTCCGCGCCTCCGGCGTAGAAACACTCGTACACCTGTCGAAGCCACGTGGGGTTGACCCCCACGACGATGGTGACGTCTTCGTTCCCACCGCTTCCCGTGGTCCAGTCCTCCAGGAAATAGTCCATGTTGGGGATGAGTCGGTGCCCGGTACTCCATTCCAACGCACAGCAACCATCGTGCAGGTCCGCATAGACGCCTTCTTCTGGGTCTCCACAGTCGGCGTTTCCCTTGGAGAAGTCGGTGTTGAGATCGCTGTCCTTGGGGGTCTCCAGGATGGGATTCATGAACATGTTGAGGATATGGCCCCCCGAAGTGGGAGGCACCAGCCCATAGGGGGCGTAGAGGCTGTGGATCAAGGTGGCGTGGCTTCCGTTGTCACAGAAGCCGGAAAAACTGCCGTCGCAGCCCCCCTCCCCTGCTGGATAGGCCAGGAAGAGGTCGTGGGGGGAGTGGTCCACGGAGAGAGCCATGGGGGTCGTGGGAAGCGCCAGTCCTTGCGATTCCACCAAGTCGGTCTCCGCCAGCACCGAGAGCAGCACTGGTTGTCCAGCCAGCTCTGCCGTCACCCAGGCAAGCTGGGCAGTCGTGGCTTCGCCCCCCTGGATACGGTCAGCCGCCAGCCCCAGCACTGAATCCAGGTGGGCCAGCGACACAAAGCCCCCACGAGTGCCGTCTTCGTCGCGCCAGGCCAACATGGCTGGTTCCTGGTACCATGCCCAGACCAGTTCTCCGTCACCGGCCAGCAGGTCGGGCTGCATTCCATCCAGCGGCCCCCACAGATCCGAATCCGGCAGAACGCCGAAGCCCTGATCGTCCAGTTTCCCGAGCCCGAAAGAGCCGCTGACCAGCAGGCCGCCATCGGTACTGCCGGAGCTTGTCACCTGTCCCTGGAAGCCCGAATCTGTGACTTCCACGGCGCGAGGAGTCGTGGTGTCCAGGTCCACCGCAGTGTAGAGCCTGCCGTCGGAGGGGTCCAACGCGTAGAAGGTCTCGCCGGCCCAGGCCAGTTCCAGCCCCTCCGGCAGATCGCCGTCGAGGAAGCGCACCAATTTCAGGTAGCTGGATGAGTCTTCGTCGGAGAGCACATCTATTATTCCCGCATCCACAACCGCCAGGAAGCCCTTGCCATCGCGCTCTCCCGCCAACGCCAGAAGGTCGATGTCTGGTAGACCCACTCCGGTGCGCACTCCGCGTAGATCCACGTCATCACCGATATTGGCCCGCTGGATGTAGTAGAAGCCGTAGGGAATGGTACCGTCCGCGTTACGTTCCTCGCCGGTGCAACTACCGTCCTGCTTGCGCCAGTTGCCACCCTCGAAGCAGTCCGGCGGAGGATCCCAGTCTCCGAAGGATTCCATGTCCACGGTGGCCCAGACTCCCCAGGACGGAGCCACGTACAGCGGCCCCTGACGCCAGACACGGCCGCCTGCCGGATCCGTCAAGAAGGTATCTCCGGTGGATGGGCTGTGAAACAGGCGGGCCCCCTCCCCTTCCCGCACATCTGAGGTGCCCAGGCCGGTTTCTTCCTTGAAGCCAAGGTCTTCGATGCCGATTTCCACCAGCACGGGATCCGGGAAGTGGGCAGGACGAGAAGTGGAGGCGCAGTTCCAGGGAAGGATGATCTCGTCTTCGCTTCCGCGTTTCAGGGTGATTTCACCGCTTTGTATTTCAAGGAGTGAGGGATCGCATGTCACTACCAACAGGTGCGGGTAGGATTCATCGCCCTGAATCCAGCGAGCCTCCAGTCCGGATGGGAGAGAACTCGTCTCGGGGATTTCGGTGTATCCCGGAGACAATGCCACCACTCGCGTGGCGATTGTACTCTGGAAGACCTGGCCGAAGTCCAGATCGCCGCTGGTTTCGGCCGGCGGGTAGTCACGACAAGTGCAAGATGGGAAGAGCCCTGCGAGCAGGAATATGCCGGGCCAGAAGATCTGTGATCCGTTCAATGTAAACTCACTCCGTATCCTGGAGACCCGGCTGATGATAGCAGGGTTTTCCCCTGGTTGCCGGACCGTGTAGGCATTGAAGGAAGCGGCCGAGTTCGTCGTCTGCCGCAGGGAACTCCGTGTTCACCGGGTTCCTTCGGGTAGAAACTGGCATGTGCAACGCAAGTTCTCCTGGAGATTAACTGTTGCGTCTCCTGGAAAGAAGACCTAGTGTGGATTAATCCGGTACGAGAACCCCGGCCTGGTGGAGGTGCTGCTTGAACTCGATCCACGTAGCCATGACAACCCTCGTCTCCCTGGCACTGGTCCTCCCAGCCCAGGCAGAAATCCACGAGCCCGGAGCGACAATCGACGATGCCGCCATGGCCGATGTCACCCCCGACGGCTTTTCAGCGCTGGGTGGCCTGGTAGGCGCAATCCTGCCCGAACAACTGGAAGTGGGTGACCAGACAGGCACCGAGTCCCTGCTGTGCGATCTGAACTATGCCATCTACGACATGTGGATCTCCATGGCCCTTCCAACCGATCGTACCGCAATCCAGGTCACGCCCGGAAACGGCTACCTGGACATCGCCCTGGATTTCGACGTCTGGGTCAACGACGCATCGGACCCGTTCCAGATGTTCATGGAAGTGGATTGTTCATGGTTCTCCTTCGACGACACCTGCTATGGCCACATCGATCCATTCTCCGCAAAACTGGATATGCGCCTCTACCTCGAAGTTGTCGACGATGGTTTCGGAAATACCTCCCTGGACGCAACCATTGACTCGTTCTCGATAAACTACGACGACCTCCAGGGAGAAGACATCACCCTGGAAGACTGCTCCATAGGTACTCTGGAGGAGTGGCTGGGCTACATCGGGCTCTCCCTCTACGACTACATCATAGATCTGGCCTCGGGGTACCTGGACAGCTCCGTTGAAGACATGCTCCCCGACATCGAAACCACCATCGAAGACGCCTTCGCCTCCGCCAGTATCGACGAGGAAATCGATCTCCTGGGCACGACCCTGCGCATCGAGCTTCAACCCTCCGACATCATCATCCAGCCATCCGGCATGCGCCTGGTGATGGAAGGTTCCATGAATGCCGGCGAGCAGGCGCTGTGCATAGCCGATGTGGATCCGGGTGGAAGCCTGGCCACAACCGCCACGGCCCCCGAAATCGGCGCTGCGCCCACCGGCATCTGGCCCGACTTCCACGCTGCTTTGCTTCTCTCCGACGACATCGCCAACCAGGCTCTCTACGCCCTCTGGCGCTCTGGCCTGCTCTGTTTTTCCCTGGATGAATCCTTCAGCTCCTTCGACATGGACACCAGCCTGCTCACCATGCTGGGGACCGACGCCTTCGACGAACTCTTCCCGGAACCGGCTCCTCTCATCATCGAAACCCGTCCCGAATCCGTACCCCAGGTGGAGTATCTAGGTGCCCACGACATAGACGTTGATCTCCAGGAACTCGGCCTGGACTTCTACGGGGAACTGGACTCTCGGCAGGCCCTCCTGGTGGGCCTGGATGTGGACGGTCCCCTTGGCGTGGACGTGGGCTGGGACTCCGGCACCGGCGAAGTTGGAGCCTCCATCGATGTCTCTGCCCTGGATCTCTCGGTACGTTCCTGCGAAATAGTTCCAGAAGCCAGGGTAGAAATCGAAGAAGCCCTTCCGGATCTCATCGGTACCATCATGGATACCTTCCTGGGAGACCAGTTGAGCGCCCTTTCCACCGTACTTCCCACCTACGAAGGCGTTGGCGTCACAGACATCGACATGGCCTCCGCAAGTTCCGACGGAAACTGGCTTGGTGCCTACACAAAGCTTGGCGAGGTCTCCTACGAGGGCTCAGACTGTTCTTCCAGCGGCACCACTTGCAGTGCTACCGGTTCGGCCAGGTTCAGGTGGAACCTTCTTGCCTTTGCAGCAATGTTCCTGTTGGTACGGCGTCGTTCTTGAACGGCAGGTGGCGCGGGCGCCTGGCACAGCGACAACAGTCACGAAGCAGTCGCCGGACGCCCTGTGCTCTTCTCCTGGTGCTGGTCCCAGGCTGGACACGAACGTCTGGCTGTGGAGAGCTTCGTCGTGAATCTGGGAAGTAGTCGTGCCGGAAGGTGTCATCGCGGTCCATGCAATTCCAGGCTCCGCAGGATCTCGGAGGCTCCGCGTCTTCCCTCCAGGAGCCTGCCCGGCGGTATCAGGGTTTCTAAGTGCCAGGCAGTGCCGCCGTCGTCGAAGTACACGCCAAGGACTGCCACGCCCGCAGGGTCTCTCGGTACGCAGGTTGCCACCGTGATGGGCCGCGAGGTACGGACATAGTCGTAGTGGCCCATGTCCACGAACTCCCAGCTACAGTTCGCCCTCGGTCTTGGAGAAAGGTCGCCGGCAGGGAAAGCCCACACCTGCAGCAGAGTACCCGTGGCTATCTGCTTGAGGACCAGCCGGAGTGGACTGTCCTGGCTGCCGGGCTCGGCCACCCAGCCTTCCGGAACTCGCAGGGAAAAGTTTCGGGAGCCGTCTTCCCATAGACCATTTTGCAGCTCTCCCGCTGGCTGCAAGGCTGCTTCAGCGACGGGTTGGATACCCCCTTCAGCCTCAACGGTCCCCACTAGGTGCCCGGGTGTGGCACAGGAGAACGCCAGGGCCAGCGGGAGCAGGAGCATCATCGCCTGCGCTCCCGAGACCGGGTGCAGGGTTCATGGTCTGGTTGGCGAGCCTCCCGGTCCCGCTGGAGTTTTGATGCGCTCTTGATGGTAGAATACAGGGTTGTGGAGAGATCGTACGGGTTCGTGGCACCTTTTGCCAGGGCGCTGGCTTGGCTGGACATCGAGCCATCCAGGAGATCCAAGGCGTCCCCGCGGGCCTTCAGTGCCACCATGTCCAGGCAGGTTCTCATGCGACCCTGTGCTCGCCGCCTGTTCCATTGCTCCAGGCCTTCGTCCCTGCACCAGGCGAGGTGTTGATCGAGAAGCTGCAGTACTCGTTCAATCCCCTCGTTTCGCATCGCGCTTGCCAGCAGGACCGGGGCCTTCCATCCGGAGCGATCATCCAACTCCACGGAAAGGGACAACTCCCGCGCAAGGGCCGCGGCCCCGGGGCGGTCCGCCTTGTTGACTACGAAGACATCGGCGATTTCCAGGAGCCCGGCCTTCATGGTCTGGACCGTGTCTCCACTTTCAGGAGTCAGGACCACCGCCACGCTGTCAGCCACTCCCATCACCGCGATCTCGGACTGGCCTACGCCGACGGTTTCCAGCAGCACGGTATCCCAACCGCAGATATCCAGGAGTTCCACAACCTGGCCAGTGGCCAGGGACAGGCCTCCCAGGTGACCCCGTGACGACAAGGAACGGACAAAGACAGCGCTGTCTTCGGAATGCCGAAGCATGCGCACGCGGTCACCGAGGATTGCACCGCCGCTGAAAGGACTGGAAGGATCCACCGCCAGCACGGCCACTTTCCGGTTCATGATCCTTGCTGCTCGTATCAGCCTGTCCACAAGGGACGATTTGCCGGAACCCGGTGGGCCCGAGAGGCCCACGACGTGAGGTCTCCCGGGAGCCAGGGATCGTTGGGGGGTGGCGGAAGCCAGGGCGGCACGCATGGACTCCTGCCCGTCTTCCAGCAGTGAGATTGCACGAGCCAACATTCTTCGGTCCCCTGCCTGTGCTGCACGGAGGATTTCGGGAGCGCGGAGGTCGCTGCGAGATTCTGTGGGAGTCATGCGGTTGCTCCGGAGGCTGGGAGAGCGTTCCGGCGGGACGAGCAGGAGAGGATGCCTGTCCACCGGGATCTGTTACAATGGATAGCTTTCTGGGCAAGGAGAAGCTGATGAAATCAACAAGCATGTTGTGTGTTCTCCCAATGGCTCTGTGTGCCTGTTCTCAGCCATGGTCCGAGATCGAAGGTACCATGGGCGGTGAGGACCTGGTGGGCGCGGAAACTGTCATGTTCGGTGGGCCGTTCATTGTCATCATGGACAAGAGCAGGGATTGCCTGGACATGGCGTGGGCAACCCGTCACTACACCGATGGAGAACCACCTGCCAGCTACGACTTCGTGGCCCTGCAGTTTGCCTTCGAAGACCCTGAAGTGGGTGAGGGCCGGTTCAGCCTCGCGGGTGATGCCCCGGTTGTTTCCAAGTTCCTGGTACAGGAAGGCCTGGCATTCAGCTACGAAAACGCGAGAGACGGTACCCTGGTGATCGATAGCGTCAACTCCTCCTGGGCAAGCGGTACCTTCGACGTCACCTTCGACCAGGGGGAACTGGACGGCAGCTTCCAGGCCGAGTACTGCGCCAATCTGAAGGACTGAGCCGTATCGGGGGCCATAGCCACAAAGGCGGGCAGGTTCAGAAGACGCGGGGCGCCAGGCTCTCGAGTTTTTCGAAAGACGAGGTTTCCACGTCGGCGTGAAGGCTTCTACCGTGGCTGTCCATGGTAACGAAGACCGGGAAGTCTTCTACTTCCAGATGCCACATGGCTTCTGGAATCCCGAACTCCAGGTAGTGGACACCCGTGACCTCCTTGACACAGCGAGCGGCGTACTGGGCCGCTCCCCCCACGGCGTTCAGATAGACCGCACCAACGTCCCGGAGAGCTTCCAGGGTGCCGTTCCCCATTCCACCCTTGCCGATGACAGCCCGGAGTCGGAACTTCTGCAGGATGGCAGCCTGGTAGGGTTCTTCGCGAATGGAGGTGGTTGGGCCGGCAGCCTTGACGAGCCATCGATCCCCATCCTGGAGCATGACCGGTCCACAGTGATAGATGGCGCCGCCGTCAAGATCCACGGGAGCATCGTTGGTCATGTGGTGTTTGTGGAAGCTATCGCGGCCTGTGTGGATCGTGCCGGACAGCAGGACCACGTCGCCAACCTTGAGAGAGCGGACTTCTTTTTCGCTCAGAGGTGTGCGAAGCCTGATGGGCTCGGCGCCAGGAGCGGATCGGCTTTCGCCGCCTTCCATGGAATCCGGCGCATCCGGGTCGTGATAGTCCCATTGGAGTATCTCGTGGGTTTCGGGATCGATACTGACACCCTGGCGCCGGTAGGCCCAGCAGTTGTAGGCCACCGAAACGAAGAAACAGGCTGGGAGCCGATTTCGATGCCCAACCTTGCAGCCCAGGACCGAAACCCGCCCGCCAAAACCGAGTGTGCCGATTCCCAGCGTGTTGCCGGCGTCCATTACGTAGTTTTCCAGGGCTGCCAGATCCTTGTTTGGGTTCTGGTCGTCGGCCCGCCGGAACAACTGGGCCTTGGCTGTTTCGTAGCTGCCCATGCGGTCGCCGCCGATTCCAACTCCCAGGAAGGCAGGCGAACATCCCTTGCCCTGAGCATGGTAGACGGCGTCCAGGATACACTTGCGTACGCCGTCCAGGTCACGCCCCGCTGTTCCCAGGCCGGGGAGCAGAACTGGAAGGGAGTACTGGCGGTTCATGTTTTCGCAGCCCCCTCCCTTGAGAATGAGCCGAACGTGGATTCCTGGTTGCTTCCATTGCTGGAAATGGACCACGGGGTATCCTGTGCCCCCGTTCCCTTCGTTCATCCCAGTGATGGAATGGACCGAGTTGGGGCGTAGAGTGCCCTCTTTTGTGGCCCGCGAGAGGGCATTGCCGATGGCTTCTTCCATGGCCGATTGGTCCACGGTCATGGGAACGTGTAGCTCGAAGGTGGGCATGCCCGTGTCCTGGCATATGGGCGCGGTGCTGGCGGCGGCCATGTCCACGTTGCGAGCAATGGTGGTGAGCGCTGCGGATGCCTGCGTTCCTACGAGTTCCCTGCTTCGGCCTTCAGCGAGGATCTTTTTAACGTCGGGTGGCAGGAGGGTGGAGGTTCGCACGATGAGTTCGTACATGCTTTGTTCAAAGTTGTCCATGGGTCCTCCGGCAGAGCGCTCTAACTCCGGAGCCATTGGGATGCCAGGAACGCGATCAGCACAAACCTAGGCAGTTTGGGCCAATGGTTCGTTGACATGCCACCTGCATACTTGCTACTTTCAATTCAATCCGTCCCGTTCAATATTATCGAGGCCCGACAATGCGCATTGCCATGCTCATCGCCCTTTTATACCTGGCGGGTTGCCCCGACCCCACCAGTGCTCCCTCGAGTTCTTCCGACGACGCAAGGCAGACCCCTCCCGGGGAAGCTCCCACGGCCCAGCCCGCCCCCCAGGGCGCTGAAGACGCGCAAGCTCCTCCCCCTTCCCAAGCCATGAGGACCAGTTTTTCCGCCGGTGCGGAAGACGGCGTTGCCGTAGAGGGTACCCTGGCATATTCCGGAGAAAAATCCGGCAAAATCAGGTTGGATTTCCTCGTGGTCAAGGAAAACCAGGCCCCCCAACTGGTCCACACCCTCCAGCTCGACGAGTTCGGCCGCTGGTCGGTGACGGCCCCCAGGGACTTCGGCGAGCTATACGTCGTCGGTTTTCTGGACCAGACCGGGAACGGCCCCAGCCCCGATGACCCTGCTGATTCCACGAAAACCCCCATCCTCGTCGGGACCGAGCCCTTGTCGGGCATAGACCTCGTTCTTTCCGACGACCCCGACCTGGGGGCTTTGACTCCCGGTTCGCACGGGCAGGCATCAGCCGGCCAGCCCGTGGACCAACCAGGGGGCGGTGCGGCAGGCTCCCCCCCCGCTGGGCCAACGATTGGCTCCGGCGAAAGCCCTGAAACCACTCCCCCCACCGAATCCGCGACAGCCACCGGCCATACGGATGATGTGGGGACAGATTAGCGGACACCATCGTTTGCCCACAGAAACTCCTCCAAGCGAACAGATAGCGCTCATCATCCCGGTCTTCAACGAAAGGGAGAACCTCTCGGCGCTGCACGAAGTGATCATCTCGACCCTTGAGGATCTGCTCTGCGACTTCGAGGTGATGTACGTCAATGACGGCAGCACCGACGGTTCTGCCCGGGTTCTGGACCGGCTCGCCAGGAAGGACCACCGCGTGAAGGTGATCCACTTCGTGCGCAACTATGGCCAGACAGCAGCTTTGACCGCCGGTTTCCGCAACACCACGGCACCCTTGCTGGTAACCATGGATGCGGATCTACAGAACGACCCTCGCGACATTCCCATGCTCCTGTCACACCTGGACAGTCACGATGTGGTCTGCGGGTGGCGTAGAGATCGAAAAGACACCTTCCTTACCCGCACCTTGCCAAGCCGGGTGGCAAACTGGCTCATCTCCCGACTCTCGAAGGTCCCCCTGCACGACTACGGCTGCACACTGCGTGTGTACCGGCGCGAGTTCGTGGAGGGGATCCCGCTGTACGGCGAAATGCATCGTTTTATTCCCATATACGTGACCTGGGCCGGAGCCAGACTCACGGAAGTGCCTGTCCGCCATCATGCACGAGAGCACGGGGAAAGCAAGTACGGACTGTCCCGCGTATTCAAGGTGCTCCTTGACCTCACCACTCTCAAGTTCCTGAGGGACTTCTACGTCTCACCCATATACTTTTTTGGATGGCTGGGTTTCCTGCTGGTCTTCGCGGGGCTTGCCATCGGCTTGATCGCCATCCTTTTCTGGACGGTGCTGGACAGGCCGCTCCTCGCGGTCTGCCTGACCATAACATCCCCCATGCTGGGCGTATTCGGCGCACTGGAGATCACTCTCGGAATCATCGCCGAGGTCCTGATACGAATGCATTTCGAAATACTGGCCAAGGAGCCCTACAAGGTTCGGGCACTTCGCAACTTTCCCCCCTCGCGGGTGGACGGTGAGCCCACCCACGTCGTTAGACCATCAGTCGGCTGAACACCGTGGCAGGAGCCCCTTTTGTGCGGAATCGCCGGGATTTTTTGTTTTCATGTCCCTCCCGACCTTGGCCCCCTGGACAGCCTTCGCGATGCCATGGCTCACCGAGGACCAGACGATGCCCACAGCGTGCGCTTCCGGATGGGGGGGCTGGCCGTAAGGCGCCTGGCCATCCAGGATCCCCGAGGCGGGCGTCAACCCATCTCGGACTGCTCGGGCAGGTTCTGGGTCGCCATGAACGGGGAAATCTACAACTTCAAGGAGCTTCGCCAGGAGTGCAGGGCTCGGGGAACGATCTTCAGAACCCGCTGCGACACGGAGGTCCTGGTTGAGCTGGTGGCGGCTCTGGGTTTGCAAGCGGCGCTCCCGAGACTCCAGGGCATGTTCGCCCTGGCGGTCTATGATCGCAGAGAGCAGGTTCTATGGCTGGCCCGTGATCGCATGGGGCAAAAACCGCTTTTCTATACGACTCTCCCCAAGGACCGTGTCTTTGTCTTTGCCAGCGAACTGAAGGCCCTTCTTCGACACCCACGCATGGAGAGGCGGGTAGACCCAGGAGCCATCGCTCGCTACCTGCTCTTTGAGTACATACCGGCTCCAAGGACCATCTACCAGGGCATCGAAAAGCTGGAACCGGGCTGCTTGGTACGGCTGGATACCCACGGCGTGCAGGTTGGCTCCTGGTGGTCCCCCCCCGTTCCCAGGCAGGGATGCCCTGGGCCCAGAGAACGTCGGGCGTGGAAAGCCAGCCTACATGGGGCGTTTCGGGATGCAGCCCTGTCGCGGCTGGTCTCTGACGTACCTGTGGGTGTCTTGTTGTCCGGGGGCCTTGACTCCACCGCTGTACTGGCCACCGTTGGCCCTCACATGAAGCAGCCCGTCACCTGCTTCACGTTGGCCCCGGAAAACCGCAGCTTCGACGAGTCGGGAGCCGCATCGATGGTGGCTGCACATTTTTCCTGTACTCATAATACCATACCGTTCAAGAGCTATAATCTACCCGAAGTATTGGAAGAGTTGGAGAACCAGTTGGACGAGCCCCTGGGTGACTCGAGTCTTCCATCCACCTGGTGGCTGATGCGCCAGGTATCCGCTGCCGGTTTCAAGGTAGTACTTTCAGGAGATGGTGGGGATGAGGCGCTCGGGGGATACCAGACCTACCTGGCCCATCGTCTCGTTCCCGTGGGCAGGTTTTTCTCCCCTGCCATGGCTTTGTTGTTACGAGTCCTGCCCCCGTCCTACGACAACGTGTCCTTCGATTACCAGTTGAAGAGAATGCATGCCGGCCTCCACTTGCCCAGCCATCGAAGGAACCAGGTGTGGATGGGAGCATTCTTGCCGGAGGACCTTGACGCCAGCATGCTGGACGATGTCTGGAGCGAAGTGGACGAGTTTGCCTCGGCCATGAAGGGAGCTTCTCCAGAGTGTATGGCCATGGCTCTGGATCGGCGCTTCTACCTTGGTGATGGAGTGCTGGCAAAGGTGGACCGTGCATCCCAGGCCCATGGTGTCGAGGTCCGTTCTCCCTTTCTGGACCATCGCTTCGTAGAACTTTCGGCCAGGGTTCCCTCCGGGCTCAAGTTGGGCCTGCATCGTACCAAGGCCATCTGGCGAGAAATCACCAGCAGCATCATCCCGCCGGAGCTGGCACGTCTTGCCAAGAAAGGTTTCGGAACTCCGGTGGGACCATGGCTGAAGGGCTCCTGTACCCACCTGTTGCACGAGTTGGAGCAACAGGTGGAGCCATGGGTGACCGCCGACAGCGTTCGTCGATGGAAACGCCAGCACATGAGCGGCCTCTCCGATCACAGGCGCCGGCTGTGGTCCCTCCTGGTGCTTGCAAGGTGGCTTCAGGGGCCCTGGGGACCGGCCCATGGTCCATGATGGCTCCCCGTGTTTTCGTGCTTTTCGGCAAAGATGGGCTTGAGCACCTGTCAACGACCTACCAAACTGATTCGCGGCCCTGCGCTCCTGGTCGTGCGCCGCAGTTCGCGCGCGAATACCGGCTGCTGCCGCTGTGACCGCGGGTGAAACGCCGGAGCCGCAGCCGAATCACATTCTATGTACGAAATAGGCCTTGGCGTCTGCGAAGGCGGCAAGGGGGATGCCCTGGTCCAGGTCCAGCCATACCAGGTAGTCGCTGGCCTGGGTCAGCACGTGGGCAGCAAGAAGCTTGCCCTCGGGAACCAGCTTCAGGGCGATCAGGACTGCTCCTGCCGCCACCACCTGTTCCAACTTGCCGTCTGCCGCGAAACGCGCACGGTGGGCTTTCCACAGGGCACGAAGTATCTCGCGATCCTTCACGGCCATGCAGTTGGAGACCTGGATTGGGCCAAGGCCTTTGAGCGCTTTCTCGATTATCTCTGTCGACTCGGCCACGAGGGGCGAATGCCTGTTGGGGGCCGTGGAAGCGCCATCTGGCTGGAGAGAACGATTCGCGGATTCACGCCTGATCCGGGCGGCGCGCTCCTGTTCCCGCTGTTCCTGTTCCAGTGCATGCCGGATGATCTCCCGGGCGGAACCGGGGCGGACTGCTCTTCTGGATAGCTCATCCAGTCTGCTTTCCGGCGGTAGTGCTTTGTCGGCGCCTTGAATGTCCGTCATGGGGTGAGCCCTGCCGCGTGCATCGCTGGGGATGGAAGGTGGCGCATTAGCTGCTGCGGAGGCGGCTGCCTTCCCCAGCGCCACTGCCAATGTACGTGGGTCGAGCTTTTGCGCCGGGGGGGCTTCCTTGTCGGTTGAGACTTCGGTGGAGGATGAGTCGGTCCCCGGTACTTCGTTTGGCCCCGACTGGTTTTCATCGGCGGTTGTGACGAATAGCGTTTGTGGCACACCATTGCCGGCGTTGAAGTCGCCTGCCTTGTGGCTCGCTTTTTCCGGACTCGGTGGAGAACTGAAAAAGGGATCGGTGACATCCACGACATGTGAAAAGGCGTGCAGGGAGGACGGATCCAGGTAGCGCTCCGAACTGTCTTGTGCTTCCGGAGCCGCGGGATCTTCGATGGGTTTTTCAAACAGGCTGGAGAGGGGGTCGAATCCTCTTGGTCTCCTGGACATTTTGACACACCGATCAACTGGCGCCGAGCGTTTCAGGTTGCGATCCCGAAAGGTCTGACAGCCTTGGGCTGTAACGGGAACAGGGTATCACGAACATGAAAAAGGTATTCTCAGGGGCCCAGTTTTGCTTGTGTTTTTTTCATGCGGGAGAGGAATTCTTCGGCATCGACGAAGCCGGTTACAGTAATGTCATCGAAGAGCGTCCCGTCGGGAGCTACGAAAGCCACCGTTGGCAGGCCCTTGACCTTGTACTTTTCCAGGAGCGCCTTGACCTGGGGATCTTTGTCGGAGGTGGCGTCGATCAGCAGGGCCACGAAGTCCCTGCTGAGATCCACAACAGCCGGGTTGCTGTAGGTGAACGTTTCCAACTCCTTGCAGGCAGCGCACCAATCGGCGGTGAAGTCCACCATCATAGGTTTGCCCTCGCTCCTGGCCAGGACTAGCGCTTCGGATTCGTCGTTCAGCCAGTGGATGCCGGCGGTGGTCGAGATGCCATGGGAATCGGTGGAGCTGTGCGTGGACAGCGGACCGATGAGAAAGCCATTGACGGCCATGGTCCCCAGGAGCAACCAGGCAGCCACGAGAGCCGCCACGATGGAATAAAGCTTCAGCGTCCGTGTGAGGTAGAAGCCGCCGCTGTCATCAGCAGGCCAGCCGAAGACAGCGGTAACCATCAACACCGCTGATACCAGAAGAGGAACGAGTACATCAGGCAGGTGGGCCGAGATGAAGTAGATGGCCCCCAACAGCATGAGCACGCCAAAGAACTTTTTCACCGACTCCATCCAGGCTCCGGGCCGGATAATGGTGCTGGAGAAGACACCCGCCAGGAGGAAGAGCACTCCCATTCCCAGGCTGAAAGCCAGCATCAGCGCGATGCCAAGAAACACCTCGCTCTGTTGGCCAATGAGCACCATGAGGCTCACCACTACCGGGCCAGAGCAGGGTCCGGCCACAACGGCTCCGATCATTCCCACGACGAAGGCTCCCACATAGCCGGGACCACCGAAGCGGTTGAGTCGAGTAGCCAAACCCGATGGCACGGAGACGTCGAATAAACCGAACATGGCAAAAGCCATGGCGGTGAAGAACAAGGACACACCGCCCACAACCCATGGTGACTGCATCCATGACCCGAATAGGCTGCCCGTGAGTCCGGCGGTCACACCCAGGATTGTGTAGACCATGGCCATGCCCGCCACGTAGGTTGCCGACAGCGACAGTGCCTTCCATCTGCCTCCCGCAGCCTGTGCGCCGATGATACCCATTGTAATGGGTATCATCGGCAGGACACAGGGGGTGAGGCTCACCAGGAAGCCGGTCCCGAATACGAAGAGGACAAGCCAGAATATACCACGTTCCCGCACGGACTCGAAGGTGTTGCCCCCACTGGATGCGACGCTTTCGGCAGGTGGCTCCTTTGCCATGACGGTGCTGGCCCGCGTGGCGGGGCCTTCCGGGGCGTTCGTTGCCGGCGGACCCTGTTGGAGAGCAGGTTCCCTGCTGGCTCCATCGTTCTTGGCAACTTCGGATTCCGTACCGTGATCGAGTTGTTTTTTGTCCACCAGGTGCATGGTGACCGGAAGAGCAACCTCCTGGGGCATCAGGCAGAGGTTTTCCTTGCAGGCCTGGTATCGAACATTCAAGGTGATTTGATACTCACCGGGATCTCCGGCGCAACGCACGCGTACCATGAAATCGCCACCGATTTCGCGCCTGGTCATGCCGCTGGCGGCATCGGTGTAGGCCACGGAGGCAGGCCATTTCTGTTTTTTCAGACTCAGGCCGGTGGTTTCTGCAAGTTCCACCGTGGTCATGTCTTTGTTGACGTGCCAGCCTTCGGCCATGAAAAAGCCGACGAGAACCTCGTTGTTGGCACTGGAGACTGCCCTCACCGCCACCGGATTCTGTTGGTTCAGTGGAGGCTTGGATCCGAAGATCGCCATGCTGACGGTGGGTCGGGACCCAGGACGTGCGGAGTCCGCGGGAGGGGCAGCCATGGATGGCCCGGATCCGGAGGTACCCGCCGCAACTGGTTGCTGGGCGGCTCCGGGGGGGGGCTCCACTTTGATCATGGCCTGGTAGGTTCCCGACTGGGGGAGGTAGCAGAGGGACTTCTTGCAGCCCTGGTATCGTGCCCATATGTCCAGGCTGTACCCACCAGCGGGCACCGTCTCGGGAACGGTGAGGGGAAGCAGGATTTCGATGGTGTCCTGGTACAGCTCCCTGGTCTGGTCCGGGAAAGCCGGGTCCGGAGCTTCCACTCCCGGTGGAAACACCGCTTCGCCTACCTGGAAGATGCCCGGGTCGTCCACGCGGACCTGGACCATGTCTCTGTACACGTGGAAACCATCGGGGATGACCAGCACGAGTTGGATATCGACCCTGGCGCCGGCAGAGACCGTCAGGGGTGCTACCTCGATGCGGAAGGGAGAATCGCCTTCCAGGGCCGTTGCCGTGCCCATGAAGGAAGAAATCAGCAGCATCAACAGGGAAAACAATCGCGTCATTTGATGGCTCGTGGTTGCCTGGGGCGTGCAGGAAGGGGGGGGCGTGCCGCAACGGCGGGTTTCTGAATTCTGAATAACCCGGCACGCCCACAGGTGATCGCCAACTGTCGTCTCGGTCCGTGGGAGCAACCGGTCCCTTGTCGGATCGCTGCAATGTGCGCCTCAGCGCGAGTAGGTATCCTCCTCGTCGGAGAAGGCAGAAAAGCCGAAGTCCGTGAGCCGCCGGGAAAGCTCGTCCACCATTTCCGGACGGAGACTTGTGACCATGGCCCCGTGACGATAGGCTGCCGAATCTCCTTCGGATGAAGACGGCCTTCCCCTCTCCACCGGAAGCTCTCCCCATGCCACTCTACAATGTCGGTCTTCCCAGTCCGCTTCAAAGCGTTCACATCATGGGCATATGCGGCACTGCCATGGGTGCTCTCGCGGCCATGCTGAAGGATGACGGTTACCAGGTCACGGGTAGCGACTCCTCCATCTATCCCCCCATGAGCGATGTTCTGGCTGGCCTGGGCATCCCGGTGATGGAAGGTTTCAGAGCCCGAAACCTGGAACACAGACCGGACCTGGTGGTGGTGGGCAACGTGGTGCGAGCGGTTTACGAAGAGGCCAGCGCACTCCTGGAGAGCGACCTGGCATTCTGCTCATTTCCCCACCTGCTGGGCTCCATGTTCCTCCGGGGTACCCGGTCCCTGGTCGTCGCAGGAACCCATGGCAAGACCACCGCCACCGCTCTCGCCGCCCATGTCCTGATCCAGGCGGGGCGTGCCCCCGGATACCTCGTGGGGGGGGTGGTGAAGGGTTTCCCACGCAGCGCGGTCGCGTGCCACGCTCCCACCGGAACCCCCAGGCATTTCGTCATCGAAGGAGACGAATACGATACCGCGTTTTTCGACAAGCGTCCCAAGTTCGTCCACTACAGGCCACGCACTGCCGTTCTCACGGGTGTCGAGTTCGACCATGCGGATATCTACAAAGACCTGGGGCAGGTTCAGCGAGCATTTCTGGGATTCACCAGGCTGCTTCCCCCGGAAGATGGATGCCTTGTCGTGGCATGGAACGACGATGGCGCCCGCCAGGCGGCAGCGGGGGCGCGCTGCGAGATCAGGCGCTACGGCAGTGGGTGTGCCTGGGACGGTCGCATCCTGGGCGTCGACCATGCAAGGGGAAGAATGCACTTCCAGGTTCTGAAAGAGGGCCGGCTGCTTGGTGAGTTCAACTCCACGATGGTGGGAGAACACAATCTGTGGAACCAGGTTGCGGTGGCGGCGGCCCTTGACAGAGAAGGACTGGAACCTCACCATCTCGCGCGGGGTTTCGAGACCTTCCAGGGAATCAGGCGTCGCCAGGAGATCCGCGCCGAGATAGCCGGAATTACCGTAGTAGACGACTTCGCGCACCATCCTACGGCGGTGCGGGCAACCCTGGAGGCCTTGAAGCTGCGATTCGGTGGCCGAAGGCTCTGGGCCATATTCGAACCACGCTCCAACACCAGTCGTCTGAACATTTTCCAGAGAGACTACGCCAGGGCATTTGATGCCGCCGACCAGGTCGTGATTGCGCCACCCGGGCGTTCAGACAAGCTCCCCCCGGAGAACCTGCTGGATCCACGCCAGTTGGTACACGACCTGCTGGCTCGAGGACTGGAAGCTCATTATTTCAACAGCATTGAAGAGATCGCGGCTACTGTCGTGGCCAACACGATGCCGGAAGATGTCCTTGTGCTTCTTTCCAACGGATCCTTTGGTGGAATTGTCGTACGTGTCATTGACGGGCTCCGAGCCAGATTCGAGTGACATAGATGCCGTACCTCCATGTATCTACAGCTTTCAACAGGGCAAAATCCAGGACCCGGCCTGGTTCGTGTGCCATCGGGAGTCCGTGGTTTTCACATCTCTGTGCCTTGTTGGCGCCTGTCATTTCCGTGACATGTTCCGTATCATGTGGAAACGAGTCTTCGGCCGAACAAGCCAGCGATGAGATCTCTGTACGCACCGACAACTCTCTCGTGACCCTCCAACTGATTGTGCCGTCCTCCGAAGCCGATCCCTTCGACCGTCTGGACTACATTCGGATCGATGTCATCTTCGATGGTACGACACTTGCCTCCCAGAACTTCTCCTACCCCGCCGACACTCCCGAGTTGAACAACCTCACGGACTACGGACCAATCAGGTTCCAGGTGGTGGGCTTGCGATCCGGTGACGTAGCCTCACTGGGACGTAGCGCTGAGGTAGTGGTGGCCGCGGGACAGGATCTGGACGTGCCTGTCGTGTTTCTGCCGGTAAACCAGGTTTTTCCCATCGACAACCAGATGACCGACTGGCGAAGTGACCATGTAGCCGTATCCACCACCGATGGCCGTGTACTTCTGTTGGGAGGCCATGATCCTGATCGCCTGGCCAGCCTGGAAGACGCCGAGTTGTTCGACCCATTTACATTTGAGTTTTCGCCTATCGAAGTGCCTGTGGAAGACCAATCCTACCTGGGGGTGGGGATGGCTCCGCACCTGGAGCCCATTGATGGCGATATCATAATCGTCGGGGGCGAAACACTGGAAGAAGGCCAGGTCGCCCCTGTTTCCGGAGTCTCGGGCTTTACACCTGCAACAGAGTCTCTCCAACTCAAGGCAACGCTCAACCTGGCCAGGCGGGAACACTGCGCTGCGCTGTTCATGGATACGGCCGTGCTGGTCCTGGGTGGAGAAGGCACCGGCGGAGTGGGCGAGATCCTGCGCGAGGATTCCGAAGGCAAATGGTCCACCGAGGATTTTGGCATCACCGTCGAGGGTTTTGACTCGGAAGCGGTGTCGCACTGTGTCGCCGCGGACGACGGCCGTGTATTCATTCTGGGGCAGGGTTCGGCTTCAACGGGGATCTGGGACTATCTTGGCACGGGGGCAGGCTACGGAGATGCCTTCGAATCTTCTCCCGACGGATACTCGGACGCCACCTGGGTATGGAATGCCACGGTCATTCAAATCGATGATGGTGATTTCTGGATAGCCGGCGGGATGGACCTGGAGAGCAAGGATCACGAAGTACTCTCCACTGGTCAGAGATTCAACATGGACACCATGTTCTTCAAGCCGGCCTGGAGTCTGGGCGAGCCTCGCCAGTTGGCTTCCTGGGACACCTGGATCGAAGACGACTGGTACGTGGTCGGCTGTGGCTACTCCGACTCGACCATGGCGGAGTCCGCCAACAGCCTGGAGATACTCGATCCCCTGGAAGAACGGACAGGTGTGGTGGTAGAATTGGACAGGCCTCGCCCCGGTTGCAGGATTACGACGCTGTTGGACGGCTCCATCCTTGTCACAGGCGGGTTCGGGGCCAACGCCACATGGGGAGACGCTTCGGCAGCGCTGCTCGTTCCATACTGGGGAGACTGACAGCAGCCGCCAGAACCCTGCTGGACTACTGCGCGGGTCGCGCCTCGCGGTATTCCTGATACTCCAAGTCCAATACGTTATAATCAGAAAACCGCGTCCTGATGGAACATGTCACCATGGGCGCCCGCCTCCAATGGTCGACGACTACCACGGACATTGCCGGTGTTTGCGAGAACCCGCAACCCGGTCAACGAATCCCTTGCTGGAACTCCGCCCCTGGCAGAGGATTCCTCGCGACGGATTCCAGGCAGCCTCAGCCAGCAGCGGAGCGGGGTCGGGTGCGGTCTTCAACTGTCAAGGCTTGCAAACCACTCGTCCAGTACGGATCCAAGGCTTTCTTCGGTGTCCAACTCTTCGAGATCGTAGCGCACGCGAAGAATGGGCTTACCCGGGTCGATGAGTCTGGCCAGGTCGATGGGCGTGCCGCTCAGGATGTAATCGGCGGGTATGGAGCGCAGAGTGGCTTCCAGGTCGCTCTTCTGCTTCTTTGAGTAGCCCATGGCGGGGATGAGGGGACCGAGATCAGGGTACTTGGCGTAGGTGGTCTTCAACTCCCCCTCGAAGAATGGTCGGGGATCCACGATGATGGCACCCGCTCTCCTGGCCACCAGGATTGCAGCGCCATAGGGCATTCCGCCGTGGGTTGTGGTGGGGCCGTCCTCTACACATACAACCCGCTTTCCGGCCAAATCCGATTCATCCAGGCTCATTACGGTCATTCGACTGTTGACCGCGATGATCCTGGCCTCTGGGGCAAGTTGGCGAGCCAGGGCCTTTTCGGCTTCCACGGCCTCGGGAGGAGCGGTGCCGCTCTTGGCGATGAGGATGAGATTGGCCATCCTTACCTGTGCTTCCGATGGGTAGTACCCGCGGGTATGACCCGGCCTGTGGGGATCCATCAAGACTATGTGGAAATCGGGCCGGATGAGGGGCAGGTCGTTGTTGCCACCGTCCCACAGAATGATATCTGCTTCTTGTTCTGCTTCGCGGAGGATTTTCGGGTAATCGACACCCGCATAGACCACCCGGCCCCGCTCTATGTAGGGTTCGTATTCTTCGCGTTCTTCGATGGTGCAGCGGTGCTCTACCAGGTCGTCCCAGGTGGCAAAGCGTTGTACCACCTGTGCGGTGAGATCGCCATAGGGCATGGGATGCCGTATTCCAACGGCCTTGACTCCACGTTCACCCAAGAGATCCAGCAGGTAGCGGGTTGTTTGGCTCTTGCCGCAGCCGGTACGAACGGCTCCCACTCCCAGGACTGGCTTTCTTGAACGCGCCATGGTGCGGGAACCGGGCAGGACGAAATCGGCTCCAGCGGCGTTGCAGCGCGCTGCCAGCCCCGCCACATGTTCGATGGAAACATCGGAGTAGGCGAAGATCACACGTTGGATGGATTCTTTTTCTACGAGATTCTCCAGGTCCGATTCAGGGACAATGGGAATCCCGTCGGGGTAGCGGGGGCCAGCCAACTCCGCGGGGAAACGCCTGCCGTCGATACCAGGTATCTGTGCGGCAGTGAAGGCTACGACCTCGATGGAGGGGTCGTCGCGATACAGCATGATGAAGTTGTGAAAGTCACGACCGGCTGCACCAATTATCGCGATGCGCATTATGACTGCCTCCTGAAATACTGTTGTTTCTCGCCACCGGCCTGAATCCGGCGGACTCCCGAGTCAACTGGGATGGTACCCTCTTCTACATGGCACCGGGAGCATGTCCATGGTGCATGGAGTATGCGCGCCAGTAGGGAAATGTCAACAGCTTGATCTGGACTCTGTGCGGCCAGGGTCATCGTCTGCGTTGCTGAGAGGACGAGGGAGAGTGGCCGTAGTCCCCCCGCTGCTGCGCGTGGGAAACTCTGGAGTTACTGTTGGCGAACTGTGATCTGCCTACATCATATTGCACTGCCGGGACGCAAGCTGCCCTGGCAGTTTCGGGAACCACCATGCAAGCTGAGAAGTCCGATTCTCTCGACTCCACAGGGGATCACTCCCTCACAGGAACCGAACTCCCCCGGATAAAGGGCGCCATACCGGGGCCCCGCTCCAGGGCCTGGGTGGACCGGCTGGTCCAGAGGGAATGTCCCGCCATCACCGCTCGTCGCTCACGACGCGCCATGGCCTTGGGGCTGGCGGACCACGACCCGCCCGTCTGGGTGCAGGCTCGCGGTTCAAACGTGCTGGATGCCGATGGCAACTTGTTCGTGGACCTGACGGCTGGATTCGGTGTGGCCAGCATCGGCCACGCGCATCCTCGCCTGGTGGCGGCCGCGAGGCACCAGGTGGGCCTGCTTCCCCACGCCATGGGCGATACCTTCTTCGATCCACAGAGGGTACGGCTTCTGGAGAGCATCTCGGCGTTGACAGGGATGGAAAGGACCATCCTGGGTTCCAGTGGCTCCGATGCCGTGGAAGCGGCAATCAAGACTGCCAGAATAGCCACCGGTCGAGACAAGATATTGGCTTTCCGTGGGGGTTATCACGGGTTGTCCTTTGGCGCTCTGGCTGCCACATCCTTCCTGTCGCAGCAGATTCGGGCCCCGTTTTCAGGGCAACTGGGCCATCATGTGCAGCACGCCACCTTCGGTGGATCCCTCCCGCCCCTGGCTGAATTCGCGGCTGTGCTCGTGGAACCCCTTCAGGGAAGGGGGGGCATGAATGTGCCCCCACGGGGTTGGCTTGCCCATCTCGCTTCCACGGCAAAGGACGCAGGTGCGTTGCTGATCCTGGACGAAGTCTTCACCGGATTCGGCAGAACCGGCTCCTGGTTCGCGTTCCAGGCAGAGGGTGTTCGTCCCGATATCATATGTCTGGGCAAGGGCATGTCGGCGGGTTTCCCCATATCCGCCTGCGTGGGCACGGCCGCCGTGATGGATGCCTGGGGTGCCTCCACGGGGCAGGCCATCCACACCCAGACCTTCCTGGGGAACCCCCTGGGATCTGCCATGGCCCTGGCAACCATCGACGTTCTCCGGGAACAAGACCTTCCAGCCCGAGCTGCCAGACTTGGCTCCTGGCTACGGGAAGAACTGATGTCCATCCCCGGAGTTGTCCAGGTGAAGGGGCGTGGGCTGATGCTGGGAGCGGTCTTGAATGGACATCGACCCATGAGGCCAGCGGCAGCGCCTAGGAAAGGGGCAGGAACCAACATCGCTCTGTCTGCCAGCAGGTACCTGTTGGAGCACGGGTTCATGGTTCTCCCTTGTGGAGAGGATGCCGACATCCTGGGCATCACACCCCCTCTCACCATTACGAAGGAACAGCTTTCTTCGGCGCTCTCCACTCTGGCCGATTTCCTGGACTCATGTACCTGATGCTGGCCTCCCGACTCCCCGTGCCGCGGCTCGCCGAGTATTCACGTCACAGCCCTGTGGAATGACACGATGCTGGCTTCACCCGAAAAATCCATTCGTAAGTTCATCGAGACATGTGAGTACGATGCCCAGGAGATGAACGATCTCGCGTTGAGGCTCTTTCACTGGCAGGTGCGCCACAATCCCGACTATGCAGCAATTACCGCGGGTCGTAGACCCGGCGGGATCGAAGAAGTGCCGGCTGTTCCCACGGGCTTGTTCCGCGATCTCACGCTGACCTGCTTTCCGCCGGAACGAGCAGCCCAGGTCTTTCGCACCAGTGGGACCACCACGGGGCGACCGGGCATCCATCGCATGTTGAACAGCGCCATATATGACCTGTCAGCCACCACATGGTACCGCCGTTGCCTGCCCAGGGCACCTGGTCGTCACCTTTCCTTGATTCCGTCGGCCTCTTCCAGCCCCGGCAGCTCACTCTCCCACATGGTGGCTTGTCTGGCTCCCTGTGCCACCCATGCTGTTTCTTCCCATGGCAGGCCCGACGCCTCTCTGGCCTGGAACTACCTTCGCCAGGTCCGCGAACCGGTGACCATTTTCGCCACGGCACTGGGCCTTCACCACCTGCTATCCCACTCCCCTGCCGGGGGACTCGTTCTCCCAACCGGCTCACTCCTGATGATTACTGGGGGCTTCAAGGGACGAAGCCTGGATCTTGAGCCCCAGGAGCTGATCTCGAGGGCATTCGGCCTCCTGGGAGATGGAATCCGTTGGGTTGGCGAGTACGGGATGACGGAACTCTCCAGCCAGCTTTGGAGTCGTCCTCTCACTCTCCAGGAATATGGGGAGCAACCAACAGAATCCGAGATCTACCGCATACCCCCCTGGCTTCATGTGATGGCGACGGATCCTGGGACCGGTGCCCCTCTCCCCCCGGGGCATGAGGGCCAGCTACGATTCATCGATCTGGCCAACCTGCACAGCGTGCTCGCCATAGAGACATCGGATCTGGGCACCTTGTTGGACCAGCACCGGCTGCATCTGCGTGGACGTCTCCCAGGGGCCCGGTGCAGGGGATGCTCACTGGACGTGGAGGAAGCCCTTGGCCACTGAAAATCCCCACAGGACAGCAGGCATACGGCTGGATGCTGTTCTGCGCGCCCTGGATCGTCTCTTGCGACATCCCGATCCCGCGGCAATATCAGACGGACTCTCGCCTCCCATGGCCAGACGTTGCCTATCCCTGGCCGTTGGTCTCATCGACCGCCCCGGACTGGAGCGAGTGCTGGATCTCCCCGGGATACCTCCCCGTGATGTGGTGGTGGTGGCTGCAAGGGGCGTCTTTACCGCGCCACTGGAATGGGTGGCGATGCTGTGTGCCCTGGGTAGCAGGGTGTTGGTCAAGGCTCCCGCTGCGAGCCCCGAGTTCTGCGCGGCCATGGTGGATTGTTTTCAGGCCGAGGGCATACCCGTATCCCTCACCATGTCCCGGCAGCTTCCACCGGTGGATGCCGTTCTGGCCATGGGAAGTGATTCTTCCATGAAGGCAATCGCTTCCCAACACCACCAGGCAAGGCTTTCTCTCCACGGCCACAGGTTCAGCCTGGTCGTGATACGGGAACAGACGATGGCGGTGGCAGAAGCCATAGCCGACGACACGACGCTCTACGATGGCCGCGGCTGCTACACCCCGGTGGCGGTGGTTCTGCTGGGCTCCAGGCGGGAAGCGGAGGCCATGGCCGACAAGCTGGCCGCTGCGCTGAACCGGGCAGGTAGACTGTGGCCCCTGGGTCGTATGGACCCGTTGCTGGGTCCTGAACGTCGTCGTCGCATTGGCCTGGCCAGGGTTCGCGGGCGTGCCCTGCTGGGTCGGGACTGGGCAGTGCTCTCCACCCCCATCCGGTACATGGAACCTGCGGCACTTCCAAGAGTGTTGGGAGTACACGCCATCGCCGGACTGGAGCAACTGGAAGATGAATTGGCCCCCTGGGCGCGACAACTGGCCGCCTGTGCTACTGACTTGTCAGATCCTGCAAGGCTTCTGGAAATGGGTTTCGAAAGGATTTGCCGTCCCGGGCACCTGCAGAGACCGCCTTTTGGACGCAACCACGGCCTGCGCGAGCCCTTGCGACCGCTGATGGGTTTCCCCAGTCTGGAGTTGGAAGGCCCCTGACCTACGGGGTTTTCCGCCACGGGGCGGAAAACCACCCATTGGATGTGAGGGTGATTTGCCGACTTGACCCAAAGCTGATAACCTGGGCCGCTTTCGACCGTCCGGACAATTCGGAGTCGTATGCAGGCAGGAGTCTGGAGCAGGCCGACACCACTTTCAACGATATCGCCTCCCTGTATGGACCCAGGCGGTAATGGTGTGGCTGCCCAGTGCTGTTCTGGCCAACCTTGCGCCAGGAGAAATCATGTCCTCCCCTACCAAGCCAGGCATTGAATGTAAATCAGCCCTTTCACTGACGGGGATCAAGCCTTCGGGCACGCCACATGTTGGCAACTATCTCGCCGCCATTCAGCCGGCCCTGGCCCTGGCATCGCAGATGCCAGGCTTCTACTTCATCGCGGACTATCATGCTCTCACGACCATACGCGATGCCCGTCTTCTACACCGCATGAAGATGGAGGTGGCGGCCACCTGGCTGGCTTTTGGCCTGGATCCCCGACGTACCACGCTCTTTGTCCAGTCCGACGTTCCAGAAGTCTGCGAGCTGTCCTGGATCCTGGGCTGCGTCACTGGACTCGGTCTCCTGAACCGTGCCCATGCCTACAAAGATGCCATCTCTCGTGGAAGAGAGGTCAACGCCGGGACCTTCTTCTACCCCGTGCTCATGGCCGCCGACATACTTCTCTACGGCGCCACCCTGGTACCAGTGGGCAGGGATCAGAAACAGCATGTAGAGATGACCCGGGACATGGCTCTGGCCTTCAACCACCATTTTGGTGAGACGCTGGTGGTGCCCGAGCCGTTGATTCGTGATGACGTGGCGACCATTCCCGGAACCGATGGCCGAAAGATGTCAAAATCCCATGGAAACGTGATTCCTCTTTTCGAATCCTCCGGGAAGCTCAGGAAAAGGATCATGCGTATCGTTACGGACAGCACCCCCATGGAGCAACCCAAGGATCCGCATTCCTGTGCAGTCTTCAATCTATACAGGAATTTTACCTCTGAAGAACAGGCGGGCGAGATGGAAGCCCGCTACAAGGCTGGGGGTTTCGGCTACGGGCATGCCAAACAGGAGTTGTTTCGGGTCATGGACATGTTCCTGGCAGGACCCAGAGAACGATACCGCGAACTCATGGCGACACCTCAAGTGTTGGAAGACATTCTGGCCGAAGGTGCCATGCGTGCCAGAAAAGTAGCCAGAGAAACGATTTTTCGAGTTCGTGAGGTAACCGGATTGAAAAAGGACTTGACATCCTGCTAGACTTGAGGCGTCATAGCGCGCCATGATCACCAGACGTCGTACTCGTGGCGTCCGACATGGCATAGATCCCAAGACCCATTCAGGTTCTCGATGTCAGGAAGGAAGATCGTCCGGTCGAGTACAGGGAACACGCTTATGCCCGCTTCTGTTCTGGCACCAGGGAGAGATCGGGAACAATGTTGAATCCGAGATATGGGATGGACTGGTTTCGCCAGAGTGAAGGCCGCTCTGAGCGGCTCAGTGCCGAAGAAGAAAAATCCATTGCCCGCGAAATTCGCAAAGCTGAGCAAGCGGCTCGCGAAGCCATAGCCGGAATCAACGAAGCCGAGCACATCCTCTCTCGGCGCCCCGAGCGGGCGGAGCGTACGAGAGCAGGTGCGGTGGATCGCCTGGAAGAAGCCGTCCGAGCCGTTGGGCGCGTCTCCCGACTTGATGACAGCCTCAAGATCTGCGCCAGGCGGGCTCGAGGTGCCTGGAACGTGGCCGAGGATCTGCGCTGGCGTCTTGCCATGAGTGGCAGGCGTATCGCCCACGGCGAAGCCCGCAAGCTCGCTGGTCCATTCATGGACGAAGAAGACCTGGTCCAGGAAGGGTACATAGGTCTTCTACGAGCGGCCAAGCGTTTCGATCCCGACCGTGGTATCCGCTTCAGTACCTATGCCAGGTGGTGGGTTCGGGCACAGATGACCCGTGCCATAGACCACACCGGCAGACCTGTCCGTCTTCCCGGTTGCGCCGTCGAACAGACCAGAAACCTTCGCAAGGCCATAAAACGCTTTGAAGCAGCCGGCATCGAATACTCCACCACCGACTTGGCCGACGAAGTCGGGATCGACAAGGAACGCGCTGAACTGCTGCTCTCCCAGGGCAACACCATCTCTCTGGAGCAGCCCGTGGACGACGGCCCCAGACCCAGGCCGCTGGAGCGTTTCCTTTCCGACGACAGCGCTCCGCAACCCGACGGAGAAGCAATCCAGGCCCAGGAACTGGACCGCATGCACTCGGCTTTCCTGGATGTGCTCACGGAACGGCAGCGATTCGTTCTCACGAGGCGTTACGGTCTGGAGGATGGCGAGTTCAGGACTCTGTCCGAGGTGGGCAAGGAAATGGGGCTCTCCAGGGAGCGGGTTCGGCAGATCGAACGCGAAGCTCTCAACCGCTTGCGCGAGCACTCCTACATCCGAGACAACGAGCCCGCTTGATACCAGGACATGTGGGCTGTCCGCACGGCTCCGCGGTGACCGGTCAGCCATGAAACCGCGGTTCGTTCTTGCTCTGTCCGCCCTTGGGGATGGCAACTATTGATTCGTTGCCGCGGGCTCTGGCGAGCTGCTGCCATCGCCGGCGGCGGGTTGCTGGACGGGCTGTGGGGTGGACGACATGGTTCCGGGGGGAACCATTGCGGCATTGGCGCCCATGCCGGCCCCGGCTCCCATTCCAGCGCCCATGCCGGCCCCGGCTCCCATTCCAGCGCCCATGCCGGCCCCGGCTCCCATGCCGCGGTTCGGGAATGCGCCAAACTCCAGTACAAGTCCCCCGATGTCTTCAGTTACTGAATCATAGGGTTGGGAACGGGCCATCATGTCGGATGAGGGAAACAGCTTTCCGTCACCGTTGGCATCACAAAGAGCCACGATGCCATATGAGCCGTTCTTGGGTGCCAGGAGTTGGAAGTCCCCGGGGCCATCCTTCAAGATGAAAGTGATGGGGCCAGACGGGGGGCCCTGGCGCTGGCCAGGAGAGGTGGCGGCCATCTCCAGAACGTCGATGCGGACCTTTCCAAGACAGCCCACGCCCGAGGTCTTGCCGCTGATGGTGACATGCTCGTTTTTTGCTAACTCATCCTGCGTGAGTTGAGGCTTGATCTGGAAGAGATCAATCCCGCCCATCATGGAGCCGCCCGTTGCCGCACCCTGGGGACCTGCTCCGCCCATCATGGAGCCGCCCATTTCCGCGCCCTGGGGACCTGCTCCAGCCATCATGGGCTGCCCGGCTGGCCCTTGCCCCTTGGCTCCCGCTGGAGGTTGGCCCATACCCGGGCGTGGGCCCTGGCTTCCAAAGGGCTGTCCCTGCCCCTGTGGAGAGGCCTGATCCTGGCTGGGCTGCTGGGTATCCTGTTGGTACGTGCAACAGGTGATGAGCAATGGGAGACATGCCAGCAAACAGGTGCCATTGAGATGCTGTTTCCTCGATTGACAGGTTTTGGTACGCATTTGCTCTCCGTCAAGATTCTGCCCCTGTGCGTGGCCGGGTGCATTGTGGCTGCAGATGGCTACACCTAAAACACGATGGCCCGAGCCGCCAGTTTCCAGCACAAAGATATACCCCGCTTCCCATCCATTGACCCGCAACAGCCCCGGAAGCGTCGGGGAGGCCGGAGCATTTTCAGTGTCTGGGTCTTGCCTGCCTGTTCCACAGGAGCCACCTGGCCCAGTCAGCGGGTCCATTTATGTTGGCCAGCACCCATGCCTCGCCGGTCTCCAGTTCTTGGGCATCGCCCAGCAGGTTGCCCAGTCCGCCTGCAGGGCAGTGGTGGCGCAGGGTTTCCACCAGATCACGGCCCAGGAGTACGGGATGCCCATGCTTGCCTCTGAAGGTGGGGACTACGGACCCTTCCCGGGAGAGCATTGCCTCGATGAGTTGGCCGCTGGGAACGGGCACATCGACCGGCAGCACCAGCATGCGGCCCGGAGGGATGCTCTTGATGGCGAGGCATAGGCTGTCCGCCTGCCCGGTCCTGTACCACTCGTGGTTTGTGATGTGCAGGATGTCAGGTGGGACGTGGGCTTTCAGGCGAGTCGAAGCCCAGCCTGACACCACCACCAGACGTTCCACCAGCGGGTGGAGTATTTCACATTGCCTGGCCAGAAGGCTTTTCCCCCGGTATTCCAGCATAGCTTTCGGGAAACCCATTCTTCGTGAGCCGCCTGCTGCCAGGATCACGGCTGATGCCATGTTCAAAGCCTCCACCATTCAAGATTCACACAGCGGCCACAGGGCTCCCGCACTGGTTGTTCCCCGACAACGGCACCATGCCTTGAGCATGGAAGAGCCGTGCCCCGGTAGCATAAGCCCTGTCTTTTCCAGGCGCACCCAGCCATGGGCAGGGTTATACGCGAGGAAGCCCCTGGCCGCGAAGGTATATCGCCTGGGAGCTGTCTCAGGGCAATCCAGGAGGACAAGTGCTTCACGTTGCCATCCACAGACAAGGCATTTCCACGTTGGCTCCAGGGTACCACCATCGTCGGTACCCGGTTGGGATGCTCCTGCTGGTGGCTCTGTGCTCCGTGTACTGTCGTCATCGCCTCCCCCCCAAAGACGACCTGACCCAGTGGATCCACAGGGAAATGCGTTTTTCCGTCCAGGCGCGGTTTTCGACATACCTGTTGGAAGATGGCCGCGGGGAGGTACCGCTGGAGTATTCAGACCCCAGTGTCTTCAACTGGGATGGCACGATCAACGTGGAACCGGCCCGACGATACCGGGATGAATCCATTGGTTTCAAAGTGGATCTGGGCCCGATTGTCGTCTCGTACCCGGAACGTCCCAATTCGCTCCCCGTGTTTTCCGGGCTTTCATCGCTTTCCTTCGAGATGCGTCGTTTCATCGGGGGCGAATTGCTCCAGCTTCGCCAACTGGAACACCTCTCCGGCCAACCTCGCCACGGCGATCTTCTCATGCCTCTCTGGGCCAGCCTGGGAACAAACATTCCTCGGTTGGCTGTTGGTGAAACCGTGACTCTCAATGTCCATCTTCCCTACATCCTGGACAAAGATCGTGGAATGCGCCTGACCCAACGCGTGACCTGGACCCGCGAAGAAATGGTGCAGGATGAAGACGGCGTTCAGCTTCATCACCTGAGCTATACGGGTACGGTGGTGGGCAAGGGTTGGGAAAAACGCCCGGAGTGGACGGCCATCCACAGCTCCGATGGGGAGTGCCGGGGCCAGGTCTGGGTGGAGGTGGAAGAACCACATCGTGTCAAGCACGAGTTTCACTGGACAACAAACCTCTCCTCCGTCTTCACCCCCCAGGGCACCCAGCAGCCCGGTAATGGTTCACTGCTTCAACATCAAGTCTATGACGGCATCCTGGAGGACTTGAAGTGATGAGCTTTCCTGTTCTTTTTTTTCTCTGTGGTCTCTCCGGGGCGCCGGCCTCCACCTACGACGAGGATGCCGCGCCACTCCCCATCTATCTCCAGGAGTCCGAGGTTCTCCAGATCATTCACGACTCTACGGTTTTTTTTTCGCCTTGCTTCCTGGAGCAAGCCCAACGTGACGAGGTGGAGCCGCTGGTCTGGGCATTCTCGGTGGGCCCCGCCGGCACCTTGCTGGCCAGCGATGTGCTTTCACCAGGTAGTGGCGACCCGTCCCTGGATCGCTGCCTGGCCGCGGCCGGGGCCAACATCAGGTTTCCCGCCCGGCATGAGCACATAGAGCGTTTCAGGTACACTCTGCTGTGGAGTGGCGGCAAGCTGCAACCCTTCCCCGCGCTTACACACATACCCAGGGCAACCGGTCCTCTGTTTATTTTCCTTCCGTCGGATTTTTCCGCCAGCATGCGCGATACCTTGCGAAACTTCCTGGGAGTGGACCTGTTGGAAGGGACCGGGTCTGAAGAAATGTTCCCGGCATGGAAAGGCGAACCCAGCAGCAACGAGTTGTCTCCGCGCCAGATGAATCCAGGGGACTCGCCTGAATAGCAGTTTTTTTACCAGCCCTTGCGGGGGGGGCATGGCCCGCCTGCAAACAATGAGCCGTACATGCGCTGGGCGTGCTGTGCGGATGGGAACAAACAGGTGGGCACGGTGTGTCTTTCCAGGCAGAGTCGGATATGGCCCAAGCCTGGAGTCAATGGCATGACGGTCAGGTTGCACTGGAATATCTTGCACATTCCTCCACCTGTACATCGAGCCATATCCTGGCAATGGTCGCCCTGTCCTGGAAATCTGAAGGCATGCTCGTCCAGGCTCCGGGAACCTGGGTGGCCACATTGATTTTTTCTGGTAGACTTGCTTCTGATCGCATTCATGAAACCTCCAAGATGGAGCCCGGATCCCATGGACGTCGTCGACTGGTTGAAGACGGTCACCTCCAGGTGCCGCCTGGTTCCTGATCCCCAGCAAGCGATTCGCCTGGTGCCAGACATCGGCGTGGAAACTCCGGCATTCTGGAATGTAGATTCTGCCGAGGCTCCGTCCTGCATAGCCGTTGCCTGTACTTCCCGGATTGGTCATCTTCTCGCCAAGATGCTGCTGTCCTCCGTGGGTGCCGCCATGGAAACGGGCGAAGGCGAAGATGTTTCCACCCGAACGCAGGAGGATTGGGCCGAAGATCCGTTTGTTCGCACCATGGTGGATCTGCTGTTGGAGGCTGCCCGGGTTTCTCCCGCAGCGATGGCAATACCTTTCCTCGAATGTATGCGGATTTCCAGTTCCCTGATGAACGGCTCCCCTCCCTATGGACTGGAGGCCAGCTCCGAGAGCAGAAAGCTCCTGGACCTGGTGAGGGAGTTGGACGGCCACCAGCAAAAGGGCAGCCTGCTGTCTGCGAGCACGCTTTCCGTGACCGCTCGCTGGAGTGCTGCCTGGAGTCTCACCGCGGGAATCGATGCCACCATCCAACCTACACGCTTCTACCAAGCATTGGTCAAGAGCCGCATGAACCTGGTATTTCCGCCCACTCCGGGTAGCTTGCCTCCTGTGTCGGATGTCATGGGTTTTCTTGGGCTTCCAGGCAATCCGGCTCTGGTGGAACGTGTGATGGAGTTGTTGGTTTCAGTGGCTAGAGGGATCCATGATCGCGTGTCCACCGGCAAAGCCAGCCCCGCCGACAACGCGCTCCTGGCGCCGCTGTTGGCCCTGGACGACTCGATACCCTCCACCGACAACCTGATGCTCCGTCTCTCCAGGGATCCGGCGACAGTGACCAGCATTCTGTGCAACCTGTCGGACTTCAGCGGGCCACGGGAACTGCGGGAGGCGGGTTTCGAGAAGGAAGAGGTTTCACAGCTCCTGGAGCGCAGTACAGCGCTTCCGCTAGCGGCTTCCATGCGCACGATGCTGAGCGCTCTGCAACTGTGGGATCTCATTTCCGCCGTCGTCTCTTTTCTCAAGCCGGCTCTCAAGGTACACAAAGCTTCAACTCCACCTGGTCCTGATCTTACACTCGCGGTTCCCCGGGGCGATTTCGGGGGAGTACCCTGCGCGGTTCTGGCACTTAGGCTTGTGGACCACAGAACCGCGGCCCTCAACCTGGCCCAGAAAAAGGGACTGTTATTCTATACCTATGGATTGGAGCAGAGCTGGCACCGACTGAAGATTCTGGCGGCCCGCAATGGCGGTTTGGCCCTTGACACGGGCAGTCATCTCATATTGGTGTTCCGTCGGGCACGGGCTGCCCTGGAGACCGCCATCTCCATCCAGGATCTCCTCTCGCAATCCCTGCGTATCCATCCCGGAAAACTTGGAGACGATCTGCTGCTGTCGGACATCGATCCCCCCGGACTCGGTCTGGACATGGGATCCGTCCTTGGCGGAGGCGATGGGGAGCGAACGGCATTCTTCGGCGAGACCCTGGAGCGTGCGGTTCATCTGGCGGGCATGGGCCCTCCCCACGACATTCCCGAGGATCCTCTGGGCATACACCGGGCATTTCGTCATGGCGGGGAGCTGTTTTCCAGGGGAATAGTGTGTACGCCCGCCTTCCTGCGGTCCTACCAGGAAGAAATCGAAGATGCGGCGCTTCCCTATCGCGTGCTGGGTAGTCCAGAGTCCATAGCGGGAATTGACACCGATTTTCGCCACTACCCGGTTCGCTTTACCCAGGAAAAGGGCGATGACGATGTGATCCTGATGGTGGCGCTGGATTCCTCGGAATCGGCCCCGCTGGAGGTACTGTGCCTGCCGGGTGCGGACTTCCATGATTTCTATGATGCGGATCGAGAGATCGCCAGAACAATGGGGGCGAGACGTTCCTCCAGAACGGTAGTGCCAGCGCAGATCACTTCCCCCGTCCCACCCGGTGAACAGCCGGCACAAGGTATCGATCCCTTCGAATCCGGACTTCAACAACCCGCCGACTATGAAGATCCCTTTGCAGAGCCAGATGGCGGTACCGGGTCCGTGGAAGAAAGCACCGACGATACGGACGACAGCTCTGCGGGATTCGCGGTGCTGTTGGAAGACGACTTCACGGGAGAAGAGGACCGAATCGTTGATGTGGATCCTGAGTCATCCGGCCGGGAACCCTACAGCCTGGAACTGGAAGACGACGAGGACGATGATCTGGTGTTCGAAGACGGATTCATGCTGCTCTCCGAAGAGCCCGGACAACTGGTTTCCGAACCACTCAAGGCCGGCGATTCACCAGTGCAACCACCAGGAACAAAGCAGATTGTAGGATCATCACCAATCACGGACGACGGAGCCGGGGACGGAGCTTTCCTCGGTTTCCTGCCTCCTGCCAACGAGGTTCACAAGGCCGAGCCTGATGTTCTCGCAGGTCACGAAGAGCAGGAGTCACCGGCCCATGACGCTCATTCATTCGTGCCTGCTCCGGAGCCGGAGGCGACAACATCACCGGACATTGGCCAGCAAGGCGAGTTGACTGGCTCCACAGCCCAATCTTCTACTTCACCAGGTGTCGATCACGAGGATTCGGGCGAAGAATTCCTTGGCTATCTGCCTCCCGCCTCGGCAGACGCCGTGTCCGAAACCCCTGCTCTCCAAGACCCTGCTCCCGAGGACCTGTCATCAAATACGGAGCAACCACATGCCCAGCCCGATTCCTCTCTGCCTGGAGGGGATGACACCCTCCCAGGGCTGACCGCTTCCAGCGACCAGCAGCGCATGGTAATGGATGACACATTGAACTCGGAGACGGACGGCCAACATTCATGGGACGAAGTTCCGTTGGTCTGGGATGACTCCACTGAGCCGGTCGCGGGGGAGCAGACCGAGCCCACCGAACCCACCGGACTATCCGAGACAGGGCAGGAGCAATCCGAAGAAGAACTCGAGTCATCCTCCGAGCAGGCAGGCGACGACTTTTTGGACCTGTCCTTCGACGAAGATGCTGCCGATGATCCCTTCCAGGATCTATCCGACTTTTTCGGTGATGCCGTTGACATGGGCGACTCCGCCACGGAGGCGGAGCCAGGGGCGCCTTCTGAAGACAAGCCTTTCGAGGAGCGAGAGCTTTTCAGGGATCTGGATGCAGAGGATACTCTGCCCTCCGAGACTACCGGCACGGAACCCGAACCTTCTAAGGTGACGCCCGCGGGTACGGAAGTCTCCGGGGAGCCCCCTTCAGACGACGATTTCTTCGACTCCCTCTTTGGCGACGATGAATGGATGGACGCTACCGAGCCCCACTCTCGGACAGACCCGGAGACGGAGCAGAAGCAGCCGGAACGGGAGCAGGATCTCCAGGCGCCGGCACCTTCCTCTCCCGAACCTTTCCCCCTTGAAGAAGAACTGGAAGAAGATATCCTGCAAGATGACAAACCTGCCCAGGCCGGTTCCCCTCATCAACCTGAAGAAGAACCGGATGAGTCGGGGTTTGAAGGGTTGGAACAGACCCGGTTGGCATCGCAGGACCAGCCGGTGGCACCGGAGGAGGCATCCCAGGAAGACCATCTTCTCCAACCCCTGTCCGAAGAGTCTGGAGAAAGTGTTCCACCTGTTGAGCTGGAGGAACCACCCCGGGAGGGCTCCGTTCCCGAAGCCCAGCCCGAGCAGCATCCTGGAGCAGAACCACCGGAATCGGCACATCTGTTCATGGCTCCCGACTTCCGAGATCTCTTCAGGGGGTACCGGCTCTTCGAGTTTGAGGATGGCTCGGTGCTGTTGGGCCACATCTACGGGACACAGCTACTGGACGCCCACGAGTACCAGGCCGGGGATGACCCTGTTACCCTGTACATGTCCTTCCTGCGGGACAAGATAAATGATGGGTTCATCCCCCGGAGCGACCTCCAGGTGCCCATTCCTTCGGAAGTTCCAGGACAACCACTGGACGACCATCTGATGAAGAAGGCTTTCCTTCTCCTGAACGACGCGTGACGATATATTCAGGTCCCCTATCCGCCCCATGACCTGCCACGCCCATGGAATATCGGGCTGGCAACCCACCACCGAGTTCTGCGGAGCCAAGAACGTGCCGATGCAAAAGCCTGTAATCCTGCTGCTCTTCCTGTGTGCCTGTGGAGGCCATGATTCATCTGACACTGGCGCTTCCGGGGGGAATGTTCCCGATGTCGAGGGTACCTATAATGTCATGATCAACGGTGCTACGGGATGTGAAGGCGAGTACTCCGTGCTTACCGACTGGGCCCAGGGCTTTCTGGGCATCACCGCTGCTTCCCAGACCGAACTTGTCTTCGAATTTCGCGATGGCATCAGCTTTTCCGGTTCGGTGGATGCTACCTGGAGCTACTCCTTCGGAGGAACCGCGACCTGGGGGGAGGCTACTCTTTATGTCTACAATTCCGGCATGTTCTACCAGGAAGACGACATCATGAAAATGAGCGGTGATTTCGAGGTGGAGGTGGACGACGACGAATTCACCTCAAACAACTGCATTTTGGATGCAACCATGGAGGCCACCCAGATAGCCCGTTGACGAGCCCGTGAGCCCAGGGACCGCCATCGTCGTCCAGAAACGGCACACTGTCCGTCCCGAGCGTTCTTTCATCGCCCGAGCAGGTTGTGAATCCTTTGTCGCATTTCGAGTCGCGACAGGCTAGACGATTGCCTGCGTCGTCGACCGTTACAACTACTCGCTGTTTCTTCGCCAATGTCGTTGCGTTTTTCCCCCCGAAGCTCATAGAGCAGTACCCGTACTGGGTCGGCAATTCCAGTACCGGAGTTTCAGATGAACCTATACCGTGTCAAGATTCAACCGATTGCACAGGCTGTCATAGAGCGTCTGTCCAGAGATGGTGACATCGAGGTTTCCGAGGAGCATCGTACAGAGGCTGAGCGGGATCTCATGGCAATAATGAAGACCTTCCTGAAGCGCGACATGGATCTTCGGGAGGCTGTACGAGACAGGATGGCCAACCACAACATCCCATATGATCAGTATGGCAGGATAAGAGGCCAGATCGTCGAATCGTGGAACCACCCGACGGGCGACAGCGTAGAGAAATACCTTTCGCGTCAATTCGTCGAAAACTTCATGATCACCAATTTTATCGACGAAGTCTATGCCGACGACGACACCCTCTATCGAAAGACCTTGAACACCATCAAGGAGTTCGACGTAGATGAACATGCGCTCCGCGAGGAAGCCCGCAAACAGGTGAAGAACGCGACTGAAGGGACCGTCGACTTTGAAATCGCGTTCTCGCAGGCCCTCAAGGAGGTCAAGAGGCGGCATGGATTGATCTGACTACTCTGGCAGGGGCAGGCCCCCGTGGAGGCATGCGGTGATATCCAGCAGAAATTTTTCCAGGTGTCACGGGTGTTTCTCAAGGATTTTCCTACTGGCGGTTTCCTTGTACTGCCCTGGATTCGTCGGTTTGGGTTGTCAGCGGCAAGAAGCGCCCCAGGACGGCGCTGTCCAGAACACAGGTCCTGACTCGTCACCAGCCAACACCACAAATACTGGCAGCAGCGTTCCGGAATTCGCAGCGCGGGCCGACAGCGAGCCCATCGACGTGGAACTGGCCTTCTTCCGGGTTCGGAAGCTGCATCAAACCTTCTTCAGCGACGGAGATGCGCTGCACGAACTGGGGCGGAACCTGGCGGGGCGGGTTCGGGATCCGGCACAGCTTCGCATCGCCTACGAGTCCGAGACATCCCATGGGAGGATCGTGCTGGTCATCCCGCCGGGCAACCTGCTGATACCCGTGGGTATCCATGGGTCGGCCCTGGAGATGCAATCGCTCACACCCCTCACCTGGGCCCTGGCCCGATACCGTGATGCCATTTCTGCCAGCTACGATGTCAGGATAAGCAACTTCGATATCGCCTTGTACTTCCTGCGCGGCGCGACCTCGTGCACGTTCCAGGCCACAGGCGGGCATCCTCCCGATGGCAAGGTGATCTCAACATGCCCGGAAATCGACGGCGAGCTGCGTTGCGGTGAACACTCCCAATCGGGGGTCGTATTCTCTGCGGAAGACATGGCAACCATCAAGACCTGTCTGGATCTGTGAACGGTATACGGGAGGAATTTCCTGGAAGGGGCCTGACACAACGCCGACTGCCGGTTTTCCATGAACTCTGGCCATGGGAGCCTTTTCCGGATGGGGCTACAGAGTACCCTCATGGAGTTGGCCACTGACCAGTTCCATGCCGCGGGGAAATTCCCCTCTTCCCACGACACGCAGGCGGTCGGTCAGGTCGACGAGTCCCACGTTTTTGTGCAGCTCCACGCCTTCCACGCCCCAGAGGCGGAAATAGCAGTAGTAGTCCCTGGCCGGGTACCAGTGGAAGTCGCTGCCCTGGAAGGAGGTAATGCGATAGCGGGAGTTGTTTTCCAGGTCGTAGATGTCGAAGGAGGGGGGCCTTACCTCGCGGGGCGCCCATTCGGGGAGCCGCTCTACCCAGGCGTCTCTCTTCTTTTTCCGGCGCTCCCTGGCCTCGTCGCTCAACTCGTCCCAGCCGCTCTGATCGAATGGACTCACGGAATCGCCAAGTCGTTCCAGGGCCACGTAGCGCCCGCCGTGGTGTACGACAGCCCTCGTGGAATCCGGGAAGTCCACCTGGTGTGAGCCATCTTGCAGAGCGAGGTGGGACTCATTGGCGTTGGCCCAGGTGACAAACCCGGTGGCTGGCTCGAAGGTGAAGGTGTCCAGCTCGTCGCCGAGCCAGGTAAAGGCCCTCTCCACCCGCCCATCGGTGGTCTTCAGGGAAAATGGTCTGCGCCTCGAAGACTGGTCGAGTGCCGTGACCAACAGGCGCGTGGGCTGGCCGGTGCCTTGCAGGTACCTGGGTTCACGGAGGGTGGTGCGTACAGCGGTGAGAGAATTGGTGCTTCGGTCGTAAACGGTCAGGTCGTAGATGTCGTCCTGGTCTTCGACGGGCAGCAGAAAACAGATGCGGTTGTCGTCCAGCCACACACCATTGGTCTTCGGCAGGGCCGTGGGTACGACCGAGATGGTTTTTTTTTCACCATCCAGGATGTACCCCCCAGGAGGCAACTGAAAATAGAGATGGACCCCGTTGGGAGCCCAGTCGAAGGTCAGGAAGTTGTTGCTGCCACAACGGGCAAAGGCAGTCTGGATCCCGTGCTTCTGCGTCAAGAAGCGAATCTCTGCGTCGTCGCAGTCTTCGTATGCTGCTTTCACATCTTCGTAGAAACTGCCCTCACGGATATCCTGTTCGCAGCCGTACAACGAGACCAACGCCAGGAGAACCAGTACGACCGCGAGCGGGTACCTGCCTTCACGCGCGTACGGGGTCGGGTACAGGAGTTCGTACCCCATGTGCTGATTCTCCCGGCCTGCCAGCGTTGCTGGTCGCTTGCTTCCAGTTGAGTGGTTCATGTTCTGCTCTGACTGCTGGTGCCTGTGTTGGGCCTGACCCATACCGTGTCCGAGGGGTATGATGGAACGTCCCGTACCCGGCGACGACGGAGGAGCCACACCGTGATTGCTGCGATGGTAACCGACAAGGGCCCCCGGTCAAGCGGATTCGATGCTGTACATCCGCATCCGCCTTTTCCTGGGGCACCGGGGGCATCTGTAGCGGAGCCGTCTTCCTGGAGAGGAACCGCTGTATCGGGAGACGAGCCCGTGTCTCTTGGAGCCGCCGTGTCCCAACCCACCTCCCCCAGCAGATCCATGGCTACCAGTTGCGCACCGGCGCTTACAATGAGCAAGTCTACGGGGTAATCCGGATCCCCGGTTGGGAATACCTCCAACTCCAGAGAATCGGCGCTCTCTCTCAGCACTGGAACAGGTGACAAAGACCTGGAAAGACCCCCGATCAACCACGCGGCCGTACCAGACCCGAAACCATAGCCTCTGACCTCCATTCGTTCATCTTGCCAATCTATTGCCGTTATTCTTGTGCTATCAGTACGTTCCCCGATGAAGATGGCGTTGGGTGTGCTGGCATATTCTGTGGAAATGCCCCAGGGGCCAGGTTCCAGCTCCGAGGGAATGATGGTCAACCAACCATCCCTGAGCTGGTAGCTGTGTTCCTGGAATCCAGGGCGCCAGAGCGTGACCTGCTCGGTGGATCTGCCTTCCAGAAAGGTGGTGGTGGGATCGCTGCTCCAGGTGAGCAGAGCGGGTTTGGGGCGGGTCAATTCCAGGTCGGAGGATTCAAGAACCAGGTCCATTTCCAGGGTTTCGTTCTCCGGCAATTCGAGAAGGAAGGAGGCTGTCGTGTACCCGGGGGCGGAGACGACCATCCTGGTGGGCCCAGCTTCCAGCCATCGGGTAAAGCTCCCATCCGGCCCGCAGTATGATGTCCAGGAATCCTCTGGAGTAATGGCGGCCTGAACTGGACTTCCATCCAGAGCACTGACGACGTTTCCCGTGATGGATGGAGTGTCGGTTGCAAAATCCAGGATTGCCCCCAGGTGTGCCTCGATGTAGTAGTCCAGGTCTTCTGCAGGGGGGGTCTTGCTCCGAGAAACCTCCAGGGTAAAGTCCAGGGTTCCCTGGCGCCCATAGGCCCAATCCGTCGTGTCACCGTGTGTGATGTACCAGGCCGCTCCGTTGATGCTGTAGAAAGAGTCCAGACCGCAGGATTCCGCATAGGTATCGCCTGTCGACCGGAGCAGTTGCTCGTCCGGAGTGGAGGTCTCCGTCCAGTTCCACACATAGCAGATGAGTTCGGATCCCGAGTGCAGGGAGAGGCCCTTTCCAAAAGACCGGTACAGTGAGAGCGTTCTGATGGCCCTGGTTTCGCTTTCGCTGAAAGGCTCATCACCGCTTCGGTACTCCTGGGCACTCCACTGGTAGTCGTAGTTGCGGTTCAGATCTACTCCCCGCCCGTTGTAGCGGGAACCTGCTGACACTCCATCTGGGTTGACGTGTGGAACCACCCATAGCTCCAGGTCATCCAGCAAGTTCCGTGAAAGGACTTCTTCTGCAACGGCGAGAACGATCTCGGCAGATGAGAGTTCATCCCCGTGGTGAGCGCCCAGCAGCCTGACCCGTAGTGGTGATTCCCCAATCTGCAGGCCCACGATGGGCTGGCCGTCATAGCTGGTGCCCAGATCTACGACTTTTGCCCGGTCCGGCCATTCCTCGGCCAGGCCCTGCAGGGCCGTGATCATGCTCTCGGGGCTGTGGTAATCGGTCTTCTCGGCCTGGGACAGCCTGTGATCACGCCTGGTGACCGTAACCTGGAGTCCCCGCGATTCCAGGGCGGCCAGTGTCGTGGGTGTCGCGATGACCCTTACGAGGGAACCGTGGCGGGCCTCGGCGAAGGAGACTGGCGAATGCTGGAGGATGTCCATCTCACTGGCGTCGTGTACCAGTACCGTCGCCTCGGAAAGCGGCTGCCCCCGTTCATCCGGTGGCGGGAGAGCTGCCATGGACGTCTGCGTACAGCCTTGCAACAACAGGAGCAACATCAGCCGCCATGTCCAGATCAGGAGTCGCTTGTCGGTGGCTCTTTTCTTCAGGGGAAGAGCAGGAGAATCCGAGAACCCGGTCGCCAATACTATTATGCGGGGGGGAGCGGGAAAACCAGCGATGTGGCCAGGGAATGGCGCGGCAGGGTTCTGGTGGTCGCTGAAAGAAAAGTGCAAAACGGGCCGCCGTTCGCCTGCCCTACTCATCGATGGGGCGCATCCAGACCTGGTCGGCTCGTATACCCATGAGGGCCAACGCCCTGTCGTAGCGTTGGGAAGTGGGACAGTTGAGCAGGATATCGGGATCCACGTCTGTGTAGAGCCAGGAGCCGGCTGCGATTTCACCGTCCAATTGCTCTGGACCCCAGCCAGAATAGCCCAGGCACAAGTGGTAGGGTTCCGGGCTGGTCAGCGCCTTGACAAGACTCTCCCTGGATTGGGAGACCATGATCCCGTGGCCGACGTTCCATCCCTGCTCTTCCTGGACCTTGCCCCTGGTGACGATAAAACCGGCTACAGGTTCCACCGGTCCACCCCATAGCACATTCCCCGTAAAGTTACCCTCCAGGCCAAGGTCCATCTGTGCCACCACTTCATCAATCGTTATGTTTGTTTCCCGGTTCACTACGAGACCAAGCGCTCCGTGCCGGTCATGGTGGCACAGCAGGATGAGTGTGCCCTCGAAGAAGCGGTCCTTCATTTGTGGCGAGGAAATGAGAAATCCCAACTCCATTGGTTATCCCGGTACTCCATAGTCACGAATTGAAACGTAGTCCGGATCCCCGCCGGAGTTTATTACGTCTTCGTTGATGACGACCTCTTTCACGTTGTCCATGGATGGAATCTCGTACATGACATCCAGCATGACGTTTTCGATGATGGTGCGGAGGCTTCGCGCGCCTGTCTTCTTTTCCACCGCCAGGTTCGCGATAGCCTTGAGGGCGTCTTCGGTAAAGGTGAGTTTGACCTTTTCGAATTTGAAGAGCTTCTGGTATTGGTGGGTCAAGCTGTTTTTGGGTTCCGTCAATATTCGCACCATTTCTTCGGGCCCCAGGTGATCCATCACCGCCACGACAGGGAGTCGCCCGATGAACTCCGGGATCAGGCCATAGCGTTCGAGATCCTGCATGGCCACCTTGTGCATGGTGGAGTCGGTATCAGCCAGGTCATCGGTGTGCTGGGCCAGGAAGCCCACGCTGCGGCGCCCCACGCGCTCTTTGACCAGCTTTTCCAGGCCCTCGAAGCTCCCACCGCAGATGAACAGGATGTTGGTGGTATCGACCTGGAGGTATTCCTGGTTGGGCAGACGTTTATTACCACGTACCTGGATGTTTGCATTTGAGCCTTCCAGGATTTTGAGCAGGGCCTGTTGAACTCCTTCACCGGAAACGTCCCGGCTCACCGAACTCGTGAAGGCCTTACGCGCAAGTTTGTCGATCTCGTCTATGTAGACGATGCCACGCTGGGTACGCTCAAGGTTGTTGTTGGAAGCCTGGTACAGCGAGAGAATTATGTTTTCTACATCTTCGCCGACATAGCCAGCCTCGGTCAGGGTGGTTGCATCGGCGATGACGAAAGGTACATCGAGAAACCTGGCCAGGGTCTGTGCCAGCAAGGTCTTTCCGGTGCCGGTTGGTCCTATGAGCAGCAGGTTGGATTTGAGGATCTCGACATCGTTCGACTTGCCGTGTTCGCCACTGTTGACTTCGATACGCTTGTAGTGGTTGTAGACAGCAACGGCGATCTTGCGCTTGGCTGCCCTTTGCCCAACCACGTATTGATCGAGGTAATGCTTGATTTTTGAAGGAGGCGGCACCTTGTGGTGCCCCCAAGCCATGGGTTTCTGTTGCGTGTTTTCCTGGATTATATCCATGCAGAGTTTGATGCACTCACTGCATATATAGACGTTGGGGCCCGCGATGATCTTGTCCACCTCGCGCTGCGGCTTGTTACAAAAAGAGCAGGAAAGTCTGCTCGGATTTGTGTATTTTCCCATACGCTCCCCTGTTCACAGCACCGTCGACAGCCCTGGACACCTGGAAGAAATGTAGGCCGCATCCGGGCCTTCGTCAATGTTCTATCACGTCACGGTGGCCCGCACCCGCACGGGACGCCTGCGAGTCGCAGTTCCCTGACAACAGCCTGCCGGAACCCTGTTGCTCAACGCGCAGGCAGTTTTTTCGCGTTTTCTGTAGTACTCTGTCGTATTACAATACCGCCGGGCATCATGAGTCCGGTATCCTTGGGTTGCCTCTTGCCCGACGGCTTCCAGGATCATCCCCCAACGCAGCCTACCAACGGCTCGCTACCTGGTGCCGGCGGCCGCTACCGCAAGATGGAAGCAGTCCAATCATGGATTTCACCTATGAATATGAAAGACTACTACGAGATACTGGACGTCTCTAGGGAGGCCACCACCACTGAAATCAAGCGAGCATTCAGGGAGCTGGCGAGGCGCCTTCACCCCGACATGGCGGGAGATGATCCCACTGCGGACGAGAAGTTCAGGAAAGTTCGTCGAGCCTACGAGGTCCTGGTGGACCCTGGACGCAGAGCGCGCTACGACAGCCTCGCCGGAATACAGCGCGGGCACGTGGCATTTGAATCCTGGTTCCAACGTAGTGATATACGGGGACGTCGCGGGCCTGTGGAAGCACCTTCCCACCGCGGCAACGGCCTGGGCCTGGATGATATCTTCCAGGATCTCGGCGGTTTTTGCAAGCATTGGAACGAATCGCCCGCCAGGCAGGGTAGGAAGGGTGGACAGGTGGGACCGGGAGATCCACCATCTTCTTCTGGCGAATTCGTGCATGGGAGAAGCATGGATTCCCGTTCCGACGAAAGCCGCTCTGGAAAAGGTACGGGGATCCCAGATGGCAGCGTTGACAATCCCATCACCATCGAGGTCAGTGTCGCCGAGGCCTTGCTGGGAGCCTCCTTCGAAATTGCCACCTTCCAGTCCCCGGTGCTGCTGTCGCTTCCCCCCTGTACTTCCGGAGGAACAGTTCTGCGTGTGAAGAACAAAGGACCCGTTGGTCCCGGAGGCGTCGGCAGAGATCTATATGTGCAGGTTCGCATAAGGCTGCCCGCTTCCCTCAACCAGGAGAGCCAGGAGCTGATCAAGAAGTTTGCCAGGTTGAATCCCCAGAAGCCCAGAACATGATACCCGTCTGCACAGTGTCGGTATGACCACCAGTGGATGCTCCGGGTCACATCCATTCCATATAGAAGCGGCGTTTTCAGGGCCTTTCGACAGAATGAAGAATCCACCGGGTTCTTTCTGGTATTTTCAACTGTCCTGCCGGGCTGGCAGCCACGGATCCCTGGAACAAGGAGCAGCAAGCATGGAGCTGCCCACCATCTTCGGTAGATACCAACTCCTGGACAAGATCGCCCAGGGGGGAATGGCGGACGTGTTCCTGGCGCGAACCTTCGGTGTCGAGGGTTTCGAAAAGCGGCTGGTCATAAAGCGGATTCTTCCGGGCCTCTCCAGGAGTACGCGATTTGTCACCATGTTCATCAACGAGGCCAGGATTCTCACCAATTTGAACCATCCCAACATCGTCCAGGTCTATGAGCTGGGCAGGCACGAAGGCTACTACTTCATCGCGATGGAGTACATCCATGGCAAGGATCTCACCCGGGTGGTTCGAGCGGCCAGGGCTGCTGAATCCAGGCTGACGATACCCCTGGCGGTTTTCGTTGTGTCTTCTACTCTGCGTGGATTGGGCTATGCACATGCTGTTTCCGATGATGATGGCATACCCCTTGGCATAGTCCACGGGGATGTGAGCCCCCACAACCTGGTGGTCTCTTTCGCTGGCGAGACCAAGCTGGTCGATTTTGGCATCGCGAGACTGGCGGGCAAGGGCAGAGGAGACCAGAAGGGGAGACCCGGTGGAGGAAAATTCGCCTACATGTCGCCCGAGCAGGTGGCTGGCATGCCCATGGACCAACGTTCCGATGTCTTTTCAGCCGGTATCGTGCTCTATGAGCTACTTGTGGACCATCGCCTGTACCAGCATGATGATCCCGAAGAAAAGCTACGGCTCGTCCGTGAAGCCGTCGTGCCCGACCCCAGGAAGGAAAACCCACTGGTACCCGACGATCTCTGGGACATAGTGCGAAAGGCACTGGCACGATACCCAGAGGATCGTTACGCCACCGCCGACACCTTCGAAGAGGATCTGCGGGCCTTTCTCTACGCCAACCATCACCAGGCCGACACAAGCGCCATGGCCACCTTCATGGAAGGCCTTTTCCAGGAGGAATATACACGGGGATCTCCCGGCGGCGACATGCGGCGTCTCGCCGACGATCTACGACGCCTGGAGAGAGGACTTTCCGCTCCACGCCTTTCCACGGGGGGAACCGCGCCTTCTCAATCAATTCCCACATCGACGCCAAACTCCGCCGGGACTGCCTTCAATCCCACTGCCGAGTTCTCCCGGGAACTCAAGACCGTGGCAGTGGCCTCCATCGAGATCTGCGGCCATACGGACATCGGTGCAATCAGCGATCCCTATTTGATCGTTGAACGACAGCGAAAACTGTTGGACTGGTTCCAGCGCCAGGCCCAACGCTTTGGCGGCATGTTGGCTCCGGGTGCGGATGACACGGTAACGCTCGTTTGCGGTATGCGACGCACCAGGGAAGGCGACCTGGAGAGAGCGCTGAACTGCGCCTTGACTCTCCTGAAAAAGCAACAGCGTGGATGGGGAGACTCCTCGATTCAGTTTTGCATCGGTGTTCATTTTGGCGAGGCCGCCATGGCGGGTTCCGGGAATGGCTCCGATTCCAGGCGAATCGTGGGAAGGGGCGACACCCTCAAGCTGGCCCGTCATCTCGCCAACAGTGCTGATCTGGGTCAGGTGCTGGTGAGCGAACGCGTTGTGCAGCTCGCCAGCAGAGTGTTTCAATTCCAGGGAAGTTCGCCCCTCTGCCTCAGAGGGCGTGAGATACCGACGTGGAAACTCGCAGGCAAGGCCAATCTCCCCACCAGCGACGTCGGCTGTTGGTTGGTACGCGGCTCGGAGATCCGCGTACTACAGGATGCAATGCTGGCCCTGGGACAGGGTTCCGGTCGGACCGTTCTCATCACGGCCGAGCCTGGACTTGGGAAAAGTCGTTTGACGAGGGAAATCCAACGAGTGGCGCGGCGCCGTGGCCTGCCCTTCTACGTAGCACGCTCCTTTCCCTTCGGAGCCGACAGGCCTTTCGCTGTTTTCAGCGAACTACTGGCATCCATCATTGGCGCCGTTCCCGGCGATCCCCAAATGTCCAGGAAACTCGCCAGACTGACCCAGCTCGGTCTTCCCGACGAGGATCGTGCAGTATTGAGCGCATTGATTGCATCTTCCGCCCATGGCCGCCCCATCTCGTCTCCCGAGGCCGTTTTCGAGGCAGGGCGCAGGTTGGTCATCGGTCTTCTGGAAGAAGGCCCGTTGGTGTTGGTGGTCGAGGACATCTCCCAACTGGACTCCTTGGAGAGACGGCTGGTTCGGTCGTTCAGTTCGCTTGTGCCGGACCATCCCCTCTTGCTTCTGCTCACCAGCTCCAACCCCATGTCAGCGGAGTCCCTGGCACAGGTTGACTCCCACATCCAGCTCAGTCCTCTGTCGGCCGACGCACAGGCAAGGTTGATCAAGGATATCCTGGGAACAGACCAGGTAGACCCGGACCTGGCTCGCCTGGTAACAGCCGATTCTGCCGGAAACCCGCTTTTTACCCATGAACTCATCAGGGTTCTGCGGGACGGTGGGCATATCCAGCGCAAGGGCAAGAGCGTGTCCCTGCGCCACTTGTCTCGGAGCAGGGGGCTTCCACATACCCTTCGCGGCCTCGTTGCGGCCCGACTGGACTCGCTGAGCCCCGAGTCCAAGGCAGTCCTGCAGATCGGAGCCACCATCGGAATGCGTTTTCCGACACGTTTGCTGGAAGAAGCAGCCCGACAGGACAACATGAGATCTATCGAGGCGGACCTTCTGGCGCGTGGACTACTGGTGAAGCAGCAAGGAGGGTGGCTTGCTTTTCCCAGCAAGGTGGTGTGGGACCTGGCAGCCCACAGCACCCTGGGCAGACAACGGCGCCATCACCACTTGATGATTGCCGAGGGCATGAAGCGAGTTTTTTCCGGTCAGTTGGAACCTCACCTGGAGTCACTGGCTCGACACCTGGCAGCAGGAGGGCGGCTCTTGGACGCGGTAGAGTCGATGGAACGCTCCGGGCGTCTCCATCAGCAGGGAGCTTTTCTTGAACATGCCCTGGAAAGCTATGAATTGGCCCTTGAGTGGCTTGAGGAGCTGCGCAGGTGCGAGCTGGAGGAGAGCGAGTTCCATCCAGAAGACGCACAACGCGAAGTCACGCTCTATCGACTGGCGGGAGAGGTTTCACAGCTTCTTGGGCGCTCCAGACCTGCGGAACGCTACTTGCAGATAGCCCTGGAAGATGCCAACGAACACGGCATCATCCAGGAAGAAGCTGCTGCTTGCCTTTCGCTTGGGAGACTCTACCGCATGCTGGATCGTCGGATCCAGGCTCGTGCGTGCCTGGAGCAGGCCCTTGAGATTGCACGGGCCAGAAACCTCGAAGAACTGGAACTGATGTGTCTGGAAGAATTGGGGCAGCTCACCTATGATGAGGGCGAGCCAGGCGAAGCCGAGCGTATCTACGAAGAACTCCTCGCTCGTTCCGGGACTCGTCACGGGATGGCGGCACGTGCTCTCCTGGGTCTTGGAACTCGGTGCATCGATCTCAATGAATATGGTCAGGCGATGCACAACCTGCAACGAGCCATGAAGTTGGCACGACTGGCAGGTGACAAGATCCTGCTGGGGAGAATCGTCAACAACATCGGTATCGTGTACCACGCCGCCGGTCGCTATGAACAGGCATTGAAGAGCTTCCGGCAGGCCCTGGTCGCCAGAAAGGGCAGCGGCTACCGCATGGGCGTGATCATCAACCTTCACAACATCGGCGACACGCATTTCCGCATGGAGGATTACCCCCGGGCCTATGCCGATTTCGAACAAAGCGCCGAGCTGGCCATGGAATCGGGGTGGGAGCGTGGCGTTGCCATGAACCAGGTATTCCTTGGTTTTCTGGACGCTGTTCGCGGGAATCTCCAGGGCCTGGAAACTCTGCAGAAGGCCTGCCTCCGGGCCAAGCAGTACGATGACCACCAGATCTTCATCACGGGTCTCTGGTTGCAGAGCCTCTGGTATGCCCGACAGGGCGACCAGGAAGCCTTGCACAGCACGCTTTCCAAGGCGTTGGACGCTGCGCGGATCCTGGGTTCGCAGAGCCTGCTGAATGATCTGCGTGCCCTGGCAACGCGCCATGCACCGGACCTGTTGTCCTGATACCTCCCCGCAGAACACGGCATGGCCACGATGAGTTCAAGGTGTGCCAATGGCCTATTGGTTGTCTGCCAGGCGCTTGAGCAGGGCCACGATGGTTTCTGATGGCGTGGATCGTGGGATTGGCAGGGCTCCCATCCTGGCAATTGAAGTGCCCGAGGACCTGTCCATGCGGGGAGGGATGAGCACGAGTGTGTTCCGGAAGAGCGGGAAATTGGTCTCGGCGGAGCGCTGAAGCAAGCGGATACCAAGGGATTCTGGCCAGGAGAAGCCCACTATTGCCGCGATGAATCGCCCTTCGGCGATCATGGGAAGGGCCTCCGCCATGGTGTTGCACGTGGCAATCTCCAGGTGGTGGGAAAGCCGTCGCTCCAGTGCTCTTCTGGCCAGTTCGTCTTCTTCCAGCAGCAGGACCAGGCCGGTTCTGGCATCACTATCCTCGGGCCGTAGCGTTTGCATCGCCACGGCAGCCCTGGTACCGGGCAGGGTGAGCTTGATGTGGGTTCCGCTTCCGGGAGCGCCCTCCAGGCCCATGGTGCCTCCGGCCAGGCGGAGTTCATCGTTGGCCAACCCCAACATGAGAGGTCCCAGGCCAGGCCTGCCGGCCAGATAGAGAAGGTCGCCGAGCCGTGAACGTATACCCACACCATAGCCCTCGCCGTTTTCAATGATTTCTATGCGCCCCCAGCCTCCGAGTTGGCGAGTTGAGATCACAATCCGTGATTCCCGGTCCCCTCCCCTCTTGCAGCTATCGAGACAGGCCAGGACCAGGAAACAGATGGAACGAAGCAGGCAAGCACGCACGGCACGAACTGGTTGAACCTCGGAGAACCTCAACTCGATGGGGGATGAGCCCTTGATATGGGGCTCTAGCATGGAAATTGCCACGCCCAGTTCGGTTTCCAGAGACAAGGCCCTGGGGGCTTCTGCGGCACCTGCGTCCAGGAAGGCGTTGACATCCCTGCACAGGCTTTCGAGCCGCCAGACACCTTCACCCAACTCGAAGAGGACTCCCTCCATCTCGGGATCCAGCAGGGATTCGGCGATCCGCTCCGGAAGTGGATCATCCCCGGCTCCATCGGGAGAAACGTGTGGAACGGAAAGATGCCTCTTGAACTTCAATATGCGCCCTGCCAACTCGTGATGTGCTGGTCCCAGCGTGCTGGTGACTTGTTCCAGGGTATCCACGGTTCCACGAAGCAGCATGGCCTTCAAGGCAGCCTGCTTCGCGTACAGAAGCTCCCTCCCGCTGAAGGAGTCATCGGTGACATCGATCATCAGGATTGTTGCGCCGATGCAGCATCCATCCACCTTTCGCGGCAGCAGTTCCAGTTCCACGTCCGCGACACTGCCGTTTGGCCTGTACAGTCGTGCTCTTTCCCGGATCTGCCCACGGGACTCGAGCCTGTTCCGGATTTGATCCCATTGCATTCCCTGTACGTTCAGGACTTCGTCGAACACCCGCCTGGCCATCGCCCTGGCCTGTCCCGCTCCCCCCAGCCGTTGGGCAGCTCGGTTCCAGGTGAGTACACGTCCCTCCTTGTCTGTGGTGATGATGGCTACGAGCCCCGAGTCGTGCAGATGCCCGCCGTCGGGATGATCATGTGGCTCATCGTGCGGATGGGGTTCTTCCGCAGAAGACTCGCAGGGTACCGTGGATGACGATGGTTCCATGTTCTCTGGGCGGACAAGGCAGATGGCACCGACGGGCCGGCCATGAACATCCGGAAACGGCCAGTAACGGATTCGACAGGCCATGGGCGTGCCGTCCTTCTTGAGAATATCCGCGGTCCTGCCACCTTCCGCCGGGGATTCCAGGTCGTTGAGAAGATCCACCTGTAGAGCCTGCCCGTTCCCCCCGGCGACGATCTCCGAAAACGGGCGATCCAGACGCTCTCTGGCGGACCAGCCAAGTAGTCCGGCGGCGCCGCCGGTCCAGTGGATTGTACGACCTGTTTCATCGAAGGCCAACACGGCCTCGTCCACCTTGGAAAGAAGCAGGGCCTGAAGAGCCGTCCACTGCTCCAGCCTGCGTTTCTCCGTGAGGTCCGTACCCAGGGCGATGATATTGGACTCGCCGTCACAACTCGTTTCCCAGCGGCGCAGGGTCCACCGTACGGGGTGTAGCAGGCCCCGGGCGTCCACGGTGGGGACTTCGCGCACCATCTGGCCGTCGCCGCCCATTACGTGTTGTTCTATTTCACGAAGAAGCAGGCTGGCTTCCCCGGGGGGATGAAGGGTGGTAAACAACTGCTGGATGGTCCCAGGGAACGGGGTTTCCTTACCGGACCAGGTTTGAAGGGACTGGTTTGAGAACAGCAGTTCGCCGTCGGAGCGGGCCGCGTAGACCAAGGCATCGGCGACATCCAGCCACCGCAGGCAGATTTCCGTGGTGGTAGTGGCATCTGGCGACATGGGCCTGGTAATTCCTGTTCGTGGCTGGTTCATGGCGTCTGCTTCGTAATGGCCGTATATAGAATGCGCATCACGAAGACGAAAGAGAACTATCCTGTTTTGCCCGGTTCTCCACTGCCCCTGGGGACTCCAACGCATCCCAGGTGATGGAAGATCCAGGCCCGGCACCCTGGGAGTCCCCGTTGAAGGCATGGATTGCTGATACTGCACGTCCAATAGAACCATTTGGCGATCTGGCGGCCGCCCTTCCTGTACTGGGCACTCCCCTGGCCAGGGTGCAGGCGGACACCCTTTCCGAGGCGGGCCTGGCACCAGGCGAAACCCCGCCCGGAGACGAGCCCTTTCTGTACGTGGGATCGAGATGCTGGTTCACACCATCTCTCGTTGAGCGCTTCGTCACAACAGCCCAGGAACGGGGGCTGGTGGAAAAGGGAGTACGGCTGCAGATCGTCAACGAGGATTTCCAGTCGTTTACCGAGCCTCTGCAGGAGTTGGATGAACCGGGTCTTCACGAACTCGCCATTCTGCCGAATCCTGGAGCATCCCTTCGCGACCTGCCTCGCTTGAGGCTCGACCTTGATCTGCAACCGCTGGAGCTTCCTGGCCTGCCCGTTGCGCTGGCACAGGTGGGGCGCCCCAGCCTGCCTGTTGGGCTCGACATGGTGCACCAGGTCGATCACTGGAGCCACGTCCTGCGGGTGAACCTCCTGGCGCTCGCTGCTCTGGGAGCCGAGGCGAAGCAGGCGTTTCAACAGAAACCGTGGCATCTCAGGTTGTGGATGGCGTTGCTTGCCCTTCTAGGTGCCCGTAGCTTCAACCCTTCAAGGATCGCCCAGGCCCTGACCCAGAGGGGGCGCGGCTGCCGAATACATCCCACGGCCAGTGTCGAGTTGTGCAGGTTGGGGAACGGTGTGGAGATCGGCCCCTATTCCGTTCTTCGAGGTTGCGTCCTGCATGACGATGTGAAGGTGGATGAACATACCACCTTGAATCTCTCGATTCTGGGCCCTGGTTCGCGTGTGGGACGTTACGCCATGGTGAACCTGTCCGTGTTGATGGAGGGCGCTTTCGTTTCAGCCGGGGGCGGTTTCCAGGTATGTCTTTTTGGCAGGAACAGCTTCGTCGCCATGACTGCCAGTGTACTGGATCTGTCGTTCAAGGGCGACGTGAAGGTCTTGCATCGCGGAAGACGGGTCAGCAGCGGAAGCCCCTTCCTGGGTGCCGCCATCGGCCATCGTGCCATGATTGGTGCCGGAACGACCATCGGTTTCGGAGTGCAGATCCCCAATGACGCACAGGTTGTGAGAGATCCTGCACGCATCCTCACACGTTGGCCGGAAGGAGCCGCCAAGCTGGTAAAGGTCTGATTGTGGGGATGCTCCCGGGTGCCCCTCCTACCAGGGTTCAGGATCTGGCAACGCTGGTGACTGCCCGGGTGGTCGCTTCTATTATACCTTTTTCAGTGATGATTCCCGATATGAGGGATGCCGGGGTGACATCGAATGCGGGGTTGTGGCCCGGAGAAGCGTCGGGAGTGATCCGAACCCTGGTGAACCTGCCATCGTCTGACCAGCCCCAGACGTATCTTACTTCATCCTGGGTGCGGATTTCGATGGGGATTGAATCTCCGGAAGGGCAGTCGGGGTCGATTGTGGTGGTTGGGGCCGCGACGAAGAAGGGAATTCCGTTGGCCTTTGCCGCGAGAGCTGAAGTATAGGTGCCGATCTTGTTGGCCACGTCGCCGTTGGCGGCTATTCTGTCGGAGCCCACGATCACCAGGTCCACCTGGCCGTTTCGCATGAGGTAGCCGCTGGCGTTGTCAGCCACCACCTGGTGGGACACGCCTTCTTGAGCCAGTTCCCACGCGGTGAGCCTGGCTCCCTGGAGTCGTGGCCTGGTTTCGTCTACCCAGACATGTGGGGTCAATCCGGCGCGATGGGCTGCATAGACGGGAGAGAGAGCACTGCCCCAGTCCACGAAGGCCAGCCAACCGGCGTTGCAATGGGTGCTGACGCGGATTCCGTGGTGGAAGAGCGGGAGTCCGTTCTGCCCGATGGCCCTACAGTTTTCGGCATCGTCATCGGCGACGTCCTGGGCCGCGGCTCGGGCGGCCTTGCGAGCGTCTGGGATATTGTCGCCGGCTTCCTGTACGGCGTCGAGAACCTTGCTGATGCCGTAGAAGAGGTTCTGCGCCGTGGGTCTGGTGCCTCGGAGTACGTTGGCGGCCTTGGCGATGAATTCATGAAAACCTTCATCGGGGGCCTGGAGAACTGCCTGGGCCATACCCAGAGCGCCAGTGGCTCCGATTGCACCAGCTCCGCGGACCACCATGTCGGTTATGGCCTTTGCGGTGTCGTTGTACCTCGCCATGGTCACCACCTGGAAACGATGGGGAATCATTGGCTGGTTGATGAGGTGGAGGGTGCTTCCCTCGAGCCAGACCGTGCGATATTGTTTACCTTCTACCTGCATTTTGTATACTCCAGAAAGTGTTGGACGGGTGGATTCGGGAGGGGATTGAGAATTCCGTGCATGCCTGCGAGCCGCAGGTTGACTATTGATCCTGCCCTGGGCTGGTCAGGCTTTTTCGTGTGGATTCCCAGGAGGGAATGGGGAGACCCCTGATGTACAACTCGCCGCAGCGGAAACGCAGCCAACCCATGTATTCCGCGCTCCACCACAGGTTTGCATCGGTCCCTTCAATTGCACCGCTCATGACCGTCGAGTAGAGACTGTCGTCGTAGGTTCGCCCCGATACCCAGTCCTGCAGGGTAAAATCCCTGCCGTTCCAGTGGGCGTACTGGGTGGCCTTGAAGGTCCACGAACCCGTGTTGAGATAGTAACGGTCGTGAGCCATCGCCACTATTCCTGGCAGGTGGGTGTGCCCACAGACCAGGATACGATGGGGGCCATCCAGGAGAGCCCGCCGTGCGTTGCCAAAGAGGCACATGGAATCTCCCAGCTCACTCCTGACCCAGTAGTTGGTCATGTCCGCCAGTCGGTTGTTTTTCCACTCAATTCCGATTCTTGCGAGGACACGACTCAACAGCAGTGATGCCTGGTATGCACGGCCCAGGGCCCACCATGTCAGGCGATTGGGGAAGGTGTAGAAATGTTCCAACGGTACACGGATCCAGGATCCTGTGAGTCTCTCCAGTTGGTGGTGGACGAGGGTCGCCATTGCGGCTTCCTTGAGGTTTTCGGAGATGTAGGGATCGAGCCTGTGGCCATGTTCCAGCCGGACCTCGTTTCCCAGCAGGACCGACGAGCAGACGTTCCAACGCAACAGATCCCTGTACATGGCCATGTCGAAATCGTGATTGCCCCATACATAGGTCACGCCTGATGTATCCGCAATCTCAGACAACGCGCGCAACATGGGCCCGTGGGCTCTGACCACTCGTGTGAAGGTGAGTGCCTGTGGAAAGTCGATCATGTCCCCAAGGATTACCAGGTGGGCCTTTTCCAATCGGACTTTCTTCAGGAGATCCAGAAAGACCTGGTCCTTGCCCACGAACGCGTCCGAACGACTGCCATCTCCAAGGTGAACGTCGGAAATAACGTAGAGTGGCTTGTCAGGGGGCAGGTTGATGGTTCTTTCTGGGATGGGGCGCCTGGCCCACGGGAATACACGCATCCCGTTTTCCTCCACCTCCAGCATAGCCCGCCAGCGGTGCCGCTGCTCCCGTCTGTACAGTGATCCCGACAGTGGAGCGTGCTATGAAGCCCATACCTGTGTGATTGGTCAAGGAACAGCTTGTTCCCGGTAAGCTTTCCCCATCGAATCTCGAAGGATGGGCAGGCAACGCAAGCCCGTCCAAGAGGGGGGAACTTGCGATGCTCTGCAATCCCTGCCCCAGGGGCCAGCCGGGTACGACAGTTACGGAGTCTCGATAATGGTACGGGAGTTGGCTGGAACTCGTCTTCGCTACCTGGGTTCATTCACAAATGCCCCTCCTCTATTCAACCTCCCTGAAGTGGCTTTCGCGGGCCGTTCCAATGTCGGCAAGAGTAGCTGTATCAACGCTCTCCTGGGAACCAGGCGTGCGGCCAGGATCAGCAAGCGTCCCGGCCGCACCAGGACACTCAACTTCTACGAGGTCGAGAGCAAGTACATCCTCGTGGATCTTCCCGGCTACGGCTATGCACAGGTGTCTGGCTCCCAGCAGCGTTCCTGGAAGGGCATGGTGGATTCCTACCTGCTTGGCCAGCGTCCACTGAAGGTGCTGGTGATCCTGGTGGACCCCAGGCGTCAACCGGGGGGCATGGATGCCCAGCTCCTGGCTGCCACGAGGGAACTGGGCATCGCGGCGTTGCTGGTGGCCACCAAGACGGACAAACTCAAGCGTCGGGCGCTGCTTGCTTCCACGGACGCCTTGAAGTTGGCCTATGATCTCGACGAGTCATGGTTCTGTGCTGTTTCGGCGCGTACCGGCAGAGGTATACCCGAACTGCGAAAAAGGATCCTGCGCCTTGTCTTCGGTTCGCAGTCCTGACACTCCCATCATCAGCCCCTTTCCCCTGCCCAAGGTATGGGATGCCCCGGGCAGCCGTCTCTCAGGTGGTTCCCAGGCGTGGAAGGGGCTTTCCAGGCTGTCGAGTGTCAGACGTCGGTTCCGGGGACCAGGACGAGGATGTCGTAGGTGGCCAGGAGAGTCACGCCATCTCCGAGAACGTTCAGTGTGAGTACGAACAACTGGTCTTCGGTGGTGGCGGCCACCACTCCGCGGAATGTCAGGGTGAAGTCCAGGGTTGCGCCGTCGTCGGAGGGATCGATGTCAGTATAGCGATCTGGGCTGATGTCTATGACGAAGCCATAGGAATCACCCACCACTTCCAGCTCCACCCAGTCGAAGGTAATGGCGTTTACAAGGTTTTCCACGGCTTCGGTGATGAGGGTGCGGAAGTCCTCGTCGCTACCGGTCCAGGTAAAAACCAACAAGTCGTCCGCCTCGCCGTCGCCGTCGGCATCTCCTATGGAACCGGTTTCAGCCGCGAGCGTTTCCATCTGGGGAACCGGCGTGGAGCCACTGCAGGAAACGCCGATGAGGTAACCATCGATGTCGTCGAGGGCATCCACCACGTCGTCGCTGCTGGCGTCCTGCCAGCAACCACCTGGTGTGCCAAAGCCTTCGTCGGGGTCTCTCATGTAGTTGTCGGTGGCGTAGATGAGGATGGGCAGAGCGTATTCCCTGAATCCAAAACCGCCGATGTCACCTGCATCGGGAGTGGAGGGGTCGTAGGTCTCCCCACCGGTGCCGCCGAAAGGATCAGAGGAAGACGCGATGAAGGGCTGCACGTCGTCCTCGCTGCTGAAGAGGGCGTCGCAGTTCATGTCATAGCCCTCGCCGGTGATACCCTGGTACAGGGCCTCAGTGCTGGATTCTGGGCCGTCGTCACCGGAGTGGATGTTGGTACTTGACAGGGCTTCCTGTACCATGGAGGTGTCGGTTGTGATCTGCTGGTGCAGCTCGAACGGTTTGTCCGGCCCGGAGCCGTAGCCGCAGCAGTTGTAGTCATCGAAGGTGGCATATCCGTATGCTGCATCGTCCAGGATGGCGTCGATTTCGGAGACGATGTTGGAGAACTCGTTGGCCATGGCGTTTGCCGTACCGCTCATGGAACCCGTCGTGTCGATGAGGAAGGCGATGTCGCCCATCTGGATGGAGATCTCGAACTGGAAGAGCTGTTCTGTGTCGGTGCGCTCCGGCACCTCGACATATATGCCGTCGATGAGGCTCAGTGGGTCGTTGGGATCGGTGCCTGCCGCAACCTCGGCTCCGTCGGACTGCATGTCACCGTCGGAATCGGGATCATAGGGATCCGTGTGGTAGATGTTCAATTCGTCGTCGTCTGTGAGGCTGTCACCGTCGGAATCGGGATCCTGGAAGTCGTACATGCCGTCGCCGTCGGTGTCCACGGGTTCCGTGGCCGTGTCGTCCACTCCGGACTCCACGCTGTCGAGAATACCGTCATTGTCGGAATCGGTGTCCAGGTAGTCTGGCTTGCCATCGCCGTCGGAATCCAGGGGTTCGTCTTCCCAGTCCGTCGTGCCGGCTTCGTAGATATCGCCGATTCCGTCGCCATCGGAGTCCATGTCCAGGTAATCCGGGGTGGAATCGCCGTCACTGTCGCGAGGCGTATCGGCATTGTCTCCGATCTCGATGATGTCGCCAATACCGTCGCCGTCGTTGTCGGTGTCCTGGAAGTCGTAGATGCCGTCGTTGTCGGTGTCCGCCGGCTGTTCGGGGTTGTCGCCCGCTTCTACTTCGTCCGGCACGCCGTTGTTGTCGCTGTCGGTGTCGAGGAAGTCCGGAATACTATCGCCGTCGGAGTCCACGGGGTATGTGTAGACGTCGTCATCGCCGGCTTCGATGGAGTCGGGGATACCGTCGTTGTCGGAGTCGGTATCCAGGTAGTTGGGTGTGCCGTCGTTGTCGGAGTCGGTGTCCATGTCACCTTCGTGGATATCCATGATGGTGTCATTGTCGGCGTCGTCGTAGTCGGCAGGGACAGCAGCCGTGTCTCCGGTCTCGTTTTTGTTGACTGCTTCGTCGCCACAAGCCACAAGAAATGCACTCCCAAGCAGCGGGAGAGCTAGCACGAGCGTTTTGATGTTCCTACAGTTTGTACCCATTACAGACTCCTTTCCTGGCAGGACTACGGTACCGCTGCCATGCGGTACTGTCAACGCCAAGATCACGTGCTGATTGTACCGAACATGATAGAGGTTGTAGCACCTTCGTCCACGGATGGGCCCCCGCCACCAGTATGGGCTGTTTAAGCGCTTGGAACCAGTAGAAACCACAAACCACCACGGATAGTGCTCCCAGGGGCGCGGTCAGGCTGGGTTCTCCGGATCCATAAGCGCTCGAAGGCCTATGCAGTGGATGGACCCAGAAGTATTGCGCGATCATGCGCTGTCCCCGGGCTGCAGGGGGATGCGAGTCAATCCATCGAGGAACGGACTCCAGGACGACAAGAGATCTCAACGGTGGAATCGATGTCATCGAGACGGACAGACTGGAGCGATCATTATACGAGGAAGGCCCAGGCGGCGGGCTACGAGGCAAGGAGTGTCTTCAAACTCCGTGAACTGTTCCGCAGAGTTCCCGAGATGCCGCGAAGTGGGCGAGTAATCGACCTGGGTTGCCATCCCGGAAGTTGGTCCCGATATCTGCTGCAGATCGGCTTCACCCGCCTGCTGGGAGTGGATCTCAAGCAACCCCGGGACTATCCGGGCTCATTCATCCTGGCAGATGTTGCCGACCTTGAGCCAACTTTTCTCGTGGAGTACCTGGGAGGAAGAGCCGACCTGTTGGTGAGCGACATGGCGCCCAACACCACCGGCAACCACATGACCGATCACTTCAGACAGGTGGAGTTGGTGCGTCTGGCCATTCAATTGGCCGCCGCCACGCTTCGCCCGGGAGGAGCGTTCGTTTCAAAAGTTTTTGATGGTTCGGAGGCTCCGTCCATCCAGGAAACGCTGCGTGGCTCTTTTACCACGGTGAAGCGTTTCCGCCCCAGGGCAACGCGAAAACACTCCAGCGAGTTCTTCCTGGTTGCCATCGACCTGTCGTAGCTGGTCCCCCCGGGGAGCCGCATCTCAGGGCAAGGCCTCGCGAGCCAGCCATTTCCTGGCAAACGCCTCACGCCGCTGGAGGCCTTCCAGTAGAGCTTTTCTTACTTTGTTTTCGAAGATCCTGCCCAGCAATGGAACCGCAACCTTGAGCCGATACCGAACCACGTAGCGGCATCCCCCCGTATCGGTGTCCAGGAGCAGGTGCTCCCCGCCAAGCTCGACACCATCGGGCTGAAGGGGCTCCCTTGACCAGGTACACCGCAACCGAGCCACGTTCCAATCATAGGAAATGGTGTGGCGGCTTCGAGGGGCGCGGGACCTGGGGTCCCGGTTGGGGCATTCCTGTTCCAGTTCAAGCCTTATGTGGGAATCGGTTCTCTCCAGTTCCAGACACCGGGCTTCGAAGCAGCCTTGCATCTTGGCTTCAGCTTCGAGAAATCTCCTGTCGCTGAACAGTCTCAACAGGGTTTCAGGAGAACGGTTGAAAAGCATCTCGCCTTTGAAGTCCTGCGGCATGTCGTGTTCCTCTTTCGGAAAATACTCCCCTGCCATGAGGTCTTTTCTCAATTGTACTTTTTCGCTGTAGCATTTTTGTCCACCCAGGTGCTAGAATCCCGTGAAGACTGGCTGTTGTCACAAGGTGCAGCACCGTTGCCAGGCGACATAACCACACGACGGAACCACCCAGATGAAAAACACAACCCTTCATGCTTTCTGCACCGCGCTGGTGCTCGTAACCATGTCTTGCGGCAACCAGGGCGAAGAACAGGAACCAGCGCCTGTTCTCCAGGTCACCCATGAGGCCATTCAACTGACGGATCTGGCCCGGGACGCCCTGCTCGTGGCTCCTGCCTGGCTGCAGGACGACCTGGCCATCAACCTGGGGAAGCTGGATTCCACCCTGCAGGACGAGTTGGCAGAGCTGCTGCTGGATCTGGACGATCCCTGGTTGACCGACGAAATCGCCTTCTCCATCGCCCACACAAGCTTCGAGGTCATCGCCGACACCTCCAATTTCTACCCCGGGCTCTTCCTGGAAAACGCCCAACTCATCTATGACCACGATGCATACCTGGACTACGTGGAGCTGGTGGATGTGGGGGAACCTGGCACCGATGACGACTACTACACCACCGCCACCTACCGCGTCATGGACGAAGACGGAAACGTGGTCGAACACAGCGTGGACAAGGAAGTCTACTACTGGTACGTGGTACATCCTCGACTGGAAGACGAACTCCCATATTTCGTGGACGGCTGGTCTTCCGGCGATCCCGTCAGTCCCGGGGAGGGTATGTTCTGGAGCAGGTTCCTCTGGGACGGTGCCCTGGATGAGTGCCCTTCGGATCGGACCTGCCCAACGCTTTCAGAGATGCTGACGGGCCAGGATCTTCTCTGGAAGAGCAAGAGCTACGACAGTGACGACAATGGAGCCGTGGGCAACCTCATACATTTCGTGCAGGACGCCCTTGAATTCGGTGCCGGCAGCGAGCGGCCGATCCAGCCGAACCGAATCTATGCGGTGATGTACGGAAACTGTGGTGAACATGCGGACATGTCGTGTGCCGCTGCAAGAACCGCGTTGATACCTTGCCAGAACGTTGGCGCCCGCTCAAACGATCACACCTGGAACGAATTCTGGGACCAGCGCTGGGTTCAATGGGAACCTATCAACAACTACGTGGAACACTGGTACTACTACGTAGATGAAAACGGTGACTACTACAGGACTCTGGACCTCGTCGACAACGACTGCGACGGCGTGGCCGACGAGGGGGAAGACAGCAGTGACTCCGACGGCGACGGCTTCAGCGTTGCGGACGGCGACTGTAACGACACCGACCCGGATGTCTTCCCCGGCGCGGAGGAATCCACCGACGCCGTGGACGAAGACTGCGACGGAATAGCAGACAATGGATTCGAAGACCACGCTGCGGATGCCGACCTGGACGGCTTCAGCATCCTGGATGGTGATTGTGACGACACCGACCCGGAGATCTCCCCGCTGGCCAAGGAACTCCCCAACGCATACGACGACAACTGCGACAGGGTGGCCGACAACGGGTACCAGGACCACGATGCCGATGCGGACGGCGATGGTTGGAGCATCAATGCCGGAGACTGTGACGATACCAACCCCGATATCAACCCCGAGGCCAAGGAGTCCTCCAATTCCCTGGACGACGATTGCGATGGATGGGCGGACGACTCATCCATAACCTGGGACAACGACGGTGATGGCTTTTCCAGGGCCGATGGGGACTGCGACGAAACCGACGCAGAGCGCTTTCCGGGAGCCGAGGAACTTCCAAACGGATACGACGACAACTGTGATGGTAGAGCCGACGAGGGCCTGGAGTCCAGTGACCGGGATGCCGACGGCTGGACCATGGCCGATGGCGACTGCGACGACACCGACGCCTCCATAAACCCCGATGTCCAGGATCCCGCCATTTCATCCAATCGGCTCTACGCCATCACCGCCACCAGGGGAGACACCTACATCGATACCGACCGTACAGTTGACTACGCCACTCCCTCCTACCTGGTCTTCAACGTCATGGACAGCGAGGGCCAGCCGGTGGACGGAGCAATCGTCACCATCTGGGGCACCCTCGAGGTCTACGGCTACTCAGACTACTGGTACTGGGCCGCCGAGACCGTGACAAACCTCGACGGCGTGGCCGAGGCCACCGTTGGCGAGGCCAACCCCTATGGCTATTCCACGGAGTCCCCCGTGGGTCGAGATCCCGAGGAAGGCTACCTGTACCAGGGCGTGGAATGGAGCGAACCCGGCGCAACCTACACTTTCGACGTTTTCGTTGACGGCGTCAAGAATCCCACTCTTGATGTCGCCGAAGTCGATGCGCCCGCCTCGGCCGATTCCGATGTCGAGCTGTCCTATGCCTTCACCGTGGACAGCTACCGTGTGCAGGGCGATGGTTCGATGGAAGGTTCATTCTCACTGGAACAAGAGGGGGGATGGTTGGATCTGTACGTGCTGGACGCTGACAATCTGGCCTTGTTCGAGGCAGGGCAGCCCTTTGAAGCAGTCCGTTTCCAGCCGGCGCTCCCGGGAGCGGAAGACTCCATAGACCTTCCCCTGGACCGAGCATGGACACTGCTGCTTTCAAACCATGATTCCGTGTCAAGCAGCATGGTGGGCAACTTCAGCGTCACGGTGTCATCCATAGGTGAACCTCTCTGGGACGCCCAACAGGACATCTCCGTCCAGGGCCAGCTCCGCATCCCACCCGGCGAGTACCAGGCCATCACGCTTCAACCTTGACTGTTCTTCCCGGGACACGTGCCGTTCCAGAAGTCATCCAGGAAGGTTTAGTGTCAAAGTGCCATCATGCGAATCGGCCCCTTGTCTGGTTGTTGTTGATGTTTTTGCAGTATTGCAGCCTTTCCGTCGGAAGCGGGTGTACCCAGTTACGCATTATGGAGAGTCCGGGTTGAAAATATACTACTCCGCCAGCTATACACGCAGTATCGAGAAGCGAGGGTGGACCGCTCCAGGAAACCTGGGCCCCACGCAGCCACCAGACAAAAAGGCAGGCAACCCATGAAAACATCGCAAAACCCCTACCTTGCTGGGCAATCCGTCGGTAACAGCAGCGGTTTCGTGGGTCGATCCGAGATCATACAGGAGATTCTCCAGGTTCTTCGCCATCCCAGGCGTAGCAGAGTCCTGGTTTTCGGGCAACGCCGTATCGGGAAGACCTCGCTGCTGGACGAACTGGCATCAAAGCTGCCATCTTCAGGGCAGTTTCGACCAGTCTATTTCGATCTCCAGGAGCAAGCCGGACGCCCTTTGTCCAGGGTTTCCTCTGAGCTGGCGTCGACCATCGCTCGGCGCCTGGGCCTGGCAACGCCGGACCTGGGCAACCGCCCAGAGTGGGCTTTTCGGGACCGTTGGCTGGGTGTGGCTCTGGACAGTCTTCCTCCCGAAGACACCCTGGTTCTGCTGATAGACGAATTCGATACCAGGGGGAATGCCCGCCTGGAACAGGAATTCGCTGATTTCTTCACATTGTTGCAGCCCTGGACTGAACGGGAGACGGCAAGGCTGGGGCTCGTCGTCGCCATGGGCCGCATGGTGTCGGATATTTCGTACCTGGCTCTCCCCTTTTTCCGAAGCTGCCCCATGTTGAAGCTTCGCTCACTGGGCAGGGCCTCCACCGAAAAACTGGTTCGATTGTCAGAAGCAGAGCACAGCCTTCTGTGGGCCCCATCGGCCGTCAGAGCGGTCTGGGATGCCATGGCTGGCCATCCATTCCTCACCCAGCAACTATGCTCCCGTGTATGGGAACGGGCCAAGAACGAGTGGGCCGGACCATCTTCGGAGCCTCCCCGGGTGTCGGTCGCCAGGGTGAAGGCAGAAATAGACAAGACCATCGAAGAAAGCACCCCCATGCTGGAATGGCTCTGGGAAGGTATGACACAGCCTTGCCAGTTGGTTGCCGCGGTCATGGCCGGAGCCGAAGCCCATTCCTTTGGCCAGGACCAGATTTTCCAACGCATCGGGGAACTGGGGCTCGACTCATCCACCACGGAAATCCAGGAGGCTCCACAACTACTGCGGGAGTGGGGGGTGCTGCAATCTCGCAATGGGCGTTATGCCTTTGAACAAGCATTTCTCCGCACGTGGATCGCCGGGCACAAGTCTCCTGGCCAGATTCTTTCCCACTTCAGGCAGCCCGCGTCCAGGTCCAGCACCTTCTATGAAACGGCCAGGGTTCTTTGGGAAGAGATCCGGGAATCACCTGATGCCGCGGAAATCCAGCCCATTGGCATCCTGCTGGAGCGTGCACTCAAGTCCGACCCTGCTCACGTGGATGCCATCCAGCTCCTGGCGGAAATCCACCAGGCACGAGGTGAAGAAGACCGGGCCCTGGAACTGCTGCGTCACCTGCACGAGTTGGCTCCATCGGCAGCCAGGCGGCGGCTGGTGCCCATCCTACTCGGGCGCGCACAGTTGTTGGACGACGAGGACGAACGCCTGGAGGTCCTGGAACAACTGCTGGACATCGACCCTCAACAGGAAGAAGCGTTCAGAGCAAGGCAGACCATACTCCGATTGAGAGCCGAACGTTCCATGGAGGGCGGGGATCTGGAGAAGGCCCTCTACTGGTACGAGGCCGCCGGTCTTACGGAGCACATGGAAGAACTTCAACAGGAACTGCGTCGCAGAGAGATGGAAGCATACATGTCCAACATCACCCAACTCTCAGAGGCTCGACGCTACCAGGAAGCCATGAGGGTGCTGGAGGAAGCCAAGGAGCGCTTTCCTGAAGCAGAAGGTTGGGAATCGACCAGAGTTGAGCTTTCACGAGCCATCGAACTTGAGGGTATGTTCGAAGAAGGTTGTAGCGCCCTTCTCGGCGGTGACCGCGAACGTTCTCGCACATTGCTGGCTCAACTCGTCGCCCGTGACCCCACCTACCCCCAGGCGGTTCGTTTCCTCTACCAGGCCGTAACCGGCCGTGACCCCGAGGGCGCCCGGAGTCCGGTAGATTGGAGCCCTGGTGACCAACCTGATGTTCCCGGCAACGGGGACCAGGATTCGGCGATATCCACGAACGAGGAATTCGAGGTACGTTCATACACTGCCAGGGTGAAGGTTCCCACCCACATGGACACGGCAACAACCCCCCCACTCCCGGATGAACCCCCTTTTGAGCCACCTCCCGTGGACCTCCCGGCAACGGGCGAAACTGCTTCCGGCGGCGACCCTCTGGCCGTGGAGCATGGGGCCAGCGAATCCCCTCACTGGGAACAGGATACCCTCAAAGACGAACCCATACCGATGGAGCAGGCTGACCATCCCGAGCCATCACCTTCTTCCGGATACTCTCCCGAACCGGACCTTGTTGGGAACAACCAGCCCGCCCACCACGATGGCTGGGCCTGGGATGGCGATGGCTCTCCGGGCCGAGACGAAGACTTTTCCGAGGACTGGGCGGGGGAATCTACCCAGGGTGCTGGGCTCCTCAGGTCACCATTCTTCTGGGTGATACTGGCTGGCATCTGTGGGGCGCTGGTCTGGGTGCTCAACACTGACGGTGACGATGTCCAGCTTTCGGGAGCTGTATCCACCAAGACAGAAGACCGACCGGTTCCAGCCGAAGTCGCCGTGTCCAGCCAAGAACGCGCCTCCCCACGTGCTTCGGATGAACATGCTGCCGCCGGGACCGTTGACCACCAACCCGCCCCTCGTAACATGGAAGTTTCCGGGGAGACCCCAACGACGCCGGAGCGGGACGGCACAGAAACACAGCAGCCTGCGAGTTCCCCTTCCAGGGCCTCGGGCCCTGCCGCCCAGGCGCGGCCTTCAAGCTCCCTGCCTCCAGCAGAGCCGCAACAGGTGGAGAAACCGGCGCGCTCCACAGGGACCTCCGTGGCGGCAGTCAAGACTGGCCCGCAATGGCCAGCGGCAAGGATGGGGCGCTTTTCCATTGACTCGGAGCCGCCAGGAGCCGATGTCTACCTGGGCACCAGGCACATCGGTACTACTCCCTTGAGCGGCCATGAGTTCAAAGCCGGTGAATACGTTGTTCGCCTCGAGCTGGGCGGCTATCAATCTGCGGCTTTTCTGGGCGAAATCAAGGCTGGTCAACTCGTGGACCTGGGGAGCTTCACCCTGGAGTCCCTTGACGCGGAGTAGCCCGGCGCCTGCTTTGGACCAGCAGGCCCACCAGCAGCACCAGGGCAGCCCCTCCAGACAGATTCCGGGACATGGGCAACAGCGAGCATCCACACTCGCCACCGGAATCGTCGGCCCACCTGGTCCATGTGGTTACTTCCAGGTCTTCGTTGACCTGGACCATCACCGTATCCCTGCCCGTGTCCCCTACGTCGTCGGTCACGGTGAGAACGATTTCGTATGACCCGATAGAATCCGGCGTCCACTCCACGACCTCGCCCTCCAGCGTGCCGTTGGGTACGTCCCAGGTCCAGGAGACGATGCTGCCGTCCTGGTCTTGGGAGCGAGAAGCATCCAGCTCCACCGGCATGCCCAGGAAAGCCACGCGGTCGTAGCCGGCATCGGCCTCGGGGGGGATATTGCTTCCCTCCGGCAGGACAGTGATCCTGAAGAAGACCTGGTCATCGGGGGGACCAAACCAGGTGACCCATTCTTCCACCAGCCCCCAGTGCTCCTCAAACACGGTCTCTTCCTGGACCTGGGGGGCTCGAAGTTGGAACGAGAAACGTCCTGTTTCGCCCTGGGCTGTCATGTCGTCGACGGTTGCGGGGCGACCTGAACCGTACCATGTGCCGGGATCCTCAAACTCCGATTCCCGGTCCCTTGGCTCGGTGGTTCCCAGGAAAGTGGCACCCGGGGCCCAGGTCTCGAAACCATCGTTCATGTACTCCACGTAGGCATCGGCCACCTGCCCTGCAACCATGGTGCTTGGATAGCTCTGGTTGTACCAGGATGCACCCCAGTCCTCCACGGGATCGTCCAACGGCCCTTCTGCGCCGAAGATCTGGCTGATGGTGATTTCCAGGTTGCCATTGTTGTAGCCCGGCCAGTCGTAGACGACCGCTTCGCCGTCATAGTTGCCCCAGTCGCCGCTGTTGGCATCGCCGTAGGGGTCGTTTACAATGATGGAATGGTCCGTGTCATAGCCCCTAAGGACGATGATGTGCCCATAGCCCAACACGGTGGACGAGGCATACATGGGATAGCCGGCGTCGATTTCGTCCATGAGCGTCGAGAAGCTGGTTCCCGCCCACCAGGAGGTTACGTCGTGTTGGTTTGCGAAGTCCTCCATGTACGCCCAGTACGCGGCACCCAACTCCCGGCATATGAACCCGTGAGCCCCCTGCACCCAGACATCTCCCGCCGCCAGACCCCATACGTCGTAGGTGTAGCCGTTGTAGTCGTATTCATTGGGGACATACCAACCCCATGGGCTGGTGTGTTCGTAGGGCCAGGAGCAGGTGATGTCGTGATCGGCGAGCTTCCCGTATTTCTGTATGGTCTGGATACAAGACGTGGGACCACAGGACCAGCTCCCGTCGAAATCATCGGGGGTGTCCCAGAGTTGGTGCATGTAGGGAACATAGACTTCGGCGTTCTTGTCGCGTGAATCCAGGTGCGGTTCCATATCTGGCAGGGCATGGGCGGGTAGCAGGATCTCCGGCGATGTGATGGATTCCCCTTTTTCCAGAGCGGCGATCATGGCATTCCCGGAATCGACGTCTATGAAGGCCAGGGAGGAGCCAGAGGGTGTGGGTGATGGAAAGCGGAGATGCGATGCCGCCTGGCTCATGGGTTCCTGCGCACCGGTCTCCAGGCTCAAGAGCCAGAGACGAGAAGCATTGATGGTAAAGGCATCGCTTTCCATGCGTGCAAAGAGCAGGTTACGTGAATCAGGCATCCATACGGGTTCCGTACCGGTCGTCTGCAGGAGTTCATCGCCATTGGAGGGATCCAGGATGGAGAACACGGGACCCGGCCCCCTCAGCAACAACAACGAGCCGTCGGGAGACCAGTCCGGGTGATTGTAGGCTCCCGGAGGGGTCAGCCATCGTGTCTCACCCGTGGACAAGGTGATCACACCGATGCTGCCGTCAGGATGATTGAAGGCCACTCGTTCTCCGGCTGGGTCTACCTCAGCCAGGTTGCTGTAGCCCGGCAGTGGCAGCTCCCGAGGTCGCGACATTGCCTCCAGGTCCAGCACCTTCAGGATGTTTCCAGAGGTCCACACCAGAAGCCCCCCATCTGAAACAGAAGGGTCGCCCAGAAGTTCCGCCTTGTCGATGATGGTCGCCCCTTCCCCGGTCCAGCCTTTTCGGACAAGGTACTGCCTGGCTGGCAGGCCATCGTCTTGTAGGACCTCCTTGAAGAACAGCTCCCTTCCGTGGAAGACGGGATGAAAACCAGCGCCACGCCGAGTACTCAGGATGGTGGGAGAACTTCCATCCACCGGCACAAAAAGCAGGCCTGCCCGATCCCATTGGGTGAGCAACACGGCGGAGCCATCTGGTGCCCACAAGACGGGGATGGCTCCCCACTGGCCCTGGACTCCGGACTGCCAGTCCGGATGGGTTCCGGCGTGGGCTGAAGTCGAGAACAGGAGCAGGACAAGCACGGACAGGGGCCCCGCATCGGGGTGCATGAGCTGCATCGCGACTCTGGAGAAGGAGTTGAACATCTCGTTACCAGCGGAGTGGAAGGTTCAATGAGCATTCCCTGTAGACTTGCTGGAAAGGCCCTTTCTCCTGGTCTTGTTACAGATACCCTGTTCTTCCAGGGTAGCTCTCCGGTTCTGTATCATCTCCAGCATGGCTGCCTGGAACTGGTCCACGGCTTCCATGTTGTAGGGCCGATGGGAATCTGCCTCTACTTCCGGTGCGATCTGTTCCTGGACGGTCGTGGAGTAGTCCAGCAGATCCATGGAGTCGGCAAGATCCAGGATCTCAGAGAGCTGTTGGCGGAAACCCTCCTTGCAGGCGGACACTTCCATGCAGGTTTCGCCAAGCACACCGTGGATTCCGTGTTCAATCCAGTCATCGGAGTTGACGAACGATTCGTCGGTGCCGTGGGGGATGAAGAACAGGCGCCCAGTGTCGGGATCGTCGTAGACATGCGTGTCATCGCCCGGGTCGGCATATGGATACCCGTCCAGGTGGGCGATATAGGCTACGACGCCCCAATAGCGCAGGTAGTTGTCCATGTCCACCCAGGTGGAGGCCTCCTCCATGGCTGCCTCTGGGTCGGCATTCTCCAGGGCATCTGCCACTGCCTGGAGGGTCGAGCGATCGTCGTCTCCGAACTCCAGCTCGAAGTCGGCGATGTACTCGTCACGGAAATCAACATCGGTCAACTCGAAGAGCGTACCCTGATCGTTGGCGAACCAGCGCTCCACCAGCTTGCGATCCGTTGTTTCCACGTTGGCGTAGAGCCCATATGACTCTCCATTCAAGATGACCCTGGCATGGTTGCACCTGGGTGATGGCACTGCCGCCTCCCGGAAGATCCTGTAGGCAGACCTTTCGTGCATCATGCTGGGATCCTGGCTCATGTTGTTTAGGGTCAGCTTGTGCATACCGAAGAACTCGCCATCGGGATCGTACTCATCGAACTTGACCTTCAGAGAGGCTTTTTCATCGATGGGCAGCCAGGAGCTGTTCCCCTTGGTCCGAATACCTATCGGTCCATAGGCCTGGCCTTCCCAGATGAAGGTCGCGGCTGCGTATTCCCTTGGTTGATCCAGTAGAGCCTGCCAGGAATCGTCGTCGAGTCGAAACTCGAAGACAAGCACCCGGTCATCGTCGAAGATTTCGTCACTGTCTCCTTGAATGATGGGAGCCAACATGCCGCTGGGTTCCCCTGTCTCCCGAGTTGATGTGTCCGCGCTGTCCATCGTCACGCTGTCTGTTGGTGATTCGTCCACCACGGTTGAATAGCAGGCAGGCAGCAGGAACACGCCGACGGTCGGCAGGGACAGCGGGCCACTTTCCACAGTTGCCAGGAACATGGGTAACTCCGGGAATTGCTGGTCAGGAAGCAGAGTAGCAGTGAAGCAGTCCCGAGGACAAGGACATTGTTTGTGGCGCGGAGGTTCTTCCGCACGCCGACAACTGCGGATGGATCCCACGGACGGCTCTTAGTTGCCAAGAAGCCCGCGTTTGAGTTTTCTACTGGGTGGATGGGGACCTATGAACAAGGTCCAGATGGCCTGCATGAAGTCGTAGCCCTCGAAGGTACTGCGTGCCCTTCCGGCAATGTCTATGGTGGTGCCAAGGCCCGGCACATAGTCTATCACCACCCGATCCCCCGCCCAGGCATCTTGCATGATGGCGTACAAGCCATCGAGACGCGCTCGGAGCTGGGCTACCTGCGGGTTCTTTTCCAGGCCTTCCTGGAAGGTTTCCAACATCTGCTCTCTCGTGACGTGCTTGTAGATGAAGTGCATCTCGATGCGCTTGGGGACATCAGCCTGAATGGCGTCGGTCTCCGAATGGGTGGGCTGCGGCAGGTACATGGCCCCCACGTAGATGTCGACGAAAAGGAACTCGCGCAGCCCGGCTCCGTTGAGAAGCAGTTGCTGACCGTCCAGTTCGATGGAGTCGGCGATGTAGACATCGGCGATCCGGGCCGCCGAGACGGTGAAACCCAGGCAGAAGAACAACAGGAAAGAAAACATGGAGTCCTTGGCGGTCGGGAGCAGGGTCGTGGGGTCTATCCGATGGATTCAATAGGTGGCCAGGGGACCGATGTGATCCTCCACGGCCTCGAGAATGGAACGGCTCTTCACGAGAGCCTTCATGGAATTGTGATCTGGGTAGAGAGGACGATCTTCTTCGAGATGTTCCACGTGACGACGGATTTCTTGTCTGGCGATATTGCTGCCTTCACCGAAGCGGAAGTCCCGGAAGTCCAGCGCCTGGGCCGCCGCCATGAACTCGATCCCCAGGATTCCGTAGGCGAGATCCAGGATCTGTAGGGTCTTGAGGGCCGTGTTCATGCCCATGGAGACGAAATCCTCCTGGTCGGCAGCAGCGGGAATGGACTGTATGAAGGCTGGCGTGGAGAGAATTCGCTGCTCGACTACCTGGGTGTCGGCTGTGTACTGGCTCAGCATCATGCCAGACATCATGCCGGCACCCTTGGTGAGAAAGGCTGGCAACCCAACGCTGAGCGCGGGGTTGTTGAGGCGGTTCATCCTACGTTCGGAAATCACGCAGGCCATGGTGATTGCGCCACCCATGGTGTCCAGCGGCAGACTCACCGGGGTGCCCTGGAAGTTGGCTCCGGTGAGTACTACGCCATCTTCGGGTAGAAACAAGGGGTTGTCCCCAACGCCATTGGCCTCTGTCTCGACTTGTTTGCGTGTCCACCACATGTGGTCCCTGACCGCGCCCAGTACCTGTGGGGTGGATCGCATGCTGTAGGCGTCTTGAACCTTGACCTTGGCCTTGCCGCTCAGAAGGTCAGAGCCCTGGATGACCTTCTTGATGTTGGCAGCAGAGGCAACGGCCCCCTTGAAGCCTCGAAGTTGGTGGAGTCGGGCGTCGTAGGGCTTCATGTTGGCACGCAGAGCCTCCAGGGTCATGGCGGCGGCGATCTCCGCCTGCTTGAGGAAACGTTCCGTGTCGTAGACAGTCAGTGAGGCGATTCCGGTGATCAGGTTGGAGCCGTTGATTGTTGCCAGGCCATCTCGCGCCTGCAGACCCGGTGGTTGGATGCCGGCCCTGGCCAGACCCTGGGCAGCAGGCAGGCGTTGGCCCTGGAAGAAGACCTCGCCTTCCCCCATCAAGGTCAGGGCAATCTGGCTCATGGGGGCCAGATCTCCGCAGGCCCCCACCGAACCCTTCTGGCAGACCACCGGCGTAACGCCCGCGTTCAGCATCTGGAGCAGCGTCTGTGGGATTTCGATCCTGCATCCAGAGTAGCCATTGGCCATGACGTTGATTCGGAGCAGCATGGCGGCCCGCACATGTTCCACCGGGCATGGCTCCCCGATACCGGCGGCGTGATTGTAGACCAGGTATCTCTGGAACCGTTCCACTTGCTGGTCGTCCAGCACTACTTCAGAGAACTCTCCGATGCCGGTGTTTACACCGTACATGATTTCGTGGGCTTCGATTCGCTGGTTGATGAAGACCCGGCAGGCCTTGATGCGGGCGACGGCATCGGGATGCAAGAGCACTCTTTCGCCACGCCGTGCGACTAGTTCAATATCTTCGATGGTCAGGTTTTTACCAGTAATATGGACTGTCATCGGTTTCTCGCAACGATTCGGGTGGATAGCAGGAGGGAGCGAAAAGCTCCACAAAGTATCACACCCGCCCACCCCGCTGCAGCCGATTCTGGCCCGCGTGGGGCTACTTAAACCCGAGTCCGGAGTACAGTCAAGTTTGAAGCGGTGGCTCTTGCCCGGCTGGGTGCTTTATAGGCAGGTCCAGACGGCGCCTGGCAGCCCGCCTTCTCCATTGTTCCTGTTTGCCCCTCGACTGGCGGAAAGTTAGTCCCTGATACCGTGCAGCACCTTTGCAGCCGGAGTTTCGGTAGACCAACACAGGAACCATTCTCGGCGGGGACCTGTAGGGTGAAAACTGATCCTCCCGGGGAGCCCAGGCTGACAAGCAAAGCAGGGGCCCTCCACGGAACAACTCCGCCAACAACAGAGCAACAATGTCCTGCTCAAAAAAATCTTCCCGGCCATCTTCGACGCCAGTGTACCTTGTAGTTTGCCTGGGCATCGTGCTGGCAACCTTTCCCCCCATCGTCCGAGCCGGGGACGAAGCTGGCATCACCGGCCAGGGCTTCCTCCTGGACATTCAACGAAAGTCCCACGAGATCTTCCACAAGCTCGTCGGCACCTACTGGTTCATGCAGCCGTACAAGATCGTGGACCAGTTGGTCACCCGCCACGAAGACTCACGAGCGGTCATCTCCGCCATGAACCTCGAGCCAGGCGAAATCGTGGCGGATGTTGGTTGTGGAATAGGATATTATACCTTTCGTTTTGCGCACGACGTGGGGCCGACGGGAAAGGTCTTTGCTCTGGACATCCAGAAGCGAGCACTGGATTTCCTCAGGTGGCGACTGAAAGACGAACTCTACAACCCCTACGGGAATATAGAGGTCATTCTAAGCGAACTTGACAGCACCACCCTGCAGCCGGATTCCGTGGACGTGGTAGCCCTTTCCCACCTGGACTTCCCCGCCCAGACCAACCTGTTGGAAGAAAACGTACGACTACTGGAAAACTGCTACGAAATTACCAGGCCCGGTGGCAAGGCCATGGTGCTCCAGTACATGGACACCGATCCCCGCGGCACTCCCGAAGCCATCACGACCAACTTCACCAACGCGGGTTTCGTCCAGGAATCCATGACCCACTTCGAGGCAAAAGACTCCTACCTGTTCATCTTCCGAAAGCCACCGGCTTTGCCGGACCAGCCTCGGGTCCCTGCGAACCCTGATTCCCAAGAGCCAGAACAGACAGCCGGCCCAGCACACGTCAAATGAACCCGGGAACCATGGAGATACGGCGAAAAGCCGGCTGCAGGAGGATCCATGGCCAGCCATCTTCTGGTACTCGCCCTCGCCCTTGCCACGACCCTGGCGAGCTGTTCCTACCAGGCCCCGGTTCTTGAAACCGTCACACCTGGACCACTTCTCGTCGGAGCTTCCGAGGACTACCTTTCCCTTCCCGTAGGTGTTCCCCTGGGCGGTTACACCACTCGTCTCTTCGCCGGGCACGTCGACTCACGGGACAGCGCCTACGCCGACAAGTTCAGTCCATCAGCGGGCGTCCAGACCAGGATCCCGGTAAAGGCGTTCTGGTTCGACAACGGCCAGGAAAACCTGGTGCTCATCAAGATCGACCTGATCTACAGCATCGACGCCCTGGTTGGCGAGTTGGAGACCACCCTCTCCTCGGCCACAGGGCTCGACCTGGAGGGACGGGTCGTGGTCGCCACCAGCCACACCCACAACGCCTACGGCAATTTCAACCCCCAACCCACCTGGTACCTGGGCGGCGACTCGTACAACCACGAGGTCTTCGTTCGCATGACATCCGCCACGACGAGCGTGGCGCTCGCGGCCTACGAAGCACGTGAAGAAGCATCCGTTGGCCTGGGAATGGAAACCGACTGGGATCCCAACGATGATGTGTATCGAGATCGCCGTGGTGAAAACGACGATCTGGCAGTCTTCGATGATATTCCCGCAGGTCCATGGAAGGATCCCCTGCTATGGATGATGCGTATCGACACGCTCGTCGGCGATCCCATGGCCGTGCTCTATGGCTTCGGAATTCACGGAATCGTGCTGGACGTAGACAACGCAATGATTTCCGTGGACGCCCCCGGGCACACCGAGTTGGCATTTCAGGAGAGTTTTGACAGTCCGGTGGTCGTGGCTCTATTCCAGGCAGGTGCCGGCGATGCCAGTCCCACAGGTGAAGATGACGGCTACGCCAGGCTGGAGAGCGTGGGAGAAAACGCCGCGGGCCCCCTTCTGGATCTGTGGCAATCCATAGTTGCCGAGCCTGTGGAAGCCCGTCTCGAAACCCAGACCCGTTCTGTGATGCAGACCCGGGACGAGATACGGGTCAGTCGTAATGGCGAGGTCGACTGGACCTACCTTCCCTGGGCCGATGACTATGAACCCGATTTGAAGGTGTACGAGGACGACGGCTCGGTGGCGTCTCCCGTGGACGAGTTCACCGCCCGTTACGGCGCGGCCTTCTGTGGGGACGAATCCCCGTACCTGTCCAGTTACAGCATGGAAGTAGATGTCTACCCCTACGAGAGTTGCACGCTGGTGGACGGAGTGGCGGAGTTCCTGGCCAGCGGCTTCGACCTGGATTCCTCGCAGGTTTCATTACCTCTGCTCGAGAGCCAACGTACCATGCTCACCGCAAGCCGCATGGGCCCCTTCCCCACCTTACTCACAGACGGCTCCCATGATGAACTGGACTTTCTCCTGGCCTTTTTCCCCGGCGAACCCTGTGCCTACTATGCCTAGATGTTCCGGCGCAGAGCCTCCAGGGAGCTGGGCATGGACAGCGTTGGGCTGGTGGGCTACTCCCAGGACCACGAGGGATATCTTCTGGTCACCGAGGACTGGTTGAAAGGCGGCTACGAACCGAGCATCAACTGTTGGGGTCCACTTCAGGCCGACTACCTGATGGACCAGGCGATGGATATGTCTGGGCTGCTGCTCACGGACGAAATCGAACCCCATGATCCCTGGGGTATTTGGTCCGCTGACACCTGGGGCCCCTACTCGCTTCCCGTACATACTCCGGACCTCACGCCCGAAGCGGGGACTCTCCTGGAAGAACCGCCCGACTATCTCTATAGCCCCCTTCTCTCCAACGATGAACTGGACGAGGGTGTTGTTCCCGACTTGAGTTGGCCGGATCAGGTGCCCAGGGTACAGGGTATCGTCCAGATCGCCTGGCAGGGGGGGGATCCTGCCGTGGACCTTCCAAGGGTGCTTCTTGAGCGCAGTGAAGAAGATGGCCTATGGGCAGAGGTTACCACAGCCTCGGGGCGGGCCGTGACCGAGGCACTTCCAGACATCCTGCTGGCCCATACGCCGGATCCCCTGGAGCCCGCCGACGCGGATCAAGATCACTTCTGGTGGGCAGCATGGCAAGCGATCTCCACGGTGCGGGACCGTGCGGGTTTCCCAGAGGGCAGGTATCGGCTTCATGTCTATGGAAACAGGGCCACGGGTGGCAGCACCTGGCCGTTCCAGACGGAACCATACGAGTTCACGACTGAGCCCTTCACCGTCGTCGTGGCTGCCCTGGATGTAACCATCACGGACGACGACATGTGCGTGTCCCTGCCAGGCCCTCAACGCGGCTTTCGACATGTGGCCAGGTACGGTAGCTACCGTGGGGACAATCCTGTTCCGGAAAACACAGTTCAGGTTACCTGGACGATGTCGGATGGCAGTTTCCAGACAGAGGATCTACTGGGCAGTGTGTCTTCCCAGAAAAGCTGTTTCGAAGACGTGGTTCCCAGTGATGCCATCGAAGCTGTAGTCCGAGATGTCTACGGTAACGAAGGGTCCTGGTCATCCTGGGAGCCGTCGGGAAAGACGCTGCACGATGTCCAGCAAGGGCAGGCGCTGTAGCGACAGGCGCTCTGCAGCAGGCCCCAGCTTTCCCGACGGGGCCTGGCTGCACAAACAATGAAAACGGGTATACTGAATGGGATATCATCGTGTATCCGCACTTCATCCCGATGGAGGTCCCGTGAAACCTCTTCCACGTTTCACCCACCTTGGAACTCTTTTGCTCCACGGTTTCACTTCCTCTCTGAAGACCGTCGACGGGCTCGTCCCCCTGTTGGATGAACAGGGGATCCCCTATCGCATGCCCCTGCTGCGAGGGCATGGTACGCGTTACCAGGACCTGGAAGGTGTCACCGCCAGGGACTGGTATGAAGACGCCGAGGCGGCCCTGAAAGACCTGTCCGGGGAAGTGGACGCCGTCGTGGTGGTTGGACTCTCGATGGGGGGGCTCGTGGCTATCAACCTTGGCATCGAGCATCCCGACAAGGTGGCGGGTGTCGTCACCCTGGCTGCGGCCATTCGCTTCAAGGATCCCCTTGCCCCCCTTTCCCCCCTGATGGCAAAGATGTTCAAGAGTTGGCCTTCACCCAATTCCTTTCGTGACAGGAGCCTTAGGGCAAGTTGTGAGAACTACCCGCGCTTTGCGACTTCGGCCTTTGTCTCGCTCTACGAGTACTCCAAGGAAACGGAAGCCCGTCTTCCAGCACTTCGCACTCCAATCGCCGTGCTCCAGTCCAAGAGAGACCAGATAGTCGCTCCCAGGTCGGCAGACATCATCTATCGCGATGTGTCGTCTGCTCACCGCGAAATACACTGGTTCCAGCGTTCTGGCCACGAGATGGGACAGGACCTGGAACGAGACGCGGTGTTCAATACCACCATGGAATTCATACTCAAGTTTCGCAAAAAGAGCGAGGAGCGCTGACCACTGAACGGGACCCGGCGGAAGAATGCGTAACCAGGGCCCATCCCCCGGAGAATCTCCCCATTCACCGGGCAGCGTGGCTCCGTTCTTGTTGGCGGCGTTGCTTGTCATGGGTCTTAGAGTTCTGCTGGTTTCCTGTTCCGGGGACCGGATTCATCCGGTGGACCCAGCGGAACTCTCAATGGCGGAGATACATCGTCTCCTGCTGAGTCCAGGGCAGCACCCGTTGCAAGGTGTTCTCTACCTGAGTTCCAGGGCCGCCAACCTGCACCACGGAGGCTACCTTCCGCTTTCCCTGGCCTACAGTGCTCTGGCTCGGGTCATGGGGGACAGCTACCTCACCCTGAAGATGATGGCGGTCTTCTGGTCCACTGCCACCTGGTTGGCATGGGTTTGGCTGGCCCTGCGCCTGGGGGGGCGGCGTGCGGCCTGGCTCATGGCGCTGGCCATGGCGCTCCCAGTACCCTGGGCGACTCAGTGGTGGCTGACTCTCTGGGGCAGCCATCCCGAGGCCAGCCTGTTTACCGCACTATGGATCGGCTTCTTCCTGTGGGAGGGCGCGACAGTAGAAGGTGTGGGACCCGCCACCAGGCGCCAGGGACTCGTCCTGGGAGCACTCATGGGCCTGAGTGCGGGCTTTGCGCCGATATTGACTCCTACGGCATTGCTCTGCACTGCGTTCTGGTGCTTCCTGAGGCGTCCTGGGCGCGCTGTCTTGATGAGAGTGCTCTTCTGGGCGATTCTGGCCTGGCTACCTTTCCAGAGCGGCAGCATCTCCAATCACCTGGGGTTTCTGCTGGAGCCCCTCACCGAAGATCCCTCCAACTCCCTTCTGCAGATACTGGCCAGAGGCATGGATCCCGGAATGTTCCTGGAGACTCTGTCGCAGCATCTCCCCCTTCCCCTGGCCCCGCATGAGCAAGCAGGATCCTGGGCCGTCCCAAACCTGTTCCTGAACCTGGTGGCGGCCATCTCGGCAGCGGTGGTGATCTTTCATCTGCTGAGTTCCCACTACCCTCGACACGAGAACCACGCCGCTGCGTGGATCATCATCATCCTTCCCGTGGCTCATCTCATCACCGTCATCCTGTTCTCGCCATTCAGGCCCGAGCTTCAATACAGGTACCTGCTCCCATGGTTTCCGGCGTTCCTGCTCTGGCCGGTTCTTGCCGGTTCTCTGCTGCGTCCAAGGATTGTTTCCGGTCTGTTCTTGGGAGTAGCACTGGTTCCCACCCTGTTTTCACTTCCCTGCTACCGGGATCTGCTGGATCTGGACCGCATCCGGTACCTACACGATTACAGACCCTGGAGCTATCTACAGATGGGATTGGACCGAGTACCCTTCGAGTACGCCAGCCAGATCAACCGGTTCATGGAATCGAGAAACTCCCAGGGCAACGAGCCCTTCTACGGCGGCTTTGCAGAGATGGTGCAACCACGGAGCGGCTACCCGCTTCCCTGTGCGCGAGATGGGATGAAACCGGATCCGCATCCCTGGCAACGACTGAATACGACATTGTCAGAACTGGAGAACACGACAGCAGGCAATATTGCCCGCCTGGGCCGAAATGCTGGCTGGGCCATCGGTATCGTGGAGCATTGGGAACCTGGGGCCTGTCTGGAGATGGCGAACCGCCTGGGGCGGTTCCGCAGATGGGCGCTGCGGGGCATCGGAGAGGGGCTTGTTGCGTCGGAACAGGAGTCGGTCTTTCTCCAAGTGCTGGACAGCCTGGATCCATCCGCCGCGAGATTGGTGGAGATTGGACTGATGGAGCACCCAGAATAGGCTTGCAAAAAGGCTCATGGGTTGGCCCTGCGGCTCCTGTGCCAGCGGTAGAACCCCAGTTGAATGCAGGCAAGTCCAAAACCCGACACGCAGAACCCCATGGCCAGTACTGGTCTTGAAGCAAAAATACCCGCAATGAGGGACCTCAGCAGGTATTGGGCGGGAAAGAGCGCCAGTACTGCTGCGAGCACCAGGGCAGTAGACAGTCTGTGGGATGGAGCAGTGATTGCTCCTGCCATGACGAACGTGTAATTCGCAAGGAACATGCCGAAGATGACCAGGTAGGCCTCACGGCCGTCGTCCGCACCCAGGAGAGGAATGAAGGAAAGCAGGACGACCAGGTAGAAGACCACCAACAACGAGAGGATGGATGCAGGCATCACCAGGAACCAGCGTATCCATCTGATGGTCATGAGACACTCCACGCGTTTGGGGCGTCAGGCTATTAACAACACCGGAGTTCAAGTCAACCAACGGCATCGCCGCGTGGTCCAGGCAGGTTCTTGTATTGTATGGCAATGGGCATCAACTCCTTCCCTAGGTTACCTGTCAATGGTCCATGCAGCATTTCCGCCGTTTTCCACAACTCCGGCGCCTGACATCGAAGCGTTGCTGCCCCGCATCAACCGGCGGACTTCAGTCCCAGCATTCAGGGCGCTTGAATCAGGGTAGACCATGACCACGGTCCAGGAGCAGTCTTCCAAGAGCTTCGCACGCCAGATCGGCCTTCTCACCGCCACTATGCTTATAATCGCCAGCATGGTGGGGACCGGTGTGTTCACCACAACCGGTTTTCTGATCCGTGATATCGGCTCTCCCGCAGGCGTGCTGGCATGTTGGGGAGTCGGGGGCATCATCGCCCTGGCCGGAGCACTATCCTATGCCGAGTTGGTCACGGCGCTTCCATCGAACGGTGGTGAGTACCTTCTCCTCTCCCGCATATACCATCCCCTGGTGGGGTTCATGGCTGGCTGGACTTCACTGGTGGTGGGTTTTTCCGCACCCATCGCCGCCTCCGCGTTGGCGTTCTCAAGCTACATGCAAGCCGTGTTCCCTGGTTCACCATCCACGGTGGCCTCCGTGCTGCTGGTGGCGTTGCTCTCGCTGCTCCATGCCTTGCGCATGGCCGAAGGCGGTGGGTTCCAGAATGTTTTCACAATTGGCAAGGTCGTTCTTATCTCGGCATTCATCGTGGGGGGTATCTGGATGGGGCAGCCATCCAGGATACTCGAACCCCAGGAGGTGGGATTGCTGGCGTCGCTCCCCACCTCTGCCTTTGCCGTCGGTCTGATATTCGTCACCTTTTCCTACAGTGGTTGGAACGCGGCGGTCTACCTCGCAGGTGAGGTTCGCAACCCGAGGCGCAACCTTCCACTTGCACTTATACTGGGAACCGGGTTGGTGACTGTCCTGTATATCAGCCTCAACGTCGTATTCCTCGGGGCTGTGCCCGTGGCGGAACTCTCCGGTGTTATCGAGGTGGGCCATGTGGCGGCCAGGAGTCTGTTCGGAGAAGGTGCGGCTCGAGTCCTCTCGGCAATAATCGCGTTGGGGCTCATCTCGACGGTTGGAGCACTCATCATGACGGGGCCTCGCGTGTACGAGGCCATGGGGCTCGACTACTCTCGTCTTCGTTTCTTCACGGGCAGGGCCAGGAACGGCGGCCCCGTGGTGGCTACTGTTGTCCAGGGGGCCATCGCCGTGCTCATGATGCTGACGGCCAGCTTCGACACACTCCTCACCTACGTGGGCTTCACGGTTTCGATATTTGCAGGACTCACGGTGCTGGGCGTGTTCGTGCTGCGTTTTCGCGAGCCCGGGTTGGAACGTCCCTATCGTACCTGGGGCTACCCGTTGACGCCCGCGTTGTTCGTCCTGCTCATGGCCTGGATGTCGTTCCACACCTTGATCGAAAAGCCCTTCTCGGCCGTCGCTGGATTGATCACTCTGGGGCTGGGGGTACTCATTTACCTGTTTGTTTCGCAGGACGGGTCCAGGGGCGAGGGTTTCGCGCAAAAATGACCACGCCGCGCCAAGGGTGCAGATGGGCCCACCAGGCGACGCGCGAGAGCATCATTCCCCACCTGAAGCCCCCTGGCCCCGGGTCAGCGGGATCGCTTGAATAGATCGTCTACGAGTTGCACATAGGCAGACATGGCTTCGTCGGTGGACATTCCGGCACAGGAAGCCCAGGCCTCGTACTTGGCCCTTGCCTTGATATTCAACCTGCCTGGCTTCTTTCCCTTCACGTCACCAGTGCTCGCCTGCTTGTAGAGGCCGTAGAGCTGCAGCAGTACGTGGGGTGGCTGCTCCGGGAGGCTGCGAACACGCTTGAGCGCATCTTCGAACCGGGCCTTGTTCATGGCTGTTTCTCCTTTGTGCCGTTGGGAAACGTGATTTGAGAGTCTTCGAACCACGAGGTTCTCTGTAGGCACTCTAACCCCTGTCGGCATGTCTGCTGTGCATTTGTACCGACTCATGATCGCTTTGAACGAGTTACTTGAATGTGGGTGACGGAAAATGAGTTTTCTTCGTCGATTGAGCACCTTTTTCACAAGTGCCTGTTCCATGGTGCTGTCAGCCTGTCTGGCCGCAGGTTCGCCCGTGGAATCACCACCGTCGATGGTTTTGGTGTCCCTGGATACGTTGCGGCCTGACAGGCTAGGGGCCTATGGATCCACCGATGGTCTTTCCCCCAACCTGGATCATTTCGCCCGTGAAGCGATTGTCTTCGACCATTGCTACAGTCAGGCCAACGAAACCCTGTTCTCACACGCCAGTATGCTCACCGGCCGCTATGCCAGCGAGCTGGATCGGATAACCTACCGTTTCAAGCTTCCAGAATCCATCCCAACGCTCCCCCAGGTGCTGGGGCTCTATGGCTACGAGACAGCCGCGTCGGTGGCCGGAGGGCATCTTCACCCCCATTTTGGCCTGAACCGAGGTTTCGACACCTACGTCATTCCCAGGGAGTGGGGTTCGTTGTTTCATACCGTACCAAGAGCCATGTCGTGGCTGGACGAACTCTCTGGGCAATCTCCTTTCTTTCTGTTCCTTCACACCTACGACAATCACCATCGTTACCTCAAGCCCAGCCCCTATGGCTTCTTGCGTGCAGATCCCAACTACACGGGAGCAGGTCAACAGGCAGTGCTTTCGCTGATGGGAACGATTTCCATCTTCGACGGCTACTACTTCGGCAACAAAGAAATTGGCGAACTGGTTGATTTTCGTACCCTGCGTTTGAGAGATGAACGGTCCAGGGCCACCATCAGGGCTGCGGGTGAAAACCCTGTCTACAAAGCCAAGAAACTGCTCCAACCCGACATCGACTTCATCCGCGATGTCTACGATGGCTCCGTTGCCTACGTGGATGCCTTTTTCGGTTTGTTCATGGCTGCCATGGAGCAGAGGGGCTTATTGGACAACACCGTGATCGTCGTAATGTCGGACCATGGCGAGAGTCTGGGTGAACACGGTCTGTTCAACCACCGCTACTCGCTGCGGAACGAGGACACCCAGACGGTTCTCATGATCCGACTACCCGGAGGCAAGGGAGGCGGACGCCACGTGGGTTCCTTGACCGGCCTCATCGATATAATGCCCACTTTGCTGGATTTTGCCGGGGCCAACCCTCCCGCCGATCTTCGGGGGCACTCCCTCGTCCCCGCCCTCCGCGGCCAAGAACTACCGGAAAGAAACGCAATATTCACCGAAGGCAGCTTCAGGATGGTATCAGCCCGGAACCAGGACGCCTTCCTCGTTTTCAGTGGTATTTCCGCGGGCTCACCCTTTATTGGTGACATGATCGAAAGCGCGGATCTTCTGGGCCCGGCTTTTCTTGCATCTCCGGGAGCCGACCTGACTACCATGGAGGACCTGCGCAGCGCCATGCTCGAATGGCGTTCCCGGACGACCCCACCGCCCAGTCCCAACGAAGAAGCCGACCCTGCCCTGATCAAAGCGCTGCGGCAAAGAGGCTACTGGGGGCTGGAATGACCCGGGTGATCGTATCTACCTTGTTGCTGTCTTCCCTCCTTTCACCATCATGCGATTCAAGCCATGCCACCTGGACCTATGAAGGGGCCATTTCACCCACTCTGAGCATGATGGACAGGAACTCCGACGGCATGGTGGACCGGTCTGAATACGAAGCCCACAGCTACTATGCTCCGGCCTTTCAGAGTGTCGACAGCAACGACAACGGCGAACTGGACGTAAATGAACTCGAACAACTCGTTCTTTCGACGGATCCTGTCGCGTTCGACGGTTGCTCGACTCTCAAGCCCATCACTATCACCCTCAACCCCAATGTTTTCCACCCCGGTTCGTTCTCCACCAGGGTGTTGAAAGAACTCTTCACCTTTATGCTATACGAAGTGCATGCGCGAAACCCCGAGTATCCACTACCATCTGAAGAAGAAATCCAGGCCGCGGCAAACACCAGGACTCTTGACAGCCCCGCCAGCAGTGCTGTGTTGGAAAGCCTCCTGAAGGCCTACGATGAAGTTTCGTTGAGCCCACCTTCCCACCTCCTTGCTCATTGAGTCACTACGGAAACGGGCAACCGGCGAGTTTCCAGTCCATGATTTCCAAATCCCACAAGAGAGCCCTCCAGGCTGCCGTGTGTCTGCTCACCCTTAGCTGTGCCATCACGTCCGCGGCCCTTGCTTGGCTCCTGATTGCTCCTCCCACAGGCACAGCGGATCTTCAAGCCAGCACCCAGAAGGACTACCAGGATCCCCTCTTGCTCCAAGCCAGCAGAGCTTCTTCCGCGACATCCCAGGGAATATCACAGCAGGCAGGCAACACTCAGCTCCCACAAGAAGCCTTTCCACCTCTTTCACAGAACGGTGCTTCTTCCCTGATGCAACAGGGAAAGCAGCTTGGAATGCAGGCAGGATTGGTTCACAGTGCTCCGCAGGGCCACATTCCATCCATGTCATCTCCACAGTCCGACACGCCGGGGGCCATGGCACAGGGAACCCTCCCGAGCTTCGACAACGAACTTGACGCCATCACCGCCTACCTGGACGTGCTGGATCGGATGGTTGACACCTCGGTGCTCCTTTCTGGCAAGATGGACATAGATGAATACAAGGCCATGAGAACCGCGGCAAAGCTTTGCAAGGTGCTGGACTGCAAACCCATCAGGCAATACCGACGGATGCTGGAGCTGGCTGCCCTCCCCGTACCCCCGCCCCCCACCTGGAAAAAGGGTACCCAGATCAAGAGCATCGAAGCCTGGCTCGTTCTGGACTACCTGCAGGCCGTGGAACGAGCAGTCCACAACACGATCGACTCGTCTCAGCGGGATGACCTGCTGCCCGACCCACGACTCCTGGAACGAGCCAAGAAGTGTACAACGCTGGATTGCCCGGACCTGACGGAATACCTGGGGCAGGCCAGGAAAGCTCTCATGGCCTGCGGGAAGGATCTCCCGGCCAGAAGGCAAGAGTTGGATGAACTGGACTGAGCCGGCAGACCTGGAGACATTTCAGCTTCACTCCCTGTCTGGGTTGCTGTCGGCCAACCCTGGACTGCTGAGCTTGGAACGAACATAGAGCATGCCCATGGGCAGCACTACCATGGAGATGGGCAGTAGCAGGCGCACCTCCCTGATACGTCCGAACAGGAACTGAAGAACCAGGTAGGGTGAAAGCGCCACGGCCATCCTGCGCAGCGGGGCCGGGTACTCGCTCCAACGCAGGAAGGGGGCTAACCAGAAAAGACCAAAGAAGCTGAATGCATACAGGAGCCATCCCGGATGCTCCAGGTTTGCCGACAACATCCCCGCAACAGTGGAACCATGTGCCCAGCCACGGCTGTGTACCAGCGTGCGCCCAGCCCCAATAGCCAGTGCCCACGAAACCAGTAGAAGAGCACTACGTTTGACCAACAGGCTGGTGGGCTCCTTTCCGTACTGGAGTGCCGCGTGGATGCCGATGATGAACACGGATGTCTCGCGGTTCAGGCCACCGAGGAGCAGCAGTGGGTAGAGCCAAGCTGGTTTTCCCGAGATGGTCAGTACGGCAGCCGAAAGCCAGAGCAGCAGATCCGCCGACGAGGCGGGTTGGAACCAGTAGTAGGCATATGAAGGGGAATGGAGGCCCGCGAAAAACATGCCCGCAGTGAGCGCCCAGGGCGTATCCAGCCAGGTGGAGACGTAGCGGTGAAACAAAAGCAAGGCCCCCAGGGTGAAAAGCCAACGCCAGAACAGGTATGAGTACTCCAGGGCATTTTCTTCAGAAGAACCCAGCAGGCTGGGCAGAAATGCAGTACCCTGGGCTGCAAAGGGTACAGCCAGCCGGTAGCACCATGGGCTTTGCCCCTGCAATTCCATGATCTGCTCATGCCTCGCAAGCCGGCGCTCCTGTTTTCCACCAAAGTTGACCATGAAAGAATGGAGTTGAACCAACGACAGGCTCATGCCCAGGTACAGCAGAAAGATGACCAGTCCTGCGCGCCTGCTCCCAGGCTGTTTCTCGTCACGGAGCACTTTCTCATGTCTCCTTCCTGGCCGCTCGGCACCAGGCGTGGAGGTTGGAGCCATTCTATTATGCTTCCTCGCGGAGTCTTCTCCACGGAATCTACGGCTCAAAGCGGTAGTTGTCTTCTTCTGTCGTGTTGCAGATCCTGGTGAGGCTAGGGATTGTAGCCAAGCGTGCGCAGCCTGGATTCAGTGCTGTTGTCCATGGTCCCGGCCCGGCATTCATTGCTGATCCGGCGTGAATCGCTCAGAACATCAGAGAGTTGCCGGGAAAGATACCCCTGCCATTCCGGAGCGGTGCCCAGCAGGTTCAACTCTTCGTGGGGATCTTCGTGCAGGTTGAACAGCTCGAACATGTCCGGGATTTGGTTGTTCAAGGGCACTGACTGAATGAGTTTCCAACCTTTGTCACGGATGCTGGATACCAATCGCCCCCCGATGTAATGCTGGGAAACGGCGGCCATGCTCGCGGGGTGGGCACTCCACAACGTGGTCTTGTCCGAGGGCATGCCCTTGTTCCCAGAGTCGGTCGCTTCAGGGGTGGGCTGTTGCGAAACAGACATGATGGCATCCGGGAATTGTGGTTCCGGGCCGGCTCCAGATTTGTCCGATATGAGGTCGAAGGGGGACTCGGCCTGCCCTGTCTCCATGATGGTGGAAATCTGGAGCAGGTTCCTTCCCATCCACGAAGTTCCGGCGGGCATGTCCAACAGTCCAAGCACGGTCGCAGGCAGGTCCAGCAGACGCACCTGGAAGGGGATGCTTTCGCCTGCTCGTTTGTGTCGAGGCAGCTTGACCAAAAGAGGGACGTGTATGAACTCGTCGTAGAGCCAGATACTCTGTTCAGCATCTCTGTGCTCCGTAAGCTGTTCACCGTGGGCTGCGACCAGAACCAGGACCAGGTCTTCGTACAGGTTTTCGTTTTTCAACCAATTCACGAACTCTGCCAACTCGCTGTCCAGGTAGCTCACTCCCTCGGCGTATCTCCTGGCTGCCGCCCCCGGCTCCTGCTTCCGGGTGTGCTTGTCCTTGAGCGAAAGCCCACCGGAGCTGTCTTGCCGGAAATATGGTTCGTGAGTATCCATGAGTTGCAGGAAGAGGAACCAGGTTCTGCCTTCGTTGGCCGAAATGAAGTTCCTGGCATACCTGAACGCCACATCGGCGGGTTGGTAGAAATGCTGTGTTCTGCTGTCGTTCTTCGAGAGGCCCGTCCATCGAAGTCGAAGAAGGACCTGGTAGAGTGGAAGCTGGCTGGCGCTCTGCGTGGCTCCCCACGGGTATTCTGGCAGCAGGTACTCGTAGTAGTCAAAGCCCTGTCCGAGCCCGCTGTTGCGTGAGATCTCAGAGTGCGTGACGACCGCTCCCGTGACCACACCGTGCGCCTGGAGAACTTCGGCCAGTGTGACGAAATCGTCATCCAACTTGCCATCGGCAGAATAGACGGTGGATGGCAGCAAGGAGGAGAACATACTGGCAACGCTGTTTTTTGTGGAACTGGATTGACTTATGGCTTGTTGGAACCGTATTGCGTCACGGGCCAGTTCATCCATTCCCGGTGTTGGTGGCGTTGACGCTCCATAGGCGGCCATGTGGTCGATGCGAAGTGAGTCCGGAACGATGAACAGGATATTGGGGCCCTTGTTGATGGCCTCGGATTGACTGTGTGAAGGAGCCAGTTCGCCAGTAGTAGAATCCATGCCCGATGGGGAGAGGCCGAACACGGCGGACAACAGGACAAAGGTCCCATACAACGCAAGTGTACCCCTGGGTTTCAGGAGGATCTTGAAGGGTGTTCGGGTGAGGATGATCGGTCCCAGCCAGATACCTGCAAGAAAGAGGGCAGCCCAGAAGACGGGTGCTGAAAACCCGTCATTGGCGGGGCCTGATTGTTCCCGCAGAAACAGAGTTCCAGGGACCATTCCGGAATTCACCAATCCCATGAGCATCATTACGCACATGAAGACCACGGAATATAGCAATGGTTCTGACAACCTCCTGTTCAGGGGGGCCAGCAGCATGAGCGAGGCGGCAGCCGCCGCACCGGTGGGTACGCCAACAGCAGCGTACAGGAGCACCGCGTAGAAAAGGGCCACGTACTCGTTGTGGGGCTGGGCAGTGAGAATGCCAACAGCTTCCACGAGCCCGATGATGGGTCCGGCTACGAGCCCAGCAGCCAGGCCCAGGAAGAGGCGACGCGGCAAGGGGACCTCCGGCACCCACTGCTGGGCGATGGTCGTTACCAATCTTGTGGATGAAACACGAGAAATATTAATAACCGAAACCGAAGGGCCGTTGAACCATGTCGTTGATTATGGAGCGTTGGAGCCCGTGTATATGTCTGCCCCTCTCCAGGTGAGGGCAAGCCTCCACGAAAAACCAGCATTTTCCGGCACAAAATCCTGGCCTCGTACCCACTCCATGGAGCATTCGAGCTTCCATGAGCTTCCCTTCGGGGAAAAGCGCCAGGCATCCAGGCCCACGCGTCGACGGAATTCATCGGTGGATAGAGCCAGCAGGTTGGAGCCCAAAAACTCGATGACTCCAACACGATGAAGGCCTTCGGTCCAGATCTCCATTCCCCAGGGAGAGGGGAAAAAACCCAATCTGAACCACAGGCTCTCGGAATCGGGGCCGGCCTCGTGACCGACTATGCGCCCGTCCTGTGTAAAGCCGTCGTAGTAGACCCGATGGCTCACATACCAACGAAAGTAGTCGTCGAAGATCCTGGCCCATTCACCAGCCAATGTGAGATCTCCCGCGTTGATCTCAATGCCTGCCAGGTTGGCCACTCCGGCGAGGGATGGGTATGGAATCCCTGCAAACTCCCTGGCTATGATGTCCTCGGCTCCGTATTGCCACCACGTTTCCACCCAGTCCACGGGACCTCCCAGAAACTGGGTAATCGGGACGGTCACCCGAAAGTCCAGCGATGCAATCTCGTTTTGGTCGGGTTCCTCCTTTTCGGGGTCATCGTAGACGTGTGGTTCAAATGGAAAGAGCAGATTCACCAGTCCTGGCCATGGTCTTCCCTCTCCCCAGAACATGCTCATCCTGGTGGCGCCGATTTCAACAGAGGGGACAGGCAGCCATCTTGCGTCCATCAACAAGAGCCCAGGATTGTCAACATCGGTTCTGGGTCGGTTGAACCAGCCCACAGATGTTTCCCATCGTAGTTTGCCAAGCCGGGATGCCCAACCGGGAATGTGACCCTGGACAGCTACGCTGGCCATGGGAACGGCGAAGGCGTTGTTGGAGAGCAGCAGGCTGCCTCTTCTGCCAGGCCCAAGCCATCTGTCACGCAACCCGAGACCCGCAAGGAGATGTTCCGTTCGCCAAGCAAACCAACCCTCGTGAAGGCTGGTGACGGTGTCAGGCATGACACCCGCAAAGTCCGCCCCCACAAGTGGACTCAAGACGAACTCCAGGCGATTGACGTAGGCGCGCAGGTCAAGGTTGCCGCGAAAAGAAAAAACACCGTCCTCCTCATCGCCACTACTATTGACGGGGATCATCTTCCCGGCAGTTCCTTCCAGCAGTGGCCTGAAGACCAGGCTTCTTTTCTGCCAGCTTACAGTGCCATTTCGCTGGTACAACTCCGGGGCCAGCCAGGAAGACAAGATGGCGCCATGCATGGCCACCTGTTCTTCCGGGTACTGGACTTCCATGACGTCCTGAAGCTTGATGGCCAGGGAAGATGGCTCTCCCCATTCTCCATCTCCCAGAAATACATCCAACGACGAAGATCTGGCGAGTCTTGAGGCCAACAAGCTCACCGGGTCGTCATCGATGCCGGCATGAGCGCGGTTATTGGCCAGCAGAATCCCGCTGGTGACAATCCAGACGAATGGATGAAGAACCCTGGCTTTGTATCTCCTGGAAAGGAGAACGTATCTTTGATCACCGATACTTTTGCAGTCAACTGAATCTACAGCGAGCCCCGCCCCCGAGAAGCCCCCCGGGGCCGTGTAGTCTGGAATTGGGGAGGACATGGAGTAGACAGGTTCAATGGCCTGTCTCCGGTGGAGAGGGCAAGAGGATCTATCCGATTTCCAGGAGGGCAACATTCACATTGTAGTAGACGAACGTGTTCGTGGTCTCGCTGCGAAGCTTGGACAGTGCCGGTACGGCCTGCTTGTCGCCTATGCGCCCAAGGGCCCAGATGGCGTTCAGTGGAACGTCGTTGGGGTCTGATGTCTCGATAATCTGGATGAGAGGTTCCACCGCCACGGGGTCGGCGATCAAGCCAATCGCTTCAATTGCAGCTCTTCGCACCTTTTCAGATGGATGCTCCATCAAGGTGATCAAGTCTGGAACTGCCTCCTTGTGCCCAAGTTCGCCCAGGGCTTCCGCAGCCTTGATACGGATTTTGTCCGAGTCGTCGTTCAGGGCGCGAATAAGAGCTGCTACCACCTTGGGATCGTCCACCTTGTCGGCGATGCGGATCATGTCCTCACGCACTGCTGGGTTGTTGGAGGACATTCCGCCAACTATGACTTCAGGAGGAATGCCACATCCGGCCAACATGAAAAGGGCGGCCAACAACGACGGCCTCATGCTGCACCTCCTTTGCGACGCTTGTGGTGACTTCTGGATTTCCCTCGAATCCATCGCCTCTTTCCTTCTTCCGATCGTTCATCGTGTGACTTGTAGTAGCCGCGATAGTAGCGATACCTGTAGTAGCCACCCGTGGGGGAGGTATCCACCTTGTTCAGTACCAGGCCCATGGGCTCGATGTTGGCAGATCCCGCCGCTGCCTGAAGGTCGGCAAGGGCCTTTCGAGAACTCTTTCCTGCTTCCACCACCATCAGGACCTGATCCACCTGCCTGCCAAGGACGATTCCGTCGTTGACCACCAACACCGGGGGAGTGTCTACAAGGACGATATCGCAGGTTCTTGCAACATCCATCAGAACCTGGCGCATCTTCAAGGATTCTACGAGGCGTCCGGGATCCGGAGGTATGGCTCCCGCAGCCAACAGCCTGAGATTGGGAACGGGCAGCTCCTGTAGAGCCTGTTCTACGTTCATCTCCCCCAGGAGAAGATTGGTTACGCCCATGTGATTGTTGGTGTTCGGCCAGTATCGGTGCTGGCTGGGGCGTCTGAAGTCCGCATCGAGGATGACTACTCGTTTTCCGAAACGTGCCAGCGAAATGGCCAGGTTGGTGACGATAGTGCTCTTGCCTTCTCCGGGTAGAGCAGATGTCACGGCGATATGCCTTGGAGGTTTGTCCAGGGTAGCATAGGCGATGCTGTTGCGAATCGTGCGAAATGCCTCGGAGACCGGACTTTGGGCGGGAACCTCGGTTATCATCCGGTCTTCGTCTCTTTTTCCGAACAGTGGGACCATGCCCAGTTGTGGAAGATCCCAGGCTTCGCGAAGTTCTTCCGGTGTCTTGATGGAGTCGTCCAGGTACTCGAAGCCAACGATGAGAGCGAAACCACAACACAGACCCAGGAATATGCCGGCAGCCAGGTAGAGCAGGATCTTGGGGGAACTCTGCCGTTCCGGAGCTTTTGCCGGTTCCACGATGGACAGATCACTGACGTTCAAGGCTTCCGCAATGGCGATCTGGTAGGATTGCTCCTGGAGATTCATGTAGAGTTTTTCCGTGGCGTCGGCTGCCAACTTGAGCTGCGAGATTCGCCGCATCTTTTCCGGAAAGACACCGAAATCCTTGGTCATTCTGACGATGCTCGCCTTGTTTTCCTTGAGCTTCTTTTCCTCGGCGAGCTTTTTGAGCTTCATGTCGTCGATCGTGGAAGACAGATCATGCTGTTCTTCCAGCGCCAGCTTGAGTTCCTTCTCAGCCGTGGCGATCTGCTCGTCAATCAGTATGATGTCAGGGTTGTCTTCGGTTTTTTCGACGAGTTCGGAGTCCCTGGCCTGCCTCAGTTGGGAGAGGTTTTCGCGCAGGACCCTGATCTGCGGGTTGGACGCAATGGAGGATGGCCTGACGAGATCGGTGCTTTCACGATTCTGATTTTGCATTTCCTGGCGGATCTGGGCATTCAGGCCTTCAATGATGGCAGCGCTCTCTTCCACGCCCAGCATCAATTGGCTCACCCTGGAAACCGCTGCCTTGACTTCGGTTTCGAGATCGATGATCTCTTCCGCCTGCTGCGCACTGGAGATGTTTGCGAGGGCATCATCGAGATTCTTCTTGATGATCTCGAGTTGCTCCTTGATGAAGGCGTCGGCTTCTTTTACGTCGACATTGGCTCTTTCTTCCGTCTGCTGGATGTAGACGTTTGCCAGTGTGTCAGCCATCAGCCGAGAGAGTTCGGGTTCCGGGCTGCTGGCCGTGATATCCAGCACAGTTGTGCTTTCTTCTGCTTCAAGCTCGATGGTGGGCTCCGCCAGGAGTGCGCTCAGAGGGCTGGCGTTGGCCAGTTTTTCGGTCTTGAGGAGCTTGCCGTCACGATCCCTGATCTGGAGATTCCAGATCACTTCTTCCAGCACCGGGCGCATGAGAGCAAGAGCGATCTTGTTTTCCAGGCTGTCCGAGCCAGATTGCAGTGACATGGCCATTTCCTCCAACCCCAACTCCGAGAGAATGGAGTCGGTGGTGTCGGAGGATTGCACCATCAGCTTGGTAGTGGCTTCGAAACGTTTTGGGAGCAAGATGACGAGTACTATGGCAGCGACGATGAAAAACGCCACCGATTCGATCATCAGCCATTTTCGCCGAAGAAAAATATTATAGAGATTCAGTAATTCCATCCGCCGCACCGTTGCGTGACACGCTTTGCTGGAGGGTAACTCTGGTAGCCAGGTAGAAATCCATTGCCCTACCCGACAGAGGAAGAGGCAACGCAGGCGACTATAGCCGTCCATTTCAACAAACGCCACAAACAGATTGATGCGTATTCGTCTTGACGTTCCCCTGTCACGTCGGCTACCAACCTTTGCACTCACAGGTAGCTATTTCCGGTGAACCGTGTTCACCTTGAAGCTCCGGCTCTTCGTGCTCTCATTATCGGTCCGGTGGAATTGCCATGCGTCTCCTGATTTCCCTTTGTATTCTCTCCCTCTCCTGTGCACCAAAGTTCTCGCCTCCCAATATTGCAGAGGCCTCGGACTCCGAGGAGGTTCGTCTTCCCACACCCAAGCCCTTTACTTTCGGGCCTGCAGACAAAATCTCCATAAAAGTCTGGCGTCACCAGGAAATGGACATGGAAATCACGGTTGCACCTGACGGCGGCATTTCCTATCCACTGCTGGGGCGCATACAGGTGGCCGGCATGACCTTTCCGCAACTGGTGGAGCGCATCGAAGAAGGTCTGTCAGGCTATTACAAGGATGTCTCAGTGGCCGTAAACGTGATGGAAGTGGCCAACGAAAAGGTCTATGTCATCGGCGAGGTACGGCAGCCGATTGTGCTGCAGGTGGTGAACGACATGTCCATAATCGAGGCACTTGCCCTATCCGGCGGCATCAGCAGCGAATCACGAACGAACAACGTTTTGCTGGTTCGTAGTGGTCTCGAAACTCCTGAAATCTACACCGTAGACGTGGATGCCATCTACAACGAAGGGGATCTCTCCCAACTGGTCTATCTCCAGGGAGGAGACATCGTTGTCGTCCCCACCAAGACCATTGCGAACGTGGAACGGTACTTCCGCCGCATCCAGGGTGTCCTGACACCGTTCGTGGGCGGCTCGGCGATCTACCGCAACGTCATCTCTCAGGGCGCACAAGGGACTTCTTCAGTGCTGCAGTAGCCCGAACCCGGCAGGCTGGCTTCTGTGAAAAAGGCTGCGTTTCACTCGATTATCCTGGTGGCGATAGACATCGCCACACTATTGCTGGCCCTCGTGGTCAGCTACAGGCTCTGGATCTGGAACGATCCGCAGCTTGAATTCGTGGTGCAGGTGCAACTGTGGGAGCTTTTCTGGCCCAATCCATGGATGCCGCCGGCCACCCTGCTGATGATCGCGTGGATGTTCCTGAATCACCGAAGCGGTCTCTACAACCCGGGCAAGCTTGAGAGTTCGGTTCATATCGCCTCCACCTGCACGAGAACTTCCTTCCTGATGCTCCTGCTCCTGGTGGTGGTGCAATTTCTCTTCATCCAGCGCTACTTCAGTCGCCTGCTGATGTTGCTCTTTCTGAGTACGGGTTTCTCCTGGATGTTGATCGTTCGGCTGGCCTTTTTCCAGATCCAGCTCCGGCTCCCCAATCCCCTTGCTGCACAGAACGTGGCAATCTTCGGCGTGGGTGGGGATGCCCTGCTCATGGCGGAACGTATCGAGCAATCGGGGAAGCACGCATACAAGCTCAAGGGCTACATACACCCCAATGGTGCCTCCGAGGTGAAGGTACCCATGGCCCAGGTTCTGGGTGAGGTGGAGGATCTGCAAGAGGTCATCAACCACCATGACCTCAACATGGTCATTCTGGCCACGCGGAACACTCCCCGCGACGAGGCACTGAAACTGGCCTCGCTCTGTGATCGCATGGGGCTCAAAGTTCTCCAGATGCCATTTACATGGGGTTTCGCCAGTCCACGCCTCGCCTTTGCTTAACTGGGCGGACTCCAGCTCATCGATCTCCAGTATCTGAGCTACCCTACTTTTGCCGAAAACGTGAAGCGGGCCTTTGATCTGTTTGCCGTTCTGGTCGGGGGAATACCGCTTGCCCCAATCTTGCTCATCACCGCCATTCTCATCAAGCTGGAGTCCTCCGGGCCGGTGATCTACGTGGGAAAACGCGTCGGCAAGGGGGGGCGATATTTCTCCTTCTTCAAGTTCCGCTCCATGATCCACAACGCGGAGAACATGAAGGAACAACTCAGGGAGATGAACGAATCCGATGGGCGCCTGTTCAAGATACGAAACGACCCCAGGGTCACCTCGGTGGGGCGATTCATCAGAAAGTACTCCATAGACGAACTGCCACAACTCTGGAATGTGCTCCGCGGAGATATGAACCTGGTGGGGCCGCGGCCTCTGCCCCAGGAAGACCTCAAGGACCTGGCCTCCGATCCGGAGGCTCTCTATTGGTTCGAGCTTCGTAGCAAGGTCAAGCCTGGTATCACCGGGCTGTGGCAGGTCATGGGGCGTAGCAATCTGGGCTTCCGAGACATGGTGGCCCTGGATATCCACTACGTCCAGAACTGGTCGTTCTGGCTGGATCTGCAGATTCTCTTGAAGACCATTCCGGCGGTCATTAGGGGCAGCGGTGCGACCTGATCTCGTTGTGCGGCAGTTCTCCATTGCCTCGACGTGAGATACGGTCTAGAATTCCATGCAGATGTTCGTCATCCAGAGGTCTGTATGAACCACGCATCATCGATACGTGTCATCGTCGAACCCGGTCTTATCGCGTGGTTGTTCTCTGGCTGCTCCCTGGGGCTGACCTTCCTGGAGGAATCTCCCGGCGATTCCAACCGACTCGACAGTTTCACGGAACCTGTTGACACCGGGACTCCAACCGGAAATCTGGACACCATAGAGATAACTTCTGTACTGCCTGACTTCGGAACCACGGCCGGAGGGCTTGCAGTGACGATCACCGGGGGGATATTCGACGATTCCGCACAGGTGCTTTTCGGTGGCCAAGAGGCGACGATTCTCTCCCTGGAGTCAGAAAACGAGCTGCGGGTTCTGACTCCGGCACAGAGTACCGAAGGCTACGTCACCATAGGCATCCGCACCGATTCCGGCTTCGGCAGCCTTGATTCGGCATTCAGGTACTTCAAGGACCACGCCGGCGAAACTGGCGCCATGGGGGAATTTCACTGGTACCACTATATCGGCGACTACTGGCAGAACAGGCCTCCCGATGGCGGGTTCGCCTACTTCGCATTCCTAGATCCCGTCAGCCTGGACCCTTGGGAGATATTTGGCCCGACAACCGAAGACTGCGCCGTGGATTATAGCGCCGCCACCAGTCTCTCCAGTATTATCCAGGACGTGCCTGTTGCTACCCTGAATGCTCCCAATGGCAGTTCGGTGACTCTGCCCTGGAACTCTACCTATTTCGTGTTCTACAACCAGGCATTGACCGATTCAGAGTATTATTTCGGTGTAACCTACAATCTGGCTGAATTCAGCAGTTCGAGCTACCCCTCCTTCCACGTGGACGATTTCGTCACCACTCCGGACGCCGCCGGTTTCCAGATAATATCACCGGCCCTGGCCGGAAGTGATGCCCTGCAACTGAGCAAGTACGAACTGCAGTTCTCCTGGACCGGCTCCCACGGGGACCGGTTGTTGCTTATGCTGGCCCTCTGGAACTCCGAAGGAACCGACTACGAAACCACAGTTTCCTGCCTGGTACCGGACACGGGGAGCTTCACGGTGCCATCTGCAGTCTGGCCCAGCTATCCAACGGGCCGGCAGATAACCGTGTACGCCACCAGCATGACCATGTCCGATGCCGTGGTGCCCTTCAACGGTGCTTCCGTGGGTATTGCAGGCGAGTACGCACTCATCGGGGCATTCTTCACACAATTAACCGGAACCGTATACTGCTCCTCGGTGTTCCCGTGGACCTGTTGACCCTGGATGGGCTCCTTCGCCAGATAGACACCTTCATCGCCGAAGGAGGGCCCAGGACCATTTCCTACCTGAACATGCATGTACTGCATCAATCTCTGCGCTGTCACCAATTGGCGGAGTTTCTGAACGAAGTGGATCTCTGTTACTGCGACGGCAAGGGAATAGTATGGGCGGCTGGCTTGCTCGGGTATCAGCTTCCCGGCCGTATGACCGGCGCGGACTGGATCTGGGACCTTGCGGCCAGGGCTGAAAACAGGTGGCGGATATTCTGGCTGGGGGGTGAACCCGGCGTAACAGCGCTGGCAGCCGCCAGGCTCAAGGAACGTCATCCTGCGCTGGACCTGTTGACAGATCACGGGTTCCACCCCAAAAAGGGGCCTGCCAATACAGCTCTCCTGGAACGGATCAACTCCTCCAATTCCGATATCCTGCTGGTGGGTATGGGTACTCCCTTGCAAGAACGCTGGGTGCGCGAAAATCGCAACAATCTGGGTGTGCCTGTCGTGTGGTGCCTCGGCGCGACCGCCGATTTCGTCTCGGGGAAGGTGTCCAGGGGTCCCGCATTCCTTCACCAGCGGCACGAATGGCTGGCCAGACTCCTGGTGGACCCACGCAGACTCTGGAAACGCTACCTTCTGGGCAACAGTGAAGTAATGGCCAGAATGCTCTTTGAACGAATGAAGAAATCAAGAAGCATGTGCCACCGACAAGAATAGGAACCTGTACAGGAACAGCCCCATCACCCAGGTGGCCCGCAGGCCTGGCCGACAGCGCACGAGGAGCCCACGAGTCTTGGGGTCTTCCCCGCCATATAGACCCCTATTGTCGTCTAAGTGCGAATGGGCCCTGGTCCGTCATCACCCACGCGGACTTCGTTCCAACCGGGCGTATTTCGAGTATTTCAGGAGGATTGGCCCGGTCCAGCGTGATCACGAAGGCTCCGCCATCCCGGGCAGTATCAAGGTGAATCACCCGGCCAGTCTCTGTCCCCAACCAGCATCCACCGGCGCCGTCCGCAGCGATTGCCTGCACGCGTACCCTGTTGTCGGCCGTTCGTAGCAGGTCCAGAACCGAACCGCTGGCGATGTCGAGAATGTCGATGCCGTTTTCGGTGCCAACCCACACTATTTCTCCGTCTGGCCAGATGTCCAGAGGTCTGTGCATTCGAAGATAGCTGCGTTGCTCGAGGTCGGGAGAAATCGAGACGACCGCCCCACCGGAGATGGCCCAGAGAACGTTGTCCTTGCCCACTCTCAACCTGGATATTGCTCAGGTTGAGGCGAGTCTGGAGAACTGTTGCAGGCGCCTGTCGAAACGAAATGCACCCGCCTCGCCGCCGAGCCAGAGTACCCCTTTCGAGATGATCGCTGCCCGGATATCGGAATCGATCCTGTGGATCACGTCCCTGTGAAATGGGCGGCGCTGGAGAACCCTGTCCTGGTATACGAACCAGGAGGTGGCACCGCTACGGAAGAATGCCAGCAGTCCCTCGTCAATCCCTGTACGGGACCGCAACCCTCTGGACAACGGTGACCTGTGATGTAGAACGCCGGACTCTCCAACCAGGCACGGGTGACGGGAAGCGCATGTGCTGGTCACCCTGGTGCCAGCCGGAAGTCGTGACAGGGGGTAGGCACGGATGTGCTCCTTCGTGGAGTCCAGATATGCCACTCCCGCTTCTGTTCCCAGCCAGGCTCCCGCCCCCTGCTCCGTGGTGTTGGTTTTTTCTGACGCAGCAATCTTGGCAATACCCGGGACGACTTCGTTGACCACCGGAGATGGAAGACCGTCTCGAGGGTGCCAGGTGCGTAGGACCTTCCAGGATGGTCCAATGGAGACCAGGCCTCCGTTTGCTCCCGCAGCCAGGTAATTGGAGCCCAGGCGGGCCAGAGCATAGGCTCCATCGTCTCCACGGCCGGACCACACGGGTATTCTTTCACCCTCCGTAAGCAGAACCACGCCCTCCTGCAGTGTAGCCAGCAAGGTTCCTGTCCCGGGCAGCACCTCGATATCGTAGACGTCGAGTCCGGAATCCACTCCTTCTATGGGTTCTGCCTCTGGGAGTCCCAGAAGCCCCTCGTACCCTACCCAAATGCGCTCGTCTGCTCCTTTCACGAGGGAAAAGACAGACCAGGGACTCAGGATGGTGCGCAGTTCTGTGCCCTGCATGAATGACAGTCCACGATATGTTCCGATCCATAGCTTGTCGCCAAGCGTTGTCAGCGCCTGAACATAGTCGTCGGCCAGCCCGTCAACTTCACCCAGAACCACGGTTACGTCTGCCGCAGGCCCGGCAGCGTGCCCGCCCGGAGGGTGGTTGACCTGCACCCTTGCCAACCCCCCCGCCGTACCGACCCAGGCTCCCCACGATGTTGGGGCGACGGAGATGACCCTGTTGGATGGGAGGCCATCCTCGAACGTGATGGTACTCGCCTTTCCAGACACGGGATCCAGCCAGGACACTCCCCCTTCCAGCGTGGCAACCCATGGGCGCCCTTCCTTGTCCAGCTCGATATCAACCACGGATCTGCCAAGTATCGCCTGGCGTGGTCCAGCCAACTCTGCGATGGCGGCGGGTGGAGTTACTGGCTGTGCCTGTACAGGTGGTGAAACAAAGCCATCCTCCCCGGTCATCCTGAATGTTGCAGCTCTGCGCACACGGTTGGACGTCCAACCCGAGGCGGTATTCCGGGTCAGTGTCTTCCAGCCTTTCCCTGTGAGTAGTTGGATGTCGTACCTTGCGTCACCGTTCCAGAAAAGTCGGACGTTCCTCCTGGGGGCGAACAGCATCGTCCAACGGGATGGGTTGACCTCTACCGCCCTGAAGTGTTGGCTCGTATTCAGGTCCAGAGCCCCTGCACCCGGAGAGAAGAGAAGCAGCAGAAGCGTGAAGAGCCCCATGGTCCTTCGTGTACGAGATGACTGCATCTGGAGAACACTCGTAAGAAGCATTACATCGAGGATATGGCACTCTTGTGGCGAGTCACCTGGCGGGCCAGATGGTTCTGCTGGCCAATGAGTGTGATGGCGTCTCGAGGGCAGACGAACCAGCAATACAAGCAGTGGATGCAGTCTTCCGGAGCCGTGTCCTTGCCAATCCGCTCGAGAGGCAGCCCGGTGGGGCAGAAGTCTTCGCAGCGACGGCAATCAGCGCATCGCAGCGTATCCCTTTCGGCAACCTGAAGGGTATCGCTCTGCCGATTATACACATCCTGGATGATTCGCAGCCTGTAGGCGGTCTGGGCCACCACGGGACGCTCCACCAGCGGTCTGACCATGTGCTTGAGCCACAGGAGCTTTCGTGACTCGGAAAGCCTGGCCAGTCTGCTCCTGGCAGGTGGCCTGGAGATTGGCCTGATTACAGGGACACTGTTTTCCACTTCGGCAATGATTCTGTTTGAAATACGCCCGGCATCCAGGGCATGGACCAGGTAGGGGATTTCGTTCCAGGGAAACGCCATGGCACGCGCCACGAAGAGATCATTCAGGAAGGCGTTGTCGGATGCCAGGATGATGCCCAGCCTGAAAGGATCACCATCTCCAGGACCGTTGCCCTCCATTCCCACCAGGCCATCCACAACGATGAGATCCGGTCTGATTATTTCGTTGATGGCGAAGATGTTTCGTGACAGGTCGTAATGCATCTGCCGTTTGTCCTGTCCGCATGCGATACCAACCCAGTTCTTCATGGCGCAGGAGAGCCCGACTTCAGCGTGGGTCTTGATCTTGGGTACGGATATGAGGAAATCGCTTTTCTGCACGACACGCCCGATGGCTGGTCTGGCTCCGGCGCTGAGAGGTACCCGTTCGCCGGGATCACGGTTGATGTTCACGAGTCGGACGTCATATCTCTTGCAGAGACGGTCCACGCGAAGGCGCCTGAAGCTGTCAATATCGCGCCGGTCGATTCCCACGTTGGGACCATCGGCCACCGTGATATCCGTGTACGAGCGCTTCCTGAGGGCCTTGAGCAGTGAACCCAGGACGCGCAGGTCCACGCAGTTGCCCGTGAGAGCTATCAGGTCGTTGTTGAGGTTTGGCTTGATGACCAGGCGGGCCTTCCTGCTTGTGGGGAGGTGGGCAGCCCTGTCCTGGAAGATCTGCTCAACAGCTTGATCTATCTCTTTGACGGTCCAGGCCTTGTATATATCCACACGACCTGCCGAGAGCTGGTGGGATTCATGTCGGGTTTGCGGCAAGGTCTCCTCCACTGCCCATCCCCCCTGCCACGGTAGACAGAACGTGTTCGTAGGCAGTCCATACATCATTCCAGCGATAGTGGCCTTCTACGAAGGCACGCCCGTTTTGCCCTATTCGCTCCCGTCTCGTGGGGTTGTCTATGAGGTCCAGCATGGCTTTCATCCAGTCCGCAGGATCGCCGCCGGACACCGGCATGCCGATTCCTCCTGTGGCTTCGCGGATGGCGGGCTGGTCAGACCATATTACGGGACGAGCACAGGCCATGGCTTCCACTGCCGTGTAGCCGAATCCTTCAGACATCAGAGTCGGGAAGATCACGATGTCGGATTCCCGGTAGTAACGGGCGATGTCCGGCACTTCGTAGTGGAAGGAAACCGGCTGCTCCCTGGCTTGTACGTCCAGTTGCCTGGCGTAGGAGGGGTCTGCCACCGTCCCGACAATCTGTAGACGTATCCTGGCCTTGACGGATGCCGGCATCCGCGAGATGGCGTCAATGGCGATGTGCTGGCCTTTCCCCGGGATTATCCTGGATGGATAGGCGATGGTGATTCGACCGTCGTTTCGTCGCGCCTGCGGTGGGTGGAAACGTTCCAGGTCCACTCCGTTCCGAATTGCTGTGATCCGGGAACGGGGAAGCCCCATTCCGGAGAGCTGGTATTTCATGGCTTCGCTCACAGTTATTATCCTGTGGATCCGCCGTGACTTGAGAAGGTAGTAGAGCAGGCGTGCCCATGTGCCCAGGTTTTTCTCGGACTTTCCGAAGTTGACATCATGCACTATGCAAACTGTGGGAGTGCCCGTCAGCGGCACTTCGATTGAATTGGAAAGGACGGCATCGGGGCGAAAACGCCTGATGGCGGCTGTAGCCGACCTGCGGAGCTTGAGGTAGTTGGACCACCGACTCCCGTGCCGAAGGTCAACGGCCAGCGCCTCTTCCGGTACCAGCGAACGATCTCTCTTGAAGCCCACCACCAGGGAAAGGTCATGCCGCTGCCTTGCCTGGGTATACAGGTTTGCGAAAACGGTCTCGGTACCGGAACGTATGTCCGGAGGATATCGCCTGGCTACCATGAGAAGCTTCATGGCCAGCAGTTTAGCGCGCATCACACCGGGCGTCTCGTCATCCGTGCCTTCATCGCCGTGCTATCTTTGGCCAATGCGATCCAGGTTGCCATTGTCGTTTTTTTCAGTGTCCAGGCTTTTCGTCACGGTCGGCGCTTTCTTCCTGTTTTCAGCAGGAACAGCCCAGGCCGCGCTGGCGGATGCCACGGCACAGATCGGTGGGTGTCCCGGCACCTCCGGCATCGCCGCAATCGTGGCCGAGCCGGATGGATCTGTGCTTTACGCCATCACCCTTCGCGAATCCGTTATTTCATCCGATGGCTCTGTGTGCCATGATCCCAGGCTCATTCTGCCGGAAGACCGTGGAGTGCTTCTCGCCTCCGTGGAAGCGACTGACCCGGACCACGGACTGGCCATCCTGTGGATCAGTACTGGTCAAGCCATTCCCCCGCAGACAGGCTCGCTTGCCCTCCCTTCACCTGGGAGCCTTTCAGAAGCGATTCGCAGAAACGACCCTGTACTGGTTATTGGAGGATCTGGCAAAACGGGAGTGCCAGGGTCGACACTTGCCGCCATCGTCCCCCGCTCCGGAGCGTTGCCCATCCTTGAATGGATCTCCCCGGTCAAAGCGGATTCGGGAGCATTGATAGTAGACCGGAACGGCTTTCTCCTGGGGCTTCTTCGGGGGGCGCCGGGACAGGAATCCGAGGTGATACCGGCTGACACAATCGCTGAATTCGTCTCTCGTTTCACCGATTTGCAGGCAGTAGACCGCTTCGAGGGACTGCATATCTGCTTTCTGTACCCCATCAATCTGGCTCCACGGCAGAAGAAACATCTTCTCAGAACCTTTGACAAGCAGACCAGACATCTCGGGCTGCACGAAGACGACTTGATTCTGGAAGAGATCCCCGTGGCAGACAACACCGAAGAGCACTCCATTTTGGGGCTGGAGCGTCTGGTTGCGGGAGCCCGCGGCGCCACGCTGGTACTGAACCTCGTGGAATCAGAGGCAGCCGATTCCATGGAGGTCACTCTGCTCCGTGTTGCTCCCGAGCCTGGCACGCCGGGCAAAACCCTGACCTTTTCGGAGACGACGCAAGAACTGCTCTCTCCTTTCATCACCTTCAGGCAGGAGCGCGGAAGAGATCCGGATTTTCCAATGGAAACCCTTGCCGTATCTGCATCCATGTACGCAAGTCGTTCATACATGCCGGAAGAATCCGTGGGGATTCTGACCAGGGCTCTCGAAGTCACCCGGAAGATGTTGTCCGCAGACTCGGAAAAAACTGCTACCTCCAGGGCCGGGGCAGACACGACCATGCCACCAGCGAAGGAAGGTATGCTGTGGCGCCTGCAAGGAGATCTGCTGTGGGAACTCTCACTCCGAAAGGAACAAGCAGGCGACAAGGCTGGAGCAACCCGCAACAGGACCGAAGCAATAGGAGCCTACCAGGTGGCGCTCACCAACCTCGGCTACGACCAGGACTCCATGTTCTGGGCCGCTTCCCAACTGGCATTGGGGCGTACATACCTCTCCCTGGCATCCCACCAGCGCCCCCTGTTGCCCATGCGCGCCATCCAGGCCTTCAGAATGGCCCTTCTAGCTTTCAAACGCTCAGAGCATCCTGTCGAATGGGCAGAGACGCAGGCTTTGCTGGGCAAGGCGTTTCTCAGCCTGCCCGACAGGGATTCGCCACAAAACCTCCACCAGGCCATTGTCGCCTTCCAGAATGCATTGGCCGCTCTTCCCAGCGAAACACAGGGTCTTCGACGAGCCAGGGCCTCTACCCTGCTGGCCAGTTCCTATCTCGAACTGGATCCCGAGAGCGCACAACAGGAGATACGCTGGTCCATCGAAGCACTTCGCTTCGCTGAACAGGTCTGGCCACGCTCCAGGTTCCCCGAGGAATGGGCGTCGGTCCAACTCCTTCTCGGCCGGGCCTGGGCCATGCTTCCTGCCGGTGACCGACTACAAAACACAAGACGATCACTGGAACGGTTGGAGGCAGCTCTTTCTGTCTTTCGACGTGACAAGTATCCCTGGTCCTGGGCGATGGTGCAGTGCGAGATGGGTCATGCCCTGGCTCTGCGAACCGACAACCATCCCACACAAAACCTGCATGAAGCCATCACGCGCTACAAGGCTGCCCTGGAGATCCTGAGCCCGGAGGAGGCTGCCCTGGAATGGGCACTTACAATGAGTTCCATGGGGACGGCCATGGCCGGGCTCCCAGGAGATGAAAGGCGGAAAAACCTGGAGAAGGCCGTGGAGGCCTTCAAAGGAGCCTTGACCGTCCTGTCACCCACGGTGTTACCCATGGCCTGGGCAGAAACCCAGCATCTCCTGGGTGTAGTACTCGCGCAGCTTTCCTCCGCGGAATCACCCACCAACCTGCCAGCAGCCATCGCGGCTTTCCAGGAAGCCATGACAGTATGGACCAGGGAAGAATTCCCATCGAAATGGGCTGCCACACGCTACCAGCTCGGACTGGCCTGGCTCGATCTGGATTTGGGAGAAAGAGTGGCAAATCTTGAAAAAGCCATTTGTGCCTTCGAGGACGTGCTGGGCCTGCAAAAAAGCAGTGAACGAAGCCCCGGGAGAGCCCTGGCTTCAGAAAAGCTGTCCGAGACATACCTTCTTCTGGTACAGGAGCTTGTCATCCGGGGAGATCTCCCGGGGGCAATAGAGCGTTTGCAGGATGATCCGTTGTCACACGAAACGCTGTCCCGCGAGTTGGAGCCGGTGGCGCATTTCCTGGGGTTGGTTGCCTCACCATGTGAAGGATATGCGAGTAGTGCGTTGTCCAGCTCCTACACTTCTCTTCCAGAGGGGTATCGCATGAGTTGGGATTGGAGCGCATTGTCCGAGTATCTGGAAAGTTCCCTTCCTGAAAAGCGGACCCAGCGGGAGCGAGTTGCTTTCGAGCCAGCTGCGTCCGCGCAACCCGCCGGACTGGATATTTCGGAGATCCTCGATTCAAGAATCCTGGGAGTGCTGTGCCAGGCACGCTCTCGCTCCAGCGTTGCTGCGCTCTCTGTCGCCCTGGACAGCCTCAAGGAACGTTGTGAAGCAGAAATCGACCAGAAGCGAGTTCACTGAACATGTGGAACCCATTCTCCCCCACTGCCAACAAGCGCAGAACCCCTGCCATCAACCGGGAACTGGAGCACGAGATGGCTGAGCGAGAGCGCTTTCTCCAGGAGAAGGCGCGCCTGGCTTCCATGGGTGTGGACCTTGACGAGCCCGAAGAGCTGCTCATCTGCCCTCAATGCAGGACACGCTACGATTTTGGCTCCACTTGTCCGGATTGTCATGTGGTGCTGGTTGGCGAATCCTGTCTGCACCTCACAATTCCCGAGCGCCCCTTGTACCACGACGGGATTCCGCGAATCTTGGAGCTTCTCCTTGTATTCCTGGCCATCATAGCCGCACTCGCGTTGTCGGGGTATCTCTGCGCCCAATTTCTCTGACGGGCCCAATGGCCGTCACTCCAGACCGTGCACCTACACCTGGCCCATGGGGCTATCATGAATTTCCATGCAGTTTTTCCTGCCGTCCTGCTGGCGATTCCTCGTGCCTGGCCAGAGCCTTTCGAATTGGTCCTGGAAGATCCCGTACCCTGGACGATTTCCGAGAGGCAACACGAAGAGTTACTGGAGTATGCAGCGGGCATCTCTCCACCTTCCGCCACTTCCGTCAACATCCTGGCTGCGGGACCAGATGGAGTATTTCGTTCGCTGGATACCTACCTGCCCCAGGCTCCGCCGGTGCCCCGGAAGGAACCCCGCGAATCCCCGCCTGCCGGGGAACACACCGCAATCAGGACCGACCCCGTGGACGTTCCCGGCGCAAGCACGGGATTCTTGAGTGGGCGGGCAACATACCTTTCCCAGTGCCATGGCTGGCTCTGGGACGACGATGACCAGCGTTTCGAGCTGCAACGGCCCACGCTCTACGACACCGTCGAGGACTATCACAATCCCGAGGGAATGAACCAGTACCTTGCCAGGTACCTGGAAAATGCCGGAGCCGCGGTTTTCACGACCAGGGAAAGGGATCTCTCCGACCTGATGTCCATAGCGGACAACGATGGCGATGGTTATTTCGAGACCGGCAACGGCTTCGAGGACGGGCTGGCGGGCTTTGCCGACAGAGGGCCATGGACATACGGTGAAGACCCTTTTGATGCAGGTACGACTCGTCGTTTCCCCGCCTCGGGCGGCGGATTGGCGACGTGGATTCCCGAAGTTCCCGCTGATGGAAACTACGCCATCTACGTCTCCTGGGACGCCGATTCCCAGAACGCTGAAGATGCCCACTATCGCATCATCCATCCCGGAGGAACCATAGACAGGTACTTCGATCAGACTGTCCACGGTTCCACGTGGCAGTACGTGGAAACACTCTGGCTGCCCAGGGGCACGGGTGGTCTTACCATTCAACTGCAAGCTGATTCCACACAGCCGGATCGCTACCTTTCCGCGGACGCCGTCAGAATCGGAGGAGGTCTGGGCGATGTTCAACGGGGTGGAGAAGACTCAGGACGCCCCAGGTGGGAGGAGTGCGCAGTCCTCTACACCCAGTGGAACGGGGCTCCCACGTCCATCTACGACCCCTACGATGATGGCAACGGCTCGGATCCATCGTCAAGGTCTCGTTGGGCGGCATGGGAGCACCCGGAAGGAGAAGACGCACTGTATGTATCATGGCACTCCAACGCGGGAGGTGGAACAGGAACTTCCACCTACTACTACGAAGGTAGTTGGGGTGATCCGGTGGAAGGAAGCGCCGAGTTGGCCACTTGGCTACAAGACGAACTGGTGGACTCCATTCGCACATTGTGGGATGCCCAGTGGACAGACCGAGGAGTGAGACGAGACGCTTTCTCCGAGATCAACCCATCCCACAACAGTGAGATGCCAGCGGCCCTGGTGGAGTTGGCATTCCACGACAGCTCATGGGACGTTGAATTCCTGAAAGAACCAGACTTCAGGCGGGATGCTGCCAGGGCCATGTACAGAGCCATCGTACAGTATTTTGCGGAACGTGACGGGTTGGAGCCGCTCTTCTCACCCGAGCCGCCTGAGTACCTTGCCCTTGTGCATGGAAGCGACGGCCAGTTGCTGCTCTCCTGGGAACCCGGCCCCCATGGGGCCCCCTATGGAGACCAACCCGACTCGTACCTGGTCTTCACTTCTTCCAACGGGCATTCCTGGGACACGGGCCGCTCTGTCACAGGCACATCTCTACTCCTGGACTCCGAGCCATGTGAAGAGCTGTTCGTACGTGTCTCCGCCGTCAACGATGGCGGTGTCAGCTTTCCCAGCGAAGTGATGGGAGCGCGTCGCTCACTTGACGGATCTGCCCGTATTCTGGTGGTGTCTGCATTTGATCGGCTTGAAACATCCACTCTCGTATGGGAGGACATTGGTTCCACTGTGGGCGATGTTGTCCACATGTACCTGTGGCGGATGAACTCGTTCGACATCACGGTCCCTCACGGTCAGGCCATCGGCGGGGCCGGCTACTCCTTCGACAGCGTCTCCGATGATGCCTTTGTAAACCTTGATCTTTCCCCCTACGATCTCATTGTGTGGGCGACGGGTGAAGAGTCCACCCACGACGAAACCTTCTCCGCAAGGCAACAGGAATTGGTGCGCACATTCGTGGAAAACGGAGGCTCCCTCCTGGCCAGCGGTGCCGAGATCCTGTGGGATCTGGACTACAATGGGACGGAAAGGGACAGGCTTTTTGCCGAAGAAATCCTGGGGGCCACCATGCTGGACGACGATGCCGTAACAACGGCTGTCGACGGCGTTGGCGTCCTTGCTGACCTCGTTTTGGACTTTGGAGAAGAGCAGGGAGCCCCCTACCCTGTGGAGTATCCCGACTCCATGCTGTCCGGGCGCACCATGCTCGCCGAATACTCCGGGGGGGAGGCCGCGGCAGTCATGGGAAACAGGGTTGCCCTGTTCGGGTTTCCACTGGATTGCATCGGCGACGAGGGCAGTCGTGAAGAACTCGTTTCGCGACTGCTTCCCATCTTGCTTCCAGAGGGCGTGGAGCCGGACGAATGTGCCGAGCCTGGCGATACCGGAGGAACATCGCTCCATGACAGCGCATCCTCGGATTCGGCGATTCCAGCCCCCTCCACTCTGGTCCCCATTGACGACGCAGGTGGCTGTGGTTGCGATACTGCTGCCAGGTATCACGTAGCCCCGGCACTGTCTGTGCTTCTGGCCGCCCTGTCGGGTGGGCTCTTGTCATGGCTTTCTTCGAGAAGAAACCCCCGTCCCCTGTGAATTCACCAAGCGGGAGTCGGCAATCACTGGCAAAGATGGGACAATGGGTACAAAGACGAGCATGGATTGTTACTTGAATTCGATGTCCACGTCCTTGCGGTCGGCCTCTGCCGCCTTGAAAAGCTCCCGTTCCTCGTAGTTCAGAAACCTGGCCACAAAGATGTCGGGGATCTGCCTTATCCGGATGTTGTAGTTGTTTACGGATGCGTTGTAGAATTCCCTGCGGTCGGCGATTTGTTCTTCGATGGCGGTCACGCGGCGCTGGAGCCCCAGGAAGTTCTGGTTGGCCTTCAACTCTGGATAGTTCTCCACCAACGCGAAGAGACCTCCCAGAGCCCGCTGGATCACTGCTTCCGCTGAGGCCATGGCTCCCATTCCCTTTGCCTTCAGGGCGCCCTGACGTGCGGCGATCACTTCCTGTAGAGTCTGCCTTTCGTGTTTCATGTAGCCTTCGCAGACCTTGACAAGCTTGGGTATTTCGTCGTGCCGTTGCTTCAGGAGTACGTCGATGTTGCTCCACGCCTGGGAGATGTTTTCCTGGAGAGTGACCAACCCGTTGTATATGCCCACGGCATACAGGATGCCCCCCAGCACGGCCAGAACCAGAATTACCAGCAGAATAGTCAGTATCATGGGCAGGTACTCCGAAGAAGTTGCAGGATCGTGTCGGATTCAGTTCTGGTGTTCTGTGAGCCGTCGGGAAAGAGGCTGTCGGAGACAGCCGGCTCTGGCCCCGGCGCTTCGCAGCGGGCCCGAGCTTTCCCGACGGCTCCTATGCCAGACGAACAAGGTATAACGTAAGGAATACACCGACAAGTATGGACGAAAAGCCCAGGATGATCCCGAGCCACACTCGAAGGGTCAAGGACCAAAGCAGGTGGCGTTCGTCGTGGTCCGCGATGATGAACAGGCTTTCCTTGCCGCCCTTGCCGATAACGGTCCTGTCCCTGACCTGTTTCCGGAGGAGGCTGTCTTTGAGGAGATCCTGTCGCGTTGCCGCTACGGCCATGGCCCACTCGTCCTCATCTATGCGCCCATTTCCATCAGCATCGAACTCTGCCAGCGCTGCTTTGTCCTGTTTCAGCCGACGCAGGCGCTTCAGTAGCTCTTCGCGGTCCTGGCCCTCGGTGCTTCGCATGGGCATGGCTGTTCCCATCACGTACAGAGTACTGCCAACGGCTATGTAGCTTTCCACGCAGCGCATATCGGAGGACATCCCAGCAGCGAGCAGACCATCTGCCGAAGCTACAGCGGGGTGAATGATCTGCCTTGTGTTGATATTTATATTTGCATGGACAGGATCAACCAATATGCGCCCCGTGTCGTCCTCCAGGTAGAACGGCAGGTCACCGCTGTGGATCGTGCGAACCCGCCTCCAACGATGACTGCCATCTTGCATGGGCATTTTTCGTTGCAATTCTGCTCTGTACCACACGCAGTCCACCTGTGAAAAGGGAGCACGCAGCTCAAGCATCTGGGCGGCTCTGCCAATGACCTCCACCTTTCCCATGGCAAGGGATCTCACCTTGCTCGTTGGGAAATCCTCTATCGCACGCTTTCGGCGCCAATTGGTGTGGGCCCACAGCAGTCCCAGAACCCCGATATTCATGGCCAGCGGTGCTTGCAAGATTGGAACGGCACCGAGAAGGGCAGTGAAGAGCAGTGCCGTGGCAATCAGTGGAAGGACCAGTTTCAGCGGGCCTATCTGCTGGGCAAAATCTGTTGAGCGTTTGTAGAGTGAGAGCGGTTCCTGGAGGGGGGCTTGTTCTATCGGGGGAGGCCCCTGGACAGGATGTTCCTGCACCGCCGGGGCCCTGGCGAGTGCCAGTCCCCTGCTCCAGAGGACTTTTGCTACGCGGGCGTGAACCTCGAAAGCGGCAAGTCGTTGGCCGACCCATTCAGCGCTTGTGACCGTGATGGGGAGCTGGTCGGCAAAGCCGAAGCCGTCTTCCAGGACTACATCGGCTCCCAGCTTTTGGAGAGTCGTCACCATGTGGCGGAAGTTCACGCCGACCGAGATACCGGCCTTGCTGCCCATGGACCCGTAGTTGAAGCGATTGCCAACGATGAGTACTCCGGTTTCCTCTCGTTCCACGAAAATGCGCAACACCGGCTCCGTGAGAAGCTCACCGTCAGCGAGAACGCCGGCCTTGGCTCTCTGCTGCAGCTTCGCCAGGGAAATGGACTCGTGGGCCAGATCTCCCACTACTATGATGTACCGGCTGTTCTTTCCCAGACCCAGAATCATCTGGCCGTTTCGATCAAGAAAAGCAATGGAGCTATCAGAACTTTCTACAGCTACGGCCCTTCTGGGCAAGGGTTGTTGCTTGATGATGCCTTCATCCAGAACAGTGGATTGATAGCCAGCGGTTTTCAATGCATGGGAAATCCTTTGAAGGTCATCTTCTGTGTCGGAGATCATCAAGCTGGTGATCCCGTGGCGTAGAAATTTCTGCCTGACGTCCCAGTGTTGAAGATCCGTGATTGAAACGATCTTCTCGATGTGTCGGTCCAGGTCGGTTCCGTAGTCGGGTGAAACCAGCAGCACGAGGAAATGGCGGCCTGTTTTTTCGAGTGCCGGATTTTTACTGCCCACGGTGGACATGGAGACTCCTGGATGCTCACCTGCCTCCAGTCCTGTATATGACATGGGGACGTCTTTCCAATAACTGGCCAGGCCCGCAAGAACATGGCCGCCGTCGCTCTCAGGGTACAGCCGGCTGTGCAGTTGCACTTCTTTGCAAATAGCTTCCGAGTTTCCAGGGAACGGTCCTGCCTCGTCCGACACCCCGCGCACCAAAGGTTCTCCTTCCATGCCCCACCAGGATCCTCGTCCCAAGAGCACCAGAGTCGGCAGAAATGCCATGACCATCGCTGCTGCTGGCATCTTCGTTCGCGTATCCGGACTCGCTCGCGAGATCGTGTTCGCCGGCGTATTCGGTGCCGGAATGGCCACCGATGCCTACAACGCAGCTTTCAGGGCAGCGCAGTTTTTCAGGGAGCTGCTGGCCGAAGGTTAGCTCTCCAATGCCTACGTTCCCATTTTTGCTGAAACCCTCCAGAATAAAGGCTTGAAAGCGGCATTCAGATTGGCCAACGCCTTCCTGGGCATTCTCATGTTGGTGCTGGGCCTGGTGACTGTACTGACCTTCGTGTTTGCCGATGGATGGGTCTACCTCATCGCAGCAGGCTTCGCCGCCTCTCCGGACAAGTTCGCACTATCGGCGAAGCTCACCAGGATCCTCTCACCTTTCCTGGCTTCGGTAAGCCTGGCCAGCCTTTTCATGGGTATGCTCAATGTCCGGGGGAAGTTCTTTCTGCCAGCCATTGCTCCAGCCACGTTCAACGTGGCGGTCATTCTGGGCTGCCTATTGGCCGCCCCTTTCGAAGACTGGTCCGGGCAGCCAGCCATCGTCGCCGTGGGGATCGCATCGCTGGTAGGTGGTTTCGGCCAGTTCGCCGTACAAATCCCGGCTCTGTACCGTGACGGCTATCACATCCGTCCCAACCTGAAAGGGCATCCTGCTCTCACCAGGCTGTTGAAGTTCTTCATTCCGGCCTTCATCGGGATAATGACCGTTCAGTTCGCCCTTTTGGTAGAAAGCCAGATAGCCAGCAGGTTCGGAGATGGTCCCGTAAGCCATCTGCTCTACGCATTTCGCCTGGTGCAGCTACCCAACGCCATCGTGGCTGCATCGGTGGGGACAGCCGCGTTGGCGGGACTGTCGACCCTTGCCGCGAGCGGACGAAGGAGAGATCTTCCAGGAGCCCTTGCCGAAGCATTTACACTCAACAGCTTCCTGGTACTTCCCTCTGCCATCGGGCTCTACATCCTGGCGGAACCATTGGTGGCGTTGATGTACGAACGTGGTGCCTTCACTCCGGCAGACAGCCAGGCAACTGCGGCCATCCTCAAGATGTACGCAATAGCCACCTGGGGTATCTGTTTCCACAGGGTTGCGCTTCCATCCTACTACGCAATCGGCCATCCTTATTATCCCATGGGGATCGCCATATTGACCATGGCCGCCAAAGTGCCGGTGGCCGTTGTACTCGTCTATTCACTGAATCTCGGCGTCGTCGGCCTGCCGTTGTCTCATGCGATACTGGTCATGGTGGAGTCGGCGCTGCTCTGGCGCGGTTTCAAGAGCCGTATCGGACCATTGCCGGGGCGCATCTACACAGATCACCTGCGCATGCTTGTCGCCAGCGCGCTGATGGCCGCTTCGACCATCTTCATGCGACCCTGGGCTGAGGGCTTCATGGTCGCCCCCGTGGTGATGGCGGCAGGAGTCCTGTACTTCGCCAGCAGCCACCTGCTGGGTCTGGATGCTCCCGGGAAGGTGATCTCACGAATGCTGCCCTGGCGTCCCAGGGGTTTGCCGCCATCGGTGGATGCACAGACACGTGCTGCGTTGTCACTCCTGAAGACCGCCGCCGTGGTTTCACTGGAACTTTCAGACAAGATCGCGTTTGTGGAAAGCGACAAGGGGCGCTTCACCGTGCGGGCCAGGGATGGGCAGCTTTTCCTCGAGAATGACCCGGACATCGCCACTCCCGGTGGAGAGCGAATGAAAGTCACGGCGGTGATGCTTCTGGGCAAGGGGCCGCCAGTGCTGCATGGAATAGTCTTGGGAGGATACAATCTTCTTGCCAGCGCCGACCGGGTGCAGGAGGGCATGGCGGAAGGGCCCCGGATCCCTGTATAGGAAGTTCCCATCCGGAAATGGCTCCCATCGCCGGAGCGGCCCATTCCTTCGCCAGGCACATCCGCGCAACCACTTGAAATAGCGCTGCTATTCCGGCGGGTTGCGCGGACGCACCTGGCTCGAAAGCGATCCGCCCCGGCTCGGTCCGCCTTTTCCGGATGGAAACTAGGAAGTTCCCATCCGGAAATGGCTCCCATCGCCGGAGCGGCCCATTCCTTCGCCAGGCACATCCGCGCAACCACTTGAAATAGCGCTGCTATTCCGGCGGGTTGCACGGACGCACCTGGCTCGAAAGCGATCCGCCCCGGCTCGGTCCGCCTTTTCCGGATGGAAACTAGGAAGTTCCCAGGAGGCTGGGCAGCCGTTGGGAACCTACAACAGCCAGAGCGGGTTTCCATCTGCAGGCTGCGTCCACTTCACCTTGGCAGGTTACGACGCCCGACGCTATTCTCTCAAAAGGTGCTGCCGCAGAAGGACAGCCACAATGCTCTGAAGCCTGGGAGACCCCATGAAGATAGCCTTCATCAATCCCACCCCGATGGACCACTACTCTCCCGCAATACGTGCCCTTTCCGCCTTCGTCAGGCTGGAAGGGCACACGACCAGGTTGATACTCCTCCCTGCCGATACCTATGGGCATCGTTTCGATCGTGGGCACATCACCCAGATCCCCCAGTCCATGGTGTGGGATTTGCTGGACCTGGTTCGAGACTGCGATCTCGTAGCAGTATCATTCCTGTCGTCATTTTTTGACGTTGCGGTGCAGGTGACACGTGCCATCCAGAAGGAAATGTCCGAGAAACCGCTGGTCTGGGGTGGCTTCCATCCCACCACGATGCCCCATCAGAGTCTGGAATTCGTTGACATGGTCTGCGTGGGCGAGGGTGAACTGGCGTTTCTGGAGCTTGTCCAGAGGCTTGAAGATGCCAGGGACTTCTACGATATAAGAAACTTCTGGTTCCGGCGTACCGATGGTAAGGTGATCGGAAATCCAGTGCGTCCATTGATCCAGGATCTGGACACCCTGCCCTATCAGGATTTTGATTTCATAGACAATTGGACCTACGACGGCAAGAAAGAACATCTCATCCCCCTGGACTGGAAGCGCTACGTCCAGGTGGGACCCAAATACATCGACCGAAACCGCGATATGAGATTGGCCTACAAGACCATGATCACTCGCGGTTGCCCTCACAAATGCGCTTATTGCGGCGTGGCCTTCGTTCATGATCTGTACAAGGGGCAGCGCTATCTGCGACGGCGCTCGGTGGAACACATGATTGGGGAGATCAAATCCGTCACAAGGCGCTATCCTGAAATTGGAATCGTTCATTTCTAGGACGACGTATTCTTCTCGACCTCCACCGAAGAAATACAGAAGTTCTCGCGTTTCTGGCAGCGTGAAATCGGCCTGCCCCTGAGGGCACAATGCTCACCCACGACCATCAACGAGGACAAGTACTCTGCAATGGTGGACGCTGGGCTCGTTTTCACCGAACTGGGCATCCAGACAGGCTCCCCAGACACCATGCGCATGTATAAAAGGGGAATGACCAACGAACAGCTTCTCAAGGCCGTGAATATCATTACCAAGTACGCGGACAAGACGCAGATCCCCGACTACCACGTAATCCTGGACAATCCCTGGGAGTCTACTGAAGACGTCATGCGCGGCCTGAGGCTTCTCTGGACCCTTCCCCCTCCATATAATCTTCTCCCGTCATCCCTGGTTCCCTATCCGGGTACCGAGTTTTTTCACAAGGCCATCGAAGACGGGTTCGTCACCGACGAATTCAACCAAGTCTATCGCAAGGGATTCCACACTCCCAACGGGTCATATCTGAACTTCTTGTTCTGGCTTACCATTTTCAACAATCTCCCCAAGGAGATCCCGCAGTTCCTGGCATCGGACCGATTCGTACGCCTCTTCAATCAACGCAAGTACGACAGGATCTGGGGGAAGCTCTACGAACTTGGTGAGAATCTCCGGCAGATACAAAAACTCTCGACCCTTGCGTTTCGTGGCAAGTTGCTTGAAGTCACGAGCCTCCGTGAGTTGAAACGCATCGCAAACCAGATGAAGTAGCGAGAACCGCAGTCATTATCCGACAACTGGCCAGAATAGTCACTGCATTCGGACTTTCCATCATCCTCTCCAAGGGTGACGCCGGCGCCGTGGGCTACTACCTGCTGAAAATCCAGGCCATCCATGGTGTCGACGAAAGAGCATCCACCGAGTCAGGCTTCGGGCTATCACTCTATTCCGACGAACTCGTGTGGTGGATGACCTTGGGTGATCCAGCCCTCGATGAAGGGCATCGAGTCAAGGAATGGTGGCTCCGGAGCCATTTTCGTGGCCCTGTGATGGGTTCGCTGCCCGATTCCATGCTTCTGGCAGGTGCGGAATCCGACGAATCCACATCCTCCGGATCAATCATTGTGCCCTATCGTTTCTGGAGTTTTGGCACGGACCACACGACCATGCGAAAACTGGAGTGGGACTGGTCGTCGCACATCGCGCTCAACGCAGCGGGTTTCTCGGGAGTAGATCCTTCGTTCCTGCTTTTCGGACCCAGCCTTGGATTCGGTCTCAACCTGACATGGTGGGACCAATGGAAGTCTGTGACAGGTAAAACCATCAACACAGGCAAGATTACCGCCGAGGCGGGCTGGATAGCAGGATTCTCCATCAACGATACACTGTACGCCCAGGGACGCGCCACGGGGCATTTCGACCTCTTCGGTACCCACCAGGTCAACATGAACCTGTCCGGTATCGCCGGGTTTTCCCTTGCCAGGTTCAGGGTTCCCTTCGGCCTGGAACTTGCCGCGGAAAGGGACAGCGGCGATGATACATTCGATACCCGGAAGGCCAGTTCCTATTCCCTGCATGCTTCCATCCACTACCGTCTGCTTCCGTCCAGTCCGGATCCGCAACTCAAGGTGTTGATGGATTCCATGCGCGACGTGTTGGAAATGAACACGGGGGCTGGAACTCCACCATTCCTTCGGCCCCAGGACCAACCCGTCGATGACGCACTTCCTGCAGTCGAACCATTGCCACACGTCGAGACTGGAACTTCTCTCCATGCCCCGCTCCATGACGAGCCACCTCCGGCAGACGCCACAGGCGCAAGCCCTGATCATGGCGGATGTCCAGGACAATCGACCGTCCCGGCTACCCCGGCCCCAGACGGTGGATGTTACGACCCACCGCCAGCAGAAGCCTGTGACAGCGGCGTAATTCCACTTCAAGACGAACCTGTCCGGGAAGAACCACGCACGCAAGACTGCAAGGACTCCTGGGCACTGCATGAGCGGTCGGGAGAAGCTGGAGAAGACTGCCCCGCGGAAGACTCGTCCCAGGACTCGTATTCCGGTGAGAGGGGGCCTGGCCAATGATTGGAAGTTCCGCCGGCCCATTCAGTGTGGAAGCTACAGGTTCCAACTGGATCTTTGCATGTCAAATATCATGTATATTGCTTGGCACGCCCGCATTACGGGTTTACATTTGCACTTCCAACCTGTCCCACCAACATGCCGGAGCCAGTCGTGGAGAGAACTCCAATCCCCCATGAACGACCTCCCCCGCTGGATTCGGCTGCTATCCGGAGAGCGTTGCTTCACGCCAGAATACGTTGGTTTGGCGTGTTGATCCTTGGTGCAGGTCTTCTTCTTGTTGGTGCATCGGCGCTGGCCCTGCCAATGGGCAGTGCCGGCTGGTTTGACCTGGTTCTGGCCTTTCTCTCTAGTATACTGGGTCTTGCCGTGTTCGGAACCCACAACGATACGGCCATGGCCATCCTCAGAGACCACCGCGACTCAGCCCATGGCATTCCAGAACGGCTACTGCAAGAAATCAATGCAGAGTTTCTGTACCATCGGCTCGACCTTGCAGATCTACGAGCAATGCCTGGATTCGCGTGGTTTGTTACAGCTCTTGCACCGACAATCACCATCGTCGCGCTGAGGTCACTGCTCTGGTGACACGCTCCCCCCGTCCCTCCTCATCAGGTGAAACCCCAACTATACTTACAGAAGGTTATCGCTAAGGAGTTCCCATCCGGAAACTGCTCCCATCGCATGAGCGGCCCATTCCTTCGCCAAGCACGCCCGGGCAACCACTTGAAATAGCGATGCTATTCCGGTGGGTTGCCCGAACGCACTTGGCTCGAAAGCGACTCGCTCCTGCTCGGTCCGCACTTTCCGGACGGGAACTAAGGAACAACAAGCTAGCTGGTTCACCCTTCGGGGAGTCGGCCCCCGATAACAAAGACCAGTTTTCGCGTTCCCACACAACGGAGAACATATGCCACTGATCGATTTTGTCGCTTCCCTTGTCTCTCGTCCAGCGGGTCGTGTCGTCCAGGAACCAGTAAAAGAAATCGTCTACCAAGCTATTCGCGAACACGATCTGGTATCAACCACAGATTTGGACATGCTCAAGAGATCTCTTTCAGCCGCTGAATCCAAACTGAAGACACTGGAAAAACACGTTTCGGATCTGGAAGGTCAAACACACGAACTACGCTCGGCACTGGGAAAAGCCCAGTCATCCTTGAAGGCATCCGATGCCGTCAGAAAGCAGCTTCGCCAGGAGATGGGCCTTCTCGAAAAACGTTTGCAGCAACTTCAGACCTCTGGTCCCCATGCGTCGTCACTCCCCTCCCATGTACCTTCCAGGTCTCTCGGCCCAGATGTTGCCGAAAAGAGGCAGATGGAATTACTGGACGCAACTGGGGATGCCACTCCCAGCGCCCCGGTTGTCAAAAAGCCCGAAAAGCCAAAGTCACGAAAGAAGATCAAGCAGTGCAGGATCCCCGGCTGCACCAGCCCCTATCGCTCCAAAGGTTTCTGTTCTGCCCACTACCAGCAATGGAGGCGGGGATCGTTGAAGGGATATGTATCCAACAAGGGTATAATCACCGATGGCAATCTGAAATACAGGGTCGACGTCGACATGTTTGCCGGTCAAAAGTACAGGTTGAAAGGCCCGGCTGATGATCGGCAGGTATTCGTCGACGGTAGGCTCGTCAACTACGAGATCACCACGGAGTAATCATTGTAGCCTTCTCCAACGCGAGTCGGGAATCTCTTCCGTCCTGGGAGGTTCCTCTGCTGCTAGAATGTAGAGTGCGCGCCGGTTTCGTGGCTCGTCCACTTGGTCGGCGGTCTGCACAGCGAGGGCGCTTTCTCCAAATCCCTGGAAGTATATGGGTCTGCCAAAGCCCCTGTCCTTGAACCACCTGGCGATGGCCTCGGCTCGTTTCAACGAGAGGGCGAGATTGGTCGCGGGGTCCCCGACGGTATCGGTGTACCCGGCCACGTAGAGGTTCATGGGGATGTCCAGGTGGGGATAGCGTGCAAGCTCCGACTCGGCATCTCGTAGCGCCGAGACAAGCTTTCGCTCCTCCGCCATGAGGATCTCGGCCTGTCCCGTTTCGAAGATGACATCCTCGTGTGGCACCTTGTAACACCAGGGAAACAAATCCAGGGCTCTCCACAACCCATTGCTCTCCACGACCTTGACGTGGATTCTGAATACCTCTCCTTCGTTGGCCTTCCATTCCACGAGCACTGGTATATCGGGATTCTGTTCCATGTTGGACGATAGACCAGCCCCCAGTTGTTCTCCAGCAGCTACGAAAACACTCACTTCAATCTGCGAGCATGGTCTATCCGTAGTGACTTCCAGGTGTCGCCCAGCAAGGTCCAGGGTCTCGCGTGGGACTGTTATGGTCAACGGAGCAAATTGTTGAACCTGGAACGAGAGAGGCATTTCTCCGGTCGAGCCATCGACGAATTGGCCAGCGAGGGATCCTTTGCATTGCCAGGTACCTGTCGGGACAGGTATCTCCATCTCGATTCGTTCCCCGGCACTTGCTGGTCCCGCATTTTCCACCAGGGTTCCGTCGCATTCGACACGCAGGCGAAGCTCCGTCGCGTCGACGGCGGGCAAGATGACCAATCTGGGATGGGCGCTGTCTCCTTGCCCCGTGGGTATGATCTCCAAGTCTACTGCATTCTGTGCCCAGGCATCGTGTGCCAGGGCAAGGTTGAGCGGGAAGAGGACGACGGCAAACAAGGACAGGTCCCGAAATGAAGGAAAGTTGTCCGTGGTCCCATGAGAATCAATTGAAGTTGATCCGGGAGTGCCCAGGTACCTTGGGCAATCGCATTCTGGCATGAGTTCGTCTCCATCTTTGAAGGTGCCCAGTTGGCGGTCCTGGTGCCTTTGGCGCTCCTGCACGAGGTCTCCTGGCATCGGAAGGCTGCCGCGACACTTTAGTCCCGGAGGCGCTATGCCATGAGACATAACTGGGACAACGGGCCCTCGCCTGCACCGTGGCGGAGTAGAAGCGTTTTCTGGAGGGAGGCAGGAAAGTGGAGCAGTGTGACACCGGAAAGCGTGCTTTGAAAGAGCTGACAACGGACGTTTGCCGCTTTGTGGGTGATTTCCGCTCTGGACGGAACCAGGTAGAGCATTTTGAATCTGTCCCGACAAGTTTTGACGAAAGCTCCTTGTCCAGGCTGGCATGACAATTGCGGATAGCTCTGGCGAATCCCAACGCCAAAGGAGTCGAACACATGAATTCCATCACCCGTTTCATCAACGAGGAATCCGGTCAGAGTACGGTCGAGTACATGCTTCTCATCAGTGTAATCGTCATCGCCATCGTTGCGGCTGCCTATGTTTTCATCGATCCCTTCAAGGAGGGCGTCCAGGCTCTGGCAACCGACGTGCAGGAAGCCCTGACCAACGGTGTGATTGGCGATGATATCGCCGGTACCGCCCGCCACTGAAGGCTGCACTGAAAGGTTCGGCAGTCAGGAGCGTGAGGCGTCCCGCGTCGTGAGCGTTGGGGCGCCTCGCTCGTCATGAGCTTGTCATGAGCGTGACGGATACCTGGGTTTGACCGATATTGCGAGGCGGCGGCACTTTGCCACTCATGTTCATTTCAAGTATCGAAACTGTTGGGACATTCTGGCTGGAAGCGCATCAAACGGGCGCTGTTCATGAGTACGAAGACACTGCCACCGTTGTGAAGCGCAGCCCCCCAGAGAGGGCTGATGATTCCCGCGGAGGCAAGAATGAGCATGAACACGCTGAAGCTCACCCCAATGACTACGTTGGCAGTGATGGTTCTCTTGGTAGCGGAGGACAGTAGCATCGTCTGAGGCAGGCGCCACAGGTTGTCGGTCATCAGAGCGATGTCGGCCCCCCCAAGCGCCACTTCGTTCACTCTTGCCCCCATGGCCACTCCCACATCGGCACCACTCAAGGCAAGAGCATCGTTGACTCCGTCTCCCACCATCATGGTCTTGTGGTTCTGCACCTGTTCCTGCCTGATGACATCCAGCTTCTGCTCCGGGACCACTTCGGCAACCCAGCCGTCGAAACCCAGGTCATTTGCGATGACCCTTGCAACAGGCTCTCGGTCACCGGTCAGGAGAAGAATACGTTGGACTCCCATACTACGCAATCGTTCCAACACTTTTCGTGATTCTTTTCGTGGGCGGTCTTTCACCAACATGGAGCCGAGTATACGGTCGTCTCTGGCAATCCACACCGTGGAACGGTTGTTGTCGGCTCCAGGGGCCGGCGCGATGCCCAGGTCTTTCAGCCAGGAGGCACGCCCAAGTCGTATCAACCCGTCGTCGGTTCTGGCTTCCACACCCAGTCCGGGGATTTCCATCACATCGGACACGGCGGGCACGATAAAGCCTCTTGCGCGTGCCTCTTGAACGACAGCCCTCGAGAAGGGGTGCAGGGATCCGTTGGCACAGGCAACAGCCGCGGAAAAGAGTTCTCGGACTCCGAGTCCCTGCTCCGGGCGAACGGCCACCACTGCTGGAGCCCCCAGGGTAACTGTGCCCGTCTTGTCAAGGACGACCGTGTCTATTTCGGACATGGTCTCCAGAAAGCGCGAACTCTTGATCAATACTCCCATCCTGGCGGCGACGGCCAGAGATGCAACCATCGCCGTTGGAACGGAAAGCACGAGGGCACATGGGCAGGATACCACTAGAATGGCTATCGCCCTGTTGATGTCGGCAGTCAAGAAAAGGACGATGGCGGCGATGGTTACGACCATGGGAAGGTAGTAGCTTGAATATCGCTCCAGGAGTCGGGCAAATGGTGGATGTGCTGCTTCGGCGCTTTTCAGCAGTCGTACCACTCTACCAATGGCGGTATCGGACCCCACACCCGTCACTGAAATCCGCAAAACACCTGTCAGGTTAACTGTTCCGGCGAATACACCGTCACCGGCAGCGACGTCTTCGTGGAGCGATTCCCCTGTAACCGGGGCCTGATCCACAGATGAACGGCCTTCCAGCACTCTTCCATCGGCGGGTATCACTTCGCCAGGGCGTACCAGCACGATGTCATCCTTCGAGAGATTTTCGGGAGATACCACCCGTTCATGATCGCCATCCAGTAGCGTGGCGCTGCGTGCGCCAAGCTTGAGTATCCCATCGATGGCCGCTCTTGCCCCAGCCACGCTCCTTTCTTCGAAGATATGGCCCAGGTCGAGGAACAATGGCACCAGGGTAGCCGTGATGAAATCGCCTGTGGACATGGCCGCGAGTATTGCCAGGCCAACGAGTTGTTCCGTGAATGCACTCGATGGTCTCGACAGGAAGCCCTTTATCGCCACCAGGAAAACCGGTGTGGAAACCAGCAGGGCGGCGATGGATTGCAGGAGAGCACCCACCTGTCTTTGTCCTGGAAAGACCAGGCCATAGAGCAGGCCCACGCCCAGCATTCCCAGTCCCAGCAACATGGTTGTGAGGCGTCTGGCCATCCTCCGTTGTTCCCCTTGGGAAATGGCCTGCCCTGCTTCCACCAGGTTTCTGCTTAGTTCTACAGTTGGAAGTTGCATGCGCGCCTATCCCCCGGTAGGAATGGTAATCCTGAAGTCGTCATAGCTACCTTTTTCGGGCGGGGGGACGAAACGGGTCTTGCCAGCCTTGGCAAGGATCTTCTCGATGGACTCCCGATACAGGCGCTCTTTGATGACCCTGGGGTTTTTGTGGTATTCCTGGATGAGGGAGCGGAAAGCATCAGCATCGCCTCGGGCCCGAGAGAGGACGTCGTTTGCATAGGCTTGCGCCTCGCGTATCGTGGCGCTTTTGTCTGCCTGGGCCCTGGGCACTTGTTCTTCCCTGTACTTCTGGGCTTCCTTGAGCTTGGTCTCCTTGTCGATGAATGCGCTCTGGACTTTCTTGAAATCGTCCATTACTTGCCTTGGAGGGACGAGATCGGTGAACTCCAGTGAAAGCAGTATCATCCCGGCTCCCAGTGTGTCCAAGCGTTTCTGGGCGCGGCGTCGAACCGTGGAAGCCAGGAGCTTTCGCCCTTCGGAGAGCACGTCATCCACCTCTTTCTCGGCCACTGAGCGGACCATGGCTGCCATTACCACGTCCTTCAGGAGATCCTGGGGTCTACTGTGGAGGAAGGCGAACTGGATTGGATCATCAATCTGGTATTTGGCCATGAGCAGGGCCTGGATCACGTTGTTGTCGCCGGTGAGACAGTAACCCGACTTTTCCGGGTCGATGGTTCTTCCAGGAGCTGTCAGGATCGATGTGGGATCGTCGTTCTGCCGCACGGCAAAATGCAGATCCCTGATCTCCAATTCGTAGATCTTCTTCACCTTCAGCCGGATGACTTCGTCGATGGGCCTTGGAAACGCAAAAAGCAGTCCGGGCTGGTGAGTTGCTTGTCCAGGCGTGTCGCCCACCAGGCGGCCCCATCGCAGGAGCAGCACCACCTCATCTGAAGCGACGACGGTAATTCCCGAGAGCAGGTACAATAGCAGAAGAAAGCCCGCGACAAGGTAGATATGCCTGAGGACGGAGTCCAGGAGGATCCGCACGGGTGCCAGGGCAACAGAAAACTCAGTGGGCCTGCTTCCAGAGCGCGCGGGAACTGGCGGCCTCTTTGTGTTCTTGGGGTTGCTGGCTTTCATTTTGGTGACTCCGTCAATCCGGCCCGGTGACGATTCACTTCTTGCATGGGGCCAGCGTGGGATGATTCCCGGTCACTGTCCGCCTTTGCTCTTCAGCAGATCGAATGGTTCACTATCGGTTCTGAGTACCACGGTGGTCCTCTTGCCCACGACTTTCTGCAAGGTGTCGAGTGACCTGATGAACTTGTAGAAGCCAGGATCCAGGGAGTGTGCCTCGGCGTATATCTGCGCGGCTTCAGCCTCGGCTTCTCCGCGAATCCGGGCGGCTTGCTCTTTGGCCTCGGCCCTGATTCGGGCTGTTTCCAGGTCGGTCTCCGAACGGACTTTGGAAGCCTCGCGCTCGCCCTCGGCCCTGAATCGGGCAGCGTACTGCTTTCGCTCGGCCCGCATCTGGTCGAACACATAGCGAATGTTCCCCTCGGGGAGGGACAGTCGTTTGAACCCGATCTGTTCAATCTCTACACCGTACTTGTCAAGTGCTGATGCCGCCACGGACTCCAGGACTTCGTTCTCGATCAACTCCACTTTCAAGTTCTCCGGGTCCGTGGACACCAGGTTGGAAAAGTAGTATCTGCCAAGCACACCGATGTTGGCGCTGGTGATCAGGCCGTCCAACTGCCGGGAAACCTGCGATTCGTCAGAGCCGATGGATTGATAGAACTTGAGGGGATCGTCGATCTTCCACACCGCGAAACTCATGAGGATGATGTTTTTCTTGTCGCGGGTGAGCATCTCCGTGTGCCGCATATCCAGAACACGTCGCCTCCCGTCCAGAATCACCTTTTGATCGATAGGCCAGGGTAGTTTCCAGTGCAGGCCAGCTTCTTCGATGACAGCCACGGGTTTGCCCAACCTCGTTACGAGAGCCAACTGCCCCTCGCGTACCTGGAACAGCAGGGCGGAGAGAAGGACTGTCGAGACTGTAGCAAGCCCGATCAGCCACCTGATTACGTCTCTACGCATAGTGGGAGTCCCTGTATCGTTGGAGAAGACATTGAAAAATACACGTGTCCAAGGGTCCGATTGGCTGGCATGAGAAACCTGCCTGCTGGGTCTACTCGAGAATCCAGAGATTGCCTCCATCCCTTTCAATTCGATCATCCACCAGGTACAAGCGGTTTTCTTTGAGCGAGGAATCCAGTGTTTCCAAACGTCTCCTGAACTTGAAAAGACTTGGTGATGTTCTGAACTGTGCTTCGATGCTTTTGAATGCCATGGCTTCGCCGCTGGCCTCTGCATAACGTGTGGCCTTTTCCGACAAGGCCTCGTTGGTGATGGAGACAGCTTCGGCTTCGGCAGCGGGGAGAGTTTCCATCCGATATGCCTGGGCCTGGATGATCCTGGTTTCCCTGTCCACCTGGGCGCTTGCCACGGCCTGGTAGTCACCGGCTACTTGGAGGGGTGGGTGAAGGCCCAGGAGATTGAAGGCGAGGATCTCCAAGCCCAGATGGTTCCGTTGGGCTACCCTTTGTACTTCTGTCACCACCTGTTTTGTGAAGCTTTGCATGTTCTCGCTCAGCACTTCATCAAGAGACTTGTCGGTGGTCAACCACATCAGGGTCCTGTAGGTGACGACCTCCAGCAGGGAGTCGGGATCCCTGCAGCCGTACAGGTATTCGAAGATGTCCGAGATTCGGTATTGGAGCACGGCATGTATCGAAACCAGGTCTCTGCCGTCACCCAGCAGCAGGTAGTATTCTTCTGAAGCCTGCGGCTTGGTCCACAACATGCTTGCACCTGGGCGACCCGCCTTGAAGCCGATGGAGAGCGACTTTACACGGCTTACAGGAACGTGAACAACACGATCCACCGGCCATGGCCATACCGTGTGCAGTCCTGGCCCCAGGGGATGGTCGGTGGCTGGATGCCCGAAACGTTCCAGGACTCCTTGCTCCTGTGGGCCCACGACCACCAGGGAGGTGGATAGCCAGCCCACGACAACCAGCAACAGTGCCAGTGGGGCAATGGATCGCCTGACGAACTCGATGGCCCAGGAACTCCTGAGATCCACGCCGAAGGCATCCTCAAAGGCTCTGAAGAGGCTTGAGAGGGGATTCAAGGATGACGCCAGTAGCCTGAGGGTTTGCGGATCCACCCACATTTCGCCCACGGGCAGTCCGCTGGATCGGCTGTTGCGCGCAGTCATTCCTGCCCGGAGAAAGATCTCCAACGACAGAAACATGATTGCCGCCAGGATGATTCTTGTCAGGATTGTATCTGCCAGAGGACGCCAGAATCCCCTGGCCAGCAGCGAGAGAGAAAGCAGGGCTAGACACCAGGAGACAGCACGGAACCACCTGGCCAAAGTGGCTGCTTCGGGAACCGCCATTGAGCGCAGCTCCGCGTAATACCGGATGAGCACTGCTGGGACCAGAAGCGAAAACAGGCAGACAAATCCCAGGGTGGTTGCAAGCCCCTGGGAAAGGTCTGGCTCCGGGTAGATTATGGCCAGGCCAATCATGGCCGTGACGGCGCAGGCCAACCCGATCAGCATTTGCAGGTATAGTGGGCGTCTCGTGGTGGACGCCGGAGCTTCGTAGCCCTCGGAAGAATTGCTGGTGGGCTCGGAATCACCGGCGGAGATGGATATCGGGGAAATCGGTTCACCTTCGACCGGTGGTATTTCGGCGTCAGGACTCCGGGATTCACGTACCGGGGATTCGTCGGTGCTCTTCCGTTCTGCTCCAGTCCGGCTGGCTGGCGTGGCCAGGCGGATCCTGAAAGAAAGGACGCTTCTGAAGACAGCAAGCATGCCCGCCAACAGGAAGAGCAGCAGTGATGAGGCCAGGAGCAATGAGGATCCCCACCGGATTCCCGCTCCCGCCGACCCAAGGGCGAGCAGAGTAGTGAGAGGAAGCGCCAGGAAACCAGCTACGAGCCGATGCTGCCTGATAGTGGCAGGATCCAGGTTGACTGATGGGCGTCTTTTCATGGATGCCTCGATTCCTGGCCTGCCAGACCCTCCACCCCAGACCTGGATTCCCGTTTGCCAGGCTGCGATGCCGCTGCGCTCGAAGGTGAAGTCTCGGACAGGTAAACGGGGCCATGTTTGGCTGCTGCGTTGGTTATCATAATATCGAGCGGCCTGCTCAAAAGAAATCCTGCGAATCAGGTCCGACTCCGGAATTGCCGTTTGGTCGGTGTTGCTGAGCAACCGGAACAGCACTGTCTTCCAGGGAGGGAGCAGAAAACGTGGACGATTCGGAAAAGATCGCTATAGACTGGGACGGCTCACCGCCGCTATTTCCAGCACAGGTAGAAAACCCGCACGACAGGCAGACTGTCTTCCTTCGATGTCTCCAGTTCGTCTGGCCTTGCGAAAAATTGCTCTGCCCACCAGAATCGTAAATGTCCAGCCATTCCCCATCACGCGGGTTATAACGGCCCAAACCACAATCCACCGGACTTGCAATGGGAAAAACAGCCCGTCGAACCGTCCTTCTCGCGATATCTACGTTAAGCATGCTGCTTGCATCGCCCGCTGGCGCGACCATGGTCGGACCGCCGATTGCCAGGCCGGATCAGGGCAGGTTTATTCTTGCCATGTTGCTCGATACCGAGAGTCAGGTCCTGGTAGCACAGGACTGTATTCCAGATCCCGACGCCACCACCGACATCGAAAGCGGTTGTGAAGCCATAAGGATGCCCAACACCATGGGTTTCAGACTGGATGCCAACCTGTTCGACGGCATAGGCCTGTTCGGTGATTTAGCAGTTGCAAACGAAACCATCTTTGAAGCTGCATACATGGCCAGGGGCTATGTGGGGGTCATCGGTCTCAGGCTCTCCACTCCCATCTACAAGAGGCTCTACATCGGGCTCACCGGGTCGTTCGAAAAGGGTAGCGCCAACTACCAGCCCTCGGAAGAGGAGATCACCTGGGACACCACTACCGAAGAAGACAGCACCACGACCCAGGAAGAGCTTGCCCCATTGAACGTCAACGAGGGCTACTGGACACGGGCCAGGTTAAGTGCCCAGTTTGTTCTGATGAGCAAAGACGAGACGGCGTTCATGTACAGCGGGCTCTACTACACGCCATACTACACCCATCATGCCGAAGTCATGGCCGATCCCACCACATCCACCGAAGTCATCGTATTCGATTTCGAAGCCAAGAAGCACATCGGGCTCTCCTACGGAGCTGAGTTGCGTTCGGACAACATCGCCGTGCCCTGGAGCGGAAGGCACAACTACATCTTTGCCGGTGTGGAGTTTCGCTTCGTGGACAGCTTCGGTGCTTCCACAAGGATCGGTGTGTCCTTCTGAGCCTGAAGATTGCTGGTTTTCATCCTCTTTCCAGGCAGCAGAGCCGGCTGGCCATGGTAGGAAGACCATCTCTTCTGCTGCTCCTGGCAATGGGAGCGGAGCTTCTTTTCTGGGCTGTCTCCCGCTCAAACAGCACCGCCACATTTGCCTGGTTCCGGGTGCTCGCCCACGCGGGGTGGGCTGGTTTTCTCCTGGTCCTGTTCCTGGGCATCGCCAGTGCTGCCGCCGCCTGGCTGAAAGCCGGAGGATTCCGACCTTGCACCAGGCGCCGTCGGGAAAGCTCGCGCCCGCTACGGAGCGCCAGAGATGAAGGCACGAGCCGGCTGTTCCCTGATGCTTTTTTCGGTGCGGCTCATGGAACGTTGGAGCATCGAGACGTCGCCGCATGGGAATGGGGTCTTCTTCTGCTGGCCGCCATGGGCCTTCATTTGTTCTTCACGGACATAGCCCAGGGACAGCCAGACACCGCCAACTACTTCGTGCTGGCTCAGCGATTCGCCAGAGAGCCCCTTGCCACTCTCCTGGCGTGGCCCAGCACCCAATGGTCGGACCCACAGGCTGATTTCCACCTGCTCTTTCCAATGGTCCCCATGCTGTACGGACTTGCATTTCGGCTTCTTGGAGAGAGCCCATCGGTGGCCGACGCGGTGATGGGCCTTTTCGCTGTGGCGCTCCCGTTTTCCGTCGCCCTTCTGGGCAGCGTGGCAGGTGACCAGCGGAGAGGCCTGCGTGGGGCCTGGCTCATTCTTTCACTCCCCTACCTCCAGGCGCAGTCGGGTTGGATGCTGGTGGACCTGCCCCTGGTGCTTTTCTTGACACTGGCACTCGCGCTGGGGATGGCCAGCAGCAGAAACTGGCGCAGTTGCTTGCGAGCAACAGCGGGACTTGTCGCCATCTTTACAATTTCCACCAAAATCACAGCCTGGCTGTTCATGCTGGTGGCTGTAGCCGCGATGCGCTGTCGTCGTTTTCTGGGGAGATCAACGTGGCTGATTGCGCTGGTATCATTGGTTCTGCTGGCGTTGTTTCAGCATTACCGAACCCACCGGGATCCAGGCACCTGGGTAGCAGCCCTGTGGGGGGTTGTTTTGCACACCAGACCATCTCTCTGGGTGTTGGCGATTCCGGCGATGCTGGCCTGGGAACGATGGGGCCGAACGCTTGCTACAACCGCCTGGGTTGTGCTTGTTCTCATAATAGTCACACCCGCAGATCATGCGGCCCGTTACGCACTGCCCGTGGTACCGTTTCTTTGCCTCGCCGCCGCCAGGGTCATTGCTGGGCGGCCCGGGGTACTTCCCGGCCTGGTTGTCTCCGGAATTACGCTGGCCCTTGTTGGCTATCGGCCCATACTCATTCACAACCAGGCGGTCAATATCAAGGTGGCCGCCGAGAGGATGGATGCGCTGGGTGTCTCTTCCATCGAAGTGTGGACCGATTCTCCCGGCTCTGCCTTTTCTCCCGCTGCAATAGTCGCTCTCGTGGATTACTATTCCAAGGCAACTGTCTGGCTGGGGGGGGCCCTCTCGTTTCCAAGGTCCGAGGGAAAGAGCCATTGGTGGGAGTACTACGAGCCGCCGCCATGGCACATGGCGACATCTCACCCAGAAACCGCGGAGGGCATCATGTTATGCCTCTATGCTGCCGACAGCAGCCGTTTCGAGGCCGGTCCTGGTCGAGGTCGATCTCGTCTGGGCTCTATCTCTCTCTACCAGGCATCCAGTTGGTTGCTTCCCCGTGAAGTGGTCCTCTACGGTGGCCGGGACCGGTTTTGAGTACCTGGCTCCAGGAAGCATTGGCGCCTGGCCGACCAAGGCACTGCGCTGGTGTGTATGGAGTCGTTGGTCCGAATCGCAATGAGTGGCATTCCGTGGAAGATTCAACATGCGCGACATGCTTCGTGACCACGTGTCACCATGGTCGGGTTCTCGTGACATGAGGGCCGCCGCGAAGTAGAAAAGGCAGAGAACGCGGAGCAGAGTCGCTACGTGTGGTACGGAGGCCTGTCCTTGGGGTATTTTCAGGGACATCGCATCAGGAGCTACGAGTTCCAGGAGTCACGGATGACACGAACACGCACTTTGCCAATCCTGCTGGGTTGTACCTTCGTGGCTGGGTGTGCCAGCCCCTTCGAAGGTACCTGGCTTTTCGAAGTCACCCACGAACCGGTGGATATCCAGGGCAGGTGCGAGGGTTGGGGGGAAGCCTACACCTACGAAGATACCCTTGTCATGTTCGTGGACATCTACACCCCTTCCTACGGCAAGGTGGAAGTCTTGTTCGATGCCTTGCTGGAAGGGGAGTCGCAGGGGAGGTCCTTTGAAGCCAGCTACTGGTCCAAAACCACCTCCGAAACCGAATATGTGATCTTTGAGGTCCTGATGGTAGCTGAGCGTGATGGCCCGGAGTTGGTGGGGACGGTCCAGGAATACTTCCAGGTCCTGTGGCCCGATGACTCCTGGGACTGCCAGAACGACTTCGAGTTCACCGCGGAACGGCTCAACATGTGAATGGACTGTAGGGGATATCATGACTACCCGGCTGAAATTGTTTACATTGGTCATGTTGGGTGCAAACGCCTGTGAACTGGGTTCTGCACGATTCGATGGCATCTATTGGTGCGAGGCGGGCTACAGCGAGGCTTCCTGCAATGACGGTTCAAGGCGCCAGGCCGATGACTACTACCAGACCCGTACTGGGCTGGTCTCCGTAGACAGCACCAACAACGGCACGATTGTCTTTTCCATGGAAGCCCTTCAACTCATCGGTGGGAAAGTACTCACCGGCGAAAGATCCAGCCGCAACTTCAGCTTGAGCGCCGTTACCAGGTGGAGTGATGCCTCGTGTACCAACCACACTCTGGAACTCGTAACCACTCTGAACGGTGAGTTCACCGACGACCTTGGAATACGAAGTGGAATATACGTTTCCAGCGAAGAAGTGGTCCAGGGCTGCGGAATCGACGACTATACACTCATCTGTGAAGAAACCTGGACCATGACCTGCATGCGCCTGGGTTCCTCCACCAGTAATCGTTCCCCAGATATGGGCAACTGGGGATATGTACCTTTTGAGCAGCCATCATCGGTCTATTGACAAGAACCCATGGGGCCCTGAGTAATAGAGCGGCCAGAATTACCTGGTCGGCGAGGATCTGGCTGGCGGCCGCTGCCGTTCAAGTTTTCAATGAGTGAGTTCCAGGTCTTCGAGGCTCAACAGGATTTCCTCCGACCAGCCGGTTCCGATCATTTCTGCCGGCCATTGAAGGTCTTGGATCATTCCTGCATCTTCAGTTAGAATGCCCACTACGCCCACGAACCAGTCGCCTTCCCAACCGAGTTGACCGCCGCTGGGAAGAGATGAGCCGGCGTCGAAGACCATGTAGTCCAGTTCGGTACCCACGGCAGGGAGTTCGATGTTGGGGTACTCTTCCCCTTCTATGGCGAATTCCACCGATCCGGCGACCTGCCTGGTGTCTACGGTACAGTTCTTGGTTTCGAACGTGGCATACGCAATGCCAAGATCGGTCTCGTCACCTGGAGGAATGCCGGTATCGGAGGTATGGCCTGTGTCGGATGTGGAGCCGGTATCGCTCGTAGCGCCGGTGTCGTTCGTGGAGCCTGTGTCGGAACCCGTGTCGGTGGAAGATGCAGTATCTCCTGAGGAACCTGTGTCTTCGGCAAGTTTCATGGTGCGGGAAGGCTGCGACTTGGCCCCCGGTTCGGTTCCCATGTCGATTACATGGGTAGAAACCCAGATGGATTCGCTGGGCAGGATTGCGCTCACTTCAAGGTCTATGTCCACATCGAAGGCTGTTCCACCGGAAAATATCATGGAAAACTGCCCGGTGGTGGCATCCTGCATGACCGAGGCTTCAGGATCCACACCAAACCAGGCCGCCACTTCGTCGGACATGGTGAAGCCTTCATCCAGGACGGTCTGCCAATCTTAATAGTCCAGGGAACAGACCTCGGCCGCCGTCGAGGATAGGCCCACCGCCAGTCGAGCGCTGGGTTGGACCACGTCGATAATGGAGTTGACCCATGACTCAACCGTGGCGTTGAGTGGTGGGCGCGGTGTGAGACAGCCACCCATGAAGATCAGGGCGGGAAACAGGAGCAATCCGTTGACTGGGGAAGCTTTGAGCATCAGGGTTCTCCGTGGAGCTTTTCGCACGATGATTCAAACCTGGGGACGACGGTCGGAACAACTCCACTCTGAACGTTGAACACAACCCGCGATCAATGCCCCGCCTGGAGACCATCGTCAAGGGCTTCTTTGGATTCCGGCAGTTCCTGCGAGTTTGGACGACGCGATTTCAAGAAGTCCCGCCGTGGATTTGCTCAAGCATCTTCGTGAACTGCTCTTCTGAAATAATCTGTATTGCCGCACCCTGCTCCATCATCTTCTGGGCCTTCAACAGCTTGCTGCTCTTACGGCCCCTTGCGGTTGCCTTTGCCGGGCCATCATCGCCTACGACGAGATAATCCAGGTTTTTCGTTGGCTGGGACGGGGTCTTGCCGCCGAGGGCTTCTACCCGCGCCCGGGCCGTCTTTCGGTCCATGAGGTTCAGCTTCCCGGTGAACACGAAGGAGCGCCCTTCCAATGGAAGGGACTCCGGTTCAGTGGTGGGGGCGGTGGATTCAAGTTTGATTAGGGGTTGCCGCTTGCCGCCATCGAGGCCAAGCAGCAGGTGGATTTCGGGCTCGAGCTTCCGCAGGCCGTGGTAGACTTGGCGTGCGATTCCAGACCCGATGGTATCTGGCAGAGCAGAGGGATCCTTCGTGGAGAGTTTCAGCAAGATGTTGTCCAGTGAATGGTATTCCTTCACCAGTATTTCGGCCACCTTTGGTCCCAACTGCTCCACGCCCAATGATACCAGAAAGGTGGAAAGGGGCATGACGGCAGCACGCTCCACGTTGGATAGCAGTTTCGATGCCAGGGTTTCCCCCATTCGGTCAAGGCTGAGCAGCTTCGATTTTTCCAACTGGAAAAAGTCTGCTCTACACTTCAGGAGCCCCCTGTCATACAACTTTTCGATCCACTTTCGACCGAAGCCATCCACTCCAATGGTTTGGATGAAGTGTTCGAGTCGCCCCAGCGTCGTGTCCCTGCAGGTGTCCGGCCGGGAACAGGTGAGCGTATCTGTGGTCTGCCAGGCCAATTCCATGGTTCTGACGAGCGCTTCTTCGGAAAAGTCCCTGCTCGCATGGCACTCCAGTCGGCCAGATGTCCGTGCCTGCGGGCTCTGCTCCGGAGAGTTCTCCTGATCCATCCGGGCCTCCCAGTCCCACAGCTCCTGGAAGAAGGCTCCCCGCCTGCCCGCCTCGACAAGGCTTTGCCCCGCAGGACCCAGCCTGGGCTCGAACCTACTCCTGGTCGTCAACAGGAGTCGAAGATCGAGCCTTGCATGTTCGATCCGTTCCATCAACCTTTTGAACAGATCTCTTGTTGCCTGCAGGTCGGGATCCATGAAGAAAACCACCACGAACAACGGATCCTTTGCTCTTATGGACGTGGCCTGGTTCAAGATCTCCTTGATCCTCTCTCGCCTGGCGGTGTTTTCTTTTGTGCTGCGCCCGATCTTCCAGCTCAGGGTTCTTGAATACCCGTCGTCGATGTTGAGAGCGTGTCTACCGTATTTGGGGCGCTTGAGGGTCCTGGAGGGCTGGTACCTTGCTACAGCGTTGGTGATATCGAGGATCGAGGGCCTTGGCGAGCCTGCCTTTTCGAGCATGGACTCCGCTATGGAAGCCTGGATGGCGAGGATGTCATCCATCTCGACATCGTCTGTGGAAATGTCGATACGGGCACCGGCAGCGAAGGCAACCGGAGCCGCGTAGATGGTGTCGGCGCCACATGAAGGGCACTTCAGGGGTAGAGGCAGCGGCCGGCTGCCACCTCCCAGGGTTTCCTCGATTTTGGGTATGACGCCGCCTCTTCTGGTTACCCTCACCTTGTCTCCCAGGTAGAAACCGCCTTCACCATTTTCCCTGGCCTGTCTCAATGCCTCGGTGGCGTAGATGGATTTTTCGTTGCCCTTGCCTATTCCCTTGATGAAATGGACGTTGTGAAGCGAACTACGAGAGACCCTGGCACCGGACAGGAACGTAGGCTCCAGCAGGCCGACGGGATTGATCGAGCCAGTACGGGACACGTTCCAGTCCAGGTCTCTCAACGTGGTCCAGGCCGTGTCCCCCTGGAACTTGTAGGCCATGGCGTAGCGTGGGTGGTGGGCTGTGGCCCCCAGCATGGCATGAAGCCCCGTGTCATCGAGACGAATCACGATGCCGTCCGCGTCGAAATCCCATTCGTTCCGCTGATGAATCCATTCTTCGTAGATCTGGGGAACTTCGCCCACGGTGACGAACCTGACAGGCACCGTCCTGAAACCGAGCTTCGAGAGGATTCGGAACTTTTCTTCCTCGCTTTCCGGTCCGGCGACCATGAGATCGTATGCAAAGAACGATAGATCCAGTAGCTGCTTCCTGCCGCTCTGTTTCTGTTTCAAGCTGCCAGCCGTGAGGTTCCTGGAATTGGGGAAATTGGCAGCGTAATATTTCTGGAAGACGGAACGTCGCATGTGGACTTCCCCCCTCACCTCCACGTTCGCCAGCCCCACCTTCCACGGGATTTCTCTGACGAGGCGTGCGTTGATGGTGAAGTCTTCTCCGACTCGCCCGTCGCCCCTGGTGGCAGCAAGCATCAGGTCGCCGTTCTCGTCGTAGCGGAGTGACGCAGCCACACCGTCGATCTTGGGGCTCACGGCTACCTTGAGGGAACGAACGGCCTGGGAAAGATTCGAGCGATCAGAGAACCTGGCATACCGGGCAGCCAACTCAGCTTCAGCATCGTGCCGCGCCACGACCAAGCCATCCCCGGCCTTCCCGCCCGAGGTCGTCACGAAGGAGTGGATCGCCTGCGCCACGGTATTATTGGTCCAGAAGAAGAACTCTTCGTCGGAGTAGCACTTTCCCAGGGAGAGCATGGACGAAGCATGTTCCACCTTGTCTCTGAAACTCTCCAGTCCCGCCCTAGCACCTACCCGCGCCAGTACCGGGGAATCAGGCTTCAGGGCTGATAGTTTGCGTCGCAGCAGGTCGTATTCTTCGTCGGAAATCACTGGAGCCGAAAGGACGAAGTACTGGTGGTCATGAAACTCGATCTCCCGCTCCAATTCTTGAATCTCGGCATCTTCCAACTCTGCCGCAACGAGCTGTGGGTCCTTTTCTGTCTTCATGGTGTCCTCCTGGATTACCTTCTCCCGAGTCCGTACCTGGTCCCATGTTGGACTAATGTGGCGGCTTCCCATCCTGCAACGCGTAAGAAATCCCAGGGCTGTGAGAGTTGCAAGCGGAGCCTGCCGACCTGCCCATCTCTGCCCCGGCGGCCAATATCCAACAGGCTCACGGGGCCGGTCTCCCACATACTGGAAAAATATCCAGGGTTTCAAAACTTGACAGGTGCAGAGCCAATGCTGATAATAGCTCTCCACCGATGTTCCAGTCCCGCCTTGAAAAACCGAGCCAGAGGCCCTGCCCCGCTTCACACGGAAGAACGAGTCGCGTGGTTCAGGCTGCTCTTTTTGTCCCACTTCCTGCCATCTCGGTAACACCCACCGCTTGTAGCCACTACATCAGCACCCCCTGTACCCATGCCTTAGATACTCCAAGAGCTTCGTTCCAGCAGCACCGAGGAGCTGGCAGAAAGAGCCTGGAATCTCCGGCTGGACAAAGCCCCCGGCCTATCCCGGCAGGAGCTTATTTTCGAGATTCTCTTGAGAGAGATGGGAGGGGAAACCCATCACCTGGGCTCGGGTGTGCTGGAACGTCTACCAGAGGGTTTCGGTTTCCTGCGCGCCATCGAGACAAGTTTTCTGTCCGGCCCCGACGACATCTACGTCTCTCCTTCCCAGATACGGCGTTTCCAGCTCAGGACGGGAGATGTCGTCTCCGGCAGGATCCGGGCTCCCCGGGAAAGCGAACGATTCCTCGCCCTCCTGGAGTTGCGCACCCTCAACGGACGGGATCCGGAACAACGGCCTCGTCCGCTTCTCTTCGACAACAGGATTCCCCTTCCCCCCCATCGGTACCTCTCGTTGGAGTACGACAGTGACGCATTCTACTCCAGGGCTGTGGATCTTCTTGCCCCCATGGCAAGGGGGCAGCGCGTGATGGTCATGGCCCCACCGGGAGGCTCCCACCGCCACTTGTTGCACCAACTGCTCCTGGGCCTCGGCCGAAACCACCAGGACCTGCAGATCTTTACTTTGCTCATTGGGAAAAGACCGGAGGAGATCACCGCGCTGAAGGTTGACTACCCCGGATGTCTGTTGTCCACGGTGTTCGACGAACAGCCCGCACGTCATTGGCAGCTCACCGATATCACCATGGAAATGGCCAGGCGTATGGCGGAGGAGGGCAAGGATGTTGCCATTGTGCTGGACTCGTTGAATGCTCTCGGTAGGTCCATCCAGGAAGGCACTTCCCCCACCGGGCAGTTCAACCCGGGAGTTGTTGCTCCTCCGGTACTTCATCGCCTACGAAGAGTACTTGCCACGGCCAGGGTACTGGAGGGGGCGGGCTCGGTAACGCTCATCACCACACTCCTGATGGAAACCGGCAGGGCCTGGGATCGTGCACTGGAGGCTTCATTGCTCGGTTTTGAGAATGCCAGGGTCACCTTGAAGCAAGGTGTCGTTCGCACCGCCACCGAAGCTCTCGTTGATCCCCTAAACACCTGGAGCATTGGCATGCGGCACTACGTGGGGGCTGACGGGCAGACGTCTCGCGCTACCTTTCGCTCCACGCTGCCGGCAGACCCGGCCAGGTCTGCTGCGGTTCTATGGGAACGAATGGCCTCCACCAGTGAGAACGGCCTTCTTGTCGAGCGACAAAAGGAGCAGTGATCACTCCCTGGGCTTGACAAGGCGACCAGATCAGGGCAATAGCGCTCCCTCTGCCTCCTCGAGAGGTCTCTTGGGACAGGGACCACGTAAGGTTGTTCTCAAACTGATCCCTCTCCATGGCATCCGGCTCTGGTCCGGTATAGATGCATCCACGCGATAGCTTCACACCGTCCCAGAAGAGAACCCGGGAGCGAGGTCCGAGTCCTCCTCGCAATAATCCCTGTTCAAACAAGGGGTTCGAAGATGAAACCGAACATCCATCCCAAATTTGTGGACTGCATGGTGACCTGCGTTTGTGGCAACTCCTTCCAGACCCGCTCCCTGCAGCCTGAAATGCGTATTGAAATATGTTCCAGGTGCCACCCGTTCTTCACTGGAAAACAAAAGATCGTGGACACCGCAGGCAGAGTGGAACGGTTCATGCGCAAGTGGGGCCTCACGGAACCCTCAGGTGACTAGGAGCCGTCGGGAAAGTTCATGCCCGCTACGGATCTGTAGCCTCCTGGAATCCCACCACGTACCCTCAATCTCGGCATGACCAACAGCATCTTGACCGACTCCACGCCAGCTCGGCCCTACGTTGGGGGGCAGGCGGTAATGGAGGGCGTAATGATGCGTGCTCCACATGCTATCGCTGTGGCGGTGAGGAAGAACGACGGCTCCATCCTCGTAGAGGCGAACCCCTACTCTCCTTTCTTCCAACGTTACAGAATCTTCAAGGCTCCACTCATACGGGGAATCTTCGTACTGATAGACTCTCTCGTCGTGGGCATGAAGGCCTTGAACTGGTCAGCGGAGCAGTTGGAAGAAGACGAAATAACCGACATACAGGCCTCCGGAGACTCGGCAGTCCCCCTCCATGACCAAGATCAGCCAGGTTTGCTGGACCGGCTCTCCAGGACTGGTGCCATCTTGGGAGCCATCCTGTTCGGGCTGGCATTGTTCGTTGCTATACCCCACCTGTTGACGGCGGGTCTTGGCAGCATCTTCGGCACGGCCTGGACCGTGGAAACTCCCATCTTCCACCTGGTGGATGGTGTCATCAAGATGGGGATCTTCCTTTCCTACCTCGCCCTTATCCGCCGTATCCCCGACATTCTTCGAGTCTTTGCCTACCATGGAGCAGAACACAAGACCATCTATGCCTGGGAGCAGGGGCTGGATCCCACGATCGACAACGTCAGAGTACAATCGCGTTTTCATCCACGTTGCGGCACCAGTTTTTTGATCTTTGTAGTGGTATTGTCCATCCTGGTGTTCAGCGCCGCGTTTCCCTTGCTACCCGCCGTGTCAATCGAGAACTCCATGCTGCGCAACAGTCTCCAGGTGCTGGTCAAGATTCCCCTCACATTACCCGTAGCCGCCATCAGCTATGAGGTCATCCGGCTGTCTTCAAGATTCTACAGATTCACGCCTTTTCGTTGGTTGGCGAGTCCAGGTCTCCTGCTGCAGCATTTGACCACCGAGGAACCCGATGACAAGCAGCTCGAGGTGGCGATTGCGGCCCTGGAGAAGGCGGTTGGAACCTGGGGCCAGCCCAGCGGGCAATCGCTGGGCCTGGAAGGAGAGGCATTCATCACCGGCTCTGCTGCATTGTGAAACCTCCACCATTCGCCTGGCCGGGTTACGTTCCAGGTGCCAGCGCAAGGATTCCCCAGCCCCGGAGTTGCCGTGTTTGCTCGTCTCGATGGGATCCTGGAAAGAACTCGGGAGATCAACAGCCAGCTTGCCGATCCCGCGATTGCCAAGGATCACCAACAGATCATGGCACTCTCGCGAGAGCTTGCCCAGCTTCGTCCACTGGCTGAAACCTACCAGAGCTACAAGGATATTCGCCAGGAGATCCACGATCTCCAGGCGCTCATGGAGGACGATGAATTCCGTGAGATGGCACGTGCCGAAGCCGACGTGCTGCACGAGCGCCTTTCGGCCCATGAACGACGGCTCAAGCTACTCCTTCTTCCCAAGGACCCCCACGAGGGCAGGAACGTAATACTGGAAATACGAGCCGGCACCGGTGGAGATGAAGCCGCTCTCTTCGCCGGTGATCTTTTCCGGATGTACAGCCACTACTGCGATGGCAAGGGTTGGAAGCAGGAAGTCTTTTCTGCCAACGACTTCGCCGTGGGAGGGGGAGGTGGAAAATCCGCCGTGGGTTTCAAGGAGATCCTTACGCGAATCAGCGGTGAGAAGGTGTATGGTCATCTGCGCTTTGAAAGCGGCGTGCACCGGGTCCAGAGGGTTCCCCTCACCGAGGCGCAAGGCCGTATCCACACCTCTGCTGCAACAGTGGCAATACTGCCCGAAGCCGAGCCCGTAGAGGTGGATATCCATCAAGCAGATCTTCGCATCGACGTTTTCCGTGCCGGTGGCCCCGGGGGGCAATCGGTGAACACCACCGACTCCGCCGTCCGAATTACTCATATTCCCACCGGGATTGTCGTCATCTGCCAGGACGAGAAGTCCCAGCACAAGAACAAGACCAGGGCCATGTCCGTCCTGGCCTCTCGTCTCCTGCAACGTCAAGAAGCTGAACAGGCGGCACGGGAAGCCGCTGCTCGTCGAGCACAGGTTGGCAAGGGGGATCGCTCCGAACGTATACGCACCTATAATTTCCCACAGAACCGAATTACGGATCATCGCATCAACCTGACCCTCTACAAGTTGGATAGAGTGCTCCAGGGAGATCTCGACGAACTCGTCACAGCCCTGCAGGCACACCACCGGGCGGAGCTGTTGAAGGCCCAACAGGAATCCTGAGATGCGCGTCCTGGGCGAGGTTCTACGGCTCTCTACGCGCTACCTGGAAGGAAAGGGAGTTCCGGGCCCCAGGTTGGACGCCGAGCTGCTCCTTGGCCATGCCCTGGAGTTGGACAGGTTACAGCTCTACCTTCAATATGATCGTCCGCTCATCCCCTCGGAACTGGCCAGGGCCAGGGAGCTGTTGAGACGCCGTGCCAATCGGGAGCCCATCGCCTGGATCACCGGCAGGAAGGAGTTTTTTTCACTTTCCTTCCGTGTAGATCCAGGGCTGTTGGTCCCCAGGCCAGAAACCGAGTGTCTCGTCGAGTCCCTTCTTGAGTGTATCTCCGGAGGTGAATCAACGGATCCCGTCTACCTGGTGGACGTGGGATGTGGCACTGGTTGTGTGGGTCTGGCGCTGGCTCACCGGCTGGCAAACATACGCCTCTTCGCGACAGACCTGGACGCCAGAGCCCTGCAATGTACGCGAACCAACGCTATTTCTCTGGGTATCAAAGACCGCGTGGCCCTACTGCAGGGTGACTTGCTCTCCCCCGTGCCGTCCCGGCGCAGAATCGACTGGGTGGTGTCCAATCCACCCTACATCCCCAGTGCCAGGATTTCCGTCCTGGAACCCGAAGTATCTCTGTACGAGCCCAGGCTTGCCCTGGACGGGGGCATGGACGGCTTGGAGCTGGTGCGCCGGCTCGTGCTCCAAGCCGCGCAAAGGGTACGGTACGGGGTGGCTTTCGAGATTGGCTGCGACCAGGCGGATGAAGCCCTTGCCATCGCCCGACAGGCAGGATTCGAAGAAACGCGGCTCCACCTCGACCTGGCGGGGAACCCTCGTGTAGTTACAGCCGTCCACGCCAGCGGCTGAATGCATCTTAGCATCGCAACTTACCCTGGAACGGGGTGGTCAGACAGTACCATGAGTACCAAGGTCCACCCGGGGAACCTTTTTCAGTACGTTTGCCTTGAAAATCTCGGCCAGCACTCCCAGACCACCCAGCATTTCAAACAGGTCCGCTCTGCTCTGCGAGAGGGAGAGCTTTCGACGGATGAGGTCTGCTCGCAGGTAGAACTCCCTGTAGGCTCTGGCGCGAAAGGCTCGGAGCTGTTGGGCTGTGAAGGTCTCGGTCTCGAGCTGGGGAATGGCCCCCCCGCCGTCCAGCGTGTACTCCTTCCATGGGTCGCCATCGATGTAGCCTCGTTGTCGGCAGACTTTGTAGAGGTCCGTGGCGGGAAGGGCCGTGGCCACCGAAAAGCTCGCCCAGTCCAGGCCCAGGTTCTTGGCGAAGTCTATTGTTTCCTCGATGTCATGGGCCGTGGCATCGAAGTATCCGATCATGAAATAGCCGCGAGTCTCTATTCCACATTCCCGAGCAATCTTGAAAGCTCTTTCGGCCTGCTCCTTCGTGATCTGTTTGTTCATGATCTTCAGCAGTCGATCGGTTCCTGCCTCGACCCCCATGTGGATGGACCTGAGGCCGGCCTGTTTGAGCAGGTTGAGGCTCTCTCGATCAACGGTGTCTACGCGTGCTCGGATATTGAACCGGACCTGGAGATTCCTGCGCAGTTTTTCCTCGCAGATCTGCCGTATCCTCTCTTTGCCGATGGTGAAGGTTTCGTCGAACATCACTATCTCGCGGACGCCGAAGCGACGTTCGAGCCACTCCATCTCTTGCACTACGGCTTCGGGAGATCTGAATCGGAGACGCTCCGAGTAGACCTGGGAACAGTAGCCACAGTGCCATGGGCAACCCCTGGAAGTGACCATGGTAGCCATGGGGTTCAGAACGGTGAGGCAATGATAGCGATGCATGGGCATCAAATCAAAAGCCGTGAAGGGAAGTCTGTCCAGATCATCCACAGCGGGCCTGGCGGGGTTCATGAGCAGCTCACCGTCGGAAGTGCGCACCAAGGTGCCGGGGATGTCTTGAAGTGCCGTCCAATGGGGCCCAGAGTCCTCGACCCGCTGGCAGATATCCAGAAAGGTCTCCTCGCCATCGCCAAGGACAGCGATATCGAAGCACTGCCAAGACATCGACTCCCTGGGGAATACGCTCAATTGGGGCCCTCCCACCACGATGATCGCCTCTGGCACCACGCTCCTTGCCAACAGCGCCAGCTCGACAACGGCGGGCCAGCCCAGAGTCTTGGCGGTCAGGGCGATGACCTGGGGTGAATACTCTCGTACTCTGGATGCGGATTCCTCGGGAAAGATATTTTCAGCATGGAGGTCGATTATCCTGACTGGAAAGCCATGGTTCCTTACGACGGCAGCCAAACCGCCCAGGGCCAGGCTGGGAAATATCCCGAGCCGTTCTGCCGCTTTCCGCGAGAGCGGTTGCTGATCGGCATCTTCGTGGTACTTGAGGAACAGAACTCTGGTTTTTTTCTTCTGGCTGCTCAAGGTGCGCTCCTGATGAACTTTGTGGACTCCTGCAGAAGACCGCAGCTCAATGATTGTAGCACCTGGCGAATCCCTGTATGACCAATCACTTTCATCTACCGGGAGACGGTACTGGCAGGCCAACAGGTTATCGCAAGCAGCTCCCAAGCGCCCATGTCGAAAGTGTTCCAACAACCGGCAATACCCATAATCCATCGACGCTTTCCCAAAATCTGGCGGAGAAGCCCATGCCCGTGACGTCCTTCAGGTCTGTCGTCGAGATGTTCCACCACCGTGTCAACTCGACTCCCGACAGCGAAGCAATCTTTTACCGAAAAGAGCATTCCTGGAATGTAATGCCCTGGAAAGAAGTAGGTGAGCGTACTCGTCGTATCAGTTGTGGCCTGTTGGCCCTGGGCTTGCTTCCCGAACAGCGTTGTTCGATATTGAGTTCCACGAGGCCTGAATGGGTCTTCGCAGACATGGCGATACTGGCCGCGGCGGGGGCCACGACCACCATCTATCCCTCGAATACCGCCGATGAGTGTGCCTACATCATCAACGATTCCGAATCGGTTTTTGTATTTGTCGAGAACGAAGCGCAGCTTGAAAAACTGCTGGCCTTGAAGAGCGAGTTGCACCGGGTAGAGAAGGTAATCACCTTCAATGGAAAGGCGGGCCATGATGACTGGGTGATGACCCTGTCCAGCCTGGAAAAACTGGGCAGCGAGTGGGAAAGCTCTCACAAAGGAGAGTACGAAAAAACATCTGCATCGGTGGGTCCCGACTCGTTGGCCACACTTATCTACACATCCGGAACCACTGGTCTTCCCAAGGGCGTGATGCTCACCCATGACTGCTGGGTATACGAGGGGGAAGCCATAGATCTCCTGGGCGTCATTTTCCCATCCGACAGGCAGTTTCTGTTTCTGCCCCTGGCCCATTCCTTTGCAAAAGTAATGGAGATCGCCTTCATTCGCCTGGGGGTTCCCACCATAATCGATGGTGACATGGATTCCCTGGTGGACAACATCGCCGCTACCAGGCCCACCTTCATGGCCGCAGTCCCCAGGGTCTTCGAAAAGGTCTACAACAAAGTGCTCTCTTCTGCCAGAGACGGTGGGAAATTCAAGTACTCCGTTTTCAAATGGGCCGTGCAGGTGGGCAGGCAGGTGAGCAGGCTGAGGCAGAAGGGCCAGGAGCCTCGTGGTGTTCTCGCCGCCAGATACGCTATTGCCGACAGGTTGGTCTTTTCCAGACTGCGGCGTGGGTTCGGAGGCCGTATCAGGTTCTTTATCTCCGGAGGTGCGCCGCTTTCGCCGGAGATAGCAGAGTTCTTCCATGCGGCGGGACTGCTGATCCTGGAAGGATACGGATTGACTGAAACCAGTGCGGCCACTTTTGTCAACAGGCCCGAACACGTACGTTTTGGTACGGTGGGCCCTCCGCTGAATGGGACCGAGGTCAAGATTGCGGATGATGGCGAGATCCTGGTCAAGGGGCGCGGAGTTATGAAGGCATACTACAAGCTTCCAGAGGACTCCGCCGAGGTGCTGGATTCTCGGGGCTGGCTGCACACGGGAGACATCGGTGTGCTGGATGAAGCCGGATACCTGAAGATAACCGATCGGAAAAAGGACATCATCGTCACTGCCGGCGGCAAGAATGTGGCTCCGCAGAACATCGAAAACCTGCTGAAGACCCGCTGTCCGTACATTTCACATGTCGTCGTTCACGGAGACAGGCGCAACTTTTGTACCGCCTTGATATCCCTCAACCAGGAGACCGCCGGCAAGTGGGCAGAACGAAATGGCATCCAGTACGAGAACTACGAGGATCTCTCGTCCCGGCCCGAGATCAGGCAGCTTGTCCAGGAAGCCATCAACAACGTCAATTCACAACTCGCCAGCTACGAGACCATCAAGAAGTTCGCCCTCCTCGATCACGAGCTTACCCAGGAAAGCGGTGAGCTGACCCCGAGCTACAAGGTAAAAAGACGAGTCGTAGAGAGGAACAACAAGCAGATCCTCGATTCTTTCTACGAGGGCAGCATGGAAAAACTTGAATAGACCATGGACGGTCACGGACAGGCAGGTCGTTTCCACCACCTGTACGTTTGGGGATTCAACGGGAACGGCTCTGGATGACTCTTTTCAGGCCGGATTACGGCGGTTCAACTTCCAGGGACTGTGTTTTCCCGTCCACGGGTTCTGTTTCTTATGTTGACGGGTTCGGGTTCCAGAGACTAAGGTGCGCGCCATGGACTACTCAAAAAGAACTCATTTTCTTCACCCACCTCTGCTTCTGGGCGCTTCCCTGGCGCTCGGCACGCTGGGCTGTATCAGAAACCAGGTGGACGACACCGGTACGTTGGAAGACCTGTCCTGTCCCCTGGATCCATGCCCATATGGACTCTACAATGGGCTCAACGTTCAGAGAGACTTCCAGGGCGACGTGGAAGAGGCGATAGCCGCCATCGAAGAGGAACGTCTGCCCTACATGCTGGAGTTGGGCATGATGACCAGCCGCATCCACGACGACGACGGATATGCCTCCTTCGCCTGGATTCCGGTGGATGTGGACCGTAATGCCCAGGATGTGGACCTGTCTCGAACGGATGCCATAGTCCAGTTGGCCTGCGATAACGGTTTCAGTCTTTTCCCAACCATCACGCCGGCTGCGCTCTCCACCCAGACAGAGGGGCAGCCATTCCTTCCCGACGAGGACAACTGGCAGACATACCTGGAAACGGTGGTCGAGCGTTACGACGGCGACGACGTCTTCGAGGTCACCCCCGGAGTCACCCAGGAGCCATCCGAGGATCTCAAGGCCACCATTCAAGAATGCCCCATCAAGAACTGGATTCTGGGCAACGAGTTGGACCAGGCGTATGTGAACGACACCACGTGGTGTCCACCCGAGACCTATGCGTCCTTCCTGGCCCAATCAACCGAGATCATCCACGGCGTGGATCCCGACGCCACCACCCTGTACGGTGGACTTGCGTGGCGTGCCTATTTCAACCCTGCAAACTGGGATTTATTCAAACTTACGATGGTGGAGTTGACCGACAACTGGAGCGGCTACACGGGTTTCGATGCCATGGCAGCACATGTGTATCCAAACGAACTCAACCTGGATTCGGTTTCAGAGTTCCTGGACAACATCATCGAGCTGACCGGTAGCGAACGGCAACTCTGGATTACCGAGGGAGGCTTTGCCTCCTACTTCACGACCCAGAACAAGATGGACGATCACAATGTGTCAGAGCTGACCCAGGCCCGAAGCCTGCTGGGCTTGCAGTTGATGGTTCACGCTCGCGGAGGTGGGGGAGTCCAACTCATAGACGTGGTGGATCCGGGCGCAGCAAGTACCATTTTCGAGTCCTATGGTCTCCGGGAAGAAACGGTGAAGTGGCTCTCGTGGTACTCCTACTACCAGATGGTATACCTCCTCCAGGACACCGATCTGGCCAATGCCAGCATCGTGCTCGAAGACAAGGGAGACAGCAGCAGCAACGACGGTATGTTCGCCTACAAGGTACCCAGGAACAACGGCGGAGAATTGTACTTGTTGCTCTTCGACCCGGCATCTCTCGAGTCCTACACCATGGATGGTGTACTCTCGGACGAAACCATCACTTTCAACCTCACGGGCCTCACTGGCACCGAAGCGCGGATCCTGGAGGCAGTTCCCCCGGAAGATTCCGGAGCCTATATCGACGTTGGAGATCCCCTGGATGCTTTCAGCTACAGCCTTGCCACCATCACCAACGGATCCCTGTCGGTGGATGTGTCCCAACGACCCGTGTGGGTGATCACGGAGCCAGGGTAGGTCGGTATTCCGTCGATACGCGGCATTTCCAACGGATCGGACCATGCTGAATCCCCCGGGGAACATTGCAACAGCGGTGGCCATTTCGAATTAGAGGCACCTGGTCTGGCCTGGGACTGAGAAGGAGAACCGCAGGTGGGATGGACCAGCGGGCGAACAGAGATTTCGCCACATGCTGCGGGTTCAAGTTCGGATTCCACGCCGCCAGAAGTAGTGGGGGGTCCGACGAGAACCCACCTGTTTCTGGCCATAGCCGGAACCGTCCTGGTGATTGGACTGTTGGTGGCCTGGGCCGGAGGGCAGCAGCTCGGTGAAGTGATCACAACCATACCCTGGCAGGTCGTTGTCGTGGCCTTTCTGCTCCAGGCCTTGGTTGGCTTGGTGTCCGCGTACCGGATTCTCCTGCTGGTGGAGCGGGATCTGAGTTTCGGCGAAGCTCTGGCAGTGGCATTCATACACGCTGCCTCTTTGCTCTTCGCTCCATTTCGTTCTGGAGAAGTGGTCTACATTCTGCTCATTCGCTGGCTGGGAGGTCGCGTGGCTGCCAGGGGGCTTTCCCAACTCGTGATATTGCGTGTCGCTGATCTTCTCTCCCTGGCTTTTCTGGCACTTGTACTCTTGTGGTCCTCTGGAACAGACTTGCTGCCCGACCATGGTACTGTGGTGGGATGGACTGCTGGCAGCTCAGCGCTGGTCTTCCTCGTGCTTTCGGTGGCTCTGGTATTCAGGGGGGCCCAGATGCTGGAAACAACGGGAAAGATCATCGGAAGATGGGGTCGATTGGGCGCCATGGCAGCTCGTTGGTTCCAGGAAGCAGCGTTGGAGTTTCGTCTGGGCCCATTGCAGGCGCTGCTCCACCTGCTGCTCGCCCTGGGAAACTGGTCTCTCGTATTGTTTTCTTCGGCCATTGTTCTTGTTGCGGCCAAAGTTCCCCTGGCTGGCACGGTCATCGCCTTGATACTGGCGCTGCAACGGTTCTTGTTGGTGGTTCCACTGCCGGCGCTTGGAACCTTTGGGCCAGTCGAACTCTCCTGGACAGCGATGGCGGTGCCGCTGGGGGTTTCACCGGATCTGGCCGTGGCGTCCATTCTGGCGCAGCATGCACTCGTGGGGCTGTTTGCCATTCTTTTGGCTGTGTTGGGAGGGATCTACCTGTTCACAAGGCGAGGCCAGCGTTGACTCCATCACCACTCGTGCGTATCCGATGCACGTCCACATCTATTCCCACCAGCTCCAGGGTGGGCTCCCGGGAAGCCTCGCGATGGATCGACTAGCAGGTTCCCACCCGGAAATGGCTCCCATCGCCGGAGCGGCCCATTCCTTCGCCAGGCACATCCGCGCAACCACTTGAAATAGCGCTGCTATTCCGGCGGGTTACGCAGGATGCGCCTGGCTCGAAAGCGACTCGCCCCGGCTCGGTCCGCCT
>JAJRWT010000031.1 GCA_024276675.1 Myxococcota bacterium | reverse complement strand
CAAGCTGGACCCCGACGTGACATCGCAGTGCAACACCATCATCGCGATGAGATTGAAGAACCCCGACGACCAGCGCTTCATCCTCAAGGTCTCGGACATGTTCAGCAAGGCCGACGTGGACGAGCTGCCCGGCCTGTCGACGGGCGAGGCCCTGGTCTCCGGCCGGTCCATCGTGGCTCCGCTGCTGGTGAAGGTGGGGACCAAGGCGCTGGTCCACGGAGGCGAGTCCCCGAGGGTGCTGGAGATGTGGGGCCAGTTCGATGGCTGATCCGGCGGCCGGGTTGCGCGCCGAGCTGGAGACTCTCGCTGTGGCCAGGCGGGACTTCCCCCTGTGGACGGACTGGGGAGTCGCCGACGAGTCCCACGCCGTACACAGCCTGGGCCTGTCCTACCTGATGAGGGTCGGGCAGGAACTCGGGTACGTCGCAGCGTGCGAGTACCCCGTCGCAGGGCACCATGTCCGGGCGGACGCGGTGTGGTGGTACCGGATCACGCGGCGGCCGGTGGCGGTCTTCGAGTTCGAGCGATTCAAGGACGGCTCCGAGCTCGTCGCCAAGGTCCGAAACCTGATGCGCGCCTGGCATGCCGCTGGATGTGCATCTGTCCTGCTGGGCCTCGTCTTCTGGCAGAAGCACTTCTACACGGGGGGCGCGGAGCACGTGGCGGGGCTCTGGCGGGAGCTGGAGCGCGGGTTTCGGGACGAGGACGGCGCGGAGGTGGGGCCCGTACCCGCGAGACTCCTGGTCGTCTACGAGTGCATGCACACGCGGACCGCCGGGGGAATGCACACCTTGAAGCGGTTCAAGGAGTGGAGGCGGCGATGAGCGTGCTGGACCACATCTTTCGGCTCCACCCGGGGGGGAGGCTGGGCAATCGCTACCGCCTGGGCCGCTGCCTGGGCGACGGGAGCCACGGTTTCGTGTGGAAGGCCGAACGCCTTGAAGACCACCAGGTCGTGGCGGTGAAGCTGCCCAAGGTGCAGGGTGGGAAGAACAGCGACCTCGAAGAAGGCAAGGCGCTCGTCGGCGCGGCGCCTCACGAGAACCTCGTCCAGGTCTTCTGGATGGGTCGGGTACCGCCGGGAAACGAGCTGTTCGCCATCGAGATGGAGTTCTTCAACAGCCACACGCTGGCCTTCCTGCTGGACGCCCGCGAGGAGCGGATGGTCACCAGCTACCGGACCCTGCTCAGCCTGTTCGGGCAGGTGCTGGACGGGGTGTGCCACCTGCACGGGTTGAACATCACCCACGGCGACATCAAGCCTCAGAACATCCTCGTCGGCGGCGATACGGCGAAGCTCACCGATTTCGGGAGCAGCCTCACCACGCAGGACATCTACCTTCGGACACGGGAGAACGGCGGCACGGTCCTCTACTCGCCGCCGGAGTACGCCGGCCTGAACACGCGGAAGCGCGACCACGCGCTCTCCGTCGCTCACGACGTCTACAGCCTGGGGGTGCTGCTCTACCAGCTCCTCACGGGGCGGCTCCCCCACGACACCCTGGCCCAGGTGGTGCGCCACGCGCCCTTCCCCCGGCCCGGCGAACTCAGCCACTCGGTGGCCCCCGAGCTGGACGCAGTGGTCGAGCGTGCGCTCCAGCGCCTGCCTGAGGACCGCTGGCCATCGGTGGAGGCGATGCGTGAGGCCTTCATTGAGGCGAGAGAGATCCAGCTTGCGGCCTCCCCTCGACGGACGGTCCCGCTTGTGCAGGAGCGCGCGACCGACTGGTCCTCCCATGTCATGGCGCTCATGGATGACCAGTCCTGGAGGGACGCCGAGACGGTGGCCCGTGCGGAGTTCCAGCGCTCGGGGGACGCCCACGCCTTCCTACTGATGGTCCGCGCGGCAGCGCGAGATCGCCGCTTCTTCGATGTCATGCGGATCCTGGACACGGCACGCCAGATGCTGTCCGAGGACTCGGCGGTGGTGGGGGACCTGGAGTTGCTCGCCCTGGAGGCCCTCGTCCAAACGGAGCGCATCAACGAGGCAGCGGTCATGGTCGACCGATGCCTGGCCAGACAGGGGGATGTGCCCGGCCTGCTGCTGCGCAAGGCGTCCCTGCTGGGGCTCCAGGCAAAGTTCGACGAGGCGGCCGAGATCCTGGTCGACCTCAACCGCCGTCTCCCGCGTCGGCGAGCGATCCTGAGCCGGCTGGTCCTTGTACATGAGCAGATGCGGGATCTCGAGCGGGCCGAGGCGTTTCGGAAGGTGCTGGCAAAGGTGGAGCGGCAGGGGACCTAGGGTGGGGGAGGGACGTCTTCACCCCGCTCTACACCGCCACGTCGTACCCGAGCGCCCGCAGCGATCGGACCACCCGCACGTTGCGCGGCGGGCACTCGTCCGGTCGAGCGTAGCCCAGTCAGGTTCATACCAGGCCGGGCTGGGTGAGGAGCTGCGGTTGAATGCAGAATACAGTAGCGACAAAGGCCGGGATCATGCGAAACCAACTTTGTGAAGCGCTTGGCGCGCGCCCACGACCCACAGGCGGGAGCGGGCCCGGGACAGGCCGACGTAGAGGTCGGCAGCGTCTTTCCTGCGGTTGGCGGTGTCGTTCAGCCACATGATCACAACCGCGGCCTCGAGGCCTTTGAAGCGGCGGACCGTGTCGACGAGGACCGCTCCGGGCACCCAGAGCTGCTCGTGGCTCCAGCGCGCACCCGAAGGTGAGCCCTCCTTCTGCAGAGCCGCGACGCGGGCGCGGGGATCCCGACCACAGAGCAGCACCGCGATCTGCTCGGGCGCAATCTGCTCATTGGTGATTAGGCGCCCGACCAGGCGCCGGACGGCGCGTGCCTGGTGCACAGGCGTGGGCACCTCAAGGGCCTCGATGCTTGCGCCCGGGATGTCGGGTGGGTCGACCGCGTCACCCTGGTAGTGGCGGTAGGCAGCCTCGTGGATAGGGCGCGTGTTCCTGCAGTTCTCGACCAACAGGAAGGGTGCCCTGTCGATGGGCAGGCGGCTGCGCTCGCCGTAGACCGCTTGGTTGGGGTCGTAGAACACAAATAGGCGCGACTCGTCAGCGTCTGCCAGTAGCATCTGCAGTGCGAACCAGGCGTCGGGCGGCAGGTCCTGGCCTTCATCGACGACGATTGCGTCGAAGCGGTCGTCGATGACGTCCGAAGCGTGCGCCAGCCCCATGGGCATGTGGGTGTCGTAGTGGTCCGCGCTTGGGTCTTCATTCCGTGCGTGGGCCAGCGGGTCCCAGTCGTGCTCACGCTTCGCACGCTCGATCCAGTCGTGGGCCAGCTTGTGGAAGGTGCCCACGGTGAGAAGCGAGACGTCCCGGGTCTGCCGCTCCAGGAACTTGCCCAGGGGGCGGTTGAAGCACAGCAGGGCTGTGCGCAGCCCCTGCCCGGCGAAATCCCGTGCCTGCTGCAGCGCCAGCAGGGTCTTGCCCGTGCCGGCCCCGCCGGCCACCAGGGCGCGGCGCTGGCGGCCGAGGCTGCGGAGCACCAGCGCCTGTCGCTCGGTCAGCTCCACCTGCCTGCGGGCCTCGCGCTTGATGGCCAGAGCTAGCGGGGCCTGGACCACCAGGGGACGACAGAAGAGCCGCTCGACGACCCGCATACCGGCGGGGCCGAGCCCGCCGGCACCTGCCTGCCGGCCCCGGAAGGCGGCAAACAGCGTGGCGCACCACGCGGCCAGGGCCTCCAGTGCTCCCGCGCCCCCCGCCTGCCGCGCATCGATTCCCGGCCGCACCATCGACCGCACGTTGGGAAGATCGGGGAACAGGGCACCATAGGCGGCGACCAGGCGCGGGGCGCGCCCTGCGGGCCACCGTCCCTCCTCCTTGAGCGTGCGCAGGACGGCGTACATGGCCCGCCGGGCCTGGGCGAAGGGGTCCTTGATCTCGTGGCGGTGTCCGTGTCGGTCGATGGAGCGCCACTCGTCGGAGCGCGGGTCGAAGGACACGCCCCCACCCTTGACCTCGACCACGAGCAAGCCCTGGTCACGGTCGAAGACCACGAAGTCGACCTCGAGATCGCGCAGAGCCCGGTCCCGGGTTTGGGTGAACAGGGATAGGCCGTGCAGCACCCAGACGTGATCTGGGAGCTGGTCACGCATGGCCCGGTAGACCTCACGCTCAGCGGCGGAAGGGACCGCGGCGATGGCTTGGTCGTCGAGGGTGGGGATCATGCGGGCAATATCAGTCGATGGGCTCCCAGTTGTTAAAGTTGTGGATGGTCTTCTTCTGACCGCTGTCTAGCACGATCTGTGCCAGCGAGCGTCCACTTGACCGGTCGTGCCAGATCTTCTCCACGCGGAAAGTCAACACTTGGCCATTGCGCTGTCGCTGCCGGAACCTGCTGCCCACCCGAGGATCGCGGCCCGGTTCATCAGCGGTAGGCGGGGTGACTCGGCTCTCTCGCTTCCGAGCCGCCCACTCTGCCCAGCCGCCGTCGAAGCGGTACTGCAGTCCAGAGTCGATCAGTGGGTTGGGGACCTCGTGGATGACCTGCCGTTCCGAGTCGACGTGTTCTACGACATAGAGCCACCAGCTTGCGCCCTTCTCTCGGGCCATCTCGAACTGGGTCTCGCTGATCGCCACGCCGTAGGCGTCCCAGCCGTGCTTCGTGCTCTTCACCTCGATGTAGCGCGCGTCCGGGTGATCCATGTCCGGGAGTCCATCAATACCGGTGGGCGACGACGCGATGTCGTATCCGGGATTGTTGGTGTCCATCGGGCAGGCGAACCAGCCCTTGGCTCGCTCGTGTGCGACCACGGCCGCCTCACCCAGCTTGCCGGTGTCCGCTTTCTTCTCCCACTCGTGCCGCGCGCGGTGTCGTGTGTTCTCCTTGGCGTCTTCGCGGGCGACGTAGCTCGTCATCCGGTCCCGCGGACGACTGGTGCGGTTGCTCGTGGTCCTGCTCCGGGTGCTGTCGGAAGTGGACCGCGTCGTGCTCGGGCCGGGTTTCTTCCAACGGGAACCCTTGGGTTGACCTGGCTGCCCCTGCTTGCGGGTGCCCCTCCGGGCCCGACCTGGAGCACCCCAATTGGTGCCACTGTCGTGTCTGTTTGCGTTGGCGTTTCTGCTTCCACCGGAAGGGCCGCCACCGTTCGAACTGGCCCGGCCACCGCTTCCAGTGTTGGTGGACTTCCCCTCACCAGAGTCTTGCCCGTTCGTGCTCTCGGTGTCGTGCTCGCTTCGGCTGGCTGCAGATCGTCCCTCGGGCGAGTGTCCGGTACCGGGTCCGTCCTCGTCCTCCAGGGGTGCGGCTGGGCCGGAGCCTCCTTCATCGTGGCTGCTACTGGGCGTGTCACCGTCAACTGAGTCGGGCTGGTGGTCGTCGTCTAACCCGGCGGCCACGGCATCCTCTTCGAAGTCGTGCTCGTCCTCTTGACCTGCGTGTGGCACGTCTTGTACCTGATCGTCGACCTCCTCGTGGCCGGGGGCTTCGCCATCCGCAGTCTCGTCGTCGGGTGTTTCGCCTGCTGACTCGCCGTCCCAGGTGGGGAAATCTTGTTCGATGACCTCCCCCTCCACGTCGGCCACCGCCTCGGTCTCGTCGGGGGGGCTCAACACGTTCTGCCGATCCAGGATGGCCCGAGCATCCGCAGGGGACCGTGCAACCCGCATCAGGATCCTTCCGGCTTCAGCCGCCTCTGGGCCCGAGATGGAGCTTCCCAGAGCGAGACGGGCCAGCGCCTCGTCGAGGCTGAAATCGAGTTCACCCTCCACGATGTGAATCATGGCCGCGTCGTGGTCGATGAAGTAGCGCTCATCCAAGGGGAGGGCCTCGTGGTCTGTTCCCTCAAAGTTAAGGTCGACGACCAGTGCTTTGTAGACGGTCAACGCCAGCCGACTGGCGAGAACGAGCGCCTCTTCCTGCCATTCGCGGATGGTTGCGAGGTTCACGTCCTGTTCGTCAGACGCGCGCATGGTGTAGTGATAGCGAAGCCGGGCGACAAGCCTGGTCCAGATCTTCGCGTGCTGGCGGGTCAAGTTGAGTAGCGTCTTGACAAGGTCAGTCTCGGGATAGTCCTCGACGACAGAGCCGCGCGGATTGCCGAGCCGCACCACCTCGGAGATGGGTTGAGCGCCGGCCCAGAGAGCGACGCGGCGATTGTCTTCTTCGCGCTTGATGACGGGCAACTGAAGCTTGTCACGCAGCCCCTGAACTCGGGGACTGTCGATCTCGAAGGAGCCGTCTGCCTCGATTAGGCTGTCGTTGTCGCTGAGGACGTAGGTGGGGCTTGATGACTCGGCATCGCCTTCCCTCAACATTGAGGCCAGCGTGATCAGAGCCCGGCGCGCCAGGGCCAGGTCGGAGTCGGTCAAGGGCGTGCCACCGGCCTTGTCATGCAGCTCGCGGAGCAGCCTCACCCAGTCGTCGACTTCGGGCTGGTCTCGCACGCCCACTGCCTCGAGAAGGGGGCGCTGCCTGGCAACGTCTTGCTTGGACCAGCCGGAGATCGACCCAATCCACGGGTTGGGCTCGATGGGGAGAGCGTTGAAGAACAGCGTCTCGGGTCGACGCCAGCCTTTGTCCATCAGCACACAGATCTCTCCGAGTCCCTCTGGGTCTTCCAGGTGCGGCCAGGTCCAGTTCTCGAAGCTGCTCTCGGGGTCGTCGAGCCTGGCGAGTTCGGCGTACACGACGCCGACAGTCTGCTGGAACTCCAGCACCAGGTGTTCCTCGAGAGTGCCTGGGTCTACCCGGAGCAGTGCGGAAAGTTGCTCACCGACGGGTCCCGGGTCCTCTTTTTCATCGATCTCCGCCGCACCTACGGAGGCGAAGCCGAGCAGCTCCCGGACTTCGATCAGGGGCTCTGCGAATGGAAAGACCGGCCGGACAGCACTCACCAGCCGGCGCTGACCGGGGCGATAGAGCTCGCTCGGCTTGTAGAGGCGGGTCGTGAAGTCGTCTGGGTCGCTCGACCAGAGACGCGGCTGAGACGGTATCCATGGAAGCTGCTGGAGGACGGTGGAGAGGTTGGGAGGTTTGGTGTTCCAGGCTTGAGGCGGGCCAACCAGCGCGAACCACTTGATCGTGCCGTCGAGCGATCGGGAGATGGCATCCTGAGACTGCTTCACGGCATCCCTGCTCATTGGGTCCCGGTCGAGCTGCTCGAGCTGGCCCTGCTCGTTCAGGTATCCAAACGCCCTGCGGAGGCGTTCGGTTGCGGCCTCGCGCCGATCAGCCTGGGACCAATCCCCTGCGGCTTCGATGATGGACAAGAGGATGTCGGAGGCACGCGGGGTGGAGGAGACGCTGAGAATGCCGAGCGCATGCCTCCACTGGGATGGCTTAAGCCCCAGTGGGGGATCGCTGACGACCACGCGAGGGTGCGGTCCAAGAACTCTGGTGAGCCGCTCGGAGCTCTCGTCGGTGTCGACTCGGTAGGAGTCGACGGCGGCGCCGACTTCCCCTGTGCGAAGGGGCAAGAGCGGTGCTCTCCGAAGTGCTTTGCGCAGCTTCTCTTCTCGCTTGTCGTCAGCATCTTCGACGGCGCGGGGAGCCTCGCGGAGAACCCACGCTCGGACCTTCTGCTTGGAATCCTCGTCGGCCTCGCCCACAAGGAAGGGCAGGGCCTGTTCCATGAGCAAGCGTGCGTCGTCGAGCGCCTGGACGCCCAAGGCGGCGGCCAGCGAGTCCCAGCCATCGCCACTGACATCCAGCAGGGTCACCTTTGCTTTGAGTTCCGGCGGTGGGAACACTCCAACCGGTCGGTACAAATCCTTGGCAGTGGCCCGGGTGATCTCGCACTGGGTGGTGAGCAGCGGTAGGCGCTCGCGAAGGGCACGCTTGACTTCGCTGTTGGATTCGCTGTCCTGCCAGCGAATGGGAGCCAGATAATCCAGGAGTATCTCGACGTCTCCAGGCTCGAGGGCGCTCAGCCTTTCTGCTCGGGTTGGAGGATCAACCCAGAATGGGCGGCCATCCGCGAGGACCTTGGCCACAAAGGATGGCGAGACCGCGTTCACCATCGGAGGATGGTGCTCCAATGCCCTACCTGCCGATGCCAGCAGTCGGGGGGAGCCTCGGAGAATGGGCACTCCCAACCTTTCGAGCAAGTCTTCCGGGACCGCCGAGGATGGCCCGTTTACCAGCCCAGCCGTTTGCCTGTAGCCCAACGGTGTACGGCTTCCGACTGCGGTAGGCAAGAGATAGAGTTTGTGTAAGGTTTCAAACTCCGTGGAAAGGTCCTCGGGAGATCGGCGAACCAGGTCGTCGAGCACCTCCGCTGCCCAGTCGTCGGTGATATCGCCGTCTCGCTCGGCCAGCTCTGATGCAAACTCGGGCAGGTCAGGAATGTTGATGGGCGACACCCCAAGGTCTGTCTCCCGGTCGGCCAATCCCAGTGCCTCTTGACAGCATGGGTGCAGGCGACGGTGGGGCAAGGTCGCGAGAATCTCCTCCTGTTCCTCAGTGCAGGTGTAGACCAGATCCTCTTCGTCGAAGCAACGCAGTCTCCCGTCGTTGGTCAGGCAGAGGGGTGTCTCCGTCAGGTCGCCTTCGGCGGTACAGAAGAAACCCCAGACAGCATCGAGGCGCTCACGTTCCCGGAGCAGAGCGCTGGGGGCGGCGGTTGGTTCCCATGGCCCGTTGTCGTCGCCCAGCTCCGCGAAGAAGTGCTCCCTGAGGTTGTCAATGGACAGGGCCTCCAGGCGGAAGCCGGCCCTGTTGAGGCCGAGTCGTATGTGCTTTGGTGGCCTGGGGTCGAACACGCGCCACCCGTCTTCAAGGAGCCCGTCAAGCAGAGCCGCAGCCGTGCCTCTGGGCATCCACCGGATCGTCTCGTCCGGGTGATGCATCTCCGGGCCAGCGAGTCTGCGAGTTCGCATCACGTCCAGCCCGGTGGCCGAGTGATAGAACCCGGTCGAGAGGGCCGACTCCAGGTCACTGTCGTCAACCGCCAGTTTCGCCCAGCACCGATAGCCTTTCCCAGGCTGCTCGTGCAGGCGAAGCCCGAGGTGCTCTATGAGCATGGCCCAGTAGTGCCCGACCCCGTGTTCCAGCAACCTGCGATTCCAGAGCGCTCGCCTGCTGGCGTTGCCCTTGCTGCCGAAGTCCTTGGTGAGGTGGCTGCGGCTCGCGTCCAAGTCGAACCACCCATGGATCCAGACTGGGGGTGGGTGCCCTTGGTCCCCGATGGGAAGGAAGCACGAGCGCCCACCGAGGCGGGCATTGTCGCGGGTCGTCTCCAGGCACAGTGCTGCGCCCGCCCAAGGCAACACCTTGTCGGGGTCTTCCGCGGTACAGATCTCGTGGGCGTGCTCGAGCAGACAGTTGTCGGGACCAGGAAGGAGTCCCGTGATGACGGTCCAGTTCTCGTGGTGTACGTCGCCTCCGCCGTCGGTGATCAGGAACTCGTGCTCGTAGATGGCAGTTGGGAGATCGGTCGGGTCGGCCAGCCACTGCTCGAGCAGCGGTACGGTTTCGCCGTCGGTCGACTGGTGTAGAGGTTGGCGAGCCTCTCGAACCTGTCTGGCGTTCTCGGTGACGATCTCCAGCTTGATGGACTCCTTGCCTTGTTTGTCCACCTCGCTGAGCTTGAGGCTCTCGACTGAGCGAAGAAACACCAGCAGGGCTGGGCCGAGCTGCCGGGCGCTGTGAACGATGCCTTCCCAGACCTCGTCGGTGAAGCACTGGCGAGAGATCTCGCTGTCGCCGGCGGTCGCCTCGTCTCGCAGTGGAAGTCTGAAGGCAGTGCCCGGGAAGGGAGCGCCCGCAGGATCGACACCGGCGATGCCAAAGGTCCGGATCCACGCCGGCCATTCCTTGGCGGCAGCGCTCAGCTCGAAGCGCCGCATGTGCTTGGTGGAGTGATCGTTGGAGCAGAGGGCACGACGGTGCGGGTCGAACCACATCACGTCGTCGCCGGTCACCAGGGTGGGGTGGTCGGAGACGCTGAACGCGGTGCAGAAGCCCTTGCCGAAGCGGCCGGTCCCCGATGCTCGGCGAAACTTGGACGACTCACCGATGCGCCGGATTCCGGCTATGTCATCGTCGCTGAACCGCGCATCATTGATGAATAGCAGCGCTGGTTCCAAGACGACATCCAGCGAGTCGTCGTCAAGTCCTGCCGCGACCGGGCCGCCGTGCTGCCGACGATCGAAGATGACGCGCAGCTCCGAAGCACCGGCGTCGTCCGCGTTCTGGAGGAACTCCTTCACCAGCCCGATACCCATTGGGTAGCCGCGGACGGCATCGGCGAGGTTTGCCGTATGGCTCTGGCTGTGTCCGCCTTCGCGTTCTCCCAGGGCGTACGCGGTCATCGCTCACTCCCCCATTGCATGCATGAACAGCTGACTCGCGCCCGATACCCGTGCTCTTCTCTTCAGTTCCGGCGACACCGCGGGCGTAGCTCGGGCCCGGGACCTCCACCCCGTCTTGGCTGCCGCGGACCAGGTTGGGGCGCTCTGGCACGCGCCCTCGTCGTCCTTGTGCGGCGCGTCGAGGGCGGCAGTTGCGCTTGCCCGGCGCTTGTCTTCAGTCGTGGGCACGCTTGGTGCGGAGAGGCGATGCTCCTCCAAGCCCCGGAGCATCAGCTCCTTGATGAGCAGACCCGCCATGATGGTCTTGCCGGCGCCCGGGTCGTCGGTGAGCAGGAAGCGCATGGGCTGGCGCGGCAGCATCTCCTCGTAGACGGCGCTGATCTGGTGCGGCAAGGGCTCGATGAGGCTGGTGGTGATGGCCACGTAGGGGTCGAAGAGCCAGGCCAGCTCGATGCGGTGGGCTTCGCTGACCAGCCGCAGCAGCTCGCCGTCACCGTCGAAGGACCAGGGGCGGCCCCCGGCGACGATCTTGAGGATGGGCTCGTCGTCGCGGTAGACGAGGCGCTGGCCCAGGGTGCCGCCCGCGTCAGCGAAGATCACTTCGACGCCGTAGTCGCCGAACCATTGGACCATCTTGACGGTGACCGGCCCGTCGCCCGAGAGACCGCGGACCAGTGCGCCAGCCTGGAGATCTTCAAGCCTCGCCACGGTCCTCTCCCCCCGCGCGTCCTGCAGCGATCTGATCGTCGACCCACGCCTCCACGTCGCTCCGCCGGAAGCGCCAGGCACCGCCGCCGGGCTTGAAGCCGGGGAGCTTGCCGTCCTTGGCAAGGCGGTAGACCGAGCGCTCCGAGATCTTGAGCAGTTCGGCGACCTCCTTGAGCGTCATGTAGGTGTCGGGCATGGAGACCTTTCAGGGGCCCAGTCGGGCTGGAGGTAGAGAGTCACACTCTTGAGCAGTTATGGCAAGGGATGTCTGGGGGTTTGCCGAGGGCCACGAGGTCGCCGGAGGGTGAACGAGGCGACGTGGGATCGGGCGCATCGCGGGCCCAGATGGCACGGCCGCCCTCTCGGCCGACCGGGCCGGGCCACCCTGCAGCTAATGCACCCCCACCAACACCCTCACCGCGCGCGCCATCTCCTCATCCAGCTCCTCCACCCGCTCCTCCAGCACCTGGAGCCCGTACATCACCTTCAGTACGGCCTGCTCTATCTCCCCCAGGCGCTCGTCGAACCGCTCCGGCTCCGGCGCTTCCACCTCCACCTCCTCACCCGTCTCCCGCGTCGCCGCCTCCTCCAGCCGCTCCACCCGCTCGACCAGGTCCACCTCCTCCAGGTTCATGACCCGGTCGACGAGATCACCCAGCCGCTCGTTGATCCCATCCCGATCCAGGCCCAGCTCCCGGGCGACGCCGGCCAGCGCCCGCTCCGCCTCCACCCTCCCAGCCTCCACCTGCCTCCCCAGCGCCGCCACCTCCCCGCGCAGCCGCTCGACCTCACCCCGCAGCTCCGTGTCCGCGGCGATCACGGCCGCCCTCGGCGCCGACGCTACGCCCTCCACCCCCTGCCTCCTCGCCCGACTCGCCGCCGCCCGGCAGCTCGCGCTGCAGAACCGCGCGTCGCTGCGCTTCGCTTCGAACGGCTGGCCGCACGGCTGATGCGCACATTCCTTCATCATGGTCTTCCTCCCTCGCTTGTTCGGGTTGCGTTTCGGCTCGCACGCTTCGCTTCGCTTCGGCTGTACGCACCGATGGAGATCTCGCCGGCCAGGTTGGGCCAGGTTGGGCCACCTTCAGAACGCCGGTGGCACGCCCGGGATCGCCCTGGCCCAACCTGTCCCAACCTCTGGCCCATTATTTCTCCTCCAGGGCCGGCGGCTCCCACACCCACACCCGCCGCACCTCCCGGCGGACGCGGACCTTGGCGCAGCCCAGCTCGTGCAGCAGCGGGCCGATCCTCGTCTGGAGCGACCGATCGACGCGCTCGGGGACCAGGCCAGCGCAGAAGCCCGGCCGCAGCCGGGGCAGGGGATGCCCTCGGCGCGCTCGGATCGGCCGGATCCCCGGACGACGGCGCCCAAGCTGTCCGCGAGCCGACGCCGGGCGGCGGGGTCCAGGGCCATCCGGCGGATCACGGCCCGGTCGACGCGGTGGAGGGGCACGACGACGCGGCGCCTTGGCACCGCGCTCGAATCCGCGGGAGCCGGCAGCAGTGGCAGCAGGTCGAGGGCCAGGTCGGTCGCGCGCACCTCGGCGACCACCGGCGCCTCCTCCCGAGGCCGAGCGGGCAGCAGGTAGCGCCGGTTTGCGTTGGAGCAGGCGCGATCGACGGGCAGGCCCAGCGCCTGGACGGCCAGCGACCACGCCTCTCCCCAGCGAGGACCAGGCACCGGGCGGGCGAGCGGCAGGACCAGGCGGAAGCAGGGCGCCTCGGGCCGGTGGCTCCAGCTCGTGTGCAACGCCACGGTGAAGGGCTTGGAGCCGTCGGGCACCCCCTCCACTCGACGGGTGGTGAACAGGCGTGGCCGACGGAAGGCCACCAAGGTACGTCCAGAAACGAGGAAGGGAGAACCCGCGCCGTTGGTTCTGCTGTCCGTGCGCCACGCGTAATCATAGCACCTGGTTCGTGGACGGAAAAGCCTCCGCTTCCCGTTGTCACGACAGGGCGCCGCGAGTCCCCTACAGGATCACCCGCACGCCCCCCAGCGTTTCGATGCGGTGGGGGAAGCGGTCTCCGGGTGTTCCGATGAACATGTAGTTGCGCGGAACCCCCAGACGCCTGGAGAGGGCTTCGATGAAGTCGGGGCCAAAACTGCCCTTCACCGCCATGAAGTCGATGCGCAGGTTGGGGTAGAGGTGGTCGATTTCCACCAGGTGGTGGGCAAGGGTGGAGGGGATGTCTTGCTCACGTTCAAAGGCGTGTACGACGATCATCCTGTTGGTCTGCTCGTTTTCCATTACGTAGAGGGCGGCACGGTTCAACTCGGCGGGGTCGTCTCCCTTGGCGAAGTAGATCACGCTCTGGCTGCGGATCTGGGTGATGTGCCGGCGAACTACGTCGTGGACGCTCCGGTTGAAGGCCAACGCCCTTTCCACCATGGCCCTCACCACGAAGAGTACGGCCTTCAGGAGTTGAATCCGAAGGAACATTATGGCGATGACGCTGGCGGTGATGGCGAAGTAGACGGCGAAGACCCTGACGTAGGCGGGGTCCATGAGCACGTTGCCCACGAGGCCAAGGACCACCGCCAGGAAGGCCAGGATCACCGCCGGCCAACTTGCCCTGGATGTTCGCGGCAGGCGGGCGCGCTTCAACTTGAGCAGGATGTTGCCGATGGCGAAGAGAGCCATGACGGCCAGAAACGAGAGAGTGTAGACCCCGGCCAGGGTGGCCACGTTGCCGCCGGTCACCACCAGGATGGAGATGGACACGAGCAGAAAAGCCAGGATGATCCAGTGGTTGGTGCCACGGCGGCGGTTTCTGGCCAGGAGCACCTGGGGAAGGCAGCGATCCAGGGCCATCCGCCGCATGAGCCCCGTGACCCCCACGAACGAGGTGAGTACGGCCCCGGACAGCACCAGCACGGCGTCCAGGCTCACCCAGGCTCCCAGGACGCTGCCCAGCGAGCGTTCGCCCATCTGGGCCAGCAGGTCGGGGGGGACTTCCTGTATGGAGGCCAGGGGCAGGAGTCCCAGCGACAGCAGGCTGAGGAGGGGGTTGAAAACGGCCACCGCCAGCCACATGTTGCGGAGCGTCTTGGGAAAGACACCGGGCTTTTGTTCCTCGATGAAGTTGGCAGAGCTTTCGAAACCGCTGATCCCCAGCATGGCGGCGGCGAATCCGAAGAAGAGCGCGTGGAGGAGGCCCTGGGGAGATGGCTCGGCCCAGTTGGCGGCCAGGAGCGAGGGATCCTGGATGACGGCGGTGATGCCGGCCACCGACAGCACCATGAGGGTGAGCATGTGGAGGGCGAAGATCCCGATTGCCACGACGGCGGATTCGCTTATGCCGATGAGGTTCAGCACGGCGAAGAAGACCAGCAGCCCGATGGTGGCCTGGAATACGGGCAGCGTGGGCAGCAGGTTGCTGGCGTAGTGCATGGCTTCGCCGGCGCTGATGACGGCGGTTGCCATGTAGGAGAGCAGGGTCAGGCAGGCCGCCCCGGCTGCCAGCTTCTTGTTGGTGGTGTTCAGCAGGACCGTGTACGTGCCGCCGTTCAGGGGGAGGGCGCTGCCCACTTCGGCGTACACGCGGCGAAACAGGTAGAGCACGGCCGCCACGATCCCCAGGGCGATGGGAGCATAGCGCCCGGCCTGGGCCGCACAGAGGGCCGAGACATACAGACAGCTCGAGGTGATGTCGTTGCCGCAGATGGCGGTTGAGGCCAGCACCCCAAGCTTGGGTCGAGTGCCGCCCTTCGTGGGCAGGGTCTCCAGGTCCAGGATCTTGCGGGCGCTGCCCCAACCCGCGAATTCCCAGTCCGCCGCGCCGGCCCTGGTGGGGCCACCGGAGCTGCCAGCGTTGTCGGAGCCATTGCCTTGTTCCATGTGTTACTGGGACCTTGGACCGGGTTCTGCGCTTCAACGCCCAGGGGCGTTCGTCGTGGTGCTACTCTTCCGGGTATAACGACGATAGGTACTGGGCATAGCCCATGGTGTTCCCCAGGTCGGTGTTCAACTGCCAGAGCAACTCCAGGTCGGGTGAGATTTCGTCCATCTGGCCGGAGAAGCCCCACGAGATGAGTATGTTCCCGTTGGGGAGGGGGTCTACCGATCCCAACACGGGAACGAACAGACCGGCGGAGTAGGCCCAGTCTTCGGCGTATTCGTCGGAGTCCAGGTCCATGGTGTAGTGAACCGCACGCGATAGGGATTCCTCCTGGGGACCGTTGTCGAAGACCACGAGCCCGGTTTCGGTCTCGTAGAACTGGTGCTGGTTGATGAATGATCGGTCCCCGGCGGTCAACTCCATTTCGCCCAGGTCTCCGCCCATGACCCACAGTGGTTCGCCGGTGGAGCGGTCGATCTTCATTATGGTGCTCAACCAGAAGTACCCTATGGTGTAGGTGTCGTCTTCCACGTTGTAGTCCAGGCAGTTGGCGTGGATTTCGTTGTTGCCGTCTTCCAGGGTGCCCGGTTCCAGTTCGAAGTGATCCCAGAAGGACCAGACCTCGGTGGTGGTGCCGTCGGGGCTTGTTTCCATGATCTTTTCGCCCATGATCTCGGTGCCCTCGATGTCTTTGGGGTCGTAGGATTGATAGGCGATGGTGTGATCGGGCAGGAGCACGAAATCCAGGTGGGCTCCGGGGGTGTTGATGACTTCCAGCTTGGTGCCGTCCATGGACATGTGGACCACGGAGGCGAAGCCCTCTTCGGCTTCTTTGGTCTGGTTGAACCAGATGGAATCGCCATCCGGGTCCATGTAGGCCCGGTTGCAGCCCGTTGAGCCCTGGCCTGTGTACCACCAGACGAAGTCGCCGTCGTGGTCGAGTATCACCGGGCCACCGGGCATGGTGGCGGTGATGAAGAAGCCGTCTTCCAGTTGGCTTTCGTCGAAGGTTTGAACGGTGGTACTCGTGAGATCGGATGGAGTGGCTCCGGTGGTCAGGCTGTGGTCTTCGCCGTAGACCGGTCCGTCGCTGTATTCGTTGACCGCCCTGAAGTGGTACTCCCGAGAAGGTTTGAGCCCCAGTATCATGGTGCTCATCCTGTCGGAGCCATCGGGGGAGACATGGCGTACCGAGCCGTATTGGTCGTCCAGGCCGTACTCCACGTACGCGGATTCCGCGCCGTCCACGTTCCACTCGATGGTGACCACGGTGGGTACGATTTCGCTGAGTGTAAGCTCTGCTTCCAGCGATGTGGTGACGATGGGTTCGCTGCCGGATGAATCTCCTGTCTCGGTGGCGGTGTGCGTACAGGAGAGCATCAACAGCGAGGCGATGGCTGGTGCCGGGAAGGGTGCAGGGAGGAGGGCTCTGGTTCGTGAGCCTGGTGGTTTCATTGGATCGTGAATCATCGTGTTCTCTGTTTCCAGGCACCAGTGGTTGCCTGGTGCCCATGCCCCCGTGGGTGTTCTCCAGTTTGTGAATGCTCGCTGCCCGGATGCTCGAGCCGGCGGAGGTCCAATCCGGAGGAGCTTGCGGGACTGTAATTGATTACCCGGAGGTCTTCTGGAATGTCCAGTACTGACTGGTCCATAGCCTGATGGTGCCGGGTATGGTCAGGATACCTTCGTCGGATACCTGGAGTTCCAGGCTGGCTGACGAGAAATAGCCGTCGGTGGATTCATCCGCGAGATACAGTTCTCCTGTCCAGGTCGTGCCTGGCTCCATGCCGTCGACGAGGATGTCGTAGTCCCTTTGCAGGAGTTCGTCGGCCATGGATTCGGAGTACTCCCTCCAGTAGGCCATCAACATTCCCATGGAGTCGCCGCTTTCGGATTTTGCCCCCAGCAGGGAGGTATCGCTCATGTCGGTGGATGATTCCAGGCGGACGGGCGTGGAGCGGGCCATGTCGTCCCACATCATCCAGGTGTAGTAGGCGGGGCGGGGAACGCCGTCGGTGCGTATGTAGCGGCTGTCGTCACAGGTTTCGGTGCTGTGGGGTACCAGGGTGCGCTGGTTGGCGCGGAACACGAAAGCCCCGTCCAGCAGGCCCTGCCACAGGATCTTGGTCTGGACGTTGTGCGCGCCGATGAAGGCGCTGCGCCAGTCCATGGGTTTGGAGGCGTGCGCTCCGTGGGAGTTCCACTCGGTTGCCCAGATGGGTATCGTGGAGAAACCGGCGTCGTCCAGGTAGGACTTGATGACCAACGCGGCGGTGCGCTGGTCTTCCGGGTCCTTGTAGGCGTGGAAGGTGTAGCCGTCCAGTTGGATTCCACCGGCGGCCACGAAGGAGAGGAAGTCCTGCATCAGCCAGAGATCGTCGGTGAAATCCACGGGTTTGTCCAGGACCTCCACCGGGTTGGCGAAGCCGTAGACCTTCACCTCACGCCCGTACTCGGCGTTGTAGCTGGTCACGGCTTCGGCCAGTGCCTGGTATGCAGCCCAGCAGTCCTGGTAGAGTTCTCGCATGTAGACGCCCGACTTGAAGGGCTCGTTTATGAACTCGACATGGAGCACGTTCCACTCGTGGCCGTCGGCCCAGCCTTCGTTGAAGTGCATGAGCACGTGTTTGATCACCAGGCTCCACTTGTCGGGGTCGTGTACCGCGCTGCCGCTGTGGCTGCACCCCTCCCAGCGGTCGGTGTCGCCGATGTCGTAGGTGGCTTCCCAGAGGGGGGTGGCGTTGGCGTTGAAGATGGCTTCTATGACCCGGTCGATGTTTTCGAAGTCGTAGGAGTTCGGGTCATCGGGATCGGCGTCGGCGTCGGGGAAGATACCTGCCAGGGAGTAGTCGGGGCCGTCGCCCACGGGCACTCTGACCATGGGTATGCCGGCTTGCTTGTACAGGTCGGTCAGGTCGGCATCGCCGTCGTTCAAGGGGGCCGGTCCCCCCTGCACCGAGTTCAGGGCCGAGACCACGCCCTCCACGCTGTTGAAGTGTACTCGCCAGAGGTGGGGGTCGCGTGGGGCGTCGGTGTCGGGGGGCTCGGTGTCGGTGTCGAGGGGGGCGGTGCTGTCTTCAGTGTCGGGGCTGGTGTCTTCCAGGCCCGTGGAGCCGGGCGAGAGACCTTGGGAATCGGTGTCGGTTGCCTTGTCGACGCAGCCCGGAGAGGTGGCCAGAAACAGGGGAAGAAGGATTGCCGCCGAGTGGATTGGCGGTGGGCGTCGCCCGGTGATTCCAGTGGCGAGGAACGTGCTGGGTTATGCTATGGTGGGACCTGGCATGTGTTTTTCCCCCGAGAGGCCATTGTGCCCTGCCTTGCGGGATGGATAGTAACACCCTGGATCTCGTGTCCACCACACATTTTTCCCACCCGGGGCACGCGAAACCTGGTGGAAATCGGGAGTAGTCCTGGAGTTCCATGTGAACATGGTTTATGTTTCCAACTCGGGTGTCCGGGTGGTTATTGATGGTACAGTGCTTTGCCGCCTTCACCAGGGCTTTGTAGTGCCCTGGGGGGAAGCGTCTCCATGTTCGACTCCGTACCCACGGTTCATTCAAGCGTGATCCGCTTGTGTCTCTGGGCAGCGGCTCTCCACGCGGCGATGCCCGTTGCCGCCCATGGAGCCGTCTGCGACGGCGCATCGCTGGACGCCTCCATCCAACTGTCGGCCGTGGTGCACGACTCCTTTTCCCAGACCTTCAGGCTCCCACAGGGCGCCGTGTCCGCCAGCCAGGGGACCGTTCACATCCGCTTGCAGACCTGTGCAGGGGATCTGAGCGCTGTGCGGCTGCGGGTGTGGGACGACAGGTACGACCAGGAGACCTGGCTTGACATGGCCCAGGACCTGTCTGGCAGCGATTCCCAGTTGGGCGACCTGAGCTACTGGGGGGTGGACCTGCCCATTCCCCAGGACCCCACGGTACTCTACTACTTGTTCGAGTTGAACGACGATGCCGGTGGTGAGCAGGCCCTCGCCTGGTACGTGGACGACGACACCCAGTTCTACGGGGGTGGAACGGGCGAGGCGGTGGAGCGGTGGGACGACAGCCGCAGCTTCCAGGTCTCCGTCTACGCCTCGGACCTGGAAGTGCCCGAATGGGCCGTGGGCGCCGTGATCTACCAGATCTTCCCCGACCGCTTCCGCAACGGCGAGCCCTCCGACGACCAGGAACAGGAAGACACCTGGTTCTACGGCGAAACCCCCTCCTACATGGACTGGAGCGACTGGGGCGACCTGCCTCCGGAAGAATGCCTGGGCGCTGACATGGAGAGGGCGGTCTGTTTTTTCGGGGGTGACCTGCTGGGGGTCACCGAAAAGCTCGGCTACCTGGCGGACCTGGGCGTGGATGCCATCTACCTGAATCCCGTGTTCCACTCCGTCACCAACCACCGCTACGATCCACAGGACTACTTTCGCATCGACCAGCAGCTCGGCGGAGAAGACGCCTTCTCGGAACTGGTGGCCGGAGCCGACCAACTGGGCTTGAAGTTGATCCTGGACGGCGTGTTCAACCACATGTCGGCCGACAGCCAGTACTTCGACCTCTACTCCCGCTATGATTCCAAAGGCCAACTCACCAGCCCCGATGCACCAGGCGGCAACGACTATTCGGGCGCCTGCGAATCCCGCCACTCATCCTACCGGGACATGTTCTTCATCCCCGATATCGGCACGCCCGCCCGTTTCTCGGACGGTTCCCTCGCGTTGTGCGACGGGGGTACCTACGAAGCCTGGGGCGGCTACTTCCATATTCCCAAGCTCGATTCCAGCTCGGAGCTGGTTCGTGACCTCTTCCTGGCCCAGGGCACCGACTCCGTGGGGCCCTACTGGATCTCCCGGGGCATCTCCGGCTGGCGCCTGGACGTGGCGGCCCAGGTGGACGGCGGCATGGGCGTGGAGCCCGGCAACACCTTCTGGGAAGACTTCAGGGCAGCCCTGGGCTCGGTGGACCAGCAGGCCCTGGTGGTGGGGGAGGAATGGGACGACGCCAGCGCCAATCTCCTGGGCGATGAGTGGCACTCGGTGACCAACTACCGCTTCAGATCCGCGGTCCTGGACTGGATGTTCGACTCGTGCAGCGGGGATGGCTGCGTTCCCTGTTCCGAGTACAACTGCCAGGGCGATGCTTTCCAGGATGCCCAGAGCAACCCCTGGATGAGCGGCGAGATCAACTCCATCAGCGAGAGCCTGCTGGACCTGCGCTTGAAGTCCATCCAGGAAGACTACCCCTCCCAGGCCTGGAAGGCGGCATGGAACCCCCTTGGCAGCCACGACGTGAACAGGATCCTGTTCCTGCTGCAGAAGATCTCCGGCGACGACGCCGACATGGCCAGGCGCAAGTTGATCTTCGCAAGTCTGTTCCAGTTTGCCTACCCGGGGAGTCCAGTCATCTACTATGGCGACGAGGTGGGCCTGGACGCCCCTGGCGCCTGGGATGGGGGCACCTGGCAGAGCGATCCCTACAACCGCGCCCCATATCCATGGGCAGACCTGGGATTTTCCCCCGACACGGAACTGTTGTCGCACTTTCAGCTCCTGGGCCGCATGCGGGATCTGTTCCCGGTGTTCCGCGACGGAGGCGTTCAGACCGTTCTCGCGGACGACCAGGCTCGCGTCTACGCTTTCATCAGGTACGGCGATCTCCAGGATTCCGCGCTGGTGGTGATGAACAGGCGCTGGGACGGCGAAGGCGCCACCCAGGACGTGAATCTGGACGTGGCGGACTGGCTGGACGATGGTCTCTGCATGGAAGACATCTTCAACGGTGCCGCCCACGTCGTCCAGGGCGGGGAGCTGCTGGTGGGCGGAGTACCCGACCTGGATGCTTCGATCCTGGTGCCGGTCGAAGGTGATTGCTGGACCGAGCCCGACAGCGGCGAGGCCCATCTGCCATCCGGAGCAGAGACCGGGCTGGGGACCGACTCCGGGGGCGGCTGCTCCTGCGCCTCCGGAACCGGGGCCCTGGGGTGGTGCTGGATCCTGGCGGCGGCGGGCATCCTGGCCAACAGGAGGAGCCACCCTGCCATCTGCCTGGAAGAGAAGGAACAACTATAGGTTCCAAGAGGGTGCCTGCCATGGGGTCGGCGGCTGCCTCGGTACCGTGGAGTCGTTCTTTCCAGGACCCTGGGGGTCGTGCAGAGGGCAGGGCGGGCCCGGTCTACCAGTCGTCCAGGGACTGGTGCTGGTAGCGACCGTCGTAGGTGGCCTCGCCCAGGGTTCTCTGGAAGATGAACTGGCAGACCGCGGTGCCCGGGTACAACTCCAGCGGGTTGGGGCCGAAGTTGCTCATCTCTAGGACCTGGTGGTTCTGGATTCCAGGCTGCATGAAGCTGGCGGAGATATGCACCAACAGGCCGGTTCGAGCGAAACGGCTGCGGCCCTCCAGCCAGCCACAGATGGTGGAGCAAAGGGAGACACGTTCCAGGGTCAGGCCCAGGATGGTTTCGCCGGGCATGAGCAGCATGTGCTCACCGGGTGAGATGATCAGCTTTTCGCTCATGTCGCGGTAGTCGGCGCCGTGGTCGATTCTCACGTTGCGCCGGGTAGCCTTGAAGATGCGAAAGCTGTTGCCCAGGTGGAGGTCCACCGAGGCCGGACCCACCATGGCTTCGTCGAACGGCTCGATCACGATGTTCCCTGTGTCGATCTCCTTGAGAATCTCATTTCTGGTGAGGATGCTCATGGTTTGTTCCTTCCGGGAGTGCGGGAGTCTGTCGGTGAGGTCGTGAGTGGAGAAGAGTTGGATAGCCATGGTGCCAGAGGCTGATTACCGTCCATGGTGGGGATGTCCAGGCATCACCTGCCAGCAAGGGGTATACGGTCGTCGTGGCAGGAGCTACCCTTATCCCGTTCGTGACTGGAGGTTGCATGTCGTCTCCCCGCCCTGCCGGAGCAGCGGCCACGCTCTGCTGCGCTCTCTTTCCGGCGCTTTCCTGGGCTGCCAACTACTCCTTTTCTCCGGACACTCCAGCCGGGACTACCGCGTCCATCTACTCCACCCTGGTGGCTTCGGATGACCTGGGGGTGGAGCTGGATGTGGATCTCACCGGCCTGGATGCCCGGGTGCTGGTGGCGGAGCGAGGGGTGTTTGCGCTGCTTGCCCTGGACGGAGCTGGGTTCAACCAGGAGCCGGGGCAGCCCATGCTTCCAGTTTTGAGGGAATACATCGAAATCCCCCTGGATTCAGAGCCTGTCCTGTCGGTGGACGCGGTGGAATACCAGGACTTGTACCTGGAGGATCTGCTGGGGGCGTCCTATCCCGTTCTTCCTGCGCAACCCTCTGTTCCCAAGATCCCCGGAGTCCAGGTGGATTTTGCCTGGGATCGTGAAGCCTACGGGCAGATGAGCCTTGACCACCAGCCCTGGGCCAGCCTTGGGCCCGTGGGGCGGATTCGTGCGCATCGCTTTGTCAGCCTGCGTGTGGCGCCAGTTCGATACGACCCCCAGGCCGGGCGAATCAGGCTCTTGAAGCACCTGGAGATCTCCCTGGACTATGGGCGGGTAAACTGGGATCTCACGGAGCAGGTACGCGAGAGATACGCCTCTCCGGATTTCGATCACTTTGCCCAGCGCACATTTCTCAACGCCCCTGCCTTCTCCGGCAAGGCGTTCCCCCAACAACCCATGAGCTACCTGTTCATCGTCCCGGACGACTATATCGACGACGTGGAGGAACTGGCACAGTTCAGGCACAAACTCGGGTACCGTGTCAGCACCGTGCCCCTCTCCCAGATCTCCGGCGGCGGCAGGGCCGATGACATAAGGAACTTCATTCAGAGCGCCTACGACACCTGGGAGTTCCCTCCCACCTTCGTCCTGTTGGTGGGAGACACGGACCAGGTACCGTGCTTTACCGGTGATCGCTCCCGTTCGGCGACGGATCTCTACTACACCACCATGGACGGAGACGACGACTGGTTGCCGGACATCTACCTGGGGCGCTTTTCTGCGGACACGGCCCAGGGGGTGGCTCTCATGGCGGAAAAGACCATGAGTTACATCAACTTCGCCCTGTCCAGCGGCACGGACTGGGTCGAGCGCGACACCTTCATGGCTTCGTCCGACAATTTCAGCATCTCGGAGGGCAGCCACGACTACTGTATAGAGACCTGGCTGGATCCCATGGGCTACGAGTCAGCCAGGCGCTATAGCCACAGCTTCGGCGCCACCACGCAAGAAGTCCTGGACGACATCGAGCAGGGTATTGGGCTTCTGACCTACTCGGGGCACGGGAGCACCGATTCCTGGACCGACGGACCTCCGGTTGAATCCTACCAGGTGGAATCCCTGGGCAACGTGGACATGCTGCCGGTGGTGCAGTCCTACGCCTGCGACACGGGCAACTACGCCAGGAGTTGCTTCGCCGAGACCTGGACCCTGGCCGAAAACGGGGCCATCGCCTTCTGGGGCTCCTCCACCTCGTCCCTCTGGGATGAAGACGACATATTGGAGAGAGGAGTCTACGACGCCTGGTTCGGTGAAGACTACACCTGGTTCCGCGGGGCTCTCAACCAGGGCCTGTCGGATGTCTACGACGCCTATTCCGGGGGCCGGAACAGCCAGAGCTACTACGAGCAGTACAACCTCTTCGGCGATCCAGCGCTGGATGTCTGGACCGAGCCTCCCCAGGACCTGGATGTGGACTTCGACCAGGAGATTCCCGTTGGTTCGGATCTGCTGCGGGTCCTGGTGGGTGATGGAGGCCAGGATCCCGTTGAGGGCGCCCTGGTTTGCCTCTACATGGACGGTGTCATCTACGAGACGGCCTTGACCGACAGCGCGGGGGCGGCGGATCTGTTCATGAAACCCGCCCCGCTGGAACCGGGAACGGCGGAGCTTCACGTCAGTAGGCACAACTTCGTGCCCTTCGCCGGAACCGTGGAGATCCTGGAAGACCTTCCACGGGGCGATACCGACAACACGGATACGGGCTTCTACCCCGTGGATTCGGGTGATCCGCAAGATGGCAGGGTCGACTCCGGGGCGGGGAAGGGTTCCTTGCAGGCCAGTCCCGGTTGCGGTTGCCAGGCAAGCGGCGGCGGAGCCATGCCCTATACCATGCTCATGCCCCTGGTGCTGCTCACGCGACGCCGTTCCTGGTTTCAGCGATAGGCTTCGTGATCCCTTCTGCGTTCGCTGGTACGTTCCTCCACGGTGCCCGACGCCACCATCTCGTACAGCACCGCGTGTTTCCCTTCCCCTGGACGCAGTATCCTGCCCAGTCGTTGTACGTGCTCCCGAACCGAGCCGGTGCCGGAGACCACGATGGCCACCTCGGCTTCCGGCAGGTCCACGCCTTCGTTGAGTACGCGGCTGGTGACCACGACGCTGTACTGGCCAGACTCCAGGCAGGCCAGGATGGTGGATCGTTCCTGGGCGGGCGTCTGGTGGGTGATGCACGGCACCAGGAACTCCCTGGAGATGCGGTAGGCCGTGGCGTTGTCGTCGGTGAACACCAGCGTGCGCCTGCCCGCGTGTTCCTGGAACAGGTCCTCCAACAGGTCCAGTTTCCGCTCCGTGCCGTGGATGATCTGCCTGGACCTGCGCCAGGCTTTCAGGGCTTCCAGGCCGGCCTTGCTGCGCGCCGCCACCTGGATGAAGCGTTGCCAGGCGTTGGGACCGCGCATGGAGATTCTCTTGCTCTTCACGAAGTCCCGGTACTTGTTCCTGGCCTTGTGGTATTCCCGGAGTTCGTCGTCGGAGAGCAGGATGTTCAGCCGGACGGTTTCGTAGGATGCGAGGAATTCGCCGCTGAGCTGGCCGATGTCCTTGCGGTAGACCATGGGCCCGACCAGGTCATCCAGCAGCAGGTGGGCTTCGTCCGCCCTTTCGGGAGTGGCGGACAAGCCCAGGCGGAAGGGTGCCATGAGGCAGTCCGCCACCAGCATGTGCTGTTCCGAGGGCAGGTGGTGCACTTCGTCGAAGACCACGAACCCGAAACGATCTCCGTATCGTTCGGCGTGCAGGTAGGCCGATGCGTAGGTGCTCACGGTCATAGGGGCCAGGTAGTGGCTCCCGCCGCCCAGCATCCCCACCGGGTCGCCAAAGGCGGTAACCAGCCTGCGATGCCACTGGGCCAGCAGGTCGATGGTGGGGACAACCACCAGGGTGGGGCGGCGGAGGTGGGCGATGCACATCTCGGCCAGGTAGGTCTTGCCCGATCCCGTGGGCAGTACCACCACGCCCGTACACCTGGCCGCCTTCCACGCTTCCAGGGCTTCTGCCTGGTATTCCCTGGCGTCTCGTTGTGCCAGGTGACGCAGCGAGGGGAGGGGCTTCCACGCACGGGCAGCGTCGGAGAACGGCATGCCCCTGGAACGGAGCCACTCCACTGCCTTGCGGTATTCCCTGGCAGGAGCACGCCACCTGTCCACCCGGTCGTCGTGGACGAAGCCCGGGGGGACGGGCAGCTCCGGCGGGGCGGTCCACAGGATGGTTCCCCTGTGGAAATCCAGCCTTGGCGAACTCTGGGTCACGTCTGGAGGTTCTCCCTGGTCCCTTGCTCTACGGATGATAACCAGTCTCCATGACCCGCTCCCCTGTAATGTCCGCCCTCTCCCTGGTCCTGTTCTTCTTCGCTGCCCTCACCGCCATGGGCCGGGTTCCTGGAGTCGCTGTCCTTCACGCCCAGGGGGATTGTTCGCCTTCCGGGTGGGCTGGTTCCGGTCCCGGTGGCTCCGCTCCGATTCTACAGCCCCTGGACCTGCGGGACAGTGCCGCCCGTTTCCGGAGCTGGGTGTCGGCCCACCCGGCAGCGGGCGAGCACCCGGAGCCGGAGTACCATTTCCTGGACGAGATACTGGCGGAGTTTCAGGGACTTGTGGACAAGTACCCCTTCATGATTCGTATCTTCGTGGTGGGGCGGACCGTGCAGGGGCGTCCAATATGGGGTTTCGTCATGAGGGCGCCTGCCCATCCCATCCGCAGGCGAATGCTGGTAGTGGCTTCCATTCATCCCCTGGAATGGGTGCCCTCCGAGGTGGCCCTGGCCCTGGCGCGGAGTTTCTCCCAGGCTCCCGTGCCTGGCGTGGAGTTGACCATCGTGCCGGTGCTCAACGTGGATGGCAGGTTGCTCGTGGAGCAGGACCTGCTGGCCGGCCTGAACCGCTACAGGAGGGGAAACGCCAACGGGGTGGACCTGAACCGGGATTTCGCAGTCAATGCCCGGGCCCGTTCCCTCTGGCGCCACCTGCTCCCCCGCATGCACGCCTCGTCCAGCCGGCCCCTGTCCCAACCCGAGAGCCGGGCGTTGGACTCCCTGGCAGATGAGGGGCGCTTCCACCTGGCCTTTTCGCTGCACGCATTCGGCGGCTTCGTGTACACCCCCTGGAGCGGTCGATGGAGCAGGCCCCGGGATTGGCGTTGCATGAAGCTGTGGGGCGAAACCTTGGTGGCGGCCCAGGGCGCCCATGCCTACAAGGTGCGGCAGCTCTCCAGGTGGGGCTTCTTCTTCAGGGCCCAGGGCACCGAGTTGGACCACTTGTACGGCCAGTACGGAACCCCCACCTACCTGGTGGAACTCACTCGGTCCGGCATGAACCCCCTCGAGCCCTCCACGCTGTTTTCGTACTTCCGCCGTTACAACCCCGTACACCCGGCCCGCCATGTGCGCGAGGGCCTTCGCCTTCTCATGACCGCCGTCCGGGAACTGCCGGGCCATACATGGCACAACATTGAACAACAGTGAACATTCGAGCCGGGAACGCTTCCCTGTACATGAGATCCGGTGAACGTGGAATGTCCTTGGCCCGTTCCGTGTTGAACTCTGCTCTTGACCCGGGTGGGTGCCGTGACTATTCGAGACGGGCTCGTGTGCACGGGACGGCGTGGCCATGGGAACTCCGGGATGCGGAGCTTGAAGAGGAGCGGACAAATGATCGCAGTCAGGGGTTTGACTCGATATTACGGTGATCAAAAAGCCATCGAAGACCTGTCCTTCGACATTACTTCCAACGAGGTCGTCGGGTTCCTGGGATTGAACGGCGCGGGAAAAACCACGACTCTGAAGATCCTCGCCGGACTTTTGCTCCCCACGGCCGGGAGCGTCTCCATCAACGGCCAGGACATGACCTCCTCCCCCATCGAGATGCGCCGGCAATTGGGTTTTCTTCCTGAAGAACCCCCACTCCACAAGGAGATGACCGTTCGCGACTATCTTCGTTTCCTGGGCCGTCTCCGGGGCATGCCCGCGGACAGGCTTAACCATGCCATTGAACATGTCGCCCGTCGTACCAGCATCATCCAGGTGATCGACCGCGTCATCGGGACGCTGTCGTTCGGCTACCAGAAGCGAGTGGGTATCGCACAGACCATCATCCACCAGCCGGATCTTGTCATACTGGACGAACCCATTACAGGCCTGGATCCCGTGCAGATCGTCGAAATGCGCAAGGTGATCGTGGGCTTGAAGGAAACCTGCACGGTCCTGGTCTCCAGTCACATCCTGTCCGAGATTTCCCAGACCTGTGACCGAATCCTTGTGCTGCACGACGGCCGCCTGGTGGCCCAGGGAACGGAAGACGACCTTTCAGCCGGAATTCTACCAGCCAGCCAGTTGGTCGTCACCCTGCGAGGCTCCAGGGCCCGCTTCGAAGAGCTGGCCGCTGGTGCTACCGATTTGGTGGAATCATACAGCGTATTGAAGGAACGCGAGGGCCTTCTGGAACTCAGCGTGAAGTTGAAGGGTGACCTGCGAGAAGACTTCGTGGCCAGGATGGTGGGAGCCGGCCTTGGCATCAGGCGCCTGGACGACGCCAGCCCCGAACTGGAACAGATATTCCTGGGACTCACCCAAAAGGAGGTGGCATGACCGAAATCCTCTTGATTGCGCGCCGGGATCTCCAAGCCTATTACAATACGGCCTGGGGCTACGTGGTCACAGCGGCAATCCTGCTGGTGAACGGCCTGCTCTTCAATGCCTTCGCCTTGAGTTCCAAGGCCAGGTACTCCGGCGATGTACTGGAAGATTTCTTCTACTTTTCAGCCGGTTCCACCATGATCGCGGCCATCCTCCTCACCATGAGGCTCTTCGCTGAGGAACGGAGCCAGGGGACCATCGTGCTGCTGGACACCGCGCCGGTGACCGACCTGCAGGTGGTCCTGGGCAAGTTCCTGGCAGCCTGGGGAATGATGTTCGTGCTCACCACGCTCACCATCTACATGCCGGCGCTCATCTTCGTGAACGGCAAGGTTAGCATCGGCCACGTGTTGGGGGGCTACCTGGGGCTCATGTGCCTTGCTTCGGCGGTGGTGTCGGTGGGCACCTGGGCCTCGTCCCTGGCCCGTAGCCAGTGGGTGGCCCTGGCCATATCGTCGCTTACGGTGATCCTGCTGCTGCTCATGTGGCTCCTGGGCAGGATCACGGATCCGCCCATAAACGGGATCCTCTCCTACATGGCCCTCTTCGACAAGCATTTCCAACCCTTCATGAAGGGCCGGATCAACAGTCAGAGCCTGATCTACTATGCTTCCCTGACCTTCGCGTTTCTGTTTCTGGCCGTTCGCGGTCTTCAAGGAAGGAGGTGGCGATGACCACGGCCACCTGGACTTTCCTCCTGGGCTTGCTGCTTCTGTTCCTGGGGGAGCGCACCCTCGACACCAACGACTCCGCCCGCTTGATCCTGGCTGTGCTGGGGATTCTGGCTCTGGGGGCCGCCCTGGTGTTGCGCATCCGTCAGCATTCAGGCGCCTCGGAGCAGGCAAAACCGGCCCATCGCAAGGCCCTGAACCTGCTGGTGCTGTCCATCGGTGGGCTGCTCCTGTACGGGCTTTCCCTGGATTCCGTGGTGGAGTTCCTGTCACTGGGGGACAATGCCGCCACCAGGTGGCAGGTGGTGCTGGGGGTGCTGTGGCCCATCGTTCTTCTCTGTGGCGCGGTACCGATGATCCTCCTGGATCGGGCCATACTGGCGGCCCCGGTGTCGCCCCACGAGGGCCGCGCCCGACAGGCCATTTTCAACGGGATCGGCATCGTCCTGGCCCTGTCCATGCTCTTTCCCCTCAACTACCTGGCCAAGGAACTGAACCACCGCTGGGACCTTACCTACTTCCAGACCGCCATGCCCGGCAGCTCCACTCGGGCCATCGTGCGCAACCTGGAAGAACCCATCAGAGCCGTGCTGTTCTTCCCCGCTTCCAACGACGTGGCCCGCGAGGTTATTCCATATTTCGAAGCTCTCGAAGGGCCCAGCTTCACGGTTGAGCTGGTGGACCACGCCATGGAACCTGCCCTGGCCAAGGAGATGAAGATCCGCGACAACGGCAACGTCGCCCTCGTCCAGGGCGAAAGCAGCCAGACCATCAAGCTTGGTACCGACATCGACAAGGCCAAGCGCACCCTCAAGAAACTCGACTCCGAAGTCCAGAAATCCCTGTTGAAGCTGTCTCGTGGCTCCCGCCTGGCATATTTCACCGGCGGCCATGGCGAATTCGCCTGGCGGGGCGAAAGCGACCCCTCCCGCAAGCTGGGGCTGCTCAAGAAGATCCTCGAAGCCCTGAACTTTCGCGTGAAGGAGTTGGGCCTGGGTGATGGCCTGGCCAACCAGGTTCCAGACGACGCCGACATCGTCTTCATCGTGGGGCCCGACCACAGCTTCTTGAAAGAAGAGATCGACACCATCCAGCGCTACTGGGAAGGAGGCGGCAAGCTCTTCGTGGCCCTGGAACCTGGCCACGCCGAAGACGCGGACTTCAGCCCCATCCTGGAGTTGCTGGGAGTCAGCTACCTGGACGATCTGCTGGTCACCGACGACGAGCGCACGTATCTTCCCATCACGGGCGGGAAGGCTGATCGCCAGAACCTCGGTACCAACAGGTATTCATCCCACGAAAGTGTCACCACGCTTTCCAGGGCCAGCAAGAGGGCCTGGATGGTCTTTCCCGGCGCCGGATCCCTGGAAGAGCTGGACGGCCACAGGGGCAAGGTCACCGTGACCGTTCGCACCCTGGGCAAGGTCTGGGCGGATCTCGACGGCAACTTCGAATTCGACAAGGACTCGGAAGCTCGCAAGGTACGCAACCTGGCCCTGGTGGCGTCGGGGCCTGCGGAGCTGCCCGATGCGCCCGAGTACAGGGCAGTGGTGGCGGCCGACGCCACCTTCCTCTCCGACCTGGTGCTGGCCAACCAGCCCAACGCCCAGTTCGTCGTCGATGCCACCCACTGGCTGGCAGAAGAAGAAGACATCGCCGGGTCCATCAGCAACGAAGAAGACGTCAAGATCGTACACTCGAAAGAGGGTCAGGGAATGTGGTTCTACGGCACCACGTTCCTCGTTCCGCTGGCCATTGGCCTTTTCGGATGGGGTCGCGTGAGATCCCGCCGCAAGCAGCAGGGTGCAGCATGAAACGCAGTATCTGGATCTACGGAGGCCTCCTGGTGGTCCTGCTGGCGCTTTCCTACCTACGGTGGACCGGCGCCCTGGGTTCCGACCAGGAGCAGGGCGATGTCATAATAATGCACGCGGTGGAAACCGAAATAGAAAAGGTGGCCTACCACGACGAAAAGCAAGACGTCGCACTGGAGTGGAAGACCGACGATCTCGGGGCCTATGCCTGGGTCCGTCACGAGCAGCGCACCAAGCTCAAGAAGCCCTCGAAGAAGAGTTCCTCCCAGGAAACACCAGGAGGCCCGGAACAGGACTCCTCCGGCGAGGAACCCTCGGGGAAAGACTCCGAGCTGGACAAGGACAGCGAGGGCGAATCCGCCGAGCAGCCCGGAGCCCTGCAACCTGGGGAATCCCCTCCCGAACAGGCGGAAGACGCCGCTTCCAAGCCCGAGGAACCGGAAGAGGAATTCGAGATCAAGGTCGAAAACAGCTCCTTCAAGGGGGGGAAGGCGGCTGATGAGCTACGGCAGAGCCTCGCGCCTTTCAAAGCCATACGCAAGTTGCAGAATCCTTCTCCCGAAAAAGCCCAGGAGCTGGGACTTGCAGAGCCGGAGGCGTGGATCCAGGTCACCCGCAAGGGTCGCACCTACCGATTCGAGCTGGGAGGAGAGGCCTACGGCACCAAGGATCGTTACCTCCACGATATCGAAAACAACCAGTACTACTTGGTTGACGCCGACACCTTGCGGCCGCTTCGCTATGCCAGGAGCCGATTGCCGGACAGGAGTCTCACCTCACTGGAAGAAGCCGATATCCAGAAGGTGCGCCTGGAAGGTTCATCCGGTTCCACGGACATGGTACAGCAGAATCGGCAAGACAAGGACGCCGCCTTCTGGGCCAATCCCTCCGACACCACGCGACCCATGGAGATCTACGCCAACTGGCTTGACAAGGTCTTGCGTCTCAAAGGTTTGAGCTACGTGAAGGACGACGAACAACCACAAGATCTCGCCCTTGCCTTCAAGGTTCGCCTGTACCCGGAATCCGGCAAGGAAGAGACCATCGAAGTGTTCACCTCCAAGGGCGAAAACGGCGAAGCTCGCTACTTTGCCAGGAGCAACTTCTCTCGTGGCCTGGTGAAGCTCCACAAGGTTCTGGCCGAAGAAGCAACACAGGACGTCCCCGACGTCATCGAAGCCCGCAGCGATGAAGACGACGAAGACGAACAGGGCGAACAAACGCCGGCCATGCTGGAATAGCGCGTGTTTTCGGCAGGATTCCAGCCTGCCCTTGTCGTTGTCTTGCCCCCCTGGCAGGGTGGAAAGCCTGCCCCACGGGGGGCGCTGGAGAGCCTGCCCCACGGGGGGGCGAATCGACGGCGGATCACTCCAGGATGTGGACCACGATGGCGGTGATGTTGTCTTCACCGCCATTGTTGAGCGCGGCTTCCACCAGCTTGTCGGCCAGCTCGGGAGCTGCGTGTTCAGCGCAGATGCTAGCGATCATGGCGTCGTCCAGGGGGTCCGAGATGCCGTCGCTGCAGAGGAGGAAGATGTCGCCCGGCTCTGCTGGGCGGGTGGATGTGTCGGGTTCGACTGGGCCGTGGTAGCCGATGGATTGGGTGAGGATGTTCTTGTGGGGCACGATCCTGGCCAGCTCCGGAGTGAGCCTGCCGGCGTCCAACTCCATCTGGACCACCGTGTGGTCCCGTGTGAGCTTCTGCAGGCGCTCGTCTCTGAAGAGGTAGATGCGGCTGTCGCCCACGTGAGCCAGGTGGACCATGCCGTCTTCGATGAGGCAGGCCACGAGGGTGGTTCCCATGCCGGTATAGGCCGGGTTTTCCAGGGCTGCCTGGCGTATGCGCATGCTGGCCTGGTTCATGGCGTAGCGCATGCGCTCGCGAATGACATCGGCGTAGTCGGTCATCACTCGTTCAAGGCGAGTTTCGTCGGGATCCGACATGCCCCGGAGGACATCTCGTACCGTGTCGATGGCGATGCGCGCGGCAACTTCGCCTGCTACGTGCCCCCCCATGCCGTCGGCCAGCAGGAAAAGGCCGCCGTCTTCGTCCATGCTGAAGTTGTCTTCGTTTTTTTCTCTGACTGGGCCGGGGTCAGTGCGGGCAAAGGCTTCGATCACCATGGGTACACTCCGTCCCCCGTTCTGGAAGTTGACATGGCTGCCATGTAACGCGGGAACCTGCTGTTTGCAGCCAAGCAGGTGCGGCCCCCATCCCGGGAGCGCGTCAGCAGGTGGCGCCCGGAGTGACTGTCTGCTGCCGGAACACTAAAGTCCATGGCCTCCTCCGCATGCGGAGCCACGGGAGCGGGGTTACGGTTTTGGAGTGCCGGGTTCTGACCGGCTCCAGATTCCTGCGGCAGGCCAGCAGAGCAATGACGTCCAATCCACGAGAAATCACGGAAGCCCCCGCACCTGGTGAATTGCTGGGCGACTACCGGATCACGGGCACGTTGGGGCGTGGGGGCATGGCCGTGGTTCTCTCAGCCACGCACATGGCAACCTCTCGTGAGTGTGCCATCAAGTTGATGCTGCCCCACGGTGCCAACGACGAAGTCCGCAGGCGCTTCAACCTGGAATACCGTGCGCTTTCCATGCTGGACCATCCCAACGTGGCAAAGGTCTGGGAGGCAGGGCTCTGGAATGATCGCCCGTATTTCGTAATGGAGTTGCTAAGGGGCACGGACCTCAAGGCCGGAATGAAGTCATGGAGCGGGATGCCACCGGCACAAAGGAATGCCCGGGCTTCGAGCGTACTCATTCAGGTGGCGAGAGCACTGGAGCATATACATTCCAGGGGTTTCGTTCACCGCGACATCACGCCCGGAAACATCATGCTTGCGCCGGACGGCGTTGCCAGGATCATGGATTTTGGTGTCGTAAAGGAACCCGGCGTGGATCTTACCACCGTGGGAGAAGTAGTCGGTACCATCGCCTATATCGCCCCGGAGCAGATTCTGGGGCAACGTGTGGACGAGCGTTCGGATCTCTACAGCCTGGGGGCGGTGCTCTATGTACTGCTGACCGGCAGCCGGCCCTTTCATGCCAGCACGCTGGCGGGATACCTGCAAAAGCACGTCAATCATGCCCCTCGGCCACCGGCCGATCTGGTGGCCGCCGTGCCAGCCAGGCTCAACTCGGCCTGTATCAGGCTCTTGGCCAAGAACCCCGATGAACGCTTTGCCTCGGCTCGGCACCTGCTCAACTTCCTCGGAGATCGTGCCGTTGGCGAGTCCGTTGACACGGAAACCGCCTGGGCGGAGCGCACCGTGGGGCGAGCCGCCGAGATGGCGCGCCTGCACGAAGCGCTGGCCTTGCTCCAGGGAGGCAAGGGGACCGTGCTGCTCGTGGAGGGCGCCTCGGGCATGGGGAAGACCCGGCTGTTGGACGATCTCCAGCAGCTCGCAGGGGAAAGGGGCATTCCCGTGGCCAGGGGCAAGTGCCTGGCCGATGTCGGGGTGCCCTTCGCGGCATATCGAGAGGTCTTCAAGGGCGTGGTGAACAGCACGGAGTTGGAACCGCCCAGGGTGCTCAGCCGTGCCCTGGGATCGGCCCGAGAGCGCCACAAGACCCGCCACCCGGAGCGATATGCCGTCTTTCCGGCCTTTCTTGATCTCGTGCGCAGGGGAGGCCCCCGTGTCCTGATGCTGGACGCCGTGCACCTGGCAGACTCCGGCACCGTGGATTTCACTGATTACCTGATTCGGAACTCCCTGGGCCTGTCCGATGATCCTCTGCTCTTCGTTCTGGCCAGGCGTTTCATGTCCGGGGACTCGGACTCCTGGAAAACGGTGCTATCGGGCGAAACCACGGGAGTTCCCGTAGAGCGTGTACATCTCCGACCTTTGACTCGGGCTGCCGTGGAGGATCTGGTCCTGGATCTCATCCCCGGTGACGAATCAGCCATTGCACTGGCCCGTCGTCTCCACGCCGAGGCCGACGGCAATCCGCAGTTCATGGTGGCCATGCTCCGTGGGCTCATCGAGGACCGGTTCATCGGTTTCGGTCCGGATGGTCGTGGGCGCCTGTTGGAACGTCATGGCGTACTGGCAGGTGGGGAGCTGCCCGTTCCCCGTTCCATACGTGAAGCCCAGCGAGAGAGACTTCATGCCTTGAGTGCGCCAGGCCGTGAGTTGGCCTCCGTCCTGGCGGTTTCACGTCGTGAGCTGCGCCTGCCGATCCTGGAGGGAGTTCTCCACATGGATGAATCCCGGATCCTGGGGCTCATGGGCGAACTGGAGGAGGCCGGAATAGCGCGGTGGCGGCGGGACGACGACGATCTCTTCGACCTGGTCGAACCCGGACTGCGCGAGGTAATCCTGGAAGAACTGGGCCCCGAACGCCTGCGCTCCTTGCACCGGCAGATGGGTTTAATGCTGGAAACCCATTGGAGAGGCCGCTTGTCGCCGGTGCTGGATCTTCTCGGTCACCATTTCGAGCATGGGGGCATACCCACCAAGGCATACGTCTACTTGCTTCGCGCGGGGGAGCGTCTGCTGGAGCAAGCCCTGGTACATGAAGCCCTGGAGATGTTTGAGAGGGCCCTGAAACTGGAACCACGGGTACGGCAGCACCTGGTCCTGGACCAGGCTGATCGCTCCCTGGCCACCCTGCTCCTGCATCGCAGCCAGGCCAAGGCCCACCTGGGGCAGTGGGAGCAGGCCGACAAGGACGCCATCCAGGCCCATGATCTGGCCCAGGAGTTGAACGATTCCAAGCTCCTGGCACGGACGTCCTTCGAACTGGGGACCATGTGCAGGAGGCGCAACGACCTGGAAGCCGCCGAGAACTATTTCCGCAAGGCCAAGTGGCTCGCTGAAGAGGCTGGTGATTCCAGGTTGAGAGCCCAGGCCATGAATCGCATCGCCTCCAGGCGTTGGGAGCAGGGTGACCTGGAAGGTGCAAAGTACTATTGGCTCGAGGTCCTGGGGAGCGATGATCCCCACGCCAGGGCCGCCGGCTACACCGGTCTCGGTGTCATGGACATCTGTCGCGGCAGGAGTGCCGAAGCCAGAAAAAACCTGGAAGAAGGATGCAGGATCTACGAAGGACTGGGGGCTCTCCACGAGTGGGTCATAGAGCGTTCAAACCTGGTGGAGCTGTACCATCTCGTGGGGAATGTAAAGCGCGGCATCGAGCGTGCGGAACAAACCGTGGCCCGGGCCAGGGAGATCCGGGATCGCAGGGGCCTTGGGCTTGCTTTGCGATCCCTGGCCCTGGTTCTCGTGGATATCGGGCGTCTCGACGATGCCGAGGCCAATGCCCAGGAAGCCCTCTCCCTGTCTTCTCGGCAGCACAACCGGGAAGACGAACTCGGGGCGAGCTTCAACCTGGCCAGAGTATCATTTCATCGTGGAGAACCAGGCCAGGCCAACCTTTGGCTTGAGCGGGCCGTCCCCATGCTGGAGCGCTACGATACTGAAGGTATCGCCCCTATCATCCACTCCTGGAAGGCACTCGTGGCGGCCCATGTGGGAGATGGCGGCCTGCTCCGTGAGCACGTGGCTGCTGCCATGGCCTTCCAGGAGAAGCCCTGGCCTTTTCTGCAATGTCGCGTGGAGTTGAACTCTGCCTGTGCCCATGCCGTAATCGACGACCACGAGCCCGCCAGCCGACTGGCTGGCTCCGCCCTGGACCGAGCAGCGAGGGCCGGCTACAGGCTGTACACCATGAAGGCCCACATCATCCTGTCAAACGTAGCTTCCAAGCCCGAAAACGCAAGCCATCACGCTCGCGTTGCCGAGGCCATGGCCCGTTCCATATCCGCCAATCTCTCTTCCACGGAAGCCAGGAGTTTCATGGATGTCCATTTTCCAAGTGGTATGGGTTTCTGATACCTTCCGTGCCAGGATCGCATCATCAACTGGGAATGGCCGGCCATGGCTGGAAGGACACAGGCTTTGAGCAATACCGCCTTTCCAGGAATCGGTGACCGATTTGGACCATGGCTACTTGAAGAAGTACTGGGTTCCGGGGGAATCGCCGTGGTATTCCGAGCCCTTGGTCCTGACGGTGGACGTGTGGCGCTGAAGGTTCTCCACTAGGTGAAGCTGCGAACCGAGGAGGTCCGGCGATTTGCAAGGGAGCGGCAGGTGCTGGCCTCTCTCCAACACCCCAATATCGTAAAGGTTGTGGCGGCCGGGCACGAGGGCCAGCTACCCTGGCTGGCGATGGAGCTGGTGGAGGGTTGCGACCTTGGCAGCCTGGTGCAGGACTGGCAGTCCCACCCTCCTGGCAACAGGTGGGCCCTGGTGGAGAGGTACTTTCGAGATCTCTGCGAGGCATTGGAATATTTGCATGGTCAAGGCTTGGTACACAGGGACATCAAGCCATCCAATGTCCTGGTATCGCGTGACGGCACCGTCAAGTTGACCGATTTCGGCGGGGTCAAGGGGCCCGAGGCTTTCTCCACCCAGTTGACCGCCGTGGGGCGTATCGTGGGAACCGTGGCCTACATGGCCCCGGAGCTGGTCACCACCGAAACCATCCACCCGCGGCAGGATCTCTACAGTCTGGGAGCGGTTCTCTACGTGATGATGACAGGGCGCCCGCCAATACAGGCAGACAGCATCGCCGCCTATCTGGCCCGTCACATGGTTGCCAGCCCCGAGCTTCCGACCGTTTTTCAACCCGATGCCCCGAGGCACCTGGAGCGAGTCTGCATGGCGCTGCTCCGAAAGGAGCCCGCCAGGAGGCTGGCCAGCCCCCGAGCCGCCCTGGACATGTTGGAGCGGGATGCTCCGCCCGCACTCCCCACGCTCTACGAGCGCGACGAAATCCTGGGTTCCATCACCAGCGCTGCCCTGGAGCCGGGAAGGAGCGCCTTGTTCGTGCTGGCAGGCCCCATGGGTAGCGGCAAGAGCGCGCTGCTCGCCGAACTGGCCAGCAACCTGCGGGACTCCAGGCCCCACTTGTCATCCTTTCGTCATGACCGGCATGCTGCCCTGGAAGGCTGCAAGGATCTGCTCCGGCCCTGCCCAGGTTCCCCGCAATCCGTCACCGGGCACCCGCCCCCGGAGGAGCGACTTCCCCTGCCTGTCCTGCTGGACGATGCGGATCGTCTCTCCCATGAAGAGATGGAGGAACTCAAGGCAGCCATCACGCGCTTTCTCGACATGGGTCAGCGGCCCCTGGTTGTGGTTGTCACCGCTTCTGCTGGCGAATTGCACTCGGTCTTGTCGGAGTGGGGTCAGATGGAGCCCGAGCTGGCGGAACTCGCTCCGCTGTCCCGTTCGGCCTCTGTGGCGTTGTTCGCTGATCATGGCCTCTCCAGGGGCGTGGCGGCGGTGCTTGCGCGGCGCCTGTTTTCAGAGGTCGATGAAGAGCGATCCAGTTCACAGGCTACGCAGCCCGGCGCCAACCCCGCCACGGGTCACTGGCGCGAAACAGCTTCCGCCGCATCGCGGAAGGCAGGTTCCTTCATCTCGGCCCACCTGGTCAAGGCCGGGCTCGCGCGAGCCATGTTCAAGCCCTACCCGGGTCTCCTGCTGGAGCAGATCGGCGCCTTGGAACAGGCGGGTTGCTTCGTCCGTGACAGTAGTGGTGATCTGCGCCTGGCTCGCTCCATGGAAGAACTCCGAAAGGAAGCCTTGCCCGTTCCCCAACGTGTGCGGGCCGAGCTTCTTTCTCTTGTAGACGCCCTGGACTCCGAGGCCCGTTCCCTTCTGGAAGCTCTCGCCGTTGCGGGGGAATTTTGCTCCATCCCCGTGCTGACCGGGGTATGTGCTCCCGATTGGGAGCTTTGCTCGCGCCTGCTGGATGAACTCGTCGTCCTGGGACTGGTGGAGCGGGATGGAGGTGGATCCTTCAGGTTGGCCGCCCGGCCCCTCCAACGCGTGATCTACGACGAAATCCAACATGACCGGCGGCAGGAACTCCACCGGAGTTTTGCACGGGTCTACGATGGACTGTTCAAGAGGCGTAGACATGTATTGCCCGTCATCACCAGGCATCTCATGCTCGGCGCTCTTCCCGCGGACGCCTATCCTCTGCTGCTACAGGCAGCCGAGCACGCACTGGATCGTGGCGAGGATCTGCTGGCCCAGGATTTCCTTCGCCAGGCCGGCTCCATCCGATCACGGGCCCTGCATGGCCTGGACCCTGCAGGGCGCGATTCCAGGGTTGCCAGGTATCACCAGGTCAAGGGTGAGCTGCTTCTGATCAAAGGGGACCACCAGGCTGCGGCCGAAAGCATGGAGCAGGTGCTGCAGGCAGCCTTGCGACTGGAGGACTCCCGCCTCCGGGGAATAGCGATTGCAGGTCTTGGAGCATGTCACCTGGAAGGCGGGGACCTGGACGCTGGCCGTTCCTGCCTGGAACAGGCTCATTCTCTGCTGTCACCCAGGGACAGGATGTGGCCTCCCACCACCGAGCGGCTGGCAATTCTGCGCTCGATGTACGGCAGCTCCCGGGGAGCCAGGGTACTCTGGCAATCTCTGCTGCTTCATGCTCGGCAAGTCGGTGACCTCGTTCAGGAGGGGCGTGCCTTGACGGGTCTGGGCCAAGTGGCCAGCAACCAGGGCGATGTTTCTTCCGCGCACGACTATCTCGAAAAGGCCGAGATGCTGCTGCGCAAGGGTAACGGTGTCGAGTCTCTGTTGGAAACGCTTGTGCTCCTGGCTGACCTGGCCATGGCATGCGGTAGATACCGCGAAGCTCTGGACAGGGCCAACGAGGCCTGCCAGTTGGCCCGGGCAGGCTCTACCGCCGAGTTGAGGATCCTTGCCCGGGGCACCGCCGCATACGCTGCTCTACTCTTGGGGCATCACGAACTGGCCAACGAAATGGCATCCGAATCCCTGAAGACCGCCAGGGCAGTGCTATGGAATCCTGGTTTTCACCCTGAACAGGTCTTCGGCAAGGTACCTGGCGGAATCGAGGGCAGACAGTTGCGTTGGAACAATGTCCAGTGGGCCAGGAATGCCTGTCTTGGCCGTGTACTGTTGGACCTGGGGCGAGGAAAGGAAGTACTGGAGAACTTTCCGCCGCCCCTGAAGGAAGATTGCCAGCCCAGGAGCGACCAGGTGGCCAGCCTGGCTCTGCTTCGGGCACGAGCCCTGGCAATCGTCGATCCGGTTGCTGCCTTCGAGTTGGCTGACTGGGCCATCAGTGGGCCAATGTGTCTACCACGCCATACCTCGGTAGCGCTGTTGCTGGACGCCACCCGCGCCTTGGCCGAGTCGGGCCGTCCCCTGGAGGCAGGAGCCGCTTTTGGAAGAGCCATGGATTGGCTCGAGGGCAGCGGGTTTCTGGGATTGAAGCTGGAAGCAGCGTTGATGGCTGCTCGGCTTTCAACGGAGTTGGACATGCCGTTGCATGTTGACGGTCCGGATCCGCGAGCCCTGGTGGCGGAGTTCTCGGCGGGCCTGTTTGGTACTGACCGGGACGCGTTCCTCGCCCGTCCCGACCTGGCACGCTTTGTGGGATGATATCCACTCTTCGTTCTCCCTGTTCTTTTTGTCGTTCCATCCGGGTTATGCTTTCATGTGTCTTCGGCATCGACCAGCGAACAGGGCGACAAGATAAGAATCGGTGGACTCTGCGTGGAGCCTGGCGATCGAATCGGTCCCTATGTATACCAGCGGCGCATCGGAGCCGGGGGCATGGCCTGGGTCTTGAAGGCCCGAAATCCCGATGGCAACTTCGTCGCCCTGAAGGTCTTGAAGGACAGCCGGGTGGACACCGGCCAGGTTCGCTTCCGCCGCGAGTTCAGGGCCCTGGCCAGGATGAATCATCCCAACGTCATCAGGGTTGATTCCTACGGCGACATCTTCGGGCATCCCTACATAGCCATGGAGTTTGTCGATGGGCGCGATCTCCACAAGGTCATTCGCGGCTTCAGGAGGCTCGGGGCTCCCCAACGCTGGCGCAGTTGTGAAGGGATCCTGGTGGACCTGTGCAGAGCCCTTGCCCACATCCACAGGCACGGCCTGGTACACAGAGATCTCAAGCCTTCCAACGTCCTGTTGGACCAGCACCAACGCGCCAAGCTGACCGATTTCGGTATCGTCAAGGATCTGGATCCCGACCGGGATCCCAACGTCTCCAACACTCTCGTCGGTACATGGGCATATGCCTCACCGGAGCAGATCTGCGGGGAACCGGTAGACCACAGGAGCGATCTCTACAGCCTGGGCGTGATCCTCTTCACGATGTTGACTGGCCGCAGACCCTTCGTGGCCAAGGGATTGGCCGAGTACCTGGAACTCCACAGGGATCATCGGGCGCCCAGGCCTGGCGATTTGGTGCCCGGTGTTCCGCCGTTGCTGGAAGACATCTGCGTCCGCTTGTTGTGCAAGCGTCCCCGAGATCGGTTCCAGTCGGCTCAGGAGATCCTCTTTCGGCTGGAAAAGACCGATACTCTGCGGCAGGTTCGCTCCAGGCCGGCCGCTTCCTGGGAGCCGCCCTTCGTCGGCCAGGAAGCCCCATTGGCCACGATCCTGGATTCCATCAACGCCCTTACCAGTGGTCAGGGTGGCGTCTTGTGGATCACCGGTCCCCTGGGCAGCGGGCGTACCCGCCTGTTGGAGGCCGCCCTCAGTCACGCCAGGGAGTTGGGTTTCCCGGTCCACAAGGTTCGTGCCCGTGCAGCCGACGGCGCCCTGGGCTCGCTGGCGCGTTTTTCCAGGCAAGTGGCCAGGGATCTGGGTGCGAATGTCCCCCAGGGACTGGAAAAAGCTCTGGATGCCTTTGTCGACCCACGGCAGGGCACCTTACAGCCTGGAAACACACGTTACCGGCTCTATGACCTCTTGCGGCTGGCGCTGCGAAGGGCGCTGATCCACGGGCCCCGGGTACTGGCGGTTGACGACCTTCACATGGCCGGAGTAGTGCTCCTTGACCTGTTGGCCTTTCTTGCGCGGGCCATGGTGGCCGAGGGATTACCCCTGTTGGTGGTGGGCACCGCCAGGTCCGACGGTGAATCAATGGTCCTTCCAGGTCTGGGAGGCTTCCAGGAACTTGGTTTCGAGCCTGGCCTGGTGGAGTTGGAACCGCTGGGCTTGGGCGACTTGATGGATCTCCTGGCCGCTTTGCTGGGGAACGCTCAGGGTACTCGCGCGCTGGCGGAGCGCCTGCACCGGGAAACCGAGGGCAACCCCCTGTTTGTGACCGAGTTTCTCCAGACCTTGTTGGAGCGGAGGGTGATAGTCAAGGGGCCCGGGGGATGGGCCCTGGCCATCGACACCGACGAAGTCCGTTCGGGGCATCTGGAGATACCCGCGGGAATTCGCAGCGTCCTGGGCGAGAGGCTCGCAGCGGTCGGCCAAGCCCAGAAGTCCGTTCTGGACGTGTTGGCGGTCAACGGTCGCGAGCTGGACCTGGATGTATTGCTGGAGGTGTTGGAACTCGATGAGGATTCTGTCCTGGACCACCTGGACAGACTGGTCACCCAGGGGATCCTGGTGGAGAGGCGGGCGGGAGTACTGCTGTACCTTGACTTCAGCCATGGCAAGTTCGGCGACATCATCTATCGCGACATGCAATCCGCGCAGCGGGCCGAGTTGCACGGGCGACTGGCCAGGATCTACGAGTCCATGCACGGAGGTTCCGTATCTCGGCAAATCGGGGAGCACTACCGAAGGGCTGGAGACACCGGAAACGCTTTCAAACACCTGGTTGTGGCCGCCGAGGCGCTTTTTCGGCGCTCTGCCCCGGCCGAAGCATGGGAGTTGTTGGAGCGAGCAGGGGCGTGTGAGGACCAGGCACGAACGGAATTGGAAGATTCCACGTTCAAGAGTCTCAGGCTCAGGATTCTGAACATCAAGGCCGAGATCCTGTACGGAAGGGGGAGTTGGGAAAGCGCCCGTGGCATCCAGGAGGAAGCCCTCGTGATGGCCGGATCCATGGCCCTCTACCACGAGGCGGTTCGTGCACGCCTGAGGCTGGCCTCGTCGGAATTCAGGTTGGGAAACGAAGATCATGCCAGGGAGCTTCGGGAGATCGCCCTGGCCGAGGCGCGCAGGCTCCCCAACCGGGAGTTGGTGGCAGAGGCTCTTCACGGCCTCGCTGCTTCTGCCTGGGCTCGGGGCGATCTTGAAGCTTGTTCGCGTCTGAGCAACGAGGGCCTGGTGCTGGCGGTGGGGTCCCGGATGCAGGGGCAGCGTGCCGAGCTGTTGCTGGCCCGTACAGCGGTGCAGGCCAGCAACGGGGATCTGGCTACCGCCATCAGGGATCTTTCCGAGGCCGAAAGCATCTTCGACAGGCTTGGGCGCAAGAGAGCCAGGTGTCTCGCCCTGACCAACCTGGCCGAGACGCGTACCTGGAAGGGCAACCTGGCCATGGCACTCTCCGACGCTGTCTTGGCCCGGCAACTGGCCGCCGAGGTGCTGTACCGGCTGGGTGAGGGCATCGCCTCCAGGGTGGAGGGTTCGGTGGAGTTGGAGTTGGGCCGCCTGGAGGAGGCCAGGGTGCATCTTGGGAACGCGTTGGACATACTGCTGCCCCTCAAGGTGAACGATGAACTGGTGGCCGTGCGTTATGCCCTGGGGCGGGTCGAGTTGGAGGCAGGTAATCTGCACCAGGCGGAGCACCATCTCTCCATTGCAAGGGGGGTGGCCACGAAGAGGGATCCCGAAGGCTACCTTTCCCTGGTGCTGGCTGCCCTTTCCCAGGTGCTTCTCGAGAAGGGCAGCGGGTACCAGGCGGAACAGCTACTTGGACGAGCCATACGCACTGCGACCGAGTCCGGGGCTGCCTCGTGGAATGCTGTCACAATGCCGCGGCAGGTCCAGAGCCAGGTGCTCGCGGCCATGGTGCTGGAGCAGATGGGCAGGTCAGAGAAGGCTTGTCAGGTGGCCAGAGCTGCCGTGGAGCAGGCAAAGAGCCGAGGGCTCTTGTTGTGGGCTCTGGATGCAAGCGCGTTGCTGGAGCGTTGTACCGCCGACGGCGAGAACGCCAGCAGGTTACACAGGCAGACCGTTGGGCTCCGGAACCGTATCGTTTCCCAACTGCCCGAAGACCTCATTCCTTCATTCCTGGCCCGGCCCAGCCTGGTGGGTTTCGGTCGATAGTTGCCAACAAGCCATACACCGTGTACAACGGCGGCCCGGGTTCTTGCCTTGGGGCCCCCACGTTTCTCCTCCATTCCGCCTGGCGCCCCTCGCTACGATTCGGTACGCCGGCATGATCCCTGCCTGGGCAGGCCGCGCACCGGCCAGGCCCGACAGACCACTCGACCTTGGTCACTATGCCCGGCATAAAAAACAACAACACCTGGACCTGGAGCCAATCCCTGGGGCGAACCGTGGATCTTCCCGCCCCGGAACCGCAATCCAGGATGCAGCAGATCCCCGAGAGCATCGGTCCCTACCTGGTGCAGGAGCTGGTGGGCAGGGGTGGAATGGCTGCTGTGTATCTCTGCCGCGATCAGCAGGGGGAGCGCGTTGCCGTCAAGTGGTTGGACAGGCCCCATCCAGCTTTTACGAGGCGTTTCGCCACGGAAGTTCGTACGCTGTCTCGTCTGGATCATCCCGCGGTGGTCCGCTACCTGGGGCATGGGGAACATGCTGGGCGTCCATACCTGGTAATGGAGTATCTTGACGGTGAAGACCTGCGGCTCTGGGCCCACCGGACTCGTCGTCTGCCGTCACCGGAACGGTACAGGCGAATCAAGGATCTTGCCCAGGCTCTGGCAAAGGCGCTCTCATACATTCATGGCAAGGGTCTCATCCACCGGGACGTGAAGCCCAGCAACATCCGAGTACTCCCGGGAAACCAGCCGGTGTTGACCGACTTTGGAATCGTCAAGGATCTCGCGGATGATGGTTTGACAGCGGCTGGGGTGGTGATCGGCACCCTCAAGTATGCCTCGCCAGAGCAGTTGCAGGGGCAAAAGGTCGATGCCAGGACTGACCTCTATGGGCTTGGTTGCACGCTCTACAATATCCTCCTGGGGCGTCTGCCCTTCGAGTATTCCGATCAGTCAGAGCTGATCCGTGCTCATCTCCGCGAAAGCCCGGTTCCCCCTTCGGTCTACGAACCCACGGTTCCACCGGACCTGGAACGTCTGATCCGCAAGCTCATGGAAAAGGATCCCGGCAATCGTTTTGCTTCGGCAGAAGCCGTGCTCGACGCGCTTTCAGGTATCGGCGCTTCTCGCGAGATTCCCCTGGCCAGCCAGAAAACAGTGGAAAAGCAGATTGCCACCGCCCTGGAAAGGGTGGAAGCCGGAGAGACCACCCGTGTACAGGTGCTGGGGAACCGAGGCACGGGAAAGACCTGGGTACTGGAGACCCTGCGTGATTGTGCACACCGTCGCGGTCTGGCATGTCGTGTTTATGGTGGAGATCACGTGGAGCAGACTGCCCGGCGGCTTCAATCCAACCGGCCGCTGTTGCTGGTGGCCGAGGGGCGAATCCACGACCCTCATATCTCCATCCAACTGCAACCCCTGGGACTGGCAGAAGTCAGGCGCAGCCTGGTTGCCACCGTGCCGGATATCGAGGATCCGGCGCGCATGGCAGATGCGCTGTACAGGGCAACCGGGGGGCTGGCGGCCTTCCTTGTTCCCATGCTTGAGCGCTTGAGAGACGACTCCGGGGCCCTTGACGGCCAACTGCCGGAGTTCGACGGCCAGGAGTGGCTGGAAGACCTGGATCTGGACGAGCTGGAGGTCTTGCAGGTGGTGGCAGCGGCTGCGGCCCCCGTGAGCCCGGCCCAGGTGGAAGAACTCGCCCAGGTGCCGGCGGTAGAGGCGCTGGCTTCACTGGGAACCAAGGGCCTCGTGAAGCCGGTGGGCGGGAGCGCTGCTCAACAGGCTGGGCTTTCGCCGGTCCCGATGGGCCAGCGCTACGTCATCTCCGCTGGCTTGTTGGCCGACGCTGCTCTTGCCAGGGCTCCGGATCTCGAGTCCCTCCTGGCCAGGGTCAAGGAGCAGCAGGAGGCCAGCAGCAGCCTTGTCAACAAGAGTGAGTCCCGGAGTCTCTGGGAAGTCGATTATCAGCGGGCCATGGCTGCCATACACGGCCACCGCCTGGAGGAAGCCCAGGATCTGCTGAACCTGCTGGATGAAGTCCCACGTCGCCTGCAAGACAACACGCGCCTGTCCAAGGTGGCCGTGGGAAGGGGGATGCTGCTTTTTCGGAAGGAAGAACCGGAGACTGCAATCAGTGCGTTCAGGATGGCCCTCTCGCTATCGGTATCCGACGAAGCCATCATGGCCAGGGCATGGCACGGCATCGGTCTGTCAAGCGTACTCCAGGGCGAACCCGTCACTGCGGCAAGGGCATTTGAGAAGGCTGCAAGGCTCTTTACCAGTTGCGGCGACCACGAGAGAGAATTGAAAAGCCTCTTGCGGTTTTCCCAGGTGGATGCTCTGCTGGGCCGGCTTGCTTCGTCGCTCGACCTGGCCTGGCGTGTCGTTCGCCTGGCCCGGGCGCTGGCAATCCCCAGGCTGGAATGTATGACATCCCAACATCTTGGTATTCTTCAGGCTGACCTGGGCAGGTTTGACCAATCACGCCGGATGTTGGCCGATGTTACGGCTTTGGCCCATGCCGCCGCCCTGTCACGGTTTCGGTGGACCTCCCATGTACACAGAGCACAGCTAACCCTCGACGCCGCTTCCGACAGCAGGACCGCCGCGGTGGCCGCCAGTGAGAGGATACTTCGAGTACTGGGCGAGGCACCCAGGGACCTCTCCCCCACCTACCGGCGGCTCGCCGCGGCCCTGTTGTGCCGTGCCTCCGCGATACAGGGGAATATCCGCATGTTCCAGCGGGCCTTGAAGCTCTATCACAGTGGACCGGGGCCTGGGTCGGCCAGGGAACCGTTCACTCCCGACCTGCTGGAGTCCACGATCAACGGCAGTTTGCAGCTCTGTAGCGGTCTATGGCTGGCGGGGCGTGCAGACGATGCCCTTGCCAGCCTTAGCCTGGCCGCTGACATGGCCAGGAATCATGATCTGCATTTCCTTTCGTGGAAGGTTGCCGGCATACGAGCGAAGATCGACAAGTCGACGCCGCCAGCTCCGGGTCGGATGGCGCATGGCCTGGATGATGCCTGCAAGAAGGCCCTGGAGGCAGGGCCGGTTTTTCCTTGAGGGTGCGTATCAGGGCCTGCGGCGCTGTTGTCTTCTGCCTGCCAGGGACAGCGCGGCCAGCATGGCCACCGCTATTCCCGAGGGTGAAGCCGGTACAGCGGCGCAGCCACCGAACAGAGAGCCGCCGGAGTCGTCGTCGGACCAGGGAACGTCGTTGGAGGAGCCGGAGGAGCCGGAGGAGCCGGAGGTGGAGTCACCGGTGTCTGTTGGAGTCCCGGTCTGGGTGTCGTCCGTGTCGGTCTGGGTGTCGTCCGTGTCGGTGGTGGTTTCGTCCAGATCCACGTAATCTTCGATCCATGAGATATACTGGTCCACTCTTACCGAACCGTTTTCTCCGCCTTCGCAGGGTGTGTTGTCGGTGTCGTAGACCCAGGAATTCACACCAGCCAGCTCGAAGGTGTCTCCTCCCAGTATTTCCAGGGCTGCGCCCCCAGAGTCACCGGAGCAGACATTCTGCTGGCCGTCGTAGCTGTAGATGAATTCGCTGTCGAAACCTATGATGGGGATGTCGGCGTATCGCTTGATTCCGCTCGAGTAGTAGGCGGTGTCGGATGTCATACCAAAACCCACGAAGCGCAGCTCTTCGCCCACCCAGGAATAGTCCACGATTTCTTCGTTGAGGGGTAGTGGGTCGTAGGAGACTATCGCGGTCTGAAGTTGCAATAGTCCGATGTCGGCGGTGAGCTGGTAGTAGTCGTAGTCGGGATGACCGATGGTCTGGGATACCATGGAAACCGCCAGGATCCCGCTATCCGTGGTGAAGTCGTTTCCCAGCCCGAAGTAGGCGTCGTAGTTGCGGTAGTCGCCTTCGAGGGCTTCAACGCAGTGACCGGCGGTCAGCACCCATTTCGAGGAGATGAGGCTGCCGCTGCAGATCATCCCGCAGTAGACGCTGTCGCACACGAAAATGGCGCCGACGGCTTCGTAATCGGTGGTCAAGAAGCCGTTCACGATGGGAGGAGCAATGGGTTGGTCGGCCTGTGCAGATCCGGAGGTGAGCAGAAGCAGTCCGAAATTCAAGATAATCATCTCGTCTCCCTGGATTAGGCCCACAGACCTGTCGCTGGCCAATTGTATCTCGTTATTTTTCAAACCGCGTTTGAAAATGTAGTCAAGAGCGATGTGAATCCGAACAGGTTTGGGAAACAGATCTGCTATTGCGTAAAAAAGATGCTCCAGGAAGGCTGAAGGAAAGGCTCTGGCGGATTAAGCATCAGATCGGTTGTTTTTTCCATGTTCGGTCATTCACTGTTCAACCCGTCGGGGATCGGCTTGGCGGATCGCAACCAAGGACCGCTCCGTATACCAGCAGCTCCCTGAAGTCCACAAGGTACCTCCCATGCGTTTGTCCATTTTTCCCGTCCTGCTCGGAACTCTTTCCTTTGCCTGTGCTCCCTCCGGCCCAACGCTCACGGGCCAGGTTACCGATATATTCGGGAAACCCCTGGCGGGAGCCAAGGTAGTGGTAGAACAAACCGGTTCCACCATCTCCACCGACCCCCAGGGCGCTTTCTCCATCCCAACCGAATACTCCGCAAAACTGCGCATCATGGCCGGCCAGGACGGCTACATCAAGGACGTCAAGTCAGTCGTCGTCCCCGCCAACAAGGAAGCTTCCCTCCCCACGCTGAACTTCGAACTGTGGGACAAACCCTCCGAACCCGGTTTCTACGGAGTGGGCGTCAAGAAGATGGTGCACCTGCCGGCCGAAGAAGTCCTTGCCAGGGGATCCGACCTTCAAGAAGTCCATGGTGTTCGCGACATCCCCGACTCCGTTCTGTCCAAGTCGGGCAAACCCTCCAGGTTCCTTTTCGTATCCACGCTGCGCTCCTCCGACATCAGCCGATTGAACCTCAAGCTCCAAAAGCTTGAGTTCGTCAAATCCACCGAACTTCCCGCACTTACGGGCACCGACGATGTCACCGTGGAGCTGTACGTGGCCACTGAAGCCCTTCCATTCGAGATGACTGCTTCACAGGCCCCCAACATCTACCACATCACCACCGAAAAGCCCCTCAAGCCCGGAGTCTATGCCTTCGACTCCCAGGATCTCCTCGCTGGCAAGGTGCCTGGCTCTCTGGACAGTGTCGCCAAGGAAGTAAAGGTAGCCCACGTCTTCGAGATCAAGTAGAAAGGCCGGCGAGCGTTTTTCTGTCAGCAGCCGCCAGGGCCCGGCGCAGTGGCGACTGGCGCTCCGCAGTGGGCATGAGCTTTCCCGGCGGACCCTGGGCCATTCGTAGGCCACGCCGCGGATCCTCCTGAACGGCGGCCTCCATGGGCTGCTTGTGGCCAGGTTCTGGTGGCGGTTGCTGCTCAACCCTGCGGACTCGCGGGCATGGACCGTGAACCCCCGGGGTCCCGGGGATCAGTCCGCGGCACGTTCCAGGATCTTGAACTCCACGCGCCTGTTCCTGGCCCAGGCTTCGCGGGTATTTGCGGTGTCCAGCGGTCTGGCTTCACCGTAGCCCACTGCCAGGAGCCTGTCGGCGTCCACTCCCTTCCGGACCAGGTAGCGCTTGACGGCCTGGGCACGGCGTTCGCTCAGGCGCATGTTGGAGCGGAAGCTGCCCTTGGAGTCGGTGTGCCCCTGTACGGCGATCCGTTTGATCTCGGGATGGCTGCGCAATGTTGCCGCAATCTCGTTGAGCAGGGCGTAGCTCTTGCCCTTGATGGATGCCCTGCCTGTGTCGAAGTAGATAGGCTCCAGGATGTCCAGGCTTGCGCTGGCAACTTCGACCCTGGCCTGTTCCAGGACCACCGAGATCCCCTTGCTCTCGCCCGCTGAAAGGTCGACTTGCCGGGCCACGGAACCGTAGCCGGGCGCAGAAACGAGAATGTCGTGTTTGCCTGGTGTGAGGCTGGATTCGGAGCTGCCGTCTTCGAAGCGCAAAGATCTGGACCTGTCGATGGACCAGGTACCGCTCAGGGGCCGACCCTTTTCGTCCTTGACCGACAACGTGAGGTTGGCCAGCGTGGCCACTGGTTCGAGGTTGAGAACGACGCTCTCGGTGGCGGTCGGTTCGGCCGGCATCTTGAAGCTGCTGGTGACCGGTTGGAAGCCTTCAGCTACGGCCTTGATACTGTATGTTCCGGGATGCAGTTCCACCTGGAAGGATGCCCCCTTGTGCAGTACCACACCTTCGCCTTCCAACGTGGTCTCCACTCCGGGGATCACGCTTCCGTCGGGAGCGATGATGCGAATATCCGCCAGGTAGGAGGGGTCGGGGCATCCGTCGGAGTCGTGGTAGTCGTCTTTGTCTTCGGGTTCATCTACGCAGGAATCGTCCTGGTTCGGGATTCCATCTCCGTCGGAGTCCGCGAGCACCGTTGCGGCGACGGCAGTGGGTTCGGGAGTCGGCTCGACGGGAGCCTGTTCAACGGCCTCCGCCTGGTCGGGTTCTTCCTGGACGGGCTCCGGCGTTTCGGCCTGTGCCACCTGGACGGGTTCCGTGGTCTCGGCCTGGCTGGGCTCTTCGGCCTGTGCCACCTGGACGGGTTCCGCTGTTTCAGGCTGTGTGGCTTCGGCGACTACCTGTAGCTCTGGTTCTTCCTGGGCCTGTCCGGGCGAATAGGAGAGGGCAAGCACGGCCCGCATGGCGGGTGCTCCGACTCCCCTGGTGAGGCCGGTGCCGACACCACCCCGGAGGGCGAGACTGTCGGCCACGAAGACCCAGCCGCCCAGGAGTGCTTCCAGGGGATGGGCCGGATCGCTGATGGGGGTCGAATAATTGAAGAGACCTGCCAGGTCCGCGGACAGACCGGCGCTGTCGGACAGGGAGTATCCGCCGCCGATTCTGTAGAAAAGCTGGTCATCCCAGGTGATGTCAGCCATGTCGGACTGGGGCAGGCCCCTTGTGCCAAGGTTGGCAGCCATGAGCAGGTGCCCGATTCTCCGGTCCACTATGGCCTGAACTTCCCAGCCAAGGCCGTTGTTCATGCCCAGCGGAGCGTCAACCATGGCGGTGGGGGCGGTGAAGCGGAGGCCAAGTGCGAAACCAAGCGGTGAAGAACCCTGCTGTACGAGGTTCGCCTTGGTATCCAGGGCGATGTCGCCCAGGCCGGTCCCGCTGTTGACGGCCTCACCGGAGGAGAACAGGTAGATAGGGATATCTGCGCCAACCCGCAGGAAGCCAAGGCTCAGGCCGCCCAGCAGGTTGGCCTGCAAGACATCCGAGAGCAGGTCGTATTGGCCGTAGTCATCGGAGACGTACACGAATGGATCGTTTGCGTAGCTGAGCAGAAAACGCCCCGAGAAAGCCCCGTTCTGTGCTCTCTGGGCATCGTCGGTCCAGAGTGTGGCCTGTCCGTCGATGGTAGGGCGGAAGATCTGTGCGTTGAACTCGTTGAAGGAAGGAATGACATCGTTGGGGCTCTGGGCCCTGACGGTACTCAACAGACCGATTGCCAGAATGGAGATCATCGGCTCCTCCTACCTGCCAGTACCAGTGCCAGTGCTGCAAACAAGCTCGCCAGGAAGCCCTTGGTGGAGCCGGTGGTGGAACAGCTCAAAGCGCCTCCCTGGAAGCTCCCGTTGTAGGCCACGGGTGCCGTGCCGGCTGTGTCTGGAAAACCCGTGTCCAGCTCGCCGGTGTCCGTGAAGCCGGTGTCGGGGATGTCGTCCTCCGGGTCCAGGGGATCCGTCCCGTTTTGGACTTCGTCGCCGTCGCCCACGCCGCCTCCGTCGGTATCGGACAGGTTGGGATCCGTTCCCTGCACCAGTACTTCGTTTCCGTCGGAGAGACCGTCGGAGTCGCTGTCGGCGTTGTTGGGGTCGGTTCCGTACTCGTCGATCTCTTCTCCGTCCTGGAGTTGGTCGCCGTCGGAATCGGGATTGTTGGGATCCGTCGCTGTCTTGGAGATCTCACGGTTGTCGGTCAGGCCGTCGGAGTCGCTGTCGGCATCGTTGGGGTCGGTTTCGTGGATGAGGACTTCGTCGCCGTCCGTGAGGCCGTCGGAATCGCTGTCGGCGTTGTTGGGGTCGGTTTCGTAGATGAGGACTTCGTCGCCGTCCGTGAGGCCGTCTGCATCCGAGTCGGTCTCGTTGGGGTCGGTTTCGTGGATGAGGACTTCGTCGCCGTCCGTAAGGCCATCGTTGTCGGTGTCGGGGTCGTAGGGGTCGGTTCCGTAGATGTCGGTTTCTTCGTCGTCGTAGAGACCGTCACCGTCGGAGTCGGGGCCGAAGACAAGGTCGTCGCTGGGGTCCAGCGGGTCGGTTCCGTCTTCCAGGACCTCGGTACCATCGGCCACTCCTCCTCCATCGGTGTCGGCCACGTTGGGGTCGGTTTCGTAGATGAGGACTTCGTCGCCGTCCGTAAGACCGTCGTCGTCGGTGTCGGGGTTGGTGGGATCACATTCGTAGTCGTATACTTCGTCGCCGTCCGTAAGACCGTCGTCGTCGGTGTCTTCGTTCAATGGGTCGGTTTCATGGTCGTAGATCTCTTCGCCGTCCATCAATCCGTCACCGTCGGTGTCGGGGTTGTCGGGATCCGTGCCCCAGATGGTTTCTTCGTCGTTTGTGAGGCCGTCGCTGTCGGAGTCGGTGATGATCACGTCGTCGGAGGGGTCCAGCGGATCCGTGCCATAGATGAGCACCTCTACGCCGTCGGAGGCTCCGCCTCCGTCGGTGTCTTCGTCGTTGGGATCGGTGCCGGTGGAGTTGATCTCGACGCCGTCGTGCAGGGCGTCGTTGTCGGAGTCCTCGTCGGTGGGATCCGTCGAATAGATGTTGACTTCGTCGCCGTCGGAGAGGCTGTCGCCGTCGGTGTCGGAGTCGCTCGGGTCCGTGCCGTACTTGAGTACCTCGTCGCCGTCATCGAGATCGTCGCCGTCGCTGTCTGTCAGCGTTGGGTCGGAACCGTAGTCGTTCACCTCGTCGCCGTCGGAGAGTCCGTCGCCGTCGGTGTCGGGTTCAAGGGGATCCGAGGACCAGTCCAGTTCTTCTCCGTCCAGGAGTCCGTCGTCATCGGTGTCGGCGTCGGTGGGATCCGTGCCGAAAATGACTTCGTCGCCGTCCAGGATGGCGTCGTCGTCGGTGTCGGCGTCGATGGGGTCGGTCCCGTTGGCGGATTCGCCGTATCCGTCCGTGAGACCATCGTCGTCGGTGTCGGCGTCGGTGGGGTCGGTGAGGTACTTGTTGACCTCTTCGCCGTCGGTGAGTCCGTCGTCGTCGGTGTCAGGGTTGGTGGGATCCGTGCCGGTGGAGATCTCGTCGCCATCGTCCAGGCCGTCGCCGTCGGTGTCGGGCAGCAGTGGTTCGGAGCCGTAGACCAGGACTTCGTCGCCATCGTCCAGGCCGTCGCCATCGGAATCGGCGTCCAGGGGATCAGTGCCCAGTCCCAGTACTTCCTGGCCGTCTCCCAGGCCATCGGAGTCGGTGTCGGAGTCCAGGGGGTCCGTGCCGATGTCGAGTTGTTCCTGGCCGTCTCCCAGGCCATCGGAGTCGGTGTCGGCGTTGTTTGGGTCGGTACCGAGAATCACTTCTTCCAGATCGTCGAGATCGTCATCGTCGGAGTCGGAGTCGGTGGGGTCGGTGAGGTAGTCGTGGACTTCCTCGCCGTCCAGGAGTCCGTCGTCATCGGAGTCGGTGTCGAAGAAGTCGGAGCCGTGGTCCAACTCTTCTCCGTCCAGGAGGCCGTCGCCGTCGGTGTCGGGGTTCGTGGGATCGGTGCCAAAGAGCAATTCGTCGGAGTCGGTGATTGCGTCGCCGTCGAAGTCGTCGGTGGAAGCGCCTACCAGGGAGCCCCAGTCGTTGCAGGTCTCCAGGCTGCCATCGCAGTCGATGATGTCCTTGGCCATGGTGAGTTCGGTTGTGGACGTTCCGAAGACGAAACGCACATCGCTGATGTCGCTCACACCCGTGGCGGTGGAAAAGTCGGTCCAGGGTACGCCGAAGTCCACGAACCAGTCCACGGCATCGCCGGACTCATAGCAGATGTCGGAGCCGGCCGAGTAGTAGCCCGCGTATTCGGCTGATGCGCTTCCCGATTCGGCGGCCGGGGCCGGGTAGCTGTAGAGCAACAGCTCTGCCTCGTCGACGCTCAGGTCCACGTCTCCGGCGGTGTTGGCGGCCAGCCAGACTTCCTCGGAGGGGCCGTCCAGGGTGATGAGAAAGTCGTACTTGACGTCGTCGGCATCCCAGTCGGTTTCCACCAGCACGCCCCACTCCGTGCTGTGCCAGAAATCAGAGACAAAGGGTTCTCCAGCCACGCGTATCCTGAACCACAGGTAGCTTCCGTCCATGGCGTAGTAGCCGGCCGGATCCGATTCGTCACCGACTATGTCCCACCAGGGGTTGCCGTCGATGTCGCCGCAGACATCTCCCAGGTTTTCGCCCATCAAGGTCAATGGTTCCCAGTCGCCGGGGGATGGCCATGGTGCGCTGATGGCGCTGGGCACCAGGAATAGGAGGGTGAATGCGGTCATGAGGAGGACCTCCGGTCATTTGCGGGGGTCTGTAGCTGGCAGACGTCGTGCAAAGATGTAGAAACAGGCCAATACTCGCGCCTTCCTTTCGATATGTCAAGGTGCGTTGAACAACTGCCCATGCTGTTGGTAACCGAGTCCAGCATTTGACTGCTGTTTTTTCCGAAAAGGGCTAAACTCTCGGATTCCCTGGTCGATGGTTTGTAGTGGAAGACCAACCGTTCAGGGAGCCGACCATGAGCACGATGCTGGAAAACGTGAGACTCTTGAAAGAGACCGACTGCTTTGAACCAACCGCCGATGTGCAGAGCAGGCTGGCAGAGCTGGAAGCCCAGGTGCGAGAGCTTTCTGCCAGGGCCGATGCCCAGTCGAAGAAACAAGACAAGATTTCCATTGTGGCTTTCAGTGGAGATCTGGACAAGCTCCTGGCGGCTATGGTCATCGCGACCGGTGGCGCTTCCATGGGCTGCAAGGTGGAGGTGTTCTTCACGTTCTGGGCCACCTCGGCCTTGAGGAAACGCCAGGCGCGTGGCGGCGACAAGAACTGGTTGGAACGCATGATAAACTGGATGCTCCCCTGTGGCAGCAAACAGCTCCAGTTGTCCAAGATGAACATGGGCGGCATGGGGACAGCCATGATGAAGCGCCGCATGAAAGAGAAGAAAATCGCGGATCTTGACGAATTGTTCGAGATGGCATCGGAGCTTGGTGTGCGTGTCTTTGTTTGCGAGATGAGCATGGATCTGCTGGGAATGTGCATGGATGACCTCGTGGACTATCCAAAAATGGGGTGCTGCGGTGTGTCCACCTTCCTGGCAAGCTCGATGGACAGCGGGACCACGCTCTTCATCTGAATCTGAATCGAATCAGGCCCAGCGTAGCCCAACGAGGCGATGAAGCTGCCGCTGTGGCGGCAGCAGGTTGATCGTTCACATGGAAGCTGCTGAGTCCTGTCTTGTACCTTGTGGCGCTGATGGTGTACAGTTATCGCAGCGAGTGAGTGAGTGAGTGTCGGAGACCCTCCCCGGGGTTTTCCGGCATCGCCTGCTGACACCGTCGTTCAAGAACAGGGAGGCACCATGGCCGACAGGATCCTGGCAACCATGGGGATGAAGTGCCCCAGACCCCTTTTCGAGGTGAGCAAGACCATGCGCGGGATGGAAAAGGGCGAAGTGTTGGAGGTCTCGGCTGATGATCCTGCCTTCAGGCTCGACATCGAAGCCTGGTGTCGCAGGACCGGTAACGCCCTTGTCGACTTTCAAACGCACCCGGAGCGCATGGTGGCCATCATCCAAAAGAAGTAGAAGTAGGCGGCTCTTTCTGGAACATTCCCTTGTCTCTCAATCCTGTGGAGCCTCGATGGCCAACAAGATGCTGATAATCCTCACTACGGGACCTGAAGATCGCGGAAACAGCGCCACGCTGGCGTTCGCCATGGGCGTTACCGCCCTCATCTCCGGAGTACCCGCCACCATCTACATGACCATGGGGGGTACCTTCTGGTCTAGGGTCAACGCCACGAAGGGGGTCCACATCGACGGCTTCGAACCCCTGGAAGTCTACGTGGAACAGTTCAACGATGCAGGTGGTGGCATTCTCGTGTGCAGTCCCTGCAACGAGTTCTACTGTTCGATTGCCACCGACAGCCCGATGATAGACGGCGCCCAACTCTGCGGTCTGACCCACGTGGTGGACGTGGCTCTGGATTCCACTGTCGTGACTCTGTGAGATTCCAGATGTTGAACGAAGCAGAATCCACTGATGAGCGCACGCTGCTGGAACGGTTCTTCCAACTTCGCGTGGCTGTGCAGGTGCACGACAGGGAACGAGTAGATCGTCTCATCGATGAGCTGGAGCGTCGCGTGGAAGAACAAATGCTCCGACACAAGGCCCAGGCCACCGCCCTGGCCGATGCCAACGTTCGCAGCGTGTCGATCGTGGAGCAACAGGAAGCAATAGCCGAAGAACTCAAAAGGCAGAACCAGGAACTCGCTCTGCAGAAGCAGCAGATCGAGGCCAGCAAGAAGGACCTGGAAGCCCAGGCCACTGCCATCGCCGACGCCAACGTCGACGTGGTGCTGCTCATGGAACAGACCCAGGAAGAGATAGAGCAGCTCGAAAAGACCAGGGAAAATCTTCTACGAACCAACCAGGATCTCTCCAGCAGGGCAGAGCAACTCCGTCGCGAGGCCGATGCCCTGGCCGCGGCCAACGTCGAGGCCGTGACCATCATGGAGCAGAAAGAGGCCACCATCAACGAGCTGGAACGTAGCGTCGAAATGCGTGAAATAGCCAGGAAACGTCTGGAGCAGCAGGTCTTCAAAGACGCCCTCACCGGTTTGTTCAACCAGCGCTACTTCGCGGAGCAGATAGGCTTCGAATGTGCCAGGGCGCTCCGCTACGGCAGGGATCTTTCCTTGCTGTTCATCGATGTTGACCATTTCAAGGTGCTCAACGATACCCACGGGCATCCCACGGGCGACAAGGCCCTGAAACTGTTGGGCGAGTTGATAGCCTCGCAGGTGCGCGGGGCGGACGTTCCTGTCCAGATGAGCCGTGGACCGGTGGCCGTGCGCTACGGCGGTGAGGAATTTGTGATCATTCTTCCCGAAACCACCGAAACCGGCGCGGCGGCCCTGGCGGAAAGACTTCGTAGCGTGGTGGAAAACACCGAGTTCGAGGGGGGCTCCACCCAGCCCTCGGGCCGTTTGACCATCAGCGCGGGAGTGGCGGGTTTCAAGCATGATGGCGACACGGCCGAGCAGCTTGTAAAGCGTGCGGACAATGCCCTCTACGCGGCCAAAGAGGCGGGGCGCAACAGGGTCCACGTTGACCCTGGCGCCTGAAACCCTCGTTCGGCCCACCCCTCCATCCGGCCAACGCCCGGGTGTGCTGCTCTTGTTGCTGGTTGCACTGATGGCTGCCTCGTCGCTGCCGGGCGGGGAATGCCTGGCAGCCGGCGCAGGATTTCTGGGAGTGCGCATCCGGGCCACGCAGCAGGGGGCTCGGATCCTGGAAGTGATTCACGATGGGGGTGCCGAGGCGGCGGGCCTAGACGAAGGCGATGTCATCCTGGCGGTGGATGGCGTGTCTCTGGCCGGGCTCTCCATCTCCGACATGGTGGGGTTGCTGCGGGGCGAACCCGGAAGCCGGGCCCGACTCCTCGTCCTGCCCTTTCCCGGCCCGGGTGGCGAGCTGGAACTGTCGGTGTCGCGCAGGCAGCCTCCGCAGATCCAGGAACAAAAGGGCAGGAAAATACTGGACCCGGCTCTTCGCGAGGCCAACGTGCTTGTGGGCTCCTTCAAGGCGGGTCGCACCCCCGCCGTGGCGGCAGCCTTGTCCACCTGGCGGCAGGCAGCCCCCGACGATCCCTATCCCGACATTGCCCTGCTGAACACGCTGCGTCAGGCCGATTCCCTGGGATGGTCCACCAGCGCAGCCCTGTCGCCGGAGCAGCGCGACAGCTTCTGGGAATCCCTGGGCGGGGATTCCCAGGTGATGGATTTTCTCGACGGCCGGGATGCCTCCGTCCGTCTTTCCGCTGCATCCTACTTGGCTCGGCACAGTGGAAGCGCACCCTTGGCGCTTCATCTCCTGGAACCTCTCCAGGATTCGTCCGGGGATTCCAGGGCCCTGCTGGCCCTTGCCGGGGCCGTTCTGGCGCGGGAGCCCGCCGAAGCGGCGGCCTGCTCTCTGTCTCTCCCCGATGCCTGGACCCCTTTCAGCGACTGGGAGCTTGCCTTTGGTCCACGGCCATCCGACATGGCGGCCCTGGAGCTGGCTATCCGGCAGGATCCCACCTGGGAAGGGCTATCCCGGCTGTTGCCCGCCGATGCCCTCACCAGGCTCCGTTCAGCAGGGGTGCCTCTGCCCGAGCCTGGAAAACTTGAACCTCAGGGGGTATGGGGCAGGGCAGCAGCCCCCGTGGCCCCTGCTTTCAGGATCAAGTCACTGGATGGTTCCTGGTTGGACCTGGGAGCGAACCGGTCTCCGCTGATCATCAGCTTCTGGGCGACCTGGTGCGGTCCTTGTCGGCAGGAGCTTCCGCGGCTCCAGGAAACCTGGAAACAACTGGCATCCACCGGGCTCCGGATCTGGGCTATTTCCACCGACGACCCCGGAGATCTGGGCAAGGTGGAATCACTGGTGGCGGAGCTTGGCCTGGAAATACCCGTGGCCCTGGCGCCTCCGGAGCTACTGCGAGCGTTCGGTGTAGGTTCGGTCCCCCGGACCTTCGTACTGGATGCCGGCAACCACATAGTCGAGGACCACACGGGATTTACGGCTTCCACATACGGCGACCTGGCAGACTCCATCCGGGATGTGGCCCTGGGGGCCGCCGGCGCAAGCCGCAGCCTGGGGACGCTCCTCTGGGCAGAGCAGGAACCGCGCCTGCTGGGTAGCGGCTTCCTAGAGGGCAAGCCCGATGCCCTGCTGGTGGATGCCGACAACACTCCGTGGCTGTCCCTGGATGATGGGCTGTACCCCCTGCGGCTGGAAGGCGGCAGGATTACCACCGACGAAAACCGCGCCGTGCCGCTCCCCTTTGCCACGAGCCTGCTGATGTGGCTGGATCTGGACGCCGACGGAGCCCAGGAGCTGGTCATGGCGGCGGAAGGGGGCGGGGTCGTCAGGGCCTGCAGGGCTGATGGCAGCACCATCTGGACCACCCGCGGAACCGACCCGGTGGCTGCGCTTTCGTCTCGTCGCGACAAGGCGGGTTCAGCCCAGGTGGTGGTGCTCAGGAACGGAAGGGAGCTGGTTTCGCCACCGCCTGGGCTCAAGCTCAAGCTGGAAGAGGGCGAGAAGGTGGTGGTGGACCGCCCCCGCCTGGAGATACTGGACCGGCGTGGAAGCCTTGTTTTTCGGGTGCCTCTGGAGCTGCCCGTGCTGGACCTTGCCTTCGATGCTTCCCGCGGCACGTTGGCCGTGCTCCTGGCGGATGCTTCCGTCTTCCAGGTTTATCCGGACGGAGGCCAGGAAGAGCTGGGCACGGGGCTCAACCGGGTGAGGGGACTACAGTATATTTCTCTTCCCGGGGCAGAGCAATCCGAGCTTGTGCTCACCGGAAACAGCGCTCGTTCCGTGTGGAGTGTGGGGAGTGACGGTGGATTCATCATGCTCAGCGGCGGAGGCGACCTGCTGGGTTTCGATGCCGGCGGCAGGCCCCTGTTCCGCCTGGATCTGCAGCGCCGTCCCCTCGCTGTCGTGGCGGACATCGACGGCGACGCTGTCACCGAGCTGGTCGTCTGGGCACAATGGTTCGGGCTGGCCGCTTTGACTCTGTAGTCCCCGTGTGACCATCACCCACCTGCCGTGAACTCTCTACGTTGTTCCTGCCTTGTCTCTACGTCGCCACCGGATGATCGAAGGGCTCGTCGTCGTCGTCCGTGGGAGGGGGGTCTGCGCGGGGGGCTGGCCACGAGGAGCCCGGT
>JAJRWT010000002.1 GCA_024276675.1 Myxococcota bacterium | reverse complement strand
TCGCAGGATCGGCCCATTCCTTCGCCAGGCACGCCCGGGCAACCGCTTGAAATAGCGCTGCTATTCCGGCGGGTTGCCCGAACGCACCTGGCTCGAAAGCCACTCGCTCCTGCTCGGTCCGCCCTTTCCGGATGGGAACTAGTGCACGTACCCGGAGATCCCTATCCACCCCCTTGGCCTTGGCGGCGTAGTGGTTGTGCGGGCGATTACTGGTCCAGCGGCGCCCACATCTGCCCTGAGTTCTGCGCCTCGTCCATGGGTCGTCCTGTAGCCAGTGCCAAGTGCCGACCGCGCACCACGCCCAGGACCAGTGCTTCTCGGAGCCAGACATAGGCAGCATCTGCCCATTCGCCGAAGATCCAGGTTCTTCGATCAATAGGGACGAATGCCAAATATAGAGAGTCTCGCTGCCAGTGTCTGCGATGTCGCCGATATCAAGCATCGATAGCGGCATATATCACACTGCCCGAGATCTTGAGCGCAGAAGTGTCGCCCTGCGAGTTGGGATGAGCAATGCAAATGGTCGTTGACAACTCCCCCGTTCTGGCAGTAAGAATCGTATAGGTATTACCGCCATACGGAGGCAGTCATGCGTATCACTTCGAAGGGTCAGGTCACCATTCCCATCGAGATCAGAGAGCAATTCGGCCTTCTTCCTGGTACGGAGGTGGATTTCCATGTCGACGGCAATAATGTACGCATCCTTCCAGCTCAGCATGGTACCAGGGGTAGAAGGATCGTCGAACATCTCCGTGGCAGGGCCACCGTCAACATGTCGACCGACGAGATCATGGCGCTCACCCGGGGTTGACCGTGACGATTACTCTCGTAGACAGCAACGTGTTGCTGGACATCCTCACCGAGGACGAGAACTGGATGACCTGGTCCTCTGACGCGCTGACCCGCTGCGCAGACGAGGGCGCTATAGCCATCGACCCCATCATCTACGCCGAACTCTCCATGGCGTTCGACACCATCGAGGATCTCGAGGCGGCGTTTCCCTCCTCGGTCTTCCACAGGGTGCCACTCCCCTGGGAGGCTGGGTTCCTGGCCGGAAAGGCCTTCTTGAAGTACCGAAGGAGCGGCGGAGCCAAGACCTCGCCCCTCCCAGACTTCTACATTGGCGCACATGCCGCCATCACTGGGTTTCAGCTCCTCTCCCGTGACGCTTCCAGATACCGTACCTACTTCCCGACCGTCGAGTTGATCAACCCGTGACCTTGCAGCCTCCTGAAAAGACTCCGTTGTTGGATTGCCGGGTCGAAGGCTTGTTGGTCGGTGGCTCCGTTGTTGGATTGCCGGGTCGAAGGCTTGTTGGTGGGCGCTGATCAAGAGCGGGGTCTTCTTGCGACGAGGGCCAAGAGCGCCAGGGCGGTCAGGCCAAGCCCATTGACTCGGCCACTTGTGCTGCAGCCCAGCAGACCGTTGCTCTCGGACTCTTCGTCTGCCCGTGGCGGCTCGGGGTTATCTTCCTGCTCGGGAAAGAGCCAGTCGAAAGACACCTGTGTGCAGATACGCCCCGCCTCGCGGCCGTCCTGGGCCTGGGCCAGGAGATCGTGTGAGGGCTCCATGGTTGGGATGGCAACGCAGGCGCCGAGCTGGATTGCGACTTGTTCGCCGGTTTCACCGGTCCAGTCCAGCCCCACCACGTCTTCACGCGTGAAGTCCGGTGACATCTCCGCGAGTTGAGCGATGAATTCGTTGATGGCAAGTTCGGATGGAAGCACCCATTCCACTGGCACCTGCCACAGGCGGTTGCCCTCTTCGTCGCGGACCACGGCCATGGCCGCAAGGTTGCCCTGATTTTCGCTGGCATCCTCGTTGGCCACGAGAAGTTCAATGCTGGCAGCCTCGTCGACAGAGACTGGGAGAAACTCGATATCAGTCTTCCGCCCGTCATCATCGCTGAGCAACAAGTGACGTCCCTCCCCCTCGTCCCCCACGGAGACCCGCAGCAGATCATCCTCGAGGCTCACCCATTCACCGTCGTTCTTGTGGGTCTCCAGGTCGACGATGCCGAGGTTCCAAGCCAGGCGCTCGCCATCGGAATCGTAGGGGAAGACATAGAAGGCCATCGCGCTGTCCTCCAGGATGCGCACGATCTCCCCCGGAACCTCGGGAAGCTCACCGATAATCAACTCTTGTTGTGTGAACAATGAGCCCATTCTGTTGTCCAGCGTCAGGAGAACGGGATCCTCGACGCCCCAGGAGTCGATATCGCGGACCGTCACCGTGAAGCGGTCGTACGCTTGCCCCTCCCAACTGATGCTCTGCACTCCAGCTTGCAAAGCACGGAGCCCTATTTCGCCCACATCGCGGTAGTTCTCCTCGAGGGCGTTCCCGGCCTCGAGAGTGGCCCAGACATCGAGGGAGTCGGACACCAACCACGAATCAAAAGAGCCATCGTAGTCGAGGGCCCGGACTACCCAGCGGGTGCCCGTGGCCACGGGCATCGCTGGGCTCCAGGTGAACACGGGGCTACCTTCCACCATTACGAAGTCCAGGTCGCTGGAAAACTCGATCTGCCCTTCCTCACCAAAGAAATTATCCCCGAAGCAGCCCCCAAGAACCAGCATGGAGAGTATCGCCACGGAGCCTGAGTACCTGTCTCTGATTTTCATTGCCGTCTCCCATCCGAGTATGTATTTGGAAGCAGTTGCTCTCGCTGGACATGGCACGTGGAAACACGAGAGGGTCACCGAGAGCGGTACAGCGGTTGGCTCTCGAATCTCCTTCCGCCACCCTGCTCCACTATTGTTCGGCAGCAGCGTCCAGAGTTCAGTTGGTCTTTGGTTGGCATTTCGTAAGGCTCCGTAACGAAGGCGCCGCACATGCTCGAAACCGCCAACCCCCGCCCCCGGGTCGCGGGGTACTCGCAGTGTACGCCAGGGAACTACAGCAACGGCCAACCGGCCAGTATCCATCCGCGCCCAGGAGCCGTCGGAAAAGAGGCTGCGGGAAACAGCCGGCTCGGGCCCTGGCGAGGGGCGCCAGCCCGAAGGCCCGAAGGGGATCTCGCCACACTCGATACAGCAGCCCGCCCCCCCCGATCCCCATCCCGCCACATCCCCTCCGACGAAACGCAAAAGTGAAACGCCCAGGGACCGAAACGGTTTCAGATCTGCGTTTCCTCTCCGACGAATCGCAAAAGTGAAACGCCCAGGGACCGAAACGGTTTCAGATCTGCGTTTCCTCTCCGACGAATCGCAAAAGTGAAACG
>JAJRWT010000030.1 GCA_024276675.1 Myxococcota bacterium | reverse complement strand
CGAGCCGCCCTCGGAGCCACGGAAGCTGCAACGACGAACCATCTCGACCGAGCCGAGAGAGGAGGTGTGCGCCGCCTGAACCGACGGTTCCTGGGAAACTCCACCATCTGCCCCTCGGAGTGGTGCGTCTCGGGATCGTCATCTGCGCGGTCGTCGGCATCAGGCTTAGATGGCCGCGTATTGCAGGACGGCCGAGATCTTGCGCGCAGGAGTGTCAGAGATGCCCACCCGTTGCGGCTTGTTCCATGGTACCCTCCGGCCCGTCGATGGTCTCGACGGTAACGAACACCAAGAACTCGTCGCGTGCGGGCGAAAGCTGCTCTTGGTACAATGGTACGGCTACCTTCAACCACTGGCCTCCTGCGGAGATGGTAAGCAAAGAGTGTGCCAGAGCTGCGTTGGGGGGGAGCCGAACGCTGCCAATGGCTGTAGTTGACCGCGCTGTCCAGGCGATGAGCCGCGCCGGGGGGGCTTTGCTCCTTCTTGCCAAACAGGGCTCATTTCAGGCAGAATCGCTCAACTGCCCGGTGCCCGCTTGAGAACCTGAGATCCGTTTCCAGATGGGCGCCGGGGAGCCTGGCCGACGAAGGCAGCGCCAGTTTCTGATGTCTGACTCTCGTTCCGAATGAGGAGGATTTCCACTGGGTGAAACATATTGTGGCATTTTGTTGCAGCATGTTTCAGGTCCACCAGGTGGCGAGGCCCTGACTTGCCCATTTTCCCGGTTGGATTTGGGACTGGCGGGTCAAATTGGAGTGGCACGAAGGGCCTATTTTCCCGAAGAGGGCTCAGGTCTGGAGCGTTACACTGCCTTGCTCATGCCGACGGCCCGTGGGGAGTTCAGGCTGTTTACTTTCGCAGCAGGCTCCGGTGGAGCTTTCAGGCATTTTTCTCCCGGCGTTGCCCTCGGACCTCAGCATGACCTGTATCGGCAGGTCTTTGCGCCGATTTCCACCGATCCCGACGATGTCGCGGAGAGCGAAAAGGCTCCTCTTCCGCCCATGGTGTATCGGGCGAGTGTTTACCTGCTATGGTGTAGAAAGTGACCCCTGACGCCCGCCAACGGAACCTTCGCCGGCGCGTTCGGTTCATCCCGCGATGTGCCCTTACCGTCGGGTTGCTTCTGTTCGCCTTCGCCCTGGGGCGCGGCCTCGGAGCTGGTGAGCAGGCGATCCCGTCGACTGCCTCCGAGGCTCCGAACACGATCTCTGCTGTGCTCGAATCCAGCGACGGAACCATGGAACTGCTGCCATTCCCACAGGTACGGCTCCGTTATCGAGTTCCCATCCGGAAACTGCTCCCATCCCAGGAGCGGCCCATTCCTTCGCCAGGCACGCCCGGGCAACCACTTGAAATAGCGATGCTATTCCGGCGGGTTGCCCGAACGCACCTGGCTCGAAAGCGACTCGCTCCTGCTCGGTCCGCACTTTCCGGACGGGAACTATCGAGGGAAGGGCATGGTCAGTGGGCCCGCCAGTGCTCCGCACATCCGGTGGGCAAGGGGAGATCTGGCCGTGGATGTCGTCCCCGATCAAGGGCTGCTCCTCCAGGTGGTCACCGGCGAAGCTCGGGTGCAGGTCGTGGGGACCGCCTTCGAGATCTCGCGTACTGTTCTGGGTAGCGGAGTCACCGTGGAGCGTGGGCAACTCGTGCTGCGCTGCTCCTGCTCCGTTGACAAGAAAACCCCGATTGAGCCCGGAGTGGGGTTGGGGCTGTGTGGAAGCGCTCCCCCATCTCGAGGTCCTGGCGGATGGGGGCCAGGTCCGGGATCGCCTGACGCTGGCCCGCTGCCTACGAACGACGGATCCGGATCCTGCCTGTACTTTGGCCCAGGGCACGCCCATCGTGTCCGAGGGCCTGGCATGGGAGCAGATCCGCCGGGATCTGTTGAAGCTCTGCCCCTGATTGTGCGGTCGGCTGGTGCAGTGCAGCTTGTTCCCGATGGCTCTTGGCAGAGTGCTGGCGGCCGGTGATTGGAAAATGTTGCCGGCGGGGGGATCATTTGTCATCCTCGCCGCCACAGGATGGGCGGTAGCATCGACGAGGTAGCCATATTTGATCGCAAGCTGACAGGAAGAGAGATAAACCTACTCTATCAGGCCGGCCTGCTCAACTGGGCCGATGATCGCCACGACGATGTCCTTGACGGCATAGCGGCCATACCAGAGAGCGCCTTTCGTCACGATGACCAGGCTGATGTGCTCTACGAACGGGCCGAGCGGGTCCGCACGATGGTCGAGCTGGCAATCGACATCAGCACCCCCTTGTTGGTGCGCCAATACATGGTGCGGGGGGCGCGTCTCTACCTTGCCAACCAGATACAGGAACGAACCGACGGTTGCATGTCCGCTGCTGGGATACCGGACAGGGATGACTGGGTGATTGACTGCACGGAACAGGAGTCCCTGTATGATGCCATCGAGGCGGTGCTGGAACCTCTTGATCGACTGTGATACCTGATTGACGGTGATTTCGGCCATGTGTCGGAGCCCTGCCCGGCAGCAGCCATGAACCTGTTTCAGCGCTCCTTGGCCGTGTTGTGGATTCGCCGAAATGCTCCAGGTACTACGATGCCATAGGGCATTCGGCTTATCCCGGCACACCCGGCGTGAGCGGCTGGTCACCATGTTCCGGCGGCTGTCGATCCACTTTATGAGCCCGGAGAGCAATCATGCGCATGTCTTCCAGTAACTTCACTCTTGTTGCCCTTGCCTCGTTCCTCATCGGGAATGGCGGCTGTGAATCGAAGAATGAAACTGCCGAGACGGGCGAGAGCCCGGAGGCAGACACCGACACCGACGCCGACACCGATTCCGACGCCGACGCCGACGCCGATTCCGATTCCGACGCCGACGCCGATTCCGATTCCGACGCCGACGCCGACGCCGACACGGACATCCAAGGAGTGCTGATCAACGAGCTGCTCATCGATCCGGAAGGGAGCGATGGGGGGTTGGAGTGGGTGGAGCTGTACAACAGCACCGGAGCTTCGCTCGATCTCACCGGGGCGAGCATCTACTGGATGAAGTCCTCGTCCTCCACCGGTGAGACCGATCCCTTCGCAGATCTGACCATCGAGCCGGGCGCTTTTCTTCTCCTCGGCGAAGAAGAAGTTGGCGACGTCGACCTCCTCGTGGCGCTGGACCTGGGTAACGGATCCGGCGCAGACGGGGTCTATCTGCTGGGCGCAGGTGGTAAGGTGGTGGATGCCGTGGTCTACGGAGGCGAGAACACCGACGCCATCCCTGACGAGACCGGCAAGGCCGCCACATCGCTGGCTGACGATCCCGGTTCGGGCGAAGTCTTGGCTCGCTGCCCCAGCGGCTTTGACACCAACCAATCCGGGGAAGACTTCCAGGTCCTCGTCGAGGGCATGGAGACCCCGGGCAGCGAAAACATCAACTGTGTCTCTTGCAGCCTCGCGGCGGATGTCACCCTGGTCATCAACGAAGTGGTCGTCGACGCCGATGGCTCCGACGGTGGGTACGAGTGGATCGAGATCTACAACGACGGATCTGCCACGGTGGATGTCTCCTACTGGCAGATCTGGTCCTTCAAATCCGATCCTGACTCGGCCAGCGTCTCCCAGTTGGTCCCCGAGTCAGGCTCTTCACTCGAGATCGAGCCCGGGGGTTTCCTGTTGGTGGGCGAGAGCGAAGTGGTGCCTGTGCCTGACGTAGTTGTGGATCTGGATTTCGGCAACGGCACCAACGGCGATGGAATCCACCTCGTGGACTGCGAGGACACTCCCGAAGACGCCATCGTCTACAGCACATCCGACAACGCCGATGGCATCTATGACGAAGACGGCGTCGAGGCCACGTCCTGGGTGGGCATCTCCTCTGGTGACAGCGGGAGCAGTCTGGCCCGCTATCCCGATGGCTGGGATACCAACCGACCTGGTGACGACTTCTGTGTGCAGACGGAGATCACCCCGGGCGCCGCCGACGAACCGTGTCCTTGAACTGGCCCTGAAGGCTGCTGGAGCAGGTAACCCTCCGGGTGGTTCTACAGGCTGGGCTTGGCGGGGGCGTTGCCGTCGGCTTCGGTCTTGACCAGCAGGAAGTCTTCGCTGCTGTTGTCGTCGGACCAGCCGCGCAAGGCGTTTTGATCAGCAGGTGCTGAGGCTCTGCAGGATCCGCCTTCCTGGAGACCGATAGGCTCCAGTTTACGCTGTTGCTCCGCCCGGAGGGGCGAAAAAGCCCCCGCTGCACGGCTGAAAGCTGTATGATGTCCATGTCGTGGACGTGAACCGACCCTTTATGGAGCGGAGCAACACTCTCGAGTCAACCGACGCCCGGGCAGTTCCTCGTCCCTTGCCACTCCGGCAGTCGGCAGGGCTTCGCTCTTCACCAACCCAGCCAACCTCGACATGTGAAAGGGAGAAAACATGAGCCTCATCGCCCTGCTCATTACACTGGTGCTGCCAACCTGGGCCGGAACGGACGAAGTCATCTGCGAGGGCCTGGGGGATGGCTGCTTCGGGCTCCTGGATCAGGACCTGAACTGCAACTACATCGACTACGCGGACGAGCCCACCATGGACATGGAGGACCCCCTGTGCCAGGCCATAGTGGAGAAGTACGGCGAGGACTACGCCAACGGTGATTACTTCTACGACTATACCTCCTTCGGGTGCGCCTACTTCGTCTTGCTGTACGGCGTCGACGCGGATGGCGACCTCCTGGGCGACGGCTCCATCACGGTGTACGGGGATGACGGCTTTCCCGACCTGCAGGCCATGCTGCTCTGCGACAATTGCGGTGACATCTACAACCCGGACCAGGAGGACGCCGACTGCGACGACGTGGGCGACCCATGCGACAACTGCCCCTGCGTTTCCAACTCTGACCAGGCCGACCTGGACGCCGACACGGTGGGTGATGTCTGCGACAACTGCCCCGAAGACTACAACCCCGACCAGCTCGACAGCGATGGCGACGGCTTGGGAGATGCCTGCGACAACTGCCCCCTGCTGCCCAACCCCTGGCAGGACGATGCGGACGATGACGAGGTGGGCGACGAGTGCGACAACTGCCCCTACGACGAGAACCCGGACCAGGCCAACTCGGACGACGATTCCCTCGGCGATGCCTGCGACAACTGCATGCTCGTGGGGAACGAGGACCAGAGCGATCTGGACTCCGATGGCCTGGGCGATGTCTGCGACAACTGCGCTGCTGACAACAACCCGCTCCAGACAGACGCGGATTCCGACGGCATTGGCGATTCCTGCGACATCTGCGCCACGGTGATGGACCCGCTGCAGGAGGACTCGGATTCCGACGGCTTCGGTGACGTCTGCGACAACTGCCCCCTGGACTACAACCTGGCGCAAATGGACAGCGACGCGGATGGCCTTGGCGACGACTGTGACCCCTGCATCCACGACGGTACCGGTTCCCTGGAAGACGAGGACGGGGATGGTTGGGGCGATCTTTGCGACAACTGCCCGACCGAGCCCAATCCCGACCAGGCTGACTCCGATGGCGACCTGGTGGGGGACGCCTGTGACGTGGAGATTGCGGTGCGTGGAGCGGGCCCCCCAACCGGCTGCGGCGAGCCCGGAGGTCTTCCTCTATCCGCCTTCATGTTCTTCCTGGGCGGGTGGATGGGGCTCCGGCGCCGCATGGGCTGACGGGCCCGACCACGACGGAGCCGGCCACGGACAGGCAGGAAGCCCGCCCCACCACGTTTGGTCAAGAGCAGGCTGGAAAGCCTGCCCCAGTCCCCCGGCCCGTTCCCTCGCCTGCCGTGATATCTTGGCGGTATGAGTAAGAAGTTTCCAATAGGTATCTCCGATTTCCGCAACCTGCGGCGGGGCGGCTTTCACTACGTGGACAAGACCGGCCTGGTACTGGAGCTGCTGGACGCCGGTGCGCAGGTGCTGCTGCTTCCCCGTCCCCGTCGCTTCGGCAAGACGCTCAACCTCTCCACGCTGCGTTACTTTTTCGAGCGTAGCGACGAGGACCGCTCCGACCTCTTCCGGGGCCTTGCGGCCTGGCGCGCCGGCGAGCCCTACCGCTCCCACTTCCAGCGCCACCCCGTCATCTACCTGACCTTCAAGGACGTGAAGTTCCGCAACTGGGAGTATTGTCTGGAAGATCTCGCGGGTATCGTGGCTGCAGAAACAGAGAGATTGATAGCTTGCACGAATGCGCCAACTCCCGTGCCAAGGGCAGTACGCGCCCTGGCAGAAGATGAAACCAGGCAGGTCCGTTTGTCCAAGGCACTTGCAACCCTCTCCTCCTGGCTCCACGGAGCCACCGGGGAGCAGGTGGTGATCCTGGTGGACGAATACGACACGCCCATCCACGCGGGCTACGAGCACGGCTACTACGAGCAGGTGGTTGACTTCTTCCGGGTGTTCCTCTCGGGTGGTCTCAAGGACAACCCCCACCTGTTCAAGGGGGTGCTGACGGGGATCCTGCGGGTGGCCATGGGGAGCATCTTCTCCGGCCTGAACAACCTCTCGGTACACACCATCGTGTCCAGCCGATTCTCCCCCCACTTCGGCTTCACGCAGGCCCAGGTGGATGGACTGGCCAGGGCCTCCGGGGCCGAGGACAGGCTTGGAGAGATCCAGGAGTGGTACGACGGCTACGTCTTCGGGGGGGAGATCATCTACAACCCCTGGTCAGTCCTCTGTTATCTCAACCGCCTGGATGACGGCGCCAGGCCCTACTGGGTGTCCACTTCCTCCAACGACCTCCTCCGGGGCCTCCTGCTGGACAAGGGCGCGGTGAGCCACGACGAGATGCAAACCCTCCTCTCCGGGGGCTCGCTGGTGAGGCCCAT
>JAJRWT010000029.1 GCA_024276675.1 Myxococcota bacterium | reverse complement strand
CTGGGGGATTGGCTGGTGGTGCAGCACAGGCACGGTGATCGGGTTTTGGTTCCCCAGTCAGCAACGGTAGGTCCGCCCCTGAAGCTGGAGCTGCGCCAGAAGGAACAGGTCCAGAGTCTGGCACAGGCCTGGCACTGGGGCGTCGGGATCAGGAGGGCGCGGGTCCAGGTACGTCGGGCAGGCAAGCTCTTGCTGGAACAGGCCGTGGAGAGGTGGCCTGGCTCGGAGCCAGCGCCACGAAAGTAGGATGGAGCGCGAGTCCGAAGAGGGCTTCATTGGGAGAGCATCGAACCGTGCCCTTGCGGCCCCGCGAGAAGCCTGTCGTGGCCATGGGCAGGAACCCTGGCGGCCAGCTTCCCACGGCATCTTGCAGGGCTCGTGGTCGGCGGTGCCGGGGCCGGGCCAACCAGGGCCATCGGATGGAATATCAGCTCCCCAGGAGGGGATTGGGGGAATACAGCGCGAAGTGCTGAACGGAGTTTTCGGTGGAGTCCAGACCGCCGTATATGAAGATACCGTAGTCGGGATCCGTTGTGTGGGACATGCAGGATGTGCCCGTGGGCAGGGCCACGGATTCCAGGAGGGTCCATGTCCCGTCCTTGGGATCTCCGTCGCCGGGATCGAAGATCTCTACGGTGGAAAGGGGATCGGCGGTGTCTTCGCCGTACCACGAGATGGATGAAGAGCCTCCGGCCACCACGATGCGACCGTCGGGCAGAGCCACCATGACGTGGCTGGCCCTTGGTTCGTGCATGTCTTCGGTGGTGCGGGTCCAGGAGCTGCCATCAAAGATCCATGACTTGTTGGAGGCCTGGACCACGGTGATGTCTGGTACTGTCTCTCCGTCCTGGAACTCGATTCCCCCGCTCATGAGGATGCTCCCGTCGGGAAGGGGAGCCATGGCCTGGAGCATGGTGGGGTACTCCAGGTCGTTTTCTTTTTGTACTTCCAGGAAGCCGTTTACGGACATACAGTCGGGGATGGCTCCCCATTCCAGGGAAGTGAGACCGTTGTCCACGTACATTCCGCCACAGTAGAGGGCCGCATTGCCCATGGACGCCGATGCACCCAGGACGGTGGGGGTGGCATCCGGGATGGTGGCATAGGAGAAGGTCCGGTTGGTGGGCTGGTAGACTTCCACGGAGACGCTGATGTTCAACGGGCCGGAGTAGGTGGACTCCGGGTCGGAAGAGGAGTCGTAACCTCCGAAGAATATCACTTCGCCGGTATCCAGGAGCACGGCCTGGTGCATTGCCCGGCCGGCTTCCATGGGTGTTATCTCTTCGATGGTCAGGGTTTCGGGATCGAAGAGCAGGGCTTGCCGAGACGTGGCATAGCTGTTCCAGAAGGTGTTCCAGCCGCCCGTCAGCAGGATCTTGCCCAGGTCGGAGTGGGAACCATGTTCCAGCAGGGTAGCGGTCATGTTCATGCGCCCGGTGAAGGTTGCGCCTTCGTTGTCGTCGTCGCGGTCGGGGTAGGTGCTGGGCAGCGTTCCCACCTGCTGGAAGGTGAAGTTTTCGGTGGGGGGAACCAGGGTCCAGGACAGGATCGAATCGGAGGCGGGGTCGTCCCAGGTCCCAGCGGTGGTGCCTCCGAAGGAATAGAAGGTGCCGTTGCCGTCGCTGGCCAGGGCGGCGCCATAGCTGGGTTCATCCATGGAGTTGAAGGTCGCCATGCGGTCGATCCCGGCCACGTAGACATCGACGGTGTCATCGTAGCCGTCGGATATGGCCACAGGGATGGAGCGGCCCCAGGCGCCCATGTCGGAGATGCCTTCCTGGCTGGCTGGGTCCGTGGTGGCAATGGTGAAGCCCTTGATGTTCACCACGATGTCGTCGGGTGGAATGGGGATGCCTTCCAGGCGTGAGCTGGTCCCGGAGGCAGTGGATTCGATTTCGTAGGGAGTGGTAGTGCCTGATGGATCCTCCAGCTCGACCCAGATCTGGCTCATTTCGCTCAGCAGGGATCCTTGGTTGGGGGCGAGAACGGGTTGGATTCCCAGGGTAAATGATGCGGACTCAGCCTGGCAGGCCGCCAACACCAGGGCCGATGCCAGGGCGGGTGCTCGGAGGAAGAGTGTGATCCCAAGGCAGGATCCGGAAAGATGGCTCCGATTGAAGCATTCTCTGGGCATTGCATACCTTCGTCTGGTGGGGCGGGGGCCAGGTGGTGCCCCGACCATTGAATATTACCTCGTTATCGCTTCCAAGTCCCATGCACTTTGATGAGCGTTGCCCCGTTGTCTTCCTGGTCCCAAGCCTGTACAATCCTGTACCTGGAGGACTCGATGAAACGCCAGCCCCCTCGCCGCCGTCTGCTTTGCATTCGTGGCTTCAGCCTGCTCCACACGGGGGCCCTGCACCCGGTTGTTGCCGGCTTGTTTTTTCTTGTCGGTTGTGGGGGAGATACCTCCATAGTGGATGTGACCAACGGCCCTCCATCGGTGTCCATTACCAGTCCTCCAAACGGGAGCGAGTTCGAGCAGTACGAGATCGTCAGCTTTGCTGCCCTGGTAGACGACGACCAGGATCGCTCCGAGGATCTATACCTGGTCTGGGCCAGCGACTTGGATGGCATCCTCCTGGATGGCGGACCCGTGGACGAATATGGCGTTGCTCCGTTTTCCACGGCCAACCTGAGCCCGGGAAACCACGCGGTCAGCCTGACGGTGGTGGACTCGGAAGCCGAATCGGATGAAGACTCCGTGGAGTTGACCATCCTGGATGTCCCGGAAGCCCCCGAGGTGTCCGTCGTCCATCCCCAGAGCGGCGAATACGGCATCGAAGACCAGGACTTCGAGTTCGTTGTCTTCGTCGAAGACCTTCAGGACGACCCGTGGGACCTGCTGGTCTACTTCGACTCCGACATGGATGGCGAGTTCTGCGAGACCCCGCCCGACGAAAACGGCCTGGCCTCCTGTTTTCAAGCCCTGTCCGTGGGTGAGCACAACCTGGTTTTCGAGGCCGTGGACCTGGACGGCGAAAGCGGCCGCGCCACTGCCTACTTCGAAGTGCTGGCTGCTTCTTCGCTGGATGGCGACGGCGATGGGTGGACCGGCGACCAAGGGGATTGCGACGACGGCGACGACGACGTTTACCCCGGCGCCACCGAGTACGCCAACGGCGTGTACGACGACTGCGATGGCGTAATCGATGACGAGACCGACTACTACGACGACGATGGCGACTGCTTCTGCGAGGTGGAGCCATGCGTGGGGAGTTCGAGCGAATCCTGCGAAGACCTCTGGGAGGACGACTGCGACGACGAGGACCCGGAGACCTACCCGGACGCCGTGGAGACCTGCGACGGCCTGGACAACGATTGCGACGACGAGATCGACGAGGGTACGATCTGCGTGGACGACGACCACGACGGCTTCGCAGAGTCCGACGGCGACTGCGACGATTCCTCTCCCTATGTCTACCCGGGCGCTCCGGAGCTGGCCGATGGTTTCGACAACGACTGTGACGGCACCATCGACGAAGGCACCACGGCCTACGACGACGACGGCGACTGCTATTGCGAGGACGAGTCCTGCTCCGGGAGCATCGAAGTTGAATGCGGCATCGTGTCGGGTGGAGACTGCGACGACGAGAACAGCGACGTCAGCCCGGCCGCCACCGAGACCTGCAACGGTATCGACGACGACTGCGACGGCACGACCGACGACGCCGACGCCTCGGGGGCAGCGATCTGGTACCAGGACGCCGACGGTGATGGCTATGGCAACGCGGCAGTGAGTACGGTGGCCTGTGACGAGCCGACGGATCATGTCTCCAACCCTGACGACTGCGACGATGGAGATTCCGCGGTCAACCCCGGCGCCACCGAGGTCTGCAACGGCTACGATGACGACTGCGACGGTTCGACCGACGAAGATGTCCTGGGCACATGGTACCGGGATGCCGATGGCGACGCCTACGGCGATCCCGCCGCCTGGACCCAGGACTGCACGGTGCCCGCCGGCTACGTAGGCAACGCCGACGACTGCGATGATACCGACTACGAGATAAACCCTGAAACCGTGTGGTTCATCGACTACGACGGCGACGGATACGGCGGGTCCGGGTACTTCGAGGTGCAGTGCGAACAGCCTGATGGATTCGTGTTGAACGCCGATGACTGCGACGATTCCACAGCCGCCGCCTATCCCGATGCGCCCGAATACTGCGACGACATCGACAACGACTGCGACGGTGTCACCGACGAGTCGGGCGCCGTGGATTGCACCACCTGGTACTACGACTTCGACGGTGACGGCTATGGTTCGGAATCCGGCAGCAGCCGTTGCCTCTGCGACACCAGCGGCTACTACCGCAGCACCACGGACGACGACTGCTACGACCTCAACAGCAGCGCCTACCCCGGAGCCACCAGCTACTGGCGAGTGGACAGGGGCGACGGCTCCTACGACTATGACTGCGACGGTTCCGAGTCCTCGTACTACACCAGCACCTACAGTTGTTCCTACACGCTGCTCTGGTGCGACACCTACACCAACGGCTGGTCGGGTTCCGTGCCCGATTGCGGAGAAGCAGGTACATACTACACGGGATGCCAGGTCTCCGTGGACCTGTGGGATATCTGGTGCGAAGCCAGTACCAGCACTTCCACCTATCAATATTGCCGTTGACGGCATCGTCGCCCACAACACCTGCTGATCCCGCCGCCGGGTCCAGTTCGGTTGGGCACTCCAGGTACCCTCTGGAACAACTCGGGCTTGACGAGGCGGGAGCCTTCGACTATTAGCGGGGTTCTGTTGCCTTTCCACTTTACGAGGTTTTGTGATGGCCGTTCGCCTGCGTCTTACCCGGATGGGTGCCAAGAAAAAACCATTCTACCGAATCGTGGCAGCGGACGCCCGTTCGCCGCGAGACGGCAGATTCATCGAAAAGCTCGGCTACTACGATCCCATGCAGGAACCTCCCCTCATCAAGGTGGACCTGGACCGGGTGGATTACTGGCTCAGTGTGGGAGCACAGCCCTCCGAGACAGTGCACAGTCTTGTCAAGAAGGCTCGCTCCCGATCCGTAGCATCCCATGCGGAGGAATAGGTGGACGCCGAAGCTTTGGTAGCCTTCATGGTAAAAGGACTGGCCGCCCATCCCGACGAAGTGCGGGTGAACAAGGTGGAGGGTGAAGCCGTGATCATGGTGGAGCTGTCGGTACACCCAGACGACGTGGGCAGGGTAATCGGGGCCAACGGCAGGACCATTCGAGCCATGAGGCAGATTCTCTTCGCCGCCACCGGGAAGCGCAAGGCCGTGCTGGAACTCCTGAACTCCCATGGACCAGGCAGCCGGCGTCGCGGCAAGGGCTCCGAGGAATAACCGGATCCCACCTCCCATGAACCGGGATCGCGGTGTCTGTATCGCTCGCATCACGGGTGTGTTCGGGCTCGAGGGGGAAGTCCGTCTCTGGTTGTGGAACCCCCACAGCGACTTTCTGTTCAAGGAACCCCGCAAGGTAGAGCTTCGTTCTCCCAATGGTGAGTGTCGGTCCGTGGTCGTGAAGGCCCGCCCCGGTGCCGGAAAGAGAGTGCTGGGCAGGATCGAAGGAGTGGATGACAGGGAACGGGCTCGTGCGTTCATGGGCTGGGAACTCTTCGTATCGCGTGCGGAGCTTCCAGATCCTGGCCACCATGCCTGGTATGTCGACGACTTGATAGGAAGCAGGGTATCAACTTCGGGGGACAGGGATCTGGGGGAGCTTGTGCATGTACACCAGGGAGCGCCGGTTGATGTCTGGGAGATGCGGGGCCCGTCGGGAACGACCTTTTTCCCCGTGCTGTCCGAGTACTTGATAAAGGTTGACCCTCCCGAGATCCTCATCGAGGATAAGGGTGTGGTAGAGGATGCTCAATAGCTGCCACGTTTTTGAAACCTCGACGTCCCCTGTCTTACCCGGGAGCGGCTCCGGATGCGCTTTGATCTGATTACCCTACATCCGGAGATCTGTGCTGCCCCCGTCCAGCACTCGATCATCGGCAGGGCTCGCGATGCCGGCCACATCAGCGTTGCAGTCCACGACATGCGTAGATGGGCCATTGGCAGGCATCGGCAGGCCGACGACACCCCCTACGGAGGTGGGAGCGGCATGGTCCTGCGTGTCGACGTGGTGGACAGAGCCATAGATGCCGTTCGTGGTGAAACGGGCCACGTGGTGCTCATGGAGCCTTCCGGCGTCCCCTTCACCCAGCGGCAGGCTGTCCGCCTGGCATCGCTTGAGCACCTGGTTTTCGTGTGCGGTCACTACGAGGGCATCGACGACCGGGTCAGGCAGCACCTGGTGGATGAAACCCTCTCCATAGGCGATTACGTCCTGACGGGCGGAGAGCTGGCCGCCCTGGTTGTGCTTGACGCCGTCGCCAGGCTCATTCCCGGTGTGCTGGGCAATGCCGACAGCATCAAAGACGAATCTTTTTCCCATGGGCTACTGGAATATCCACATTTCACCCGTCCACGTAGCTACAGGGGTTGGGACGTGCCGGGGGTGCTGATCTCCGGTCACCACGCCCGCATCGCTCGATGGCGAAAGGAACAGGCAAGGCTGCGTACCCTGGCAATACGGCCAGATCTCGCGGGCCAGGAAGGCTCCGCTTCCCATGCCGGGAAGGACCCCGATTCTGGAGTTGGCGAGCCTTCTGCTTGACATCGCCTGGCCGAACCGCTAACTTGCCGCGGTTTCGAAACAGTAGAGCCTGAACAACAGACCGCGTCCTGCGTCTTTTGAATCGACGGCCACCTGGTACTCCGGGGCTCCCTTCAGCAGCAGGAACCTGAACGCCACGGAGTGCTCGCCATCGGATCCGCCGCCGCTCGTATAGACAGGGGCGCTCATCACCCTGGAGGCCCCATGCCCTCCATGCAGCAGATAGAAGAAGCCCGTTTCCCAGCTCGTCGCAAGGTGGATCTGCGACCCGGAGATCGGGTCCGCGTACATGTTCGCATCGTCGAGCAGGAACAACCCACCAGCCGTACCAAGGGCAAGGGCAAGGCCACCAAGACCCGCGCTCGTATACAGGTTTTCGAGGGCACTGTCATCGCCATCAAGAAAGCAGGCCATCGCAGCACCTTCACGGTACGCAAGGTCTCCTACGGGATTGGCGTGGAAAGGATCTTTCCCGTCGAAAGTCCGGTGATCGACAAGATCGAGGTCACCAAGCGCCACAAGGTTCGCAGGGCCAAGCTCTACTACCTGCGGAGCCGCCGCGGCAAGTCTGCTCGCCTCAAAGAGATCCGCAACAGGGTCATCTAGGGTCTCTCTTGAACACGATGGTAGTCATTTCCCCACCAGTTCGGCTCGAGTGGGTACTGCCTGGACTCTCTTCCTGTCAGTCGACCCTCTCGGGGCTGTGCTCTGCCTTGAAGAATGCTCTTCTTCGGGGCGCCCGGCAGCGCCTTGGCTTCCCCGGACCCGGGACGGGGGCATGAGTTCATCTGATTCCGCCACCAGGCGTCGTCGTGAAGCCCTCGCCAGGGGTTCCCGGGCCGAGGCCGTGGTGGCGGAGCGTCTCCAGGACGACGGCTGGGAGATCATCGCACGGAATTGGCGAGCCGCCGGTGGTGAATTGGACATAGTGGCCATCCGTGAAGGGGCTCTTCGCTTCGTCGAGGTGAAGGAACGGCAGCCTGACGACCCCACGGGGCTCGAATCCATCGATGCCGCCAAGCAGGCCCGCCTGGCTCGCGCCGCTCGTGCCTTCCTGGCCGGTCATGATCTCGAGTTCCACGAGGTCTGCTTCATGGCGGTGCTGTTGGAGCCCACAGACGGTGGATGGAAGTCCTGCTTCGTGGACGACGCATTCGACGTGTAGGTACACATGCCCCTCTCCGTGGCCGCCACCCCCATCGGCAACCTGGGCGATGTCAGCCAAAGACTCAAGACAAGCCTGGGACAAGCGGATCTCCTGCTGGCCGAGGACACACGACAGGCCAGGAAGCTGTTGAGCGCGTTGAACCTGCCCCTGGCTGGCCGCGGGCTGATGTCACTGCACGCTCATAACGAGCAAGAGCGCCTGTCACGGGTTCTGGATCTGCTGCAAGAAGGATCACAGGTCTTGTTATTATCGGATGCCGGCACTCCCGGCTTGTCGGACCCGGGCACGATCCTGGTATCCGCGGTCCACGACGCTGGCCTTCCGCTGCGAGCCCTTCCAGGCCCGTCAGCCGCGGCCGCCGCTCTCAGCGTCAGTGGTTTTCCAGGGGTGCCTTTTCATTTCCTTGGTTTTCCACCACGCAGAGCAGGGCCGCGTAGTCGCTGGCTGCGGCAGGCCCTCTCATGGCCCGGCACCCTGATCTTGTTCGAGGCAGCCACGAGAGCCACGAAGCTGGTGGCCGACCTCGCAGCGCTGGTGCCTGATAGGAGCTGCTGCCTCTGCCGCGAGTTGACCAAGGTTCACGAGGAGATACGGCGTTCCCCTCTCCTGGACATGTCGGCACGGCTGCTCTCGGAGCCTCCCAGGGGTGAGATCACCCTGGTAGTGGCTCCAGGAACGGCTCCCCCTGCTGGCGAGTCTCCCCGGCAGCGCGAGGGCCAGACAGCGGCGGCGGCATTGCTGGCCCAGGCCTGGGGGCTGTCCCGGCGCGACATCTACAAGGCGCTCAGCCGGTTGAAGAGCGAGCTCTCGGAGAACACCCGGTCCTGATGGCCCGCGATCATGGGCGCCTTCGCAAAGAGAGCCACGGGAAACGCGTTGCTTATCGGATCAGGACTTTCAACTCCGTGAAAATGTTGGCTCCGACGCTGTCGGAACCAGTGGATACGTCGTAGGTGTGTTCGAGGATGTGCGGAGTATGGTAGTAGATGTCGCCCACGAGGTTGATCTGGAAGTATTCGAAGGCTCGATAGTACAGGCCGAGTCCGGCCATGACGTGACTGTACTCGCTTTCGGTGACTGCTATGCTCTTACTGCTGGAGAGGACCGATGGAAGCAGTAATCCACTGGGAATGGTCTGCCAGGACTGGTAGCCGTAGCCCAGGCGCAGGTCGAAGTTGAAAAAGGCATCGCTGGCGGTGTTTTCAAAGGCCGTAAGTTCCACGCCCGTCCTGATGGTGACGATGTTGGGAGCGTCCAGGGATTCGCCTGCCACGAGTACTTCGCCGTTTTCGTCGTAGAGGTCGGCTTCGAAGCTGGATTGCCTTGTGAATGTGGCGGAGATGTAGGGCTGGGCGGGCCTGTGGGTGGTGGAGAAGGCCATGTGGAGCTTGATGGCGCTGCCGCCTGGACCGGCTCCCCGCCTGTCGTCGGTCACCGTGAAGAAGTTGTTGTGATCGGGGTAGCGGTAGGCCAACTCCGCGAGCCAGGTGACCAGGTTGCCCCGCCGCGGGAAGGCTTCGGAAAAGGGTGTGCCACGAATACCCATCCACAGGCCGCCCAGGCCGCTGCCGGAGTAAAGCGGCTGTTCACCCAGGGGATCGGTGCCCAGCATTGTACCTGATTCAATGCTGGGGTCGTAGACCATCTGGTTGGCATTGGGGTAGCCCAGGCTCTGGTTGACGTACTGGGGCAGGTCCATGAAAAGAGCCACCCCGGGAGCAGGTGCAAAGATGAACGAGTACGTGATCAGGTGCGATTCGCGGTAGTACTCGCCGACAATCGTGTTGTCTTCCGTGAGGCTCCCGCCGACATAGTCGAGGTCATAGCGGATCTCGATGTTGCCTCGCAGCCACGGAGGTATCTCTGTGGACTCCGCGCAACGGGCGGCCGGGATAGTGGCCCGCAGGGCCAGGATGGTCAGTACAGAGTTCAAAGCGATCAAGGTCATCGTTACCTAGCCCTCCGCGGGAGCGTATGCGCTACGCCGGTACTTCGTCAAGATACTTCTTGCTGCCTTCTATCATTGTTGGCCACCTGGGTGGGGCGCGATTGGGACGAGACCCATTGTCGGCTCCGTGCTTTTTGGAGCGACATGGAGGACGGACGTGCCAACGGAGTGTGGTTCTGGTATTATGCACAGCCACGGCTCCGCGGGGTGCTCCTGCCGGATGTCATGGGAAGGATCGGGACGGCTCGGAGGTGGAGATGTGTTGGTTGATGGTGCGTTGGGCTCGTATTTCAGTTGTGCTGCTCGTGGTTCTCGCTATCTCCGTGGGCCATGCGGCAGAGAAGGCACCGGACTTTTCGCTACGTGGGATCGACGGGAAGTCCTACAGCCTGTCTCAGTTCTCCGGCGAGGTGGTGCTACTGTCTTTCTGGGCCACCTGGTGTGCTCCCTGCCTGTCCGAGATGCCCCATCTCCAGAGCCTCCATGAAACCTACGGATCCCAGGGCTTCACCGTGTTGTCCATAAACACGGACGATGTAAGGTCTTCTTCCCAGGTGAAGCCGGTGGTGAGGAGCAAGGGGGTGGATTTCCCCGTGCTGCTGGACGGGGAGTCCAGCGTGGTGACCATGTACAACCCGGCCAAGACCTTGCCATACGCTGTCCTCATCGACCAGAACCTCCAGATAGCCAAGATACACTCGGGCTATACACCGGGAGACGAAGTCGTTCTTGAAGAAGAGATCAAGGGCCTGTTGGGGCTGTCCTCCGGAACTGAAAACCCGTCCACCGACGCGCCATCTTCGCCTCAGCGGTGAGAACCATGGCTTCCAACGAGCGAACCCCTGTGTGGGTATCGTGTTGGTCGGGCTTGGTTCCTGTCTTCTTGCTGTCGTTGCTCGTTCCCCTGGGGGCGGCCATGGCGGGGGGGGCTCCATGGGAACCAGGCCAGGACGAAGGTGGACTGCTCTCGGGGATCAACGTCCAGGTCACCAACCGTGTCGCCGTGCGCTACTACATGGTAGACGATGTCCTGGAAGGCTTCGAGGACCGCGCCATCAACAACTACGTCGAAGAGGTGGACCGTTTCAATCTGCTCTTGTCCAAGGGGCGCATGGCTCTTGGGCTGCAGGTGGATGAAGTAGCCCTTTTTGCCAACCGCTACATTCTGGACGGGGAACTGTATCATTCCTATGATCTACTGGAGTCCGAGACCAGTTCGCCCTGGGACGATGCCTACCTGACCCTGGAAAAGCTCTATGGCCGCTATCGCAGCCACACCATGGAATGGATCGTGGGCGACGGCTACGTGTCTTTCGGGCGTGGCCTGGCGCTGAACATGGCCAGGAACACCGATATCGACCTTGATACTTCCCTGCGGGGAGTGAAGGGCTCTCTGCACCTTGGAGATTGGGAGCTGACCACGGTCACCGGTCTTACGAACGCCCAGCAGGTGCAGCAGGAGTATCCCAACCTGGGCATTCATCCCAACATCTACCACATGGTGTCTGGGCTTCGCGTGGAGCGTTACGGACTCGGGCCCGCCACTATGGGGGTGCATGGAGTGATCTACAGGTTTGCCCGTGACTACGACGACGGCACTCCGCTGGTGAGGTACACGGAGGCTCCCGACGTGCTGGTGGGCGGGGCCAGCCTGGAAGCCATGGGAATAGGGGGAGTGGATTTCCTGGTGGAAGGCGACTACTTCGACTACCGCAGCTCCGATTTCTTCGGGGGGGAAGAGCCGGAACCGGGCTACGGGTTCTACACCAGCGCCAGCGCCTATCCCGGGCAATTTGTGCTGTTGTTGGAGGCGAAACGCTACGTCGACACCGAGCGTGTGAACACCTATCCCACGCTGGACGGCTACGAGGTGGCGGTGGCCCCTTCGTTGGAGTATGAACGTGTGATCACGGAAGACAGCTCTGCCGCGGTCAACTCCAACGATATTGCAGGGGCACGCCTGCGGGTGGACTACAGCGGGAGTTCGGGCGCCCTGATCCCTTATCTTTCCTTTGCCGTATTCAGGGATTGGGACACCTCCGAACTCCACTTCAACAACGTTCCCGAGACCATTTTCCACCCCCTGGCCGGTCTACAGTGGACAGGAGCGGAAACCAATCTCCTGGCCAACATGGGTTGGCGCACCGACATCCGGGACGATGACACCGGGCACGACACCCTGGCGCATATCGACCTGGACCTGCTGGTTCCTTTTGGCGCCATAGGCGACCTGGAGCTGGTATCGGCGGCCCGGCGTTTTCTCTGGGGTGTCAACGCCCAGCAACAATCGGACTACACCGAGATGGAAAACTCCCTTGCTCTGCACCGCGGGGATCACTGGACTTTCATCCTTTACCAGGATTTTTCCGACAACCCGCTGGTCAGGAGCACCGGCAACCTGGCTGAACACCTGTATGCGGCTTTGGAGCTGCAATATAAACCAACCACCGCCATAACTGCCAAGGCGTTCTACGGAGCCTACAAGGCTGGAATACGCTGCGCTGGGGGCCAGTGCAGGAGCCTTCCGGGCTTCGAGGGGCTGCGGTTCTCGCTGGAAGGCTCGATTTGAACGGTAACAGTCCGTGGTGCTTCTTCCGGGCAGCATGGCAAAGCGATATTGCCGTGTTGGCTGATGGGTTCATCGGGCTACACTGTTGAACATGGACAATGTGGCCTGCTTCAGGTGTCGTTGTTCTGCGGGGCCTTGCCCGTCCTCCAGGCCGGGCATCCAAGAAATCACATAGAGAGTGAAGCGCATGAAGACCGTTTTCTTTTCATGGTTCAATGTCTTGTTGTCGACCCTCGCCGTGTTGCTTCCACAGGCAGTTCTGGCTGCCCGGGTGGATTTGGCATCAGTCACAGCCTCCACTTCCCTGGAGCCCGCGGAAGGGGTTTCATATGAACCCTCCAACCTCACAGACGGGAAGGTTTCCACGGTCTGGGTCGAAGGCGAGGAAGGCAGCGGCCTGGGGAGCTGGATTCTGATTGATCTGGGGGGAAGCAGGGATATCGAATCCATCACCCTTTGGAACGGGAACTGGTATTCCTGGGACTTCTGGAACCGCCACAATCGTATCAAGGATCTCGAGGTGGAGCTTGCCGACGGTACCACCCACAAGTTCACCCTGAAAGATCAGAAGATCCCCGAGACCATACGTTTCCCAGCCGTAGTGCATACCGATTCGCTGAAGTTGAAGATCAAGTCGGTCTACGCCGGCACCACCTTCCACGACACCTGCCTTAGCGAGCTGGAGGTAGACGACAGCAGCCCCGAGTCCTGGCTCAAGCCCTACGGTTATTCCGACAGCGGGCATCTCGCCGAAGACGCTGACGGCACATACGAAGTGAGCAACACCTATGACGGTATCCTGGACACCATGTGGTGTGAAAACCAGCGTAACGGGGATGGAACGGGGAGTTGGATAGAATATCATTTCAACAGCACCGTTCGTCCAAGCACCCTGCACCTGCGGAACGGCAACACCTACAGCCTGGGTTTCTGGATGAAGTCCAACAGGGCCAAGTCTGCCGAACTGTTGTTTTCCGACGGCAGCAGGCAGACCATCTCCATCAAAGACACGCTGATGGAACAGAGCATACCGGTACTTCCCAACGCCACCACCAGTATCCGCATCACTTTCACCCAGGTTACAAAAGGGAAAGAGTACAACGATCTCTGTATTTCGGAGGCATTTTTTGAATAGGCGCCCCTCCGTGTGGCCATGGTGATGCCGTCCTGGCAAGAGACCTGCCTCGAAAAACCGGAAAGGACCGTTCTTTCCCCGATGCCTGCCTGTCTCGGGCGCTGGCTCACACGATGTAGCTTATTGTCTCGATCCCGGTTGCGGGTCATTGCTGTCTTTCGCTACGATGGTCGTGGATCGAAAAGAAGCAAAACAGGAGGGACGCCATGCGCTGGCCATTGATTGCCGCCTTCGCCCTTGCGCTCGTCGGCTGCAAACAGGACTACGGGCAGCAACGCGAGTTGGAAAGAGATGTCTTCTACCAGGAACCTCCGGCCGAGGTGGACATCCTGTGGGTGGTGGACAATTCCAACTCCATGGAAGAAGAACAAGAAGAGCTGGGGGCTCGTTTCGATGCCTTCATCACCCACATGGACGAAGAAAACACCGAAATCGACTTCCACATCGGGGTGCTGACCACCGACATGGATGCCGACAACGAGTACCGGGGTGTCCTGCTTGGCGATCCCTATGTCCTGGACAGAGACACGCCCGACTACAAGGACCTGTTCAGGGAGCGTGTTGCCGTTGGTACGGATGGTTCCGACATGGAGCGGGGCCTGGAAGCGGCCTTCACCGCCTTGACCGAGCCCATGATTTCTGAAGCCAACGAGGGTTTTCTCAGACCCGACGCCACTCTTTCCATTATTTTCGTATCCGACGAAAACGACTGTTCCGACCGCGGCGCCCTGCCGGCCGATGCCAATGGCACGGACTGCTATTCCAACACTGACCTGCTGGTGCCCGTGAAGGACTACATCAGTGAGTTCGAAGGCATCAAGGAAGACGCTTCCCTGGTCATTTCATCGGCCATCGTCGGGCCCGAGGTCACCGAAGGCTGTGACAATAGCTGGCCTGGAACCCGCTACCTCTCCGTGGCCGAAAACATGGGTGGGCTCCAGGGCGATATCTGCGACAAGGACTTCACCAACATCATGGACGAGCTGGGCCTGAACGCAGCCGGTGTACACAGCTCGTTCGGTCTGTCCTACAGGGCAGTCGAAGGCACCATCGAGCTGTATGTAGACGACGACCTCCTGGAAGAAGGTACTGACAGCGGTTGGTCCTACAACGACGAAACCTGCTACATCACCTTCGACCAGGAGCATGTGCCTCCCCGTGGGAGTGTGATCACCGTAGAGTACGAGAACGCCGGCAACTGCGATTGATGCCGCCCCCCGGAGCCGTGGTCTATTGGAACTCCAGGTATCCCGGAAGATGTTTGCTCATGGCGCGCAGTCGCGCGATGTCGTGGATTTCATGGCCGAAGGCGGGAACCGTCCAGATTCGCTCCTGGCTGCCCACGGATGAACGGAGCAGGTCCAGGGCGGCCTTCTGGTTGCTGGCGAGCCGGGCGAAGTGACGCGGGGCTCGTCTCACGCCTTCCAGTATTTCCCGGTAGCTCTCACGGTCAACGGATTGGGGAGGCTCATCCGGGAACAGGCGGAGGGGAAGTTTTTCGCTGAAGTTGGGAGCTGTGGCGCAGCGATTGGCGATGAATCCCCAGAAGGGGATTCCCTGTTCCCTGATCAGTTGGTGGAAGTCCCTGGATTCCTTGTGGGTGGATGAGTCGGGTGTGGTCACCAGGACCAGGTGCGTGTCGTCGGCATGCAGGAGGTCCCGCAGTTGGATGGTGCGCTCGCGAAGAGGTTCGAATATGTCTTCAAAAGCGGTGATGAAATTACCGATGTCTTGTATGGTGCGGTTTCCCAGAAAACGATCCAGCACGCGCAAAACAGCCGAGTTGGACTCCAGCATTGACGAGAAGCCGCTCTTGCTACCCGCCATGGAGAGCACCTGGACCACCTGTTTGTCCAGGACCCGAGCCATGCGATGGGGCGTGGTGAGGAAGTCGATGGCGTGCCTGGTGGGAGGGGTGTCCAGCACCAGCGCATCGTAGTCCCCACTGGCCAACAGGGCGTGCAGGCGCAGCATGGCCCCGTATTCATATGAGCCCACCATCTTGGTCGAGTAGTACTTGTAATAACGGTTTGCGAGAATACGATCCCGTGTTTCGGCTGAGGAGGCCACTTGCCTGATCACGGAGTCGAAGGTGGAGCCCGGATCCAGCATCAGGGCATCCATACGACCGGCCGGCCCATCGATCTGGGAGTCCCGGGACGGGGAATGGGGCTGGCAATCCTGCTGAAACAAGACAGGACGGGGTTCGTTGCCCAGATGTTCCAACCCGAGGCTGTCGGCCAGGCGACGTGCAGGATCCACCGTCAGGACTGCTACCCGGTATCCCTCACAAGCCATCTTCATGGCCATGGCAGCGGATACCGTGGTTTTTCCCACGCCACCGGCGCCGCAGCAGATGACTACTGTGGTCATGATTTCATCCACCTGGGTGCTGGAGATGCCTGCGGCGGCCACTTGAGCGTATCCAGGCGGTCCCCAAGGGTTTCCAGGGATTCTGGGTCTTTGTAGTTGTGCATGATGAAGGGGAAGATGGCGATGGGTCTGGGAATCTCGCGGCTCAAGCTCTCCAGGGCCTGTTCCTGGAGAGCGGTTCGTTCCAGCCACAGGGAAGTCCAGTGAAGGGCTTCCTGGATACGTGGATCGGACAGGGCCTCCAGGTGTTTCGCCACCAGGGGCCAGGCCAGGCCCGAGGTGAAGGGAACCTCGAGAACGCGGTTGAGCACACATCCGGCCACCAGGGACTGTTTGGGGCCCAGGGCGTGGAACAGATCTATGGTTTCGTTCAAGGGCAGGGCCTCGGGAAGGCTGGTGAGGAGAAGCGCGGTATTTGCGGGATCCGTGAAGAGATCGCGCACGAGTTTGCTGTTGGCGTGGAGTGGTCCTGCCAGGGTCATGTCCATGAGGGTTTCGGGGGAGCTGAGCATGGTGAGGCCGTGCCCCGTGGCGGGAGCGTCCACAATGATGAGATCGTGAACCGGGTCACCGTTGTCATCCGATTCTCTCTGCATGTCGTATACCTTGCCCAACTGGATCAGATCGGGAAGTCCGGGGACGGAGTCCATGAACGGTCCCATCACGCGGTTTCTGAACACAAGGCGATACAGGCTGCGGAATCGCACCCGCTTGACCACGAAGTCCTCTACACAGGCTTCGGAGGTAAGTGTGAGCACCCGCAGGGAGGGGCGGATTGCACGGACGGCAAGAACCTGTGGGGGGAGGCCGAATAGTTCTGCCAGCCTCGTGGCGCCGGATGTTTCCACCAGGGTCGTGCGCAGCCCCCTGGCGGCGGCGGCCAGACCCAGGGCTGCGCATACGGTGGTCTTGCCGGTGCCGCCCTTTCCAGTCACCAGTACTACGTGTTTTTTCAGCAGGGTGTCCAACAGGCTCATGAGCGCAACATACCGGCAAAGTGCCTGCTTGGCACGGTCTGGGTCCGGCGAGATGATTATGGCAGGGGGAACGTTCAATGCCGCCACGTGCAACGGAGGCCGGCTGCCCAGGCGAGATCCGCCTTTGCAAGAGACATACGCTCTGCATTGTGGAGAGCGTCCCTTGAGGTCTGGCCATGGTTGTCTGGAGCCTGCCACGGGCAATGTGTGATTCTGGTGAGGTTCATCTCGTGGGTACTTGATGTTTGTGCAGATGTGCTTATAAAGAGCGGCGAGGAGTGAACAATGCCGATCTACGAGTACACGTGCAATGCCTGTGGGCACGAGTTCGAGCTGCTCCAGCATATCGGCGATCTCCCACCCGAGATCTGCCCGGAATGCGGCGAGCAACAGGTGCGAAAGCTCATCAGCATGACCAGCTTCGTTCTCAAGGGTTCGGGCTGGTATCGCGACCACTACGGTCTCAAGCGGAGCGCATCTTCATCCACGTCATCCAGCACCGGATCCACGAGCAAATCCTCGTCAACCGCTGCTGCCGCCGCCGCGAAGTAACCCGAAAGGTTCAACGGGTATCCCGTGGCCACGGTCCTGGACGGGCGCCGCCTTGCCCGGCTTCACAACCAGAGCACCCGTCGGTTGGTGGCTGGCCTGCCGCGGCCGCCAGGTCTGGCGGTAGTCATGGTCGGGACCGACCCCGCCAGCAGGATCTACGTGGAGCGCAAGGCGAGAGTGGCGGAACGGCTTGGCTTCGCCCACCGCCAGGTGGACCTCCCGCCAGATATATCCCAAGAACGACTCCTTGCCCTCGTGGCAGAGCTGAACCGCGTTCAGAAGGTCGATGGTATACTTGTGCAGCTTCCCCTGCCGGGGGATCTGGATGGCGATGCGGTGTTGGAGGCAATTGACCCCGCCAAGGATGTGGACTGCTTCCATCCCCTCAACACCGGTCTTCTCACACTTGGTCGTCCGCGTTTCGTACCATGCACCGCGGCCGCGATCATGGCTATCCTGGAGCACTGGGGGGTGGGCTTGAGCGGTCGTTCGGCCACCGTCGTGGGTCGATCCCCCATCGTGGGCAGACCTGTCTCGTTACTGCTTGACAGGGCTGGAGCCACCGTCACGGTGTGCCACAGCCGCACTCCGGACCTGGAACCCCATGTGCGCGCAGCCGACATCCTCGTGTTGGCGCTGGGGCGACCGCTGGCGATCCCCGGAAGGTGGGTCAAGCCCGGAGCGGCCGTCCTGGACGTGGGCATCAACCGCATGCCCGATGGCAGTCTATGTGGCGACCTGGATTATGGACATGCCATGGATCGTGCCGCGTACATCACCCCCGTGCCAGGCGGTGTAGGGCCCATGACCATCGCCATGCTCATGCGAAATACCTTTCTGGCCGCTTCTGCCCGGCAGAATGTCACTCCTGGCTGAACTCTTTTTCCGTAGATTGTCGATTTGGCCGCTTCTGGCGTCACTACAGCTTTCGGCGCCCTCCTCCGCGGTTTCCACATGGAGGTTTTCATGCGACTCATGCGCACACCATTCTACCAACTCCACGTCGAAGCCGGGGCACGCCTGGTGGACTTCAGCGGATGGGAGATGCCCCTCCAGTTTTCTGGTATCCTCGATGAACACCGCGCAGTTCGGGAATCCGTCGGTCTCTTCGACGTGAGCCACATGGGCGAATTGCGCGTGAAGGGTCCACGGGCTCTGGATGCTCTGCAGGTGTTGATGACCAACGATGTCTCTGCCATGGTGGACGGGCAGGCCCAGTACACGGTCATGTGTCTTCCCAGCGGCGGAATCGTGGATGATCTGCTGGTGTACCGTTTTGCGGAAGACGACTTTCTCATCTGTGTGAATGCGGCCAACCGGCAGAAAGACCTGGACTGGGTGCTGGAGCACAATCCCTTTCCCAAGGGTGCCTTCGTCACCGACGAATCCGCACGCTGGGCGCAGGTGGCCTTGCAGGGGCGCAACGCCCTCCCAATATTGAAAGGACTCGTGGATTTTCCACTGGAACAAGTGGGCACCTATCATTTTACCCTGGGAGCGGTGGCAGGCGTAACCGGCTGTATCGTCGCCCGTACAGGCTATACTGGCGAAGACGGCTACGAGATCTTTCTATCCCCCGCTGGAGCCCGGACCGTGTGGGAGGCCCTGATGGCAGCCGGTGAGCCCTACGGCATCAAACCCGTTGGCCTCGGCGCCAGGGACACCCTCCGCCTGGAATCACGGTATTGTCTGTACGGCAACGACATCGACCACACCACCAGCCCTCTCGAAGCTGGCCTGGGCTGGGTCACCAAGTTGGACAAGACCGCTCCCTTCATCGGGAAGGATGCCCTTCGCGCCCAGAAGAGCCAGGGGCTCAGTCGCAGGTTGGTGGGGATGGTGGTGGAGCGGCGCATCGCACGTCCCCACCAGGACATCATCGCCAACGGTCGGAAGGTGGGGCATGTTACCAGTGGAACCCGGTCTCCAAGTCTCGACCTGAACATTGCCCTTGGCTACGTGCCCCGCCCATTGGCCCGGCCCGGCAGCCGCCTTCAGGTGGACATACGCGGGCGACTGGCCAACGCCCAGGTCGTCCGCACTCCCTTCTATCGCCGGCCGTACTGACTGAATTTCCTGTTTTTCGTCAGCACGCCGCCAATCAATCAACAGTCTGCCCATAGGAGCAGTCATGCAGTTTCCTCCCGAACTCAGGTACAGCCAAGAGCATGAGTGGGTGCGCGTCGAAGGCGACGAGGCCGTAATCGGACTAACCGACTTCGCTCAACACAGTCTGGGCGATGTCGTCTACATAGAGTATCGAAGCCAACCCGGTGACCATGTCGCCGTTGGCGATGTCGTCGCCGAGGTGGAAAGCGTCAAGGCCGTGAGCGAGGTCTTTTCACCCGTTGGCGGAGAACTGTTGGATACCAACGAAGACCTGGACGGTGCCGAGGAACTCGTGAACCAGGATCCATACGGTGGCGGCTGGTTGCTGCGAATTCGTTTGTCGGATCCTGCCCAGGTGGACGCACTCATGGACGCCTCGACCTACCAGGCATTTGTCGCGGAACAAGACTCCTGAGTCCATGTGGCTGCGGTATCACCTTCCCGCGAGGGTTCGCGCAAGGGTTTCCCACGAGAAAAGCTCCCTGGTACCTGGAGCGCCCGGGTACCCGTACTCGGGAAGGCGTTTTCGTGTGAGTTCTGACAACATACTCCACGGTTTGATTCTCCAGTGATCTCCCACAAGGAAAATGGAATGGCCGACACGGTTTCCAGGTTTATCCCCGCTACCGGGCCCGAGATTGAACGCATGTTGAACGTCCTTGGCCTCTCCTCGGTGGATGATCTCATAGGGCAGGTGGTACCACGAGGCGACATGTTCCAGGGTTCCCTCCCCATGGCCTCGCCGATATCTGAACCGGAACTGGTTCATGAGCTGAAACGGCTCGCCCTTCTCAACACCCACACCGACCAGGTGCTCTCATTCCTGGGGGCTGGTGCCTATAAGCACGGCATCCCATCGGCCATATCGCACCTGGTGGATCGGGGAGAATTCCTGACAGCCTACACCCCCTACCAGCCGGAAATATCCCAGGGCACTCTGCAGGCCATGTACGAATTCCAGACCATGGTCTGTGAGCTTTTTGGAATGGATGTGGCCAACGCCTCCACCTACGACGGGGCCAGCGCCCTGGCGGAAGCGCTTTCCATGGCCCACCGGGTGTTGCGTGGCCGTCGCCCCAGGGCGATTCTCGCCGGTGCGATTCATCCGGACTACCGGGCCACCTGTGTCACGTACTCCAGGGCTGGGCCGATTTCACTGGCGCACCTGCCCCCCCGACGCGATGGGCGTGTATCCATCCAGGATCTCTCCCGGCAACTGGATCGCGAAACCTGCTGCGTGGCCGTGCAGAGTCCGAACTTCTATGGCCTGCTGGAAGACCTCCCTGTCATTTGCCCGCTGGTACACGATGCGGGGGCCCTGTTGGTGGTGGTGGTGACAGATCCTCACGCCTGTGCCTTGCTGCGCTCTCCAGGAGAACTTGGAGCCGACATCGTTGTGGGTGAGGGCCAGGCCCTGGGCATTCCGCTCTCCATGGGCGGTCCACACCTTGGCCTCTTCGCCACCCGCCGCCGCTACCTCAGGCAACTGCCGGGTCGCCTGGTGGGGCGTACCGTCGACTCTCAGGGGCAGCGGGGTTTCGTGTTGACCCTGGCCACACGCGAACAGCACATTCGAAGGGCACGGGCAACCAGCAATATCTGCACCAACCAGGGCTTGTGCGCCTTGATGGTGTCCATCTATCTCTCGCTCCTGGGCCCCGACGGCCTCCGCCAGGTGGCCATGCAGAGCCATTCCAACGCGCTCTATCTCAAGAAGGCAATTTCAGCGCTCCCGGGATTCGATCTGGTCTACAATGCTCCATTCTTTCACGAACTGGTGATTCGCACTCCCGTGCCTGCTGCCAGGGTCGTGGAAGAAATGCTGCCTGACGGTTTCTTTGCGGGACTGCCAATGGACCGCTTCCCGGGTGGAAGATCTCACGAGCTGCTCATCTGTGCCACCGAGGTGCTGGGCAAGGAACAAATGGATTCGTTTCTCTCGCGTCTGGCTCGTTTCCGTGGAAACGCCACTCCTGCACGGGGGGCTTGAATTTGTCGGCCTCGTTGGCCGACCTGCCCAACAGGGCGTTCGTCCCCCGACAACCACGTCCGAAGGACGGTAGCTGGAACCAGAAGCTCCGGGAGCATTCAAATGTCAACAGTGAAGACAACGTCCGGGACCAACGGTCTGCTGCAGAGCGAGCCGCTTCTCTTCGAGCGCTCCGTTGAAGGCCGAACTGGTTGGCGCCCCGCGACCAGTGGAGTCCCCCTTGCCGACGATCTGCCCGAAGATCTTCTCCGCCAGGCCCCCATGCGCCTCCCGGAACTCTCCGAGCCAGAGGTGGTTCGGCATTATACGCGGCTTTCCCAGTGGAACTACAGCATCGACACAGGCTTGTACCCCCTGGGTTCATGCACCATGAAATACAACCCCAGGGTCGCCGAGGATCTGGCGGCTCTGGATGGTTTTGCGCAGCTTCATCCCTGGCAGCCCGTGGAGACCCTCCAGGGTGCGCTCCATGTCATGGCCTTCGTAGAAGACTCCCTGAAGGCCCTTACGGGTTTGCACGCCGTTACTCTGCAACCCGCCGCCGGAGCTCACGGGGAACTCCTGGGGCTCTTGCTCATCAGAGCCTGTCAAGAAAGCCGTGGCGACCCTCGTTCAAAGATTCTCGTGCCCGCCAGCGCCCACGGTACAAACCCGGCGTCAGCCAGCATGGCCGGATACCAGGCTGTCGAGGTGCCTGCCGGTCCCGATGGAATACTGGAAGTGGACACCGTTGCCCGTCTCATGGACGATCAGGTGGCCGGCTTGATGGTCACCCATCCCAATACCCTTGGCCTGTACGAGCGCAATCTATCAAGCATCTGCAAGGTGGTACACGAAGCGGGCGGTCTGGTCTACGGAGATGGCGCAAACCTCAACGCACTCATGGGAATCGTCAGACCCGGCGATCTGGGTATGGATGTGATGCACTTCAACCTCCACAAGACCTTCTCCACGCCCCACGGTGGCGGAGGTCCCGGAGCCGGTCCCGTGGCTGTCACCCAGGAACTGGAACCATTTCTGCCTGTCCCGGTGATACACCGCGGTGATCCATTGACACTGGAATGGGACAGACCCAACAGTGTGGGAAGGGTTCGTTCCTTCTACGGCAATTTTGGAGTTGTCCTCCGGGCCGCTTCATACATCATGGAGATGGGAGCCCAGGGCCTGACGCACGCCTCCCGCATGGCCATCCTGAACGCCAATTACCTGCGTGTGCGGCTTTCCAAAGCCTTTGAGGTGGCTTTTCCGCAGCCATGCATGCACGAGGTAATCCTCACTGATCGTCTGCAGAGGGCACACGGCGTTCAAACCATCGACATCGCGAAGAGGCTCATGGACTACGGTTTCCACCCTCCCACCGTCTACTTCCCCCTGGTTGTGCCTCATGCCATGATGATCGAGCCCACCGAAACCGAATCTCTGGATGAACTCGACGCCTTTGCCGACGCTCTTATACAGGTAGCTCGGGAAGCCGGCCAGCAACCAGACACCCTGAAATCCGCGCCCAGCCGGCCATCGCTTGGGCGTCTGGACGAAGTCGGGGCAGCCCGTTTTCCAGATCTGAGGTATGATTTCGATTCCACCCAGTAACGAGATGTCGCGAGTTCTTGAACCTTTGAACACCATCATGGCAACTGTCGGGTATTCTCATTGAAACTTCTCCTGTCAACCTTTCTCCTGTCTTTGTCCGCCTGTCCCCACAAGGAGAGTTCAGTACAGACAGCCATGCTGGAATCAGGTAGTGCCTCCATGGTCCATGTCACGGTAATGGATGGTGATACCGAGATCCCTCCCGAAAGGCAGCCAAGCAGGGAGCGCCGCCTGGTGGCAGAGGTGTTCCGATCAGCAGAACCCGAAGCTCAGATATGCTACCAGAGGGCCCTGAAGACTGACCCCTACCTCTACGGAGAAGTCGTGGTCCGTTTCGTGCTCGGTCCCGAAGGCGAAGTGGCTGATGCCAATGCGGTGATGGACACGCTGGGCGATCCCCAGCTTGTGGCCTGCGTAGAAGACCTCGTGGCCTCTCTGGAGTTTCCGCTTCAGGATTCAGGTATTCGGGGGGGGCGCTATCCGTTCTTGTTCGTCTCGGATCTCACCCCTCCGGAAGTGGTGCGGGCCCTTCGTGTACAGTATGGAATGGCCCTGCCGGAAGATTCCAACGACCGGGAGCCAGGCGCCTTGGACCAGCAACCGGAGTTCGGCACGGTGGAAGTCTGGTAGTCTTGCCAGTCCCCGTTCGTATCCCTTCCACCAGCCACTACCCCTGCCCAGCATGGATACATGGGTGAAAAGGTGGTGGGCGCCGACGGGATCTTCAGTGGACGAAAGCGTCCAGTGCCTGGCGGCGCTTGGCGTGCCGCAGTTTGCGCAGGGCTTTGATCTCGATCTGCCTGATTCGTTCCCTGGTGAGATGGAAGCGCATACCGATTTCTTCAAGGGAATAGCAACAGGGTTCTCCGATTCCGTATCGCATCCTCACGACTTTTTCTTCGCGAGGGGTCAGCATGGCGAGTACCTCCTCCACCTGTTCACGGAGTGATGCGTCCTCGATGGCGGTGGAGGGCTTCTCACAGTGGGGGTTCTCGATGAAGTCGCTGATGGTGGAGTCGCTTTCGTCGTTTACCGGGGCATCGAGACTCATGGGTTCCCGGGTCAGGCGCATAAGTGCTTCAACCTTTTCCGGTTCCAATTCCAGCCTCTCCGAGATCTCGCGGAGGTTGGGCTCCCTGCCCAGCTCCTGGAACATCTCCTTCTGGGTGTGGTGCACCTTGTTCACCACTTCCAGCTTGTATATCGGTATTCTGATGGTGCGTATTTGACTTTCAATGGCCCGGATGATGCTTTGGCGGATCCACCAGGATGCATAGGTCGAAAACTTGAAACCCCTGGTGTGATCGAATTTCTCCGTGGCCTTGATGAGCCCCAGGTTGCCCTCCTGGATCAGATCGGACAGGGGCATCCCCCTGTAGGTGTACTGCTTGGCGATGCTCACCACCAGGCGCAAGTTGGCATTGATGAGGGCCTGCTTTGCCAACTCCGAGTCGGGCCCACCTGCTTCGATTCGGCGGGCGACCTCGATCTCGGCGTCCCGTGACAGGAGAGGGATCTCGCCCATTTTTTTCAGGTACTTGTTCAAGAGCTGCCCGCCGCGTTTTTGAGCATGGCTTACCCTGCTGGGATTGACAGACCCCATAGATCTCCTCCGATTGTCGTCTTCTTCGTTCTCCTTGTATGACAGCAATATTCGTGCCATGGCGGCTCCCTTCTCTTTCGTTCGCCAGAAAAGCACAGTTGTGGACGCCCTTTTCCCGCCGCCCGGGTTGATGGGGCTCCTCGTTCGACCGCCCAAACAGGGCTTTGAACACTGACTCGAAGGTCATGCGAAGCTCTGGGGCTATGCGGTCGAGGAGCTGGGGTTGAGCTTGGGTCTTGAAACGTGTCTGACTGCTGCTCTAGTCGGCAGGCTGTGCCAGGTTCTTGACATGTTCAAAAATATTTACACCGGGGCTCAGTTTTGGGTCGCAACACCAGCGGCTTCGAGGAGTGATCCCATGGGGTCGCCACTGCCCCGGGTGATCTCGTCTATCCTGGCGATGAACCTTGAAATATCTCCACCCTCTTGTTCCAGGAGCAGCTCGAAGACATCCCTGTTGGAGTTGTAGGTGCGAAACTGCATGAGTCTGGCGTTGTTCCACGGCCCCCTGCGCACCATCTCAAGGTAGGCGGCTTCCCGGTGTAGTCCGGACTGCCTTGTGGAGTCCTCGATGCTCTCGATTATGATTTGCTTCATTTCCAGTTTTTCGGACGTGGGAATATCGGGATCCGTGTAGAGGGTGTTCAGCTTGTCACAGGTGTTTTTCAGGATTGCCCGAAATGCTCTGGAATCGGAGCGCCTCTCGTACATGGTTTGCAGCTCCGGGCTGCCTTGGCCGTAGCGCTGGATCAGCCAACCCTCGGCTGCGGCTGCGCCCACCACGTTGGCGAAGGTCTCGTTCAGTTGAACGCTGCCCGGCAGCCACAGGGTGGCATGGGCCAATTCGTGGAGAATGGTCTCTGCAATTTGATAGTCGTTCCAGTTGAGCATGTCGGGGAGCACCGGATCGCGGAACCAACCAAGGGTGGAGTAGGCGCCGGCTGTTCGGACCCAGACATCGTAGCCCTTGGCCTGGTAGCGTTCCTGGTAGCGCAGAGCCTTGCTCTCCCTGAAAAAGCCCAGGTAGGGAACCCTGCCCACCACCGGGAACCACCAGGTGACGGGTTCGAAAGACAGTGGCGGGCAGGCGGAGAAGTTGTAGATGGTTCTTTTCCAGCCCAGGTTGGCGCTTTCGTAGCTGTGGCTTTTTTTCAGGCCGTTCTGTTCACCCCAGGCCTTGATCTCGGGGATCATCCCCAGCCGACTTCGTTGCTCCGGGGTCAGGTCGGCACTGGCCATGACCCGTTCCAGCGACTGGCGGCCCGCAAGTAGCTCGGCCTGGTAGTACGCGCTTTCCAGGACATACCCCACCTTGCAGCCCGATGTGGTGGCCAGGATACCCAACAGGGGAGCCACGATGGCGCGTAGCCAGGTGGAATGGAGGTGAGAAGTGGCTTTGTAATGCATGGAAAATCTCTGACCGGAGATGGGCCTGGCCGAGCCGGCGTCCTGGAAGTCTGGAGCGCCTGGGGTGTTGAAGGGCACGCTGCTGTACTTTTCCGGCAATAGTCATAACTTGCAGTCCACGAATTTCTGCCAGCGGATTAATCTGCAGGTACGAAACCCCGTCCCATCCGGACTTGTCAACTGGGAGCACATGTGATCGAGTTTCTGGTCAGCGGTGGACCTGTGATGATCCCCATCGGGATTGCCTCGGTGGTGGCTGTGGCCGCTCTTTGTGAACGGTTGTTGGCACTTCGCCGGGCGCGGGTGGTTCCACACGGGTTCCAGGTCGAACTGGAGGCCCTGGTGGATCAGCAGCGATGGGACGATGCCCTGACTCTGTGTCGGAAAAGGGTCAGCTCTCTATCCCGGGTGATGGAAGTGGCCATTGCATACCACGATGAACCATGGGAGCGAATAAAGGAACGTCTCGAAGAATCCGGTCGCCGCGAGGCCGCCGAACTGGAGCGGTATACGGGTGTGTTGGGAACCGTGGCAGCCGTGGCGCCCCTGCTGGGCTTGCTGGGAACGGTCTGGGGCATGATCCTCACCTTCGAGGTGATTCAGCGCGAAGGTGTGGGGGTGGTGTCCAGCCTGGCCGGAGGTATCTCCCAGGCGTTGATCACCACTTTTGCCGGGCTTTCGGTGGGGATTCCAGCCATTATCGCCTACAAGTATCTCCTGGCTCGGGTAGACGATCTTGTGATGGAAATGGAGGCATTCGCAATCGACATCATCGAGAGGATCACGGCTTCGGAAAGGAAGGCAGGGGATTCATGAATATGGACCTTGGAAGCTGTCGCACCTGGTCGGCACGGGCCGTGCCTGTGCAGGGCTCGTGCCCATCACGCGTACGAGCACAGTGGAATGTGTCCGTGTCGGGCAACTGGGCCAACCGAACCTGCCGGAATTAGTATTACCCCGTTTCCGAGGAGAATATCCAGGTGAACCTCTCCCGAACACGACGGGAAGAAGTCAGGGTGGATGTCACCCCCCTCATCGATATCATTTTCCAGCTCGTACTCTTCTTCATGGTGTCCACGACCTTTATCGCCACTCCAGGTATACAGGTGGACCTGCCCCGTAGCAGTGCTCAGACCATTATACGGGAAAAGGAAGATCTGAACATCTGGATGACCGCAGATGGCGCTGTCTACCTGGATCGTTCTCCCGTGGATTGGACCAGGTTGGGGCAAGCCTTCAGCAAAGCGGCGCTATCCGATCCCAATACGCTTGTGGTGATCAAGGCCGATACCGAGGTTGAACATGGGCGAGTGGTCGCCGTGATGGACCTGGCAAAGAGCATGGGCTTGTCCAGGCTCGCCATAGCCACCGAGGTGCGAGGAGATGGCGCGGGGAAAAAGGGCGATCCCACCGAAAAGTGAACCCGGGGCTCGTCCCGGGATGTGAAAACCCTGCCGGCAACTTCGCCAAGGATGGGCGCCCCTGCTCCAACCAACCCCAAGCTCTCTCGCGTGTTGGAGGGTTCCTATTGGATTGCGGTGGCCGGATTCTCGAGGAAGTGCTTTCCTGCAACGGGATAGTACGCTATTATTACAGGGGTTTGTTTGCATGGAGCGTTGACCTGCCAACTGACCTCTCTTCTCTCCTGCGGTCGAACGTCGCCAACCATCTATTCCTGGCCCGCATCTCCAGACATCCATCCAACTCCAAGACAGTGAACGCCTATCGTCTACGAAGTATTCTTTTGACCATCGCTCCGGCACTGCTGGCCTGTGTGCTGGTGTTCCTGGCGATTTTCGGCTCCGACGGCTTGATCATGCGCCACAGGCTCAAGGTGCAACTTGCCCAGGTCCAGGAGTCCATCACTCGTGTCCGAAAAGAAAACCTCATCTACCAGCGTGAAATACAGACGCTTCGCAACAGCCCGATGGCGTTGCGCAGGATGGCTGCCCAGGAACTGTTGATGGCCGAACCTGGAACGGTGATCTACCGTTTCCCTGAACAGTCATCGTCCGGGGGTTCTCATTGGCAGGGCGACACTGGCGACAATTCCCGGCAGGCATGGATGGAGTAACTGGCGGGCCGCCAGGGGGGGGCTACTGCAGGTAAAGGTGCCGCCCCCGTGGCCAGAGCCAGGGGGGCGGGAGGAGGGTGGCCGTAAGCCGAATTCTGTTCCCTGCCTGGGTCGCCCCATTGCAGGGCGATGATCATTCATCTGGGACCTGCGTTGCCGAAGGCCTCTAGCGGCCAACCCCGGAACTCGAACGGGCAGTCCTCGAACGTTCCTCTACTTGGCCTTGCTCCTGGTGGGGTTTGCCTGGCCGATCCCGTCACCGGGACCGCCGGTGCGCTCTTACCGCACCGTTTCAACCTTGCCGAAGAGGGTTCGCCTCCTCCCCGGACTCGTACGCGCCGCTGCCCTGGGGATTGCGCGGACAAGGTCCGGGAGGCCGTGACCTGGCGGTTTGCTTTCTGTTGCGCTTTCCTCCGGGTTTCCCCGACCGGGCGTTACCCGGCACCTTGCCCTGTGGAGTTCGGACTTTCCTCGAACGGCAACAGGGCCGTCCGCGATCACCTGGCCGTCCCCCTCCCAGACAATCTAGCTGGGACAGCACCGGGTGGCAAGGTTAGGGAAAGACAGGGAGGCGGTATATGCGAGCATGGCTGCTGCGTGGCCGTATGTCCGACCCTCTCCTCCCTGGGGATACCATGGCCATACCGCGTGAGATCATCGACCAGGTCCGGGAACGGACAGACATAGTCGAAGTCATCGGAGGCACGTCACGCTTCGGCGTGCCGGCAACTCGTTCATGGGGCTGTGTCCATTTCACCAGGAAAAAACCCCATCCTTCAGTGTGGTTCCCCACAAGGGCATTTTTCACTGTTTCGGTTGCGGCGAAGGCGGGGATGTCTTCAAATTCCTGATGAAGGTGCAGGGCATGGGATTCCTGGAAGCAGTCAAGGAGCTGGCTGCTCCGGCTGGCGTCACCATCGAGGAACGACTCCTCTCCACTGAAGAAAAGGTCCGTCTGAAGCGCAGGGCCACCCTCTACGAGGTCTGTGGAGAAGCAGCGGGCTACTACCAGAATGTGCTGCTCGTCCGCCCCGAAGGCGGACCCGGAAGGAAGTATCTCCAGCAAAGGGGCATAGGCGACGAAACCATACGACGATACCGTATAGGCTACGCCCCCGTGGGATGGTCCAACTTAACCGATTATCTTCATAGCAAGGGGATATCGGCGGAGCAGGTGGTGGAAGCCGGTCTGGCCAGGCGCTCGGAACGGGGTGGGGGAGCCTACGACATAATGAGAGGGCGAGTCGTCTTTCCCATACTGGACTCCAGGGAACGCCCCATTTCTTTTGGGGGTCGCATTGTTGACCAGTCCAGTGATTCCAAGGCGCCCAAGTATATCAACGGACCAGAAACAGATATCTATGTTAAGTCGCGAACTCTCTATGGATTGTCGCTTGCTCGCAGGGAGATCCAGCAGAAGGACCGGGTGATTCTCGTGGAGGGCTACTTCGATGTCGTGTCGTTGGGGCAGGGTGGATTTCCCGAGACTGTGGCAACCTGCGGCACCGCGCTGACCGTTGACCACCTGAAATCTCTGCGCACCTTCACCAGGAAGGTGATCGCTCTCTTTGATGCTGATGAAGCTGGTCTGCGTGCTGCCGAGCGGGCCATGCCCATCTTTGCCGACGCCGGAATCGACGCCTTCAGGCTCGAGATTCCCGGGGCCAAGGATCCCGATGAGTACATCAACACGCAGGGCGCCCAGGCCTTTGCTGCCAGACTCGAAGACACCGAACCCCTGGTGGAACTGCTCCTGCGCAGGGCTGCGCTGCGGTTTGGCCCAAGCCCCATGGGTCGCCAGCAGGCCCTTGAAAGCCTGGCCCCCATCGTGGCCAGGTTTCCTCCCCTGGCGAGGTCCGTGATCGCTCGTCGAATAGCCGATGTGCTCTATCTGCCCGAGCAAAGAGTGATGGAGGGCCTGGAACGGCAAGCGTCGCGGCGAGGGAAGAAAACGGAGGTTTCCGTAGCGGCGCAATCATTTTCTGCCCAGGTGCTTCCACCAGAGGTAAAAGATCTTTTTTGGCTCGTTATCCACTACCCGGATACTGCTGTGCCGCTGGTGGCTGCTTTCGATCCCGATCTTTTCAGTTCTCGTCTCGACGTCAAGGAATGCATGGCCGGGCTGCTGGAGGGTAGATCTCTTGCGGCAGTCCTTGAAGATCTGCCTGACACCGAACTATGCAGGGTGTTGCGTGAAGCTTCTGCCAACGAAGACCTCTACACCGAAGAACATGTGGACAGGGCAGTCAGGCAGATTCTGGCCAGGCTGGAGTTGAAGGATATCCAACACGAATTATCCTCTATTCATCAACATCTTGCCACTTGCAGCCCGGCGCTTGACAGGGCAAGGTATCTTGAATTGATCAGGCGTCGGGTAGAGCTACAGCATCGTCAAAGGGATCTGGTGGCTATCCGACAAGGGACCTTTTCTTGAAAGGTGCATGAGAGAAGGCGTGGAAAACAAGGCAAACACGAGAACCGCAGCTTGGCAACGAGTCGGCCAGGAGCGCATATGCTCAAGGACAACGACCTGAACGACGAAATTCAGGTACTCATCAACATCGGGAAGCGGCGTGGGTACATCACCTACGAAGAGATGAACAACCAGCTTCCCATGCACCTGGTCTCCAGCGACCAGATCGATGACCTGATGATCATGTTCAGCGAGTTGGACATCGACGTGGTGAACGCCTCCCGCAAGGCTCGGCATTCTTCATCCACCAGCCGCACTTCCGAAGGGCAACAAGAGGGTACTCCAAGCACGGCAAGGTCCAGTGATCCCGTCCGACTCTACCTTCGCAAGATGGGCTCGGTGTCGCTGCTTTCACGCGAAGGCGAGATATCCATCGCCAAGCGCATCGAAGAAGGCGACGGACTGGTTTCACGCCTGGTGTTGACCAATTCCATCGGAGTTTCGTTTCTCGGCAAGATGGTCGAAGAAGAGCGGGCTCGGATTGAATGGGCTCGGACCCATGGCAAGGAATCAAGAGCGACCCTGATGCCCGATGGCAGCACGCTGGCGGAAATTCACCAACGGGCACAGGCGATTCTGGAAGGAAAAACAACTCTTCGTCGGCAGCTTCTTCGCGCCAAATCTCCCCAGAAACGCGAGGAATGGGAGTCCAGGATTGCCGATGTCAATGCGGAACTCTACTCCGTGATGAGCACGGTGAACTTCTCGAAGGCCGCCATCAGGCAATTGATCGAAGAGATTGCGCAATATCGGGAACACGTCCTTCATGCTGAACGAGTGATCGAGCAGGTGGCCCACGAGGCTCGTGTGCCTGTCAGGGATCTCAGGCGTATGATCCGCAAGGTTCGCAGGACTCCCCGGACCGCCGGACTAGAGGTCATTGAATCCACCGGAATACCAGAAAACAAATGGCGTGAGTTTGACAGCCGCGTCAGGCGTGAACTTCGCAGGATCCGCAAGATCGAAGAAGCCTGTGGCATCGACCGCAAGGAACTACATCACATCGTCGATGGAGTCCAAAAGGGCGAGGCCATGGCAGAGCAGGCAAAGTGCGAGTTGATCGAAGCCAACTTGCGCCTGGTGGTGTCCATCGCCAAGAAATACACCAAGCGTGGCCTGCAGTTTCTGGACCTGATCCAGGAGGGCAACATCGGCCTGATGAAAGCCGTCGAAAAGTTCGAGTATCGGCGGGGCTACAAGTTCTCCACCTATGCCACCTGGTGGATCCGGCAGGCCATCACTCGAGCCATTGCCGACCAGGCGCGGACCATCCGTATCCCGGTACACATGATCGAAACCATCAACAAACTCGTCAGAACCAGCCGTTATCTCGTCCAGGAACTGGGCCGAGAACCAACTCCGGAAGAGATCTCCGAAAAAACTGAGATCCCCATGGAAAAGGTTCGCAAGATATTGAAGATCGCCAAGGAACCCATCAGCCTGGAGACTCCCCTGGGTGAAGAAGACGACAGTCACCTGGGCGACTTTATCGAAGACAAGAACATCCTTTGTCCATCGGACCGGGTTATAAACTCCAACCTGTCGGAACAGACCCGCAAGGTCCTGGCCACCTTGACTCCCCGCGAGGAGCGTGTACTGCGAATGCGTTTCGGGATAGGAGAAAGCACCGACCACACCCTGGAAGAAGTGGGGCATGATTTTGAAGTGACCAGAGAGCGTATTCGGCAGATCGAAGCCAAGGCTCTGGGAAAACTTCGTCACCCGAGTCGTTCCCGCAGGTTAAAGTCTTTCATAGAACAATAGCAATTTACTGGGGGCCCATAGCTCAGTTGGTCAGAGCACCCGGCTCATAACCGGAGGGTCGCAGGTTCAAGTCCTGCTGGGCCCACTCCAGATTTCGGCCTGCCCCATGAATGCAGGGGGCTGGCCCCAGCTCCCGCACGGATTTGCGCGCCCATGAACGAAGAACTCCTTGCCATCGTTCGTATCTGGGAGAACGCAAACGCCGTCAGCGACCTGGAAGCCCGATGCAGGGCATTGGTGGAATCAGAACGAAAAGCCCGGAAAGACCTGAAACTTGCCATCGCAGAGTTGGACGAGCAGCGGGCCAGGCGGAAGCAGATACGCCAACGCGAAGCGCGTCTGTTGAGCAAACTCGATACCCATCAACGGCAGTTGCGCAATACTCGTAAGCTCATCGACCTGGGCCAGGCCTCTGACTACCAACTGGCCACCAGGCAGGTGGAGTCTTGCAAGGCCACCATCGGCGACCTGGAAACACAGATCCTGTGCTCCATGGAAGAGTTGGACCAGGTGGATCTTCAAATCGAGAAACAACGGGAGCGCGTGGAAGCCTGCAAGCGTGCGGTTGCCAGCAGCCGGGAGGCAACGAGACAAGAGCTTCCCGGACTGGAAGAACGACTCTCCGAGTTTCGCGAAGTGCTCCCCAGGCTTGAAAGCGAGCTGCGGCTCTTCCACCTGGAACATATCAAAAGACTGCGGCAGTCGGGGCAGAGCATCGTCTCGCGGTTGAGGGATGGCTGCTGCAGCTCCTGTCATTTCATGCTCGCTCCCCAGATGGTGAACGAAGTACAGTCCGGAGCCAGAGTTCACACCTGTCGGCACTGTGGAAGGTACCTGGTCCCAGCCGACTGAAGGTCTTCCCGGTCCTGTTTTGCCCTTCTCCACATCCTGGCCATGGGAGAGCGGCGGAGCCGCCATCCAAGTGGTTGGTGCTGGAGGCACGGAGCGCTGGCGAGGCCATCAGGCGTTGACCACCATGGGTTCCTGTTCATGATGCGAGTGGTTTTCCGATTCGACCATGCGAAGTCTGGCTCCAAGGGATTGGAGCTTTTCTACGAGTTTTTCATAGCCCCGGTCCAGGTGGTAGAGGCGAAGGACCTCGGAACGCCCCCTGGACGCCAGGGCAGCCAGTACCAGGCCGGCGCTGGCGCGTAGATCCGTGGCCATGAGGCTGGCGCCAAAGAGTTCCCGAACGCCATTGATCTTGACCCGGTTGCCGGAGATCTCCAGGTCAGCTCCCAGTCGTAAGAACTCTGCCGCGTGCATGAAGCGGTTTTCGAAAATGGTCTCGGTGATTCGGCTGGTACCCCGGGCGAGGGTGAGGAGAGCCATGAACTGCGCCTGCATGTCGGTGGGAAAGCCGGGATATGGAGAGGTCACCAGGTCTATGGGCTGGACCGGACCCCTGTGGGAGAGAGTGATGGAGTCATCCGCGATTTCCAGGTGGCTACCCGCTTGCCTGAGAGCATCCAGGATCGCCTGCATGTGTTGGGGAACCACGTTGGTGATGGTGACGTTGCCTCTTGTTATCGCCGCGGCCACCAGGTAGGTGCCCGCTTCGATACGATCCGGCATCACGTGAAAGGTCCTTGAAGAAGAAGACAGGGTTTCCACGCCATCAACCTCGATTCGTTGGGTGCCTTCTCCCCGGATTCGGGCACCAAGGCTCCGAAGAAAACAGGCCAGGTCCACTATTTCGGGCTCTCTGGCGGCGTTGTCGATGGTGGTATGCCCTCGGGCCAGCGTGGCTGCCATCAGTATGTTTTCGGTACCGGTAACCGTTGGTACGTCCAGGTGGATCCTGGCGCCACGCAGTCCGTCTGTCCATCCGTGAACATAGCCAGCCTTCAATTCGAACCGGCATCCCATTGCTTCCAGACCCTTCAGGTGCTGGTCGATGGGGCGTACTCCGATGGCGCAACCCCCAGGCAGGCTCACATGGGCCTCTCCCATTCTTGCCAACAAGGGCCCCAGTGCCAGGACGCTGGCCCGCATCTTCCTGACCAGGTCATATGGCGCTTCACAGAATACGATTCGCTTGGTGTCCAGGCGGAGTGTACTGCCCAGCAGGCTGGGGCAGCCGATTCGCCCCAGCAGGCTGAGCATGGAGGAGATATCCAGCAGGTCGGGCACGTTTCCGATGCGATGTTCGCCGGGCGCGAGTATCGTGGCTGCCAGGATGGGGAGAGCTGCGTTCTTCGCTCCGGCGATGCGGACCGTGCCCCCAATGCGGGAGCCTCCTTCGATGAGCAGTTTGTTCATGGTTTTTTTCCTGGAAACAACGGTCGTTGGGTGCGGCTGGAGTTGGTGGGTTCCCGGACAAAAAATTGGCTGCCAACGATCCGTGAAGTGATTTTCCTGGACCAGCAACTGTACCGCAGCAGGCCGGAGGGCTGTGATGATCAGCAGGTGCTTCTTCGGTCTTCCCGACCCGGGGTCGAAACAATTGTGCAATGTAGGACTGCAAGTCCCGCGCCAGCCGGGTAGGCTTTGGTCCGTGTCTGCCTTCTCCAGATTGGTTATATCTATCAGACTCGCGGGGCATGGCCACGTCTACCCCGTTGAATACTGGAAACAACGTTGCCTCTGATACCAGCCCATGGCGGCCTTTCAGAACCTGTAGACAGAGTGCTTCCCCTGGGGGAGCGAGGGCAGCTTCTCGTGGATGCAGCGGACTACCCCTGCATTCGTGTTTCCGATGACCAACTCCCCTTGCTCTGTAGCCTGGCTGACGGAACATTGAGTCCCCTGGTCGGGCCCATGAACCAGGAGGACTGCACCGTGGTCCTGGAGAGTCGCTGTATTCACCGTGAGGGCAGGCGCTTTGCCTGGACCATTCCTGTTGTTTTGCCGGTTGATTCCCACGAGGCCCGGAACCTCCGTGTGGGGGGGCATGCGATGCTCGTCGGTTCCGTGGGTGTCTTGGGCCGCATCCGCGTCGAAAGCATTTTTCGTTGGGACAAAGCTGCCTACTCTCAGGCTGTCCTGGGCACCTGTGAAAGCGGGCATCCAGGTGTAGAAACGATCATGGCCGACTCCAGGACCTGGCTTCTTGGGGGCGAGATATGGCTGTTGCCGGCTGTAGCTCTCGGGGTTGCGACCCAACTCTGCACGCCGCGCATCAGTCGAGCCCGGATCGGGGAATACAAGTGGGAAGCTGCACTGGCCATGCCGCTGTGGGCAGGGCAAACTGGAGCAGGCCTGGGCAGATTGCTGGATGGCTTGCATCACCTGACCGGAGGCGGAATCTTTGCAGGTGCCGGGCTGTTGCTCTCCAGCGGACTCGACGCCCATCAAGGTGCCCAACTGCTGGAACCGGGCATTTCCCTGGCGCTGGCAGCTCACCAGTCACCGGATCATGCCTACTGGCAGCGCCTTGGCTACACACCGGAAGCTGTCTTCGGCGTTTTCCCCTGGAGCTTTCCCCGCATGGGCTCCGGTGGACTTGGGGCTGTGATGACCGCCATTGCTTGTCAGAACCATGGTTTCAGCCATTTTCTTTCGCTGCCCGTTTCCCAGCATGAAAGTTCTGGGGATGGCTTTCGGGGCGCCCATGATCGCATGTTCCGGGAGTTGTCCGGCGAGTTGGCCATTACCCAGGTTTCTGGACCTGTGGGTGATATCCAGTTCCCCTCCGGAGCCGGCCCACCGAGCCAAGTGCCTCCCCGCAGCCCGTCGGAATAGCAGCGCTGTTTCGAGTGGTTCTGCGGATGTGCCTGCCCGGTTCGAACAAAGGGCGTCGCCCGGGCGGAGGGAACTTTCGCAGGATGGGCGCGGTCAAGGCCTTCGCCACATCTCCATGAAGAGGCTACCGGTCTCTTCATAGCCCTTACCACCTCGCAGCCGTATGGAGATCCAGCGGTGGTCCATCAGTCCCTTGTCCAGGTTCCACTCGGTATCACCGTCGATTTCGATGGCGGGAAAGCGAGCGTCATCGGGAAGTACCACCGCGCTGGTGTGAATTTCTGCATCCAGGTGGGTGGGAAGCGCAGAGATGGCATGTTTCCCGCGGTGCCTGTTCCAGCGGAGGTCTTTCATCTGTTGGGTTCCGCTCACCTTGAGTTCGACATCGCTGGGTGTGAAATGGCTGAGGGGTCTGGCGGTGGCCGGGTCGGCCCAGCGGGCGCCGGGGAGTATGGGGTGGGCCGGGAGCAGCAGAGCCAGGAGTCGGTGTGGGCAGGTGTCGCTCCAACGTGAGGCTTCTATGCTGTCCATACGACCGTCCATGGACAGGTGCAGGTGTACGGGGGATAGATCCAACCGAATACGTTCCTGGGCTATGGCCTGCTTCAACTCGGATTCGAGGATTCGTTGCCCGGCGTGTGAAATGGATGCATCCAGGTGTGTGATATGGGCTTCCAGGGCGTAGTTGCCGCGCCCATCCACCGCACGGACGAGGTATGTCCAGCTTTCCTGCCTTTCTATCGTGTCCTCGCCGACGGAGTAGACGCTGTGTGTGTCGTACCGGATCTCCATGCCTGGTGCCAGGCGCCAACCCAGAGTGATGGCTGCTTCTGGCATTCCCGGGGACTTGTGGTGGCAAGCGGTGAGGAACAGCGATGTGATGGTGAGGATGGTGAGCATGTGGGCGAGGCTGTCCAGGAAGGGAATGGTGCGAGCAGGTGATCCGTTTCAGGGACGATACCCGTAATATCTCGCTTGGCGTGGGTGACCTCCTGGAGATTGCGCCGCCGGGAGGCGACCTGTACCTGCCGGGCCAGGGAACGCGCAGGATTCGAGAAGGTCAGGAAGCACATCGCAGGTGGCAGAGATCAAGGGAGCAGAACGACTCCTGCTTTCGCTCCGAGCTGTCCGTCTCCTGCACACTTGGAGTCCAGGGATGGACGTGCAATATCGCAGGCCGGATCGACGGAGTCTCTCGCGAGGGGGACACGCTGGTGGTGGAGGAATTGAAGACCACCCACATCCCAGGCGAAAGACTGGAGTCCTTCAAGGCTGACGATGTACGGGCCTGGAGCCATCAATTGAAGATATATATCTATCTTTTGGAGCTTCAGGGGTTGGCCCCCCTCGTGGGAAGACTGTTGCTCATCTCGGCCCTGGACGGTTGGCAAAGAGTCATGCATGTCTCCCCTGATCCTGGCATGGGAGTTCTTGTCCATGCGCAGTTGAAGTACCTGGTGGAAAAAAGAGAGGATCTGCTGGAACATCGTTCCAGGCGTAGGCAGTCCATGGTGCTCTTTGCCCACCGGGAGTACCGTCGAGGGCAGCGGCGCATCGTGGAGCAGGTGGAGAAGAGCATGTCCATGGGTGACCACCTTCTTCTCACTGCCCCCACGGGAGTGGGCAAGACCGCAGCGGTTTTGCAAGGAGCCCTGCAGGCCGCCTACGAATCGGGGCGGCAGGTTTTCTTTGCGACGGCACGCGGCACGCAGCAGCGACTTGCTGAGGCCACGCTTGCCTGCATGGCGGATCGTGGAGTCCCTCTGCGCTCGGTGACCTTGATGGCTCGTGAGAAGATATGCCCGGAGGATCCGGGTTCCTGCCACCCCGATCTCTGCCACATGGCGAGAGCCTACCATGGTCGACTCCGGGAGAAGCGCAGCCTGGCTCGCCTTCACGAAAAGGGGGTGGTCACCCGGCCCGACTTGCTACATGTTGCCTTTTCTGACCAGGTCTGTCCCCATCGCCTGGCACTGGACCTGGTGGATGGCGCTGACGTGGTGGTGGGTGACTACAACTATGTCTTCGACCCCTTCGCCCGGCTCTCTCGTTTTGAAACAGAGGCGGCGGCCGAGTGGCTCCTGTTGGTGGACGAGGTCCACAACCTTCCCGGGCGAGGGCGATCCTGGTATTCTCCTGGCCTTTCCGCCCGACAGGTACGGGAAGCGCGGGAAGCGCTCGTCCAGGGAGGATTGTCATTCCAGTCGTCCCTATCGTGGCTGGAAGCCATGGATACATTCCTGAACATGGAGAATCTGGATGTCGTAGTCCTGGAGGAATGGGACAGGGCAGGCCATGTTCGTGTTCTGCAACTCCCCCACGAGCGAATCGCCGAGCTTCACGACGAGATGCTGGCCATGCTTCGTGACTACGGGACTGTCTCTTTGATGGGTGGGCCAGGTGCGGGGGACTCGATGGGGTCCTCTGCCCTCGCACCGTGGGAAGGGGATGCGTTTCAAGATCTGACTCGTGAATTCCATAGATTCGCCGTCATTGCGGATCTCGTAGGTCCTGAGACCGTGCTGCTGCAGCGGCCTTTTTCTGGGATGCCCGGGCTGGATGGGCCATGCGGCCCAACCCTGGAGATGCTTTGCAGGGACGCCGCTCCCCTCCTGTCCCAGCGCTTCTCCTCCCTGGCTGCCTCCACCTGTTTCTCGGCGACCATGTTGCCACGGGAATGTTTCGGTGAGCTGATAGGCCTGGAACCGGAACGTACCGTGACCCATGCCGCTGCCTCCCCGTTTCCACCCGGAAACCTGCTGGTGGTAATTGCAAGGGGGATTTCCACCAAGTATCGCCATCGTGACCGGGATCGCTTGGCCCTGGCGTCGCTGTTGGATTCGCTGGTTGTCTCCATCCCCGGCAACTGTGCCATCATGTTTCCCAGTTTTGCCGAGATGCAGCGTACCGCAGCCAACATGGAACATAAGGGGCGAAAGGTACTCGTCCAGACTCCTCGAATGGATGAGGGCGCTCGCGATTCGCTGGTGAACGAGCTGCTCTCCAGGGGTGATGAGCCTTGTGTGCTGCTTGGAGCACTTGGGGGAATATTCGGAGAGGGCCTGGACCTGCCCGGCGAGGCCCTGTTGGGTGTTATCGTCGTGGGCCCCGGACTGCCCCCCTACGCGCCATCGCAGGAATTGATCAAGTCATGGCACAGTGGGCAGGGCAGGGATGGTTTTGAGATGGCCTACGTGGCACCTGGTATGACCAGGGTGGTACAGGCGGCCGGGCGGGTTGTTCGTTCCGAGACAGAGAAAGGCGTCGTTGTCCTGGTGGGGGAGCGTTTCCTGCAACATCGGTTCCAGGATTTCTTTCCCGCTGACTGGTGCCCCGTGGTCAGTCCTGATCCCGCCGTGGAAGTGGGCCGTTTTTTTCAGGAAAACGACGGATGCGCGTAGCGGGTCGTGCCCGGAGGTGCCGGTGCAGGCGGGATGTTCCCAGGTTTCGAGACGGGGAAGGACGTGGTAGTCTTGCTGGGGAGCGTTTTCTCCCTCATGGTTCCCAGTTTTTCCTTCACGCTGGTCGATTCCTCGTTGTTTGCCCTGGCATGGCCGAAGGGAGCGGGTCGTTTTTTTGGGGAGTACTCGTGCAAGTATCCGGATTGAATTTTCTCTTGATGTGGATGCCTGGTGGCAAGGACCGAGTCTGCGTCTGTGCTTCCACCCCGTGGGATGGGTTGGCTTTCGGAGGACGAGCCCCTGAACCTGGAGAGTTTCATTGAAGGTTGAGCAACACTTGAAGATCAGACGGCCTTTCAACGACATGGAAGAAGAGGTTGTCAGGCGGCACCTTCTTCGACCCGACGACGTTGGCAGCGGGCTGGTGGACGCCTTGCGCTACATTCTTTCCTTTGCGCGCATGACCCTGATCCGTGACGCTCATGGCAACGACATCGATGTCTCGGGTTTTCTGGCCCCCCATGCCTGGCGGGTGCGAGCGGTGCTTTCCCCTTGGCTGCCAGGTGGATCCGGTGCGGACCTTTGGGGGGCCGTGAGGGAGCTACCGGGCCTTGTGCGGGCCACCAGGGTGATGCGCAGGTCTTTGCTGCAGAAGTTCGATCTTGGACGTGAACGATTGGAAGACGAAGTCTGCAACCGCCATTTTGTCGTGGTGGCTGGTGGAGGAGGGGGCTCTGGCTATGGCTATGCCGGGGCCTACATGTTGCTGGACAGGGCTGGCCTGCAACCGGAGTTGATAGTGGGTACCAGCATGGGGGGGCTGATTGGCCTTTTCCGCGCTCGTCGCAGGCGTTTCGACATGGCCGCCATGTATGCCGCGGGTCGCAGCCTGTCCTGGGGCAAGGTGTTTCGCGTATTGGACTCGGGATCCCGTTACGGGATTCCCGCCACTCTTCGCCTGTTTCTCCACGAAGCCCTGGGGCCGTTGTTCAGGAGAGCCGATGGAAATACCCTGACCATGCAAGACCTGGAGATCCCAACTCGCCTGATCACGACGGGCATTACCCTGGAGGGTTTGAAACACGATCTGGCCTACTACGAAAACTTCATGGACGAGGGCCTCCACGCGGGAGGGCGCTTCACCAGGTCCGGATTCCGCAAGATAGCAGGCATTCCAGCAATCATTCGGGAATTGGTTTCGGATCCGGGAGCAATCCGGCAGATAGTCTTTGGTGAAGATCCGCTCACCTACCGTGCAGATGTCCTGGACGCCGCGGGGTTTTCCTCGGCCATTCCCGGATTGATCCACTACGATGTCCTGCGGGACGACCCAGCAATGAAACGCCTGCTGGATCAGCTTTACGCGGGTCGCGGAATTGCCCGCATGGCTGAGGGTGGGATCGTCAACAATGTACCCGCCAGCGTGGCATATTCCACCGTGATGGCGGGTGAGTTGGGCAGGCGCAACTCCTTCATCCTGGCCATGGACTGCTTTGCTCCAAATCCCAGGAATTTCATCTATTATCCGCTACAGCAGTTCGTGCGCACCAACGTGTCCAGGAACATCCCCTTCTCCGATTTGTACTTTCCTTTGAAACGAGTGCTCAATGCGTTGAACCTGGTCCCCACCGTGGACCGGATCGAACGTGCCATGGAGTGGACCATGGCTGAGCTTCAACCACACGTTCCATTTCTTCAGGAGATGTGCCGGCCCATCCCCGTGCTTGCCGATTCGTGAACTTCCGGGAAGGCAACGTAGTCGGGTGTCGATTCGCCCTTCAGGCTGTTTCGACAACTTTGGCGGGCATGGTTTCTTGTCGGTTGATATTCTGAAGAAGACAGTGGAGGTGCCAGCGTGTCCAGGTTTGTCATTCGTCTTGAGAGAGCGGGAAAGGTGTTGGGTCAGTGGGAAGCACAGGATGCGCCCCTGACCGTGTCTTGCTACAACGCCGAAAACCACGGCCTGGTTTTTGCCATGGCCCTAAGCGTTCCGTCGGAGCCAAGGCACGGCCAGGTTGCTGGGCAGTCTGCCGGAATCTCCGCCGATTCTGCCGATGCAGGGAAGGATCCCCCTCCCTTGAAGGCTCCAGCCCCGATAGAGCAACCATCGAGTGGGAACTCAGTCGAACAGGATGTGGAGCAGATCACAGAACGCTACCCCAACATTATTCCCGTTGATAGTTCGGAGGGGGCGCCTGTGGCAGATTTCGAAGACGAATGCGACACTGTCGTGGCCACCAGGCCGGTTCCACCGGAACCCGGCGAGATGGATCAGGACGCCCGCCCCACTGTCACATCCACTCCCCGCGCCCGCAGGTCCCAGGGGCATGGCGTGCCTGCTGTCTCCCACGAATCTACAAGGGCCCAGGAGCCCTACAGGAACGCGAACATCGGCGTGATCTCGACCAATTCGGCCCGCACCGACAAGTCGGCTGGTGGTTCCGATGCGGCAGCCAGGATGGAAAAAACCAGGCGCTCCGTGCCTTCGCCAGGGAAAGCACCCCAGCCTCCCCCAAAGACCCCGGGGGAACGCTCCACCCGGAATGGCGGGGCGGACACGAGCAAATCGGAGCTTCTGCAGCAACCTCCAGCCAAGCCGGATTCTGCCAGGCAGGGCGAGCCTGCCATGGCCTCTTCAAATGGCAACGCTGTGGGGCAGGGGAGTTCATCGCCCGCTGCACCAGCCTCCGCTGCTGCCGGTGGCGCTGGTGGGAGCTACGACGAAGTCCCTGTGGTGGAATCTCAGGTTCCGGCCAGGCTCGCCAGCGGCACGGGGTTTCCGCCTGCTCCCCTCAAGCGAGCACCCGGGGATGATTTCACCATGCCCATGCCCGATGGTTACACTATCGACGACGACGACATCTACCTGCTCACCGACGGAGATCCTACGGCCACTGGAGGCTATTCGCCCCCCGATGACCAGAAACATGTCGCCAGCCGGCTGGATGCTCGGCATCTCCAGGTGGGAGTCTACACGGTGGACTCGGGGCCTCGTGAGATTGCCGAAGTCTGGTTCCGACAGGATGGCGAGTGGATCCCCCGAGGTACACTTCAGCCAGAGCAGCACTTCGAAGCCTTTGGGGGGGTTGTCAAGTGTGGCGAATTGGGGGGATTGGCGGTCACTCCTGGTCCAAGACTCACCGGTAAGGCCACCCTCCCCGGCGGCCAGGTGGCGGCCATTCGATCCGGTCAAAAGCTCGTCAACCTTCCGCCCGGTTCCACTGTCATCCTATGGACCGGCGACCTGGGTTTCTATGTCAGGAGCAACGTGATACCCGAAACCACGTCGTCCTTGACCGATGAACTCGTGGAATACCGAAACACACCAAGACCCAGTTCCTGGCAGGCGCCGCGCTCGGACCTGGACGACGAAGCCAGTTGAATCGAGTGGGTTCCCGGCAGCACTGGTGCCGGGGCGGCTTCTCAGATCTCGGTTCGGTGCAGCATTATGATGTCGTTTATTCCGTCTTGGTTGATGTCGGCTGATTCAGCCCAGTCGCCCACCAGCAGGTAGGCCTGGGAGCGTTCGAACGTGGTGTCGGCCCGAGATGCCTCGTGTTCGGCCTCCAGGGTCGGATAGCCCAGGCTTCCGTACCAGATGTACAGTGCGCCGGAGGCGAAGTACTCCATCTCACCCATGGGGTTGTGATGGGGGGCTCCGATAGCCATGTCAGCGTTGGAATCACCGTTCAAATCAGCTACCAGTAGCGTTTTGCCGAAATGGTCTCCGGTGTCTTCGCCCGTGAACCTGGCGATCTCGGTCAGCTCTCCGGAACCCCCTGTGTTGTTGTGAAAGAGCACAGTCGCGCCTCGTCCGTCGTCCGCGCCCGGCGCACCGACCAACAGTTCCATCGTTCCCGAACCCGTGATATCGCCGGCGGCCAGGGCTGAGCCCAGGTAGGATTCTGGCTCGGCAGGTGGGGTCACCCAGGTCGCGGTTTCTTCCAGATCGCCTCCCCTCGTGATCTGGTCCGCCAGACCTTCCATGTCGTTGCTATCCGTGCCTTCGCGAAGGTCCAGGATGTAGACCGCTCCAGACGCCTCCACCCCGCCATGGTCGGCGTAGGGAGCCCCCACCATCAACTCCGGCCAACCGTCTCCATTGAAATCCTTGTCGCAGAGAAGAGCAGTACCAGCGTCGGCGCCCACGAAAGAGGAGTAGTAGGCGTTTCCCAGTTGGTGAACCGGGACCTCCACTCCGGGGGAATCCAGGTATTCGGACAACCTGCTGGTGATGATTACCCACAAGCTTCCGCCAGGTGGGGCCGTCGAGGCTTCGGCGGATGTGGAGCCCTGGGACCACGGCGCCCAGAGGACCCAATCCGAGAGGCCGTCACCATCGATGTCGCCACAGGGTTGCATGTTCTTGCCAAGCCTGTCGTAGGCGTCACTGCCGATGATGGTGAGCAGGGCATCTGTGCTGGAGAGAGAACCCGTCGCCTGGGTGGGAATGGCGTTGAACAGGTAGACCCTGCCGGCCTGCGGGGCTTCGGGCAGGCCCAGGGCGAGGGGCGAGCCCACGACCATGTCGGGGGTCCCGTTGCCGTCGTTGTCGGAAACCGCCATCAACGAGGCACCGAAAGCGGAATCCGGGTTCTGGCTGTCTTCGATGGATGCTTCGTCGTCGAAGGGGGAAGTGCCGATGACCAGGGAGTCGTTGGCGAAACTTCGCACCGTCGAAACATCGGGCATACCCACGAAGGTGTGATCCTCGTGGACGGCCACCCACCAACCATCACCCTGGGTGTCGCTGCCTCGTATGGAGAGATCCAGCTCTTCCACCGGATCCAGGCGCGGGGCCCAGCCCGACGCCTGTCCGAAGAAGGCGCTCATCCACGATACGCTGTATTGTTGGAAACAGCCCGCGCCGACGCAGGCCGAACTGCAGGCGACGGAGCCCTGGCAAAGAGCCAGCAGGCACAGAACCAACGCTGGGAGTCTTGGCGGCGCGCTCAGGGCAGGGCTGTTCACCGGCAGCGGTGGCCTGCCGCTATTCGGCGGGCGTGGAAGGCTCGGTGCTTGGCGGGTTCGCAAGGGGAGGGCCGCCGTAATGGGGGTATTCGTAGCTGGGGGGATCCAGGATGGGTTCGGGCTTGGCATCGGGGCCGGTGGACAGGCGGCATGCGTCGACGTAGCCGTTGGGGAGTGCCAGCGCCACTTCATAGACACCGGCCTTGACACCGTGGAGAATGGCGGTATCCAGAGGTTCGATGCCGCCGATCTGTAGACCGTTCACGTAGAGCGTGGCCATGATGTACGTTGGGTTGTGGATGATCAGATCGGCTGTTGCCGAGTCGGATTCTGCTGGCTTTGCAGGTTCCAGAATCTTGAGTGCCGAATCGGGATCCACGGCCAGGTAACGGATGTTTTCGAAAGTGCCCGAGCTGTTGTAGGGATCCACCGGGAAGGTGTCCACGTTGGATGCCATGGCGGACAGGGCCAGGAAGGCCGAGACAAGCCCCGTGGTTACTGTGGAGATGATTCTTCGCATTGGGATCCTCTTGGTTCCTGTCTTGGGTGTTACTCGGGAGTGATTCCGGAGTAGGCGGCCAGCTCCCGGGTCATGATTACTTCGCCGGTGTCGGCGTTGGTGTGGTACTCGCTGACGAGTCCCAGGCCTCTAACCCACCACTGCTCGATGTACCCGTTTACTGTCCAGGTTGTGTATTCCTGGACTGTGGCCGTGTAGCTGTTTGTCAGGAGGTAGGCTTCAACCGTGGTGCCGTCGAACAACTGGATGTCGGTGAAGCCCAGCTCGACGTAGGAGCCGGAGAAATCTACGTGGCCGCTCTGGATCTTGGCTGATGTGGCTTCCTGGTAGGTGACGGTCAGGGTGTAGTTGTAGTCCCAGGTGCCCCTGTTGCCGATCTCGGCATCGCTGGGCAGGTAGAGACGTGCGGGGCTGGAAACGACGCTGGCATAGTAGTCCATGAGCATGGTCGAATACATGAACACGGTCACGTCGCCTTCCCACTGGTACACGTACATGCCTTCGCCCGAACTGCCGTCGCAGCCCACCAGTACGTCCACATCGAAGCCTTCGGATGTGGTGCTGATGCTGTCCCGGTACTTGAAGGTATCGGCTTCGGATGCGGGGCCCAGGCCCTCGATGGTTCCCGAGCCGCTGGCTCCTCGCCATTCCACGTCGAAGACCTTGGACCAACCGGACTGGTCCACCGGCTGCCAGGAGCTGGGGCAGGCCTGGAAGTCGGTATCGGCGTCTGTGTCGGAGTCGGCGTCGGCGTCGGCGTCGGTGTCGGTGTCGGCGTCGGCGTCGGTGTCGGTGTCGGCTTCGGAGGTGTCTGTGGTTGCTGTGTCCGGAGTCTTTTCCAGGTCGAGACCCTGGTTGAAGTTGTCGCCGGCGCATCCGGGAATGGACAAACCGATGAGCAACAATCCGGTTCCGTGGGTGAGGGTCATGGGGCCTCCTTCGTGGGGCCGATGGTACTTGGCGGGTTATCGGGGAGCTGAGGCGGAATCCAGGCCCTTCGTTGCGCGGAGCCACCAACCACAGTGGATTATTAGCACCAGTCAATGGGCTTGGCAAGCAGACATCGCCCGGGTGGCCTCGGCGGCGTCCAGGAGTACACATGACTGTCGAACTGGTTTTTACTGGAATAGCGGAGCTGTTCACCGGGGACGAGCCCCTGGTCCTGAACGACGCCGCGGTTGGTTTCCACCAGGGTCGCGTGGTGTTCGTAGGGCCCTCTTCGCAGGCCCCCAATGCCCATTCCACGGTGAAGTGCGGGGGGCTGCTGGGGCTTCCGGGCCTGGTGGATTGCCACACCCACTCCTGTTTTGCCGGCAGCAGGGCCGCCGAATTCCAGGAAAGACTGGCTGGCACCAGCTACACCGAGATCCTTCAGCGAGGTGGAGGCATTCTCTCCACCGTCCAGGCCACCAGGGCTGCCTCCGAGGCCATGCTGTCGGAAACCTTGACAGAGCGCCTGGACCTGGGGCTTTCCAGGGGGATCACCACGGTGGAGGTCAAGAGCGGCTATGGACTGGAGCTTGGCGCCGAACTCAAGATGTTGCGAGCAATCACATCCGCCAACACCGTGGTACGCGTGCTGCCCACCTTTCTCGGGGCGCATGCCATACCAGCCGAGTATCGGCAGGACCGTGCGGCCTACGTGGATCTCCTGATCCGAGAGCAGATTCCCGCGGCGGCGTCGCTTGCTCGTTACGCCGATGTGTACTGTGACAAGGGCGCTTTTTCCCTTTCTGAAGCAGAGGCTGTTCTTCGAGCGGCGATTTCCCACGGTTTGAAACCTCGCATCCACGCGGAGCAGGTGGTCCACACGGGTGCCGCTGCCATGGCGGCAGAGCTGGGGGCCTTGAGCGCGGACCACCTGGAGCACATCCAGCAGGACGGGATCGATTCCATGGCCAGGGCCGGCACAGTGGCCGTGCTGCTCCCCGGGGCCATGCTCTACCTGGGCGATGATCCCCCCCCCGTCGCCAGCTTCCGGGCGGCGGGCGTACCCATGGCGATTGCCACCGACTTCAACCCTGGTTCCAGTCCCGTGGCCGACCTGTGGACCTGCGCCACGCTGGCTTGTTTGAAAATGGGCCTGCGCGTCCCCGAAGCTCTGCTGGGGGTCACCAGGAACGCTGGTCTTGCCCTTGGTCGTCCCGATCTGGGGCGCCTGGCATCCGATTCGGCTGCCGATATGGTCCTGGTGGAACCTCCGCCGGGAGAACCTGCCAGCCTCTCCGTGCTGGTGCAGTACCTGGGGGGCCCCAGGGTGTGTCACCTGGTGAAGGACGGCAAGCTGCTCTTCTCCGCTGGGCGGGGATCTGGCCCCAATACCGCATTCAACCGGGAGAAGGCGTAATCGGGCTACGAATGAGCCGGCGGGCGGAATCCCTGATGCAGGCCGCGATTGCAGGGCTTTCGGCCACGATGCGCAGATCTTGTTGCATCAGGGTCGACACGAGAGTCAGTGCGATGGGTTGAGGTGTACAGGGATTGCACACCAGTGCCTTGCGGATTTCGTAGCGACTCGACCAACGTGGATGCCTGGCGACCAGTACCAGGATTTCGGGACGGGTGGGGTTCATGGCGGACACGCGCACCACGTCTCTTTCCACGACACGAGGATTGGCCAGGAAGCGGGCTATCACAGCGGGATCCCGATCATGGATTATCCTGTCCAGGATCAAGCGTTTTCCTGTTCGTGCGGCGCTCTTGCGCTGTCCTGACGAGATGGGAAGAAACTCGTTGTCGGAACGAGCTTCTTCGATGGATGGGTTGGTCCGGATTCGATCTCCAAGGAACATCCGGGCGACGTCGTCCAGCTTCGCCCTGGTGGCGGCGGCATAGAGATCCTGCAGGCGGTCGTAGGGGAGTTTCAGGAGCAGGTTGTCGGCACCGGCAAGCTCGCCCAGCAACTCTCGATAGGACTGCCGGCCATGGGCGGCTCCCACCCGGATGCGATGGAGCATTCCCAGGAGACCAGCATCATCCAGTTCACTGATGGTGGTCTCCAGGACGGCGGATCTCATCGTACGATCCACTATGGCCTCGATGCGCCTGGCCAACATGCGCGCAAGATCCTCGGCCTCGCCGGCCTCGCCCTGTTCCAGGAGCTGGTCCAGGCGCTCGTGAAGCGGCTTCAATGGTTCCAAGTGCTGCGGCTCCCGTTGTTCGTGCTGTGGCCCCATCTCCTGACTGTGTATATACCATCATCATGTATTCACGACGTCAGGTGCTGATGATGGGCGCGAGCCTGGCTGTGCTCGCCTGTGCAGTGGCCGTACTCTACAAGTTGTTCACTGGTGGCACCCTCCCGAAGGAAGACTCCCCCGTGGCAGAGGAAACCGGCTTCTCCCGGCAGGAAGCCGAAGAACGAATGAGAGAGATAGGCTACGTCCAGTGAGCTGTCCCGCGGTTGCGGGCGGGGCGCCGTGGTGGAGTACCATGTCCCACAGAGCGTTTTTCCTGCTGTACCTGTTCTGCCTCTCGGGCTGCATGGCCCTGGTACAGGTTGCCAGGGCAACGCTGCCGTCTTCGAATCGCTCTCACGACATGGCCAAAGCCTCCCTGGAGCAGGTGCGGATGGCGGTCCCTCCCAAGCCGGACTCCCAGCCTCCCGCAGGGGGCTCCGCTTCGGGGCGTGCATTGTACGACGAGCAGACATGCTTACGCTACCAGGGGGATTTCAAAGATGTCTGCTTCCACGCTCTCGCCCGGCAACGGGCCGCCAGGGATCTGAATGGGGCCTTGCAGGCCTGCCAGGTTGTGTCCAGGGACAGGCTGCGTTTCGAGTGCATGGCTGACGTGGCTGAGCTGCACGTCCCCACCTCGTTGGAGGCCGCCAGGAAGGTCTGCCCCACCATTCCTGGGCGCAAGTGGCGTGACCAGTGTTTCTTCGGGATAGCCACTGCCCTGGTGGAAACCGACTCGCGGCTGGCACTGCGAACCTGCGATGATTCCGGAATGTGGAGGGATTTCTGCCGGCACGATGTCCTGGGCGAGACCTCGCTGCGTGATCTGGACTTCGTCCTGGATGTCTGCTCGCGGGAAGAAGGCGACCTCTTGACCCGCAAGAGTTGTTGGCACGGTATCGGGAAGTACATCGGTCGCCAGGACCTGGATGCTGCCTTTTCCGCGTGTGGGCGCGTTCCGCCGGGGCCTTCGGGAATCTATCGTGAAAACTGCGTTCACGGCGTGGGCTGGGCCGCGGGAGAACGACTGGGAGCTGCCGGTGCGCGGCGCTGCGTGGCAGCGGGTCCGCTGTCGGGCAGTTGTCGCCTGGGAGTGGCGTTCCAACTCAAGCGCATCGATCCTGCTGCGGCCATGGACATCTGCCTCTCGGTGACCCGCGACGACCTGCGTGACCACTGCCAAAGCTTTCTTTCCAGGTAGTTCCCCCCGGACAGGCGCAGCCATGCCGTCGATACCGGGAACTCCGACCTGCCTTGCCGGCCGCGGAATGCATGACGGTCTCCTGGCAGATGTCTCGACGCCCTGGACGAGAGGGAGTTATCCCTACACGAACCCTTGCCACCAGAAGCAACGGGTCTCCCGGCAACAGGAGTCTCCCATGTTCAGGTATCATCTATCTGTGCTCATGCTGGCTCTCGCCCCTTTTCTACTGGCCAGTAGCAGCCAGTCCACGTTCACCGGCCAGGGCTTTCCCGGCCCGGCGGACGAGGGCGCCGGCCCGTCGCAGGTTTCCGTGGCTTCTCCAGGTACAGCAAGCCAGCAGGGCAGCACCGCCCAGACCGGCGACACCCAGGCTGAATATACCTGGTCCTTCGACGAGTTCTCGCCTGGGCAGGCGCCCGGGGGATTCGTGGGCGCCGTGGGCCAGTGGCAGGTGGCGGCCGATGATTCCGCCCCCAGCCCCCCCCGGGTGTTGGCGCAACTGGCCTCCAACGCCGACGACATCTTCAACGTGGTGCTGTTGCCTGAAACCGCGTATCAGGATCTGGACATGTCGGTTCGGCTGAGGGCGGTGGCCGGGCGAGTGGACCAGGGTGGTGGGCTCCTGTGGCGGGCCCGCGACGCACAAAACTACTACATCGCCCGCTACAATCCCCTGGAAGACAACTTCCGCGTCTACAAGGTGGTGGATGGCCGGCGACGGATGCTGGAAAGCACCACCTTGCAACTGGACCACGAGGCCTGGCACGTTCTGCGCGTGGTCATGGAGGGCGATGGGATCCGTTGCTATCTCGATGGCAACATGTACCTGGAAGCACGGGATTCCACCTTCCCCGACGGCGGCCAGGTGGGGTTGTGGACCAAGGCCGACGCCCAGACCCACTTTGACGACCTCATGCTGGCCCCGGCGCCTTCGGTCACCCAACCATGAGCCCATCCAGGGGAACAAGGGTTTTCACCCTCGGCTTCGCTGGGATGCTGGCTGTCATCCCGGGGCTTGTGGGCTGTTGGGGAGGCGTCGGCTCCCAGGTGGTGGTCTACACGTCGGTGGACCAGGTGTTCTCCGAGCCCATATTCAACTACTGCGGGGACAGGACTGGCCTGGATGTGCGAGCCGTTTTCGACACGGAAGAAACAAAGTCCACCGGAGTCCTGAACCGGCTCCTGGCCGAAGCCAACCAGCCCCGGGCAGACCTGTTCTGGTCGGGCGATCCGGTGCGGCCTTTTGTGCTGATCCAACGAGGCATGGTGCAGCCCTACGTATCGCCAATGGCTGACGGTATTCCCCTTGCGTTTCGGGACCCCGACGGTACCTGGACCGGCTTCGGCGCACGGGCCCGCGTGCTGCTGGTGAACACCGACCTGGTGAGCGGCGATGCCATGCCGGCATCTGTCCGGGACCTGGCCGATGGGCGTTGGCAGGGGCGTACCGCCATGGCCAATCCGCTGTTTGGCACGACCACCATCCACGTAGCGGCGCTTTTCGACGCCTGGGGCACGGAAGAGACACGGCGTTTTCTCGACTCTCTCAAGGAGAACCGGGTTCAGATCGCGAGTTCCAACGGTGAAGTAGGGCGCCTCGTGGTATCCGGTGAGGCCGCCTTTGGCCTGACCGACACCGACGACGCCTACCAGGCCATCCAATCGGGTGCTCCCGTGGCGGTGGTGTTTCCGGATCAGGACGGCATGGGCACCCTGCTAATGCCAACGGCAGTTGTGCTCATGAAGGGAGCCTCGCACCAGGATGCGGGCAAACGACTGCTGGACTGCCTGCTGGGCTCGGACGTGGAGTGGCGCCTGGCGGAAGCCGCCGCCCACATGCCCCTGCGTATTGGAGCCGAGACTCCCACCGGCCTGCGTTCTGCCAGCAGTATTCGGGCCATGAACGTGGACCATGCGCGCCTGGCCCAGACCATGACCACCGTACAACCTTGGCTACGAGAGTGGGTGGGCTTCTGAACGGAAGACTGTGCCGTCTGCAGGAGCCTCTGCTCTCCGGGACCGCGGCCCTCTGCCTCCTGGTTTTGTGTACCCTGCCGCTCCTGTTTCTGGCGGGGGAGCTACTGGGGCAGGACGGGGGCCTGGCACAGTTCGACGCCACGCTGGGACAGGCGCATGCATGGATGCTGTTGCTGGACACGGTTTGCCTGGCGTTGGCCATCACGGCATTGGCCCTGGCCCTGGGCGTGCCCCTGGCCGTTCTACTGGCAAAGACCGACCTCGTGGGGCGGCATTGGGTGATGTGGATCTACGGATTTCAGTTCTTCCTGCCACCGTTTCTGGTGGTCCTGGGCTGGTTTCAACTGCTGGGGCAGCAGGGACTGCTGGGTTCCGAGAGTACGTCGCAGGTGTTGTTCAGCTCCACCGGGGTCGTACTGACTCTCGGCCTGCTGTTCTCACCCGTGGTGGTGGCCTTGACCGTACTGGGGCTTCGGGGCATCAATCCCTCCATGGAAGAGGCGGCTCGACTGGTGGCGGGTCCTGGTCGGGTCATCCTGCGAATACTGCTGCCATTGGCCTGGCCGGCCATGGTGTTCGCCACGCTGGTCGTCTTCACCTTGAGCATCTCGGAGGTGGGCGTGCCGATGTTTTTGCGCGTGAAGACCTATCCGGCCGCTGTCTTTTCACGTCTTGGGGGAGTGGGATACTCGCCCGGTGAAGCATTCGCGCTGGTGCTCCCGCTGCTACTGCTGGCGTTGGTGCTGCTTCTCCTGGAGCGCCGCTTCATCGGTGGCGCATCATTTGCCTCGTTGGGCCTTCGCTCCGCCCATGATCGCCTGTACCACCTGGGTCGTTTCCGGATACCGTTGAGCATCGGGGTGTGGACGCTTTGCGGTGTTACGCTCCTCCCCCTGGCCGCATTGGCTTCAAAGGCCGGCAAAGGTGGCTTTTCGGCGCTGGCCGGCTGGCTTGGGGGGAGCGTGGGCAACAGTGTCCTGGTGGCGCTGGTCTCGGCCACCGTCATCACCGCTCTGGGTATAGTGGTGGGTACAGGTCTGGCCCACGGCAAACAGGGGAGCAGACTGCTGGACGGAGCGGCCATGTTGGCTTTCATCACGCCCGCGTCGGTTTTGGGTGTGGGACTGGTTGCCACGTGGAATCGCCCCGTCACGCATCTGCTCTACGGCACCTGGGCGATTCTCGTGCTGGGACTGGTTGCCCGCTATGCCATCGTCGGTGTAAGAACCGTAGCGGCCGTGGCCAGCCGAAGCTCGCCCAGCTACGAGCAGGCCGCAGCGGTTCTCGGGGCCGGCTACCTTCGCCGCTTGATCCGAATCACCATCCCCATGCATTCACGGGGGATCGGGGTCGCCTGCTTGTTGGCCCTCGTGTTCTGTCTACGAGACCTGGATACCGTGGTGATCTTCTATCCCCCGGGTCGTGAGACCCTGCCGGTGCGCATCTTCACCTTGGAGGCCAACGGTCCGCAAGAAGTGGTGGCCGCGTTGGCGACTCTGCACGTGGCTCTCACGGCGCTGCTGCTGGCGCTGGGCGGATCTCTGCTATGGTACAGGAGGCGAGCGTGAACACGGTCATCGGACTGGCAGGAGTTTGTCTTCGCTACGGGCGCAACATCGTCCTGGATGACCTGTTCCTGGAGGTCTCGGCCGGTGAGGTGCTGGCGCTGCTGGGTCCATCGGGTTCAGGAAAGTCCTCCCTGCTTCGTGTCATCATGGGGTTTCTCGCCCCCATGCGTGGCGTCGTGAGATTGCGGGGCGAACTCGCCAGCGACGGTTCCCGAATCCTGCTGCTTCCGGAGCAGCGCAACCTGGCGGTGGTTTTTCAGGATCTGGCGCTGTGGCCGCATCTGAACGTTTGGGACAACCTGGCCTTCGGGCTGCGCTCCAGGCAGGTGGATCGCGGTGAAGCGCGGCGCCGCATCAGTCACATGTTGGAACGCGTAGGGCTGGCGGGCAAGGAATCACGCTATCCGGGGCAGTTGTCCGGCGGTGAGCAACAGCGGGTGGCCATCGCCAGGGCGCTGGTGCTGGAGCCAGACGCGGTCTTGCTGGACGAACCCCTCTCCAATCTGGACCTGGGCCTGCGCCATGACCTCCTGGACCTGTTCGTGGCGCTCTTTCGAGAGGCGGGTACCACCGTTGTCTACGTCACCCACGATCCCCTGGAAGCGCGGTGCCTGGGGGGGGGCGTGGCGCTGTTGGACGAAGGGCGTATAGTGGCCCAAGGCGCCCTGGATGAACTGGATCCCCAGCATGAAAGCCCCTTTGTTCGGCTGGTCTGCCGGCACCTGCGACAGCCTTGACTCTTTTGACCTGGGCTGCCAGGATTCGCTCCCGCGCCAGATGAGGCCCTACGGTGTGAACTGTCACAGGGACTCCCGCGCCTGGGCCACCATGCTCAGGCGCTCCACTCCCGCCGTTCGCAGGCTGAATATGGCCTTGCGCACCAGCCCGTAGGGGATACTGGCGTCCACGCGAAGGTTGACATCACCCCCTCCGGCCTGCTGCAGCCGCTCGTAGAGTTCCTGGATGAGGGCATCGTCGTGGGTGGAGTAGTACGAGGTGGATGCCACGCGCCAGCCGTTCACGTAGATTCCGGCGGGAGTGATGTCCACGTCGGTGGCGGCCTGGACCTGGGCGCTGCTGGTGCTACGAGCCAGCGTAAAGGTGTTGTCGTTGGGACGTACTGGTGGGTCCATGCTGAAGGATTTGAGCAGAAAGACCAAGAGAATGGTGAGGACGTCCACCATGGGCGCCATGGCCATACCCGGTGTTTCGCGGCGGTATTTTCTCTGAGTAAAGAGAGTTCGCTGGAACAAGCTATTCTCCTGTTCCTGGGGCAGGCCCAGCGTCTGAGCCGGATGCGAGGGTGACCTGGGTAAACAGGGGGGTCCGGGTGCTTCCTCGCACCGCGTCCAGAACAGCCATCACGCGTGAAGTTGGAACGTCGTCGCCTGGAAGAACAGTCACCCGTTGCCTCTGGGGGTCCAGGTGATGGAAGGCGGACAGGTGGTCCCGGAGGGTTGCGAGATCTGGTCCCGTTTCCAGTGGAGGGATGCTGGTCTCGTTCCAGGTGATGTCTTCGGGGCCCGCCCCCAGGTCGGTTCTGCGTATTGCTGCCCTGAGCAGGATGTTGGCGCCCCGTACGTGGACTTGCAGTTCTTGGATGGTGGAGCCGTCCCGTGGCGGAGTCGCTGCCCCTTCGTATTCCAACTGGATGTCGACTGCGGCGAGCTTCTGGAGGGATGTGGTGAGCAGGAGACATGGCAACAGCATGAACATGAGGGCCATGATCGACATGAAGACGGGCCGGACATCGGCCTCCTGGGTGCGAAGTGGCAGCAGTCTTTTCAATCGAGAGATTCCGGGTCGTGGTGGTTCTGGCCTGCCAGGATCAATCCTGGGAGCCCCGTTCCTTGCGTATCGTGGTGACCAGGGTACCCGCCGCGGCTTCGATGTCGGCAAGGAGCGAACGTGCCTTTCGTTGGAGCCAGGCATGGGCAAGCAGTGATGGGATTCCCACCATGAGACCGAAGGCCGTGGTAGCCATGGCTGTGGAGATGCCTTCTGACAGGCGTACTGCCCGTTCTCCGGCGCTGGTGTCTCCCAGTGCCCCGAATGCCAGGATCAGCCCATAGACCGTGCCCAGCAGGCCCAGCATGGTTGCCACGTTCCCGATGGTGGCCAGGTAGGGGATTCTGCCGGAAATACGGTCTTCTTCGCGGGCCGCCACGGCCCCCATGGCCTCCCAGGCCGCGGCGGGATCCGGGTGGCCGATTCCGGCCCGGAGAACGGTGCCCAGGGGTGAGGAAGCAGCGTGATCAGCCGCATGAACGGTGTTCCCGGATTGAATGGACGAGATAATCTTCCCGACGTCGATGTTGAAGCGAAACATCAACATGAACGTTCGCTCCAGCACCACGGCCAGCCCATACGCGAGCAGTGCCGTGATGGCCCACATGAAACCCGCGCCGGGGCCGTCGAAGGCGGTGATCAAGAAATCTAGCATGGGGGCTCCCCGTTTCTGGTACCGGGCCGCTGGGAGATGGTCGAACAAAGAGTCAAATAGTTGCATCCCGTGGTGCGACGTGCAACGCTTGCCTTGCATCGGTACCCAGAATATCCGGACATCATCCGGGGAGGACAGTGTGGCAAGGGTTCGCGCAAGAATAAACCGGAGGCGCCAGGGCGCCAGCATGGCTCTGGCTTTTTTTCTTCTGTCCTGCGGCGGTGGGTGGAATGACCTGGAAGACTGCGCGAACCAACGAAAGTCGAACCAGAAGGACGAGTGCTACGCGGAGCTGCTGCCGGAGCTTTTTCGTAGCGATCCCGAAAAGGCGGACGGCATCGCCCAGCGAGAGGTGTCGGATACCCAGGTTCGCGACTTCATCTACCTGGCGGTCACCCGCAAGGTGGACCCCTCCACCCTGAGGTGGTGTGATCGAATACAGGAATCGGTGTTGGCGGAACGTTGTCGCGTCCTCGTCAACCGGCCCCATCTGCACCGGGACCTGCTTGGCGGCGCCATGCCCGGTGCCAGGGAGGTCTCCGGTGCGGCCCCACCCCAACCCCAATGGGGCGGGGAACGGAGCACCCCCGGTTCCCTTCGTCCACTACCTGGATCGCCCGTCCCCACAGACGAACAAGAGCCTGTTACACAGTAACAAACCCCATGCGCAGGGGATGGGGATTGATATTTTTGAGCCATCCCAGGGAAGCCCCCCCGCGGTACTACCCTCACCGCAAGAGATGGAGGAGACGCTGAGGCTTTTTGCCAAGTGGGGAACCGGGGGGGGGGATTTCCTTTGAGATGCCTGCCATGTCGGCGGCAGCTTTCAATCAATACGATAGCGGCACTGGCAACGGGTGGCAAGAAAAAACACATGCGCCAGGGCCCATCGGTGGTCATTTTTCGGGCAAAAGCTCATGGAAGAATGGCGGTGGCCAGGTCATCGTCCCAGGTTCCGGTGTAGGCTCTCTCCAGCAATTCCCAGGCCGCCGCTGTCGTATACAGATCGGCTCCGTCTTCCAGTTCGCTTTCGTCCGGTTCCATGTCAAAAGCTGAACTACCGCTAGTGACCGGTTCATTTGCGGAGTTGTCGGCGAAATCGGCTACCTCGTCGGTGAGTGCCTCGACGTAGCAGGAATCGGGGTTGATCCTGACCCAGCTACCCTCTACGCTGGAAAATGCCTGCGCCAGCCCGCTGATGTGAGGGTGATCCGGCAATGGCAGCGCGTGATCTTCCTGGGTGCCCACTATGAGCACATGTAGGTCGGGATTGAGGAAGACGGCGTCCCTGGCCTGGAGAGAGGCGTTGCGTACCGCCCAGAAATCTGTTGCCCCGTCGATGTCCATGAGCGACGTGCTGTCCACGCCTGCCTCCTGCAGAGCCGAGATGAGAGGGACCGAGAGGCCGATGAGTACTTCGTCGTCCACCTTGGGACTGACGCCCCAGACAGGGTAGTCTTGTTCTTCGTAGAAGGAACCGTTCATGTCCAGGTCGAAGTAGGCGGTCCCCTCACCGCCATCGGGGCGGATGGCATCGGGAGCCCAATTCGCCAGCGAATAGTCCACCGTACATTCCAGGCCGTCCTTCTTGTTCCACTGGCAGGAATGTTCCTGGTAGAGTTCCAGCGTCTGTTCGCGGGAGCCCAGTTCCAGGGTCACGAATTGGGGTGCTGCCGGGGTTTCGAAGGTGATCAAGCCGGAAACCGGGGGCAGATCCAGCTCCGGATCGGCCAGGGTGGCAACCGCCAGGTTTCCGCCGTTGGAGTGGCCGTGCAGCAATGGTGGGGTCTGGGAAAGTGGAACATCCATGCGGTCTGCCAGTGTGCAGCCATCCGTGTCTTCCAACTCGTCGGCCGCGTAGCGCAGGGCCGTGGCCACCGCCGCCCTGGATGTTCCCCCACGGAAATCGCCGGTACCCGGGGTGGACCATGGCCTGGAGCCGCCGGGAAAGTCCACGTAGATCTGCACCAACCCCAGCCCCCCCATGAACGAGCGCTCGTCGCTGGCGACCGGTATCACGTCGTTGTCGAATCCTCCCGCCAGCACCACTATCGCCGGAGCCCCGTCGGGCAGCAGCGTGCTCTCCGCGGGATAGACGACCTGGAGGCTGACCCCGGCGGGGCTGTTTTCGTCTGGCACGGAGACCAGCAGCCAGTGATCCCAACCCGTTGTCAGGCCGAAGTTGTTGCGGCAGGTGCCCAGCCACGAAAAGTGGACAGGCAGATTCGGGGAGCAGGACAGTGTGAGAGCCCCCGACAGCCCTACCAGCAGCGCCCTGCCCAGCCTTGTTCCAGGCGCGGCTGCCCCCCGGCCAGCAGCGGGTGAGAGCCCGTGCATGATCAGGATTCCGCGTTGTCGCCACGAGGGATGGATCCGTGGCGGCGAAAGCGCCGGTCATCGTTGTTCGGGGGCATCCTGAGCAGAACCTTTGCCATGCGCATCGTACCATAGCAGGGCGATGGAGATTCCCGATACCAGCGTGCAGAGGATCGCGAACCAATCCCCCCAGCGCCGGTAGATGGTGTCCACCCTGCCCAGTCGTATCTCCTTCACCGTTGTTACACGGGTGAAAGGCTTGGTTTCGTAGGTGATTCGCCCCTGGGGTTCGACGATCATGCTGATCCCGGTGTAGGCGATACGAAGCATTGGGCGGCCGAACTCCACCGCTCGTATCGCTGCCAGCATGGCGTGCTGGTAGGGGCATCGGGTGTCGCCGAACCAGGCATCGTTGGTGATGTTGATGAGCAGGTCGGCGTTCATCATTCGCCGCACGATTCGTGGCAGTATGGCCTCGTAGCAGATGGGTGTGGTGAAGGTGAAACCTTCGGCCTGGAAGACGGTCGGGTGGGTGCCCGCCCGGAAGTCGCCGGGACCGCGGATGAGTGTCCTGAGTACTGGAAAGGTGTTTGAAAAGGGTATGTATTCGCCGAAGGGCAGGGGTACCATCTTGTCGTAGCGGCCAGCGATGTTGCCGTCTCTGTCCATGAAGTAGCAACTGTTGTAGAAGATGAGATCTTCTGGAGAGGTGGAGCCTCCTTCTGGTTCTTCGTAGGTCCCGCCTCCCACCAGGATCTCGAAATCACCACGTTCCACGAGTTTTCCCAGGGCCTCTTTCATGGGTTCTTCGTGGGGGTTGTAGGGGCTTGCACCCTCCGGCCATACCACCAGGTCGATGTTCTGGCCATAGAGCCGTGCCGTGTCCCGGAACCAGGACTCCACCGCTTCCCGAAAAGTACCAGAGAGACGTTCCTCCATGGTGACGTCCTGTTGAACGATGCCCACCTGGATGGTTGGGGCTTCCAGCAGGAACTCGTCCACCTCGCCGTAGCGCCAGGCTCCATAGATGATGTTGCCCAGGAACAGCGTGGCCGCCAAGGCCAGGACCTTCCACGGAGGTGAACGCCCTTCTCTCCTTCGGTAGATGATCTCGGCAAGGCTGCAGTTGACCAACATCAGGAGCCAGGAGATGCCTCGTACGCCGGTTATGCTGGCCAACTGGGAGGTCCAGGGGACGCGGTACTGGCTGACCCCCTGGTAGACGGGAAACAATTGGGGGAACAGGTACTCTATGGCAACGAGATATGCCGGTACCAGTACGATCCATGCGATGCCCATACGCTGCCTGGTGGGATGCACCAGGCCGAACAGCAAGGCCCAGGGTAGTGAGAAGAATATCGCAAAGAGCTGCGTAACCGACAGGGCCAGGAAGAAGGGGATGTTACTGAAGCGGACAATCGTCTCGGTGAGCCAGAAGAATATACTGAAGGTGGCCAGGTATCCCGCGATGTAACCCAACAATGCGTTCCTTCGCGTGTGACCCTGGCGGAGCGCCCAGAACAGCGGAAGAAAACTGGCCCAATGCAGCCAGTGCAGGTTGGCGGGAGGTGCGATGACGGCCTGTACCAATCCCGAGATGGCCGCAGCCAGTACTGAGATCCATGTCATTTGAACAGATAGCCAGTCAAGAGGATTGGCGCGAGCCGGGGAGCCGTCGAGGGTGGGGAGGCTTGCCGGATGGTGCCGATTGTCGTGGTTCCATGAGCGAGTTCATTACCGCCTCGGCTTCCACTGCCCTCGCTTCCGCCCCGAAAAGCTGTGGGAGTTGCCGGGTGAGTTGCAGGGCCAGGGAACGAGCGTGGGGATCCGTATCGACGATATGTTTCGCCAGGGTCAAGGCTGTGGCCAGGGCTTCCCCGGGGGCTGCGAGTTCTTCGACGAGACCGAGCTGAAAGGCTCTTTCGGCATGGATGGTCAGGCCGCTCAGCATCAACATGGCCGCTCGTCCGGCACCAACTACTCGATGAAGACGGACGGCTCCCCCCAGGACGGGAATGCCACCGGATTTGATGGCAGGAAAACCCAGGAGAGCGTCGGTCGCCGCTATTCGGATGTCGCAGGCCAGCGCCAGTTCCAGGCCTTCATCCAGGCAGCTTCCCTCGATGGCCATGATGGTGGGTGCTGGAAAGGCCGAGAGCAGGTCGGTGACGAGGCGCGGGGGGGGCAGTGTGGGCTCTGGGGGAGAACCGGGTATGGCATGCCGAGGCTGGAATCCCTTTGCAGCCTCTTCTACCGCGGCTCCCGGGAAATACCTGTCGGCTCCGGTGAGCAGGAGCACCTGGGTGTTGGCGTTGGCAGCCATGTCCAGCGCGGACAGCAGGCGGGGCCAGATTTGGGCGGAGGCGGCTTCACGGCCCGTTTTCCCGATGGCGATGGTGGTGATCTCGCCACGGTCGTTGTTGATCACGTCGACACAGCCTGGTCTTGTCTTGTTCATCGGCGCCCCTGTGAATCGACAGATGCCTGGCTTCCAGGTGATTGGGCCTTCCGTCGGTGAACACTCGAAACCCCCACCGGGCTGCTGCCAGTGGGGGTTCTTCGTGGGTGTTGATGGATGGGAGACGGGTTGCGGAAGGATCAGAAATCCATGCCGCCCATGCCGCCCATGCCGCCCATGCCGCCCATGCCGCCCATGCCGCCGCCCATATCTCCGGCGGGGGGCTGCTTCTTTTCGGGCTTTTCGACGATGAGGGCTTCGGTGGTCAGCATGATGCCTGCGATGCTGGCAGCGTGCTGGATGGCCGTGCGGACTACCTTGGTGGGGTCGATGATGCCCATTTCGAACATGTCACCATAGGTTTCGGTGGCGGCATTGAAGCCGTAGGCGTTTTCACCCTGAAGGATGTGGTGAACGATGATCGAGCCTTCCATGCCAGCGTTTTCTGCGATGGCCCGGCAGGGTTCCTGCAGGGCGGTCTTGATGATATCGACACCAAACTGCTGGTCTCCCGGCAGATTGAGGTTTTCGATGGCAGACAGACAACGAAGCAACGACACGCCTCCGCCAGCCACGATGCCTTCTTCCACGGCAGCGCGGGTGGAGTTCAGGGCGTCTTCGACGCGGGCCTTCTTTTCCTTCAGCTCCACTTCGGTGGACGCTCCGACGTAGATGACGGCGACGCCGCCCACCAGCTTTGCCAGGCGTTCTTGTAGCTTTTCGCGGTCGTAGTCGCTGGTGGAGTCTTCGATCTGCTTGCGGATCTGCTTCACCCTGGCTTTTACGTCCTTGCGGGAACCCAGCCCATCTACGATGGTGGTGTTGTCTTTGTCGACCACAATCCGCTTGGCACGCCCGAGGTCGTCGATGGTGAGGCTGTCCAGCTTGATGCCGAGGTCTTCCATCACTGCCCGGCCACCGGTGAGGATGGCGATGTCTTCCAGCATGGCCTTGCGACGATCTCCAAAGCCGGGAGCCTTGACAGCGCAGACATTGAGGGTGCTGCGGAGCTTGTTTACCACGAGAGTGGCGAGAGCTTCTCCGTCGATGTCTTCAGCGATGAGGAGTAGGGGCTTGCCGGTCTGGTGGACCTTTTCCAGGAGAGGAAGGAGGTCTTTCATCACGGAAAGCTTCTTTTCGTGGATGAGGATGTAGGGATCTTCCAGGACGGCTTCCATGCGCTCGCTGTCGGTGACGAAGTAGGGCGAGAGGTACCCACGGTCGAACTGCATACCTTCGACGATTTCGTGCTCGGTCTTGAGGCCTTTGGCTTCCTCGACGGTGATGACGCCTTCCTTGCCGATTTTGCGCATCACTTCGGCCAGGATCTGGCCGATCTCTTCGTCGCCGTTGGCGGAGATGGTACCTACCTGGGCGATTTCGTTTTCGTCAGAGGCGTCCTGGCTGATCTCGTGGAGTTTTTCAACCACCTTTTCGACTGCGGTTTCGATTCCGCGTTTCATTTCCATGGGGTTGGCGCCGGCGGCCACCAGCTTGGTACCCTCGCGGTAGATGGACTGAGCGAGGACGGTGGCTGTGGTGGTCCCGTCACCGGCTACGTCGGAGGTCTTGGAAGCTACTTCCTTGACCATCTGTGCGCCCATGTTCTGGGATTTGTCCTTCAGCTCGATCTCCTTGGCCACCGTGACTCCGTCTTTTGTGATGACAGGGGTGCCGAAGCTCTTGTCCAGAACCACGTTGCGGCCCCTGGGGCCCAGAGTTCTCTTTACGGTGTTGGCCAGGATGTCCACGCCCTTCAGCAGCTCGGATCGGGCTGTCTCGTGGAATTGTATGGTTTTGGCTGCCATGAAACTATCTCCGTGATCTTATGGGGAAAGGCGGTTCAAGAAAAAAGAAAGAGGAAACAAGTGAAGACGGGTTTGAATGGTGGCCCGTCGCCCTGGCAGAGCGGAACGACCACCCGCATGCCCTGGAATGGCCCGGGTATGCCCCTGAGGCTATTCCAGTACCGCCAGTATTTCGTCTTCGCGGATGATGACGTGTTCTTCGCCGTCGAGTTTGATTTCGTCACCGCTGTACTTGCCGAAAAGGATGCGGTCACCTTTGCTCAGAGAGATGGGACGGGTCGTGCCGTCGTCCATGACGCGACCAGGGCCCACTGCCACCACCTGCCCTTCGTGGGGCTTTTCCTTGGCGGTGTCCGGGATGATCAGGCCTCCGGCAGAGGTCTGGTCGGCTTCGAGTCGCTTTACCAGAATTCTGTCGTAGAGTGGACGAAACTTCATTGTATCCTCCATGGATGGGCTGTGCCGGGGAAATGTCGGAACTTTCAGGGGGGGGCGTGACCTTGATAGGATGGTTCGCGCCGCCATCCCTGCTCTCCTGGACAGACCCGCTGTGCGCAGCGGCAGCGCACCGTGCTCTGTCCATGGGCAAGAAGGGCTAGGCACGCGGCAGGGTGTCGTCAACCGGTAATCTCTGTAAAATGTCTTTGTGCAGGCTATGGGACGTTCCTGCAGTACCGGAAAGGGCGACCCCGGGTTTGGGGGTGCCACGACGCCACGTCGGGTCAGGGCACGGGCGTTTGGTGATGGTTGGTGCGTGGCGCCGTGGATGCCGTGAGGTGTAGCAACTTTCGGGCCATGGGTAATAACATGTTGAAATAACACAAGATACGGCCTTGGCCCAGCTCCGTCGCTCAGGCTGCGGACAGGGAAACGTGACAAGTGGATCAGGGATGCCGTCAGGGGTTGTCGTTGGAAGCAGCGCACGTCAGCGTCTTCCAGCTACATTGACTTCCGCGGCCATCCACGCCTTTGGACCTGCGCAAGACCTCATGTTGGAAAGCCCGCGGCGGCGAGTGATCTGCCCGCCTGCCGTCGCCATCTTGACGGCCGTGTTTTCGGGATTAGCTTTGAGCTGCATCGGTCATCTATGGCAGCCCCCAGCTACTATGGGCAAACAAACCTTACTTTCACGGACAAAACCCTATGCGTCAAGGGGCAGTCCGGGAGGTCGCGAGAATGGGTAAGATAATTGGAATCGATCTTGGCACGACAAACTCAGTCGTAGCTGTGATGGAAGGTGACAAGGCGACCGTAATCGTAAACGAGGAGGGATCCCGGACCACGCCTTCGGTTGTTGGTTTTGCGAAGAACGGGGACCGACTCATCGGAACCGTCGCCCGCCGCCAGGCCATCACCAATCCCGAAAACACCGTGTTCTCCATCAAGCGTCTCATGGGGCAGCGTTTCGACGAGTGCCGTGAAGAGCTCCGCAGGGTCACATATCCCGTGGTGCGCGGACCAGATGGAGTACCCAGGGTGCGAGTGGGCGGAAAAGACTACTCACCCCCCGAAATCTCGGCCATGGTGCTGCAGAAGCTCAAGCGTGAAGCCGAGCGTTACCTGGGCCAGGAGGTAAAGGAAGCGGTCATCACCGTGCCCGCCTACTTCAACGATTCACAGCGCCAGGCCACCAAGGACGCCGGCCAGATCGCAGGACTCGAGGTCAAGCGTATCATCAACGAACCCACGGCCGCGGCCCTGGCTTACGGGGTCGACAAGAAGAGCGACAAGGTCGTGGCGGTCTTCGACTTTGGCGGAGGCACGTTCGATATTTCAATCCTGGAGGTGGGCGACAGCGTGGTGGAGGTGAAATCCACCAATGGCGACACCCACCTGGGCGGCGACGACGTCGACCAGATCCTCATCGACTGGATGATCGGCGAGTTCAAGACCGAGACTGGGATCGATGTCCGCAGCGACAAGATGGTCGTGCAGCGCCTCAAGGATGCCGCAGAAAAGGCGAAGATCGAGCTTTCAACTGCACAGACCACCAACATCAACCTTCCCTTCCTGACGGCGGACCAGACGGGGCCCAAGCACTTCCAGCGTGATCTGTCGCGCTCTCGCTTCGAGCAGATGATCGAGCCCATAGTTGCTCGTACCCTGTCGCCCTGCCGCCAGGCTCTCAAAGATGCCAATCTCTCTTCGTCCGATATCGACGAGGTCATCCTGGTGGGTGGCTCTACCCGTATTCCCCTGGTGGAACGTAAGGTTACAGAGTTGTTCGGCCGTGAGCCAAGCCACTCTGTCAACCCCGACGAAGTGGTCTCCATAGGTGCCGCCATCCAGGCCGGCGTCCTTGCGGGCGACGTCACCGACATGCTCCTTCTGGACGTCACGCCCTTGAGTCTGGGGATCGAAACCCTCGGTGGAGTCAGTACGGTGTTGATTCCGCGCAACACCACCATCCCGGCAAGTCGTTCCGAGATCTTCAGCACCGCTGCCGACAACCAATCTGCCGTGGATATCCATGTCTACCAGGGTGTACGCCCCATGGCCAAGGACAACCGCCTGCTGGGCACCTTCAGGTTGGACGGCCTCCCGCCGGCACCTCGGGGTGTACCACAGATAGAAGTCAAGTACGACATCGACGCCAACGGCATCCTGAACGTCACCGCCAAGGACAAGGCCACCGGCAGGGAGCAGCACATCACCATTACCAGCTCTTCCGGTCTCTCCAAGGAAGAAGTGGAGCAACTGGTGAAGGAAGCCAAGGCTCACGAAGAAGACGACAAGATGCGGCGTGAAACCATCGAAGCCCGTAACAACCTTGACAATCTCGTCTACCAGACCGAAAAACTGGTTGGCGAACACAAGGAGAAACTTCCGGCCGACGAGGTCACCAAGCTGGAAGCCGAGATCGCCAACGCTCGTGAAGCCCTGGACAAGGACAAACCAGACGAACTCCGCGATGCCTTCAACCGCCTCACCCAGGCCAGCCACAAGTTGGCCTAAGTGGCCTACAAGGCCCAGGCAGGCGGTGCCGACATGGGAGCCCAGCCAGGCGCGCCCTTCCCAGGCGTCGATCCCACGGCAGGTGCTGCCGAGTCATCCAACTCCGGTCGCGACGACGTGATAGACGCCGAATACGAAGAAGCCTGAATCAGCCCAGTTTGATAAGGGCTTTTTGAGCGTTCGAATCATCCCCATTCGATGCGCCTGAGGAACGCCGGGAAACTGACGTTCCTCGTTTGTTTATTTGAAGGGATAAGCACTCGGCACGTCCTGTGGCGAGCAGGTGGGCCGCTGGAGCAGCCTTTCACGGTCCAACTCGGACAAATCCTTGAACGTTCCCGTTGCCCATTTGTTGGTGGATTTTTGAACGAACAACAAGTCAAGTGCTCCCCTCCGTTGGGGGAGCCGATTCCCAGCCCCGGTACCCGGAAGCTGCTCGGCTGTGCTTCCCACAGGTCGCAGAATGCCGGCAATACGGGTTGGACGGGCCCAACAGGGGAGGTTGCCCGTGGCCGAGAAGCGTGACTACTACGAAGCGCTGGGTGTGGAGCGAAGTGTCTCTGCCGACGAACTCAAGAAGGTCTACCGCAAACTTGCCTTGAAATACCATCCTGATCGCAACAAATCCGGAGATGCAGAAGCCCGTTTCAAGGAGATTAGCGAAGCCTACCAGGTTCTCTCCGATCCGCAAAAGCGCGAGATCTATGATCGATACGGCCACGCCGGCCTACAGGGTGGCGGCTTCCAGGCCGGGTTTCAGAACGTTGACGAGATTTTCAGTCAGTTCTCGGACCTGTTCTCGGATTTCTTCGGTTTCGGCGGCGCTTCACCTCGGGGCAGGAGTGGGGGGCGCCGGGGGGCCGATATCGAGTATCCCCTCAAGATCGATTTTCTGGAAGCGGTTCACGGCTGCGACAAAGAGATCATGGTCCCGAAGAAAGCCCTGTGCGATGTCTGCGGCGGCAGCGGAGCCAGGCCAGGCACCACACCGATCACGTGCAGCACATGCGGCGGTCGGGGTGAAGTGATCCAGGCCCAGATGTTTCTGCGCATCCGTACGGCCTGTCCATCCTGCCATGGCGAGGGTTTCATCATCGAGCACCACTGTGACCGATGCCATGGCCGTGGCTTCATTCCCTCGCGGGAAAAGTTGACGGTCTCCATACCTGCCGGTGTCGATGACGACATGCAGCTTCGATTGAGCGGAAAGGGCGAACCAGGATTGCGTGGAGCCCCTCCCGGCGACCTCTACGTAACCATCCGCGTGGAGCCCCACGCGGATTTTCGTCGCAAGGGGCTGGATATCATCTCCCAGATCGCCATCGGCTATCCCCAGGCCTGCTTCGGCGCTACAATCCAGGTGCCCACGGTGGACGGCGACAGAGAGCTTCACATCCCCTCCGGAACACCTTCCGGCAAAGTCTTCGTGCTCAGAGACAGCGGTGTTCCTTCGGTGCGCACGGGCCGAAGGGGCGATCATCATGTCCAGGTCGTGGTGGCTGTGCCAAAAAGCATGTCTCCCGAAGAAACCGAACTCGTACGAAAGCTGGCCGAAGTCCAGAACGAGCGTGTCAACGAGCGTGGTTTCTGGCGCGACCTCGTCACCCGGCTGACTCACTGATATCCTTGAAGATCCTCGGGTGCTTCGGCACCAATCGCCTGGGCACACTGGGCCGTCGTGACCCGTGGCCCCAGGTTTCCGCCAGAACTTCCTGCCTGGATGGTGCTCCGTCATGCCTTCAAGGGAATCAATTGAAATGGCAGTGGAAAATGCCACCGGGGTGTGTGAGAGGATCAGAACCGAGCTGGCCAAGGTGATGGTGGGCCAGGAAAAGATGATCCGTGGGCTTCTCATAGGCCTGTTTACGGGTGGGCACGTGCTGTTGGAGGGTGTGCCCGGATTGGCCAAGACAACCGCGATTCGTTCGCTTTCGCAGGTTCTCGAGCTGCGCTTCAGCCGCATTCAGCTCACTCCGGACCTGCTGCCTGCCGATATCATCGGGACACAGGTCTTCGATCCCCGCAGGGCCGCTTTCACCACCAGGAAAGGCCCTGTTTTTGCCAACATCGTCCTTGCCGACGAAATCAACAGAGCGCCAGCGAAGGTCCAGAGCGCCCTGCTGGAAGCCATGCAGGAACGCCAGGTCACCATCGGAGACCAGACCTTTCCCCTCCCTTCTCCATACCTGGTGATGGCAACGCAGAACCCCCTGGAACACGAGGGTACCTACCCCCTGCCCGAAGCGCAGATCGATCGTTTCATGTTCAAGTTACGTGTGGATTATCCGTCACGACAGGAAGAGCTGCTGGTGCTGGCTCGTGCACAGGAGCAACAGCCCCCGAAGCTTGAAAAGGTAGCCAACACCAAAGATGTGCTGGATGTGGGCCGTGCGGTGGCAATGCTCCACCTGGAGTCGGTCCTCATGGAGTACATGGTGGATGTCGTGCGAGCCACCCGTAATCCCGAAGCCTTCGGAATGGCGGATCTGGCTCCTCTCATCGATTTCGGAGCCAGCCCGCGGGCCACTCTGGCCCTGGCCGCTGCTTCCCGCGCTCATGCGCTGCTTGACGGGCGAGCCTGGGTTGGGCCGGACGACGTCAAGGCGGTTGGCCCAGCGGTCCTGCGGCACAGGCTCATATTGAGCTACGAAGCCGAGGCTGCGGAGTTCACCGCTGAACGACTGGTGCGGCGCATTCTGGACCATGTTCCCATCCCTTGACAATCACTTGACAGGGTGGGAAAACAGGCGGGAAAACAGGAGTGTTGCCTGTATCCAGAACATCGGCCTCGAGGTGTCGGAGCATGGAATCAGCGGTTCTTTCAGCAAAAGAGAGGCATCAGATCAGGCGCCTGCAGGTCCAGGCCTGGCGTCGTGTGGACAATCTTTTCGCCGGCAGCTACCGGAGTGCGTTTCGCGGGCGGGGCATGGAGTTCCAGGAGGTTCGTCCCTATGTGCCCGGCGACGATGTCCGCAACCTGGACTGGAACGTCACGGCTCGAACCGGAGAGCCGTTCGTCAAGGAATTTCAAGAGGAGCGGCAGCTCACCGTCCTCGTGGCAATGGACGTCTCGGGTTCCCTGGGCTTTGGCTCCGGGGGACTGGACGGCATTACCGACAAGGCCATGCAGCAGGCTCGCGTGGGGGCGGCCTTGGCGCACGCCGCCACGAAAAACCGTGACAGGGTGGGCCTGCTGACCTTTGATGAACAGGTAAGGACCTACATCCCACCAAGAGCCGGCAGGGTGCATACATGGTCCGTGATCCGCTCTGTCTTCACCCACGGGACCGTGGGGCGTGGAACCGATATGGTCCATGTGGCCGACTTCCTTGGGAAGGTGCTTCGCAGGCGAACTGTTCTGTGTCTTGTCTCGGATTTCATCGACGACGGTGACTGGGACCGGGCTCTCGGAGTGCTGGCCCAACGTCATGGGATCCACGTATTCCTGGTCTTCGATCCCCTGGAAGAAACCCTCCCTCCGGCAGGGCTCATGCAAATGGAAGACGCCGAGACCCGTCGTTCCCAGGTCTTCGATTTTCGCTCCACCCGCGTCGTACAACCCGTCCAGCAAAGGCTGGAGCGCTTACGGAGAATCGGCGTCCGCGCCTCGGCTATTTCAACGGAATACGATGCGTTTTCCGCCCTTGTCAGCCACTTCGAACGACTGGAACGGCGCCCATGAATCCAGGCGCATCCAGTACCGCCCTGCCCGTGTTTCTCCGGGCGCTGCTGCTTTTCATCATCATGGCCTGCGGAGCGGAGCCCGAATCGCTGCACGAGCCATCGGTCCGCATGGAGTTCCAGTCGTTGGAGCCCGTGGAAGACCAGCCGCGGGCCCTGGTCCGACTGGTGCTCCGCGGCACTCCACAACTTGAAGTCGAGGCCGAGGCTCCGCGCTGCGAGGGTCTGGACTTTGAACTTCTGGAAAACAAGCACGAAGACCTGGAAACGGTTGGTGGGGCGAAGGAGATCCTGGAGTACATGGTCCGGGGAAAGCCGGGCAGCTACGTGATCCAGGTGCCCTCTGCACGTCTCATCCAAGAGGACGGTTCCCGCTCTCCCCTGGAGGTTGCTCCACTTTTCGTGGACCTGGGAGTCCAGGGCCCCAGCGCCAGGCTGCACGGTATCCTTCTTCCCTCATCCAGGCTGTCGTCTTGGTGGCCGTGGCTATCGGGACTTGCTCTCGTGGTTCTTGTTTTCGGCTTGCTTCGTATTCTCTGGTCTCGCCACAAGCACAGCTCCGGGGCCGGCCGCCGGATAGAACCGGAGCCCCCCCATGTGATGGCCATCCGGGCCTGGGAGTCGCTCATGGCGGATGCCTCGTTGGGAGACCTGGACAGGGCCATGGAGATGTCCGTGATCTTCCGCGGCTACCTGGAGCAGACCTACGGCTGGCCCGCGAGAGCCCGCAGTACTACGGAGATCACCGCGGCTCTCCAGGGCGAAGGTCTTGCTCCGGCCCTGGTGGAACAGGCGACGGCCCTGCTGGAGCCGATGGACCTGGTGAAATATGCCGGACACGGGGGAGGGGCCGGACTCCAGCACGCGCTCGATGGGAGCTTTCGCTCTTTCCTGTTGTCCGCCAGGTCGGAGCAGCTCGTGGGCCACGGGGCCGACTCGGGAGATCCTCATGGTCCATGAGTGGCTCAGTGCGTGGGTCCTGCTTCTGCTACCCCTGGTTCCGCTCTGCATATGGTGGAAGAACAGGTGCCGGCCGCGTTTGCGCTTTTCTTCCTTTGAGCTTCTTGAGCAAGACACAACCTTCAGATCTTTGAGGCGCCTGCTCTCGTGGTTGCCCGATTCTATGTTGGGTCTGGGCATGGTGTTGGCCGTGATCGCCCTGGCCAGGCCCGTGCTCACGCAGCAGGAGACCGTGATCAAGTCCGAAGGCATAGACATAATCATGGCTCTGGATGTGTCGGGATCCATGAGATCCATGGACTTCCAGAAAGACGGAAAAGACGTAAGCAGGCTGGATGTGGCCAGATCGGTGATGGCCCGCTTCGTGCAAGGCCGCTTCCATGACCGCATCGGCCTGCTGCTGTTCGGCGAAGAGGCGTTCAACCTGGTTCCGCCAACCCTGGACCATCGTGCCCTGGTGGAGTTTCTCCGGCAGGTGGAAATCGGCATGGCGGGCAAGAGGTCCACGGCCCTGGGAGATGCCCTGGCGGTGGCGGCCAGGCGCTTCATCCATGTGGACGCTCCCGGGAAGATCGTGATCCTGCTGACCGATGGGCGTAGCAACAGCGGTACCCTGAGTCCCCAGCAGGCCGCCAGGGCCGCGGGGGCGCTGGGTGTGAGGGTCTACACCATCGGAGTCGGAGCCCCGAGAAGAGATGATCCCGCTGGGGTCGCAGCACCGGCCCGTGGCGAGCTGGACGAGTCCACGCTTCGGGAGATTGCCGAGTTGACAGGGGGGCAGTACTTTCGTGCCAGGAACACCGATACCCTGGAGCGGGTCTACCGAACCATCGACCAGATAGAAACCACGGAGACCGAGGTCAAGGTGTACCAGCAACGGGACGAGCGATACCAACCCTGGCTGCTGGCGGCCCTGCTCTTTTCCATGGCCAGCCTGCTCCTGGATTCGACGATCCTGCGGAGGCTGCCGTGACCCTGGGCGCTCCTCGATACCTGTTGCTTCTCGCTTCACTGGTTCCGCTTGCAGCGATTTCGTTCTTCTGGTGTTGGCGTCGGTACGTAGCCGTCAACAAGCTGATTCCCGGAGTCGCGGAGCTGCGCAGGCTGTTGCTCGCGCGTTTGTTGCGTGTGCTGCTCCTGGTCCTGGGAATGGCTTGCATGGTATTCGCTCTTTCCCAACCCCGAAGCGGGTACCATTGGGAAGAGCTGGAAAGAAAAGGGCTCGAAATACTTCTGCTCCTGGATGTCTCCACCAGCATGTCCGCGCAGGACATCGCTCCTGATCGGCTGGAACGAGCTCGACGCGAGATCAGGGACCTTCTTCCCTTGTTGAAGGGAGATCGGATCGGCCTGGTGGTGTTCGCCGGAGCCGCCTACCTTCGTATGCCTCTGACCACGGATCATTCGCTCCTGGAGGCCGTGTTGCCACAGTTGTCCGGCGAGACTCTGAAAACAGCCGGAACCTCGCTGGGAAACGCCATGGAGATGGGCCTGGACACGCTCCAGGCACCGGGTCCCGCGGACAGGGCCATGGTGATCTTCACCGACGGAGAAGACCCCGAGCCACAAGAGGCATTGTCTGCTGCTTCTCGTGCCTCCCGGGCCGGGATCCGCCTCTACACCGTGGGTGTGGGTACCGCGGAAGGAGCTGCCATTCCCCTTCCAGACGGTACACTGAAGAAGGACTCCGCCGGGGCCATCGTCCACAGCCGCCTGGATGCGCAACTATTGCAGGAAATTGCCCGGGAGGGGCATGGAGCCTATGTTCCTTCCGTGCCCTCCGGCAACGACATGGCAATGCTGGTGCGGGACGAGATTCGGGCGAAGCTCCAGAGAGGAACCCTGGGCAAGAGGCGTGAACGGGTGTGGGACGAGCGTTTCCAGTGGCCGCTGGCCCTGGGGCTGCTGCTCATGATGCTGGCCACCTGGGGGCTCCGTCACGGAAAACCACGGGCCATGGCCCTGCGTGTCGTGGTATTGGCGTTGTCTGGCCTGTTGGCCTCCATTGCCAGCTCCATGGCCGGTACAGCGGGTCTTCCCCTTCAACTGGGACAGGCGCCATCTCAACTTGAACCAACCACTTTCACGGGCTGGCGTGCTCACGATTCTGTGTTCGAGGCCGGGCGCACTCTCTTCGACGCTGGCCGTTTCAGCGAGGCCGAGTTCGTCTGGGCGGCCAAGGCCCGAGGGGGTGATCCCTACCAGGCCCTGGCTCTCTATGACATGGGGCATGCCGCCTACCAGGCTCGTCGTCTCACCGACGCCCTGGCCCATTTCCAGGCCGCTTGCGATTTGAAGGAGGGCTTCTACGAAGCTTGTGAAGACGCCTACGCCGTGGCACAGGAACTGGCGGCCAGAACTCGAGAAGCCCTCCATGGGTCTTCCGGTGCTGGTCCCGGTGGCGATGAAGAAGAACAATCCCAGGGCTCGGCAACTGGAACCTCTCCCCGGGATGGCTCCGGCTCCGGCAACTCCGCAGCCGCTGCTTCGGGTGCCGACACTGAAGCTCCCACTCCTGCCAGTTCTCCTGAAAAAGTACGGCCCACCATTGGTCTGCCCTCTGTTTTCGCGGAAGGAAGTGCCGAATCCGGCCGGCATGGTGATGATGGTGTTCCAGAATCCGCCGGCTTTGGAATCAGCCGCCAACAGGCCGCCATGCTTTTGAACTCGGTACCCGAGGGAACTCCCGTGATTGAGCTGGAACCGGTCGGTGAGACACCTGCCGCGCAGGATTGGTAGATGCAGTACGCCACGAGCAGGGTTGCCCCAGGGCGGCATGTTCCAGGCTTGTTGTGCCTGGTGTTTCTGTGCCTGTTCTCCCATCCTGCCCTGGCGCAGCGTGCCCAACTCCGGCTGGAGTCAGATATGGTGGAGTTGGGGCAGACCAGCGGTCTGCATCTGCTGATATGGGGTGCTGTACCTGGCGAAACGCCGTTGATTCCCGTTTCGCAGCATCTGCGCATCGACTATGTTGGCATGGACCGTTCCGGCGGAGCCGGCCGGCAGCGCGTCCTGACCTTCAACTACACCCTGACCGCCATGCAGACCGGAACGGCACAAGTCGGTCCGGTTGTGCTGCCCCTGGCGGGGCGAGTAGTTACGGCCGGCGCCGTGGAACTGGAGATTGTTCCCCGTTCCAACCCGCAGGGCGGTGCCGGGCGTCTGGATGCCGCCCTGCTCAGGGCCGCGGCTCTCTCCCCGGTCGTGGGCTCCGAAAGCCGCGCCAGGCTCTGGCGGGGCGAGACGCTCGTATTCAGACTCACGCTCACCCATCGTGGCAGCTTGTTGGATGCCCGGTGGACCGCTCCCCGACTTCAGGGCCTGGTGGAAGAACCCCTGGCGGGTCTTTCCCAGCGGGAGTACCAGGTGAGCCGGAGTGGCTTGTTGTACCGGGTCAAGGAAATCTACCTTCCTCTGTTGGTAATGGGCGCGGTGGGCGATGGTGGCCAGGCCCAGGTTGGGGTCTCCAGTGCTGACATGCTGGTGCGCTACTCCCGGGGGAGCGCTTCAAGCGCTGCCGTGCCGGGACCTGGCCGCCGGGCGGCGCGTGATGCCCTGGCGGGCGCTTCCACCGACCTGCTTTCCAGCAGCCCCATTGGAGCCCTGGTCCTTCCATTGCCCCAGGAGGATCGACCTTCTGGTTTTTCGGGATTGGTGGGTCGTTTCCAGGTCAAGGCCTCCCTGTCTGAACGCGAAGTGCCCCTGGGGGGCTCCGTCACGGTGACCGTCAACCTCCAGGGTGACGCCACCCTGGCAGGTTTGCAACTACCCCCTTTTCCTCGGCAGGAAGGGACGAGCACCGAGTCCCTTCTGCGCAGCTATGACGACCTGCCCCAGGTCCACGAGAGCATCGAGGACGGTCGTTTTTCTGCCAGTGCGACCCTTCGGAGAGCGATTGTACCCCTGCGGGAAGGGGATATCGCCCTGCCGCCGCTCCGCTTTTCGTGGTTCGATCCCGTCGGGGCCAGGTACGTGGAGAAGGAACTGGACCTGGGGACACTACACGTTACGCCGGGCAGCCAGTCCAACGCCTCTCAGATGGTCTCCTTTTCGGAATCGGTGGACACCGGGCTTGCCCAGGCCAGGCCACTGGCCCAACAGCTTCCGGCCTGGTTGGGCATGGTGTGGGGTTGGCTGTTGGGACTGGACTGGACTCTCGTGCTCATGCTGGCGGGGCTTGGGCTGTTGCTTTCGTTGGTGCTACGCTGGGGCCTTGGAGCCTGGAACGGTCGCGACAAGGAGCGCATGGCTCGGCGGCGTGAGCTACGGCTTCTCGTCGGAAAGCTGCCCGGGGATCCACGGGAACGGGCCAGGGTGTTGGAGCGTGCCTTGCGCCGGGCGGTGTCGTTGGCCACGGGCCTCCCACCATCTGCCGTGGACGAGTCCAGCATCGTCCAGTCGCTGCCGGGCGAATGGGGTCCCCGGGTCGGTCAGGCCTACCGGGAGATCTACGATAGTCGCTACGGCGGGGAGATCCTGTCGGTCCACAGGGCCGGGGAGCTGCGTGTGCTCATTCTCGAGGTGGCGAGGCTTCGGGGGGATTCACGCGCCTGATTCGCCCTTCCATGTGGTCTTTCCCTGTGGAGACCAGTTTCAGGGAAGTGTCGCGAGTTCGGCCTCCACCGCCGCGGTTCTTTGCTGCACGAAAGTTGTCAGGGTGTCGTTGTTGGAACTCAACCTGGCCATGTCGGTGCCGGAGATCTCTGGTTCGACAATTGTGCTCAGGGCGTCCAGACGTTCCAGGAGATAATCTTCAGAAAGAATGCTCACTGAAAGCTCCCGGTATCGCTCCAGGTAGGCTTCCGTCTGCCCATCCATGGACATCATGCGACGCACCAGGGGGCGTTCGGTTCCCTCGCCGTCGTTGGGTGCTATGTATTCGTTTTTCAGCAGGTCGTAGAGTACCGAGACGGTGGTACCCATCTGGTTGTAGGTGCCGTCCACCCAGGGATCGAAGGTGTTGTCCAGATCCCAGGGTATGTACACCATGCGTTGGGCGCGCAGGTCCTGGTACAGCCAGTAGTTCTTGGGACGCTGGGGGTATGAGTCCCAGTTGGAGATGAAGTTTGAGACCACGAGGTAGGAGCGAAGGCGCTCCACGTCCACGTTGGCTTCGAGCCAGGCGGGGAAGTCATCGTCGGAGATGTCGTTCAGCTCCTGGATGAAGTCGCGCAGGACGCTGTAGTCGCCAGATGCCTCGTCGAGATTGGTCTTCTTGTTGTAGTGGCAGTAGTAGTCGGAATCTTCCGGTCCCAGCCAGGTGAGGTCCGCGAAGCACTGGGTTTCGCCGGGGATGTCGTAGGCTCCCTTGTACAGGTCGCCATCGTCGTCCCCGAACTGGTCACGGAGCCAGTTTTTGTTGTCGGGATCTTCGTATTGAAGGTACATGCCCTGGTATTCCCCGTTGAGCATCAGCACCACGTGCTGGGGGCCCGGAACGCCGACTCCCGCGAAACGGAACAGGTCGTAGGCGAGCTTCTGAGTGAAGTAGGGCTCATAGTTGAAGTTCCATTCCCGGCGATCCCGGTACAGGTCGCCTTCGTCGAACTTGACCTTCCAGTTGCGCAGGTCGTAGTAGGTCATCACGTTGAGGAACTGGTAGGCTCCCCGGTAGTTCAGGTCTACTTCGTGGCGTTTGCCCTCGTCGTCCACGAAGTAGCCACGTTCGTCCGGCGCCGAGAATGGGTCGGCATCCAGGCGAGCCATGGCCTCGGCCTCGATTTCGATGCTCAGTGTTGGCATGTCCGCCGGCAGTTCGTAGATGTCGTACCCGGGTTGCTGCCAGGCATCCCCTATTCTTTCCAGCTCTACGTCCATCGACCCTGCTTCGGTGGGGGAGGCGCTGTCCACCTGGGTGTCAGCGCCGCTGAGATCCCCGAGATCATCCAGGCGGGCCTGCCCCCCGGGAGCGCAGGCAGGAAGGAAAACGATGCAGGAAAGCAGCAGAATTGGCATTTCTGGATTATGTTCCCTGCTGTGCGCTGCTGTCAACTGCCCGTGTGAATCGGGGCACGTCGCCATCCTGTTTGTCTGGGCTTCCAGGGGAAGTGACCTTCGTACATTTGATAGTTCCCATCCGGAAACTGCTCCCATCGCAGGAGCGGCCCATTCCTTCGCCAGGCACGCCCGGGCAACCGCTTGAAATAGCGATGCTATTCCGGCGGGTTGCCCGAACGCACCTGGCTCGAAAGCGACTCGCTCCTGCTCGGTCCGCACTTTCCGGACGGGAACTTGATAATGGTCTGATAGTGATTAGTTACGGGGGGAGTGCTCGGGCCACGGGTGGCCGGCTTTGCACCATCGGGCGCTGTAAAGGGAGGTTTCATGCGGGTCAAGAACACGGTCACGGCTCTGCTGCCGGTGTTGCTGCTGTCGGCGCTTTTTTTCAATGTTGCTGCCGGCTGCGCGTGGGAAAAGCGTGTCAAACACCTGGATGACGTGGAGTTCAACCACTACTACGCCCTGCGCCCCTTCATGTCGGATCCCGTCCGCAAGGCCTACCTCAAGCTGAAAACCGAAGAAGAACGCAATCAGTTTCTGAAGGACCGTAATCTCTGGGACATGTTCTACAAGTACTCCGAGCCCGAGCGCCAGGCCATCATCGACGGCGATGTCCAGGTTGGCTGGTCCCGCGACAAGGTCCTCATGGCCTGGGGGGCTCCCTACGACAAGCGCAAACTCGTGGGCAGGCCCGCCACCCGTTCGGAGCTGCTGGTCTACCGTTTCGAAGTTCAGGAAGACGGCTCCATCCTGGTCTATGAGCCGGGCAGCAAGACCGAATACAAGGCGGTCAGGCACTTCGAACGGCGCGTGATAGTGGATGACGACGTAGTCGCGGAGATCGAGGAAGTCGACGGTTGGCACTGAACGCTGTCCGTTCCGTTACCGCTGCTTTCCTTTCGGGATCCCCGCCGTTGACGGTCCGGGAAAGCGCCGCTATCGTGCCATCCTGCGACGCTCCTTCCCATCGGTGAACAGGATCGTCTGGCAGCTTCACCGGAGCACACATGAAGATAACGTTGGTAAGCCCCTATCCGGACATCACCAACTACGGGTTGCGGAGCATTTCCGCATACCTCCGCCAGCAGGGGCATGAAACGCAGGTGATCTGCATGCCTGATCTCTCCGGTGATGGCGCCACAAGTCACACCAGGATGTCACCGGAGCGCTACTCTCCCAGGGTTCTGGGGCAGATGCTCCGGGCCATGAAGGGCACCGACCTGGTGGGCATCTCCCTCATGACCCACTACTACGACACCGCGCGCCAGGTCACCCGGGCCGTCAAGGACTCCCTCGGCGTGCCCGTCGTATGGGGAGGCTTCCACGCATCGGTGAGGCCCGAGGAGTGTATTCGTCACGCCGACTTCGTGGTGGTCGGTGAAGGTGAAGAAGTCATAACAACCCTGGTGAGCCGCCTGGAAGCCGGCGACACCCGGGACCTGTCGGATCTGCCGGGGCTGGTGTGGCGCAAGGGGGCGGAGGTGGTGCGCAATCCACCGGGCCTCCTGGAACAGGATCTGGACCGTTTTCCTTATCCGGACTGGTCCTTGGATGATCACTGGGTTCTTCACGAGGGCGAGCTGCGGCCCATGAACATGGACCTCATGCGGCATTTCATGTCCAGTGGCACGGTGTCTCGCCAGTTTGGCAAGGTGGGCTACCAGACCATGACCGGTCGCGGCTGTCCCCATTCATGCGCCTATTGCGGCAACAGCTTTACTCGCGGCCTATACCTGGGGCAGCGCTACGTGCGCTATCGCTCCGTGGAAAACGTCATGGGCGAGTTGGAGGCCATCAAGTCAGCGTACCCATTCGTCAACTTCATGTGGCTCTCCGACGACTCCTTCTTCGGAAGGACCCTGGAGGATTTCCGGGATTTCGCCGCGCAGTACAAGAAGCGCATCGGAGATCCCTTCTACCTCCTGGGTTCTCCCAACACCATTACGGAAGAAAAGTACGCCCTGATGGTGGATGCCGGGCTTCTGTGCATCCAGGTGGGAATCGAGCATGGCTCAAAGCGTATCCAGAAGCTCTTTCGGCGCTCCACAATGGGAAACGAAAAGATACTCAAGATGGCCGAGATCCTGGCCAGGTACTCCCACCGTACCGCGCCACCCCACTACGACATCATCTACGATCTGGCCTACGAAACCCTTGAAGACCAGTTGGACACCCTGCGCCTCATTGCACGGCTTCCCAAGCCCTACCGGCTGCAGATCTTCAGCATCGTGTACTATCCCGGTACCGGACTGCACACGCTGGCCACTCGGGACGGACTGATCCACGACGAAAAGGCCGAAATCTACGACCGCATGTTCTTCGAGCGGCACGACAGCTACGCCAACACCATTCTTTTCCTTTGCCGAACCGGGAAGTTTCCCCACCCATTGCTCAAGTTCCTCACCGACAGCAGGGTGGCCAGGGTCATGACGAGCGACCCCCTGGCTCCCGCCGGCGACCTGGCCAGGGCTTTTCTTTCCGGTGCTCGCAAGGCAAAGAACAGCAGCCCACTGAAGATGGCCCGCGGTATTGTGAGCCGAGCCCGCGCCTGACCCTGAACCTGTCAACGCCAACAGCGATGGGTACGCCGCCGGCCTGGTCGATGTCGTCAGGGAGCGTAGCTGGACTCATCGGTGGCCTGTTGTTCCGTGGAGCCGTAGACCGTGGAGTACATCCCGGTCGCCTGGTTGTCGTGCCCCCCGAGAATCGAGGCGTAGTCGCCGGTGGCGCTGTTGTAGTACCCGCCCACCACCGATGATTGCTGGCCGCTGGCGGTGTTGAACTCGCCGCCCATCACCGAGGCGGTTTCGTCCCTGGCCTGGTTGTTCCTGCCTCCGGACACGGTGGCTCCATAGCTGCTGGCCTCGTTGTTGGTCCCCCCCAGCACGGCAGTGCAGCTATCGCTGGCATTGTTGTAGTAACCGCCTGTAACGGAGGAATAGCTGCCACCCGCGACGTTGTAGAGCCCCCCGGCCACCGAGGCCCAGGAACCTTCGGCACTGTTGTGGGCTCCCGCCAGGACCGTGGAGTAATCGGCATCGGCGGCCAGGTTGCCGTAGCCTCCGGTGACCGAGCTGGCAAAACCGCCCGAGGTGTTGGAAGCTCCGCCTGACACGGTGGAACAGGTGTTGGCGGCGACGTTGCCCTGGCCGCCGAGCACGGCCGATGCCTGTTCCATGGCCGTGTTGTCTTCACCTCCCAGCACGGAGCTGGTCTCGCCCGTGGCCTGGTTGGAGCTGCCTCCGGCCACGGAAGAAGCGTAGGCGCTGGCGGTGTTGTCGGAGCCGCCCGAGACGACGGCCCCCTGGGCGCTGGCCAGGTTGCCCACCCCCCCCGCCACCGCTGCCCAGTCGGCGCTGGCCGTGTTCCCGGTGCCGCCGCAGATGGCCGAGAAGGGAGCCGAGGCCCTGTTGCCCTTTCCGCCGGTGACCGATGCATAGCGAGCGGAGATGGTGTTGTCGTTCCCCGCCACGAGCCCTCCGAAAGAGGCATAGCTGTGGTTGGAGCCTATCACCAGGTTGTGGGAGCCGGTCCTGGTGTGGCTGCCGTCGGTTTCGTTGTAGCCGATGATCAGGTTGCCCAGGCCCGTGAGACTGCCGCCTTCATCGACTCCGTCGTCGGTTGCTCCGCTTCCGCTCAAGATGTACACGTTGGTGCCCGAAAACAACACGTTTCCGTTGGAATCGACTCGCATGTAGTCCGTGATCTCGTCAACGTCCGACAACAGGCCCTTCATTCCCGAGATCTGCGTGGAGATTTCGTCCAGGTCGGTGGCATAGGCCAGATCCATGGATTCCACCGATTCCGTGGTCAGGTAGCCCTGTGCCTCCACCCAGGACTCGGTGGCCAGGTCGGTGGATTCCAGGTCCTGGATACGGCTCTCCAGTTGGTTCAACTGTTCCGAGATTTGAGCGATGACATCGCCGTAGACCGCCAGGCTGTCTTCCAGGGACGAGACCTGGCGCTGAAGATCCTCCAACGAGGCGGCTTCGGCGCCCGCCTCGGCGTCGTCGGCGCCAGGGCAACCCAGGGACGACAAGACCGGCAAAAAAGCAAGAACGGCCAGGTAGCATGAGCGATTTGCAGTAGAGATCAGATGATGGGGGCCTGACATGGGTGACTTCCGACTGTTGCTCCGGAATTCAAGATGCAGGGGCTCGGGGACGAGGCATCCACTGCTGGGATTGTGCATGTGTGGGCCATTATGTTCGCATTCCCGCGGCAGAACATCAAGACCCGGGAAGCGGTGGCCTCGCATTGGTATATAATCCACGGGTGGCACGGGTACTTCGCGTCGTGCCATTCCAGCGCGGACGGAGCCGGCAGCCCGGAGCCTGCACTGTTGCCGGCCACGACGTCGATGGAGCCCACAGCGGTCAGCGGCTCGTGCTCCCTGGTTTCATCGCCACCCTTCGACAGGAGATCCCATGGCTGCCCGAAAACAGGCGATGATCGCCTTCAAGGTGGATGAGGCGTTGGCGGAGATGCTCGCCGCCCTGCCCAACCGTTCCCAGTTCATTCGTTCCGCGGTGCTGGCAGCCCTGGAAAACACCTGCCCCCTGTGCCAGGGGACCGGGCACCTGTCGGTGGCCCAGAAGGACCACTGGGATCGTTTCACCGCGCAGCATCCCCTGTTGGAATGTACCGACTGCCACGAGCTGCACCTGGTTTGCCGGCGAGCGGAGCGCTTCTCGGGGAGCGACCCTCCGGCCGCCTCGACCCAGGGCGGTGATCGGTATCACGCACCCGGAGGCGACCAGCCATGAACATCGGGATACCAGGCCTTGCATGTCTCCCCATCTGGAATACTCGCTGCACGGATATCCAGGGAATCCCGGCCTGGCGTTCGTCAATGGCCTGGGAGGCCTGAAAGAAACCTGGGTTCACCAGGTGCGCCGTTTTGCTCGTGATTTCCATGTGCTCACCTACAACCAGCGTGGGGCGGGCGCCTCCCGGGTGGCGGATGGGGACTGCACGATGCGTGACTTCGCCGCCGACCTGCTGCATCTCATGGACCGTGCGGGAATGGCCAGCGCTTCCGTCGTGGGGATCTCCTTCGGCGGAAGAGTCGTGCAAGAGCTGCTTCTTGCTTCCCCCCAGCGTGTGGACAGAGCCGTGCTGGTGGCCTGCTCCTGCGGGGGGCGCCACCAGGTGCTGGGAGACAGCAGGGCAGTCGGGTGCCTTCGCCGGGCTCACGAACTTGGAGCCAGGGAATGGCTGGAGTGCGTCATTCCCGCCATGTTTGGTGCCAGTTTCCGCCGGGAACGGGCTGCCCTGTTGCCCAGGCTGGCCCAGTACTGGTCCATGAGACCCCAGGATCCCCTGGGTCTCACGTGCCAGTGGCGGGCCCACGATGCCTTCGATTCCTGGGACCGATTGCCGCGAATCAACGTACCAACCCTCATCGTGCATGGCAGGGACGACACCCTGGTGCCGCCGGCCAACGCCCGCATTCTGGCGGACCGGATACCCGGCGCCCGTGTCGTGCTGCTTCCCCATGCCGGCCATGCCCCCAACACCGAGGTTCCCAGGGCCTTCAACCGGGTGCTCGGGGCATTCTTGGTTGAACGACCCGGGGGCTCGTGACTCCAGGGCCTGCCCGCGAGTTCACCTGTGAATACTTCGGTGTTCCCGGGGCTTGCAGCGGTTAAGTTCTTTTTTCGTCCTGCCTTGTGCGGGAAACGCCAGAAGGCGTATCTCGATATGACAACCCCCGCCGGGAACCCAGAACCCAGGAGTCTCTCCATGGCCTTCCGTAGACCCAACTTCCACAGGTTGCATCTGCTGGCCCTCGCCGGCCTTGTCTGCGCCTCTCCCGCCTCTTGGGGCGAGGAGCCACCACAGTACAGTCCCGACTCCAACAGTGCTCGCGAGAGCATCCCCCAAGTCTACAAGTGGGACTTGACCGCCATTTTCCCGTCGGACGCCGCCTGGGAGCAGGAGCTGGAACGTGTGGGCAAAGACCTGGACCTCATCGAAGCCTTCCGGGGCAGCCTGGGTGACCCGTCATCCTTGTATGATTGCTTGAAGCAGTATTTCGAAACCCATGACGCCACCAACCGCGTCACGCTCTACGCCAATCTCAACCTGGAGGTGGCGCTCACCGACAAGGCCGCGCAGGAGCGAGCACAGCGTAGCCAGGCTCTCATGTCGGACTTCATGGACCGCACCTCGTTCATTCGCAACGAGCTGCTGGCCTTGAGCGACAAGCAACTGGAAAAGGCCTACAAGAAGCAGAGTGGTCTTGAAGCCTACAAGCGTTACATCGACAATCTCCGGCGCCGTCGTGGCAGTGTCCTGAGCGACGACGCGGAAAGAGTGCTCTCCCTTGCGGGCGACAACCTGTGGGCCGAGATCGACCTGAACGAGATCCCCTCCCGCGTGGAAACCGCCTATTCAAGCCTGATGTCCGACATCCCCTGGCCCCTCGTCCACGACGCCGATGGCAACGAGGTCCAGCTCACGCTTTCCAACTACCCCGTGTTCAGGCGCGATCCCGACCGCGAGGTCCGGCGCGAGGCAGTGAGCGCTTTTCTTTCAACTCTGCGCCAGTATGAGCACACCTTCACGGCGACGTTGTCGGGGCAGGCGGATTTCGATGTCTTCCTGGCTCGATCGCGCGGCTACGACACGGCTCTCGAGGCCTACCTGGACAAAGACGACCTGGACACTGCCGTATTTGAAAACCTCATCTCCACGGTGCACCAGCACCTGGAGCCGCTTCATCGCTACATCGACCTTCGCAAGCAGGTGATGGGAGTCGACGAAGTCCATCTCTACGACCTGTATGTGCCCCTGGTGGAAGGCGTGGACTCTGTCGTGACGTTCGAGCAGGCCAGGCAGCAGGTCCTGGAGGCCTTGCAGCCCATGGGGCAGGAATACCTGGACGTACTCTCACAGGGAATCGACCCCGCCAACGGCTGGATCGACCTCTATCCCAGCAAAGACAAAGACAGCGGAGCCTTTTCCGCGTCCGTATATGGGCGGCATCCCTACGTGTTGATGAACTTCCAGGACAGCCTCGACGACATGTCAACCCTGGCCCATGAATTCGGCCACGCCATGCACAGCTACCTTTCCATGCACAACCAGTCCTACCAGGACTTCCGCTACGTCCCCTTCCTGGCCGAGATCGCCTCCACGGCCAACGAAGCTCTGCTGGGCGAGTACCTGCTGGGCAAGGTGCAATCCGAAGACGAGCGCGCATACCTGCTCGCCGATCGTATGGAAGGCATTCGCACCACCATCTACCGCCAGGTACTGTTCGCCGAGTTTGAATGGAAGCTGCACCAGTTCATCGAGCAGGGCACGCCGGTCACTTCCGATCTCCTGCGCGAAACCTACGAGGCTCTGCTGCACGAGTACTACGGCTCTTCGTACACGGTGGACGAAAACGACGGCATGGAGTGGGCCTACGTCCCGCACTTCTACTGGAAGTACTACCTGTTCACCTATGCCACGGGTCTCTCCAGCGGAATCGCCATCGCCGAGCGTCTTCTCCAGGGCGGGGACGATGCCCGCGACGCCTACCTGGGCATGCTGAAGTCCGGTTGCTCCGCTCCTCCTCTGGATATCCTGCGTGGTGCGGGCGTGGATCTCACCAGGCCCGATGCAATCGTCTCGGCTCTGGAGGTTTTCGAACAGACCGTGGCCAAGTTGGAAGAACTCCTTCTCCCCGAGCCCTCCGAGATGAACGAGCAGGACCAGCAGTGATCCACAGGCGGAAACAGTCTCGCCAGCTCTGCTCATGGCTTTCGTTTCAACCAGAACTCTGATCCATGGCTGCGGAAGGGGTGTCCCGTGTCGGTGATTATGGAATGGTGTGAGAGATGGATCCAGTTGGACTGGGTCCAGGCGATCCTGATAATGGCAGGAGCGTGGCTGCTGGCCCTGGGGGCCAACTCCTTCGTTCGGCGCGTGCTGCTCAAGTTGGTGGCCAAAACCAGGACCGACCTGGACGATCAGGTCATCGAGGTCTGCAAGCAACCCGCCTTCATGACAATCCTTCTGGCCGGCTTCTACCTGGCTTCCGAGACCCTTTCCCTCCCCGAGCCCTTTCCCTTCATCGTGTCGGGTGTCGTCAAGAGTTCAGTGGTCATCTTGTGGTCCATGGCCGTGGGCCGCGTGGCCATGTTGCTGCTTGGTTGGATGGAGGAGATCGAGAAGTTTCGTCTCGTTCAGACACGCACCATGCCAATCTTCGAGATGTTGGCCAAGACCCTGGTGGTGGGAGGGGCCATCTACCTGTTCCTCCTGGCCTGGCACATCGACGTGACCGCCTGGCTTGCCTCGGCCGGAGTGGTGGGCATAGCAGTCGGTTTTGCCGCCAAAGACACCCTGGCCAATTTCTTCTCCGGGGTGTTCATCCTCGCCGACGCTCCCTACAAGTTGGGTGACTTCGTGGTGCTGGGTACGGGAGAACGGGGTTGTGTCACCGACATCGGCATTCGCAGCACTCGTCTCCTGACTCGCGATGATATCGAGATCATCGTTCCCAACGCGGTGATCGCCAACACCAAGATCATCAACGAGACGGGCGGTCCCCACGCCAAGGAGCGCGTGCGCTGCACGGTCGAAGTGGCCTACGGTTCCGACCTTGAACTTGTCAAGAAGGTACTGGCCCAGGCCGCCGACTCGACCCGGTACCTGGTGAAGGACCCCGCTCCCAGGATCAGGTTGCGGGAGCTGGGGAAATCCGGCATGCGTTTCCAGGTGATGGGATGGATCGACGAACCCGTGCTGCGCGGGCGGGGTCTGGACGAGCTGAACACGGCGGTCTACAACCACCTGCGTGCCGCCGGTATTTCGATCCCCTATCCCAAGCAGGATGTTTTCATAAAGGAACTGCCGCCGCGGCGGGATTGAGTACCCTGTCAAAGCAGAGAGCCGAAGTCCTGGGTCCAGTACCAGCGCATGGGGGACTCGGCGTCGAACCATGTACCGATGCCGATGTCTTCGAACAAGGGTTCCATTATATTGCCACAGTGGCCGCTGGTGGAATCCAGCCAGCCCTGCACCGAGGCAGACGCGGTGGTGGTACCGCCGGCGATGTTTTCGCCCACGGCCATCCAGTCTGTGTAGCCCATGGCTTCGACCCGGTCCGTAACCTGGGAGCCATCACTGCCGGTGTGATCGAAGAAGCCGTTTTCAGCCATGTCCATGCTGTGAAGTCGGGCGGCGCAGCGGAGCTGTTCGTTCATGAGCAGGGGATCCGTGGGATCGTACCAACCCTCGTAGCACTGGTAGCCCTGGGCCCGCACTTCGTTTACCAGGTCCAGGACTTCTTCTTCCATGGCGGCCAACTCGGAGTCCCAGCCAGCACAAGCTGCCGTGGGGCCGGTGTCCTGGGGGGAGGCGGTGTCGGTTTTGGAGTTTGAAGCGGATTCGCAGGCGGGGAGCGCCAGGAGCAGGAACAGCGCGAGGGCTGCCCTCGAGCATGGAGAAATCATGGTTTCAGGGCTCCTGTGCCCCGTCTAGCCAACCCTGGAGGGTTTCCACCAACAGGCGGGCCTGCTTTTCGTTGGAGATCTTGAAACGGCTCTGCATCCGGTAGATGCCATTGCGCTTCTGGTAGCGTCGAATGGCGAATTTTACTGGCCCCATCTGATCTTTCCGACGGTCGAATTCCCTGTACCTGAAGACCAGTGTGGCCCATGCGCCCCTTGTGAGTATTCGTTTGTCCAGCTCTTCCACCAGAAGCTGGCCCTCTTCTTCGTACCTGATGGTGATGTCGTCTACGGTTTCGGCCATTCTCCAGACTCCTGTCTTTCGTGGACCGCTCCTGTGTCGGGAGCACTCTCCAGATGAGAACCTGATGATAATGCGGGAAGCTGGTGGGAACCAGCGGGTAGTACGCGACCCGGGTGTTCCCAGGGTCGTCTCTCCAGCCGTGATATGACAAGCACGGCCCCTGCGCGTGCTCGTCAGTCATCCATCGGAGTTTTCCTGTTGAAGATCAGCTACCAGGTTGCGTATGGCCTCATGCGCCTGTGGTGGTCCCTCACGCGCCCACACACCATGGGAGCACGTGTGATGCTGGTGAGGGGCGACAGGGTCCTGCTGGTGAGGCACAGCTATCGCGCATCGTGGTATCATCCCGGTGGGGGAATCAAGAGGTACGAGACTCCTGAACAGGCGGCCCGCCGCGAGGCTTTCGAAGAGGTGGGCGCCAGCCTGGGGCCGTTGGAACTGTTCGGGGTCTACAGCAATTTTCGCCAGGGCTGGCGGGATCACATCGTTCTTTTCCTGTGCAGGGATTTCTCGATTTCCGGGAGGAGCGATTCCGAAATCGAGCAGATCGCGTGGTTTCGCCTGGACGATCTGCCCCCCGACATTTCACCGGGCAGCAGGCGGCGGCTGGAAGAACTGGAGCGCGGCAAGCAGCCACGTTTCGGGTACTGGTGAGATTGCAGTCGCTTCGGCGCAAGGGCCTGGGATGGAACCGGGAGGGGCGCCCACGCGGCCACGCACAGGGACCGAGGCATGGCCGGCATGTGTGTGCGATCCGGTTCTGCTCGGTCTGTTTTTTCAGGACGGGAACTATCTCGTTCCCATGACCTGGTGGATGGGTTCCATGAAAAGCTGGCACATGCCTTCCACCAACTGCCGCAGGGGCTGGTGGCCCGACAGGGCCGGTACCTGCACCGCCAGTGAAGCCCGCCTATGGATTTCTTCCAGGGCAAAGGCCAGCGAGCCCGTCCCCTGGAAGAGCTTGGCGACCCATGCTACGTCTTCGGGCGAGGTGTCTTCCCGCGGGGAGTCCAGGATGGCCAGCAGGCGGGCCCTGGCGCCCGGGTGGGCGTTGGCGAGGCAGTGCAGCACCAGGGCGCTCCTTTTGCCTTCACCAACGTCGCTGCCCCGTTGTTGTCGGCCCTTGTCTCCGTATAGATCCAGCACGTCGTCCTGGACCTGGAACAGTACTCCCATGTGGCGGGCCGCATCGGCCAGGGCATCCACAAGGCGAGCTTCCGCGCCACAGAGCTGCGCAGCTCCCGCCATGGGCAGGGAAAACAGCCCCGAGGTCTTGCCTTCCACCATCACGAAGTAGTCCTGGAGACTCGGCTGCCTGGCGGTCTTCAGGGCGAACTCACGCTCCTGCCCGTCGATGACCCGCAGCGTCTCCATGAGGATTCTTCGGGTGCAGGCTTCTCGCAGGGCCGGCTCCACCTGGACCCGTTGAGCCAACAGGATGGTGAAGTAGAACATGGCGTCGCCCAGGTTCACGGCCTGGGGCATGCCGTACCGGGTCCAGATGGTGGCCTGGCCCCGTCGCACGGTGTCGCCATCCTGGAGGTCGTCGTGTACCAGGGTGGCGTTGTGGAGCATCTCGCAGGCGGCTCCGAAGGGCAGCAGGAAGGAAGGGTCGCGGTCCAGGGCCTGGGCTGTGAGCAGGGGCAGCAGGGCCCTCAGGCGTTTCCCGCCGGTTTGCAGGTGGTAGGAGCACATCTGTGCCAACGAGGAGCCGGGTGGGGGGGCTTGCGCCAGGACGGACTCCAACTCGTGGAGCAGTCCCGGGAGCCAGCGGTCTCGGGCGGAGTTGAATCGGCTTGCGAAGTTCATGCGAGCTGTCCGTTCCGGGGCTTGGTCATGTTTCGAAGGTGTGTCGTGGAATCGGCTTCCGGGGCTGTCCGTGCCGAGACGGTGCCATCGCTGTCTGAATAGTCGCTTTCGGGCCTTTTTGCGATGCACCACGTGGATACCACGGGCCAGCAGCTCGTTGACCTGGGCATCGGGTGAACACAACGATGGACCCCGGGGCGGCAGGGTTCCGGCAGCCTCTTTCCCGACGGCTCCTAGGGTGCGCGCGCCGCGGTGGTGAGTTCGCCCAGTCGGACCATGCTCACGGGGAACGTGGGGGCAGGGAAGGTGAACACCCCGCCGGGAAGCCCGGAGAAGGGGGTGAAGAAGGCTTCGGTCCGTCCAAGCAGCTCGCCCGACTCCGAGAGCAGCTCCAGGGCGCGGGTTGCCCCGGTGGGTGCCCGCCGGAGATAGCGCTCCGTACCCCATGACAAGTGGCCGTCGCTGTGCAGCCAGACGGTCCACCAGGTGGTGGTGGGGAGCATGGCGGAAGCAGAGGCCAGTTGGTTGACTTCGGCGATACGTTCCAGGAGTAGGTCGAAGTTGTAGTCGCTGATCCATGTGGGCGCGCAATAGCTCATGACGTCGAAGTACTGGTTGGGATCCTTGAGGGTTTCGTCCACCAGGTTGTAGCCCCGCACTCCGATGGAGGCGTTTTCGTAGGGGTAGTTGGGATCTACTCCCGTGGCGCCGCCGCAGGGAGCGTGGTTCAGACCGTGGGCGTGGCCCACTTCGTGGACCATGGTCTCCGCCGATGTGGTTCCGGTGTATCCAAGCCCGATGCTGGCACGACTGTAGACGTCTGTGGCCGAGATTGCCAGGTTGCTCAGGCCCAGCACGCAGCCGCCGCGGCAGAATGAGTCGAAGTCGGAGGCAGGTTCGAAGGGACCGAAGAGGTAGACGTCGTCGTCGATACCCAGGGAGTCGCGGCTCTGGGTGAGCTGCTGCAGGAGTTGGGACCACCCTCCGCCGCTGGAAGTCACGGATGTATCGGTGGGCATGGGTTCCGCCAACTGGATTTCCATGTCGGGAGTGGGGTAGAAGGCGAACATGTAGTCCAGGTAGGTCTGCATCTGTTCTTCGGAGGTATCAGGCAACCGGCCCGAACCATCGGCGTTGTATTCGATGGGCACGATCATCAGCTTCACCGAGTCTCCCACCCATGTGAGATCCAGGGCCGCCGAACCTTCCGGGGGCCAGTTCGTGAGGCCCACCTGGCCGCCCGGGTCGCTTTCGGCATCGGCCTCCACCAGCTCCACCTCCCAAGTGATGGACTCCAGCATGAGGTAACCAGGGACGGTGAAGTTGAAGGTGGATTCCAGCGACCCGGCCGTGGATGCCGAGCTTACCGTCATGTCGGCCTGGTAGGCTCCGATGGTGGTTGCGCCCAGGTAGATGTAGAGCCGGCAGGTCAACTGCCGTTGCTGCCAGTCGGCGTTGGGCGTGACGAAGACCCTGAACATGGCGTCGCGGTACTGGACGATGGGAGTGGAGGTGGTGAAGACCTGGTCGCCGTCCTGCATGAGCCAGATTTCGGTGCCCTGGTACAGGGCGACTCCGGTGATGTCGATGCCAGCGGCGGGCGGCCTTTCGTCGGATTCGATTTCGATGATGCTGCAGAGCGGTTCGTCCTCGGAACACTCGAAGGAGACGGGAACGGCCTTGCACGCCGGGACAAGGGCCACAAGCAGCAGGGCCATGGTGTGGGAGACGGACATACTGAACTCGGGGAGCGGTACTCGTGGGGGCTTGAACCGGAGAAAAGGCCAGGGTGAGGAACGTCGGGTAAGGATAATCCCTCAGCCTGAAACCTGCTCGCCCGCTCGCCGGGTATGGGAACCATGGTCATTGTCCACGGAAATATCGAGAGTCGACCCCCGCATCGCCAGGGCGGCCTGGGCCGGTCGGCTCGTGGACCCCGGGCGGTCGAGCCCTGGCATCGACTCTGCCTTTGGCTCCTGCCGCTCCAACGCCATGGGCCCTATGAGCCGTCGGGAAAGAGGCTGCGCCCAGGGGACTCCCCCTTGGACCATGACCAGAGCCGGGGGCGCGGGCGTCTCGTTGCGAAACCAGGGACATATTCGGGCACTGGCCAGCTTACTGTTCGACCTGGCGGCAAAAACAGGGCATGATTCATGGGCAGACCCGTTCCGTCAGCCCCGCGAGTCAGACCATGCACCTGTACAGCCCTCTTCGCCCGATTCATCGCTCCCCACTGTCCTGCTTCCCTGTCGTGGGAGTGCTGGCCCTGTTTGCCGTCTCCTGTCAGGGCGACACCTCCCTCCTGGAGGGCTCCAACGCCCCCCCCGAGGTCACCGTCACCAACCCACCCTTCGGCAGCGAATTCGACGAGGGCGACATCGTCACCTTCGCGGGCCTGGTGGACGACGACCTGACCGAGCCCATGGATCTCTACCTCATCTGGTCCAGCGACCTGGATGGCAACCTGGAAGAGGGCCCCCTGGCCGATGCCGATGGCAGGGCCATCTTCGCCACGGCCAACCTGAGCCCCGGCAACCACGCGGTCACTCTCTCCGCGGTGGACTCCGGCGCCCTGGAGGGCAATGATTTCGTGGAGCTGGTCATACACGACCTGCCCGAGAGCCCCGACATCGAGGTCATCCACCCCGAGCTGGGCGAGGACGGCATCGAAGACGAGCCCTTCGAGTTCATGGTCTGGGTGGACGACGCCAAGGACGAGCCCCAGGAGTTGGTGGTCTACTTCGACTCCGACCTGGACGGCGAGTTCTGCGTGGGCTCCCCCGACTCCACCGGGATCGCCTCCTGCGAAGAGGCGCTCTCGGTGGGGGAACACATGCTCGCCTTCGAAGTAGAGGATTCCGAGGGCAACATCGGAACGGCCACGGCCTACTTCCAGGTGATCTCATCCAGCGCCATCGACGACGACGGCGATGGCTTCTCGGAAGACGACGGCGACTGCGACGACACCGACCCATCAATCAACCCCGACGCCACCGAACAGCCAAACGGCGTGGACGACGACTGCGATGAGCAGGTAGACGAAGGAACCAGCGCCTTCGACGACGACGGCGATGGCCAGACGGAAGACGGCGGCGACTGCGACGACGACAATCCGGCCATCTACGAGGGCGCGGAGGAGATCTGTGATGGCCTGGACAACGACTGCGACGGCGCCATCGACGAAGGTACCGTCTGCTACGACGACGACGGCGACGGCCTTACCGAGGCTGACGGTGACTGTGACGATTCCTCGCCCTACGTCTACCCCGATGCGCCCGAGCTGCTGGATGGAATCGACAACGACTGCGATACCTACATAGACGAAGGCACCGAAGCCTTCGATGACGACGGCGACTGTTATTGCGAGACAGGTCCCTGCACCGGGACCTTCGGCTCGGACTGCGACAGCGTGGAAGAAGGCGACTGCGACGACGACGATGCCGAGATCAACCCCGACGCCCTGGAATACTGCGACGGAGTGGACAACGACTGTGACGACGAGATCGACGAATCCGACTCTGAAGACGCCGAGACCTGGTACGCCGACTTCGACTCCGACGGCTATGGCGACCCCGTGAGCCCGGCCTCCGCCTGCGAGCAACCCACCGGCTACGTCTCCGACGGCAGCGACTGCGACGACGGCGACTCCAACGTCAATCCCGGCGCCTCCGAGACATGCAATGGCGTCGACGACGACTGTGACGGCATCGTGGACGACGGCGTGCTGACCGTTTTCTTCCTGGATGGTGACGCCGACGGCTACGGTGATGTGGACTCGACCGTCTAGGCGTGCAGCGCTCCATCGGGATACGTCTCCGACTATACCGACTGCGACGACGGCAACAGCTCGGTCAACCCATCCGCCACCGAGCTGTGCGACGGCATCGACAACGACTGCGACGGCACCCTGGACGAGGACGACGCCGATGGCGCCCCGACCTGGTTCCGGGATCGGGACGAGGACGGATACGGAGACCCCGACAGCAGCACGACGGCATGTTACGAGCCCTCCGGCTACGTCTCCGACTCCCAGGACTGCGACGACACAAACAGCACCGTCAACCCATCCGCCACCGAGAGCTGCAACGGCATCGACGACGACTGCGACGGCACCATCGACGAAGACGACGCCGCCGGCGCCCTCACCTGGTATCATGACCTGGACGGCGATGGCTATGGCGACCCCGATTCTGTCACCGAGGCCTGTGAGCAGCCCGACTACTACCAGGCCAACTCCGACGACTGCGACGACTCCGATTCTTCCGTCCACCCCGGCGCCACCGAGTACTGCAACGGCTACGACGACGACTGCGATGGCGAGATCGACGAAGACGGCGCCTACGACGCCTATACCTGGTACCGCGACCTGGACGGTGACGGCTTCGGAGACATACTCACCACCAGTGACGCCTGCTCCCAACCCACTGGCTACGTCTCAGATTTCGATGACTGCGACGATGGCGACGCCGCGGTGTTTCCCGGGGCCACCGAGTACTGCAACGGCTACGACGACGACTGCGACGGCGAAATCGACGAATATGGCGCCGAAGGGGAATCCACCTGGTATCGTGATCTGGACGGCGACGGCTTTGGCGATCCCGATTCAACCACCGGAGCCTGCGACCAGCCCTCCGGCTACACCGACGACTCCACCGACTGCGACGACGGCAGCGCCACCGTGTACCCGGGAGCGGACGAACTCTGCGCCGACGCGGCCGACAACGACTGCAACGGCATAGTGGACGACCGCGACGAAGATCTCGACGGCTGGATGGACGAGGCCTGCATCAACTACGACGGCACGGGCTCCACGGGGGATTGCGACGACGCCGACCCAACGGTCAACCCCGGCGCCACCGAGCTGCTGGACGGTGTAGACAACGACTGCGACGGCTACGTGGACGAAGGCACAGACGCCTTCGACGAAGACGGTGACTGCTACTGCGCCACCGAGCCCTGCACCGGCTCCGTCGAGCCGGCCTGCGGGTCCGTGCTGGGGGGGGACTGCGACGACGGCGATTCCTCCACCTACCCCGGGGCCACGGATCTTCCGGACATGGCCTACTCCGACTCCAACTGCGATGGAATCGACGGAGACCTGTATACCTCCGTCTTCCTGGATCCCGTGTCTGGAAACGACGCCAACAGCGGTCTCTCCACCGATTCACCCGTTCGAACGCTGGATCGGGCCTACACTGCCGCCAGCACCGGGGGCATGGAGTGGATTCTCATGGCTGAAGGCGACGTGAGCCTGGGTGGTGACTTCCAGGAGGCCATCAACCTGGCAGGCGGCTACGATGCGTCATCGTCGTGGGATCGCAGCCTGGGAATCCTCCCCAGGATTTCCGTGCCATCCTCCGGAAAGCTCATCTCCGGGTGGACCGAAACCACGGAATGGCAGCAGATCGCGATAGAAGCCGACCCGGGACCCGGTGTTTCCTCGTCATCCATCACTCTCCGGCTGGACAACAGCCACGGGCTGTCGTTGGATTCCTGCCAGATAAGCTCTGGTGATGCCGGGGATGGCTCCGCCGGGACGGACGGCATTTCCGGCAGCTCCGGCTCCGGGGGCTGCAACGGCGAAGACGGCTGCGAGGATTCTTCGATCTTCTGTGATTCCTGCAGTCGGCCAAACGCCGGCACCGGCGGTTCGGGTTGTTCCGGTGCCAGCGGTGGTTCTGGAGGTTCGCCCGGGCATGGCAGCGGCAGCGGCAGCTCCGGCAGCTCAGGTCTGGGGACGGGCGCCGGTTCGGGCGGCTCCGGCGGCAGTGGGGACCACGATGGCAGCGATGGCACGGACGGCGCTGATGGTGCGAGCGGCACCAACGGTGTCGCCGGTTCGTCCCTGGGAACATTCAGCGTGAGCGGGTACACCGTATCCAGCGGTACCGGCGGCACCAGCGGCGTGGCCGGCGGCGGCGGCGGCGGCGGCGGCGGCGGCGGCGGTGGGAACTCCGTCTGTGATTCCTACGGTGGTGCTGGCGGCGGCGGCGGCGGTGGTGGATGTGGCGGCACCGGCGCCGGCAACGGAACGGGGGGCGGAGCCAGCGTTGCCATCCTGCTGCTGGATTCCACGCTGGAGTTGGCCAACTGCCAGGTCAGCTCCGGCGCCGGAGGCGACGGCGGCCGCGGCGGTACCGGTGGCAGCGGGGGCACGGGCGGCTCCGGCGGAACCGGTGGTTCCGGCGAAGACGACTCGGGCCGCGGCGGCTATGGAGGCGACGGTGGCGACGGCGGCGGCGGCGGCCACGGCGGCGGCGGCGGCGGTGGTCCATCCATCGGCGTCCAGTGCGAGTCCGGCTCCACCCTGATCATGGATTACTCCACCACCATCAGCCCTGGGAGCGGAGGTTCCGGGGGCAGCAGCTCCGGCGCCAGCGGTGCCGACGGTCTGTCCGCCAGCACCAACGGTTGCTGACCTGTCGGGCCAGGCACCTGCTCCGGGTTTCCGGGCCCAGGAGCCTCATGGAAATCTGCCTGCCAGGCCCCCTGCTAGTCCGCTCCCACCAGCAGAACCAGGACGTATTCTCCGTTGGGTTCGTCCGGGAAGCTGCCGCGACAGACATGTATGGCCAGGTAGTCCAGCTCTTCGTCCAGGAACCGGGCTTCGTTCGTGCGGATGTCTTTTTCGGTGAAGCTCTTGCCCATCCAGGGGTAGACCTTGAGCTTCACCGGACCCGATCCTATGCTGTATTCCTGAACCTGGAACATCTTTTTCAGTTCAGTCAGATCATCTGGAGCGAACTCTCCTCCGCACACCCTGTCGCCGAATTCGTGGACCATGGCTTCTGCCCTGGGTTCCTGCTTGAAGGCCGGCAGTCCGGCGGAGCGCCTGAGCCTGTTGGCTGCCGCGAACAAACGGTTCTGTTCCAGGTTCTGGTTGAAGCCTGGCACTGGCGTGACCAGGAATGTGAGAGCAACGTGCGAGTACCAATCGGTGTTTCCGGCGACGGGTTCGATGGCGATGCCCATCTGCCTCATGGCGGGGTTGAGAACCTGGTCCCTGAAGGATGGGCGCCACAGGAGGCGCTGGGCCAGGCATTCGGGACAGGAGAACAGCTCGGCCGACTGGTAGAGATCCACGTGGGCAACGCCGTTGCCCGAGAGGATCTGTGAGCCGTTGGGGTTGGGACCGCTGGTCGTGCCACTGGCCAGGTCTTTGGCCCAGGGATCCATGAGCGCGGTCAGGTTGGGATCCAGGACAGCGCCACCGTGGCCGCGTTCTGCCCGCAGTCCATTGTAGATGTTGGCCATGTCGGAGGGCCAGTTGCTGGTCTTGGAGCTGGGTTCGTCGGGGTCGTCTACCCAGGAGGGCGGGGCTTCAGGTTCGTCGGTGTCTACGTAGAGTGGGAGCAGCAACAGCGTTTCGGCGGTGCCAATGGCCGGGGTCTTTCCCTGCTCGCCCTGGGCGGATGCGCGGATCTCCAGGAAATAACTGCCCGATTCCGTTGGCATGGTGAGCTGGGTGCTGAATGAGCCGGAGGCGTCGGGTTGCAAGGGGATCTGCAGGATGTCGTCGGCGCCGTCCACGAAGAGCACGGGATCGCCGTAGTTGCCGGAGATGATTCCCTTGAGTTCCACGGAAGAGCCGGGCTCATGTTCCTTTGGCAGGTCTTCCACCAGGACAGGCCTGTGGAAGGCACAGGCCACCTGCAGAAAGTGTTTACGTTCCAACTCCACCATGGCGATACCGTATGTGGTACCGGGCTCGGGATTGCTTCCGCGAGGGAAGAGATCCAGGAGGGCGTTTTCCTTTAGTGCCTTCTTGGCGGAGACAGGCAGGTCCAGGATCCTGATTCCCACCAGGTCGCCGGTCGTGCCCATGCGCCAGGCCAGCCATTCCATGTAGGCTTGCAGAGGGTAGGAGTTTCGCTGACCATAGTAGTAGGCAGCGGCTTCGGACACGCGGTCCAGGGCGGGTACATGGAGCAGGTCTGCGCGGGAGTCTGAACTGGCCTGGGATTGGAAGGACTGCACGAGCTCGGTGGCCTGGGGGTCTGCCGCTCCCAGCAGCGACGCGTTTTCCGGGCTTTCGTAGCGAGGGATCCAGGTATTTGTGAGAAGCCTGGTTTCGGCTTCGCGGAGGTTGCTGGCCGAGTTGGCCAGGGCCGTGGATGCCATGAGCGAAAGGATGGCCAGGAGCAGAACGCGGGCTTTCAATAGGTGTGCGTGGTTGCTGCCGTGCATCGAATGCCTCCGGGAGTTGGAGCTGTGAACGCCCTGGGAACTTATCCGGTTTGGACACGGAGGCTATCCTTCAGCCGTGGATGAGCCCTATGAGCCGTCGGGAAAGCTCGGGCCCGCTGCGGAGCGCCTGGCGCCCCTCGCCGGGGCCCGAGCCGGCTGTTTCCCGCAGCCTCTTTCCCGACGGCTCCTAGCCGGCAGCGGGACGGGCTTTCAGCCCCGGTCGGGAAGCTGCACGGGTTCAGGAGATGGGGAGCCGGGCTACGATGGCCTTTCGGTTCAGAAAGTCGTTGACCAGGGTCGATGTGGCCAGGGATGCCAGCTCCTTGTCGTCGTAGCGGGCCAGGAACTCCTCGTAGATCAGGGAGAGTACTTCGCCCAGTGGAATGGTGGGAGCTTCGAACATGGCCTTCCTGCTGCCCGTTGTGCTCCATTGTTCCCACATTTTTCCTCCCTTGGGAAGGCCCCCCTGGTAAAAGGCTTGTCATGGCATCTATCGAAGGAGCGAAGGTGCAGGCTCCCGTGCGAAGTGGGGCGCGACCCCTTTCGGGCGATGGATGGTACCCATGGAATTCGCCTCTCTGGGCACGAGATTCCCTTTCACGAACTTCCCGTTGGGTTAGACTGGGTTTCGACTTCATGCCAAGGCACTGTTGCCGCGCAGGGGTCACGGAGCAGGCCTCTGGTCAGGTGTCGCGCCAAGGAGAACCGAACCTGGTACCGCTCGTGGGGAGATCGACAAACCTCGCTGGCTTGCAAGAGGGCAGATCCATGTTTTCAGAACAACAGCTACGAGGTATCGAGTCCATGAAGTTTCCACGTCTCGCCAAAACTCTGTTCCACGTCATCGCCATGGCCGGTCTGGCTGCCTGTTCGGGCAGCTCCACCACGGTCGTGGGGAGGCAGGGAATGTCCGAAATCCAGAAGATCTGTTCCCGTGCATATACGGGTCGTCAGGGAGCCCACGACAAGGCCATGCAGGCCCTCACCGACGACCAACAAAAACAAGTCACTCCCCTCCCTGACCGGGATCGCTTCATAGAATACTGCTCCCAGCTCTCGGAAGACGCCGCTCGCTGTCTGGATCCCAATATCTTCGTGGTAGACGTTGAAGCCTGCAAGAAGGCATTCAACGCGGCTTCCAAGGAAAAACTGGACGCGGTGACCAGGCTCCTTGGCGGCCTGGACCCCGAAGAACCCAAGGCAGAAGCCCCCAAGACAGAACCCTCCGGCGATCCGGCCTCCCAGCAGCCCGAGGCCACCGGAGAAGCACCCGGGGGGGCGAAAGCCGCTCAACAGTGACCCGTCATTCCGGGCGCGACCTGGAAAAACACCGGCTTCAGAATATCCCTGGAAGGTGTAGGGGCTTACGCTTTTCGCCGGGATGGTCCGTCGACTGGAACATAATGCACCGCTATCGGCTCGTGTGATCGTAGCGGTTCAATACAATCGAGCAAGGAGAACACCTCATGCTGAAACTTCACCAGACCCAGAGCTGCCCCTATTGCCGTCGGGTCAGAATCCTTCTGGACCTTCACAATATTCCCTATGTCGCCATCAACGAACCCCAACTGGGTTCCGAGCGTAGGGATATGCTCCGACTACCGGGAGTGGAGAGCGCCGAAGTGCCCGTGTTGGAAGACGGCAGCACCGTAATCCAGGGCAGCGCCGCCATCCTGGAATACCTCGAGGAACACCACGTCGAGCGCTTCTACGGGGATCCCTCCTGGGGTTACACCCGCAGGTTGGCGGACCGGGACTTCTCCCAGGTGCTGGAGCAGGTGAAGGCCAGCCTGGCGGAGCAGGGTTTCGGTGTCCTCACCCAGATCGACGTCAAGGCCACGTTCAGGAAAAAGCTGGACCGGGACTTTCCCGACTACCACATTCTGGGCGCCTGCCATCCCAACAGCGCCTACACCGCCCTCCAGGAAGAACCCGGCATCGGGCTTCTACTTCCATGCAACGTGGTGGTTGCCAGGGAAACCGACGGTACCGTGGTGGTCTCGGCGCTCAATCCCGTCAGCGTGTTCGGTGTTCTCGACCGGCCAGCCCTGAACCAGCTCTCCAGGGACGTTGGCGCCGCCCTCAAGAAGGCTCTCGCCGCTCTTTGAAAGGGGGAATGGGCTGGAAGCAGCCTTCCATCCGCCGCCAGACCCTGAAAACGAGCCGATCAGGGGGCGCTCCGCAGCGGGCCCGAGCCGGCTGTTTCCGGCAGCCTCTTTCCCGACGGCTCCCAGGGTCTCTCAAAGAGAGAATTCCAGCTCAACCCGGCCCACCTGCGGGTTCCATGCCTCGCCATCGTGGTCTTCCAGGACCACGCGAAACCAGTCGGAATCCGCGGGCAGATCCGCGGATCTGTAGATGATTTTCTGCCAGTCCCCCCCCTGGTCGATCATTTCCGGCGAGAGATCCGAGAAATGGCTACCGTCTGACGAGACCTGGAGCAGCACCTGGGGCCGGTCTTCCCATGGCCAGAAGTAGACAGTGATTTCTGCCCGGTCGATGGCCCCGTCAACCTGGTACGTGAAGCTCTCCGTCGAGGGTGCTGAACGGCAGATTCTGCTGGAGTCTCCGTCGAAATACCCGCTGTTGCTCGTGTCGATTGTCAGGTTTTTGCTGTGGCTGCCCATCAGGGACATGTCGTCCAGTTCATCTTCCAGCAGCGCCGTCGTGGATGCGGGAACGGGCCCCACCGGATCCGAGGGTTGGGAGGATCCGCTGCTGTTGACCGCCAGCATCCTGTAGTAGTAGCTGTCGCCAACGGTGGCCGAGGGGTCGGAAACCATGGCCGTGTCGGGTTCCTCGGCGTCGTCGAAGCCCGTTGCCACCACGGTCCAGGTTCCGTTTTCAGCGTCGGCCCTCTGCAACTCGTAGCTACTGGCTCCGGTGGAACCCCTCCAGGATATGAACTGGCTGGATTCCGCGCTCAGTATTTCGGGAGGGTCGGGTACGGGCACGGGGGGGCTTTCCAGGCCGGCAATTGCATAGGCATGCTCTCGCATGGCGGATAACAGGGCGGTCTCTTCGTAGGGCTCGCCAGAGGCGAAGCCAGGCCAGTGATACGAGCGATACAGCACGCCGGAGATCTCCTGCTCCGTGTGCCAGTAGAACCCGCCGCCGGAGTCGTGGTAGCGCAGGCTCCATATCAGCGCCCCGGAGGTGCCGTCCGAGATCACCTGCTCCAGCATGGCTTCCACCTGTTCCGTGCCAACGAAGCCGAACTCACCCACCACGAAGGGGCGGCGGCCACGGGCTATGGCGCGGTCGGCGGACGAAGCCGCGGCGTAGTCGTCGGCGTAGGGCCATGGCCAGTAGTAGTGGTTGGTCACGATGTCCACGTCGGGGTTGTCCAGAGATGCCTCGTCGATGCCGTAGTGACCGTCCAGCACCAGGTGGTTGGGATCCAGGCCCTTGATGAAGGCGGCAATCTCGGCTGTCCAGGCCGTGGGGGCATCCAGCTCGTTGCCGGTCTCCCAGGCCAGGATGGCCGGATCTTCCAGGTACTGCCGCCCCGTGTAGGTGTTGGTTCGGGTCAGGAGGTAGGTGATGGTTTCCTTGAAGTCGCTCATTATGTCCGGATCGGTCCAGAAATCGTCCTGCTCCAGCCCACGGAAGGCGGCGTATTCAGCGATGCCGCCCCACCAGCTCCATTGGTCCACCAGGGGGATGATCACGCGTACTCCAAGTTTGTCAGCCAGCTCCAGGGCCTTGTCCAGGGCCACGAACAGGTCCTCCGAGAAGACGCCGGGTCCTGGGACGTGCCTGGGTACGTCGTTGTAGGTTTCCCCCACCGACAGGGTGTAGATCCTCAGTACGCCTCCGCCCATCTGGGCGATGGAGCAGATGGCGTCTTCTTGTTCCCAGGCCTGGGGGATGTGCCAGTCCGGGTCCTCCAGCATGTGCAGGTTGGGCACGTTGAAGGAGATGAAGCGGAGTTCGTTGTCTCCGTCCATGAGATCATCGCCTTCTCTCGTGACGAAGTTCTGGAAGCCCTCGGTTTGGGGGCACGCGGAGTGTTCTTCGCCGGAGGCCGTGTCGGCGGTCTCCGTGGGAGAAGACGTGTCCGTGATGGATTCGGAGTCCAGGGTGCTCTGCGTGTCCAGGATGCCCGTGGAGCCCGGCTTGTCCGTTCCAGAGCACGACGGCATGTAGCCCACGGCCAGCAGCAGGCAGGCAGCCCGGCATCGGCAGGCTGTACTCCGGGTGTGTTCAGGTGGTGTCGCTGGCATCGGTTTCTTCACCTTTTGCTGGAATTGCCGACAAGATATGCTCCGCGAGAGCCGTGATGGTCAGGGAGGGGTTGACCCCCAGGTTGGCGGAGACGATGGAACCATCTGTGACGTACAGCCCTTCGTGGCCGAACAGCCGGCCGTGTTTGTCCGCCACGCCGTCTGCGGCCGATGCGCCCATGGGAAGCCCGCCCAGCAGGTGAGCGGTCAAGGGGCGGTTCAGCAGCACCTCCGAGAATGCCGTGCAGGCAATGCCGTCGGCCGCCGCGGCCATGGATGTGGCAGCTTCGTTGGCTTCGGGAATGAACGAGGGCGGGGCTCCCTGGGGTGCCAACGAGCGCAGGGTTCGGCGCCACGGGGCCCACCAGGGGCGACCGCGAACGATCTTCAAGCGGTTGTCCAGTACCTGCATGACCAGCAGGATGGTGGTGCGTGACGCCCAGCCGAAGGGGAACAGGTTCCGGAGAAAGCGCAGCGGATGGCGCAGGCAGCCCCACAGGAGCTTCAGTGGTCGGGTGATGGGGCCGCCCCTGGGCACCAGGGGAATGGAAAGGAAGCTCATGGCGTCGGAACCGGGGTTGTAGCGGACCGCCTCGATGGATGTGTGCTCGTTGACCTTGAGGTAGGAGGCGATGGCCACGCCTTCGCCGTAGCATGTGTCCTTCCGGTTGGATTCCACGCCGCAGATGACCTCGGAGTTGGTGCGGAAGGACTCTCCCAGGCGCGGGGACAGGTGGGGAAGCAGGCCGCGTTCCTTGCAACGCAGGAGAAGGTCCAGGGTGCCCAGCGCACCGGCCGCCAGGACGACCCGTTTCGCTCGCCAGGTGCGGAAACCCATGGGTATGGGCGTCGTGCCGAGCCGACTCCTGAGCAGATAGCCGCCTTGCCCGTCGTCCTGGATTTCCGTCACCAGGGTTTCGGTCACCATTCGGACGCCCAGTTTCTCCGCCAGGTACAGGTAGTTTTTGTCCAGCGAGTTTTTTCCGCCGTTGCGACATCCCACCATGCAGGCAGCCGAAAAATCGCAGGTGATACGTTCCGGACCCCTGCCCCCGAAGTAGGGATCCGGAATGGTCTCGCCCGGGCCTTCTCCGAAGAGTATGCCCACATCGGTTGGTCGAAAGTGCTGCCCCCGGTGGATCTGGCGTGCGTAGTCCTCCAGCAGGCGGTCGGCTGCCCACTGGCGGGGTACCGTGCACACACCCAGCATTTTCCGGGCCGTGGCGAAATGTGGTGCCAGGGTGGCCTTCCAGTTTTCGTCCAGGTGGGCCCATTGCGGGTCGTTGTAGAAGTCGTCCAGCGGCTCCATGAGCACGCAGGCGTAGACCAGGGATCCCCCGCCAAGGCCGGCGCCGCCCATCCCCATGAAGTGGTTCAGCAAGGATATCCGCAGGATACCATTGCAGAAAAGACCTGGTGCCCACAGGTACTTGAACAGGTTCCAGTTGCTGCGTGGAAAGTCCTGGGGCCGCCACCGCTTGCCCGCTTCCAGTACGGCTACGCGATAGCCCTTCTCGGCGAGGCGAAGTGCCGCCACGCTGCCGCCGAAGCCTGATCCGACAACAATGAAATCGTAGAGTTCAGGACGCTTTTCTGGCATGGTCGCTCCCGTATTGGAACGACCATAGCAGGAGAGCGGCTCCTTGTGCCAGACCTGGATTCTTTTCTTGGGTGAAGGAAGCGTGCCCCAGGCAGTATCCAGGTGGGATCTGTTATGGAGAGATTGCTTCTGCCGGGCTGGAAGCAGGTTCCAGCGGAAGAAAGTGGAGTGGTCCATGACGAAAGCCGTGAAGATCGAGGTGATATCGCTGGGCGATGAACTCGTCCGTGGTGATGTCCTCGATACCAACTCTGCCCAGATCTCTCTGGCCATTGAAACCCTTGGCCTCGCGGTCTGGCGTCACAGTGTGGTGGGTGACCGCGTGTCCGACATTGCGTGGTTGTTGCGCTCCGCCGTGGGCAGGTCGCGAGAGATCATCTGCACGGGCGGGCTGGGACCGACTCTCGACGACTGCACCGTGGATGCCGTGGGTAGGGCATTCCAACTGCCAGCCCAAGAGGACCCCCAGGCCCTGGGGCAGGTGGCCCGACGCTACGCCGCCATGGGCAGGGAGCTGGATCCATCGGGGAGGCGGCAGGCTCGGCTTCCCCGGGGGGCAGGCCTGTTGCCGAACCCGGGGGGGACGGCCCCCGGCTTCACGCTCCGCCGAGGCGCAGCGCGGCTCTGGTTCCTGCCGGGCGTCCCCCGCGAAATGCAGGCCATGCTGGAGCTGCACGTGCTGCCGGGTTTGCGGGCCAACTACGAGTTGACCCCCCCCCTGGTGGTCACCCTGCACTGCATCGGCATGTCCGAGAGCGTGGTCCAGGAGCGGATGCGTGTCTTGTCTTCGCCGGGGCTGCGAATCGGCTACCGGGCAGTGTTGCCTGAGATACAGGTTAGATTCGCTTTCGAGCCCGGTGCGGAAAAGGAGCACGTCGCCAGCCTGGTGGAACGTGCGCGGAGCCTCCTGGGCCGTGCCGTATTCGCGGTGGAGCATTCCGATGGACCGAAGGGTGATTCCACCATTGCGGCTGTCGTGGGAAGGACGCTCCTGGAAAAAGGGCAGACCGTGGCCTGTGCCGAAAGCTGCACGGCCGGTCGTGTTGCCGCGGCCATCACCTCGGTGCCTGGCAGCTCTGGCTGGTTCACGGAGGGGGCGGTGGTCTACAGCAACCAGGCCAAGAGCAGGGCCTGTGGGGTTCCCGGGCGCCTGTTCGTGGAGCACGGCGCGGTGAGCGAGGCTGTGGCCACCACCCTGGCGCAGGCCATTCGCCGGCGTGCGGGAACGGACTGGGGCATCTCCACTACCGGTATTGCAGGTCCCACCGGAGGAACGCCCGAAAAGCCCGTGGGCACCGTCTACGTTGCTGTGGCGGGTCCGGGTGGGACCACGAGCCGCCTGCTGCGGCTGCCCGGAGATCGCGAGATGGTCATGGCCCTTGCCACGGGGAGCGTGCTGGACCTTCTCAGGCGCAGGCTGGAGCAGGCATGACCTGGTTGATGCACACCCTTTGGAGCCAAGAGTCAGGGTGCATCGCTCTCGCCGGCGTCGTCTCCACCCCAGCACTGGATACTGGTGTCGTTTTGAACGGCACAGGAGTGGTACAGTCCCGCGCTTATCTGGGTGAACTTCGTGCTGGGCACGTAGAGCTGACCTTCTTCGAACTTACCCCAGCAGTTGCCGTTGCCATTTTCGTCCAGGGCGCAGGTGTGCCAGTAGCCGGCTCCAACCTGCAGGTATGAAGCAGGGGGTACCTGGCATTGCCCCTTGTAGTCGTCGCCCCAACAGAGGAGGTCGCCGGTTTCGGCCACGGCGCAGGTGTGGGCCCTGCCGGCGCTGATCTGCGTGTAGAGTCCTTCCGGTGGGGAGCACTGGCCGTCGCTGTCCCAGCCCCAGCATTCTATGGTCCCCTGGGTGGTGATGCCGCAGGTGTGGTACAGGCCGGTGGCCACCTGGGAAAAGGTGCCGCCCGGAGGATCGCATTGGCCGAAAGAGAAGCTCCCACAGCCCCAGCATTCCACCGATTCCGAGGTCGTGACCCCGCAACTGTGCCAATAGCCGGCACTTACCTGGGTGAAGGTACCGGTGGGGGGATCCGCCTGCCCGAAGCTGTTGTCGCCCCAGCAACTGAGTTCTCCGGATTCGGCCACGGCGCATGCGTGGGCCCTTCCGGCGCTGACCTGGCTGAATGTGCCGGAGGGCGAGGAGAGTTGCCCTTCCAGGTCTCTGCCCCAACATGCAAGCTGCCCGTCGGTGGCGACGCCGCAGGTGAAATAGTGCCCTGCATCCACCTGGACGAAGGTGCTGGGCAGCGGATCGCTGTCGGCGTCGGCGTCGGTGTCGACGTCGCTGTCGCTGTCGGTGGAGTTGTCGTTGGCCGAGTCTCCGGTGGCGAACGTGTCTTTACCGGAGTCTCCGTTGCAGGAGAGCAGGAAGGCCAACGCCAGCATGACCTGGGCGCCGCGGGGGCTGGTGGACTCGATTGTCGACCTGGGGAGCATTGGAGGCTCCGGAGCTTGGTGCGGGTTGCTGCGGCTGGTACGAGGGAAAGAGGAAGAGTGTAGGGAAGCTCTTGTTTCATGGAGGTTGAGGCTGCGCTATAATTCCATACTCCATGTCCATCACTTCGGAAGACATAATGAAATACCGCAACTCCCTTGTCCAGACCTTTGTCGCTCTGGCCGTGGTCTCGCTCACACCGGCTTGCGGAAAAAACTCCGCAAAAGACTCCAGCGCTGACTCCGCTCCCACGGCATCCGACTCCTGGACCGGCACCGGCTCCGCGGCCCAGGGGCGCAGCTTCGACACCTGCCGTGCGTGGATCGCCGAAAACCACAGAGCCGACTATGAAATGCACGCCTGTCTGTCTGTGGAGCGGGTGGATCCATCGGATTGGGAAAACTACTTCAACCTGCAAACCGAGCTGAAAGGCGGCTTCGGTGGCGTGTTGCCGGTGGGCGACAAGCAGTTCTACATCTTGTGGATTCCCGATGCCTGGGAAAGCGACATGGAAGACCGCACCCTGATATTCGATCTCCATGGCAGCGGCGCCTGTTCAGCCTACATCTTCGAAGACTGGTACAACTACACAAGTTTCTCCCGGCAGTACGCAATCGCTGCTCTTCAGTGGGCGTGGATGCAGTACGACGAAGTGGCTGGCGACTACTACGTGGATGATCCGGACGGCTTTGATTCCGCCGAAGATGTGTATGCAAACCTGGTCGCCATGAAAGAAGACATCCTGGCCCACTGTCCGTTCGACGATGTCTCTTTCATGTACTACGGCCACTCTGCTGCTTCGGCCATCTCCTTCGAGGTGGGCATCTACGACGCCGCCACCGAGCACGAGGGCGGAGAAAGGCTCGTAAACTCCTACATCGCGGATTCCGGACCCGGTGGGAGCGATACCTGGTACTGGGACGACGACTCCGATCTCTCCTACTATGGCACCCGCTACTGGCTCTTCTGTGGGACCGCCGACGGCGGCACCTGCAGCGGCATGGAAAAAGCCCAGGACTCCCTCGAAGAAAAAAACGCCACGGTGGACCGGCTCTACGAAGAAGAAGGCCGCGGGCACGGCATCTTCAACAAGGATGGCAGCTACCATTCTCCCGACGACCCATCCGACGCCCAGATCGCTCTGTTCGACTATATCGACGGCATCGCCGCGGAGTAGGAGCCGTCGGGAAAGCTCGTGCCTGTCGCGTCCGCGACTGGGCGCCTCCCAGCCTCCCGCGGCCCAGCGGGAGGGGGCCCACGGTCCTGGCGGCTGCCGCCAGAAGATCGAAGGCGATGCGAGCTGCATGTCGCCGGAAAGACCGCTCGCGCTGCGCCTGGCGCGCTCAGGCCGGGAGTCGCCTCATGGGCGAAAACCCGCCCTGTGCTTGCCTCGCGCAACAGGCTCCTGCTGCTGATGACGGGCAGGCGTTGCTACCTGCTGGCCGGAGTGGCGTAGCCCCTGGTGGTCAGGTAGTCCAGCAGGGAGAGGCGCACGCTGGCGGCGCGGATCAGCTCGGGCTCCGGCGGGGAGTGCCAGTGGCGCTGCACGGAGCGGAGGGGCAGCTTGGTTGCGTGGGCAAGCTGTTGGTTGGTCAAGCCCACGCCGCGCCCCAGGTGAATGGCGGCGCGGCGGGCCCTGGTGAGCAGCCGCCCCTTGCCGGATTGGTCGGGAGGCAGCGCAAGCGCCGCCAGCGCCGCCCGGTACAGGCTTGTGGCTCCCCACTGATACAGCAGCTCGGGCTGCGCCGGTTGGCAGGATGACCATGGCAGATCCAGGGCGTCCGTGGCGTCACGCCTCCTGAAGCGTGGATGGGCGTCCAGGATGCACAGCTCCAGTCCGGGGAGCAGCCGGCCGCCGACCAGGTCCGTGAAACAGGAGCCGCTCCAGAGAGCGGGGTGTACGGCGAGTCCATGCTTCCTGGGCTGCAAGAGGAGGTACTTGACCAGGTTGGTCATGTGGGCCCGCCCCTCCACCGGACGCACGTGGGGGGGCTGGATGGGCACCTGGGAGATGGAGCGAAAGGCCAGCAAGCATGCCCGCCCCAGGCGGCGGTGCTCGCCCTCCGATGCCATCAACAGCAGGTGTATGTGATCGTCCACAACGGAGAACATCACGGTTCGACGGCCCGCAACCCGCGAGAGGGCTCGAAGCGCCGTCAGCAAGGCGTGTTCACCCGGGAAGAAGGTGCTCCGTAGAGCATCTACGAATGTCATGTGCCAGGTACGCATGACAGAATACCTGCACACCGTTTACAGTGACGCCAAGGTCGTGAGGCGACTATTTGGGCGGGATGAGCCCCTACCCCCTCCAGAAAGTCGCGAGAGGCGACTATTTGGGCGGGATGACCAACTACCCCCTCCAGAAAGTCGCGAGAGGCGACTATTTGGGCGGGATGAGCCCCTACCCCCTCCAGAAAGTCGCGAGAGGCGACTATTTGGGCGGGATGAGCCCCTACCCCCCCCAGAAAGTCGCGAGAGGCGACTATTTGGGCGGGATGAGCCCCTACCCCGCCCCCCACTAGCAAGCAACGTGCCAGATCTAGCCCGACTATTGCTGATGTTCCGGTGTTTTTCCCCAAACAGCTCTCAAGATGATATCAAGTACAGATATCTTCGACGACGGAGGGAAATGTGAGCACGATGAAGTTTTCAGACCTGGTGGATATGCAGATCAAGGCCGTGGCCGCCCACGGCCCCCGCAGGTTGTTCGGCACCAAGATCCATGGGAAGTGGAAGTGGATCAGCTACGCGCAGTTTGGTGAGCGCGTGGAGCACTTTCGCGGCGGGCTGGACCAACTGGGTATCTCCCCCGGCGATTCAGTGGCGATCATCTCGTCCAACAGGGTGGAATGGGCTGTGGCCGCATATGCCACCTATGGTCTTGCCGGGCGCTTCGTGCCCATGTACGAGCACCAACTCCCCAAGGACTGGGAGTACATCGTCAATGACTCCGGTGCCCGCATCCTCATCGTCACGACGGCCGAAATCTACGAAAAGGTCAAGGACTGGCCCGGGCAGGTGGGAAGCCTGGAAAAGGTGATCAGCATGCACCTTCCGGCCGACGACCAGGCCAGTTTCCTGGCGGTGGAAGCCGCGGGGCGCGGGCACCCGGCGGAGCCTCGTCCCCTGGATGCGGACACAATCTGCGGCTTCATCTATACCTCCGGCACCACCGGCAAGCCCAAGGGTGTTCTACTCAGCCACGGCAATCTCGTCTCCAATGTCAACGCCGTCCACGAGATCTTCCCCCTGGACCCGGACGACTGCTCCGTTTCCTTTCTTCCGTGGGCGCATTCCTTCGGGCAGACCGTCGAGCTTCACGTGATGCTCTCCATGGGAGCCCAGGTGGCTTTTGCCGAGTCCATTCCCAAGTTGGTCGACAACTTCGGCGAGGTACGCCCCACTATCATGGTGAGCGTTCCCAGGATCTTCAACCGTATCTACGACGGCCTCAATGCCAAGATGGAAGAAGCCGGTGGTCTCAAGAAAAAGCTCTTTGACATGGCGATGGCCAACGCCACCAGGCGCAAGGAACTGGAAGCACAGGGCAAGAGTTCCGCCATCGTGAACTTGAAGCACAGCATCCTGGACGCTTTGATCTTCTCCAAGGTGAGGGAGCGTTTCGGCGGGCGCCTGGAGTATGCCTTCTCCGGTGGAGCGGCACTCTCCCCCAAGGTGGCCGAGTTCATCGACAACGTGGGCATCATTGTCTACGAGGGCTATGGACTCACCGAGACCAGTCCCATCGTCACGGCCAATTTCCGCGACAACCGCAAGATAGGCTCCGTGGGCAAGCCCTTGCCAGGCGTCAGGGTGGAGTTGGACAGCTCCGTTGTGGAAGACTCCTCTGGTGATGGCGAAATCGTGGTGTACGGTCCCAACGTCATGAAGGGCTACCACAACCTCCCGGAAGAAACCGCCAAGGTCATGACCGAGGACGGCGGCTTCAGGACCGGAGACCGTGGACGCCTGGACAAGGACGGCTATCTATACATCACCGGCCGAATCAAGGAACAATACAAGCTCCAGAACGGCAAGTACGTGGTGCCCGGCCCCCTGGAAGACCAGCTCCAGTTGAACCCCTTCATCCTCCAGGCCTACATCGACGGCGCAAACCAACTGTACAACGTCGCCCTCATCGTCCCCGACAGGCCCGCGCTGGAAAAGTGGGCGGCCGAAAACGGCGTGAACGGTACATACGACTCCATCCTGCAAGACTCTCGCACCAAGGCGATGATGGAGTCGGGGATCAAGGAATTCAGCAAGGACTTCAAGGGCTACGAGCGCATCAAGGCTTTTGCCCTCATCCCCGAAGAGTTCACCACCGACAACGGCATGCTGACCCCCAAGCTCAGCCTGAAGCGTCGTAAGGTCATCGAGAAATACGGCGACCTGCTGGACTCCCTCTGGGCCCAGGTTTCGGGATAGGAGCCCATCGGGCCTGGCGGGTGCGGGGCCTGCGCATCGTCAACATGTGCCGGCAATAGAAAAGGCGGGTCTGGCATGACCCGCCCTGCCTTTCTGAAATTGGCGAAACTACTTGGTGAAGGTGTCCTTCACCAGGGTCAGGGTGTTGGCGATGCTGGATGCCAGCGCCGCCGTTTCGTCGGGGATGTCTTTCACGGTGTTCAGGTTGTTCTTGGTGTTCTTCAGCATGGTGGCGATCTGGGTGATGCTGGAGATGCCTGCGGCCTGGGCTTCGCTCTTGACCTTGCCCGGCAACTCGCTGGCTTCGGTGACCAGGGCGGAGGCTTCGGATGCGACGGTGGTGAGTTCGGCGGAGGCTTCGGTCAGGGCCGCGGTCATTTCGTTTACCGCGTCGATGCCGGCCTGGACGTTTTCGGGGACTGCATCGCCGGCCGAGAGACTGGGGGTGGAGCCTTCCATGGCCACGGAGATGGCGCCCCCGGCCTTTTCGTTGAGGTCGTTCAGGGCGTCGGCGATGGGAGTGCCAGATGCCAGCCCGAGAGCGGTGGCCACCTTCTCGTTTGATGAGTCCACCTTGGCCTTTGCCCCCTGGAGGGTGGTGATGAGGCCGGCAGCCTTCCCGAAGACTTCGTCCAGGCTTGGAAGGCCGATTTCGACGATTTCCAGCTCATCGATGCCGCTGGTGTCGGTGGATTCTTCTTCGTCTTTTTTCTTGGCCCAGGCGGTGGTGGAAACCAGGCTGGCTCCGAACAGGCCCAGCACGACAGCGGTGAGAAGAGTTCTGAGACGCATATTGTTACTCCTTGTTCATCATTCACGCGGTGGAGAAATCTTTGCTGAGAGAGAACAGCACTTGGCTCCATATTCGCCCATCCAAGGAAGATCAACCGCGAAGCCCAAATTCCAGGGTGTTGGGACTGTTCGATGCCCTGGCAGGATGGTCAATCCATGTAGCCCAGCGCCTTGAGCGCTTCTCTGGATTCCGGGTCGAAGCCGCTCACCGCCTGGCTTTCTTCCGGAGGTCTGGGAGCCACGGCGTATGTCACGGTCACGGGGCGGTTGCCGGCCCGGCCCCGTAACAGCCTGTGTTTCCTACCATCGAAGCCGGGTTTGCCCTTCATGGTGGGGTGGAATTCGGCGCTTCGAGAGCCCTGTCGCACGGTCAGCAGCAACCGGGAAGCCACCGTTTCCGGTGGTCGGATGGGCACTACGTAGATCTCCTGGGAGCCGTTGCTGCCGGCTTCCCACTCAGCATATGCGGTCTCACCCTCTACACTGACGCTGGCCTGGGATGTCGTTCTGGGGTCGTTGCCTACCCAGGCATCCAGGATGCCCCCGGGAACGGTGAGTTCGGCCTCGAGGACCTGGCGGGAGGAGACTCTTTCCGGAGCCATGCGGAAGGCCTGGTAGACGGGCCAATCCAGGGCCTGTGACAGGTATTCCCTGTAGATGGGGTCGGGATCGTCCCTGCGGAACAGGTCGCTTGATTCCTCGGGGTCATGGCCCAGGTCGAACAGGTGCTCGGCTCCCTGGCTGGTGGTGTATTTCATCTGCCGAGACAGCACGCCCCAGCTTTCCTGGCCGTAGAGGGGGCGACCGAAGGTCTGGATGCGTTGCTGGAAACGCCGTACTGCCGGGGCGGCGCCTTCCGCGAGTTCCTTGAGGGACCAACCCCTGGGTGCCAGCGGCAGAGTCGATGTGTCCAGTTCCAGCAGGTCCATGAGGGTGGGCAGCAGGTCCATCAGGCTCACCGGCGCTTCCACATGTCCTGGCGTCAGGGAGGGTGAGCGAATGGCCAGGGGAACCCGGAGGAGTTCGTCGTAGAGGCTGTGGCCGTGTTCGAACCCGTTGTGCTCCCAGAACTCCTCGCCGTGATCCGCGAAGAAGACGGTGGTACCCTGGGGGCCAACGCGCTCCAGCAGGCGCGACACCTGGTCGTCGACGAAACGGATGGAGCCGTCGTAGCGGTCCTTCACGTATTGCCTGACGGGTGCCTGCTGCTTGCCCTTTGCCCTCTTCAAGACCGATGAGCGGTTGAAAGAGCCGGTCATGCCTTCGGGGGCGGTCCCGGCGAACATGCGCCGGTAACGGGCCGGTTCGGTATAGGGCAGGTGGGTGTCCATGAAGTGGACCATGAGCAGCGCGGGGCGGTCGTCGTGGGATTTCAGCCATTCCAGGGCCCGGTCCACCTGCTCCTTGGCTCTGGGCCAGTTCTTCACATAGTATGTGCCCCAGTCCTGGTCCATCTGGAAGTTGGACGACAGGTAGACGTTGCCCACGAAGGCGGCACTGGTCCAGCCCCGCCGGCCCAGGATCACGGGCAGAGCATCGGTCTCGTTCCACAGCTCGGGTTCGTTTCCCGTGAGCAGGGCGCGAGTGGACGGCAAGGTCCAGGGAGCCACGGAACGGGCTTGTTCGAAGACGGTTGCCTGGCTGGCCCAGGAGTCGATTGCGGGGGTGGTGTTGCGTTGGTAGCCGTAGATGCCAAGGTGGTCGGGACGAAGGGTGTCAACGAACACCATGAGGAGCAAGGGGGGAGACTCCTGGGGGGTGTACAGCAGGGGTTCGGCCAGAAAGACATAGTCAAACCTGGAATCGCCCAGTGGTTGGGATTCCATGGTGAGATCCACTTCCTGGCCCGCCCAGGCAGAGAGGTCTACGTTCAAGAGGCGGAACTCGCCGCTCTGCAGGCGCTGCTGCAGCAGCGTGGTGGCGGCAGCGGTGGAGTCCGTCAAGGTGATGCGGAGCCGGGCTCCGTCGGAAGGCTCCTGGTCGGCGGTTTCAGGTTCCAGTATACCTGCGTCCAGCGAGAGGTGGCCGGCGGCTGGTACCTGGACGTGCCAGGTGATGCTTCCGGGCGCGGGCAGGAGTACGCCATGGCGGCTGGTCTTGCCTTGCTGGCTGGTGCGAAGTGCGAAGTCGATGTCGCCGTCGGCATCGGCCCAACGGCGGTTGAGGCTGCGTTCACGGTCCTGGGCCCTGGGGTAGCTTACGGTGACCTGGCCCGCTCTGGGAGTTTTGTCGCTGCGGAGTCGTACCCTGAGGGAGGTGGAGGTGAATTCCCAGGTGTCGGCAATGCCTCCGGCCGAGCTTCCGCGTTTGAAACGCAGGCTCTTGCCGTCGTGGTAGACCTGCATTCCGGGGGGGGCCTTGATGAAGAACAGCACACGCGGCCGAATGGGGAGGGGAGCTTCGAAGGTGTGCACACCGTTGACGGTGCCCCGAAGCCGGAACGGGCCTGGTACTGCCACCTGTGGGCCGGGCTCGCGGCCCTGGCGCGAGTCGGGGGGGAGTTGGATGGAGGTGACCAGCTCGGGGTGAAAGGCCAGGGAGATGGACGATGGCTGGGCGCCCGCTGGGGCCTGGTGGGCCTTTCCACAAGCGAGGAAACAGGTGGCGGCCAAGGCTGCCAGGAGTGTAGCCAGGAACCCGCCGAGGCCATGCCTGCCGGGCTTTGGGGGGTGCCTGGTCGGTGGGGACCGTGGATTGAAAAATCCTTGTTTCAACGTTGCTCCAGGTGCCGGATGGTCACTCCTTGGCGGTCGGAGAGTTCCATCATCACGGGGATGCCGTCGGGGTCGAGCCTCACGCGGTCGAAGGAGCCGGGCGGTTCCAGGTCCAGTGGCGCCTGGCCCAGGGCGGATCGAAGCTGGAATCCATCGTTGGGGGTTTCAACCAGCAGGGACATCCCCTGGGGGCCAGGGGGGAAGACGGCATGGACTCGACTGAAGGCGGGAAGGGCCATGACCGGGATTTCTTGGATGAGACGGCCCTCCAGGGAGTACCAGGCGGCCGATATGCTGTTCCCGTATCTGGACAGGGTCCACGTGAAGATGGCCAGGCCTCCGGAGCTGTCGCGCTGCTCGGGTTTCAAGGCAAAACAGGCACCCGATGGTGACTGCGCCCACATCTTTGTAACGGCCTGTTCAGTGGTTGAAGCTGCCGGCTGGTCCATGGAGTCGTTTCCATCCTGGGGCGGGTTGTCATTGGGGGGAGTGTCCCGGGGGAGGTCCTGGGAGGTGGATGTAGCTTCTGCCTGGGCCGGTACCGGCGGATGCTCGACGATGGTGTAGAGCCTGGTGCCCGATGCGGGGAGATCGCGTTGTGGGTCCAGGGTGTAGATATCGGCGGCGTCTTCGCCGATGAGAAGCAGGCGGAGCCTGGCGGCGGAGTCCACCGTTGATACTGCCTTGGGCTCGTCGTCCAGGTTCACCACCCTGCGGAGATCCGTGTCGCCCTTCTGATCTACCCGCAGCACCCGCACCTCGCCACCGTTCCCTCCGGGTGAGGCTATCCAGATGGGCAGGTCCAGGGAACCCTGCGAGTCGGTGATACCCCTGGCGATGGGTTCCCAGGAGGGGTAGGGCAGCTCGACCCGGCGCAAGCGGGGATCCACGGTGTAGCCGGAGAGGCGCAGGGAGTAGAGCACGGAGCCGTCCATCCAGTAGACGTGGCGGTTGCCCTTTTCGCGGGTTCTGCTGTAGCTGAGCAGGGGTGAGACCCCCCGGGGTATGCTGGCAAGGTAGTAGGAGTAGTCGATTATGTCGGTACGGGGATGGGAAACCGAGAGGAGGGCCAGGTCCACCCGGTTCCCGGTACCATAGGTCCAGGGAAGCAGCCAGCCCTCCTCGGGGGCCAGGGGGGTGTCGGCGAGAAAATCGGCGGAGACGGGTCTGGCGGGGGTTATGCGAAGGTCGTGTGTGGGCAGGTCGTAGGTCTTTCCCTGGCACTGTATGTGGATACTGAGCTGGTAGGAGCCCGGCTCCAGCCTGGAGCTGCCCGGGATCTCCATGATGAGCTGCCGCGTGCCTCTGGGTTCGATGGTCCAGGTGAGATCCTTGTCCTGTTCAGGCGGAGTCGTGGAGCGAAACTGGTGCCGCCCCGAGGAGGAACGCAGCTCGAAACGAACCAGGTGGGGGCGACTGGCCAGATCCGGAAAAAGGATGGGGGTGTCGCCCGGGTTGTTCACCCACATGGCCACCAGGATCGGGAAGGACTGTGGGTATTCCTGGTGGAGATCCGTGATGATGGCAGGGCCGTCATCGGCCTGGTGGGACAGCCTCGCGATATGGACAGGAGAGTTGTTGGAGCGGTCTTCAGCGGTCGTGGCCGGGTGTACCCAACCAAGTGCCAGGAGCAGCAAGGTGAGGCTTGCTGATACTGAAATCAGCTTGGGAGCCACTGTTTTCATGGGTGTCCTCTGCGTCGTGCTTTGGTTGGATTGCCCGGCGGCGGGTCGGGTTGGTTTCCAGCCACCAGGGTCCGGGCTGCCGACAGGAGCCTCTCACGGGATTCTATTCCTTTCCGTAGTTGCATGTCATAGAGCTTGTCCAGCAGGATCCCCATTTCAGGCCCCCTGGCCACTCCCATCGCGCCCAGATCAGCACCGGTCACCAGGCGCGCCGGAACCCCGCCGAAGAGGCCCATACCGGAGGCCCTTTGCATGATCCTGTCCCAGTCGCCCTCGGGGTTCATGGAACGAGCGCTGTTCAACAGGAGAGCGAGGCCACCATGAGGCTGGGCCTTGTGGGCCAGCAGGCGAAGTCGGCCGTCAGCCAGCGGGGGGCGGAGGGATGGCGCGATGCTGGTGAGAAACAACACGGCTTTGCGAAGCGGAAAGCCCTTTATGCGGTAGACCACAAGCCTGTCCAGCAGATCTTCCTGGGCATCCCTGTGCAGGCCCTGCAACACGCTTGCCAGCAGCAGCGACTCGGAGCGAGGGTCGTTTTCTTTGTAGGCATCGCAACGGATTCCGGCTGCCCGGTCCACCTGTGGGCCCAGTCGGGAAAGGTCAATCCGGGCCACCTGGGGCAAGATTTGTGCCCATATTCCCATGCTTTGCCCCAGCAGCAGGCCTATGGACGGATTGGCTGCCTTGAGAAGGAGCTTCTTGAATTCGCCCCGAACACGTTCCCGGGGAAGCTCAAATATAGGCATTGTCGAACACAGCCTGCCCAGCTCCTGGTCCACGGAAAAGCGGAACCTTGCGGCGAATTGGAGCACCCGCAGGGATCGCAGGGGATCCTCTACGAAGGTGTCGGGATCTGTTGCCCGCAAGATGCCCATTCGGATGTCTTCCTGGCCAGCGAAGGGGTCGTGAAGGGTGCCGTCCAGGGGATCCATCGCCATGGAATTGATAGTGAGATCACGGCGCCTGGATGCTTCCTTGATTCCCATGAAAGGGTCGCCCCCCACGACGATGCCCCGGTGACCCGGGCCCACCTTGTTGTCGCGTCGCGGGAGGCTCACGTCCACCTGATGGTTCTTCAGGCGCAGCTTGTAGACCGCGAAGGACTGGCCCACCAGGTTGATGCGACCCAGCCGTCGGAGGATTTCCTCCAGTTGCTGGGCGGGAATACCGTGGACCTCGACGTCCAGATCAGCGGGTGCCGAAGGGCTGCCCTGTCGGGTAGATGGCCAGGGATTCCGGCCATGTCGGAGCATCACCTGGTCCCTGACCGCGCCTCCCACCACCAGTGCTCGGCCGCCCCGGGCTTTGCAGAGGGAGGCCAGGGGGATGAGGGGTTTGAAGACCTTGGGGCAATACATGGGCTTCCTGTTGCCGGGCCTGCCGACTGAAGGTAGAGTCTACGTGAGTTCTTCAACAGTGGCGACCCCCGGTCCCGAAACGCCAGCACTGGGCTGCCAGGAGATGCCTTGTCGTTCTTGAATATCCTGTTGATGGCGGCCAGCCTCCTGGCCGCCCCACCCGAAGATACTTCCATGATACACCCGGGTGGTCTCTCCCCTGTATTTTCGCTTCCAGCCATCGACCAGGGCCAGGCCATGAAACTGGTTCACAAGACCAACGTTGCCTTGAACGACCTGGTGGGTGTCCTGCCCATGAACCCCTCCAGGGGGGTCCTGCTCTATTTCTTTCAGCGGGAAGCCGGTGGTACCATGCTGAAGGCTCTGAAGAAAGTCTCCAGGAAGTACAGAAAGAGCAAGCTCCATGTCCTGGCCATCTGCACTGACTCCGACCAGGACGACGACCTCCATTCCTGGCTCAAATCGCTTCACCTGGGCTACCCGGTGCTCAGGGACAACTACCGGATCGTGGCCCAACGCTACGGGCTGCAGTCCATGCCATTCCTGGTGATAGTCGATTCCAAGGGGCTGGTCTTTTCCCTCGGGGTTCCGCCTTCGTCCAGAAGCAAGATGCTGCACGAGGTGGACAGCCAGATCCAGGCGCTCCTGTCGTCTCAGTGAACATGTGAACAACAGCCGGGCTGGAATGGCTGCCTTCGGCTGCCTTCTTCCCGACGGCTCCTTGACCGCCGCCAGACTTTGCGCCAGCTTCCCTGTGGCTCGGGACCGGGCTCTGGCTGCGGGCGCGGGGGATCTATCGGCCGTGTTCCGTGATAATTATGGTGATGTTGTCCCTGCCCCCGCTGTTGTGGGCGGCTCTCACCAGCTCTCGGCTGGCGGTGCGTAGATCCGAGTAGTGGTTGAGGATGGACGCGATGTCTTCGTCTTCGACTTCGCCCCAAAGCCCATCCGAGCAGAGCAGCACTCGATCCCCCGGTTCGATTTCCACCAGGTAGATGTCGATCTGGACGTTTCGTTCGGTGCCAACGGTGCGCAGGAGGATGTTGCTGTGGGGGTGGGTGCGGGCTTCCTGTTCGGTGATGCGGTTCTGGTCCACCAGGCGTTGAACAAGGCTGTGATCCCTTGTGACCCTGTAGAGTACGCCGTTGCGCAGGAGGTAGGCCCTGGAGTCGCCGACGTTGGCCAGCAGGGCGCGGTCCTCGCCGATGGTCATCATGGACACGAGAGTCGTGCCCATGTCGTTGCCGCAGGACTCGGCTTGTTCCTTGACCGTGTTGTTGGCCGCCTGGAAGGCTTCGTCAAGGATGTTTTCCAGGGAGTCGGCGGAGAGGTCGGTACAGTTGCGTACTCGATCCCTGGCCACGCGGCAGATGGTGGTGGCGGCCAGGGCGCTGGCCACTTCGCCGGATTCGTGCCCGCCCATGCCATCGGCCACCACGAAGAGGTTGATACCCTGGTGCAGATTGGTCCATGTCCAGTAGTCTTCGTTCAGGTCACGAACCAGGCCAACATCGGTAATGGCGGCGGCCGACTGGAAGACCTGTCCTGGAATGGGGGCTTCCAGGATGCTCTGGATGTCGGCGCCCAGCGTGGCGGTGTCGGTGTAGTAGCCGTCTTCTGCCCTGTTGAGCAGCTCCGTGAGCGGCTGGTAGTCCACGGGTGAAAAGCGCCGGAGCAGGTCGATGGATTGATGTACGCCGGCTTTTTGTTGTTCGGCCGCCAGGAGGTTGGGATGCAGAGCACAGATGTCGAGATCATAGAGGATGGCGTTCCGGTCCCGATCAAGCAGGAAATTGGCCGCGCTGAGGCGTGCCAGCTCCACGCCGTTGAAGTTCAAGAAAGCAGTGACGCCCGCCAGGCGTTGGGCGAATCGCATGAGGTCGCTGGCCGGGAGCGGGGCGCATTCGTCCAGCAACAGCGACTCGCCACGAATTGGAACCACGGAGCAGAGGAGAGAGTCGTGGATTATTATGTCGGTGGGCGAGAGGATAGCCGGGTGCTGCTTGCGAGTGCGAAAATACTCCTGGTACAGCGAGTTGAACTCTGGAGCCCATCTCACGCTCATGAGGAATCGTTCCTTCTTGAGCGGTTCGCCGCATTGAACGCAGGTCTTTGCCTTGGCTGGATTGTGTGGGTGACCACAGGCGTCGCAGGTTCGGTCGGTTTCGGGAGAATCCACCCTGCTGGTGAGATAGAACATCCGCCCTTCGGCCAGACGAACAAGCTGATCCACTACCCAGGCATCGCCTATTCTGGTCCCTGGCTGGAATGGATTGGGCCGTGGGTGTCCCTTGCCGAACATTGGTCGAGTTGCTCCGATGGCTTGGCTTTGAGTGATCCGGGTTGCTTAAAGAAACGACCTCGGTCGCCTGGGCGTCGTGGCTGAAGGGATGGCAAGTGCCAATGAACTAGCTATGTAACCGAAGCCAACAGGAGCGGCAGGGGCGTCCAGTGCAGTCAATTTCATTTAACATGGAAGCAAACGATGGTGCGGCGCGTGCTGCCAGGTTCCGATTGCGTGGCCGTACCATCAGAACTCCGTTGTTCATGCCCGTTGGTACCCAGGGCGCCGTCAGGGCCACGCCACCCTCGTTGGTGGAACAGAGCGGGGCGCAGATCGTGCTGGCCAACACCTACCACCTGTCGCAGCGCCCAGGGGAACGGATCATCGCCAAGGCGGGCGGGCTCCATACCTTCATGGGGACAGACCTGCCCATACTCACTGATTCCGGTGGTTTCCAGGTTTTTTCCCTGAAGAAGCTATCAGTGGACGAAGATGGAGTCACCTTTGCCTATCCCGTGGACGGACGCCGGACGCGCCTCAGTCCCCAGCGCTCAATGGAGATCCAGCAAGCCCTGGGCTCCGACATCGCCATGGCCTTCGATGAGTGTCTCCCATTCGGTGTGGACAGGGAATACGCGGTCAAATCGGTCGACCGGACCACCAGATGGGAGAGGCGCTCCAAGAATGCCCATACCCGGAGTGATCAAAGTCTCTTCGGGATCGTGCAGGGAGCCTTCTGGCCCGATCTCCGCAAGCGCTCTGCGCTGGAAATGGCCGAGATCAGTTTTGATGGATACGCCATCGGAGGTCTCGCGGTTGGTGAAGGCCATGACAAGATGTGCGAGATTCTGGACGCCACCATCCCTCACATGCCGGTGGACGCTCCTCGTTACCTGATGGGGGTGGGCCGGCCCGTGGACCTCGTGGAGTCGGTGGCTCGCGGGGTGGACATGTTCGACTGCGTGATTCCCACCAGGCACGCTCGATCCGGAGTTCTCTACACCGATATGGGCCGAATCCGGGTCACGGATCGGCGCTACCGCAGGGATTTCTACCCGCCCGATACCAGGTGTGCCTGTAGCACTTGCGCCACTTTTTCCAGGGCCTACCTGCACCATCTTTTCAAGGTGGGCGAGATACTGGCCACCACGCTCGCCACGGTCCACAACCTGCATTGGTTCGCCAGTTTCATGGCCGAAATGCGGAAAACAGTGATGGTGGGGGAGTTGGAATCATTCCGGAAGTGGACCTGGGAAACCTTCGGCAGAAGCGGTTGATGGAAGCTGGACGTGGACTCGATATTTCCAGCAGCTTTCTGCAACTGGTGCTATCTGTTATACGCTTCGTTTCAACGGAGAACTTCACGGAGCAGGGCTTGAGTACACCGGCTCAATTTTCCCAGGAGTAGATATATGGGTATGGACTACAGAATCCGGTGTTGTCCGGATGGGCTCGTGACAGACAGGCGCCGCAGGGTGAAAGTGCTGGATTGCACCATCCGTGATGGCGGTATCTCCAACAACTGGTATTTCGAGCACGAGTTGGTCAACCGCTGTTTCAAGAAGCTGGTGGAAGCCAACGTGGATTGCATGGAAGTGGGCTACCGCACCGCGGACGGGTTGGAAAAACTCAATCGTGACAAGGTGGGCCCCTGGAGGTTCTGCGACGAAGACGATCTTCGCCGCGCCGTGGAGCCCGGCCATATTCCCCTGTCCACGATGGTAGACATCGGCCGCATCAACATCTCCGACATCCCCCCCAAGAAAGACACCGTCACCGATGTACTTCGCGTGGCATCCTATGCCCATCAATTCGACGAGGCCCTGCACTTCATCGAACACGGCCTGGAGATGGGCTACACCACCTTCTACCAGCTCATGGCTGTGTCCGAAATCGAACCCAAGGTCATGGACGACTGCCTGCGGCGGGTGGCCACCTCCGGGGTCCATGCCGTCTACATAGTGGACAGCTTCGGCGCACTGTTTCCCTACCACGTACGCTTCCTGGTACGAAAGTACAAGAACTACCTGGGAACCGACGTAGAAGTAGGAGCACACTTCCACAACAACCAGCAGCAGGCCTTTGCGAACTCCATCGTGGCGGTAGACGAGGGCGTGGACTGGGTAGATGCCACCATTCACGGACTGGGCAGAGGTGCCGGCAACACTCCGCTGGAACTGTTGCTCTTCTACCTGGACAACCCCAGGTACGATTCCCGCCCCATACTCGACCTGGTGGACGATTTCGCTACACTCCGCGACGAGCTGCGTTGGGGCTACCATCTCCCCTATGCCATCACCGGTTACTACAACATCCACCCCAGGGGCGGCATAGCTCTCATGTCCAGGCCGGATCGCTACAAGTGCCGTAGTTTCTACGAATCCATGCAGGATCGCTTCGCAAACCGTACGGACCTTCCGCCTGGCCCCAGGTTGAACAAGTAATCTGCTCGCATGTTCATGGAAAAGGCGCTGCTGATCGGTCTCGGGTCAGTGCTGCCTCTGCTGTCGGGCATCTGTTGCCGTGCTCCGTCCCCGGGATCGCAGATTTCCGGACGGCGACCGCTGGGTGTGGGGTTCGGGATCCCGTGTGCCTGGGGTTTCAGAACCATTGCCGGGTCGAGGTGAGATGTGCGCCTTTGGTCGTTGCGATTGCTTATACTCGTTGTAGGTCTGCTCCTGGGGTTCTACCTGTTGGTTCGTTTCATCAACTTCAACCCCCCTGAACACATGCCGCTCATCGTCCAGGGCTCCGGCGAGCCCATGACCCTGCGTCAAGGTGAGCCAATCGAGTTGGTTTCCTGGAACCTCCAGTACTGTGCCAGCCGAAAACACCACTTCTGGTACGACGGTGGCCAGGCTGTCATCGTCCCCAAAAGCGATGTCCTGGCCACCCTGGACGCAGTCTCGGGCCTGTTGAGGGAGCGATCCCCCCACCTCGCCCTGCTTCAAGAGGTGGACCGCGACAGCAACAGAACTCATCGCATAGACCAGCTTCCGCCCCTGGTCCAGGCCATGGGGGCCAATCGCTGGGTGAGTGCCAGCTACCACAACTCCATTTTCGTACCCACCCCCAGCCACCAGATGATGGGCAGGGTGGACATGAACCTGGCCATACTGAGCCGGCTTCCCATGGGTCCGCGGGCCCAACGGCTTCAACTCCCCAAGCTCCAGGAAAACTTCCTGCGCCGGGCTTTCAACTTGAAGAGAGCCCTCCTGTGGTCCGAGATACCCATCGAGGGGCAAGACAAACCCCTGGCCGTGGCGGTCACCCACCTGTCCGCTTTCAGTCGTGGCGATGGTACCATGCAGCGGCAGGTCCAGGTCCTGGACGGCTGGATGAAGGAGCGAGAAGAGCTGGGGCAGCCCTTTGTCCTCGCGGGCGACATGAACCTGCTGCCTCCCGGCGACGATCCCTCCCGCCTGGGCGAAGACTCGGCGCTCTATTCCGACCAGTCCAACCCGATAACCAGCCTGGTGCCGGCCCATCGAACCGCCTTCCCTCCGCGTGCCATGCTGGATCCTTCCAACTTCACCTACCTCCCTTTCGGAGCCACCGAGCCGGATCGCAAGATAGACTACATCTTCGTCGGCCCCGGTGTGCAGGTGCTGGATGCCCAGGTCCTTCGGCAATACACGGAGGTGAGCGACCATCTGCCCCTGGCCATCACTTTTTCCCTTCCGGGCAGATCGCCGGGCCCTTCTTCCGGTCAGGCTGCTCCTCCATCCGAGCCCGCAGGTGTTGACATACCTTGAATGATGGAATAGGAGCGGCCGGTTGCCCATGGGTTCCGCGTAAGATTCGCCAGGGGCCTGTTGGGTGGGAGTTCCTGGTCCGGGACCGCTGCTGGTCCGGAGTCCGGCTTCGGAGGTTCGAAATGGCTAAGAAGGGTGCCGCAGGTCGAGTCACGGTCCATCTGGAATGCCAGAGTTGCCGTTCCAGCGGGCGGCCTGGAGTGAGCCGCTACTCCATCAAGAAGAACAAGAAACGCAACCCGGCTCGTCTCGAGTTCAGCAAGTATTGTCGCTTTGAGCGCAAGCACACGCTGCACAAAGAAATCCGCTGAGCGGCTGCTTTTGCTGTCCCGTTCGTAGGCGCCAGGATTGATCAGGCGTTACGGGATGGGACTGCGTGCCGCGGTCGCTGTTGTGTGACGAAAGGGAGAGCCTCCTCGCGGGTGCTCCCGCTCCTGGTGATCACGCGAACCGTCAACGCGCTCCAAGCGGATTGCGCTGGTTGATGGTTCACGGGTTATCGATATCGTCCAGCACCAGCCGTCCCGAGGTCTCATGTCTGCCGCCATCATCGTGACTCTGCTCCTGCGTTTCGCCCTGGCGGCTGAAGTAGCGCAATCCCAGCAGGTCTCGGATGGGGGTTCCATGCGGGGCTCGTCGCCCAGCACGGCCCATGCGCGGATTCCTCCAGACCCTCGGCTGCCCGTTCTACCTCCCGCGCCGGTGCCAACGCCGGTGATGCTCACTGCTGTCAGCGATTTCCAACTGGCCCTGGGCAGTCCCATCCTGGTGGCCGCCGCGGGTCCCCGGGCCGAGGAAGAACTCAGGGCGCTTCGCAGGATGCGCCCCAGGCCGCTGGTGGAGATCAAGCGCGTCCCCACGTTGGGGGACGTGGATTCCGAGATGCAACACGCCATGTCCGGCACTGGCCTTGGTTGCGCCATCAGGGTTGCCCCATCCGGCAACCAGCTCTGGAACCTTTCCCTCCACGGCATCTGCAAACCCCGGGCCAACGCAGAAGACCTGCTCTTGCAGGCGGAGATGGCTGCCGAGAACCTTGACTCCGAAAACCTGCCCCCTGGGGAGTCAGCCAGGCTCCTGGAAGAAGCAGACCTGGGCAGTCCCCTGGACGAGTACCGGGTGCGCAGGCTCAAGCGCCAACAACTCGCCATGCCCTCACGCCAGCTCTACGGGGCCATGTGGGTGGTGCAGGACGGCCGTGGGCGCATCGTCACAACACGTGAGTTCGCCAACCTCACCGGCGACGTGGCGACCCGGTTGGCCCTCATGGAAGAAATGGATGGCTCGGTGCGTCGTATCGGACTCCAGCTCGGGACCGGGGGACTGTTCTTGGGCATTTCAGGCATCATCGCCGCGTCGGCCCACGCCGAATACCCATCCTGGTCGGACTTCAAGGTGAGCAGGTATTCGTACACCAGCAAGAGTGCATACAAAGAAGCCCTGGCCGAAGCCAGGGAAGAATACCAGGCAGCGGTGGACGATCTTCCCTATTCCGTCAAGATAGATGCGGAGCAAAGAACCTGGACCTCCGTAGTCCTGGCGGGCACGGGTTTGATGATCGTGGCCACAGCCCCGTTCATCCGGCCGGGGATCCGGCAACGTCAGAAGGTGCCCGCGCTCTACTACGGTCCGGGGCAGGCCCAGGCTCTGATAGATGCCTACAACCAGGGATTGCTGGATGAACTGCGTCTTCGGGATCCGAGCCTCGCCCTGCCGGACGACCCTCAGGCCATGGCAGAGCCGGCCCCGCCACCTTGCCCCCTGGGTGGCAAACCTCGGTTCACCCTTGGGCTGGGCTTTCTCAGGCTTGGCTTGACGGTGGAATACTGATGATGAACCGCCTGTTTCTTGCCGCTGTGGGCATCCTCCTGGCCACGCATCCCCAGCCTGCCCGGGCCCAGGGCTATTCCTTCGACGTGGAGCTGCTACGCCCCACTTTTTCCCTGGATTCTTCACCAGGCCTGGACAGCGCCAGGCTGGAAGCCGGCGTTACCCGCATGGGGATGTTGCTCCAATACGAACGTGATCCCCTCATCCTCTACGAAGAAGGGGAAGAAGTCGGCGCCGTCATAAGCAACCGCCAGGCCACGTGGCTGGGGCTGGTCCACGACATCGACAGGCGTTTCTCCTTGCGTGCGGTGCTGCCCCTCTATGCCCAGTGGGGAGGAGACATCAACTACCTTGGATACGATGGCGTCGGAACCGGTGATCCCAGCGTCGGAGGCAGGTTGGTCATGCTGGACTCCACGGCCGTCTCGGTGGGGCTCCAGGCTGACCTGCGGTTTCCCGCCGGAACCCAGGCTGCCTTCATGGGCGAGACAGGTGTACGTCCCAGCGCCGGGTTGCTGGGCTCTCTGGGGAGCAAAGCCTACGAGCTGCTCCTGGATCTCTCGGTTACCGCCCGGTCCACCACCGTCCTGGAAGAGGATCTCGTCATAGGTCCCGAGATGGACCTGGGTGTGGGCCTGCGCCACTGGGTGTGGCCCGAGCGCGTGTCGCTGGTGGCCACCATGCTGCACAGGGCTTCACTTGCCAGCCTCAGCGCCAGGGGCGGTGAAAACGCCACCGAGCTGCTGTTCGGTTGCCGGTTTCCCGCCGGTGACAGGGCTGGCATCGACCTGGGTGTCGGCAAGGGTTTGACCTACGGGTACGGTACCAGCCAGTTCAGGGTGCTGGTCTCCATGAACTTCATGATCCGTGAACCTTCGGCTCTTCGGCAGCAGTACCTGGTCCTCATGAACATGGACTCGCTTCAGCGACCCACCCGCCAGGATGAGCATGAGGCCGTTGTCGTGCACGCACCGTGGCAGGACGGTGAGCTGGCGCGCCTGCAAGAGGAGTGGATTCAAGTTCGCAAGCCAATCCAGTTCCAGGTAGACACCTCCCGCATACTGCCAGAATCCAGGCCCACCCTGTTGGCGGTTGCGGAACTCCTGAACCAGAACCCCCGCATCGACCAGATCCTGGTTGAAGGTCATGCCAGCGAAGAAGGCGACTACGACTACAACTACGCCCTGTCCACCAGCCGGGCTCGCGCCATCTACGATGCACTCATACAGGCCGGGGTCCATCCGGCACGCCTGTCCTATCGCGGAATGGGTGAAATCAGCCCTGTGGCACAGGGCATGGATGAGCAGAGCCTGGCCATGAACCGGCGAGTGGTCTTTCAGATACTGCACCAACTGGATCCCCTGGAACCCTTGCCTCGATACGAGCCGGTACAACTCCCGTGGTCAGGAAAGGCGGTACAGCCCGAATCGCAGCCGGAACCAACGGATCCAGCCGATCCACCTGATTCCGGCCATGGCGCCCCGGAGGGAAAATGACCATCGTCATGCTTCCGTTGCTCGTTGTGGCGAGCCTCCACGCCGCGGTCTGCCAGACTTCCCTGAGCCAGGATCTCAACTGCAACACCATCGATGTCCTCCAGGAACAGGCAATCGACACATCCGATCCCTACTGCGCGGCCAACACCGACCCCTATGGCGTACCCTGGCCCAACGCCGACTACTACTTCGACTACACCTCCTACGGTTGCACCGTACCGGTATCGGAGCTGGATGCCGACGGCGATGGGTTTTCGTATGGCACCCTGGAACTACCCTATGGCCTGGAAGACCCATGGCTGATAGTGTTGCTGAAATGCGACAACTGCCCCGATATCTACAATCCTGATCAAACGGATCAGGACTGCGATGATTGGGGAGATCCCTGCGACAACTGTATCTCTGTCTATAATCCCGACCAGTTGAACAACGACACCGACTCTCTTGGCGACGAGTGCGACAACTGCCCCCTGGACTACAACCCCGACCAGGTGGACTCCGACGGTGATGGCATCGGCGACGAGTGCGACAACTGCCCCTACCTGGCCTGGAACAGCAGCACCGACTCCGACGGTGATGGCATTGGCGACGACTGCGACAACTGCCCACTGTGGGCCAGCCAGGACCAGTCCGACGCCGACGCGGACGGCCTGGGCGATATCTGCGACAACTGCCCCACCCTTGCCAACCAGAGCCAGGACGACCGGGATGGGGATGGAGTCGGGGATCTCTGTGACAACTGCCAGCAGGACTACAACCCCAACCAGGAAGATTCCGACGGCGACGGCTTCGGGAACGCCTGTGATCTCTGCCCCGACCTCTTCGAACGGAGCTGGCACGACTACGATTGGGACGGTGTGGGGGACCTGTGCGACAACTGCCCCTACATCGGCAACTCGGACCAGGCGGACCAGGACGGCGACAACATCGGGGATTCGTGCGACAATTGCCTGCTTGACTCCAACAGCCTGCAAGAGGACTCCGACCACGACGGAGTGGGCGACATCTGCGACAACTGCCCCGACACATACAACTCGATGCAGGGCAACGAGGATGGAGACCTGTACGGGGATCTCTGCGAACCCGACCGCGCCCTGGTGGGGGCCGGTAGCCGGTGCCAGGAAACCTCGTCCAATATTCTCATCTACCCCATCGTGCTCCTGCCATGGGGCTGGCGCAGGAGGCGACGTTCGGGGTCCAACCCGCGAAACGTTGCACCTGCCCGTGCTCCGTGGCGGCATTTTTCGAAAACAGGACCACATCCCGGAGAGCCCACATGAACACCACCCAGTCGCTGGATCCCGCCAACGCCGTCGTGGCCCTGGTAGACATCCAGAAGAACCACTATTCCACCGTCTTCGACGGAGATGCCCGCCTGGACAAGGCCGTGCGTTTCATCAAGGCCACCCGGATCCTGGACGTTCCGGTGGTCTGGACGGAGCACTATCCCAGGGTCTTCGGCCCCACCCTGAGGCCCCTGGCCGACGTCCTGTGGAGGTTGACGCCCATTCCCAAGCTGGCCTTTGGCTGCTTCGGGGAACCGGCCTTCGAAAAGGCCATCCAGGAGCACGGGCGTGGCGTGCTCTACCTGTTGGGGACTGAAACCCACATCTGTATCTTGCAGACGGGCCTTCAGGCTCTGGAACGTGGCATGGGCGTGGTGGTGATGACCGATTGCGTGACCGCCAGGGGGAGAAACGACCACGACATGGCCATCGAGCGCCTCAAGGCGGCGGGTGCCCTGCTGGGCACCTGGGAGTCGGTGGTCTACGAGTGGATGAAGGGAGGGGACCACCCCATGTTCAAGCGCATTTTGTCCCTGGTGAAGGGTGTCCGGTGACAGTGTGGGCCCTCGGCCTGCGTTGGTACAGGGTTTTTCCTGGGTCTGGCCCCACCGGCTTGCGGGCATGGCCAGGCCGGGAACACTTCGTTCCCTGGACAGCGACCTGGAGGCGTTGCGCCGCCTGGGCATCGCGCTGGTGGTCACGTTGGCCCGGGAGCCTCTTCCACCAGCCACATTGCACAAGCATGGCTTGAGCTGGTTGCACCTACCGGTGCCTGATTTTTCGCCTCCCGGCCAGCAGCAGCTCCTGGAGCTGGTGCTGCGGGTGCGCGACTCCGTTGATTCCGGGAAGCCCGTGGTGCTGCACTGCCGGGCCGGCCTGGGCCGAACCGGGACGGGACTGGCGGCTTGCGAGATCTCCAGGGGCCTGTCGGCGGCGCAGGCCATCGGGACCATTCGCCTGCTTCGCCCAGGCTCCGTGGAAACACCTGGGCAGGAGGCGGCACTTCGCAGGTTCCAGGACACCTGGCGCTCACGGGGTGGCCCTAGCCCGGATGACGCAGGTGGGGCCTCGTCTGCCTGAGTCTGCCTCAGTCAGCTCGAAGATGCATTGGCGCCGGGAGCGGGCAGGTCATACAGGCATCAGCGGATGAACCAGCTCCGGAAACGGCAGGTAGCGCCACTGCGTGAGCTACCACGTGGTTCCGTCTGCGAAGAACCTCAAACGCCATGCCAGGAAGCTGGATCCACTGTGGGCGTCCAGCCTGCCTGCTCTTCGGTGCTATTCACCGGGGTTCTGCGCCGTGCCCGCATCGTCGGGAAGAGGCGGCTCGTCGGACTGTGCTCCCGGGAGTTCCGTTGGAGGGGCCGCTCCTGACCCGGGTTGGGGAGGCTCGTCCTCGGCCACGGGCGGAGTGTTCCCGGAGCCCGCTGGTTCTCCTTCGCCCCCAGTGGAAATGGGCCCGTCCACGGGGCCGGACAGGTTGGCATCCGCCGGCCGGGGCACGGGGGGGGCGATCTTTTCGACGGAGTAGGGGCCAAGATCCGGGCTGCTCTGAATGGGGATCTCGATGCCCTCCAGGGAACTTCCCTTGAGTTCGATGGGTTTTTCCGTGCGGCCGGCGGGTTCGCCTTTCGAGGGGCCGTCGCCGTTTTCATCGATGTATGCCACCAGGACCACCTGGTCGAAACCGGGCGGCAGCTCTGCCTTGAAAGGGCCGATATCACGACAAACCAGGTGGTAGAGCACTCTGGGAGAGTCCTGGTCCGCCGGGCTGAGGACCTCCAGCAGCACCTGTCCGCTGGAATAGTCGTCGAAAGTCAGGACGCCGGAGATCTCCACACCCTTGCCCGCTTCGAGCTGCCAGGCTTCCGAGGAGATGGGGGTGGGGCTGCACAAGCCGGATTCACCGCTTCCGTCACCCTGGTCGGCCGGGAACCCGCCGATCTGTGGCCCCTGCTGGGCCGGGGGCTGCTCGGCTGGGAGGGAGAAATCGTCGGAGGGGTCGTTGCATGCCGCGAGGTAGCACAGGGCCGCCAGTGCGCAGAAGTGTTCAGGACGCACGATGAACTCCATGATGTAGAACGAAGGTTGGTAGCTGTCTCAACGATAGCCCGGCGGGAGGTTTCTTTCATGTCGCATGGGCTGTCAACACCTGGGCACCAGGAAACACCGAGGACGGTATGTCATCCGGGGAGCTTGTCAGGTTTCAGCCAGCCCACCCTTGCCGCCGGCCCGAGCGCATCACCAGGAACCGTCGGGCCCGCCGTAGGCACCCATGTCGTTGCGGCTGCCGTCGGCGTCATTGTAGGCGGAGTCGGGGTCGCCGGCGTCGATTGCGGGGCTGCCCTCGGCCAGGTGGAAGTCGTCGTTGTCCGGGTCGCCGTCGCAGCTCGCCGCCAGGAAGAGGGGATCGGAAGTCAGGACGCCTGTGCCAGCGGAAAAGGTTCCTCCCAGGGTGTAGGAGGATTCGGCGACGTTGAAGATGTCGTCGTAGTCGAAGGTTCCGCTGCCCACTCCGTAGCCTGCCATGGCGGCAATGTCGGTGTAGATGATGGAACTCGTGATGGAGATGGTGGAGCCTTCAGCGCCGTAGATGGCGGCTCCGTGGGCTTCACCAAGGTCGGACTGGTCGCCGTAGAAGGAACTGTTCTGTACTTGGGCGACGGAACTTCCGGATCCCAGGAAGATGGCCCCGGCGTCGGTGCTGGCGGTGTTGCAGGAGAAGATGGTGTTGGACAGCGACATGGAGCTGTCGTCCAGGAGAATGGCGCCACCGTCGGTGGCGGAGTTGTCGCTGAGGATGCAGTGGGTCATGGCGGGGGCGCCGCTGCCGCTGACGTACAGGCCGCCACCCTGGTCGGCGAAGTTGCCCAGCATGGTGACGGAGTCCATGGAGAGGTAGGAGTCAACGGCGCAGATGCCGCCTCCGTGGCTGTAGACCCAGACCTGGCTGAAGTCGCCGTCGGCAAACTGGGCGTACTCGGGGAGTACGTTGTCGGTGATGAGCAGATCCGAAAGTTCGGGATCGTCGCCGTTGATGTACAGACCGCCACCGCAGAAGTCGTATATTTCGATGGTGCAGGTGTCTTCACCGGATGCGGATGCCGTGGAGTCGACGCAGGTCTCGGACGTGGTGCTGTGTTGGCCGTATCCGCTCCCGCCGGTGATGGTGAAGCCGTGGAGCTGGGGCGAAGCGCCGAAGCCGCTGGCAATCGTGACGGCTGGTCCGCAGAGTTCCCAACTGGCGAAGTCGCAAACGGGCATGTCGGGGTCGATGATGGTGGCGGAGGAGCCATCCACTCCCCAGACATCCAACTCGGTGCCGGACAGCACCACCTGTTCTTCGTAGGTTCCGGCAAGGGCGATGACACATGATTCGGCAGCATCGACGGCCGCCTGTATGCTGTCCAGCGGATCGGCCAGTGTGCCGCTACTCGTGGATGTGCCGTCCGCCGCGCTGGCTACAACCGGCTCGGTGGGGTCGTCGTCGTCGCAGTCCCATGAGTTGTCGACGAAGCCGTCGGGTTGCTCGCAGGCCAGGCTGCTGTTGGTGGCGTCGCCGGTTCCGTCGGAGTCGGAGTCGGCGTACCAGGTCTCGCCGTCGGTGGGGTCGTCGTCCACGATGCCGTTGCAGTCGTTGTCGGCGCCGTCGCAGACCTCGATGCCACCGGGATGGCTGGTGGGGTCGTCGTCGTCGCAGTCGGTGGAGTCGGCTATGTAGCCGCTGGGCTGCTCGCAGGCTTCGGTGCCGGAGTCGGGATCACCGAAGCCGTCCGTGTCGGAGTCGGCGTACCAGGTGGAACGGTCGATGGCATCGTTGTCTATTGTGCCATCGCAGTCGTCGTCGATATTGTTGCAGTATTCGTCGGCTCCAGGATGGATGCTGGAGTCGCTGTCGTCGCAGTCGGTGGAGTCGGCCACGTAGCCGCTGGGAAGTTCGCAGGCCGTCGTGGGCGAGGAAGCATCGCCATAGCCGTCGTCGTCGAAGTCCAGGTAGCCGGTGAGGGCGTCCAGGGCGCTGTTTTCGTCGATTACGCCGTCACAGTCGTCGTCGATGCCGTTGCAGTATTCGTCGGCTCCAGGATGGATGCTGGAGTCGCTGTCGTCGCAGTCGGTGGAGTCGGCCACGTAGCCGCTGGGTTGCTCGCAGGCTTCGGTACTGTAGGAGAGATCTCCGTAGCCGTCGTCGTCGGAATCCTGGAACCAGGTGAGCACATCCACGGCGTCGGGTTCGTCTACCGTGTCGTCGCAGTCGTCGTCGACCCCGTTGCAGTATTCGTCGGCCCCGGGATGGATGCTGGAGTCCAGGTCGTCGCAGTCGCCGTAGATGGCCACGAATCCGGTCGGCTCGTCGCAGGCGATGGTGGTGGTGGATTCGTCGCCCCAGGAGTCGGCGTCACGGTCCATGTACCAGGTGGAAGAGTCGGCGGCGGATGCCTCGTCCACTTCGCCGTCACAGTCGTCGTCCTTGCCGTTGCAGTACTCGGTCGCGATGGGACTGGTGGTGGCGTCGGTGTCGTCGCAGTCGTCGAGATTGGAGACATAGCCGCTGGGCTGATCACAGCTCATGACGGAGGAGAGGGGATCACCGAAGCCGTCCAGGTCGGAGTCCCGGTACCAGGTGAGGACGTCCGCCGCGTCGTTTTCGTCGATGATGCCGTCGCAGTCGTCGTCGATGTTGTTGCAGTACTCGGTGGCGTCGGGGTTGACGATGGAGTTGGTGTCGTCGCAGTCCAGGGAGTTGTCGGACAGGCCATCGGTGAGAGCGCAGGCTTCAATCGGAGCGTCCGCGTTTCCGAAGCCGTCGCCGTCGGCGTCCTCGTAGAAGATGGTGGTGACGCCTTCGTCTACCAGCTTGTCGCAGTCGTTGTCCAGACCGTCGCAGATCTCGGTTGCTTCCGGGAATATTTCTGGATCCGTATCATCACAGTCCTGCTGGTCCTCGAGGTAGCCCGTGGGCTGATCGCAGCTTTCCAGGGCGTTGTACGGGTCTCCGTAGCCGTCGCCGTCTGTGTCGGCGTACCAGGTGAGAGTGAGTTCTTCGTCCACCAGTCCGTCGCAGTCGTTGTCGGCTTCATCACAGATCTCGGTGGCACCGGGAAAGGATGTGGGGTCGTCGTCGTCGCAGTCGTTGCCGGTGAGGACGTAGCCTTCGGGTTTTTCGCAGCCATCGACGGTGGTGGAGTCATCGCCGAAGTTGTCGGAGTCGGAGTCCAGATAGTAGGTGGTGGTGACGCCTTCGTCCACCTCGCCGTCGCAGTCGTTGTCCTGGCCGTCGCAGATCTCGGTTGCGTTTTCGTGGATGTCGGGGTCGTCGGGGGCGCAGTCCTCGGCGTCGGGATAGCCGTCGCCGTCCCGGTCGGAAAAACTGGTGCCGGTGTCGCGGCCTGAATCGAGCTTGTCGTCATCTATGCGGCAGGAGACCTGCAGGGCCAGCATGGAGAGCAAGAACCCGAAGACTGCTTTGTGCATGGAAACCTCGTTCAAGTCAGAACCCCCGCGAAGGGACCCGGTGGACCGTTCAAGTATACGCCTGTTGTGTCTGCCGTGGGGCAGAAAATCCCCACAAGGCTCACGAACCCAGGGATCCTGTCATTCGGTGGGCTTCCTGCGCAGCTCCAACCTGCCATCGCAGGGCGTGATCCGGTTGGCTGTCCCGGAGACCCATGACTCCAGGAGGGACGGCCCGGGGTACCATGTGATGTCAGATGCGATCCCAGGTGCCCTCCATGGCCATGGCTCGACTGGCGCAGTCGTCCTGGACCAGTACGAAGGTGGCCATGCCCGAGGCGACCTTGTAGGTGTACTGCCCCGCGTCGGTGGCGCAAGTGGGATCGTCCATGGTGAAATCGCCGTCCTGGGCAGTGTACTCGCATGGATGGGACGACACGACCTTGCCGCCGAGAGAACTCCTCAACGTGCAGGTCCCGTCGGCCTCCGCTGCCCAGGAAAGGCCGTATACTTCTTTGTCGATCTTGAGGGTGCGCACCCATCCGCCCACCAGGCTCTGGTCGGCGTCCGTGTCGGTGTCGGTGTCGGCGTCGGTGTCGGTGTCGCTGTCGGTGTCGGTGTCGGATTCCTCCTGGCCGGTTTCGTTGACCACGATGGCGGTGGAGTCGTTGGGGGTATCCTCGCAGTCACAGCATCCCGAAAGGATGGAAAACACCAGAAGCGTCGCGGAAATGAGCATTGGTTCTCGGGGATTCATGGGGCCGGATCTCCTTGGTTTGCTCTTTCATGGTAACACCATCAGGGGCTGGAAACATGAGCGCCCCGAATCCATGCCCATCAGGGGGGCGAGCACTGGCCTTGATCCATGTCGTCGCCTTCTTCGCCGCAGCCCCAGCACACGAAGATACCAGCCGCCGTCACTCCGCAGGTGTGGTACATGCCCGCATCAACGAAGGTGTAGCTCCCGTCCGGCGGTGACGACTGCCCGTAGTCATCGAAGCCCCAGCACAGGACCTGGCCGGTGTCTTCCAGTGCGCAGGAATGTGCCCTTCCCACGGTTACCCGTGTGAAGATGCCTTCGGGCGCGATGGTACGGTCGTCGTCCTCGTAGCCCCAGCACTGGATCTGTCCGGATTCTTCCAGGGCGCAGGCGTGGTAGGAGCCCACGCTCACCTGGGTGAAGCTGCCGTCGGGTGGTTTCAGTTGCCCGCTGTTGGCCGTGCCCCAGCACTGAACGGAGCCGTTCGTGGACACGGCACAGGAGTATTCGTCGGCTGATGCCACGTCCAGGAAGGTACCCCCCGGGGCCGCGGCCTGCCCGTAGGAGTCGTCGCCCCAGCATTGCAGGGAGCCCAGCGTGTCGATGGCGCAGGTGTGGCTCAAGCCGGCGCGCACCAGTATGAAGGCCCCGCCCGGAGGCAGGGACTGGTCCATGCTGTTGTCGCCCCAACAGGAGAGCATGCCGTCCTTGTCTATGGCGCAGCTATGATCTCCGCCGGCCGTTACGTCGATGAAGTCGCCTTCGGGGGGGCTGGTCTGCCCTTCGTCGCTGTTTCCCCAGCAGTAGATGTCGCCGGCGGCCACCACGCCGCAGCTATGGTAGGCTCCGGCGCTCACCACCGGGTCGGTGGTGGGGTCGGCTATATCGCTGGTGACGTCCTTGGAGCAGGCCAGGGCGAAGAGCCCCATGGGGAGCCAGATACGCATTATAGAGACCTCCTGGAGGTGAGAGTATCCTCCGGCGGGGGCGACGATGTCAACAACGTGGTTTCTTGCAGGTATGACCGGGTCCGTGGGAATCCGCGGATCCGGGTTCCCTCGGGGGCCGGCTATCGGCATGGAGCACAGATGAATCTCTACCGGGAGTTGGAGAGTCGCTGGCCCAGCGGCCATGCACCCGCCATAATCGGGGCTGGGGAAACCATCGACTACTCTCACCTGCGCCTCAGGGTGGCGCGAGCGGCCTCCTGGCTGGAAGAGCGGGGCATGCGACCTGGTCAGGTACTGGCGCTGCAACTCCCTCGATGCCCGGCCATGTTGGAGCTGGCCCTGGCCTGTTTTCGGGCGGGAGTGCTGCTCCTTCCCATCAACGACCGCTACACGCCGCGAGAGGTGGATTTCATGTTGAAGGATTCCGGTGCTCGCCTGGCCATCTTGCCCGAGTCCGTTCTCGGCCGGCTTCGCGGCTCTGGTCACCGGCTCGTGTCGCAGGAGGGATTGCGCCGGCAGTTGGACGAATCGCTGCCGGCCAGGAGCAATCCGGCCCCGAATCGGGACGACGCTCCAGCGCTGCTCTGCTACACTTCGGGCACCACTGGCAGACCAAAAGGGGCGCTCCTGAGCCACGGCAACCTTGCCGCCACCCTGCACGCCCTGCATCGGGCCTGGGCCTGGAGCCCCGCCGACCGTCTCCTGCACGTCCTGCCTCTCTACCACGTACATGGCCTGGTGGTGGCCCAGTTGGGCGCCCTCTACGCCGGAGCCCTGTCCATCTGGATGGACCGCTTCGATCCCCTGGATGTGCTGCTGGCCATTCGCGAACATGGCATAACGCTGTTCATGGGGGTGCCCACGTTCTACTCCCGTTTCGTGGCCCTGCCCTCCCACGTGGTGCCGGATCTGTCTTCTGTGCGCCTCTTCACCTCGGGCTCCGCGCCCCTGCCGGCCTCGGTCCACGAGTCGTTCCGAAAACGCTACGGGCACAGCATCCTGGAGCGCTACGGCATGACCGAGGTGGGAATGGTGCTGTCCAATCCCTACGCGGGGCCGCGCCGTCCCGGCTCGGTGGGGATTCCCCTGCCCGGTGTGCGGGCGCGAGTAGTCCACCGGCAGTCGGGCCGGGAACTCCCTGCCGGGCAGGTGGGCGAGATCCAGGTGCGGGGTCCGTCCGTGTTCCAAGGCTACCTGGGCTTGCCGGAACAGAGCGCCGCCGCGCTGGAGAAGGGCTGGATGAAGACCGGTGACCTGGGCTACCGCGACCCTGACGGCTACTACCACCTGGTTGGGCGAAGCAACGACATGATCATCACCGGCGGTTTCAACGTGTACCCTCGCCAGGTGGAGGCGGTGCTGGAGGAACACCCGGACGTGGCCGAGGCTGCGGTGCTGGGAATACCGGCCCCGGACCTGGGCGAGGAGGTGGCGGCTGCCGTGGTCCCCAGGGCGGGAGCGGAGGTTTCCACGGAGGAGCTTGCCCGTTTCGCCCGAAAAAGCCTGGCTCCCTACAAGTCTCCAAGAACCATCCGCCTTTTGGCTGAACTCCCCCGCAACGCCATGGGGAAGGTGCGAAAGTCCTTGGTGAGGGAAATGCTGGCCCATGGGGGGTCTTCTCGGGTCGACAAGCCCTGAGACCCCTGGGCGTGGCGGCTGGGGATCTGCACCCTGGTTCGTTGGCATCGTTTGAACGGCCCCCCTGCCTTGCCTGCGCCAGGCGCCCCTTGCTACGGCAAGAGCCGGCTGCCTTCGGCTGCTTTTCCCCGACGGCTCCTAGCAGGGGCTTGCCAGTGCAGGGAATGGCTGCTCTAATGTTTCGTGGTTGGCGATGTGGACGTGAAGGAGGACCATACATTTGCAAAAAACCACCCCATTTCTGCTGGTCTTGCTGGCAACCTGCGGAACATTCGTTTCAGGCTGTGGTCCCGAGGAAACCGAAAAGGACAGCGGTCAGCCCGTAGTGATCGACGTCGATGCGGACCACGACGGTGTCCTGCAGGAATACGACTGCGACGACGATGATCGGTTCACCTATCCGGGAGCGCCCGAGATCTGCGACGGCAAGGACAACGACTGTGATGACCAGGTGGACGAAGGCGTCCAGGAGGTATTCTACTCCGACGCCGACGGTGACGGATTCGGAGATCCCGATTCGCCGGTCCTGGCCTGTGAGCCGGGCCAGGGCCTGGTGGCCGACTCCAACGACTGCGACGACTCGGATCCGGAACGGAATCCATCTGCCGCCGAAACCTGCGACGGCCTGGACAACAACTGCAATGGGGCGGTGGACGAGGGCATGGACGACGGGCCCTGGTACCTGGACGCCGACTCCGATGGCCACGGCGATCCCGAAGTGAGCGTCGAGGACTGCGAAATACCCACGGGCTACGTGGAAGCGGGCGATGACTGCGACGACTCCCAGCCCGACGTTTTCCCCGGCAACGAGGAACACTGCGACGGCCTGGACAACGACTGCGATCTTGCCGTGGACGAGTACGACGCGGTGGACATAGTCACATGGTACGCCGACGCCGACTCCGATGGCTACGGCAACCCCGATGAACCGCTGCTCTCCTGCGAACCACCCGAAGGCTACGTGCTGGATGATGGCGACTGCGACGACTCCCGCGCCGACGTAAACCCCGGCGCCACCGAGGTCTGCGACGAGTATGACACCGACGAAAACTGCAACGGCTACGCCGACAGCGAGGACTCCACCCTGGACGAATCAGGAATGGTGGAGATGTACCCCGACGCCGATGGCGATGGTTTCGGTGATCCCGCAGCCGAGGGGCTGCTCACCTGCGAGGGTGCCGAGGGAATGGTCTTCAACGACTACGACTGCGACGACGGCGATGCCTCCATCGTGCCCGACACCTGGTACCTGGACGCCGATGGCGACGAGTACGGAGATCCCGACAACCTGCTCTATTCATGCGAAGTGGAGGAGGGGCGCACAACCAGGGCCGATGATTGCGACGACGGTGATGCCCTCATAAACCCGGACGTCCCCGAGATCTGCGAGAACGGCGTGGACGAGGACTGCGATGGAAGAGACAACTCCTGTCTCTACACCTTCGAAGGAATCGCCACCGACCTGGACGAGTCCGAGCTTGAAGGATGGGAACTCTGTTACAGCGACTACTACAACGAGAGCGGCACCGAGATGGAGACCATCCTGGGTGCCTGCTACATGGACAACCTGCTCCTGGCCTGCGCCGAGGCAGGTTCCAGCACACTCATCGTGGCGGCCCACGGCCCCAGGGACGACGTCACCTACGACACGGGAATCGGGGACTACGATACTACTCACGAGGCCAACGGCGTGGCCTGGTACTACGCTGCCTCCGATGGCGGCACCGGGGCCTGGGGCTACATCGAGCCCGGCGACGACATCAGCAAGAGCGAGTGCGACACCGCCGATGGGAGCTACCCCGAGCGCAAGCTGTGCTGGCACACGCGCTACGATGCCATTCTCTACGGCTGGCGCTGTGGACGGATCACCGACCTCAACACCAGTTCGGCCTATGAGCGGCTCATCTACCAGGGCGAGTGAAGTCGATATCCGGCGCCGAAGCCGTGCCGGGAAAGTGCAGCATCCCACCTGTGAAACACTGCTCTTGTACGTCCAGTCCACGTCCGTGTCGCCTGCACTCCGATGAAGGGCTAATAGTAGTTGCATTTCGCCGCTGTGGTATCGTCTGGGGAGTTCCATGAAGCGCCAGGGTGAGCCAGACAAGCTCCCAGGTGGAGCCAGGATCGTCGTTGCCGACGACAACCCCATACAGGCCCGTTTTCTCGGGCACGTGGTGGAGCGCTTTGGTCTGGAAGCCACTGTCTGCCACAGCGGCGAAGAAGCCCTGGAGCTTATCCGCAGCGATCCCCCGGACCTGGTGCTCACCGATCTCTTCATGCCGGGCATGGGGGGCCTGGGCCTGCTGAAGAAGCTGAAGGCCGACAAGCTGTGGCGAAACATCCCAGCCATCGTCATCTCCGGCTCTTCCGATCTGGAGCACATCGCCAATGCTCTTGAAGAAGGTGCCGAGGACTACATACTCAAGCCCTTCAACCTCACCATTCTCAAGGCAAGGATTACCGCCACAATCGAAAAGAAGCGCCTCCGGGACCAGGAGCAGGTACATCTTAGGCTGGTGGAAGACGAGCGCGCCAGGCTCTACCACCTGCTCCTGAAGGTCTTCCCCGAGCCCATCGCCATCCGCCTGGAAAAGAGCAACGACCTCATCGCCGACAGCCACGATGAAGTCACGGTGATGTTCGTTGATCTGGTCGGTTTTACAGAACTTTCGGCCGGCCTGGCTCCCAGCCAGGTGGTGAGCTTCCTGGATCATGTGTTCTCTTCCTTCGACCAACTGGCCATGCGCCACGGGTTGGAAAAGATCAAGACCATCGGTGACGCCTACATGGTGGCGGGAGGGCTCCCCAACTTTCGTAGCGGGCATGTCTCCGCCATGGCCGCCATGGCCCTGGACGTCCTCCAGGTGGTCAAGCAGCACAGTTGGCCCGACGGCAGCCCGGTCAGGGTCCGGGTGGGAATCAACACCGGCCCCGTGGTGGCTGGTGTCATCGGCAAGTCCAAGTTCATCTACGATCTCTGGGGCGACTCGGTGAACACCGCCAGCCGCATGGAATCCCTGTGCCTGGCCGACACCATCCAGGTCACCGCCGCGGTCCACGAGCGGCTCCGTGACGAGTTCATCCTGGAAAAGCGCGGCATCATCCCCGTCAAGGGCAAGGGCGAGATGGTCACCTATTTCCTGCTGGATCGCCGCAGCACGGAAGAAGTCGGCCTCGGCGCTCCGGGGCGGCAGGTTCATCACCAGGTGGCCGACCACATCCGACGAAGCGGCCAGGAGCTGGAAGACCTGGTCCTGGAAGACAAACTCACGGGCCTGAAGACCACCAGGGCCTTCGTGGCCTTGTTCGGCCAGGCCACCGCCATCGCGCGCCGGGAGCAGCACGGCATCCTGCTCCTGCTGCTCCACCTGGTAAACCTGGGCGACATCAACCGGCGCTTCGGCCATGACATGGGCGATGTCGCTCTCCGCGAGACGGCGAACCTGCTGCGCGAAACCTTCAGGGACTCGGATCTCGTGGCCCGCGTGGGGGCTGGCCACTTCCTGGTGGCGGGCCACGAAAACAGCCCCGCGGGGTCGAGCATCCTGGCAAGCCGCTTTTCCCGCGCCCTTCGAGACCGGGGCGCCGCTCCCGGCGACCTTCCCTGCGCCCTCCAGGTCGAGATGGCCTCGGCCAGGTGGTCGCCCAAGCAGCCCGTGGAGTTGGCGGATCTGCTGCGAAGGATGGAGTCGGAACTGGCCGGCATCACCTGATGCCGCCAGTGCGCCGCATAGGCGCCATCCCGCCCCCTACAGTTCATTGACGGTTGGTGTCAGCGGCGTTCAGAGTATCCGTCACGGTGAACAGATCCCCGATGTCGTAGAAATCCACCGTGACGAAGTTGGGTACTCGGTCCCATCGCTGCTGGCAGTCCTGGGCTCGTTCCACGAAAAAGGGGTTGAAGTTCACCTGCTCCGCCAGCTCTGGCAGGGCAACGGGATCCGTCAGGAAGTGGTTGAGGATGGAAAACGGGTTCTCGGTACTGCCGCGGCTGGTGGGATCGCAGGTGAAGTCGCCTGGTTCCTGGTTGTCCCAGGGGGTTTCCCAGGCATGGCTCCAGAGATCCATGTACCAGGCCGGGTCTCCGCCCTCGAAGTCGCTGAAGACCAGGAGTTGGAAGCCGGCATCGGTCATCTCCTCCACCGTGGGCCAGTCAACGTGTGGTTCCGGGCTCCAGGCCCTCTGGTCCAGGCCCAGGGAGCGGAAGACCTGGACGGCGTCGGTGGCGGATACGTAGCTCTCGAAGATGATGGCAAGCAGCTCCGTGGGGTGCTCATCCAGGAAGTCAGTGATCTCCCTGAGCCCTTCGTGCAGGGTCTGACTGCCCAGCCAGCACTCCGAGTGGCACAGGTTCACCACTTCGTCGTCGTAGTGGAGATCCAGCATCATCGCTCGCACACCGTCGGCGAGCTGGGTGGGGATGTCGTGCTGCTGGTTGGGAAAGAGCCAGCCGTCGTCCTCGTTGGACATGGCGTTGTGGGTCGTGGGGAATGCCACCTGGTCCACTGGCCGGGAGCATGGGAGGATGGAGTCCGGACAGTCCGAGTAGTCCAGGCCCGAGTCGTCGGACTGGCCAAGGCCGTGGCAGGCAGTGAGGAGCAGGCACGCGGCAGGCAACGCGATGCTGGGCAGCGCCGGCAGCGCAACTCGTTCCAGTGTGCCCTGGTCGAGGATCGGCGGCGTCGATTGCGGGGGAGGGATCTTCACGGTCTTCTTCCAAGCTGCCGTTCCGGCGGGCGAGCTTCCATGTCTACCGGCCCCCCACGCCTGATGTATACTACCAGGGAAGGAGTTTCATTCCCGCATGAAGATCAGAGTCAACCGCCTCAACGACTACCTGTTCAAGCGCATCTTCGGCAGCGAGGAAAACAGCGACATTCTCGTCGCTTTCTTGAACGCCGTTCTGCAGCCCAGGACCGAAGAAAGCATCACATCGGTGGACCTGATAGATCGCAACCTGGATCCTACCTTTTTCACGGACAAGGCCGCCCGGCTGGACATCCTGGCACGTACCAGGGACGGGCGGCTGTTCAACATCGAAGTCCAGTTGTTGAACCCCTACGAAATGGAAAGGCGCACATTATACTACTGGGCCACCCTGTACCAGGCGCAGTTGGCCGAGGGGCAGCATTACCGGGACCTGAAACCCTGTATTGCCATCAACATCCTCGGATATTTGGCCTTTCCGGATGAACCGGGGTGTCACCATGTGTTCGAGTTACGGGAGCGTAGCACCGCTCGTCTCTTGCACGATGACCTGAGGATCGATTTTCTCGAGGTTCCAAAGTTCAAGGGGAACGCAATGGGGCTCCCCTTGGCCCTACAGCGGTGGATGCTCTATTTTGCCGGAACTTCAGGGAAAACAATGGAGGATGTGGCCATGACCGAACCCATGATCAAGAAAGCCATTACATGCGAAGAAATTTTCCTCAAGGACCAGACCGAACGCAGGCTCTATTTCCTCCGTGAAAAGGCCAGGCTTGACGAGCTGTCGCTCAAGGAAGGAGCTTGGCGGGAAGGGCACAGGAAGGGGATGGAAGAAGGGATGCAAGAGGGTACCAGGCAAAAGGCCCTGGAGATTGCTCGCCAGTTGTTGGACCTGTTGGATGTCGCCACAATCGCGGACAAGACTGGCCTGTCCAGAGAAGAAGTGGAAAAGCTACGTCTCGGCTGACGAGACTTCAGCTCCCCACGCCGCTACGCCCCGGGAACCCCGTGACGGGCGCTCACGCAGGAGTGTTGTCCCATCCCGGGTTATTGTGAGATTCCGGTTGCCATGATCATGTAGAGGAACAGCCCATCATACGTCGCCAGATCCTGCTTTCGCTGCTGTCCATCCTGCCCACCTTGATGCTGTCGAGTGTTGGGATCCTCATCCTTGTGTATCAACGTGCCGCCTTCGATATCGTCTTTGGCATCCTCGTTCTGATCTTCAGCATCGCTCTCCTCACGGGTGCCATAATCGCACAGTTCTTCTATTCAAACCAGTACAGGAAGGCCAAGCTGCAACTGGACTTCATCTCACGCGTGTCACACGAACTCAGAACTCCGTTGACAAGCATCAGGATGTTCGTCGACACGCTCCAGTCCAACTCCATGGACGATCCTGACGAAGCCGCGATGTGCCTGGGTATCATCTCCACCGAGACATCCAGGCTGACATCCATGATCGAGCGCCTGCTCAACTGGGGGCGCATGGAATCTGGCAGGCGGATCTTCGAGTTGCACCCCGAATCGGTTGACACACTCGTGGGTGAATCACTGGCCCTTGCGGAACCGCAGTTGAAGGCCTCCGGTCTCCACCTGGATCTCCAGCTTCCGTCACCATCGCCGATGGTAGCCGCTGACCGCGAGGCAATCGTCGAGGCCTTGTTGAACCTCTTGAACAACGCGCTCAAGTACGGAGCTTCAGGTGCACGTGTGTGTATTCGCGTGCGCCAGGAAAGGCGGAAGGTCTTCATCGATGTCGAAGATGACGGTCCTGGAATACCCAGAAACGAACACGGACGAATCTTCGAGAAGTTCTACAGGGGCAAGTCTCTCAATGGTAGCATCCAGGGGAGCGGGCTGGGGCTCGCCATGGCCCGGCTGGTCGTAAAGGCTCATCACGGCGCCATCAGTCTCAGGAGCACTCCTGGGCAAGGAGCCTGCTTCACCATCGAACTCCCTGCTTTGTCCTCCAGTCGCCAAGCCTCCGAGGTACCATCTGGATGAGTGCATCGATACTTGTCATAGAAGATGATCCATCCATCGTCCTGGGTTTGAGGATCAACCTCCAACGTGCCGGCTACAAGGTACGAACAGCCACCGGTGGCAGGCGTGGTATGGTCGAACTCCTCACGGACAAGCCTGACCTGTTGATCCTGGACCTGATGTTGCCGGGCATGAACGGTCTCGAGATTCTGCGCGAACTCAGAAAAACCGACAAGACCCTGCCTGTGCTGATCCTGACGGCCATGGGTTCGGACACCGACAAGGTGCGTGGGCTGGATTTCGGGGCCAATGACTACGTCACTAAACCCTTCAGCATCGCTGAACTTCTGGCAAGGGTCAGGGCCTCGCTGCGCACCGCCACCCTCCAACAGAACGGCAAACCACACGACATCCTGCGGGCGGGCGCCATCGAGTTGGACCGTGAGCGTCACTCGGTCAGCCTCGATGGAGTGGAGCTGGACTTGACTGCCCGTGAGTACAGGTTCCTGCTGTTTTTCATGGAACGTCCAGAGCGCGTGTTCACAAGGGAGCAGATACTTTCCAGCGTCTGGGGCTTCGACTACGGCGGGACGGATCGTACGGTGGACAACTTTGTTTCCATATTGAGGCGAAAGCTCAAGGAAGACGCCGAACATCCAAGGCACTTGATGACCGTGTGGGGAATTGGATACAGGTTTGTGCCTTGACCTGGCCGTGGCGGGACTGTCACGGGCCTGCCAAGTACCTTCGATCCCGGGTGCAGCGCTTCACCTCTTGTACAGGAGTTTTTTTCGGCAGTCATAAACTCTCATGACATCTGCGGGGCATTGTAGCTTCATCACTCGAGTCCGGGAGGCAAGATGAGCTACAAGGTCCTGCTTTCGAGCGTAATTTCTCCACTTGGTCCCAGGTACGGCGACGGGCCTGCCGTGGGTTACGAGTTGTTGAACTCGCAGGTCACCAGGGCGCAGGGAGTGTTCAGTCCTCGCGCCGTCCATGTCCAGTATGGCCTGGAATACATAGCAGCAAACCTGGAAACGCCCGTTGTAACCTTGCATTACCCAACAGAGAACCAGTTCGTCCAGGAGCTTGGGCGGGGGGGCTACACGCACGTGGGGATAGCCTTCAACCTCTCCACGTTCCACAAGATGAAACGCATGAGTCGACTGGTACGCAAGCACGCTCCCGGTGCGACGATAATCCTGGGAGGCTACGGTACCGTGCTGGACGACGATGAATTACGGGCCCACGGGGATGTGTTCTGTCGTGGCGAGGGGGTGGCCTTCATGCGCCACCTTCTGGGTGAGCCAGCGAAACACCGCCCCTTCGACCATCCCCTGGTCTTCAGTAGGCTGCGGGTGTTTGGGGTACCCGTTTCGACGACCGGGCTGGTTTTCGGCGGGCTTGGCTGTCCCAACGGGTGTGACTTTTGCTGCACCAGCCACTTTTTCAAGCGCAAGCACATCAGCCTTCTTCCCACCGGCCGTGATCTCTTCGAAGTCGTCAAGGCTTACCAGGAGGTGGATCCCCACATCGAGATTACGGTGCTTGACGAGGACTTCCTTCTCGACAAGAAGCGCGCCCTCGAGTTCAGAGACCTGATGACGGCCGACCAACGGCAGGTTGACATGTTCGTCTTCGCCTCGGTCAAGGCACTCTCCATGTACACGGCGCATGAACTCTGCGAGATCGGCGTGGGAGGTGTGTGGCTGGGCTACGAGGGCAGCCGTTCAGGCTACAGCAAACAGAATGGACGGCCCCTCCGGGAACTCTTCGCCGATCTCAAGGGGCAGGGCATTTTGATCCTGGCAAGCATGATCGTCGGCCTCGACTACCAGAACCCCGAGATCATCAGGGCCGAATTCGATGAGTTGATGCGGCTTCGACCCACCTTGTCGCAGTTCCTCATATACGGGCCGACCCAGGGCACCCCCTTGATGGACAGGATCGAGCGGGAGAAGCTCTGGCTGCCAAGATACCTGGATCGGAAGTACAGGTACAGACGCTCCGACGGTTTTGCATCCATGATCAAACATCCCAGCATGTCTCCGGAGCAGATCCAGGAACTCCAGCGCTGGTGCTTCAAGGAAGACCACCGAAGACTGGGGCCATCTCTCCTGCGCACCGTGTAGACCTGGCAGGACGGCTGGGAGGCATTGGGGCAGAGCGATGACCCGGTAGCCTTGCGTCGCAGGGCCTACCTGGCCCGCAAGATCGCCAACGCCGGTGCCCTGCTTCCGCTGGCCATTGCGCTGGCACCATCCAGGCAGGTGCGGCACGGGCTGTTGAGGCTGTCAAGACGTATCAGGCATTCCACCCCGCTGCGTGCCAGGCTCGTCAATAATGTTCTTGGGCTCGCTGCCTTCCCGGTGGCCGGGTTGCACAAGCTCAGGCTCGGCCTGGATGCAGGCCAGAATCCCGGCATGGTGCGTCATGATTGGTCCGGCGACGAAGTGCCGCCGGTGGTTCGGCTCTCCCGCTGCCAGGATACGCGACGGGTGGAGCCGGCTGCACGGTTGGCTGTCCAGGAGTTGGTCTGCGCCGGACAAGCTCTTTCCCGCCAGCCCGTTTCCCATCCAGTAGCTCGATAGGGTGCTGAACAGGTGCGAATAACGCGAAGAACCCCGAGAAGTGGCTATTGCATATACCAGATGGGCGAGGTCCAGGCTCGTTCCTGGATGACCATCATGCCGGCTGCTTCCACCTGGGGATCGCAGCAGCCCTCCCAGTCTTCCTGGGCGCCTTCCCGGGAACAGTCGATCCCGGACTCGATGCAGAGGTAGGCGTTCCATCGGCAGGAGGGTTCCTCCATGATCCTCGCGTAGTAGGCCACAGAGGCTTCCGGATCGAAGTCTTCATCTATCCAGACGGCACAGAGTTCGTTTCGTTCCCTGCTGTCGTGCCTCTCGCAGCAGGACTCGTTCCAGGGGGATTCGCCGCCGAGGCAGACGCTCGTGTCGAGCCAGGGTTCCTGGTGGGTGTCGGCATCGGGTGTGATGTCGAAGACCTGTTCATGGGATCCCTGGGAATCCACCCAGACCTTCACCACCTGGAGAAGAGCCAGTGGGGTCTCGTCGGCCATGGCGTGGACCAGCAGGTGGGGGAGCGAGTCTTCGGATGGGCGGGCCGAAAGCTCTCCACCCATGGGAACTCCGTTTGGGGAGTCGGCGGCGTCCAGAAGATCCTCCTGGTCACAGAGATCTTCGTCGTAATCCCATCCACCGAAGAACCTCACGGCCATGCGCGTGCCGCTGGTGGCATAGGTCTCGCGCCGTTTCAGCGCGTCGAAGATGGAATCGCGGGTGTTTTCGTCGGCCCACAAGGCCGTCAAGCCGCCTGGATTGCTGCCCACGGCGAAGTTGCGTTCCTCGCTCTCGTCCAGCAGCTCCTGGATTTCGTCGTCGTTCATGCCGTGGCTGCCGTCGTAGTCGGTTTCGTCGGTGTTGCCACCCATCGCGTTGTGGTTGTCGGTGCTGGCCATGAAGCCCACCTGGAAGGGGTTCACGCCCAGGTCGGGATCCCGGTATTGCTCCATGCCGGCCTTCAGGGCGTTGCGCAGGAAGTCCTGGGGAGCCACGCAGCCGCTGTCCGCTTCGGTGCCGTCGCATTGCACCAGGCATTCCACGCAGTCGTCGGTGTCGGGAGACTGCCAGGCTTCGCAGGGGGTTTCACCCGCCTGACAGATGGAAGAGCGCCAGTCTCGCAGCTCGAAATCGCAGAAGGAGTCCTCGTCCGCGGCGTAGGGGCTGTCGTGGAAGCCGTTGCGGCACTCCGATGCCTGTTTGGCCTGGAAGATCTCCACCAGGGGTTCCATGGAGGCGCGGAGCGCCGCCTTTTCCGGGCTGTCGAACACGGGCGAGCCGTCGTCCTCCAGCACCCGGAAGGTCATGCCGCTGGAGATGTTGGTGGTGTGGGGGATGGCCAGCACGTCGCAGCCGTTGCCCGCTTCGAGGCACTGCTGGGAGAGCTGGGTGGCGAGGTCGTACCAGTTTCGCGTTTCCATGTAGCTGATGGGAAGGGACGGTACCTGGTCGTTCTTGAATATGACGTTGCGATGCCAGGAACCCTTGTAGTTGCCGGCGGTCCATTCATAGCCGCTGAACACGGTGAGGTTGCATGGATCGTTGTAGCTCCTGTTGATCTCCTGCAATTCTGTCCAGCGTTCCAGGGCCGCCGAATCGCAGTCCACGTCCTGGCAGATGGGAAGGTCTTCTCCGGACGCGGCGTTGTCCAGCCATATGGGAGCCGAGGCGCTGCTCTCTTCCCAGGTTCGGTACTCGCTCTGTGCACGGAACTCCACGCATGTCCCGCTGTCCCAGGCGTCGGAGCTTTCGTCGGTACAAAGGCTCACCTCGCCCAGGAACTCGGAGTGGTCCGTTATGGCGATGAAGTCCAGGGGCTGGATCTGCTCGATCTTGCCGCGGGAGGAATCATCGCCGTCGAAGGGTGGAAGCTCCAGCGAGTTGCCCATGGCGAAATCAAGGGCGTCCCGGGGAGTATAGCGGGTGTTGCCCCAGGTGTAGGCGTCGGCCGACCAGGAGCTGTGGACATGGAGATCACCGAAAAAGACCTGCCGGTGTGCCGGCACCGGGCCGCATTCACCATCCGAGGAACCCTGCCCCGTGTCGGGAGGGGATTCTGTGCTTTCGGGGGTGCTGTCCTTCGGCTGCGAGGAATCGCCCGTTTCCTGGTGCCTGTTGCATGCCAGCAACGAACACAGCACGGCGAGCATGGGAATACTCATGGGTGATACCCCCGGCGGCAGGATCAGATCCCCTTCAGCATAGCAGCAAGATCGCGGATCACCCAGTACGCGGAGACCACAGCCATGGAGCAGACCGGCATCCTGTAGGAAAAGGCACCGGGAGAGGGGGCGTTTCCGGCCTGGTGGAGGGAACTGGCCACGCGGAGCAGAAGAAAAGCCAGCAGCCCGAGGATCGACAAACCCAGTTCAGCTCCCAGGTTGAACAGTAGCAGAAAATGATCATCGCCCCTTGCCCGGATTCCATCCAGGGCCCCCAGCAGCTCCGGGCCGTTGATCAGTCCCAGTCCCAGGGCCAGGTGGGCTGGGCGTCGGAAAGCGAAGGAATCTGCGGGTTCCGCCCGGCGATCCAGCTCGGTTGCCAGGTACAGCACGCTCAAGGCCATGGGCCCATCGAGGGCCTGGAGCCGAAGGGGAAGGAACCCATGGGCAGCCAGTTGGAAGGTGACGGTGCTGCCCAGGGCAAAGGCGAGCATCGTCCTGGCCAGGAGGCCGCGGGTCGAGGCGGAGAGCAGGAACAGTCCCGCCAGCACAAGAACATGCCGAGGCGCAAGGAGCAGGGCCTTCCCACCCAGCCACAGGTGCTCCCACGTCCCTTCCGGTGATCCTGCCGGATTCTCCGCAATTGCCACGGTCCAGGAGCTGTTGGTGCCGGAAAGCACGGCGCTGGAGCGGACGGCGTCCTCCCGGAGGACTTTCACCAGGACATCGGTGTGTGTCTTGTCCAGTCCGTCCACCTGGAGCGACTTTCCTTCCAGGCCGGCCGGGCCGCAATCCACCGTCCATTCCTCCTGGCGGTGGTCCAGGGTTCCGGAGATCCGGGGCTCGCTCGTGGCCGGGCATCCAGGCGGCATTTCCAGGGACAGGGGAAGGGGCGCCCCCTGGGCCAGGGCTATGCGCCAGGACACCCTCACCAGGCCGTCGGCCTGCTCTTCCAACTCCAGCAGGGACGGGCGAAGCTCGTTTCCCGTGGCTCCCCGGGGGAGAGCGAGGAAGATCGCCAGGAAGAGGAGCATCGCAGGCCAGCGTGACGCGGGAACGGACGAAGAACCTGTAAGGGTAGCGGGGTTCATTCCAGTACCACTATGTAGTTGGAGATCAGCCGGTCTTCCAGGGTTTTCAAGGCATCGGCCTGTCGCGCCACGAGAAGATCCCGGCGCAGTTGGGCGTTGATCTCCGCCACCTCGGGGAGGCGATCCGTGGAGCGGCTGTGGATTTTCACCAGGTGAAAACCGTAACGTGACTCCACGGGGCCTTCCCAGCGCCCAACGGGCAGGCTCATCAGCGTTTCGGCAAAAGAGCCTCCAAAAGTGGATGCCAGCTCGCGCCGGGTCCTTGGGGGGATTTCGGCTCCGTGGAGAAAGGGATCGCCGGGGGGAGAGCCGCCATAGCGTGTCTCGTCCAGTGCCTCCATGGCGTCGGGCCTGGCCTGCTCTCCCCTTCGTTCCGTGCTGAAGTACAGGTGTTGGAAGCTGACGCGGGCGGGTTCCAGGTAGCGTTCCCGGTGTTCGTGCAGCCATGATTGCAGTTCCTGGGTGGATGGCTCCGACAGATGGGTGCTTTCTTCCAGTATATATTCCATCTTCTGGACCAGGCGGGAGCGCACCAGCAGGTCGCTCCGATCCAGACCCAGCCGGCGAGCTTCTCGCACCAGCACCTCCTTGCGGACATAGGCCTCCCGAGCCGCCTGCTGCTCTTGCTCCGTCCTGGGTCCCGTGGCGGATTGTGCGAAGGATGCCACGAGTTCCCGGGAGAGCACGATGGTGCGTTCATGGTCGTGTGGCGCCAGGAGATCCTGCTGCCACTCACCCGACAAGGGGGATCCCAGCAGCAGGTCGAGCCCGTACAGCAGCAATCCCGCCAGGAGGAAACGCCAGATGGGATCTCGCGGAAAATGCCGAAACCAGGAAGCGCTTTTGCCTTTGGGCGGCGATTCAGCGGTAGTCATACCAGGATTCTATCTGTGTCCGCCTTTGTTTCAACATGGCTCGCATGGAGTCCTGGCAGCTCCAGACCGTCTCGGTGGAGTAGCGCTTGCGCGTGTCGGACTCCACGTAGGGACGGATCTGTTCCTGGACCTGGTCGAAGTAGGTGACGATGTCGATCTTGTCCGCCAGGTCCAGGGCGTCGAACATGAGCCGGATCCACCGCTCCTTGCATGTGTCGTTGTCCAGGCACTTCCATCCCAGGCGGGACACCACGCCGCTCTCCGGGTCGGTGGTGGCGTAGATGAAGGTTTCGTCCACGCCGTGGGGCATGAACTTGAGCTGGAGGGTGTCGGGATCCAGGTAGATGTAGGCGTCGTCGCCGGGGTAGCGATAGGGGTAGCCGTCGTACTGGGCTGTGACGATGCACATGGCCCAGTACTCGAGGAAGATCTCCAGGTCCAGGGGCACGGAGAGCTTATCCAGGTCCACCGTGTCGTTTCCCGCAAGGATGTCGGAGACCTGGTAGAGAATGCTGCGGTCGTCTTCACCGAACTTGGCCGAAAAATATGGCACGTATGCTTCTTCGAATTCCGCGGAAGTGAATTCCCACAGCGTGCCCTGATCATTGTACCACTGCTCTATCAGGGAGCGGGTGGCGCCTTCCACGTTTGTATAAAGTCCGTAGTTCTCGCCGTTGAGGGTGATGTTGACGTGGTGGGCGCGACTGGCGGGCACGCCGAACTCGCGCCACAGGCGGTAGGCCACTCGTTCGTGCATCATGGAGCAGTCGGAGGTCATGTTGTTGAAGGTGAGTTCAGAGACATCCATGAAGCTGAGCCCGTCCACGTACTCGTCGAACTTGATCTTGAGGGACGGCTTGTCGGCGATGGATTGCCACGAGCCGTTCCCCTTGGTGCGCACTCCCACAGGCTCCCAGGTGTAGCCGTCGAAGATGAAACGCCCCTCCACGTACTCGAATGGGCTGGCCAGGAGCTGGTTGTAGGAGTCGTCGGAGAGTTCTATGGCGAAATCCAGGATCCTGGTTTCGTCCCAGAGAACATCTCCCAGTCGGTTTCCGGAGACGTTCTCGGTGGGCATCGGGCCGGTATCGGCAGCGGAGTCGTGTTCAGGGGCTGTGTCCGTGGGAGGCGGGGAACCGCTGTCCTGGTCCGGGATGTGGGATTGAGCAGGCGTGATGGAGCCTGTGCGACAGGATATCGACGTTGCCAGGAGCATGGAGAGAGCGGTTGGTCTGTTGAGCCGAGCCATGGAGGTACCTTTCTCCGGATCACTATACACCAACCAAGGTGCCGGTGAAGCAATTCATCTCCTGGCAGGGGGCGAGCCCGATCCATGTCTCGCACATCGACATTCTATTCCAGGTTTGCGAAATGCCATGTCTTCCTGCCCAGGGTTCCTGGGCTTGTTCTTTTCGCGTTATGCGCGTAGTATCTTCCAGGTCTGTTTCCGACAGGGAAGGGTACGCTGCAAATGTCAAGTGCCAGGAAGAATGCAATCTTGGTGTTCGGTGCGCTGGCCGCCGTCAGCCAGGGGTTTGGCCCTGGTATGGCGGCAGCCGCCGAAATAAGCATCAAGACCGAAAACTACCTCTTCGCCGCCTCCGAAGCCCTGGAAGACGGCGAGCCCGGTTTGGCTCTTTCGCTGCTGCGGCGAGCCGACCAGGAAGATCCGGAAGCCTGCATCATCCAGGAATACCTCTGTCGTTGCTATTCGGCCCTGGAAGATCTCCCCAGAGCCATCCTGGCCCGTGATTCCTTCGCCGACTGCATGGAACCTGCCGACGCCCCTGTACTCCAGGAGTTGGATTCCCTGTTGGAGCAGTTGAACGCCCAGGCCGCCATGGCCGAACCACAACCAGCGGAATCCGCTCCCTCGGAGGCACCGGAGCCCCAAGCCCAGGCATCCCTCCCCAGCCAGGCCAGCACCACGCAAGCCAGCGGCACCTACACCACGCAGGGGCGGGTGGAACAGGCTCGACGCGGGCACGGCGGGCTGGTGGTCATGGGCGCCGGAGGCCTGGTGGGGATCGGCTTCGGAGTCACTTCATACGTCACGTACCACCAGAGCCGCTCCATGATTGAGCAAGGCGACAAGACCTCTTACGAAAACACGCTCCCGCTCAACCACGTCTCCGTCATCCTCACGGGTGTCGGGGGCGGAATCGCAGTCACCGGACTGCTGGTGGAACTACTGGATTCCGCGGCTTCCCCCCACACCATCCCGCCAGGAGGGTGGCCATCGCCATTGCCAGCATTCAACGTTCTCCCCCATGGTTCAGGTCTGGATGTCACGGCCGGATGGAGCTTCTGATGCTTCTGCCTCGAGAGAACCTCCGTTCTGTGCTTGCCTGGGGCAATCTTCGCATTGGAGGGCTCTTGGCTGCGCCTGGGCTGGCCCTGCTGCTTGGCGGCTGTTGGATGGAACCCTGGCAGACCGTGGAATCGCCCCAGGTGGGCTTCCTGTACGTGGGGCCAGTCGGTGACCATGGCTGGACCAAGGCCCACGACGACGGGCGCATCTACCTGGAAGAAGCCCTGCCCCAGGTCACCACCCACTACCAGCCAAGCGTGCTGGCGGCAGACGCCCTGTCGGTAATGGAGGAATTCATCGCCGATGGCGACAACATCATCATCACCACCAGCTTTGACTTTCTGTCGGCCACCCAGAGCGCCGCGGCCAACTATCCCGGGGTGAGTTTCCTCAACTGTTCGGGCTTCGTCAGTTCACCCAACCTGGGCTCGTATTTCGGTCGCATGTACCAGGTCTGGTACCTGGCGGGCATGGTGGCCGCCTATGTTTCCACCAAGGGGCGCATCGGAGTGGTGGGCCCGGTGGTGATCCCCGAAACGGTGCGCCACCTGGACGCCCTCACGCTGGGAGCCCGCGAGGTGAACCCCGACATAGTGGTGCACGTCGAGTGGATCGACAACTGGTACGACGTGGACCTGGAACCCGAAGTCACCGAGGACCTCATAGACGCTGGGGCGGACGTCATCGTCAGCAAGACCGACACGACCATCCCCCTGGAGACCGTCGAAAATCTCACCACCCTGCTGGAGCCCCTCTACTCCATCGGCTACGACAACGAAGATAGCTGCTCCCTTGTAGGCGACTCCTGCCTCACGTCCCCCTACTGGAACTGGGGGCCCCTGTACGCCAGGTTGGTGCAGCAGATGATTGACGGCACATGGGACCCCTTCGACGTGGTGTGGGACCAGGTCCAGGCAAGCCCCGAAGACAGCACCGTGTACCTGGCCGAGATGACCGACGCCGTGCCTTCCTCGGTTCGCATGGAGGTGGAGATCGTCCAGGCCAGGTTGGCCGACGCCGAAAACATCCACCTGCCCTTCGTGGGGCCCATCTCAGACAACACCGGCGTGCTGAGGGTCGCCGATGGCGACGAGATGACCGACGAAGAGCTGCTACGGATGTGCTGGTACGTGGATGGCGTAATCGACGCCGACGGCAACCCTGCCGAGGTGCCTGGTGGATGCGGCGGCGATTACTGAGCGGACAAGGTACGATACCAGCGATTATTCTTCTCACGCTCGGAGGCCTATCCCATGCCGGTGAAGCCCAGCACCCCGGCTCGTCGCAGCTTCTATTTCCGAAAGAAGATCGGCACCGGTGCCTTCGGCGAAGTCTACCAGGCCGAAATGCTCACCGGTAGCGGCTTTTCCAAGCTGGTTGCCATCAAGCTCCTGAAGAGCGAATTCCTGGACAAGGCCGACATAGTGGCGCGTATGCGCGACGAGGCCCGCTTGCTGGGGCACCTGCGGCACCCCGCCATCGTCCAGGCAGACGACCTGGTCTCCCTGGCTGGTCGGGTGGCGGTGGTGATGGAGTACGTGCCAGGATCCAACCTGCTCTGGCTCATCAAGCCTCGCCTGAATCCCGATCCCTTGCCTCACAATATAGTGCTCATCGTAATTCTGCGCGTGGCCGAGGCCCTGGAGGCGGCCTGGTCACGCCCCAGCCTCCTCACGGGCCGGCCGCTTCGCGTGCTGCACCGCGACATCAAGCCTTCCAACATCAGGATCACTCCCGACGGTATGGTCAAGGTGCTGGACTTCGGAGTGGCCCGCGCCTTCGCCATGGAGCGGGAGACCACCACCCAGGACCAACTCATCGGTTCCTGGAACTTCATCGCTCCCGAGGTGTTCCACAACAAGCCCCTGGGACCCGCATCCGACATCTACGCTCTGGGCGTCACCATGTTCGAGGCCATCGCTCGCAACAGCTTTGGCCGATGCGGGCTGGATCCCAAGCAACACGCCATGTGTATCTCGGAGCGCATGGAATCCCCCGCCCTGGGGGATTTTGGCGATGCGGCTCCCCGTGTGACACACCTCATCTCGCGTATGCTGGACTATGAGCCAGACAACCGCCCCACGGCAATCCAGGTGGCCGATGCCTGCCGGCACATCCTGCCCATGGTGGATGGCCCCGCCATCGAACTGTGGGCCAGGAGCCTGGTGGACCGGGTGGCCAACCTGGCCGTGCAGGATCTGGAAGGCGAGTTCGTGGGCAGGACGCTCGACGAGGAGACCACCAACTCCATGCTGGACTCCGGCAGGTGGGGCGAGGTTCGCCCCCACACCGACGGTGAGTCCAACACGATGGACCTGCCCCCCACCGGTTCCATCGCTCCCCATGACCTGTACGATCAGGTCACCAGTATAAGCAACATCGAGGTCATTCCCCTGGACCGGGAACGAGCCGGTGCCCGCAGGGCTTCCGTCTATTTCCTGGTGTTCCTGGTGGCCGTTCTGCTGGGCGTCATCGTTCTCCAGGCCAGGCACTGGAATGGGAGGGGCGCCGCGTTACCCGTCCCAACGGCGGCAGAATCTCCCGCGATGGCTTCCACGGAAAGCCTGGCACCGGGCGATGCCGTCCAGCTTCGTACGGACCTGGCTTTCCCTCCAGACCCGGTTCCCAGCATGGACCAACGGCAAGATGGGCAATCTCAACCCGAGCCTGGGGAAGCCACTCCATTCACTCACGAGTCTGTTTCGGCCGGCTCCGCCACACCCGGGCGGAGCCAGGGCTCCGAAGGTACCCACGGGCTTTCCAACTCCTCCAGGGTCACGAGCACACCAGGCAAGGAGCCCGTGCCGGCCCCAGCTTCGCCCAGGACCAGCCCCGCCCCCGTGGTGGGCATGTCGCGGCAGGGTGCGGCGGAGCCCATCGAACCTCCGGAGTTGGAGATCAAGGCTGCCAGGCGCATCCTGCGCAACTCCACCTGGAAGGTCCGGGTGGGGGCCGACAGGGCAGGTTGTTCCGCAACATTGTACTGGAGGGTGCTGGGCCAGGATGCCTGGAACGTGGTCTCCCTGCCGGGTGCCGGTCCCACCTGGACATGGTCGCTTCCCATCACGGCCATGCATCGCCCAGCATTGCAGTACTACGTGGACCTGGGCGGCTGCGGCGCAGCCAGCGCCGGAAGCTCCGCGTCACCCAGGCAGGTGCAGGTGAGGTGAGGGGACCGGGATTTCCACGGGTCGATGGTCCACGAACGGCCAAAGGGTGGCCCCGGGTTGCTCCGTGCCAAGATTCAGTGTGGAGATGGGGCGCTGACGCGCTGCCTGGATGCCGGCTCAATACCACTCGGCGCCCACGCCTACGGTCATCAGGGCCATGACAGCCGGGTTCTGGGAGGTCAGGAAGGTGGGGTGCAGCTCCGCGGTGATGGAAAACCCGCTACGCCTTGGACCGCCGCCGGCCAGACCGCCCACGTTGACGGCAAAGCGGGCATGCCCGCCCCAGTTCCAGGTGGATGTGCCCCCGCAGTACATGGTCGCCGCGCTACAGACTCCGGCTGCCACGAAGTCCAGCGATGGGCCCGCTCCGATGTCGAAGGAGTGGAACAGGGTGATCATGGGCAGGAAGGTGTTGTAGAGTTGGAAGCCGGCGGTGCCTTCTATGTCGTTGTTGTCGTACATCAGGTCGCCCGCGACCGTGGCCTGGTAGGACAGCGAGAGGATGTGGTTGAACTGGGCGCCCAGGCGGGCGTCCATGCCGAAGGCGGGCCCGGTGAGGGGGCGCTCCGGCAGCACCGCCAGGCCCGCGATGAGGTTGTAGCCGCCGCGGAAACGGAAGCCGTCGCGGATCAGAAGGGGTTCGTCGACCCGTGCCTTGCGACGCCTCTTGAACCTGACCTTCCTGGGAGGTGGGGGCGCTGGAGCCAGTTGGGGCGGCGGCAGGGCGGAGCCGTCGGGTTGTTGAGCGGCCTGTTGCTCCGTGGATTCCGGCGGGGTGTTTTCGGGGGCCTCGGCGGGCTCGCTGCTATCTGCTGGCTCGGGTTCGTCGTTGGCTGGCTGGTCTTCCGTGTCGTTGTCCTGCTGGGACTGCTCCTGGGCGGATTCCTGCTCGTCGTTGGCTGGCTGGTCTTCTGATTCGGCGTCAGAGTCGGAATCGGCGCCAGAGTCGGTATTACCGGCCTGGGTGGCTTCGTCCGACGAGGCCAGGAAAGCTGAATAGGCGGGGATGACCTGGGGAAACGAGGTTTGTTCCAGGTCTGCTCCACCGGTGTCGCTGGGTGTGCTGAAGCTGGAAGTGGCAACGGCGGAACCGGCGGAGCAGGTTCCCAGGACCATGACCCAGATTCCAAGGATTCGTTCGACCTTCACGCTGCGCTCCTGCTGTGATTGTAGCTGGCTGCCACCGATTGCGCGGACCTGCCGGTGAGGTTCGCCGGCGTGGCCTTGCGCCGCTTAAGGCTCGGTGGGAGACCAGGGGACTATAGACCGCTCCAGGCCAACATGCCACCATCGGGTCTGCAAGATGTTTGCGATGCTACGGGTGAGACCTGGCGGCGCGGACGCTTTGCGCAGCGCCACCAGCCACGGGTGGAGCCGACCGCCGTTGATGGCGCTTCGCACAGGCCATCGCACGAGGCCCGGCGCAGTAGCGCATGGCGCTCCGCAGCGGGCCCGAGCTTTCCCGACGGCTCCTATCGGGCCGGCTCGCCGTTCCAGGTGCGGACCCTGCTGCCCGACGGCGCCATGATCACCAGCTCCCTCACCTGTTGGTTGTTGTAGGGCAGGGGCATGTAGAGGGCCATGGCCTTCCAGCCGTATTCCCCGCTGCCGAACTCCAGGCCATGGCCGTAACGTTCGCCAGTTCCCGATGGCCCCAGGCGCTCGACGACCTGGTGGGGAGTGATGCGGTACAGTCCCATGGAGTAGTATTCGGGTACGTAGAGGTTTCCGCAGGCGTCGATGGCGATCCCGTCGTGCCAGCCCGTTCCCACGTTCTCGGCGTAGAGTTCGGGGTCGCCCACGGGGTTCAGGTCTTCGTCCATGTTGAGCACGTAGACCTCGCCCCTGCCCAGGGTTGCCACGAAGAGGCGCGTGCTGTCCAGGCTGAAGACCAGGTGGCGTGGCCTGGAGTTCCCCACCGCGTCCATGAGCTTGTCGGTTTCTTCGGTGACCACGTTGTAGCGGTACACCGCGCCGTTGGCGTAGTACACGTTTCCGTCCGGTCCCACGGTGACGCCCTTGGCCATGCCCACGTTGGATGCCAGGGTGGAGATGGCGCCATCCGGTGTCACCAGGATCAGGCGAGACTGGCTGTTGTCGGACATGACGAAGCTGCCGTCTTCGAAGCGGTCCATGGTCTCGATGCCGTTGACATCGGGAATCCACAGTTCACTGAGTTCGTCGTAGGTGGACTCGATGAGCCCCGTGCCGGTCTGGAGCCCTATGAGGAATCCATCATCGCGGAAGACCACGTCGTGGTAGCCCCTGGCCCAGTCCAGGATGTTGTCTTCCAACTCGGTGGTGGGAAGGTCGTCGCAGTCGTAGTCCAGGCCTCCGGTGTCGCCGCTGTGGCCGCTGTCAGGGCTGCCTGTACCGGAAGTGTCCGGGAAGAAGGCGGAATCAGAGGAGTCGGCTGGTGCGAACGAGTCGCCGGGTTCGAAAAGCGAGGTGTCCTGGGTATCGCTGGTGTAGGGACTCACCCCGGGACGTTGGCAGGCGAGCAGCAGCAGCAGCAGCATGAACATCAGGCCTCCCGGGCAATGGTGAGGAAAGAGCGCATCGCCGCCAGGTGGCCAGGCGATTGGATCCCATTTTCCCAGGATAGCAGAGCCGTGGCACTGTGGGGTATTTTCGTACCGGCACAGATCATGACTGGCCGGCTTTCCGGCCCTCGACGCGAGGAGGCTGGAAGGCGGTGCCTCCTGGAATCCTATTGTTGCAGAGATACGCGGAAGTCGGTGTTGGCCATGGTGGACAGGCAGAGCACGGCGCTGTCATAGCTGTTGCCCAGTCCGTCCAGGTATGCCACCAGGGCGGGGCCTTCTTCAGTGAGGGTGGTGACCTGGGGGGCGTCGCTCATGAGGATGACGGAGTACAGCAGGTCCAGGGCATCCGTGGATTCCACAACCAGGGTGGCGGGTTGGTCGCCGGTGACTTCGATGTAGCGGACGCCTGAATAGTCGATGTCGTCCTGGTATTGTTCACCGGCGGTCAGGGTGGCGTCGATGGTCATGGATGGGATGTCCATGAACGAGTAGCCGAAGCTGCCGTCCTCCAGGGCGGGATCGTCCAGGAAGTTGGCCACCATCCAGTCTTCGAGGATTTCGTCGAACCACAGGTCCCAGCCCAGGGCCTGCAAGCTGGCCTCCAGGCCGGCGACGCCGTCCGAGGGTTCCTGGTTGAGTTCCCCCATGAGTTCTTCGCCGAATTGTTCGTAGAGGTACGTTCCGAACAGCAACACGGCCCCGTAGTGGACCGAGGCGGTGTTGTTGACCAGCGGCTCGGAGGGATCGGCGGCGTAATCGGCGACCCAGGCTTCGTCGGTGTAGTAGCCGTTCACCACCATGCCCACCTCGGCCAGGGCCTCGGACATCCACTGTTCCTCGCTGGCGTCGTAGGCCTGCTGAATCACGTGGACGAACTCATGCGCCATTATGGATGCCGTCTCGGGGTCGTCCAGGGGGCGGATGGCGGCGTTCAACTGGAACATGGGGATACCGTTCCAGATGTAGAGGTAGCCGTCGAATTCGTAGCCGCCGTACTCGGCGAACTCCATGGCGAGTATGTAGACCTTGTCGGCGCCGTAGTTGTCGGCGGTGAGTGCACCGAAGACCTCGGTGTCGTTCTGGTAAATGCCCTGGTCGGGGTTGATGGAGCCATCGGGGGTCGCGAGTTCGAAGCTCTGCATGAACGCTTCGAGCTGATCCTGGTCCACGTAGACATCCCAGACGTCGTCGGCCACGTACAGCCAGCTATTGTCGCCCTCGGCTCGGCAGGTGGCGGGGACATCTATGAGTTCAGGGGGCATGGAGCTGAGATCATAGGCCTGGAAGACCTGGTCGGGTTCGTCGCATTCGAACGAAAAACCCGAAGGAGTACTCGTGTCTTCCATGCCGGTGTCTTCCATGCCGGTGTCTTCCATGCCGGTGTCTTCCATGCCGGTGTCTTCTTTGGAGTTGTCGTCGTCTGTTCCGCATCCGGTCGCCAGGAAGGGACCCAGCGCCAGAAAGGTCAGTGCAGGAAAGGGAAGGGAGAAGTCGAGCAGGCTCATCGTGACCTCTTTGGATTGGGGGGCTCACTGCAAGAGATTTGGTATCATGAAGAACGGGAACCACCAAGGGTCTGGTTGAAGATATCCGTTGGAGAAGAACCGCTACAGCCGTTCAACGCTTGACTCTCTCCCTCCCCGCCGATAGCTGGTCCTGCTCCCTGTGACATCCACCGAGGCTCACTCAAGTATGGAACTCCGCGTGCTGCTGCTGGCCATGTTGCCGGCCTTCCTGGGCGTGGCCTGTCTCGAAGATCACGACTGCTACTACAGTTGTGCCGACGAGCTGGAGCCAGACGACTATGCCCACCACGCTCGCGTAGCGGACTGGGCCCAGTGCCGCGACGGCCTCTTCGCCGAAGAATGCGGTGGTGTGGGCTGTTACCGCTTCGAGTGGCATGCCAGCAGCTACACCGAAGTGGCGGCATTCTGCGAAGGAGTCGACACCGGCGACATCCCCTGAACACCGCGCTCGTCCCGACGGCTCCCGGGCCTGGTTCGGATCAGTGGTGCAGGAAGTTGCGGATTTCAGATTCCAGACGTGACTGGAAGCCGCCGAAGTAGTGGTCCGCACCCTTGAGCAAAACCCGCTGCCGGGGCGCCTGGCAGGGCGGCTGGGATTTGAGCCAGCCAAGCAGGGACTGCTCGGCGCAGTAGTGGTCCCGCTGGCCCAGGATCAGCAGGGCCGGGCATGGTGGGAGGACCATCCCGTCGAAACAGAGGAAGTCCAGCGGAGGCGCCACCAGCACCATGCTGGATGGCCGCAGCTCCCGCGCCGCCAGGGTGGCGATCCATGATCCCCAGGAGTACGCCAACAGGTGCAGGCGGTGGGCAGGGTTTCCCAGGAACCCCGCAAGGGCGTGTTCGACTGCCAGGAGATCCTCCACCTCGTCGGTGGAGCCGGAGTGATAGCCGCCGCTGGCGCCAACTCCGCGGAAGTTGAACTTCATCGTGCTGAAGCCCAGGGATCGGGCAGCGTCCCACGCGGCGGAGACCACGTTGTTGTGCATGTCGCCGCCGTACAGCGGGTGGGGGTGGCAGATGATGGCGGCGTCCGAGGGACTGCCCCGGCAGAACCTGGCTTCCAGGGTGTGGCCGGGGGGTGTTGGAACTTCGACGTAGTCGGTGGTCATGACTCCTATACCTGGAGCTTGGGCGGTTTCGTCGCGGGCGGAGGTTTCTGGGGGACCTTCCCCTGGTGACTGGGCCAACGGTGCGGCAGGGTCTACGATGTGGCGGGAGCCGAGCCGCCGCGGCCTTCTTCTTCACTGCGGACGTACTTGCGCAGGCTGATTATTCCGATTGGGCAGATGGCGGCCATGCAGGCGATGATGAGCCAGAGAGCCTGGGAGTTGCGGGGACCAGTGGCCGGGCAGAATGCCTCCAGCAGGCGGCCCGACATGAAACCGACTCCCAGCTTGGCCACGAAGTAGGGCAGCAATGACAGAGCCATGTAGGAGCCCACCTTGCCCTTGGGTGCAATGGAGGCGGTGTACTCGTAGAGGCGCGGCGACCAGAATGCTTCGCCCACCGAGAAGATGACAACGAAGAGCGTGATGGACACGTACAGGGGGTTGACCGCGCCTTCGACCCCCAGCCAGGTGTGGGCGATGAAGCTCCCCAACCAGCCGTCCGCCAGCGGTTGGAACCACTCCGGCGGCATGGCAAGGAGGAAGACGGGAGCCGCGGCAAGCGTTGTTCCCACCGCGATCATCGTGTAGGAGGTGATCTTCTGGGACAGGGCGCCGATGATGGGCACCAACAGGATGATGATGCCGGGATTGAGCACGCTCCAGAGGCGCCCAACGGGTGCGCCTTCGCCAAGCTCGCGTATTCCGTACTTGGGGAAGGTGAAGTGCATGTGGTAGAACACCAGCCTGATGAAGACCACCAGGGTAAGAAACAGCAGGAACTTGTAGAAGTTCTTCTCTTTCCAGACGCTCACGAAGATCCGGATCGTGTCCCTGGCCGTCTCGGTGACCAGGCGGTACATGGCCACCAACACGTTCACATCGGCATACCGGGGTTTCTCCGACTCGATCTTCAGACCGCCTTCAGTCATGGTGACGCCGGGCCTGAGAAAGAGCCAGGTGAACAGCAACCCGGGAATGGTCACCAGGAAACCCACCAGAAAGATGGTGCGGTAGGTCGAGATGGTCCAGTTCAGTATTGGAACGCTGTAGCTGCCGTATTCCCCCAGGGTGGAGCGTAGCTCATCGAAGATGAGCCCCGCCAGCAGGAAGCCCACATTCATGAGCACGTAGTACATGGAAAAGGCCATGGAACGCTGCTTGACGTTGGAGTATTTCTTTACTCCGGCGGTCATGACAGGAACCATCATCGCCTCGCCCACGGCCATGACCATGAGACCGAAAGGTATGGCCAACCACTTGATGGTGGTGGAGAAGATGATACCCCGGGTCAGCAGGCAGACGATAAAGCCCAGCAGGAAGGACCTGCGGATACCGATGGAATCCACCAGCGAGCCCACCAGCAGGGTGACCAGCGTGATGAGGGTAGACCAGATGGCCACGGTGTCGCCCGCCGCGGTGTCCGTCAGGCCCAGATCCGACGACAGCCAGAGAGTCACCGTCATGGACATGAGGCCATAGGAAATTATTTCCAGGAGCTTGGCCACGTAGATGACCCAAAGCTCCCGTGGAGCACCGCGAAGCACCGTGAATCTGCCGATGAAGGTGTTGATTGTTCTCTTCATTCCGTGCCTTTCGTCCGATGTACACTGAAATGGCGAAGTCTCGGATCCTGGGCAGCCGGTTGTTCTTTCCGGTGGCTGATCCGGCGCCAAAGCCAGGGGCATAACACATCCCATGTGAGAGAAGATACTGAACGGATTATCCAGGCCCCGGATTCTGCCCTTTCGGGGCCGCGCAGGAGTAGTTTTGTCGCACCCAGGGCGACTGGGCGCCCGCCTGGCAAGGCGTGAGCATGGAGCTGGATCAGGCAGTTGCCGGCGCCCTGCAACGCGGCCCCGGGGGGCGGGCGTCTGGGGGCCCAGCACAGGTGTCGTTCTTGTGCAAGCTGCTGCGCTTGTTGGAAAACAGGCAGAAACGCGCCATGCCGGGAGCTGTCATGCTGGAAAGACTCATAGCCCTGTACATCGTAACGCCCCTGGCCATCGTTGCCTGCGACGCCGACTCCAGCCTTCCGGGGCAGGGCGTGGATACCTTTCTCTCCGTCAGCGCCGGGACCTACCACTCATGCGGCGTGGACGGCACCGGCCAGGTCCGGTGTTGGGGCGACGACGCCGACGGTCAGTCCTCGCCACCCGCTGGCCTCTACAAGGCTGTGAGTGCGGGTGGGTTCCAGACCTGCGGTGTTACCGAAAGCTGGCTGTTGAGCTGCTGGGGCAACGACGACTACTTCCAGGCCAGCCACCCCGACGGCAATTTCACGGCGGTGGCCGCCGGCTACCTGCACACATGCGGCCTGGATGTGCTGGGACAGGTGGAATGTTGGGGCTACAGCGATCTTCGCGACTATGGGCAGTTCGATGCACCCGACGGTGAATTTACATACATATCATCGGGTTACCTCCACTCTTGCGCCCTGACCGGGACTGGCAGGGCTGTCTGTTGGGGTTTCGACGAGTACGGCCAGTCGACTCCCCCCGACACGGAGTTCACGCGGATCTCGGCTGGCAGGTTCCACACCTGCGGGCTCGACAGGGACGGCTTCATACATTGCTGGGGGAGCGACCAGCTCGGCCAGTCCTCTCCTCCCGGTGGGCAGTTCACCGACATTGCCGCCGGCGCCTACCATGGCTGCGCCATCGACACCCAGGGCTCCCTCCATTGCTGGGGTTGTGGTGACCAGGATCAGGGCCAGTGCGACGAGCCGGAAGGCAGCTTCACTTCCCTGGATGCCGGCTACGTCCACAACTGTGCCCTGGACAGCCGGGGCATCGTCCGGTGCTGGGGCTGCGGCGACCAGGACAGGGGCCAGTGCTCGCCTCCCTGAGGGCGGCGGCAACGTGCTTTTCCGACGGCTCCTGGGGCCGATTCATGCAAACCTGGCAGCAGCGGCCCCCATGAGCGATAATCCTTTCCCGGAGTCGGAGCGAACTTCCCCGTAGCACAGGGAGCCTGTCACCATGAGCATGCCAACCACGTTTCTCGTACTGGCGCTCTGCTGCCCCTCCAGGGTCCTGGGTGCCTCGCTGCCGTCTCCCGGGGGAAGCGCGATCCAGGTGGATGGGCTCCTGGTCTTCCTCCTGGACGATGAGCGTTGGGACGAGACCTGGAACCTCCCGCTCCTGGGCGAGAGGCTGGCGGATCACGCCATCACCTTCCACCAGGCCTTCGTGACCACGCCCGTCTGCGCTCCTTCCCGCGCCAGCTTCCTGTCGGGTGGCTACTATCCCCACAACACCGGCGTCTTGACCATAACGGCCCCCAACGGCGGTGCTTCCCGCTTCCACGATGAAGACACCATCGCCACCAGGCTGTGGCAGGCGGGTTGGTTCACGGCCTTGGTGGGGAAGTACATCAACGGCTACGAGTCGCTGGCCCCCTATGTCCCGCCTGGCTGGAGCTACTTCGCGGGTTTCGTGGACTCGTTGGACTGGTACGATTACCAGTTGGTGTTGGGTTCCTCCAGCGGGAAGAGTTCCACGGGCAAGCTGTTCCGCCCCATGGAATACGTCACCGAGTACCAGTCGGGCCTGGCTCTGGATGCGCTGTCACAGGTTGGGGATGAGCCCTTCTTCCTGCTTTTCAGTACCTTCGCGCCCCACGAGCCATGCTCCGCGCTCCCCCAGGATCTGGGTTCCTACCAGGGCTACGAGCATCGCTCCGGCGCCTTCAACGAACAGGACGTCAGCGACAAGCCGCGGTGGTTGCAGGTGCAGCCCTTGTTGAGCGACGAAGACATCAGCTCCATGGACCAGGACTACTCCCAGTGCCTGGACTCCATGTTGGCGGTGGATCGGGCGGCGATGGCCGTTCTGGACACCCTGGAAGAGATGGGCCGGGCAGACTCCACCCTGGTGGTCCTGGCTTCGGACAACGGCATGTTGTGGGGCGAGCACAGGCTGATCCGCAAGGGGGTGCCCTACGACGAGGCCTCGAGGGTGCCGCTGGTGATCTACCACCCGGGGCTCGAAGCCAGGGATGACCAGCACCTGGTCTCCCTGGACCTGGACCTGGCCCCCACGTTGATGGAGATTGCCGGGCTGGCTGGGGCTTCCGATGGCCAGAGCCTCCTTCCCCTCCTGTGGGGCGAGTCGCCTTCCTGGCGGGACGAGTTGCTGTTGGAGGCCTGGACCGAGACTCCCCTGCCCTGGGCGGGCTTGCGCGGCGCCGACTGGAAGTACGTCGAGTACGTGGACGGAGAACAGGAGTTGTACGACCTGGACGAGGATCCCTACGAGGAGCAGAGTCTTCACGAATCAAAGAAACACGCGGAGATCGCCGCGAGCTTCGCCGAGCGCCTGGCAACCACGCGTGGCCTGGCCGTCACCACCACCCAGCTTCCCCAGGGCACCGTGGCCGAGGACTACCTGGTGCAGCTCCAGGCCTGGGGAGGGAGCCCACCCTATGAATGGAGCATCTACCAGGGCGAGCTGCCTGCCGGGCTCACCCTGGGCGTCGACGGAGTGATTTCGGGGGAGCCCCTGGTCACGGGCAGCCACGAACTGACCTATTGCGCCACCGACTCCTGGGTTTCACCCTCCACGGGCGACCCCATGTCCCATTGCTGGAGTGCCGTGCTGGAGATTCTGCCCGGCGACTCCGGCGAGCTTCCCACCGGAGATTCCGGCCCGGCGGGGACCGGGGGATTGGATTCGGGCGTCGCGGGTCGGGATAGCGGCACCGGCCCCAGCACTCCGGGCCGCCGCTGCTCCTGCTCAGGTTCACCTTCCGGGCCGGCGGGCTATGTTGTGCTCCTGTTCACGTTTCTTCTTGGCGTCCTGAGGCGTTGGCGTGTTTCGTTCCCGAAGGAGCGCCCAGGAGGTAGAGCCCGATGACCAGCGTGTTTACCATGGGGCTCCTGCTGTCGAGCTGTGTTACAGCGGTAGTCGACACGGGGAAGACCGATTCTGAGCATATACTGGATCTGGACGGTGACGGCTTCTCTCCGCCGGAAGACTGCGACGATGCCGATCCAGCCTCCTATCCTGGCGCCGCGGAGATCCCCTACGACGGCGTCGACCAGGACTGCGACGGCCTGGACCTCACCGATGCCGACGCCGACGGCTTCGATTCGCAGCAGGTTGGGGGAGAGGACTGTGACGACCAGGATGCCTCCATCAACCCCTCCGCGGCGGAGGTCTGCGACTTCACCGACAATGACTGCGACGGTGCAATCGACGATGGTGTAGAGCCCCTCACCTGGTACGCGGACAAGGACGGTGACGGCCACGGGGATCCCGTGACGGGCGTCGAGTCCTGTGAAGTCCTGGACGACCGCGTACTGGACGGCATCGACTGCCGGGACGACGACCCTCTCGTCTACACGGGCGTCGTGAGCCTGCAGGGCGGTATCGAGATGGCCTTCATCTGTGGTGGCACCTTTGTGATGGGCAGCCCCACCACCGAGGTCGGCCGGGAAGCCCAGGACGAGTACCAGCACGAGGTCACCCTTAGCCACGATTTCTACATGGCCGTCTACGAGACCACCCAGGCCCAGTTCGTGGACTACATGGGCTACAACCCCAGCGACAACCTGGGTTGTGACGATTGCCCCCTGGAGAGCGAGAGTCTTGGCGAGGCCGAGTACTTCGCCAACGCCGTGTCCCGGGGCACGGGTTTCGATGAGTGCTACGTGTGCAACACCGGGGAAGAGCTGGAATGTCAGCTCGGTCCCGCCTATTCCACCATCTATGACTGTCCAGGCTTCAGGCTGCCCACCGAGGCCGAGTGGGAGTACGCGGCGAGGGCCGGTACCAGTTCCGCCTTCCCCAATGGCGGCAACATCCTGGTGGGCGACAACAACGACTGCAACGGCGCGTTGGTGTTGGACAACGGCGCCCTGCTGGACGACATCGCCTGGTACTGCGGCGACAGCGGCGAGACCACCATGTTCGTTGGCATGCGCGAGCCCAACCCCTGGGGCTTGTTCGATATCTGCGGCAATGTGTGGGAGTGGACCGCCGAGACCTACCTGGCCATCCTGAACGATCCGCTGGATCCCTACAACTACGTGCAGGGTGATTTTCCGGTGATTCGCAGCGGCGCCTGGAATTCCCAGCCCGGGCGCGTCAGGGTGGCGAACCGTGGAAACCCCGCTCCCAGCGACGCCCGTGGAGTTCGCCACGTGGGCGTGCGTCTCGTGAGATCAATCCCTTGACGGCTCCCGCTGGCCGCCGACGAAGGCACCTGGCCTGCCCAGGGCGCCCGCCTGACGGCCAGACAAGGGTTCCTATGCTTCCTGTTCTGCCTGGCGGAGCTTGCCCAGTCCAAGGCCCATGAGCGCCACGGCCACCAGGCTGGCGCCCGCCATCACCAGGAAATAGGTGGCATGGGGCATCTGGTCCCACCAACGGCCGAAGAAGCCCGCGGCATAGCCGCCCACTCCCGAGGCCACGAACCACAGCCCCATCATGGTGGAGCGCATGCGGGGTGGCGAGATGCGCGTCACGTAGGAGAGGCCCATGGGGCTCAGGAAGAGTTCGGAGAGCGTGATGACCGCGTAGAACGACAGGAGCCAGGACGGAGAAACCGGCTGGCCGGTGGCGCTGTTTTCCCGGGCCGCCATGGCCATTACGCCGAAGGCTATTGCGGTGAGTCCCATGCCGTAGAGCATCTTGTAGCCGGTGGATGGTTCCTTGCCGTGGCGGTTGAGGAAACCCCAGAACCAGACCAGCGCCGGGGTGAAGATAATTATGAGGACGGGGTTCACGGACTGGTACATCTCCGCCGGCACCTGCCATCCAAAGAGCGGGCCGGTGTAGTCCCGTGCCCAGAACATGAGCACGTCGCCGTACTGCATGTACGCGGTCCAGAAGATGATGATAATGCCGAATACCACCAGCAGGGCCACGATGCGGGTGCGTTCCTGCTGGGGGCTGAGCTGGAGGTCTTGTGGGGTATCCCGGTCTTCGTCGGCCATCCGGGCACCGTCGGCATGGGCGATGTACTTGTCGAATGTGGTGAGGATGATGGTGGAAATGACCATTCCCAGGGCCGCGGCCAGGAAGGCCCAACGGTATCCGAACTGGTGGTGCAGGAGGGCTGCGGTGAGGGGAGCGAAGAAGGCTCCCAGGTTGATCCCCATGTAGAAGATGTTGAACGCCGAGTCTCTAAGGGGGCTCTCCTGGGGGTAGAGGTTGCCAACCATGGTGGAGATGTTGGGCTTGAAGAAGCCGTTTCCCAGGACCAGCAGCATGAGCGCCGGGTAGAAGAGCGAGTAGTTGGCCAGGAACAGCCCGAAGTGGCCCAGGGCCATGAGCAGGGCACCGATGAGCACCGATTTTCGGCAGCCCAGGAAGCGATCCGCCAGCCAGCCCCCAAGGAGCGGGGTGAAGTAGACGAAGCCGGAGTACAGTGCATAGGTTTCGTGGGTCTGGCTGGATGGGAGCTTCAGCCCTTCGTCCATGTAGAGCACGAAGATGGCGAACATGGTGTAGAAGCTGAATCGCTCCCACATCTCGGTGAAGAAGAGGACATACAGGCCGGGAGGGTGCTTGGCCTTGGGCATGTGCTGTGCTCCGGGTTGGGGTGCCGACCCTTTCGGGAGGGGGCGCAACATAACGACATCCCCGATGGCTGGCGCGTGCCGCGGATGCCTTTTCGGGCAGGCAGTCCCGGGTGCGGCGCGTTTCGGCGGGTTGTCACGGAGTCGAAAGGATGCGTGGCCTGGGCTCAGGGGGCGGTCCTGGCCAGTCGGAACCCCAGGTTGTAGTAGGCTGCGGCGGCAACGAAGCTTTCACGCACCGCCAGGCGGACGCCAGTGGGCATGTCGTTCCAGGAGCCGCCGCGCACCACCAGCATGGTGCCCTCGGGTTCACCGAAGGGATCTGTTTCATCGCCGTGGTAGTTGCCGAACTGGTCATGGCACCATTCCCTCAGGTTCCCGCTGACGTCGAAGAGACCCCATGCGTTGGGTTCCAGTTGCCCAACCTCTTCGCTGGAGAGGGAGTCGTTGCCGCAGTACCACGAGATGTCGTCCAGCCGGGTGCCGTTGTCCAGCAGCAGGTCGCCGCCGCACTGTGCTGCATCGCCCGGGAGGAGGCTTCCGCCGTTGGGGTAGGCGGAAGTGCTGCCCGCCCTTGCCGCGTACTCCCACTCGGCCTCGGTGGGCAGCCGGTAGCCCGGACAGTCGTAGGGAGTGGCAAAGGAGGCGGATGGACTACAGGAGAGATAGGGCCCCGATCCGGAACACTCGTAGCAAGGCTCCAGCCCCGCGGCGGCGGAGACGGCGTTGGCCAGCGAGACCGATTCGTTCCAGGAGCTGTAGTCCACGGCGCAGTCTGGGCAGCCCGCAAAAAAGCTGGGATCGTAGTCCATGTAGCGGACGAACTGGGCCTGGGTCACCTCGAAGGGGCCGATGTAGAAGTCGTGGGTGAGAGTCACCTGGTGCTGGATCTCGCTGGCGTTCCGGCCCACCTCGCTTTCGGGGCTGCCCATGAGGAAGCTGCCCGCCTGGACCAGCACCATGCAGATGTCCAGGACGGAGCTGTCCATGTCGTCGCAATCGCCGGAATCCGCCACGAAGCCCGAGGGAGCATCGCATGCCCAGGCCACCTGGCTGGCATCGCCCAGGCCGTCGGAGTCGGAATCGGCGTACCAGGGGGAGGCGTCCGCGGCGTCGGGTTCGTCGGGCCTGCCGTCGCAGTCGTTGTCCTTGCCGTCGCAGTATTCCGTTGCTTCGGGGTAGACGGTTTCGTCCTGGTCGTCGCAGTCGCCTCCTCCGGCCTCGGTGGCGTCGAAGCCGTCGCCGTCGGCGTCGGTGATGTCGAGACCGTCGCAATCCTGGTCCAGGCCATCGTATGGGATCTCCGGGGCGCCGGGGTAGGCTCCAGGGTCGGAGTCGTCGCAGTCCTCAGGTGCGACAAAGCCGTCCTGGTCGGCGTCGAGTCCATCCATCGCGCTGTCCTGTCCCGCGGCGCAGCCGCCCATGGATGCTGGCAGGAGAGTTGCCAGGAGAGAGAGCCATGTACGCATTTTCGACTCCGGGCTCTGTGGTCGCTCGGCAATCCATGTGCCTGGATCTAGAAATCGTCTATCCTGGAAACCCACTCGGGGTGGTCGATGAAGGGATTCCGGTTGCCCTGCACGCCCTGGACGGCGTCGTTGCGCTCCAACTCCTTCTGGCTCACAGGGTCGTCAGCGTGCCATTGGCGGAGCATTTCCTCGGGTTGGGGCAGGATGTCTGCTCCCTGGACCATTTCGTTGGAGTCCCAGGAGGCGTCCTGGCCCAGGAAACGAACCGCCACGTAGAAGTAGGTCCGGGCGATGTCGCCCTTGTAGTCGTCGATTGGTTCGAAGACTTCCAGGGTGCTGGCACCTTGTTGGCATGTACCCGTCAAGGAGCCGTTGCTGGTGACCCACTGGGGCGTGTCCACGATTCCGTAGGGGAGGTCGCCACGCTTGCCGTTGTCCCAGCCGTCCACCGGGTAGATTTGCAGGAGATCGGTCTTCATGGATGAGTCGTCGTTGGACCAGCTCCGGGGCCAGGAATGTTCCCGGTTGTAGCAGTCGCCTTCGGCGGAGTATTCGCCGCACTGGTCTTCGACGAAGGTGAAATCCTCGTTGGAGTAGATGTCCCAGACCGTGCCGTCGGTACGTGCGTCGCTAAGTTGGAAGGCGTCCCAGAGGGAGTCGTAGCTGGCGTAGTCGCAATCCGACACCAGGTCGTGCAGGTCCTGCTTCAGGGTGGATGACAGGGGGTCGATTCCGACGTAGTACGTACCTGAATACAGTCCGGGATCGTCCGTGGGACTGGACTCGGCGCTGTCGGTTTCCCGGGTGGAAAAGCAGGAACTCAGGTCGGCATCGGCGTCAGAGTCGCTGTCGGCATCGCTGTCGGCATCGCTGTCGGCATCGCTGTCGGCATCGCTGTCGGCATCGCTGTCGGCATCGCTGTCGGCGTCCGTGTCGGTGTCACTTTCGGTATCGGGCGCCCGTGGGCTGGCGGAGTCGCCGGAATCGGTGGCCGGCGAGGAGCAGCCCGCTCCCGGGCCCCGAACCAGCAGAAGCGCCGCTCCGGTAATGAGGAAAGGCTTGGTTCCAGCGTTCATGAGCTTCACGAGTATGGAGCACCTGCGCTGCTCCCGTGGGCGGGTGTGTAGGAAACGACGGTAGACTCGTGGGGTAGGGGATCGTTCCTGGCTTATCCTGGGTACGGGCGAGAGGCCATGGTTACGATCTGGGCCAGCCTTCGCAGGCTGCAAGCCTGGTCCACGAGGTGTTCCGAAGATGATCCGGCGGAAAAGTGCTCGAGAAGGGCGGATTGGAACATGGTCGGTTTTTTTTGAGCGTGATCTGGACTGGAATTGGTTCCGCGGGCGGTCGTGGGGTATGATCCAGGTCTGGGAGGAACCGCATGCCCGAGGACAGAAAGCTGCCAGGAGAAAAGCTGAGCGGGCGCCTGGCCGCACGGTCGGAAAGGCCTGCCATCAGCCGCGCCACCATGCCCGGAGGAGGGGAGTACTTTCAAGGGCCCCTGGCCTCCCGCACCTTGAAGACCCTGGGCGCCAGGGCGATGACCGTGGACAGCTCCATCGTGGTGGGTGAGGACTTCGATCCGGGCCGGGCCGAATCTCAAGCACTGTTCGCCCACGAGCAGGTTCACCTGGAATCCTCCGGCGGGCAGGGAGCGCACTTTCTGCGTGACGCCGAAGAAGTGGCCGCCCGTGCCGCGGAGAGCATGGTCCTGCACCGTGCAGCCGCCGGCGACGCCCCGGCTCCTTCGGCGGACCCGGCGGAGACCGCTCCCCCTGCCGACGCCGACGACTCGGCGGAAACACCGCGGCCCGGTCCGCAGGAAGGCTACCGGGCCCTGGCGGGGCAGGGCCTGAGCCACGCAGACATCGTGGAAAAGCTGGCCAGGGCCTGTCTGGACAAGCTGGAAGAACAGGAAGATACCAATTCTCTTCGCGCCGGCGATTCCTTCAGGACCTGGTAGGCCGTGTCAACCGTCTTCCATGAGATCACCCGTCGGCTGCGAAGAACGGACCTCCTCCTGTTGAGAGCGGTTCGGAGGCAGCGAGAACGTCCTTCCATGAAGCGCAAGGGCCAGTACTGGGGTTCCGTCGTCGACGAAGAAGAAGTGGAATCCCTGCTGCGTGCCCACGGAGAGATCGACGAACTGCGTGCGCCCGATGGTCTCGATGGGGCCGTGGCTGCCTCGGCGGCCCTGCGCGACACTCCCGGAGGGCGCTTCGGGCACCTCCGGCGTGCATTCGACCTGGACGGCGACGAAGCAGACCTGCTGCTCATGGCCCTGGCCGCCGAGATCTCTGCCGGCTACGCCAGGATCTTCGCGTACCTCAACGACAACCTCAACCAGTCCTTTCTCACGGTGGACCTGGCCACGCGGATTTTGTGCAAGACCAGGAAGGCCCGGCTGGCTCTCATGGCCAGGCTCATGGGGGGCTCACCCCTCGTGAGATACCGCTTGTTGCTGCTGTCCCCGGTGGACAGCTCCGACACCCACAGCTCCCGTCGCCTCTACCCCTCCGAAAGGCTGCTGCACTGGATGCTGGAGGAACAGGATTTCCCCGCCTCTCCCGGCTTCACCAGGTTGGACACGGGGCCAAGCCCGTTCATCCCTGCACCCACTGCCCAGCGCCTGGGCGATGTCGGGCCCGCGCTCAAGCGGCCCGTCACCCTGGTCATCGTGGGCAGCACCAGGGGCTCGCGGGAAGGCGTGGCCATGACCGTGGCCAGGAAGGTGGGGAGGCCCCTTGTCAGGGTGGAACTCGAACGAGCCAGGGACTATCTCCAACAGCCCTGGGACATGCTCCGAGAGCTTCGCCTCGCCCGAGCCATACCGTACCTGGTGGACACCGGCTCCCTCCAGGAAGACCCGGCCAGGCGGGCCCAACTCGTGGCCCTGGGTTCCGCGTTGGCCCAACTGCCCTACCCGGTGCTCGTCGGCGGATCGGACCGCCGCTCCGTGGTGGGTTTCCTGGGAGCCGAAAGGCCATCCATCACGGTACAGGTGCATCGCTCGACCCTGGAAGAGCGCTCCATGGCCTGGGATGCTGCAGTTGAGCGTCGAGGCTGGAATCCCGAGCCGGCGCGGGACCTGGCGGAGCGGTTCTACTCGGTGGGTGGGACCACCATCGACCGCGTCCTGGATCGCGCTTTCGCCGAGTGTGGTGGCCGGGAACCCGACCGGCAGGCCCTGTGGCAGGCGGCCCGTGAAGAGAGCCGGCCAGAGTTTCGCGGTCTGGCGCTTCATGTGATCCCCCGCTACACCTTCGATGACCTCGTCCTGCCCGGCAAGGTGATGGCTCAGCTTCAGCACCTGGTGGACTATCTCTCCCAGCAGGAGACCGTCTTCCACCGCTGGGGGCTCTCCCGAATCCGTCCGCGTGGCTACGGCGTCAAGGCCCTCTTCAGCGGGGGGCCCGGCACGGGAAAGACCATGGCTGCCGAGGTCATCGCCGGCTCACTGGGTCTCGATCTCTTCCGCGTGGATCTCTCGTCGGTCATCAGCCGATGGGTGGGCGAAACCGAAAAGAACCTGCGAGAGATTTTCGACGCGGCAGAGGGTGGAACCGCGGTGATCCTCTTCGACGAGGCGGACGCCATCTTCGGATCGCGAGGCGAAGTCAAGCAGGCCCAGGACCGTTTCGCCAACCAGGAGGTGAGCTTCCTCCTGCAACGTCTGGAGGTCTTCGAAGGCTGCGCCATCCTCACCACCAACCTCCAGGAGAACATCGACGAGGCTTTCCAGAGGCGATTCGGCGCCGTGGTGGAGTTTCCCATCCCCTCACCATCCCAACGGCTACAGCTCTGGCAACGCGCCTTCACCAACGACGCCCCCATGGGCGAAGACCTGGACCTCGACTACCTCTCGCGCAAGTTCGTCCTCTCCGGGGGATCCATCGTCAACTCCGCCATAACCGCCTGTGTGCTGGCCTCGGCGGAGCAAAGCCCCGTGGGCATGAAGCACGCCATTCAAGCGGTGGGCCGGGAGCTGGTGAAGATGGGCAAGCAGGTGAACCGCGTTCACTTCGGCGAGTACTTCTCCCTGGTGGAAGACCTTTGATGAACATGCTCGCCCTGATACGCCCCCGTGGGGCCCGCTCCGCCGCGCCGGCTCGCGGGCCAGGTCTTGCAGGAGCGCCGGGCAGGAGAGAGCGAGGCGGCACCAGCGGTGCCGGGCGGAAGCAACTCGGCTGAGACCTGAGTTCTCCCCGGAGTTACTTCCGGCCTATGCCTGAAAAACGGAAGCAACTCGGGTCAGACCAGGGCTTCTCCCCGGAGTTGTTTCCGTTTTGGAGCCTCGGGGCGGAAGCAACTCGGCTGAGACCTGAGTTCTCCCCGGAGTTGCTTCCGTTTTGCGCAGGACGGATGGACGCTATCGCTGTGATATCGGCAAATCAGCAGGCCCACCGCCCAGCGGCCCCTGCCTCGACTCCCCGGAACTCAGGATGCGTGGCGCCATGGGACAAAACCGCTTCGACTTTCAGGGCATCACGTTCCCGGCTCACCGCCGCCCGCCTGGGTGCGGTGTTCGAGGAGCTACAGGTCCGTGTCCTTCCGGCAAGCCAGCGAGAATCTCGTATTCAGGAGGAGCAGGTTTGTGAGGCACGGCGCCACGGCATGAGGCCGTGGCATTGCGCGCGAGAGGTGGCTCATGGCAAGACAGCAGCGTAGGGCTCCGCTTCCCCCCGATGTGGTGGAGCTGTCGGAGAAGATGGAAACGCGGTGGAGAGAGGATACCCGCGGAGCTGTGGAGTTCGGCAGTATCACTTGCAGAGCTACACGGACCTGGGCAGATCGCCAAAGTATCGTCGTTGGTGTACACAGCGCTGAAGAGGCGGTTGAAGGAGGGCATTCGCCGTCTCCTGGGTCAACTGGGAGCTGCGCCACGACTTGAAGAGCAAGCATCTCTACGTGACCCGGTCGGGGGCCTGCTGGATCCCGGAGCTGGTGGGGGCGCGTCCGCGGTGGGAGTCAAGTACGGGTCAGCGCCCCCGTGCGGCTCCGAGAGTGTCCGCTTTCACCCTCAGCCAGCGTCTTTGCCGTAGAAGGAAGGTGAACGATGAGCACAGGGCGAGAGCGACTGACCTGGACCCCCAGCCCGGGAAGCGGCCCAACGCGCCGCGTGCTGCTCGTCGCCCTGGACTGGCACCGGCCCAAGGACCCTCGCCTGCCCCTCGGGCATGCCTCCCTGGCTGCGCGGTTGGCCAGTACACAGGGTGTGGAGCTGATCCATGGAGCCTTCTCTGTGAACGGCCCTGGAGGTCAGCCAGATCTCCTGGCACGCTCGATCCTGAAGTATGCCATGGCTCGACCCTCCGCAGACGTGGACGTGGCGCTGGGGGCGTATGTCTGGAATGAGGCCACCATGCGTCGCCTGCTGCCATTGCTCCGCCTGGCTGGCTTCCGGGGCCGAATCGTGCTCGGGGGCCCCCAGATCAGCTACGCGGGGCCCGGACTGGAGGCGCTCTACCCAGAGGCTGACCTCTTCGTGCGTGGTGCAGGTGAGGACGCCCTTGCGGCCATCGCCAGAAACCCTGGGCCGGGAGCGATTCCGGGTGTCCACGTCGCTGGCCAGCCGGATCGCGGAGAGCAGGCCCGGCTCCAGCTTCGGACCCAGCCCTCCCCCTGGCTGATGGGCACCTGCGAGGTGCCGCCCGGCGGCTTCGTGCGCTGGGAGACCCAGCGCGGCTGCCCCTTCCGCTGTAGCTTCTGTCAACATCGCGACCCTGGCGCGCGTCCCCGCTGTCAGCATGCAGCCGAGGAACGCCTGGTCGCAGAGCAGGAACTCCTGCTGCGCCGGGGTGCTGGAGAAATCGCTGTACTCGACCCGGTCTTCGGCAGCAGCCGTCGCAGCGTCGGCGTCCTCGACCGCTTCGCCCGGCTGGGATTCACGGGCCGCCTCGAGTTGCAGGCCCACTTCGACCTGATCCGCAGCCCGCTGCTCGACGCCTGCCAGCGCCTCGACACCTGTCTTGAGTTGGGACTACAGACCATCCACCCTGTCGAGCAGGCAGCCATCGGGAGGCGCAACGACCTGGACCACGCCGAAGATGTACTCGCTGAACTCCAGGCTCGTGGAATCGCCTGTGAGATCTCGCTCATGTACGGCCTGCCCGAGCAAACGCCCGAGAGTTTCCGGGCCAGCGTGGCCTGGCTGCTCGAGCGTCGGGTGCCCGTGATCAAGGCCTTCCCACTGTTGCTTTTGCGCGGCACGGTTCTGGATCGCGAGCGGGGCCGCTGGGGCCTCGAAGAAGACCACAGCGATATCCCCAGGGTCATCCGCAGCAACAGCTTCGACGAGCGTGGCTGGAGTAGGATGCAAGCGTTGGCCATGGCGTTGGCCGCTACCGAGGGCCGCCACCCCAGCAGTATCGCTGCCCTGGAAAGGGAGCACGGAATCCGGAGAGCCGCATGAGCGCGCTGTGGATCGTCATCGAAGGCTTGGATGGCAGCGGCAAGTCCAGCCTGGCGGCCGCGCTGGCCTCCAAGCTGGGAGCGCGCCTGCTGGCGACACCCGGTGAGACGCTGGAGCCCATCCGGCCACGGATCCTCGATGGCCTCCAGCGCGATCCTGTGGCCCTGGTCGCCTTCTACGGCGCCACGGTGATCGCCCGGGGCAGGCAGGCGCGCGTGCTCACCGGACGCGGTGTGCCGGTTGTGATGGACCGCTACCTGGCCTCCACCGTGGCATATGCCCGAGCACGGGACATCGCACTCGACCTGAGCTGGCTGATAAAGGCAGCACCGAGCCCTGATATCGAGCTGCTGGTCTCGGTCCCCGAGCCCGTCAGGCGCGTGCGCCTGGAAGCGAGGGGGCTGGGCCCGGAAGACCGGGAGACCCTCCACCCCGCCTTCGCCGCTCGTGTGATGTCCGCCTATCGTGAGCTGATGCCCAGGAGGCTGGATGTGGACAACACGGATGCGCTCCATCAGGTGGCCAGCCGCCTGGCTGGCTCGTTACCCACCGCAGTCCCTTCCCATTGCGTCTTCGAGCAACAGAGCTGAGCATACGACCATCCTGGTGCTTCCCTGGGGGGATGTGGGGTACCTGGCTTCGCACCTGCTGGGCCGGATGGCGAAGACAAGGGCGGGAAGCAGCGAGAGAGGCGCACGAGGCGCAAGGAGAAGCGCTCCAGCAGGGGATTCAGGCGCAGCTCCCGAGAACATCCCGGAAGGACGCAAACTTCATTTTGAATCGGTGACCTTCGAGCGTGGCCTTGTCTCGGTCAGCCTCTTCAACGGTGACGAGGCCCGCTCGAATCGCCAGCAAGAACACCCCGACCGTGTTCAAGACCCGCCCGGGTCCGAGCCGCTCCTTCGCCAAGCGCAGGAAACGTCGGCGCTCGTCGGAGGCGATGAGCCAGCCGCGGACCTCGGCCATCGCCAGGCAAGCCGACTCGCCCTTGCCGAGCACCTGGACCAGCTCGGCGTAGATGCCCAGCTCCTCGGTTCCCGTGAATGCTTGGCGCCCAAGGTCCCCCGTGTCGAGGGCCCGCTTCAACACCGCGGCCTGCTCTGGAACGGCGACCTCTGCCTCCACCTCGGGTGGGACGACGAACCCCAGGTCCGGGAGGCGAACCAGGATGTCGAGTCGCCCAACGTGGATGAGATTGATGAGAACGTTGGCGTCGGTGACGACGACCCGTGTTCGTTCGGCCATCGTGCCCTCACAGTACCCCGGGCACGAGCGGCTCGCTGCCGTCGTCCTCGAGATCGAGGGCGTCGATGGCCTGGGCGAGTTCGCCTTGGTCCACGTCCACCATGGCTGCGACCTCGACCAGCTTGGCGTAGGAGATCTCACCCCGCCGGAAGGCCTCCAGGGCCAGACCAAGGAAGCGTCGGCGGAAGGCGTTGCGCCGGGCCGCGTGGTCGGGCTCGGGCAGCCCCAGGAGCTTCTCGATTTCTCGCCCTCGACCGGCTCGGTCCTGCTCCAGCAGGACGTCAAGCTTTTGCTGCGTGATCAAGCGTGCGCTCCGGAGCCGGTAGCAGGCCGCCGCGCGACTCACACCGAAGTGATGGGCCATCTGTACGACGTCGTAGAGCTGGATGTCCTGGCTCCCCGGTGCGGACCGCGCTCGCGCACGCACCGCCCCCGTCTCGTCGAAGACCTCCGCCTCCATCCGACTGGGCTGGCCCTTGCCGAGGCTCTGGATGAAGGCCCGCACCGCGTCCATGGGCATCAGGAAGCTCGCTGCGAACGCGTTGGCTCGCACCTCCAGGAACTCGTCGCGGTCGTTCGCGCGGCTGACCAAGCCCCGTTGATCCCGGTCCACGAGGAGGTGGCAGTACTCATGGGCGAACGAGAAGCGCCGACGGAGCAGGTGGTGCTCGCGGTTGGCGACGACGAAAAGGCCCGTGCCCAGATCGATCAGGGTCAGGCCCGAGATCTCCTCGGGCAGCGTCACCTGCGCGGTGCGCACGCCCTGGGATTCGAGCAGCTCGGCGACGTTCGGCAAAGGCGTGTTCCCGAGACCGAGCCGACGCCGCTCCTCCAGGGCGATGCGCTCGCCCTGCTGGACCGCCTCCCACTTCGTCTTCGGCTTGGACTGGACGTAGGCGGCGAGGGTCGAGGTGGTGCGGTCGACGCCGATGACGCGCTCGAGGTTAGAAATCTCGTGTCCGAACGCCATGCATTGACGAAGCGCGTCTTGCACGTCGTCCTGGCTCGCCAGATCGGGGTGGAGACGAAAGAGCGCCATCAAGGCATCCTCGCGCTGGGGCGTCTCCTCGGCGACGAACTCCCGGATGTCCTTGCCGAACAAGTAGGCGAGCCGGGACAGCTCGAGGCCGGAAATGGCGCGGTTGCCCAGCTCCATCTGCGCGACGGTCGGCCTGGAGAGCCCGAGGTGCCGACCGACCTGGGCCTGCGTCATGCCGCAAGCCTCGCGTGCCTCACGGAGCCTTCGTCCGAGTTCTGCTTGGGTGATGCTCATCTCCCCACCTCCCTCATCACAGTAGGGGCAACCCACGAGGGGTCGTCGCGTCCATCAAGAGATGCGAGGCGTAGCCGACCGTAGCTCCGACCGCGAGTCCATAGAGGAAACGCTGACCCAGGTTCGAAGATGGAGCTGAGTCGCGCTGGACGACGTGCGGCTCCATGGCTCTTGGCGTTGGCGCTGATGCGCCAGGCAAGCGCGGCACGACGAAGGATCCGACCGCCGCGGCAGGCACGAACGCGTGAGCTACGCTTCGGTGTCCCGGGCTCGTCGGTGGATCGAGGATGTCGGGGAGTCGGCCCCCAAAGGCCCCCCCAAGGGCGCCACCAGCCACCTCAACCAGGCGCTCCCATGGGTCTTGGGCGTCGGAGCGCACAAGGGCGGCTATCGCGCCAGCAAGGGCGCCAACTGCAGTGTGTTCTTGTCGGTTCGGCATATCGCACATCCTGACTCTAAGGATAGCCACGCTAACCATGTTTGTCAAGATGTGGCGTGCCGTGTTGGCAGGAGCCATACCTTCTCCGCCAGCCCCGCCCCGAGCATCGCCTCTCCCAGCGATGCTGCCTTCTCCTCGTCGCTCTCGCCCTCGACGTGCAGGGCGGTCTGCTCCAGGCGCTCGACCTGGTCGGTGAGCCAGTCGATGTACTCGCCCAGGGTGCGGGTCTCCTGGCCGAAGGCGATGTACTGCATCGCCTCCACCATCTGCTTGGCCGTCCCCTCCAGGACACGCTCGTCGCTCATCAGTCGGATCCTCATCTCCATTCCTCCTTCGGTTGGTGTTGTCGCCAGTCGCCGCTCTCGATCGTCGGTCGGCCGTGGGCCCGCTCACAGCGTAGCAGGTAGGCCAGAACACGCTCACCGTTCTCCGGGGGGACCAGCTCGCGTCGGTAGAAATTGGGGTGGTCCTCGAGACGGTCGAGATCCGCGAGGGTCGCTCGGTCCACGGCGTAGACCTCCCCCACCACCGCGGTGTCGCCGGCGGCGAGCATCGCGGGGAAGGCGCCCAGGCTGACCAGCTCGAAGACAAACTCGGTGCGCGCCTCGCCCAGGAGCTGGGGGTGGTGGCGCTACTGGCAGCCGTGCGGGAACACACCAACGCCGAGTTGGACTTTGGGCCTACGAGGGGGATCAGCTCTGGTTCGGGAGCCTGCACAGTGAGGACGAGCAGCCCGCGACAGACATTCCGTCACTAGAACGGCTGATCGAGCGTTTCGTTCACGCATGGTGCGAAAGCGATGCCGAGGCCCAGCCAACCGAGACGGAATGAACCCAGAGCCCTGGAAAATCCAGACCAAGGTCAGCCTCGGCATCGACTCGGTCGGAATTGCCCAAAAGGCGCCCTTCCGGCAAGCCTGCGTGAGCCCAGTGGTTTGGAGGGGTAGGTTTGTGAGCCACGGCGCCACGGCATGAGGCCGTGGCCATGCAAGTGCGATGTGGCTCATGGCAAGAGAGCAGCGGAACAGACCGCTCCCCCCCGAAGTTGCGGACCTGTTGGAGAAGATGGAAAGGTGGCGGGCGAGGAAACGCAACGGAGAGCGCATACCCGCGGAGTTGTGGAGTTGGGCTGTGTCGCTTGCAGAGCTACACGGTCTTTGTCTGATCTCCAAAGTAGTGTCGCTGGAGTACACAGCGCTGAAGAGGCGTTTGAAGGAAAGCCGAGAGAGGCATGCCGAGTCAATTTCCGGAGCCAGTGGTTTCGTGGAGCTGTCCCCGCCCCAGGTCCGTAATACGCCCGAATTGGTCGGCACGGTTGTCGAGCTGTCCCGTCCCGATGGTGGCCAAATGGTGATTCGGCTGGGGCATCGGGAGAGGCTGGACATGGCGAGCCTTGCTGCGGCTTTCTACGGGAGGGACTCATGATCCAGGTGACGCCCCACATGCGCATCCTGGTGGCCAACGAGCCCGCAGCGTGGATGCCATGGAACTTCCGGGACACGCTTGCCCAAGTCACCCCGGAGCACGTTTCATCGAGCTGAGCCAGGCCGGCGAACAACGACTCGCCACCGTCCGCTTCCCATGGCCGGAGCCGCAACCGGAGTAACCGCTCGCCTCTGCTGCCCCAGGGCAATGCAAGCCCTGAAAGGCCATGCTCCGCATGCGGGCCAACCTCCACGAGGTTGGCCCGCGATGCCATGGCCTGCCATGTACCCCTGCCGACGGAGCCGCGCCTGGCTCCTGTACGCAAAGATGCTTCGCCCAAAGGCGGCCTGCTGTTGAACGGTGAGAAATGCCAGTCGGTGGATATGACCGCCGTCAGGGTCGTGTCACGATCATGGCGGCGTTGCACCGCTACCGGAAGGACACTGTCCAGCAGCTCCGGATCCTCTTCCTTCCACTGGTACACCGGCCACCACCCCCGCTGCCACACCCACCACCCCCGCTCTTGGACCGGAGACCCGGTCGAGGCGACGGAGCGTCTTGGAAATCCTGGAAGGGAGCTGTGGGATTTGGACTCCGGTAGCCATGGCCGGGGCTCGACCTGGCTGGGCAAGGGGGCTTTCAAAGCTTGGACACATGCGCCCGGCGTGAACAACCATGGCCCGCTCGTGGAGCACCGTGCCATCCCCTCAGCCCGTTCTGAACCTTCGGACAGGTCCATTCCAGGTAGCCGATGAATTCCATGCGCGCTGACCTGCCTTGTGCCGATTGTAAGTCAGAGTTACAATCAGCACATGATTCTTCGGCGAATACAACCGGTTCTGCTGGAGCTGGCTCGCTCCTTCCCCGCTGTCACCGTCACGGGGCCGCGCCAGTCCGGCAAGACCACGCTCTGTCGAATGGCCTTTCCCGGCAAGGACTATGTCTCGCTGGAGGATCCGGATCTCCGGCGCTACGCCCTGGACGATCCTCGTGGATTCCTCGCGGAGTACGAGCAGGGAGCGATCCTCGACGAAATACAGCGCGCCCCCCACCTGCTCAGCTACCTCCAGGGGATGCTGGACCAAGACCCAAGGCCCGGACGCTTCGTGCTTACCGGTTCGTCCAATCTGGCGCTGCGCTCCGATGTGACCCAGTCCTTGGCGGGACGAACGGCGCTGCTCGATCTATTGCCGCTGGACATCGCGGAGCGGCGGAGCCTCTCACCGGTGGACAACCTGTGGCGGGCAGTCTGGGAGGGTGGCTATCCGGCAATACACCATCGGGGGATAGATGCCTCCCGGTGGCTGGGAGCCTACGTGGGCACCTACGTGGAGCGGGATGTCCGGAAGCTGCTGGCCATCGGGGACCTCACGGCCTTCCAATCCTTCATGGAACTGGCGGCCGGCCAGACATCCACGCTGGTCAACCTCTCCGCCCTGGGGGGCGGCGTGGGCGTATCCCACAACACCGCCCGCTCGTGGCTGTCCGTCCTGGAGGCGAGCTACCTTCTGCAACGCCTCCCTCCCCTGCACCGCAACCTGCGAAAACGATTGGTAAAGTCGCCCAAGCTGCATTTCCTGGACAGCGGACTTTGCTGCTGGCTGCTGGGGATTCGCTCCGCCGATCACCTCCGTCTCCACCCGCTGCGCGGAGCCCTTTTCGAAACGTGGGTGTTCTCCGAGATCACCAAGGCCCTGGTCCATGCCGGTCTGCGCCCTCGGCTGTACCACTGGCGTGATCGCCGTGGCAGAGAGGTGGACCTGGTGGTGGACCGCGGGAACGACCTGCTGGCCGTTGAGGCCAAGTCGGGAGCCACCGTCCATCCCTCGTTCTTCGGTAACCTGAACCACCTGGCCCAGTTGCTGCGTGAGGCTGTTCCGCCCGCCCCCGAGGCTAGCCTCCAACAAATACTCGTCTACGGAGGTGAAGTCGCACAGAGCCGCAGCCAGGGACAGGTCCTCCCCTGGACCGACATCCAGTCGTTTCCGTGGAGTTCATAGTTCACGGGATCGAGCGCGAAAATGGAAGCCACGAACGTCGGATTGCATCAGCAGGCATACTCACTGCCGCCCCCGCGATGGCCAAGCAGACCGGGCCGATGCAGTGGATGCCAGGTCGCCAGGAGGCGATCATCGTTGGCGAGACGCCCGCGCTCCCAGGAGACCCAACAACGAACGATGGCGCGGAGCTGTCCTGCTCTGTGGTAGAATTGCCGTGCCGTCCCCAGCGCTTTTCAGAACCCCAGCACCAGAGCTGAAACATGCTCAGCTTTCTCCCAGCGTTGCTCCTCTCCACGCCCCTGCACGCGCAGGACTGCGACTCAGACCTCACCACCATGACCCTCAACGTAGGCAACGGCGTCGCCGCCAACGGCATCGACATGTACAAGCTCCCCGACGAAGAGCAACTCCGCGTCATCGCCTCCGCCATCGCCCAGCAGGAGCCGGCAATCGTCACCCTGCAAGAGGTGATGAGCACCGCTCAGTGCGAAGACGGGCAGGAAGGCAACCTGGAAGCCGCGCAGGAGACCTGCGAGGCCAGCGCCTCCGACGCCTACGATCAGTGCGCTCCCCCGTGGTGGCAGATCTTTGAATCCAAAAGACGCCAGGAATGCCAGGACTCATACGAGGCCGACCTGGCGGAGTGCCAGGCCATCAGCCAGGCCTATCCCCCGGAACACACCTGCTACGACTACCAGGACAGGCTCGAGGTGGTGCAAAGGCTGCTGGGGCCGGACTACACCATCGTCTGCTCGCCCCTCATGGGCTACGACTGTGTGGCTGTCCACAACGACGTTGGCACCATCCCGGGCTGCCCCCAGGGGAGCTACTGCGGCGCTGGCAGCTTCGACGAGTGGTCCAGCCAGGGCTGGGGCAGCTCGGCGGTTCCACTGGAGGGCTGCGACGTCAACATCGGCGTCTTTGCCGTACTGGCCGAAATCTGCGGCCAGGAGGTCCAGGTTGCCAACCTGCACCCCCAGGCCCCCAACCCAATGACCACCGGAGCAGGTCTGGACCTGGGCAAGTCCTGCCGCGACGAGGCCATCACGCAGCTCTTCCAGGAAACCTGCGTGGCCTGGGAAGACGGCCAACCCTACTCCACGGGCGTCCACGACTGCGATGCCTGCGAAGCCGGTGAGTCATGCCAACCCGCCATCCTCGATCCCGACTACCAGCACCTGGTGCAGGGCGACTTCAACTTCGACCCCAACCTCTCCAACGATGAGCACCCCTGGGTGGTCAACGTCCACGACGACCCTGACTGGTCCTGGCACACCTCGGACATCGATCCCACCGTCACCTTCACGTCCATACCCGGGGTGAGCCTACCGGGACTCTTCACCTTCGACAACGTCTACTCCGACTTCATCGACACCGCGGAATGCCAGACCCACGACGGCGACCTGCTGGCCGACTGCGGCGCCTTCGAATCCTCCGCCATGGACCACCGAGCCGTGAGCTGCGCTCTGGACTGGAACGGCGACGGCGCGACTGAACGGGCACAGCCCCTGAGCAGCCCCGACTGCCCCGACGACTCCTCCCCAAACGACGGCACCGTCTCGGACCAGGCTCTTTCCGAGCAGAACGAGGATCTCTCCACTGATCGGATCACAGAGCTGGTGAACCACCTGCTGGAGACCATCGACGAAGCCCTCAACGACCAGTGCTCGTTCTCCCACTGAAGGCGATGGCCGAGAAACCGCGACCAGCGCCCCCCTCTCGCAGTCACTGGTTTCATTTTTGCGTTTCCTCTCCGACGAATCGAAAATGTGAAACACCCAGGGCCCGAATCGGTTTCATTTTTGCGTTTCCTCTCCGACGAATCGAAAATGTGAAACACCCAGGGCCCGAATCGGTTTCATTTTTGCGTTTCCTCTCCGACGAATCGAAAATGTGAAACATCGAGGCTCGGGTACAGGCTGGAGAGCCCCGGAGACCGGAGTTCGAAGAACAGGACGGAGGCTGGAGAGCCCCGGAGACCGGAGTTCGAAGAACAGGACGGAGGCTGGAGAGCCCCTCCGGCCGACGGACACCAAAACGGAACCACAGCTCCCAGACGACCGCCCGCCGCGGGACACCCAAGACGCCGTCTACTCCGCCACCTCGAAGAGAGTCGCGCTCACGGTCGTGTTGTTGCTCTCGTCTGACTCGGGCACATGGTCCTTGGAGTCGATGACCGTAACGGATACCGTGCTTTACTCGATATCGGGCGTTGAAGGCGTATTGGAATACCTCGAAATGCACGATGTCCAGCAGGGCCCGGTGCAGTAGCGCATGGCGATCCGTAGCGGGTCCGAGCTTTCCCGACGGCTCATAGCCCCCGGTCCTACGTGTGGGGCAGGGTGAGCCCCTCGAGGGGGGAGGTTGGGAGAGGGGAGGGGAAGCATGGCCTCTTTTCCAGGTAGTTTGACGCCCTGTCTGGCGTGATTCTGCAAGCCGTCATCACCCGGGCACGCGTTCCGTGCTTCTGACTTGCCAGCGCGCTAGGTTCGGTGGCCGTAGTGCAACGCACCGGAGAACTGCATGCCCACTGTGCCGACGAAGCTAGAAGCCTATGCCGTCTCCATATTCACGGAGATGAGCGCCCTCGCCCTCGAGCACGGCGCCATCAACCTCTCCCAAGGCTACCCCGACTTCCAGGGCCCCGCCTTCATAGTAGAAGCAGCGGTGGAAGCCTTGCGCTCCGGCCTCAACCAGTATGCGCCGAGCCACGGGATCCCTGCCTTGCGACAAGCTGTGGCTTCCAAGGTCGGGCGCTTCTACGGGCTCCGCCCGGATCCCGAGGACGAAGTGACGGTCTTCAGCGGGGCCACCGAGGCGATCTTCTCCACCGTCCAGGGCCTGTGCCAGCCAGGTGACCAGGTCCTGGCTTTTGAACCGTACTACGATTCATATGCCGCATCGGCCATCATGGCTGGCGCGAGTTTCCAGGCGGTTCCGCTGACACGGGACTTTTCGCTGGACATGGAGGCCCTGGAGAGACGCAGTACACGCCGGACCAGGCTCCTGATCCTGAACACCCCCATGAACCCCACGGGCAAGGTATTCAGCGAGGCAGAACTCTCTGCCCTGGCGCGTTTCTGCGTGGAGAGGGATATCACGGTTGTCTCCGACGAGGTTTATGAGCACTTGGTCTACGGCGACTCGGTCCACGTCCCCATCGCGATGCTCCCGGGCATGTGGGAGCGCACCGTCACTATCTCGTCCACGGCCAAGACATTCAGCCTCACGGGTTGGAAGATCGGCTACGCAGTGGCTCACCGTGACCTGAGTATAGCCATCCGCATGGCCCACCAATACGTCACATTTTGCACGCCCCCGGCGTTGCAGCAGGCCATGGCCCTGGCCATCGAGCGCTCCGACGACTACTATCCGGTGCTCCGCGCCGAGTACCAGGAGCGGCGTGACCTGCTGATGACTCTTTTGCACGCCGCGGGCCTCCGCGTGATCCCACCGGATGGAACCTATTTCATGATGGCGGACTTCAGGGAACTGGGCTTCCACGACGATCGGGAGTTCTGCCGCTTCATCACAACCGAGCTGGGCGTCGCCGCAATCCCGCCCAGCGCTTTCTACCAGAGCCCTGGGGCCGGGCGTCACCTTGCCAGGTTCGCCTTCTGTAAGGATCTCAGTACCCTGGAGAAGGCAGGAGAGCGCCTTTCCCGCTTGAGGAGCCGGGCTCCCGCTGGCCCATTCCGGATGGGAACCTTCCAACCGTCCAGCTCATGAACCAGGTGAGGGGGCTACGATCCGGTCCGCCGGCACGAATCCGTGCCCACGGACCGGACCGCTGGGAGGGACGAGTGGGCGGGGTGGGCAGAGTTGATTCGTCTCCCTGGTGGGGCTGTCAGGGGAGCAGGAGCACCTTAGCCCCACCTGGGCGCTGACGTGCGTCTCGCACGGCTCGGTGGACTTCCTGGAGGGGGTAGCGGGCGGCGATGGAGCTGTGAGCCACGCCCAGCTCGTGCAGGTGGGAGAGTTCCCGCATCATGGCCCGCACCTGGGTCTGCGTGGCCCTGCGGTACCAAGCTGTCACCCAGAAACCCGCCAGGCGGATCTCCTTGAAGATGAGCGGCCCGTTGGGCACCTGGACCGGTTCCCTTGCCATGGCCCCGTAGGTGACCTCGGTGCCTCGGGGTGCCAGGGCCAGGGCCAGGGCGCTGGAACCGCCCACACCGTTCAAGGCCAGTGCCAGGCGAGTTCCACCCGTTGCGCGGCGCGTCGCCCCCCGCCGGGAGGCCTCTTCCTCGGTTGGCACGGCGTCCGCGCCCAGCTCCCGGATCTCGGCGACCGCTTCCGGGCGGCGCACCAGGGCCAGCGTGTGACAGCCCAGGTGTCTGGCCATGCGGATGGCGTTCCGCCCCACCTGGGAGGTGGCGGCGTTGATGCCAACCCAGTCCCCTGGCTGGAGCCGTGCGAAGTCGTGGAGCATGCGCCAGGCCGTGGCCGGGTTCACGCTGATGGTGGCAGCCGCCGTCCAGGTCGCCGCCGGCCAGCGCCAGGGGGGAGTCGTCGGTGAAGTTGCTGAGGATGGTGAGTTCGGGGTTGTCGGCGCTGATCTCGCCCTCGGAGAGGATGTCGTTGAATACTCCGATGTAGGGAACGCTCCCCAGGCCGGAATCCAGAAAATACACCCCCACGTCAGCCTGGCCGTCGCCGTCCACGTCGCCCAGGCCGGCCACGGGCTCGCCCAGGTCGATGTGGCTTGAATCACCGGCAACGACCGCGTCGGCGTCGCCTGTGGAGAGTTCCATGCCGGGTGTGATGGGGCCCATGAAGAGGTAGGCCGCGCCGGTTCCGGAGCTTTCGCCGGGAGAGCCCAGGAGGATGTCGGGGCTGCCGTCGGCGTCCAGGTCGCCGGCCGTGGCCAGGGATGCGCCCATGTCGGAGCCCGTTCCCGCGCCGGTGATGGTGACGGAGTCGTCGGTGGCGGGGCCGTCCTCGGCGCCGAAGTAGATTCCCACCAGGCCGGGGCCTCCCAGGCCGCTGCCTGGAGCGCCCACCATGAAGTCCGCCAGGCCGTCGGCGTCCAGGTCGCCCGTGGCCGCCACCAGTAGGTCCGTCATGCCCGTCAAGCCGGCGGTCCAGGGGGCGTCGGCCAGGGAAAGGTCCCCGAACACGGCGCAGTCGTCGACTTCGTCGCAGTCCATGTCGATGCCGTCGGCGCAGATGTCCAGGGCGCCGGGATGCACGTCGGCGTCTGTGTCGTCGCAGTCGGTGGAGTCGGTGACGTGGTCGGTGGGTTGGTCGCACTGGTAGAGGCTGCTGGAGGAGTCGCCGTAGCCGTCGCCGTCGGCGTCGGCATACCAGGTGGTGGCGCCTGCCAGGTCGGGGTCGTCGTCGTCCACCGGGTCGCCGCAGTCGTTGTCGATGTCGTCGCAGGTTTCGGTGGCGCCGGGGTGGATGTCGGGGTCGCCGTCGTCGCAGTCGGTGGAGTCTTCGACGTAGCCACTGGGCTGCTGGCAGTCTTCCACCAGCGCGGCGCATACCAGGGGCACAACCCGCCTGGAAGGCCGCCGCCAAGGCCTGTGGCCAGACCATGGCGTCGAACTTCGACGCTTTTCGACGCTTTTCGACGATCCCCTCTCGCCAGGTTGGGCGTTGCCTGGGGGAGGGCCAACGGAAGGCGAGCCGTGGCAGGCTGGAGACGTGCCGCTACGGAGCGGGTTGCCCGAGGTGCCCCCGTCATCGTCGCGCCCCCCAGGGCCAGCAGGCCGGCAAGCCAGATCCACGGGGGATCCCCCCTAGCGTCCCCGATTGGGGACCCGCTAGGGTGACATGCTTGAAAACTGGCCGCAAACATGACGGATGAGGCCAAGGGGGGGGCGAATGGAAGGCAGGCTGGACAATGGGGCCGCCTTCAGGAAGGCATGCCGCTTGGATGGAGTTATGATACTCTTTGCCCAACCAGCCATGAGCTACCTCACCGCCACATTCCGACGCCTGCGACACCGCCCCCTGGGCTGTGGTATCGCGGCGCTGCAAGATGGCACAGGCCTGCTGCGGCGCCTGCGCCGCCGAATGGACAGGCGCCCGCCGCCTTCGCCACGACTCCGGCATGTGCCCTCACCACGAACCCACGGAACTCGCCTCTTGAGACCGGAGATTCGTGCCGAGCCCAACGCGCCGCTGCTCATCCGCATAGTTACCACTCCCCGCTCCCTGCGGCCGGGATGGGCGCGCCGGGTCACGATTCGCTCACCCCGCCCGAAGCTCCGGCGTTGCCACAGTTGGCACGATTTTCGCTCTGCAATGAACAGCAGGACCAGGGCGCCGTTTCGCCCGCCGGCGGCGCACAGGACACGCCCCGGCCTGCCTGAACGCCCAAGAAACCTCGCAGATGAATTGCATTCCCCACCATGAACACCGCCACCCACAAAAAACCAGCCAAGGAACGACAGGCGCCGCCCCTGGTTCATGGGCCCATGAGCGGGAGCAATCTGCTGGGCGAGGTCACCGAGGCGCTGCACCGCTTCCTGCTGGACGGCTACGATATCTCCGACCAGCCGCCGCGGGTGGAGGAAAACCTCTCCTTCACCCCCAAGGACCGTGAAGAAGTCATCTATATATATATGTACCGCGTGGGTCAGAACCCCAACCTGCAAAACCGTAAACGCTTTCGTATCGCCCCTATCTTTACCGGAAACCCCGAAGACAGCGCCCCCGTCTACTACCATCGCCCCCCCTTGATGCTGGAGCTGTTCTACCTGGTGACGGTCCACTCGAAGTTCCGTTCCGATGCCGAAAGGCTGCTGGGCTGGGTGCTGTTGCGACTCAACGAAGCAACCCACTTGATCTACCGGCCGCGACGTTTTATTCTCCCTGATGGCAAAGCCGTGGATTCTCTTGGCAGGCCATACGATCCCGATGCCCGCGACGAAACGGAAGACCTGTTCATGGAAAAGGTCTCCCTCACCATGGTGAACGACCTCACGGTAGGAGACAGCATCAACATGTTCACCATCCTGGAGGCTCCATTCAGGCCGTTCCTCACCTACCGCGCTCGCATCGCCCTGGATGGTCCGCTCTACGCCAGCAGCGGTTCCACCACTGTTAGCTTTCCACCCCTCCGCTCCGCCACGGCCAGCCCACCGGGCAAACCCCACCACGAGTCCCCTTCGGGCCGGATCACCGGTTCGGTTCCACCTCCAAAGCGTTCTCCGCCAGGCCCAGAGGCTCACCGAATCCGCCGCCTGGCGAGCGACGAACCTGCTGACACGGAAAAGTAGAGGTCATAGATGGAGTACCACACCCCAGGAGTGTACATTCGCGAAGTCGACAGCGGCGCCAAGCCCATCACATCGGTCCCCACATCGGTGCCGGGGTTCCTGGGGCTTTTCCCCTACAATCCCGAACCCGACGCCATCGCCATCACGGGGACCGACGGTCGCCGGCAGCTCACCGGGAAGGTGATCCCCAGCCTGGTGGACTCAAAGGGTGCCATCAAGAGCCAGGCCCCGGAAGCGGTCACCGCTCTCACCACGGCGTTCCGCTTCAAGCGATCCCAGGTGCGCGACATCAAGGCTCTCATGGCACTCCACGGCGCCACCCGCAGCGGCAAGGACGCCCCCAGGTTCTCGGCCGGCTCCAAGGGCAAGGTCAAGATCGAATGGGCCGGGCAGACCATGGAAGCCCCCGACAACGTAGTTGACGTGAAGGGCAAAGTGATCACCGAGAGCGACCAGGCGGTGGAAGACCTGCTCAACTCCGTCCACGAAACCTTCCAACTGGACAAGCGCCCCACCAGCGCCCGCACCGCGGCCGACGTGCTTGCCGTGTACGGCTATGATTTCTCAGGGGCCAGGGGTTCCGCCATGCGCTCCGAGTACTCGGTTCCGCCCATGGCAGTCACCAACAAGGCCGAGTTCTTCCGCTGGTTGCAGAGCTTCTTCGCCATGTACCTGCTGGAAACCAGCACGGTGGAAGACCTGGTGGGCCAGACCTACGACGACCCGGACGACGCAGCAGACGCCGTGTTCGACGCCCTGGCCAACGACGATACCCTGAAGGAACGCTTTCGGGCCTGGCTGTCCCAACCCAGCGTCTTCAACTTCGTGGCATCCGTGAACGGCTTCTATGACAACGGCGGCAGCAAGTGCTACGTCTATCTCATGGGCACCAGCGACCTGGACTGTTCCATTCGTGAAAACCAGGCCGACAAGCTGGGCTTGTACGCCTTTGACGACATGGACGACATCGCCCTGATGGCCGCTCCGGGCCTGAACCCCTCGCAGCAGCGTGAGATCCTCGAACACTGTGAAACCCGCAAGGATCGCTTCGCCATACTGGACGGTCCCATCGTCTCCTCCGGCGACATGGACATCCCCGCCTCCGAAAAGGGCTACGGAGCCATCTACGTGCCCTGGCTCAAGATCACCAAACCCTCCTGGTTCGATGGTGGGCAGGACCACCTCCAGGTGACCGGCTCCAACAGGCGCAAGTTGCTGAAGACCTCCCGAAACGAACTTTTCGTCCCGCCCAGCGGCCACATGGCCGGTGTCTACGCCCGGGTCGACGGCGAACGCGGCGTACACAAGGCTCCGGCCAACGAGCTGGTCATGGGGATCACCGGCCTCTCCCAGAACATCAACCGCATCGAACAGGGCCAGTACAACGACCGGGGCATCAACGTGACCCGCGACTTCAAGGATCGGGGCATCCGGATCTGGGGAGCACGTACCCTGGGCACCGCCAGCGATCCATCGTGGCGCTACATCAACGTCAGGCGCCTGTTCATCATGGTGGAGCAGTCCATCATGCTGGGGTCGCAGTGGTCCGTGTTCGAACCCAACGACCTCACCCTCTGGAAAAAGCTCACGCGCGACGTCCGGGCATATCTCATGCGGGTCTGGCGCGGAGGAGCACTCTTTGGCAAGACCGCCGAAGAAGCCTTCTACGTCAAGTGCGACGACGAGACCAACCCCAGGTACCTCATCGACGCCGGACAGGTCAACGTACAGGTTGGTATCTGCCCGGTGAAACCCGCCGAATTCGTCGTATTCAGTATCGGTCAATGGGATGGTGGCGGCCTCATCGAGGAATAGTCCCATAGACTGTCACAAAGCCCGGCACGTAGGCCATCGCGAATCGGGAACATCACAGGAGAAGAACCATGGCAACCGAAGAGCTATATGGAAATTATCATTTCCTGCTTGAGATCCAGGGTGTCATCAACGACACGAAGATCATCGTGGGCGGCTTCAAGTCCATATCGGGAATGGATTCCGAAACCGAGGTCATCGACTTCAAACAGGGCAACGACATGGTGGTCCGCAAGAAGCCGGGGCGCACCACCTACGCCAACATCGTGCTGGAACGTGGCTACACCGCCACCGACGACTTGTGGCAATGGCGCAAGAACATCGAAGACGGCAAGATCGACCGGCGGTCGGGCTCCGTGATCGTTCTGGACCAGGATGGGCAGACCGAAGTGGCCAGGTACAACTTCTACGAAGGTTGGCCTTGCAAGTGGTACGTACCAGACATGGACTCGGACTCTTCAGCCATGGCAATCGAAAAGATCGAAATCGCCGTGGAAAAGGTTGAGCGCGCCTGATGGAATTGAAAACCGAATACGAATTCGTCCTGCCTCGGGGATACCTGGATAGGGAAGGCAACCTTCACAGGGAAGGCGTGATGCGCCTGGCCAACGCCAAGGACGAGATCGTCCCCTTGAACGATCTCCGTGTCCAGCGCAACCGCGCCTACCTCATCATCGTACTGCTGGCTCGGGTGATCACTCGCCTGGGCGCCCTGAACGAGGTGAATACGGGCGTCATCGAAAACCTCTTCGCCAGCGACCTTCGCTTTCTCGAAGAAATGTACAACCGCATCAACGAAGACGAGGCAGTGGTGAAGGTGAGCTGCCCAGAATGCGGAGCCAGCTTCGAGAGGGAGTTCGGTCGCCTGGGGGAATAGTCAGCTACCCCTTGAAGAGTATCCTCAAGGAGGTAGCATTCATCGCCTATCACTTCCACTGGGGCAAAGACGACATCCTGGAGTTGTCGCACAAGGAACGGCATGCCTGGGTGAAGGAGATTTCGGCCATCAACGAAAAGATCAACTCCACCCGCTGAAGTCCCGCCGGGATGGAAGATCCTGGCGGGTGTTTCCCTGGCGGAACAATGCGTCCTGGAATCACCATCAAGCACGCGACCCTGCCTGCTCGTCGTTCGGAGTTCGTGCGCTGCGACATCCTCGGCATGATTGCCCTGGTGCCCCCCTCGCGTTGGCCTCCCAACGCATCTCGTGGGGACTTCCTGGAGCTTCTGCTGGATGAACCTTCACACCTGGGGGCTCACCCGGCACGGTACATGTTTTCCACCGCCACCAGGCAGGCGGTGGGCAGCTTCTTCGAAAACGGTGGTGAACGCTGTCACCTGTTTGGGCTGTGCGTTGCCGAGATGAACGACCTGGCTGGTGCTCAGGCCGTGGCGGGCTTGTTGTCGTCTCTTCTCCAGCACCTTCGAACCACAGAGGAAATTTCCATCCTCGTCGCGCCCGATACGGCATTCACCCCCATCATCCATCCACCGGGCGCTCGCATCCTGTGCCAGGCGGAACCCTTCTGGGAAGCGCTGCTGGCCCATTGCCGCGAGATGGGCAATCGCTTTTTCATCATGGATTCCCCCTGGGGTCTCCACGGGCAGGCACTGGTGGGGTGGGTCCGGTCGTTTCGTGAACGCGAACCGGCCACCAGGTCCTTTGGCGCCATCTACTATCCGTGGCTTCAGCAGCGTGACCTGCTCTTCCCCCCATCGGGCACCATGGCCGGCGTATTTGCACGAGTCGAAAAGCAACACGAACCATTCGGTGTCGTCTGGCCCCCCGCCAACGTGGAACTCCGCGGAATCACCCACACCCACGTGGACCTGGCCTGGGACGAAGTGGGTTCACTGGCCGAACAGGCCATAAACCCGTTGGTGATCCAGCCCGGAAGGGGCGTGATGGTCTGGGGAGCCCGAACGCTGTCCCGCGAACGAAGCTGGCGCTACATCAACAGCAGGAGGATTTCCTCCATGATCGCCGAACAGCTTCGCCGCGACAACGAGTGGGCGGTGTTCGAACCCAACGACGCCCGTCTCTGGAAGGTGCTGGAACGCGACGTGGGAGTCAGACTCGAAGAATTCTGGCGGGCCGGCCTGCTCACCAGTGAAACCCGCCACGGCGACTATGAAATCAAGTGCGATTCAGAAGTCAATCCCCCAGCCGAACGAGAAGCCGGTAGAATGAACGTACAGGTCCGCATTCGTCCTGTCGGGACCACCGAACATATCACCATAGATCTGCGTCTCGGTGAGTCCCCAACCTGAGGATCCCTCCATGGCCAGCACCTACGAAGGCAGAACCGATGGTTCGCAGACCAATATTACAGACCCCGAAGGCAACATGCTCTTCGCCCTCGAAATCGAGGGTATCGAAGTGGCAAACTTCCTGGAATGCTCCGGTCTTAAGACCTCCACGACCGTCTTTGAGATCGAGGAAGGCGGACTCAACCAGTACGTCCACAAGCTGCCGGGCCAATCGCGGTGGGAAAATATCGTCCTGCGATACGGCGTCACCGCCGACACCACCTTGCTGGAATGGCGCGACGAAGTACTGCAAGACGAGTTTTCGGCCCGGCGCAACGGCTCGGTGGTGGTGAAGAACCTGAGCAACGAAGAGGTCCGCCGCTACAGCTTCAAGACCGCCTGGCCCGTGGCCTGGGAGGGCCCAGCCTTCAACTCCAACAGCGCGGAGCTGGCGGTGGAGATGCTCGAGATCGCCCACCATGGGCTGGAGGTATCGGTATCCTGACCAGCAGACGCCAGAAACCCGGCAGGGCCAGCAGCGAGAACCGGCGGCAACCCGGCTCGGGCCCGCTGCCACGACCGGCAGGCGGAACGGACTCCGCCCCTCCCACAGGACCGTCCAGGCCTCATGGCCGCTCCAGCCCCGTGCCAAGGCTGCTGGCCAGGCTCCATCCGGCCAATCCCTCCCTCCAGGCCAAAAAGGCGAGTGATATTCCAGGGCAACGGGAGATCTCCCGTGCCGTGTCATCAGCACGGGATCCATCCCGCTTCCTGGAGATTCTACGGCTGGGCGCTCCAGACCTCTCCCTTCCCGTGGGCACGCGCAGGATGCTCCGGCAGTTGGAAGCGCGGGCCACGGAGCCACCTGTTGCTATGCCATCCAGGCCCCAGGTTACCGCCGGGGCGCTGCCGAGGATCGCTGGCAATTCCCCAGGCCCCGGACCGCGGGGTCAAGTTTCCCGAGCCTCGCATTCTCCTCCGCGGGCGCCGGGCGGGAGCACAAACGACTCCCGCACCAACCGCCTGATCCACAAGCTGGAACAACTGGTCCACCTGGCCGAACGTGATCGCCGCCTAGCAGAGGCGCAGCGGCGGGTGCGCATGGCCCAGGACAGCGCCGAGGCCAGCGGGCAGGGGAGCGAGCAACCACAGACCGACACCACCAGCACCGCGGCGGAAGAGAGCACACCCGACCTGGGCGTCCTGAGCCGAGAGGTGCTGGAAGAACTGATACGTCAACTGCAAGCACGCCTGGACAGGCGTCCGGAGGCACCCGATGCCCACGGAAACCGGTGGTAGCCTGACAAAAGCCACGTTCGAAAACCTCGACGGCGGCGGCACCTTCACGGTGCAGTACAACCCCAAGGAACTGAAGGTGGACAAGAAGGTCTCCTGGCAGGAACACGACGAGCAAGGCCAGGATTCGTCCGCGCTGGAGTTTCAGAAGGGCAGCCCCATGTCGTTGTCCATGGACCTCTTTTTCGACACCACCAAAGACAACACCGACGTCCGAACGGCATGGGTCAACGGGCTTCTGGCGCTCACCAACGCCGAATTCGAGCCCACCGACGACGGGCAGGGTGCCGAACTGGGCAAGCAGCGCCCCCCCAAGGTGCTCTTCACCTGGGGTACGTTCAGCCTGGTGTGCGTGGTGGAGTCCATCGCCACCACCTACCTGATGTTCTCATCCGACGGTACCCCTCTCCGCGCCCGCTGTGGCCTGAAACTCAAGGAATGGAGGATGGAATCCTTTTCCAGCGGCACCGAGGGCGATTACTGGAGCATGAGCAACATAGACTTGATCCAGGGGGGGTCCACCTCCACCGCCACGCTCCAGTCCACCAGTGGCTCCTCCAGCACGCAGATCGTCCAGGCCAGCGCCGGGGACACGGTCACGTCAATCTCTGCCGAGTACGGAGCCGACTGGCGAGACGTTGCCGCCGACAACGCCATAGACGACCCCATGCAGGATCTGGCGGGGATGGACGTGGTGATCCGGAGTGGTTCCGGAACGGCCGCCTCGGCTCTTTCCGGCGCGGGCTCCACCCAGCCCGACATGGACCAGATCCTGGACGAATTGGCCATGAGCCCCGACACCGCCATGGGTGAACTTCCCCAGGGCGCTGCAGTGGGAGCCAGCGGTGCGGCCGGAGGCGCTGGCGGCGCGGGTGGCGGCGGCGGCGCCGGCGGAGCCGGAGGCGCTGGCGGCGCGGCTGGTGGCGGCGGCGCGGGTGGCGGCGG
>JAJRWT010000028.1 GCA_024276675.1 Myxococcota bacterium | reverse complement strand
GAAAACGCCATGGATGCCTCCCATGAAGTTGGCCACATCGACAGAGCACCAAGCACGGCAGATCTGCGCCTGGCACTGGCCGCCGCCCTACACACATCGTTGGGGCGGGTTCCAAACCCGCCCGTATCGGCCGTAATGTTGCGAATTGTGAGCTGGACGGGTTCCTGTTGACTTCGAACTCATTGGGGGGTACAAAAGTTCAGTAGCACTGAAAAAAGGAACCGGACGACATGATCCGAAGGGACATCGAAACACGCTTGAAGGCGCTTGCGGGTCGATACCCCGTAGTGACACTCACTGGTCCGCGTCAGTCCGGGAAGACTACTCTGTGCAAGATGGCGTTCCCGCATCACGACTATCTGTCGTTGGAGAGGCCGGATATCAGGGAGTTTGCCCAGTCCGACCCCCTCGGGTTTCTGGCGGGGCATCCCGGAGGGCTCGTCATCGACGAGGTCCAGAGAGTCCCGGAGTTGTTTTCGTATATCCAGGTGGAGGTCGATGAACGGCGTGTCCCCGGGCGCTTCATCCTCACCGGTTCGCAGAACTTCGGATTGATGTCCAAGGTGAGCCAGTCCCTTGCTGGACGCACAGCGCTGTTGACATTGTTGCCCAGCGCTCTTGGAGAGCTGAAGAGGTTCCCATGCTACGTCGACGAATGGAGCGATGTACTATGGAAGGGGGGGTATCCGGCCATTCACGACCTGGGACTGATGGCGGACGATTGGCTGGCGCAGTATACGGGAACCTACGTAGAGAGGGACGTGCGGGGTGTCCTGGAGATCCGCGATCTCAGGGCGTTCCAGACCTTCCTCACGCTTTGTGCAGGAAGAACGGGCCAACTGCTCAACGTGGCGGGGCTGGCCGCGGACGCTGGAATTGCACATGGAACCGCCAGGGCCTGGTTGAGTGTACTGGAAGCGAGCTACATCATCATGCTTCTTCCGGCGTGGCACGGCAATTTCGACAGCAGGTTCATCAAGAGTCCCAAGCTCCACTTCGTGGACTCGGGCCTGGTCTGCTGGCTGCTTCGGATTCGCAAGCCCGAAGACCTGATGGCACATCATGCACGCGGGGCCATCTTCGAGTCGTGGGTAGCGAGCGAGATAGCGAAGGCCAGGTTGAATCAGGGCTGCCCACTGGACACCTACCATGTGAGAACGCGCAAGCGGCAGGAAATCGATGTCCTGGTGGAGAGCGCCTCCCGGAGAATCGCCGTGGAGGTGAAGTCCGGCAGGACCGTCGTCCCTGATCTGCTGCGCGGACTATTGATGGCCGAGAAGCTCGTGGGCGAGCCGCATGGTGATAGAGAACTCGCCAGAGTACTGGTGTATGGAGGAGAAGAATCCCAACTATGGCAAGGGGTCGAGATCGTCCCCTGGTCGCGGGTCGATACAGTGGGTTGGGCGGGATGACCTGTGATGGGTGTGCCCGGATTAGTACGCGTGAAAATGCGGAGGATTGTGATCGCTGAAGTACATCCGGATCACGATCCCGTAATATCGGCTGATTTCAGGCATCCACTTCCGGCCTGGTCAGGCTGCGGTGGCGCTTTCGATGCGAGCGACCATTGCCAAAACATACTGTAAATACACCCTATCGCTTTTCAGAGTGTAACCGCCTCAGTCATGATCTGGTTTCGAAGCAACGGATTCAGCCCCGATTCTGTGACGACGTCTATGTTGCGACCCAGAAACTGCTGTAGTTCCGAGATGAGACCGGCGGGAAACCATGGGCCAACACGTGGGCCCGTGGTTACGAGAAGGTCGATATCGCTCTCAGTTGATTTCTCGCCCCTGGCCACGGAACCGAAAATACGCATCGACGTAACACCATGGCGTTGTGCCACTTCAAGCACGTCCTCACGCTTTTCTCGTAATATGTCGATGGTCGTCATACCCACTCTCCCAACGAGTACATTCATGGATTGGTTCATTTGTACATGCTCGCCCCGATACGCCTACCGGTGAGCTTTGTGATGTGTGAGAAGAGCCTCGTCCCCTGACGAGACGAGGTTACCAATGATCCGGTTCCAGCGTGGGCGTCGAGTGTGGGTTCGCTCCAGGCCGACGGACCTGCGCAAGGGCTTCGCGGGGCTGGCTGGCCTCGTCCAGGGTGAGATGGGCCAGGAACTCCTGGCCGGTGACCTGTTCTTGTATGTCGCGGGATCGGCGGCTGCTCAAGGTCAAGGCCCAGGACAAGCTCATCGAGGCGCTCATGAAGCGGGTGACCTCACTGACCCGGCGCCTGGCTGCGGCCAGGCCGGCGCCCGCGAGCTGCTGCGTGACCACGACGGCACCGTGATGGCTGACCGCCACGCGGTCTACGAGGCGCTGGAGAAGGCTGGGACCCGCAGCGGAGGGCAAGCATGTACTTTGTGCTCCTGGGCGGACCGAAGTGCCCCTATACCCCGGGGTATACCCCGACTTCGGTCCGCTTTTGCGCCCCTTTGCGGACCGAAGTGCCCCTATACCCCGGGGTATACCCCGACTTCGGTCCGCTTTTGCGCCTCTTTGCGGACCGAAGTGCCCCTATACCCCGGGGTATACCCCGACTTCGGTCCGCTTTTGCGCCCCTTTGCGGACCGAACTGCCCCTATACCCCGGGGTATACCCCGACTTCGGTCCGCTTTTGCGCCCCTTTGCGGACCGAACGTACATGCTCGCCCTGATATGCCCCCGCGTTGATCGGTATCGCGGAACGGCAGCCACGCCCCCACGCCGTCCCGATCCCGTTGCAGTTCAGGAGTGCCCGGTGGCCTCTGGTGGATCGACGATGATTGCGGCGTAGTCCTCCGATTTCGAGCAGCCTGGCCAGGGCAGACCAAGAATGGATCCGCCTTTGCCGGACGGGAACCAGGGAGCCATGAGCTGCGCCCGCGCTGTCAGGCAGGGCGCCGACGGAGAAGCAGCAGGGAGAGGGTTGCCAGCCCCAGGATGGTGGTATGGCTGCCCCGCGGAAGGCCGGCGGCGCTGCAACCCCCTCCGCTGTCGGGCTTGACTTCGCCGGTGTCGCCCTCGCCAATTTCATCGGGGACCAAGGGGTCGGTGCCGGCCTCCACCTCGTCGCCGTCGGAGACGCCGTCGCCGTCGGTGTCGGGATCGCAGGGGTCCGTGCCCAGGGCATCCTCTTCGTTCCAGCTCAGGCCGTCGCCGTCCTCGTCGTCGTCCAGGCCGCCCAGGCCGTCGCAGTCCGAGTCCACGCCGTCTCCGCAGGTATCATCCGCGTAGGGGTGGACGGTGGAGTCGGAGTCGTCGCAGTCTTCTGCATCGAGGGCGGCCTCGCCCTCGTCGCCGCAGTCGTCGTCTGCGGAGGCCAGCACGCTGCCCAGGTCGGGGTAGCCGTCGCCGTCCAGGTCGGCGTAACACAGCTCGGTCCCGTCGCAGTCGGAATCCAGGCCGTCGCCCGGCAGCTCCTCGGCCCCTGGGTTGATGTCCGGGTCCGAGTCGTCGCAGTCGTCCATGCTCGCATCGAGCCCCACCTCGCCGTCACCGTCGCAAGCCACGCCGGTGGAGGTGACGATGCTGCCGTCGGAGTAGCCGTCGCCGTCCAGGTCGGCGTAACACAGCTCGGTCCCGTCGCAGTCGGAATCCAGGCCGTCTCCCACGATCTCTTCGGCGCCTGGGTTGATGTCGGGGTCGGAGTCGTCGCAGTCATCCTCGGCGCAGTAGGTGTCCAGGTCCGCGTCCCGGCAGGCCCCCGTAAAGACGTAGATCACACCCGCGTCCACGTCGGAGACGTCGTGCAGGTTGGCGCCTATCAAGAGGTCGCCGAAGCCGTCTCCGTCCACATCGCCGGCCAGCGAGACCGCGATCCCGAAGGCGTCGTCCTGGGCGCCGTCGGATGGCAGCACCTTCTCCTGGGAGGATGCGTCCAGGCCGTCGCTGCTGCCGTAGAACAGGTATGCCGAACCGCTGTTGATACCCACCACGTCGTCGCAGTATGAGCCCACCAGCAGGTCGTCGAAACCGTCGGAATCCACGTCTCCCGTCGCGGAGAGCGTCTTGCCGAAGTAGTCGTCCACCCCACCGTCGGAGGCCACGAGCTTCTGCTCGCTGGAGACCTCCGCTCCCCAGGCGCTGCCGTAGTAGGTGTAGACCGAGCCGCTGCTCGAACCGGCGTCGTCGTCGCAGTAAGCCCCCACCACGACGTCGTCGTAGCCGTCGCCGTCAAGGTCGCCGCCGCCTGTGACCGCGAAGCCGAAGAAGTCGGACATGGAGCCGTCGGAGGGCGCCAGCTTCTGCTCGCTGGAGACGTCCACGCCGCCGCCAGACCCCAGGTACACGTAGGCCGAGCCGCTGTCGTCCTCGCGGTAGGCGCCCACCAGCACGTCGCCGAAACCGTCGCCGTCCATATCTCCGGCGCCAGAGACCGAGATCCCGTAGTACTCGCCCGAAGTGACGTCCGAGCCCAGCAGTTTGTCCTCCCGGGCGGGGTCGATCCCGGTGAAACTGCCGTAGAACACGTAGGCCGAGCCGGCGTAGTCGTCGTCGGACTGGGCGCCTACTATTACGTCGTCGAAACCATCCCCGTCCACGTCGCCGGCGCCCGCGACGTCACAGCCGAAGTAGTCACCCGAGCTGCCATCCGAGGCGGTGAGCTTGTCTTCGGAAGAGGGGGCGATGCCATGTGAACTCCCGTAATAGATGTAGGCGGAGCCGCTCCATGAGCCGTGGGGGGAGTCCTGGTAGGCCCCGATGATCACGTCGTCGAAACCGTCCCCGTCCACGTCGCCGGCGCCGGCGACGGACTCTCCGAAGTAGTCACCCGAGGCGGCGTCCGAGGAGGTGAGCTTGTCCTCGGTGGAGGCGTCCACGCCGGTGGTGTCAGCGTAGTAGATATAGGCGGAGCCGCTGAACATCCCGTCGTCGTCGTCCATGTAGGCACCCACGAGCAGGTCGTCGAAGCCGTTACCGTCCACGTCGCCGGCCCCCGCCACCGCGTAGCCGTAGTAATCTACGTCGGCATAGTCGCTGGCGTGGATCTGGGCGATCTCCAGCACCGGGTCCACCAGCACCGGCCACCTGGCGGCAGAGGCGTCCACCACCACGGCGAGGCCCCGGGGGACCTGCATCAAGCGGGCGTCCAGGGGATGGCCGTCGGCATCGCTGGCCTCCAGACCGCCGTATCGCCAGAGCCCGCCCTCGCTGCCGCGCAGGGTTGCGCCCCTGCCGTCCGGGTCCACGGACAGCAGGCTCCCGCGGTGCAACACCAGGCCCAGCTCCAGGGCCGCCAGCGGGACACCCTCGGGTGGTCCGGCCAGGGACCAGCCGTGCTCCACGCCACTACCGGCCGCCGTCCACCACTCCGTCACCAGGCCCCTGTCCTGTTGCACACCCGGTCGGCACAGCCTGGTCCCTTGGATGCCGGATGCGCACTGGGTCCAACGAGGCTCCGCCCCGGGTAGGGGCATCCCCCCGTAGGTCCGCGTGCGCAGGGCCAACTCGTCCGTTCCCAGGCGGGCGCCCAGCCCACCCTCCAGGGGTACCGCGCAGGCTCCATCCCCCAGCCGCAGCAGGAGCGAGCCTTCGGCCGCAGCTCCAGCAGAGCCCGCGGGCAACTCGACCCCGGGCCTGGCGGCACAATCGCCGGACTCGGCTAGGTTCCCCGGCCCCTCCCCCCGGACAGCGCCGGGCCAGAGAGAGAGCAGGATGGCCGAAAACGGGGACAGGAGCGGAAAGCGACGACGGCCAGGGGCCGTTTCCAGGGACTTGGACAGGGACTGGATGTAAAATCTGATCATGGGTTCCTCCGGGCGTCTCCTACCGTGCACGTTCCATAACCCGGACCTGTACGAAGAGAAGTCTACCCCAAGGATCGCGGCTCTGGATGTGGAGACCGCCGGGGCTGGTGGTCACCCGGTCCAGCACCTTTGCCAGCGCCCGTCCTGGGAGCCGTCGGGAAAGAGGCTGCCGGAAACGGCCGGCTCGGGCCCCGCGACAGGCATGGGTTTTCCCGACAGGCTCCCAGTCACCGCGCAGGCACGAGAATTCCGGCGCTTGCTGTTACAATACGGTCCTCCCCTTTTCCCAGTACGAGAGAGGTCCCATGACCGGAGCCTGTTTTACGGCGCTGTTGTTGTCTTCGCCCCTGCTCCGAGCCGAGAGCGCACTCTACTTCGACGGGGTGGACGACCACGTCACCATGGGCGACGCCCCGGGCCTGGGGCTGGATGTCTTCACCCTGGAGTGCTGGTTCCGCTGGGACGGGGAAGGCTCGGACACCGCCAGCACGGGATCGGGCGGGCTGCAACTCTTTCCCCTTGCCGGAAAGGGCAGGGGAGAGTCCGACGGCAGCGACGTGGACATGAACTTCGGCCTGGGGGTGGACTCCACGACAGGGGCCCTGGCCGCCGACTTCGAAGACATGGAAAGCGGTGCCAACCACCCGGTCGTGGGGGTCACCGACGTGCGCGACGGCCTCTGGCATCACGGGGCCGTCACCTACGACGGCAGCTCGTGGGCCATATACCTGGATGGAATCCTGGAGGTGGAGCAGGACACCGGCGGGGCCACTCCGCGCTTCGACAGCGTGCAGCACTTCGCCGTGGCCACGGCCATGGACAGCGACGGCGATCCCGACGGCGCCTTCATGGGGGCCATCGACGAGCTTCGCCTCTGGTCCCTGGCACGGGGCCAGTCCCTGATCCGGGCCGATATCAACAGGGCCGTGAGTACCGGTTCGGGGCTGGTGGCCCGCTGGGGCTTCGACGAGGCCAGCGGAGACCTGGCGGCCGACAGCGTGGGGACTGCCCACGGGACCGTGGTGGGGGCGAGTTGGGCCGAGCAGGCCCCCTTCGACGTGGATCTTCCGCCGGACAGCCCCGTCGATCCCTGGCCCGAGGACGGCAGCGTCGGAGTGGACCTGGACCCCCGACTGGCCGTGACCGTGAATGATCCCGAAGGTGGCACGTTGCAGGTGAACTTCTACGGGCGCCTGGAAGAAGAACCCCGCCCGGACTTCAGCATCGTGGTGCTGCCCGACACCCAGTACTACTGCTCACAGCGCTACGACGGCCTGGCCGAGATGTTCATCGCCCAGACACAGTGGATCGTGGAGCAGCGCCAGGCCCTCAACATCGTCTACGTGATGCACGTGGGCGACCTGGTGGACTCCGGCGACGACGATCCGGAGCAGTGGCTCGTGGCCGACGAAGCCATGTCGCTGCTGGAGGACCCGGTCACCACCGGCCTGGCGGATGGCATCCCCTACGGCATCGCCGTGGGCAACCACGACCAGAGCCCCAACGGCGATCCCCTGGGCAGCACCGACTACTACAACAGCTACTTCGGCGCCGAACGCTTCCAGGACCGGGCCTATTACGGAGGTCACCTGGGAGATGACAACGACGACCACTACCACCTCTTCACTGCCTCGGGCATGGACTTCATCGTCCTGGAGCTGGAATACGACCAGGATGGCGAAGACGATGCCGTGCTCCCCTGGGCCGCCGATCTGCTCAGCACCTACGAGGATCGGCGCGCCATCGTGAGCGCCCACTACGTGGTGGACGAAAGCGGCGTCCTGTCGGACCAGGGCCAGCGCATCTACGACAACCTCGGCCAACAAGACACCCTCTTCCTCATGCACGGAGGGCACCTCACCGCCGAGGTCTGGCGAAGTGATCCCGTGGGCCAGGATGGCACCCTCTACACCCTCATGGCCGACTACCAGTTCGACGGCAACGGCGGCGACGGCTGGCTCCGGGTCATGACCTTCTCTCCCCGGGCCGGCGAGATCCACGTGCGGACCTACTCCCCGTGGCTTGACCAGTACCAGACCGACGATGACAGTGACTTCGTGCTGCCATACGACATGGATTCGACTCCCTTCCAACTCCTGGGCACGGTGGAAGCCGCCTCCGGCTCGCTGGCCAGCATCGCCTGGGAAGGGCTGGAGCCCAACTCCGCCTACCAGTGGTACGCGCAGGCCAGCGACGGCGCCAATGTCGCGGCCAGTTCCACGTGGTCATTTACAACCGGAGAAGCCGGCGTCGACGACAGCGCCCTCCCCCGGGACAGCGCGGAAGGCGACCTGGATGAACTCCCAGAGCGTCCCGACTTCTCCGATCCTGGCTCCTGCGGTTGCTCCTCCTCCACGGCCCCGGCCTCCGCCCTGCCGCTCTCTGCCCTGCTCCTGCTGCTGCTGTCCAGGGCCAGGGGCAGGGCCAGGCGGAGCCCCCTCCGGGAAGCCCCCGCCACAGCCCGGATTTCGCACCACTTCTGACGCCATGACCCGCCACACCCCGGATTTCGCACCACTTCTGAAGCCTCGCCCCGGCACGCCCGGGCAAGGGAATCCCGAACTCGGGGCGGCTCGCGGAAGCGGGTCGATCTCGTGCTTCCCGCCAGGAGACGCTTCTGGCCGCCTGGGAACTCAGTCGGCCCCGCGCAGCACGAACACGACGCTGGCGCAGATGGGACCGCCTATGTTGAAGGTGGCGGCGTGGTGGATGCTCTTCACCTGGAGCGCGGGCGGCACGTCCCCGACGATCTGCTGGTAACACCATCCGGGCATGGCGATGCCCGTTGCCCCGATGGGGTGGCCCTTGCCAATGAGGCCGCCGGATGTGTTGAGCGGGCAGTCGCCGTCCAGCCTGGCCCGACCCTCCACGAAGTAGCGGGCGCCCTGCCCGTATGCCGCCTTGCCCAGGATCTCCGCGGACATGGCGCCCATGATGCCGAAGCAGTCGTGGACCTCGGCCAGGGAGATCTGCTGGGTGGTCACACCTGCCATGTCCGTGGCGTCCCGCACTGCCTGGAATGCGCCCCGGGGGCGCAGGGTGTCGGGGCGGGTGGCGACGTTGAGGGGATCGGTGCGCTGGCCGAAGCCCGCCACGCGCACCACCCGTTCGGGAGGCACGGAGAGTTTCCGCAGGCCGGCCTCGGTGCTGAGCATGATGGCGGCGTAGCCGTCGGAGACCTGGGAGCACTCGTAGGTCTTGAGGGGCAGGGGCGGGGCGATGTACCTGTTGATCCCCTCGATGGTGAGCACGTCTTCCAGGCCGAGGCGGTGGCCATGCATCTGGGCCATGGGGTTCTGGTTGGCGTTGGCGTAGAAGGTGACGGGTACGTGGGCCAGGTCTTCTTCGGTGACGCCGTGTTCCTTCATGTAGAGGTCCATGATCTCGGCGAAGATGTGGGGGAAGACGAAGAGTTTTCCCGGCCTCTGCTCCGGGTGGGATGCGTAGCCCAGCACCCTGCCGATGCGCTTGCCGTCCATCTTGCCCCGTTCATCGCGCATCTTTTCGATTCCCACCGCCATGCCGATGTCGGCCACTCCCGCCAGCAGGCGGTAGATGACGTTGAGGATGGCCTGCCCCCCGGAAGAGCAGGCGTTTTCCGCCGTGTCCATCATCTTGCAGCCGAAACCCGGCGCCTGGGCCAGCAGGCCCGAGAGCAGCAACTGGTCGTTCAACAGGGGAGTGCAGCAGCCCGAGAGGCCCACGGTGTCCACCAGGTCCGGAGGGGCGTCCAGCTTTTCCAACAGGCCCATGGCGGCGTCTCGCAGCATGGCCTCCGGCGTGGTGTCGTAGAGTTTCCCGAAGGGACTCTGGTGATAGCCCACTATGTAGATGTTCTTCATGGCTCGCTCCCCGCGGCAGCGATCAAAACCCAGCCAAGCCACTGGCGGGCGAGGTCTCTGGTTTTTCCCAAGCCCTGGCGTATTCCGAGATGATCGGACGTTGGCGCCTCCCGTTGTTCATTGGAATAGGGAGTTGCCCGGGGGCGGCTCGGGACCAGGTCGGGGCGACTGCTGCGTTGCAATGGTTGGTGTTTCCTCGTGGAATCGACTCCCCGGCGTGACGATGGCCGAGAAGCGCGGGATACATGTAACGAGAATGAAACACGAAGTCAGCCAGCACCGTTCCCGTCCATTGGCCCGTGCCTCCCGGGCGCGGTTCAGGCCGCTCCTGGCCCTCCTGTCGGTGCTGTCGTTCCACGGCGGGCTCCTGCTGGCCTGGATCCGCCTGGACCAGGATGGCAGCGGCTTTGTGTGCTGCGGCATGATGGAGCCCATCCAGGATCGCCTGGCCGCATCACACCTGGCTGCCGCCCTGCCCGGGGTTCGGGCATGGACGCCCGCCGCGGGGATCCTGCCGTGGATCGCGGCGCGAGTCCTGGAGCTGAGCGGAGGAAGCCCCGACTTCCCCCTCTTCACCCTGCTGGGCGCCCTCCTTCTCTCCCAGCTCCTGGTGTTCCTGCTGGCTCGCCAGCTCTCGGGCCCATGGACTGGCGTGCTGGCGGCTTTCCTGCTGCCGGCCATTCCCGCCGTGGCCTTCGTGTCGCGGCGTTTCGATGTCCACGGCCCCCAGATGCCCCTGTTGCTGGCGGGGGGCCTGCTGCTGCTGTGCTCCCGTGGCCTCACCAGGCTGCTGCCGGGCCTGGGATTCGCCCTCGTGCTGGCGGCTGCCGCCTGCTTCAGCCCCCGCCCCACCGACAACGCCCTCTTGATGCTGGCCCTGCTCTCCATGGCCGGCGCGTCTGCTCTCCGGAGCCTGCTGCTGGGGAAGGACGCCCACGGCGCCCCCATCTCTCGTGTCCGCTGCCTGGCAGGAAACGCCGTGCTGTGGACAGCGCTGCTGGTGGCCGTCTTCCTGCTCCTGCCAAGGGACCCCACCCACACGGGTTCGGTGCAGCGCACGCTGGAAGAGCTGCAACGCAGCGATTTCCAGGCCCTGCTGCCATGGTGGCACTGGCGGCAGTTGACCGCCTACACGAGCCACCTCTACTGGCGGGCCCTGACCCCCGCGTTGGCCATCCCCGTGGAGCTGGCGATGCTGTTGTTCCTGTGGCGTGGGCGTGGGCGGGCCGAGATTGCGGGCTGGGTCCTGGGCCCCCTGCTGCTGCTCTCTCTCATCCCCAAGAAGAACTTCTACTATGTCGCGGTGCTGTACCCCGTCTTGCCCCTGGTGCTGGCTCTGGGCATCTCAAGGCTTCGGCCCACCTGGCTGGCAGTGCTGGCCTCCCTCTCCCTCTGCGGCTACGCTGGGCTGGAACTCCTGGGCCGATCCCTTCCGGGCCTCCTGCCCCTGGCCGTGGACACCCGCCAGGCAGGAGACAACACGCTGGGGGGGCTCATGCAGTCCTCCGACTACGAGCTGGACATCTCGCCTGTCACGGAGTCCAGTCTGGGGGCCCTGGCCGGGCTCCTGGACAGGGGACTGGAAGCCTTGCCCGACTCCTGTCGGTGCCCCTACGCCGTGGCCACCCAGGGGGTCGGGGATCCCTGGTCCCTTTGGCTCCGTGTCGCCGGGACCCCCCCCTGCACCAGGATCTACGCCATGGAGACGGAAGCCGGCCTGGACGACGCTGCTCTTTTGCTGCGCCGCCACGTGGACGATGGGCCTCGCTCCGGCCAGGGCCATCCCGCGCAGCAAGATGCCTCCAAGCCCTTGCCCCTGGAGGGCGGTTTCCCGCCCCCCCGCTACATTTCGCGGCAGCAACTCCTGTTGTACCAGCGGGAGGCGGGCTGGTTCGAAGCTCGCTGTGAGCTGCTCTCCACGGGGCCTGTACCCTGAATCCGGCGGGACCAGGGAAGGTGCAGTCGGCGCGCCAGCAGGCCCACTCCCATGCACAGTGGGGTCACCGTGAGCATGGTGTAGTGGGGCCAACGCGTGGGCCAGGCCACCTGAAAGAGCAAGCCCACCAGGAACCAGGAGCCGATGGCCGCCGCGGTGCGGCCTGCACTGCGGCAGCGAAAAGGACGCAAACCGCCCAGCCAGGGGAGCGTGAGCCCCACCAGGCCCAGCAGCAGTATGACGCCGTCGGTGGGCAGGAAGAGGGCCTGGGGGTGCCATTCACGGGCGGGCGAAGTGGCCATGGTCACGATGGGTTGGTACCAGGGATGGTCATTGATCGTTCCCTGGATTTCGGCGGTGTAGTAGTGGGGATGGAAGGACAGGGATTCCACGAGCCGGGCGACGGGGGTGCTCCAGAGATAGGGGTCCAGCGCCCAGAAGGCCGCCAGGGCCAGGGCGGCGCAGGCCAGGAGCATCCGCCCGCTGGCACGCCCTCGCATGAAGTCCCGGAGTATGAATGCGCCCATGGGCAGGGCCACCAGGGCGTGGGAGTACTTTCCGGCGGCGCAGGCCCCCAGGGCGATGGCGGAGCCCGCCAGGGCCCCCTTCCGGTTCTCGCGCCCCTGGGCTGCGTGGAGCCAGAGCAGGAAGGCCGCCAGGGCCAGCAGCCCGGGCAGAGCCTCCAGGTATGCCTCGGAGCTGTACTTGGCGTGCAGGCTGTGCAGGGCCAGGGCCAGGCCGGCCCATGGTTCCCACCAGGCCAGCAGGGCCACCGTTCCCAGCCCGGCCGCCAGGGATACCAGTCGACAGGCGGCCAGGCGCCACACCAGCGGAGGCTCGTGGCCCAGCAGGGCGATGGCGGCGCCGTAGACCACCTTCACCAGGGCGGGATGCTCGCCGTTTTCAGTGATGCTGGAGAGACTTGAAACAGCGGCCGGATCGCTTCGCCGCATGACCCGGGCGTAGCTGCTGGCCGCCTCCACGTAGACCCGCTCGTCCTGGTCCATGTCGGGCAGCACCACCGCCTGCATGCGCAGGGCCAGCGCCAGGAGGACCAGCAGCAAAAGCAGGAAGCCCCGCCGTTCCGGGCCGGGACCAATATACCGTAGCGGGAACTTGCGGGTGCGGCGCGGAAGGTGGGAAGCGGTTGGGACTGGCGGGAGATGGGCCGTGACGGGGTTCCTTCGAGGGTTGCGGACCTGCCGGGGATCTTGCTCTCTCCACGGAGTCCATGATGGTTGGAAGGATATTGCCGAAGAAGACGCTGGGCAGGCTCTACGCTATCACGCGGGGCTTCATCTTCCCGTGCCCACTCGTGTCGAGCTTGCCAAGACGACGCTCCACTGCCCTGGACCACTGCTGGGCCGCCCAGTTGGACGACGGTCCCCAGCCAAGGATTTGAGGGCCTGCGTACCTATGCCCCCCAAAGTGGAACACTTTTGGACCTATGCCCGCATATGTGGAACACCTATGCCCCCCAAAGTGGAACACTTTTGGACCTATGCCCGCATATGTGGAACACCTATGCCCCCCAAAGTGGAACACTGCTCTGTAGAGGAGCTGGTACTCCACGATGGAAAGTACCTTTTCGCGAAGTGCGCGCTCCTTCGGGCGGCCGCCCGGGAGTG
>JAJRWT010000027.1 GCA_024276675.1 Myxococcota bacterium | reverse complement strand
TCAGGCCGAGGAAGAAGCACGCCGTCAGGCCGAGGAAGAAGCACGCCGTCAGGCCGAGGAAGAAGCACGCCGTCAGGCCGAGGAAGAAGCACGCCGTCAGGCCGAGGAAGAGGCGGCAAGGGCTGAAATTGACCTGGACGACATCCAGTTCGCTCCCGTGAACAGCGACGACATCGACATCGAATTCGCTCCTGCCGCCAGCCTGATATCCGTTGAACCCGCCGATGACGACCAGGACATCCTTCCAGGTTCCTTCAGCTTCGACGAAGAAAACGACTCGCTGGCCGATGATTCCTATTCTTCTCGTTACGTAGATCTGGACGAGCCCACAGGCAACACTTCCAGTTTCCGTTATGCCGAAGACCTGGACGTGGACACGCACGGCAGTCGTTCTGGCAGGAGTTCTCATGCCGATGACTATCGCAGCAGCAAGAACCTGGAAGGCCCTCGCGTCGAACGCGGTTTGTCCAGCGGTGCTTCCCGGAACGACAACGTGGCCATCTACGCCAGGGTGGGGACAAGCGGCTACTTCGCCTTGCAGTTCGTTACCTGGGGGGGGGAGTTGGCGTATTCAGTGAGCAGTAACGTAAAGGTTTCCGGAGGGCTGGAAGCATTCAGCGTAAACAGGCATTTCCCCGAAGAACTGTGTGATCCCGAGGACGGGCTGGACGGCTGTGAGCGCTGGAACAACATGTTGGCCTTCTCGCTCGGCCTTCGCTACCAGCCAACCTCCCGGGATTTTCAACCCTATATCGGGGCTGAGTTCACTCCCATCATCTACGCCACGTCTCCCACCAAGTTCGGTACCGGCATCAGAGCGCGGCCTGGATTCGACTTGATGCTATCCGACACCTTTGGTCTCAACCTCAACGCGGCCCTGGGCTACCTTTACGGAAAGGACCTGGAGTTGGTGGAAGAAGGAATCGAGAGTGGTGGTTTCCTGTGGCAGGCCTCGGCGGGAACTCTCCTGGCTTTTTGATACGGCAGCACCTGTTGGCGCCCTGGCAGTGGTCAGGCTGCGCCCCAGCCACCACCGCCCGGTGTCTCTATGCGAAGCAGATCACCTGCTCGGGCCATCCAGTGTGTGGGGGCTGGTTCCCAGCCATGGCCCCTGTCCACCAGGTCACGTCCCGGGGCACCAGCTAGACCACCTGCCGCCCCCGGGGCACCCGTATCCCGTCTGCCCACAAGCAGAGAAACCCGTACGGGAGCCAGGAATCGCAGCTCACGTACAAGACCGTTCCCACCTCTCCATCTACCTTCGCCACCGGAGCCCAGTCGAATGCTGAACCGCTCTACTCGGATGGGGATCTGGGCTTCCAGGACCTCCACATCGGTGATTCGGGTGTTGGTCATGTGGACCTGAAGACCGGTGGACCCATGGAATCCGGGGCCCGCTCCACCGCCACCCGCAATGGTCTCGTAGTAGGCCCAGGTGTATCCGCGGGCTGTCTCGCAAGTCTCTGTGCGATGGTTGTCTTCCTCGCTCAGCCCGAGGCTCAAGTTGTTCATGGTCCCCTGGCCGGATGCCTGGGCATGGAGGGCACGAAGCAGCAGGTCCACCAGGCGTTGCGAGATCTCTACGTTTCCGCCGCAGACCGGGGCGGGGGGGTGGGGATCCAGCATACTTCCATGCGGTATTTTGATTTCCAGCGCACGCAGAGCCCCTTCATTGAGAGGCACTTCACGGTCCGAGACGCAGCGGAAGGTGTACAGGACTGCCGCGGTCGTGACCGCCAATGGGGCGTTCAGGTTGCCCTTTCCCGCCATCGATGTGCCTGAGAAATCGATGAGCAGTCTTCCGGCGCCACCGTTGGTGGTTGGTCCCGTTCTCTGCAACCTGACCTTGATAACGGAACCGTCGTCGAGAATCTCCTGGGCCCGGAGAACGACTCCTGGCGGGGGTACTGCCGCCAACAAGGCACGTTCAGCCCGATGTTTCAGCTCTTCCACCAGTACCGTTGCTGTGGAGTGCCCCACATTCTGGAGCCACCGGGTCAGTAGGACCTTGCCGATCTCGTTGGCTGCCACCTGCGCGTCCAGATCCCCGATGACAGTGTCGAGTTCACGGCTGGCTGACAGCAGCGCGCGTATGTTGGCGTCCAGGATTCTTCCCCGTTGATCGGTGAGCGGTTGCCCTTCAAGAAGCGCACCCTCGTCGGCGATGCTGGTGGAGTGCGGCGGCATGGAGCCGGGAGTCAGGCCACCCACGTCCAGGTGATGCGCACGGTTGGCCAGGAACCAGATTTGGCGGTCCCCGGTTGGCCTCAAAGGCGAAACCACGGTGATATCGGGCAGGTGTGAACCCCCATTGTAGGGATCGTTGGAGATCCACGCCGAGATCCCTGGATTGGCCCGCATCTGGGGCAACAGGGCCCTGACTGTGGCCCCCATGGCTCCAAGGTGGACAGGAATGTGCGCCGCGTTGGCCAGGAGGTGCCCCTGCTGGTCGAAAATGGCGCAGGAGTAGTCGCGCCTTTCCCGGACGTTGGTGGAACGTGCCAGGCGCCGAAGGGTTTCTCCCATTCTCTCGGCCACGCCAGCCAGTCGGTTTCCCGCCAGCGAGACGAGGAAGGGGTCGATGCGGGGCGGAACAAGTTGAATTCGTGCCCGGGTCTGCCCGGGTGGAGCGCTGGATGCCATGGCTTCCGGCTGGCCGTGGTTGGAATGTTCCAGTTTCAACACGCCGGTTTCGAGCATAGTGGCTTGCCATCCGGGTGGCACGAACACCGTGTGGTGCTGGTCCACCACCAGTGCCGGCGATTCGATGCGTTGCCCTTTTCCCAGGGATCCCAACTTCCAGACCCTGGCTTGCAACCAACCGCGGCACCACAGCTTGTGGCGGTCCATGGGCTTGCCCATCGAGGCGCCGGGGAGTGGCATACTCGCGAACTTACCCGGCTTGCTCCACTCTACTCGGGCGTTGACCACTTCCAGGGCTTCGCCGGATCGATCGAAGCCGTACATGGACTGGTGAGCCATGGAGAGTTGTCGTCTGACCTCTTGCGGACTGTTCCCGGACACCTCCAGGGGTTCTCCTGTTCCTCGGTAACGCACATGTAGAGTGCGTTTTTCCGTCCTGGCCCAGGAAGGGGCCTGGGATGAGAGCAGTGCCCATGCACGTTCCACTTCATCCCAGTCCTCCAGGGCCACGTGCAGGGGCATGAGGCGGGAGGTTCTTCTTTCCGCCAGGCCCAATCCGTAAGCCGACAGGAGCGCAGCCAGTCCAGGAATCAGCACCGTGCCGATGTTCAGGCGGCGCGCAAGCTCGCAGGCGTGTTGTGGGCCGGCGCCTCCAAAGACGACCAATGCGTGATCAGCGGGATCGTAGCCCCTGGCGCTGGCGATACGTTCTATTCCACGAGCCATCTCGGCATTGGCAAGGTCCAGCATTCGTTCCGCCATTTCCTGGACAGAAGAGGGCGAGTTGGCAGAAATGGAGGTCCCGGGCTCCAGGTCTTTGGCCGAGTCCAGCAGCCTGGTCAACGCCTTGTGGGATTCCTGTGGCTGGAGAGGAAGGTTTCTTTGTGGACCACAGATTCTTGGGAAGTCTTGGGGTCTGATTCTGCCCAGCACGACATTGGCGTCTGTGACCGTAGGGGGGCCTCCTCGACCGTAGCAGGCGGGTCCGGGGTTCGCGCCTGCGCTTTCAGGCCCAACGGAGGGCCCTGTGAGTTGGAAGGATAAGATGCTGCCGCCACCGGCCGCCACGGTCTCCACATGGAGCACGGGAACTCGGAGCTTGACTCCCGCCACCTGGTGTTCGTGGCGATGCTCCAGGTTCCCTGCCCAGCGGGAGACATCGCTGCTGGTGCCACCCATGTCCAGGCCGATGACCGCCGGAACGTCGGCAGCTCTGGCGACACCTTCCAGAGCCACGACTCCTCCGGCGGGTCCGGACAGCACCGCCGCCGCGCCACGTAGTTCGTTGGGGGGAACGAGGCTACCATCCGAACAGATCCACAGTCCCTGTTGTCGTCGGGGGAGCAGCGGAGTGATTGCCGCATCCACGAGAGTCGTTTCCATTCTGGCCAGAAAGCCCCTGGACGGAGAGACACGATGCCCCGTGACAACCCAGGAGAAGCCCGCCTGCCGGCACCACCTGGCCAGCATGAGTTCGTGAACGGGGTTGGCGTAGCTGTTGAGCAGGACGATGGCAGCGGAGTGGATGCCTTTTTGCGCCAGGGCCTTCAACTTGACTTTCAGCGCCTGCGGAGGTGGATGGAGGACCTGCCCCCGGGAATCGATGCGCTCGTCCACCTCAAGGACTTCCTGGTAGAGAGGAGCGGGGGGCAGCATTGCTGGCGAGAAGAGAGATGGGCGAGATTGGTCACGGATCAGGGGGAGGTCGCCAAAGCCAGCGGTGGTGATCAACACTGTGGGCGCGCCCTTTCTTTCCAGCAGGGCATTTGTGCCGTGTGTGGTGCCACGTCGCAGTTCCACCACGCGCCCGGGCCAGGAGGACAAGATGGTGTCGATGTGGGCGGCGTCCGTGGGCAGCTTTCTGGTCAGTACGCGCCCCGTGTCGGAGATAGCCACCACGTCGGTGAAGGTGCCTCCTTCGTCCACGAGGATTCCCCATTCGGTTTCTTTTCCGGCACCGTTCGTCAAATGTCGCTCCCTTGTCTCACTGGCTTATATGTATTCCGTTCGCTACAGGGTGGGTTCAGCAGACGCGAACCAGGAGGAGTTCTATGCGGAGTCTTCTACCCATGGGGGCGGCCTTTGTCGTGTTTCTGTTCTTGAGCCTGGCCGTGATGGGTTGGTACGGAATCGGCCCCATGGAGCGGTTGTTGCTGCCAGAGCCCGTTTCGGTTCCTCTGTTGGATGTGGCCCCTGGCCACAAGGTCGTGACCGTGGAAGGCACGGCCCACTATCCCTTGAGGGTAAAGCAGAGGGTGAAAAATAGTCTCTTTGGAAGCCAATACGATGTCTGGCTCTTTCCATTCTTCCAGAGGGGCGACACAACTGGGCGAGAGATTCGCTTCCTGGTGTCCAGCCCCAGGGAACCGGAGCAGATGCTGGGTTTTGAAGATCGGCGGGTCACCGCCGTGGTGAGGAAACCCACCACCAGTCGCCTGAGCGTGGCGGTGCTGGAGGCATTCGAACGCAAAGGCTACACCTTTGCAGACGATTTCCTGCTGCTGGAAGAAATGAAAGACCCCGACGAAGGCGGCGACCAACCCTGAACAAACCGGGAAAGACCGCGTATCCACCACGACGCCTGTTGCCGCGGGTACTCCGTGGCTGGCGGCCAGATGGCGAGATGGCGCTCCATCGGCTCCTTTGCGCCAGGTTCTTCTTCTTTTCCCGGGTGGGGTGGAGGAGTCGCTGTTCGAGAGTTCCCGCCCTGAAGAGGCTCCCATCGCGGGAGCGGCCCCCTTTTCCGGGTGGCAACTACCTGGCGAATACCGCCTCGCCGGCGTAGCGTGCCGCGGAACCGAGTTCTTCTTCGATTCGCAGGAGTTGGTTGTACTTGCAGACACGCTCGGTGCGACAGAGCGAGCCGGTCTTGATCTGGCCGGTTTCGGCGGCAACCGCCAGATCGGCGATGCTGGTGTCTTCGGTCTCTCCGGAACGATGGGAGACAACCGTTCCCCAGCCGTGGCTGCGTGCCAGGGATATCGCATCCAGGGTTTCGGTCAGGGTTCCGATCTGGTTGACCTTGATGAGCACGGAGTTGGCGTTGTTTTCGCGGATTCCTCGCACAATGCGCTGGGTGTTGGTGACGAAGATGTCGTCGCCCACGAGTTGTACGCGGGCTCCCAGGCGTTCGTTCTGAAGCTTCCAACCGTCCCAGTCGTCTTCTGCGAGACCATCTTCTATCGAGACCAGGGGGAAGTCCTCGATGAGTCGAAGGTAGTAGTCCACCATTTCTGAAGCGGTTTTTGGTTCCCCCCTGAGAATGTAGGAGCCATTCTGCCAGAGACCGCTGGCAGCCACATCCAGGCCCAGGTATACCTGCCTGCCCGGTTCGTATCCGGCGGCCTCTATTGCCGAGACCAACAATTCCAGGGCGACGGTGTCGCTTTCAAGGGATGGAGCGAAGCCGCCCTCGTCGCCGACAGAGGTCGTGAGGCCTCTCCCCCTGAGGATCTCCTTGAGGGTGTGGAAGATTTCAGAGCCACAGCGGAGAGCGTCGGAGAAGCGCTGGAAGCCCGCGGGAATGATCAAGAATTCCTGTATATCCAGGTTGTTGTCGGCGTGGGCTCCTCCGTTGAACACGTTCATCATGGGAACAGGCAGCAACGAGGCGTTGGTTCCGCCGATATACCGGTAGAGGGGCAGATCCACGGAGAGCGATGCCGCTCGGGCAACTGCAAGGGAACACCCCAGCACGGCGTTGGCTCCGAGGTTTTGCTTGTTGGGGCTGCCATCCAGCTCCACCATGAGGGTGTCGATGGCTCGTTGGTCCGTGGCCTCCAGTCCTATGAGGTGCCCCGCGATGATGTCGTTGATGTTGGAGATGGCCTGGGAGACGCCTTTGCCGCCCCAGCGGGTCTTGTCGCCGTCCCGGAGCTCCACTGCTTCGTGTTCACCGGTGCTGGCTCCGGACGGCACTGCTGCCCTGCCCACGGCACCGTCGTCGGTGACGACTTCTACTTCTACCGTAGGATTGCCCCTGGAATCCAGGATGGCTCTGGCGTGGATATCGTAAATCGTAGACATGAGACTGAACACCTCGAATGGCGTGAAAGACGATCTGCGCTATCCTGTCCCGTCATATGTTGCAATGATGTTCTGGGTGCTGGCCTGCCTCGCCAAAAGAGGATAGGCAGGCTGGAGTTTCCGGAGGTTGTCAATGCGTGCTTTGTTGCTCCTTGCTCTCACCGTACCCCTCGCAATGCCACAGGCTGCCCAGGCCAAGACCCGCCTGGACAAGTTCGGTGGGGGCGTAGATTCTGTCAACATCGAGTCCATTGTGGAAGTGCCCCTCGTTCAAGGAGCATATGGCGACGATCTGCCCTACATCAATGTGAAATTCGCCGAAGACGACGACTCCTACAAGCTCTTCATCGTGGGTGTGGGTTACGAAGGCATCATCTTGAACAGCGCATTCTCCAGCGACTTCAAGGTCAAGACCCACAACAAGAAGTTCTGGGCATCCCTGGGCCGCAAGTCGGAAGAGTTTCAGTACCGCACCGGTGGCAAGTTCAAGACCACCAGGATCGACCAGTTGATCATCGGCGATGGACTCGTTCTGGAAGGGGTTTCGGCCCAGGTAGCTGCCGTGGATTCGGCTCCTCTCGAGCTGAGCGAAGACGAGTTGGACGTGGTCGCTGGCATCATCGGCCTTGGTTCCCTGCCTCTCGCCGCGGCAATTCTGCCCTCGGAAGGCGTGGTTCGCTTTGCTCCGGCCCAGCAGGGGGCTCAACTGTTGCAACAGGTCGGTGCCTCCTTTCCGTACGAATCCACCGATTCCTTCATTGCCAAGTTCCCCTTCGGCAAGGAGTACCACAAGCCCAGAGCGGTGGTGGTACCTGTGCAGGTTGCGGATCAGTCCACCAACCTTGCTTTGAATACCTCCACCTACGGCAGTTGGATTGACGATTCCTTCAATGACGACGGCCTGCCCGCTTTTGCCCTGGGAGACCTGGACATCGTGCTGGCGTCCACTTCGTTGAACACCGTTGATCTGGGTTCCATCAGGTTCGTCCATTCCAACTACAGCTCCGTACCCGACGAGGCGCTGCACGGTTTCCTGGGGAACAACGCGCTTCGCGGTCTGGACATCGCCATCGACCCGGAAAACTCCAACCTGGCCATCAGGCCGGCGGCTGCCCAGAAGCGCAGTGAGTCGATACAGGGCTTCATCGACTCCAAGACCATGGATATCGCCGATCTCGACGAAGACCCGCCCGAAGATGCCGATGCCCAGGAAGCCCAGGACAAATCCCGGGCGGAGCTTCTCGCGCTGCGGGGACGTTTCCATGTCTTGGCCGGAGAATACGACCAGGCCGTGGCCGACCTGCAAGAAGCCACTTCTCTGGACCCGGACCCATGCCAGAACTGGCAGTACCTGGGTTGGGCCCTGTGGCTGGACGGCAAGTTGGAAGATTCGGTTCTCGCCGTGCGCAATGGCATGGAGCGATACCTGGCCTGGTCCACGCTGGATCGCAAGGAACGCGAAAAGTACCAAAAGATGAAACCCGACAAGCTGGAAGAACTGGGAATAGTCACCCAGGATCTCGACACCTGCGACGATGTTTTCGGCGAGCTGGCCACCATCGAGCTGAGCCAGGGCAACGTCTCCGCGGTGCTGGAGACCTACCAGGATCATCTGGATCTTCACCCCTTGCTTCCCACCTCAGCGGGTATGGCCTATCTGCTGGACGGCAAGATGGACCTTGCCCAGGGGCCCCTCCGTCAAGCCATCAAGCTCTCGTACGTGTGGTCCGATCTGGGGATCCCTACCAGGGTGGCAACGCGTTTCGCCCTGGCATACCTGTTCACGAATCAGGGTTATCCCGAGAATGCAATCACCATTCTCGATGCCGAGGCTCCACACGTGGCCGACAGTCCGTTCGGGCTGGATCTCTACGCCGAGGCCGTACGCAAGGCCAGGGGCGAGGCCGCGGTTCGAGGTTCCCTGCTTTCTCTGGCCAAACAGTTCCCGGATGTACCCCAGGTGTTTTCCTCCACCGGGCTCTACCTCAGGGATCTGGGTGAGTTGGAAGCTGCTGAAACCTACCTCTCGGATGCCACCGAACTCTACGAGAAGGAACTATCTTTCCGTCCGGAAACCGCTGAATTGTGGGGCCAATATGCTCTTCACCTCGTGCTGTCCGGTAACCTGGCAGCAGCCGGCGATGCCATCCAGAAGGCCCTGGAACTCCAGCCAGCTTCGGCCATGGGGCAATGGGCTGCGGCCAACCTGGAAGCAGCCCAGGGCAATGCCGATGCCTCAAGGAAGCACTACGATCTGGCGGTACGCTACGGTGTGTTGAATATCGGCCTCGCAATGGCAGATCCACCCGCGGTCGCGATCCCCGAGCCGGAACCGGCCGACGACCAGGAACAGCTCCAGGAAGGCGAAGCCCAGCCCGCGCCTGGTGATGGTAGCGACCTTTAGACGGGGGCTGTGTTTTCAGCGAATCTGGCGCTCCGCGGCAGGCCAGAGCTTTCCCCGACGGCCTCCAGGGCTTTCCAGACCGCTGGGCTGGTGGCTGCAACCATGACATGGGTCAAGCATTTCTCCTGTTTTCCGTGCAGAAGTCAGAGCGAATGCTCCAGGAGCTGTGAGAGCAGGCGCTCATAGAAGCCGTTGTAGTGCAGCAGAAACTGCACTGGAAGAGATACCGCGCAGACCACCAACAGGATCGTGGTAAGCAGTTTGAGGCCAACGAGCAGCCGTTGCTGGCGTGGGTCATCTATGGGGCGTGAGCTTTCTTTTTTCAGCAGGGACCAGACCCAGAGAGTCAGGAAAACTCCAGGAATGTTGGTGCAACCAACGATTCCAAGTATGTCCAGCGGAGTGGCCAGGGCCAGCAACAAGATCATCTTGCGCAGACCATGGGACCTGACCCCCGCTTCTGGCCTGCTGCCGAACAGGGCATCGACGACTGGAAAAGATGGGAGTCCCGCGACCTGCTCAGACTGGAGTATTTCGCCGGGAGATTCGTGCTGGAAGGGAGGTTGGTTCTGACCGCCGGTCAAAGAAGGTTCTCCAGAAGGCCAAGAGCTTGCTGGTATCGTTGGGCGTGCAACTGCCATCGGTATGGGGCTTCGGTGGATTGCCTGATGATCCCATCTTCAGTGTACACCCGGAGGGCATTGCGAAGGTTGAGCAGGGAGAGCGACTCGGCTCTGTGGAGTTCTTCGGCCGCGTGGAGTGCCTGGCCGATTTTACGTATTGCCAGCGAGGTGGCCCGCTTGTCCAGGTTCTGGGTGGACGGCGATGACTTGGAAAGTGATGGGATGCTCTTCAGGGTCAACCAGTACGACTCCACGAAGTTCATCAACAACGAGGCTATCTCGTCCAAGCGCTGGGAGTTCGCCACCAGCAGTGAGCTGGATTGAGAACCCGAAGCAGCATCGGGGGCATCAACCTTTTCGGAGCGTTCCACCAGTTGGATGGCTCCGTGCAACTCCAGGGCTTCCTGTGCCTGCGCCTGGAGTTGGTGCACCGATGCGTCGGGATCGAGTACGAACTCCAGGCGAAACAAGTGGATGAGGGATGAAAATGTTGCCGCCAGGGAGAGCGGATCCAGCCGGGCTTCGGAAGGGGGGTATCCCCGCGATCCATGAAGCTCACGGCGGATGGACAGGGCGAGGATGGATGCTGGAACGAAGAAGTGGAGTATTGTGTTCTTGTAATACTCGAGAGCGGTGCGATGGTCTTCGGAGAGGCTGTAGATGGCGGTTTCGCCATCGGTGTGTAGCTGGATCTTCCTCGTGGCCGCAAACCGCCTCAAAGACTCGTCCATGGCCCACTCGGTCTGTCCCAGTATGGGGCTGATCTGGACGTTCAAACGTTCAAGCATGGCCAGCAGACGTCGGGTTCGGCCCAGTAACGTGCTGCGTCGGATGCCACGCCGTTCGTGGGCCAGGAGAGCCGTCGCCGTGAGGCTGGTGGGAAGAACGACCGCTTGTTCGTTCATACGGTGGAGGAGACGCCTGCCCAGGAGGTTGAGGTAGTCCTTTCGCTCCGCCGGTGGCAAGCTGGACCAGGGAGAAGTGAGATCCCGGTGGATATCTCGGGACGTGATGGGCCTGCCAACCCTCAGATATACTCTCCCGTACCGGTGGCGCAGCACTCTCCGGGCACGCAGCATATCCCCTATTGATTCGGACTTTTTCTGTTCTCCCTTGATTTCGCGGGTGAAAGAGTCTTCTTCAGCTATTTGTTCGTAGTTGATGTTCATGGGCAGGAAGGTGATATCGAAGTCATCTCGACGTAATTCCTCCGCCGAGTCCAGGATCATTCCAAGGACTCCCAACTTGGGGGGGAGGAGTTTGCCGTTTCTGGAACGACCTCCCTCCAGGAAGAACTCCAGCGGGTACCCCTCACTGATGATCTGGTGAAGGTATCGTGCGAATACCACCGGGAAGACCCGGTCACTGGCAAAACTCCGCTTGATGAAGAAGGCTCCAAGCCTTCGGAAGATGGCGCCCACCGGCCAGAAAGACAGGTTGATTCCTGCGACCACGTGTGGAATCACGATGTCGTGCTGGTAGAACACGCTGGAGATCAGGACGTAGTCCAGGTGGGAGCGATGGCTTGGTGTAAGGATTGGTGTGCCCCTGCGCAAGGCACTTCGCACTCGCTGCAGATCCCTTTCGCGTATGTCGATGCCACCGTAGATGCGGTTCCACAGGAATCTGGTGATTCGATCTCCCAGCAGCATCATGGTGAAGGATATGCGAGCCGCGATGCGATTGAACGTTGTCACAAGTTCACGTTTTACCCGTTGTCTCGTTTTCCCGGTGGTCCGGCTCTCCTGCGTCAGCAGGTCGGTCAGTGGAGGGCTGCTCAATACTATGCGGCGCATGCTCCTGTGGGAGAGTATTCGTGGGCCTCTCACGACGGCCTGTTCTCGGTAGAGGATACGGCGGAGGGCGGATTGAAGGAGCTGGGCCAGGTGCTGGCGCGACCTGCCTTCACCGTTCTTCAGAAAGGCCTTGAGATCCAGTGGTTCCCCGCACTGAACGATGATGTCTCTGTGCCTCGTGAGTCGAAGGCGGATTTTCTTGAGATCGCCCGGCCACTCCTCTTCTCCCAGGACCATGCGCCTCATGCCGGAGCGGGCGGTGGGGGGGGAACGGTCCCAGATGATCACCACGGGGACGAGTTGAACAGGGCTCTCCGTGTAGCCTTGGGCCCGGATCAGCATCGTGATGTGACTGGGCTGGTTCTTTTTTCGTGAACGAGGCTTTTCTCGCGTGTTTTTCCGAAGAAACAGACAGCCGTTGCTCCCGATGGAGAAGGCAGCAGCCATTTCTTGGGCGGACCTGGGCTCCATTCGGGTTTTTCCGACCCCGGCGGATTGCCAGAGAACCCGCAGGGCCTCGATGATGTGGTGTAAAGCAAAGAAAGGTTTGACGAAGAAGCCGGGACTCGTGGAAAACGCGGCCAGGGGAAGCCTGCGCGTGTTCAGTGCGTGGTTCAGGGCGTACCAGTCCAACACGCTGCGCTTGTAGAGCACGTATATGATGGGTCCTTTTTCGGCCGCCTGGCGGATGAACTCCGATGAGTATTTCTCGAGGCGGGCGGGTCGCAGGAGGCGGCCAAGGCCCAGCAGGCGAAAGACCAGGCCGAAACGCCGTAGCATGGATGACCTGAATGTCGCTACCATCTGCCCATTGACATTGTCATGGGTTTCCTGGGCAAGCAAGTGTCTGTCGGTATTCATGAGCCACCGTTTCCACCTACCTGGGACTCCAGCGTCTTCAAGGCCGGGGCGTCTTCAGGGTCGGGGCGTCTTCAAGGTCAGAGTGTTGTTCACCCGCGGGGCCTGTTCCTTCGTGGGCCGGGCTTTCGTCCAGCAGGCGTGGAGGATCATCCTGGCGGCCGTGTCCGCATCCTAATGTTACAGGCCGGTTTCTTCGGATCCCGTGTCAGGGCAGTCCATGGTGTTGGGATTGGAGTCATCACAATCGCCGGAGTCGGTAACAAAGCCTTCTGGGGCATCGCAGCCGATGTAGATATGGAGAGCCGTGCCAAGACCATCGGCATCTTGGTCCTGGTAGAAGATCTCCCGTGGATCACAGTTGGGGACAGCTTCGGTCTCCTGTTGAAGAGAGCAGGAAAAGGAAAAGTGAAGGACCAGGGGCAGCCATGAGTAGTGCGAAACTCGCATTGTCCGCTCCCCGGAAGGTTCCATCGATGCCTGGACAGAAAACCCGATTGGCCGGTTCAGATTCCATGTGGGCAGGCGAAGTTGTACCTCGCAATCCCTCCCGCTGCCCTGTGCTCAAGGTTCCACGACAGGCGCTTTGTTTCGGGAAATGAAGTCGATTACGTCTATACGTGCCACGATGCTGGCGGGTCTACCGTCTTCCATGACTATTGCCACGCGGGATTGGCGGAACAGGTTCAGCAGCACAGACAGCTCAGTTTCGCGGTCCACCGTGAAGTAGGCGGTTTCAGCGAGATCTCCGGCCCTGGCCCCGGGTGAGCCCCCTCGAAGAGTACGTTCCAGGAGTTGGTTTTCCGAGAGTATTCCCAGTAGCCGTCCGCCCTTCATCACCGGGACCTGGGAAATGCCATGGAGCTTCAAGATGGCGATGACTTCGGGCACGCGTGCCCTGGAGTCCACGGTGAACAGTTCCCGTTCGCCCAGGTCCAACAACAGTTCTCCGACGGTGCCGAGGCCCGGATCCGGATCCAGGAATCCGTTGTCTCGCATCCAGTTGTCGTCGAAGATGCGAGACAGGTAGCGGGCGCCGGAGTCGGGGAGCAGCAGCACCACCTTGAGACCCTTGCGGTCGTTCTGGCGGAGGTACTTGATGGCTCCCGCCACGGTCGCTCCGCTGGAGCCGCCGACGAAGATGCCTTCTTCACGGAGAAGCTTTCTTGCCATTTGAAAGCTCTCCTTGTCGTTTATCCTGAAGATATTGTCGATCACGTCGATGTCGAGAGTGGCGGGGACAAAGCTGCTCCCGATGCCTTCCACCATGAATGGTTGGGCAGTGGTGATGTGCCGGGTGTGGAAGAAATCGTAGATGACCGAGCCTACGGGATCCACGCCAACGATGGTGGTTTCTGGGCTACGTTCCTTGATGTAGCGGCCTACGCCGGAGATGGTGCCGCCGGTTCCGATTCCGGTGATGAAGACGTCGATTTGCCCGTCGAACTGCTCCCAGATCTCCGGCCCCGTGGATGAATAATGTACGTTGGGGTTGATTTCGGTCCTGTACTGGTCCACGTAGTAGCTGCGGGGTGTCTCCTGGGCCAGGCGCATTGCCACCATGTTGGCGCTCCTGGGATCGTCTGGTTCGGCGTTGGCGGGAGTCACCACCACCCTGGCTCCATAGGAACGGAGAGCCGCACGGGTTTCGTCGGATTGCCTGTCAGGAACGACGAAGATGGAGCGATATCCCCTTGTGGCCGCCGCCATGGCCAGCGCGACCCCCATGTTACCCGTGGTCCGTTCGATTATTGTGCCACCCGGTACCAGTCTACCGTTGTTTTCGGCTTCGCGAATGATGGATTGCGCCAATCGGTCCTTGAGAGATCCTCCCGGGTTGAGATATTCCAGTTTTGCGTAGACGCTGGCCTCGAACAACCTTGTCACCCGGTTCAGCTTGACTGCGGGCGTATTTCCTACACACGAGGCTATATTCTCATGGACGTTTTTCATGTTTTGGTTCCGTTTCGTCGCGACTTCAGGAGTGCTTCCGTGTGTTCATGCAACCTGACAGGGTTCTTTGTTACCAGACAGGGTATAATCTGTCGGCTCCAAGTCGCCGACGGAGTATGGAGGGTCCATCGTGTACTCCATGCGTGACCGCCTCCTCAGGAAGGGGGACTATATCTACGGTTCGTTCATCAAGTCAGAAGTGGTGGACGGCTACATCAACGGTGTGAACCCCGGGGATCGCAGTGACGTCCTGGGGCGTTTCCCTTTTTCTGAACAAAATGTGGATGATGCCATAGAGTGTGCCGCCATTGGCGTGCGCGTCTGGAGGCGGGTAACCGTGGCCGACAGAGCCACGTCACTCTACCGATTCCGCGAGGCGTTGCTCCATCTGCACGAACACCTGGCGATATTGATCACGCGTGAAACTGGCAAGCCACTGTGGGAAGCTCGCCAGGAAGTACATGCAACTGTCCGGATGCTGGACATACTGCTGGAAGATGGCATTTCCATGCTCTCCTCCAGGATCGTCGACGAGGTGGGTGCACGCATGGACTGGCTGGCGCGCGGCGTCGTCGCCATATTGTCGCCCTACAACATGCCCCTGCTGGTTCCCACCACCCAGAGCGCGAGCGCCATTCTTGCCGGAAACGCCGTGGTGTTCAAGCCCAGCAAGTTTACGCCCGGTGTGGGGCAGGCGGTTGCGGACCTGTGGGATCGATGTCGCTTGCCGCGGGGCGTTTTCAACATGGTTCAGGGCTCGGGGACCGTCATCGGTCAGCGCCTCGTTGTGCATCCGGGTATCGACATGCTGCTCTTCACGGGCAGCTTCGACACGGCCATGTCCGTGCGCAGGGCCATATTCGACCGCCCGGAGTTGCCCGCCGTGTACCAGTGTGGTGGAAAGGGCCTGGCCCTGGTTCTGGACGACGCCGACGTGGAGCGTACCGCGTACGAAATCATGGTTGGATCTTTTCTCACGGCTGGCCAGCGCCACAACAGTACCGGTCGATTGATCGTAACCTCCGGTATTTTCGACCAGCTCCTGGAGACGCTCGTACAGCGCACAGCCAGGGTGAACGTGGGCTATGGTTTTGATCCCCACACCTTCATGGGGCCGTTGGTATCGGAAAACTTCCGCACCAGGTACCGTCGCTATGCCAGGGCCCTTGCCGGCAAGGGGCATGTCCCGTTGCTCCCCGCGGCCAACGAAACCGTCGAGGGGCACAGGGGTTTCTACGTGCGTCCGGCAATATTCCAGGTACACTGGGACAATGGTACCCCGTTCCTCAACGAGGAACCCCCGGGCCCCATCCAGCTCATCTACAGGGTGGATTCATGGGAAGAGGCCGCCGCCCTGCACAACCAGGCTTTCTACAGGCCCGTGACCAGCGTTTTCACCAGGCCCGAAAACCCTGTCCTGGGCGAAATGCAGGAGGTGCTGCGCACGGGGGCTCTCAACGTGAATCGCGGTACGCTGGGTTCATACCTGCGATTGCCAAGGGTGGGACTCGGCCGTTCCAGCAACGGTTATCCCGACGGCCTGGAAATGCTCCATGTACTGACCTTCCCAAGAGCATGCCTGATGGAGCTTCGGCCCTTCAACGCAACGGCCCTGGTCCCTGGGGTCAACTGGCAGGGCGAGGACGGCAGGGCGGCCATGGTCTCGGAGCCCGACGACAACATCCTGGATATCTCGTCGGCCCTGGAATCAGTCTACGAATAGGGCGGGAGATGCTGATATTTTGCTCGATCATGGGGCTGGCGACCATCGGGTTGGTGGGCCTGCTCTCCGCCAGGATCATGGTGGCGGGTGAACGAACGCCAGGCCAAAAATGAGCCGGATCTAACTAGTTCCCGTCCGGAAAGTGCGGACCGAGCAGGAGCGAGTCGCTTTCGAGCCAGGTGCGTTCGGGCAAGCCGCCGGAATAGCATCGCTATTTCAAGTGGTTGCCCGGGCGTGCCTGGCGAAGTAATGGGCCGCTCCTGCGATGGGAGCAGTTTCCGGATGGGAACTAACTATGGGTTGCCTTTCAGGGAGTCGAGGCTCGCCTTGCCTGCACCGCTCATGGCCAGGGTCAGGGCGGCGAGCATGAGCAGCAGGGAGTATTCGAAGCCACCTGTCGTGGCGAAGTAGCCGTCCGGCCATCGTTCCACGAAGGTGGCCACGCCCATGACCACGGCTATGGAAAGTGCTGCCTTCCTGGTGTGGAAACCGATGATCAGGAGAGTGCCGCCCAGGATCTGTACGGCGATGGCGGCCCAGGCCAGGGGCTCGTGGTAGGGTAGGTCCAGGTCTCTTATTTCTCTTGCGAAAGAAGGGACGTTTCCCACGATGGCCCAGCCGTGGAGCACCATGGCCAACCCCGTTCCAAGGCGAAGGGGCAGGTTGGCGTACGGGGAGATGGCCTGTGAGAATCTTTGAAACAAGGTGGTCTCCTGTGGGTCTGGTGGAGTGTCGTGCCTGTGCTGCTCAATGTGGCCGGAGGGACTGTTGGCCTTGCATCGGTACTGGCGATTCTGGCAAGGACAGCAAGGACTCTACTTCGGCCCCCAATTCACCGGTAGCGAATCCACCGACTTTCATGGCATCCAACAGGAGCTTTTCGGCCACCAGCAGGGAGACGACTTCCTGGAGGGGGGGGAGGGTTGCGGATTTCGTGGGTACCCGTATAGCCATGCGCCGTGCTCGCTCCGCAAGGCCTGGTGCATCGGGAGCAGGTGATGTTTCGATGGCCGAGGCCATCGCTAGCCATTGGGTGGGAGCACGGGCGAGGTGTTCTTCTATGGAGACAGGTGGGGTTCCGGAAAAAGGAGCGCCTGGGCCGTTGGACGGTGGAGAAGCTGCGGTGTCGGGATCTGTGGGCAGTGGAGACCTGGCGGCCAGTGTTGTTGTCTGTGCCAATGGCGGGATTTCGCTGGTTGTGGTGGACGAGGCGCCCGCGGCGGAGTTGGGCTCTGCCGGTTGTTGCGCGGCTGGGGCGGGCCCCGGAACCGACCCGGGAGGTACCGTACCGGACAAGGCGGGGCCTGGCTGGGGGGTGGTTTCGACAGGAACCAGCAGGTAGACTGCCGTGGCACCCACGACCAACCCTGACAGGAAGGTGAGTTGGTCCCTGGCTCGTCCCAACGCTAGTCGTTCTCCAGGTAGATGCCCACGACGTTTGTGGTGTAGGTACATCCAACGGAGAAATCGGGGTCATCGCTGGACACCACCTGGAAGACTTCCTCGCCGGACCAGTCCACGCCATCGTCCAGATCGCAGGAGTAGCCGCCCGGGCGGTGGGTGGCCTCGCCCGTGAGCTGCCACTTGATCCAGAGGTCTTCTCCACGTTCCTCGCCGGTGATGGGGCTCTCGTATTCCACCATGCAACCGGAGATGACTCCCGTCGCGAAGGATGCGCCATCGATGCGCAGGTCCACTCCGCTCCCCTCCGGTTCGTAGTACAGTGAATATGTGAAGGTTTCCTGGTAGTCCACGGGGCTGTTGTTGCAGAGGTCTTCGGTCATGGAGACCGTGACCTCCCAGTGCGATGCATCTGGATCCAGCCCCCCTTGAGAACATGCAGGAGACAACGCCAACGTACCCAGCAGGGACAGCATCAATGCGAGCGCAGGGCTTCGTCTTCGCCTGCATCGAAGAACAATGTAATCTGCCATCTGGCCTCCGGACTCGTGTATGGTGGGTGCTTGGGAGGGTGTCGCCAGTGCTGCCCACCAGGGCAGGAGAGAGCAGAATATAGCGCATCTGTCTGCCTGGAAACCACCATGACCTGCGGATGTGGTTGAGAGTCTGGTTACTATTGTCCGCCAACTGCTCCAGGCCAGCACCGTGGAGTCTGCCCGGCTGGCGACAGGAGCATCCCGCTGGAGCGTGAGACAGTCGCCAGAGAAGAGGGGAATTGTAGTAACACGAAAAAGCGTCTCGTTGACAAGACGTGTTCCCGGCTTATATTCGCGGGCCTTCGGGTACGCGGATCCGGTTCGCGGGTTCAGGTTCGCAAAAGAACAACTCCCCGGTACCGGGGGCGTTGGAGTGCCAGGCCGGCAAAGCGTGTGAAGCTGGGAATATCGTGAATATGCGAGCGACGAACATGGCTGCCGGGAAGGATGGCTCGGCGCCTGGACACTGCAGGTTTTTTCATGTGTCCTTGCCCCTCTGCCCGGGGGTGGCGGGCCCGGGGAATGCCCGGAAGAGGTTGTCACGTAGTTGGAAACGCAAAACCATCAGGGATACCCTGGTGTCCCATTGGAGCATGTGGTGCAAGAAACAAGTGAAGCAAAAGAAAACGTCTTTGTAGCCCGAGAATCCGATGTGCGTACCTTGAGGCAACACCTTGAGGCAGCGCTGGCAGGCGATGGCAGAACCCTGGTTTTGCAGGCTCCGGTGGGGGGTGGCAAGCGGGCCCTGGTGGGAGAGTTGGTGCGTGAAGCAGCTTCCCTGGAAGACGACGTCCTGGTGCTGCGGATACCGGTCATGGACGAGGAAGACGGAATGCGGACCCTGGTGCGCATGTACGCCGGTCTCTACGGCGCGCTCCACCGGGAAAAGCTCCTGGGTACCAAGGTGGAAATGGTACTCAACGCTCAATTGCCACGCCATTCCAGGCGTACCCAGGCTTGGTTCCAGGCCTTCATCGAGGGCTTGAAGCGCCCCCCCAAACCCGGTGAAGACACCTTCCAACTCAGCCTTCCCCGCGACAACCCGGCCCTGGGGCTCATCAAGGTGCTGCTGGGCATAGCGTCCAAGCTGCCTGTCATCCTGGAACTACAGAACATCCACAACTGCCATAGTCTACCCGTCCTGTCCTTGCTCGAAGCCCTCATGGACGCTCTGGCAGGCAAGACGAGGATGCTCCTGCTTCTGGGCTCCGAACCGATCGATGACCACAGCAGTATCTACATCTCCGCCGCCTGGCGGGATCTTCTGGCAAGGCGTCGGGAGGAACTGGAGTATCTCCAACTTGAGCCCTGGGGTGCCACCGAAGTCCAAGAGTTTCTGGAGAGTCGCGGGCTGGATGGCAACGCCAGCGGAATAGCTCGTGTTGCATCAGGGAAGCCTGGTTTTGTAGCCGAGCTGGTGGACCTGTTGAAGGAACGCGACATGCTGGGTGATGACCTGGACGGAATGGGCCTCATCGACCTGACTCCAACCGACGTGGACGAATCAGAGCTGGATGACGCTCCCGAGGACTCCCCGGAAGAACCCGACACGCAACAGGTGGGCAAGCGTCGCAAGGCACAGGCATCGGACGCCCCGCTGGTGGCGCACCTGGCAGCGCTGTTGGGGCAGCTATTTCCTTCCAGCCTGGTGGCCGACATCGCGGGGCTGGAAAGAGACAGCGTGGACGACCTGCTGGACGCCTGTGGCGGACTCTTCAAGGAAGTCCAGTACAGCGAACAGATAAAGAGCTGGATGTACGCCTTCAAGAGAGGTATCTACCGTTTCGGCATCCTGGAGGCCAACCGGGACGAACAAGCCCGGCAAAGAGCCGGCAACGTGGGGCGTTTCATTGAGCGTTTCCTGGTGCCTCGGGGCCACGCCTTCATCGTGAAGGCCATAAGGGTACATGCCGAAGCAGGTGAGAGTGAAAGAGCCGCCCTGCTGAAGGGCATGGCCATCTCGGCGGATCGTACCGAGCTTTGGGCAATGGCCCACGAGATCCTCAAAGAGTTTCCGGATGTGTCCTGGCCTGATCCCATGCGCAGGGCTGTGTTGATGAACCTGCTGGAACGTCTCATCCTGGCGAATGCTGTCGAACCCGCCGAAAAGGTGTTCAACGAAGCCATTGCCTGGGCTTCCCAGGTGGACGACCGCACCATGCAGGGTTGGGTTCTGCTGCTGGGGAGTCGGCTGGACCAGCGGAGGGGCGACCTCTTCAGGGCCCGAGATCGCGCAAACGATTCTCTCACCTTTTTCAACTCCGAAGGCGACAAGATGCGTGCCGCCGAGGTCCACAGCCAGATTGCCATGATCGAACTGTCCGACGGCAACTCCAACGCCGCACTTGAGCAGGTGGAGTTGGCCGAAACCTCATCCGACTCTCCCAATGTCAAGGCCCAGGCTGCCTTCATCAGGGGGCTCGTCTACAAGCGGGACCGGAAGTTCTCCGAAGCCATCCAGCAGTTCAAGACCGCCAACGAGCGTGCCGGGCAGATCGGCCAGGGAGCCCTGGCCCTGGAAGCTGCTCTCAACCTCGGGGAAACCCTGCTCTTCACCAAGCAGGCCGACAAGGCAGCGGATGTACTCAATCGTTGTGTGCAGATAGCGCAGGCTTTGCGAAACCCGGTAAAGGAGCGGACCGCCAGTGCCCTCCTGGGCCAGGCCCAGGCGACCCTGAAGCACTTCCAGGCTGCCATCAACAGCGCCGGCCATGCCCTTGAACTCACCGGGAAACTCAACTTCAAGCAGTTGTTGGCCGCAGATACCTACAACCTGGGGCTGTTCAATTTCCTGGCGGGCAACCATCATGAAGCCGCCAGCCTGTTCCGCCAGGCCATGGAACACCTGGCTCCCGCCGACAGGCTCTTGAGGAAAGAAATCCACTTCAACCTGGGCATGGCCCTGAAATCGGTGGGGGAGATCTCCGGCTCCCGTGAGGCTTTCCAGGCTGCGCTGGAGCCCGCCCTGCAGAGCAAGGACTGGAACAAGGTACTGGTGGCAAACCGGGAACTGGGCGACATGGCCCGCGATGCCGGCAACAGCGAAGAAGCACGCAAGTACTACGAGGCTGCCATGGAGGCTACCGAGTCGGGCGGCATTCACGATGCCCGAAAAGCGCTTCGCAGGCGCCTGGACTCGCTCAAGTAGAGCCCCGTGGCATCGACATCCTGCCCTCGGTGCTACGCAGTAGTCCTGGCCCGAATCCTTACCAGTCGCTTCTTGCCCCTTCGCAGGTCCACAGAGCCTTTTTGATCCAGGTGTCGTGGAGTCACAACGAAGTAGATGTCGGTGATCTTGTGTGGACCCAGCTTGATGGCCCCTGCCTTCAACTGTCGCCTTGCGTCGGACTTGGAGGAACAGAGCCCGGATGCCACCAGGATGTCGACAATCTGGCGCGGAATCGTGGTCTCGTGGGTAGGGATCTCGTCTCGTGCTCCGCCGCCTCCGAAGGCGGCTCGTGCGCCTTCCTGGGCACGCACCGCCTGTTCCCTGCCGTGCAGCAGCGCGGTGGTTTCGAAGGCCAGGCGTTCCTTGGCCGAGTTGATGTCGGCTCCCTGGAGTTGTTCCAACTGGTGGATTTCTTCCAGTGACAGGAAGGTGAACAGGCGAAGGAAACGGCCCACGTCCTTGTCGGGGGTGTTGCGCCAGAACTGGTAGTAGTCGTATGGTGGGAACATGCTGCCATCGAGCCAGGCGGCGCCGGCTGCGGTCTTGCCCATCTTTTCACCTGAGCCCGTGGTCACCAGTGGGGTGGTAAGACCAAAGACCTCGCACTGTTCCTCGCGCCTCACCAGGTCGATACCCGCTACGATGTTGCCCCATTGATCTCGGCCTCCCAGTTGCAGCCGGCAGCCATGCCGCCGGAACAGGACCAGGAAGTCATAGGCCTGGAGCAACTGGTAGTTGAACTCCAGGAAGGAGAGGCCCTTTTCCATGCGGATCTTGTAGGCTTCAGCGGAGAGCATCCGATTCACGCTGAAATGCCTGCCGATGTCGCGTAGGAAGTCGATGTAGCCCAGATCCAGCAACCAGTCCCGGTTGTCCTGGAGCAGGCTTCCCTGCCCGTCCAGGTCCACGAATCGTCGGAGTTGTTCGGCTATGCCTCGCGCGTTTTGTTCCAGACTTTGCCGGGTGAGCATGGGGCGGGCTTCGGTCTTGCCGCTGGGGTCACCCACCAGTGCAGTCCCCGTGCCCAGCAGGGCGATGACTCTGTGACCGGCTCGTTGTAGATGGGCCATGGCCATGAGCTGCACCAGGCTGCCTGCATGAAGCGAGCTGGCCGTGGGGTCGAAACCGATGTAGGCGGTTACGGGCCCCCGGGACAGCAGGTGCTCCAAACCCGGCAGGTTGGTGCAGTCCTCGATGAAGCCACGGTTGGCGAGGGTATCGAGGACAGTCATGTTCTATTCGCGCTCGAAGACCGCTGCTGCTCCCATGCCACCACCGATGCACATGGAGACCACGCCGAAGCGGCCGCCTCTACGGCGGAGTTCGTGTAGCAAGGTGGCGGTGAGCTTGGCGCCCGTACAACCCAGTGGATGGCCCAGGGCGATGGCCCCGCCGTTGACGTTGACCCTGGAGTGCTGGATTCCCAGTTCGCGAACGCAGTAGAGGGCCTGGGAAGCAAATGCTTCGTTGATTTCGAAGAGATCCACGTCTTCGATGGAGATACCCGCCTTGTCCAGGGCCCTTGGGATAGCGTAGCGCGGACCGACTCCCATGATCTCGGGGTCGACGCCCACCACCTGGAAGGAACGAAGCACGGCCAAGGTTGGAAGCCCCAACTCCTGCGCCTTTTCGCGGGCCATGATGAGTGTGGCTGCTGCACCGTCAGAGGTCTGTGAGGAGTTCCCCGCCGTGCTGCGGCCATCGGTGGCAAAGACGGGCTTGAGCCTGGCCATGGCTTCCAGGCTGGCGTCGGCCCTGGGCCCTTCGTCGGTGTCGATGACTTTTTCGGTCCATTGCCCGTTCTGGAAGACGCGGATTGTTACGGGAACGATTTCTTCCTTGAAGCGACCTTCCGTGATTGCCGCCACCGCCTTCTGGTTGGAAGCGAGCCCGAAGGCATCCTGGTCTTCGCGGGAGATATTGAAGCGCTGGGACACGTTTTCGGAGGTGGTACCCATGGGCGAGTAGACACCGGGCCGTGATTCCATGATCCCGGGGTTGGGAGATGGCCTGTCTCCGCCCATGGGGATGATGGACATCGATTCCACCCCGCCGGTGATTGCGATGTCGATCCAGCCCGCCTGAATGGCTGCGGCCGCCTGTGCCAGCGCCTGCAGGCCGGAAGAGCAGAAACGGTTCACCGTCATGGCCGGCACCGTGTCCGGGAGCCCCGCCCCCAGGGCGGCGATTCTGGCCACGTTCATACCCTGTTCCCCTTCCGGGAAGGCGCAGCCGATGACGACGTCTTCCACTTGTTGGGGATCCAGCGACGGCACCCTCTCCATGAGCCCTTTGAGCACGGCCATGAGCAGGTCGTCGGGTCGGGTATCCTTGAAAGACCCGCGCTTGGCCTTCGTAACGGCGGTGCGAAGCGCTTGGACAACGACCACGTCTCTTGGATTGAATGTTGACATGTCTGTTTCTCCGCGTGTTGGGGATCCTAGTTCCGAAGGGGTTTGCCCTTGGAGAGCATGTGCTGGATGCGAGCCTGGGTTTTTCTCATACCGCAGAGGGACATGAAGGCTTCTCTTTCCAACTCCAGGATTTGTTCTTCGGTCATCCATGTCTTGGACGGGATGTCGCCACCGGTCATCACGTGAGCGAGCTTCTTGCCCACCACTACATCGTGTTCGGTGGCCCAACCCCCTTGCTGCATCTGGTACAGGAACAATTCGATGGCTGCCTTGCCACCGGGACCGGGTAGTAGGAACCTGCGGCGGCGTGGAGGCTTGTAACCCGCAATCGAAAGCCCCAGCGCAACGTTCCTGGCATCGTGGATGAGGGCGTCCGGGTCGATGGTGAGCCTGTCGGAGGGCCTGAGGTATGCCATTGCCCGTGCTTCCTCGGCGGAGGTGGCCACCTTGGCCAGGGCAATGTTCTTGTAGGCGGCCTGGACGAATGGGTTGGGGTCGTACTCGGTACCCTCCGGTATATCGCCCAGGTAACGGGCCAGCATTTCCTTGCAGCCTCCTCCTGCCGGAATGACTCCCACGCCGACCTCCACGAGACCCATGTACAACTCGCCGGCAGCCTGGGTGGCCGAAGACTGCATGGCGATCTCGGCGCCGCCGCCCAGGGTGAGGCCCCAAGGAGCCGTGACCACGGGTTTCGAGGAGTACTTTGCGCGATCCAGGATGTCTTGCAGGCGCTTCACCATTGTTTCCAGGACATCCCATTGCATGGACATGGCCGCCATTCCCACGGCGAAGAGGTTGGCACCGGCGCAGAATGCTCTCCCCCCCTGGTTGCCCACCACCAGGCCGGCCCACCTGCCCGAGTCCAGTTCATCCATGGCACGTTCGTACATGTCAAGGATTTCGTCGTCGATGGAGTTGAACTTGCTGTGGAACTCCAACAGCATGACCTGTTCGCCGATGTCGACGATGGAGGCGGAGGCATTGGATGCCAGGGTTGTTTCTTTGTTCTTGTGGTCCTTGATGAAGAACCACTTTTCGGACATGGGGACAGGTCTGCCGGTGGCTTCGACGGGATCCCAGTAGGTAAGATTGCCTGATTCGTCGCTGACGTAGAAGCTGGAGCGCCCGGCGGCCAACATTTCCTCGACCCAGGTGGGAACCTTCCGCCCTTCTGCTTCCATGCGTGCGATGGATTCCTTTACGCCGATGGCGTCCCAGGCTTCGAAGGGCCCCAGTTCGTAGCCGAAGCCCCATCGCATGGCCCTGTCGATGTTAACGATGTCGTCGGCGACCTCATGGAGGCGATTGGCCGAATAGATGAGCGTATCTGCCGTGCAGGCCCAGGCCAGGGCAGCGCCTTCGTCGCGAGCGCTGATGAGCGCCTTGATGGATTCGCCCGGGCTGTTCTTGCCGCGGGCCTTGCCGATGCTGTCCAGGCGTACCTTCTTCTTGGGGGCATACTCGCCGGTTGCAAGGTTTCGGGCCAGGATGATGGACTTGCCATCCTTTTTGATCTTCTGGTAGAAACCCTTTCCGGTCTTGGAACCCAGGGCGCCCTCTTCCAACATGCGCAGCAGCCAGGCGGGGGGCTGGAAGAAGTCGCGTTGTTCGTCGTCGGGGCAGCCGTCGTAGACGTTCTTGATGACGTGGACCAAAGTGTCCAGGCCCACCATGTCGGCCGTGCGAAAGACCGCTGATGCCGGCCTGCCCATGGGGGTGCCGAAGATGGAGTCAACCACTTCGATGGAGAGGCCAAGGCGCTCCATGTGGTGAAAGACCGAGATGATCCCATGGACACCGATGCGGTTTGCAACGAAATTCGGAGTGTCCTTGCAGAATACGATACCCTTGCCCAGGACCTTTTCGCCGAATTCGGCGATGGTGTCGACGATTTCCGGCAAGGTGCCGGCACCGGCAACCAACTCCAGCAGTCGCATGTAACGAACCGGGTTGAAGAAATGGCTCACCAGGAAGTGCTGCCGCATTTCGTCAGACATTCCATCTGCCATGGCAGCCAGGGGGATTCCCGAGGTGTTGGAACTCACGATTGAGCCGGGTTTACGATTCTTGCCCACCCATTCGAATACCTTGCTCTTGATGGCGAGGTTTTCGACCACTACTTCGATAATCCAGTCGCAGCCGGCCAGCAGGTCGGCGTGGTCTTCGTAGTTGGCGGCGGTGATGAGAGCGGCATCGGATTTCTTGTAGAAGGCCGCTGGTTTGAGCCTGGTGGCGTTGATGATGCCCTCTCTCGCAAGCCTTGAACGGTCATGGTCGGGGGCGTCCGAGGGGACAATGTCGTAGAGCACCGATGGAATACCCGCATTGGCCAGGTGGGCGGCGATGCCCTGGCCCATGACCCCGGCACCCAGAACGGCGACCTTCTTGATTTCGAAACCCATCTTTCCTCCCAGCAGAAAAAATATTACCGTAGCCAGGCTGCGGTAGGCGCGGGTGCAAGACTCCGCGCCAATGAATGAGCGTTCATTCAAAGTCGAAGAGGCTAAAGTGTTTTGTGCCCTTCGTCAAACAGTACTGTGCAGTTTGATGTGTCTCATTGGAGGGAAAAGAGCTGATAAAGCTGGTTATCAGCCTTGGTTGTCTTGCCCTCCGGGTGATGTTTCCCCACTGGACAATTCCACTACGGTCCATGCGTCACCACCCTCTCTTTCGTCCCCGGGCCTCCAACGACGGGCGTAGGGGCAGGTGGGCAACCAGCTTCGAAGTGCAGCCTTCAACGCGCCCGTACCGTGGCCGTGTAGGAGGTATGCCACGGGGTGCCCTTTCAGCAGCAGTCCGTCCAGGAAGAACTCCGTGTCGGAAAGGGCTTCTTCCACTCGCTTGCCGCGCAGATCCACGGTGTTGGAAGGCATGGGGAGCCCGCCGAAATGAGCGCTCGTGCCCCGACAGACGGGGCGCTTCTCCCATCTGGCCCGGGAGCCACCGGTCCTTTTTTCTGGACCCGAAGCGGCGCGGCTGCTCTGGCTGGAGGCGTCGATGTCGGTGATTTTCACCCATGTTCTGGTGGAACCCACCTGCACCTGCACGCGGTTTCCCTTCAGGAAGACGATGTAGCCTCGGCGATTCAGGGGACGCACCAGGACCAGGTCGCCTGGCTGTAGCTTTCCGGAGTCTTTCGGCGGCCTGGGGGCTTTTGCTGTGGGGCTCATGGAGCTTTGGATTCCACGGATTTCCTGGAGAGTGCGGCCTGCTCGCGCCAGGTGGGGGTCGGCCTGGAGGGCGGCCACCATGGCTTTTACCTGTTCCTCGTGGATGCGAAGTTTCTGGCGCAGTTCGTCCAGGAGGCTGTTTTCCAACGCCGTCCTGCGGTCCTGGAGACGCTGTTCCAGTTTTTGCAGCTTGGCGGCCTGGAGTTGCAGGCGGGCTGTTTCTCGTTGGTTGCTCCTGCGGATCTCGCTGGCTCGATCCAGTTCTTTCTCCAGGCGATCCATGAGGTGGGCGATGTCCCCGCTGCCCCTTCCCAGTAGTTGGCTTGCCCTGGCCAGCACGGGCTTGGGAAGCCCGAGCCGGCGTGCAGTGGCGAGAGCGTGTGAACGGCCAACGGTGTCATGGGAGATGTGATAGGTGGGTTTTCCGTCGACGTACTGGACGGCGGCTACGCTGAAACGGCCGTCCAGCGCGGCGAGAGCCTTGATTTCGACATAGTGTGATGTAGCCGCCACGCGGGTTCCCGATTCGCCCAGGGATTCCAGGACAGCCCTGGCAAGGGCGGCGCCTTCGGCAGGATCGGTCCCCACTGCGATTTCGTCCAGCAGTACCATGGTACCCCTGCCGTTGCAGTCCAGGACATCTTTCAGGAACTCCACCTGGGCAGAGAAGGTGGACATGTCGCCCTGCACCGATTGAAGGTCTCCCACGTGGGCGAACACGTGGGGAAAGAAATCCACGCGGCAGTCGGGGCCTGCCGGCAGGGGTATGGCCGCTCGGGTACAGAGGACGGCCAGGCCAAGGGTCTTCAGGGCGATGGTCTTGCCGCCGGTGTTGGGGCCCGTGAGTATCAGCACACCGTGGTCATCGTTCAATGACAGGTCGTTGGGTACTACTCGTTTTCTTCTCAGGGCCAGGACCGGGTGGCGTGCAGCCGGCAGGTGGACGGTTCCTCCGGTACCCACTCCGGGAAGATTCCCATCCCAGAGCCGGCCCAGCGCTGCGCGGGCGCATGCCAGGTCCACGCGGGCGGATACCTCCAGGGCGGTGAAGATGGAGTCCGCCTGGGTACCGATGTTCCGGGAGAGCTCCATGAGAATCTTGCGGATTTCCCTCTCGAGGAGGATTTCCGTGTCGCGGAGTGCGTTCTGTTGCTCCACGACTTCCATGGGTTCTACGTAGCAGGTCTCACCGGTTCGGGACCTGTCGTGGACGATCCCCAGCCTGGAATGACGGGAAGCCTTGATGGGAAGAACGTAGCGACCGGCTCGGCGGGTAATGTAGCGGTCCTGGATGGCATTGGCCAGGTGCTCACTTCGGAGCAGGGATTCCATGGTGTTGCGAATGGCGAGACGGAGTTGGGCTGCTCGTTGGGTCAGGCTGCGCAGCGTGGGGTAGGTTTCCTGTGAGAGCTGACCATTGGAATCGAAGCTTCGTTCAAGAAGATTCAGCAGTTCGGGATCGATGCTGGCGTCCTGGAGGAGATCCAGCAGGTGGGGGGCCTGGTCCCGCTGCCTGAAGAGCCACCTTTCCAAATCGAAGAGAGCGCGAATAGTGGAAGCAACGCGGCTCATGGATTGGATGTCGAGGGATCCTCCGTGGGATGCGTCTTCGAGTTCGTCGGTGATATCGCGTATTTGCGCCAGGGGTATGGTGGCCCCGTCCCGTTGGAGACGAAGGACTTCTTCCACCTCGTGGTAGGCTCTCACTACTGCATCCCGCGAGAACAACAGATTCGACTCCCGCGCCATCCTGGCGCCCAGCGTAGTGCTGGCACAGGAGGAGAGCGCTTCCACGACAACGCCCCAGTCCAGGGCATCCAGGGTACGCTGATCGATGTCCGTGGGTCGCATTTTCCGTGTTCGGGCTTCGGATGAAGCCGGCGACCTGCGCCGGGCTGCGGTTGGTTGGGGAGTTGCAGTACTACAGGTGCAGGATCTCACCGGTGTAGGCGCAGCCCCATTCCGGATTGATCTTCTTCAGGGCGGCGTCGACGGCATCGAGCTGGTCGTCGGTTGCTTCGGGATCATGGTGGAAGAAACGTAGCTTTTTGATGTTGGCCGCTTGCCCGAACCTGATGACTGCCGAGTGGTAGGAGTGGCCGTAGCCCTGGACGACGTGGCCCTCGTCGAAGTACTGTTCGTCGGTGTACTGGGAGTCGATGAACACCATGTCCGCGTTTCTGCACAGGCGCTCCATGCGCCGGTCCAGGCCTCCGCCGTAGAGTTCGATATCGGTGGCGTAGACGAGGACTTTGCCGCCATAGTTGAGTTTGTACACCAGTGAGCCGTCCTTGGGATGGCTGGGGTGATACCAGTTGGAGATGGAGAAGTCCCCCTTGATGAATTCGTCGGTGAACACGTTCCTGATGACGTAGGTACCGGCGTTGTCGTCGAATACCATCACCTGTTCTTCGCTTATGCTGGTGATCTCCAACTGGCTTTTCAGTTCGTCGAGTGCCAGGGGAAAGTAGGGAGGTGAGAACGTGGTGGAGATCCTGTCCAGGAGGATATCGCTGGAGCCACCGAAACCGCTGAACCGGACATGGTAGTTCCCTATATAGAGCGGTTTGAAGAAGTTGATGCCTTCGATGTGGTCGTTGTGGAGATGGCTCAGGAAGAGGAAGACGGTCTTGGCCGCGGTACTGTCGTACAGGATGTGTTCCCCCGCCTTGACCAGGCCCATACCCGCGTCGAAGACGATCCAGAACTTGCCGCATTGGACACAAACGCAAGGCGTAAGCCCGCCGTACCTGGTGAACTCGGCACCGCTCACGCAGTGGCTTCCACGAGAACCAAATACTCTTATCTCCATTGTCACCTACCTGTGCTGGGGTGAAAATTTCGAGGATACCAGATAACCGCATGGGGTTGGAAGTGGGGGCCTGGAAAAAATGAAGTTTGCCATTGGTTGGTTCTGGCGGTGGTCCTGCTTTTCAGAGCAACGAGACGCTTGCCCGGCAGGCTCGTAAGCGGCGGCCGCCGTCCATCCATCCATTCAACAGGTTCCACGTGCGGGGCGTATTCCCCTGGGCTTGAGTTTTCTGCTGGCAGCAAGCCGTCGCCTGTGGCCGAGATCAGGGATACTGTAGAATCGCAGTCGTGCCGTGGTGGTTCTTTCGCGAGCTGGTTGATCCGCCAGTACCACAATATCTGCCATGGACGGACCAGGAGGGTGCCGCATGCGGTTCACTTTCGAAGTATGGAGCGTCACGTGACACAGAAAGCCAGCCCATTCCCAGGTGATCGCAGGAAATTCGCTCGCGTGTCGTGTCTCATCGAGGTGAGCAGTGATGATTTCGGACAAGGCCAGATCCTCAACATCAGCATTGGCGGGGCATTTATCTACGTACCCGGGATGGTGGATGAACTACCCGACACCATCGATCTGAGCTTCAGGCTTCCAGGGCACCCATCCTCCATCCAGGTGTCCGCACAGTTGGTGGAACTCATTCACCTGGTACCGGACGCCACTGGAATTCGAGTGGAGTTCCTGCACCTGCAAGAGAAAGTGGCACACGAGCTGCAGGGCTTTGTCCTGCAACAGATAGTCGACGAGATGGCCGGTTTGATGGAGCAGTCACCCGTCCCGTTGGAAACAGGCCGAGTGCAGGTGGTGACTGGTTTCCTGAAGGTTAGGGAAGTGTTGGAAGAGCTGCTGGGGGGCGCCAGGGTACTGGGAGGCATGATTTTCCAGCGCGACTCCATGGGGTTCAGGGAATTCGAACTGGATGCCATCGAAGACGATCATGTGGTCATCAGCTTGTTGAACCCTTCGGTCTCCAGGCCCACCGAAAACGACCGGATTCATCTCTTCATCGACACCGAACAGCTCAATTACTACTTCTACTCGGTGGTATACGAACGGAACGGTCCCCTGTTGCGGGTCTATGTGCCCGACCAACTCGTAACCTACAGTCGGCGTCGTTCGCAGAGGCGAACTCCCGAACCCGCCATGACAGTGGAGATTCCACTACCCTATCCCCCGGGGAAACAGCTTGACCTCGTCGTTCTGAACATCTCCAGGGAAGGCCTTGCATACTCCGTGGACCCGGATCAATCCTACTTCCTGCCGGGTACGCCCATACCCGAGATGGTGGTCAGGAGCCGTACCGGGCAGCGGGATTTCTACAGCTCCTCCAGGGTGGTGCATGTGACACCCGTTGCCGATGATTCCGGAACAACGCGGTATCTCAAGGTGGGGGTTGATTTCGGGATCGGAAGCCGCGAGATGCGACAGGTCATTAGGCCCGCCTATCTGCCATCCGACAGGAACGGTGCGCTCTCTCGTCTGCTCCAGATGATCCTGTCGTTCATGCGCCGTTCTTCCATGGAACTACCGCAGATCGACCATTCGGCGTTCGTGGACCTCGTCAGGTTCCAGAACAGCCGAAAGGAAGAATTGGTGGGTATCTTGAACTCCACCAACGAGACCAGGACCAAGCGTATTGTTGCCCCCGTGGTGATCATCTCCCCTCCCTTCGGCAAGCGAAAAGAGTCCATGACAGGTCTGGCCATGGCCCTCATCGACAACTTCAAGCGAAGGGGGTCGGATATCGTGGTCCTGCGGTACGATGGCGTGCGCTGCCCAGGAGAAAGCTACCCTTCCGTGGAAAGCGACCGAGACGCGGCAGAGCCATTTCGCTCCACCCTGTCCCAGGCCGTGGACGATGTCTCGGCAGTGCTGGATTTTGTCTACGAAAACGAGCGTTTCACTCCCAACGTTGTGATTCTCGTCTCGGTTGGCCTTCAGGCGGTGGCGGGTCGCAGGGCCGTGGCAATGGATCGTGGCAGGCGGATTCAGAAGTGGATCGGAATAACACCTGCTGTTTGCGCCCAGGAATTCCTTTTGAACGAAAGCGGCGGAGTGGACCTGGCGAGGCTTGTCATGAGCGGTGAACATGTGGGGCAGGGCTCGATCTATGGAATCCCCATGGACATGGATCATTTCTGCACGGACGCCATTCGGTCAGGGTTGGCGAGCCACGAAGACGCCACTGCCGAATCCGCCCGGATCCCCGTTCCCATCTCGTGGATTTCCGGGGAACATGACTCCCTGGTTCCCCTTCCCGCGGCAAGGGATTTCATCTCGGTTCCCACCACAGCGCCCAGGGAGCATGTAACGCTTCCGGTGGGGCATTCGCCCTTCCGCGGACCCGGCGCCACCCTGGTATCCAGGGAATTGAATTCCATTGTATGGCGTTTCGTGTTTCACGAGCGTATCGAACCGCTTGATCCTGACCGGCATTTTCTCAAGAAGATGAAAGCAGCAGAATGGGGACGTCTGGATCTGGACTCTGCCTCGGACCCTCTGTCTTTTTGGAAGGACCAGCTCTTCACAAGGCCTGGAGGGCGTCTTCGTTGCCAGGCCTTGGTGGGTTCGCAGGAGTATCGGGCCTTCCTGAAGAAGCAGGTGGAGCTGCTTCGGGTGGAACCTGGGCACAGGGTGGCCGACATGGGATGTGGTTCAGGAGCATTGTCCGAGATGCTCCTTCAGACCATGGGACCGCGAAAGGCATCCCGGTTGGAACGGCTGCACCTTGTGGACCTGGTGCCCGACGTGCTGAAGATCGCTCGTTCCAGGCTTCGAAGTCTGGGCGAGACCAGAGGTACCACTATGCCGCCCATGGATCTCCACGCGCTCAACCTCGAGATCCACGCCGTGCGCACCGTTCGCAGGCTCTTGACGGGGGAGTACTTCGGCTACGGAGTGCTGGACGGTGTCCTGGACGGCCTGTCCTTCAACTCGCTCGAGATGTGGATTGCAAACCAGGACTGGCGGCTGCACGACATTCTCAGGGGCAAGATTCCCACGGTCAACGACCGAACCTACCTGAAGGCGAACGTCCCCCCCGAAGAGCTGGATGTGATCCTGGATTTCAACCGGATTTCGCGTTTTGTACACGGGGAATGGATCGCCGGAGATCTGAGCCCCAGGGGAGCCAGAAAGGTGGAGCAGGGGATCTCTCCCAGGCTGGAGGATCTCGGGCTCTCCAGAATCGGTGTCTTTCCATCCAACGGCGACGAGCAGCTACCATTCGAAGACATGCAGTTGGACGCAATCGCGGCGAGCTTGTTGCTGCCCTACATAAGAAACCCCGTGGAGACAGTGAGGGAGTTCCACCGGTTGCTGGTTCCCGGCGGGCGTCTCGTTGTCTCCGCCATGGCTCCCGACTCGGATCCCGGGGTGGTCCTGCGAGGAGCCATGCTTGAATTGGACAAGAGGGGCTCCTTCTCAGGGGAACACGACGTAGCGCTGGCCAAGCAGGATCTGAGATCTTGCAAGGGTCGCATGGCCATGTTGCAGAACCTGGCCGAGCAGGGGCGCTTCAACTCCCTGGGCCTGGATGATCTGAAGAACCTGCTGGAACAGGCGGGCTTCGTTCAGGTCAAGACAGTTTCGTCTCTTGGCAGACCGCCACAGGCCGGCATCGCTGTCGGCCTGCGTTGAACCAGGTCATTCGCTGGTATTTCCCTTGTGGCCGTAGACATTGTTGCCATCGATCATCCGGCGTCAGCACATGCTTGTATCCGGCACTATGTTGCCGATAATGCGCCTATTGCGTTATAAAAGGCAAGAACTTGCCTGAAAAGCCGCATGTATGGCTGGTGTGGTCTGCGCCAGCCACCGTTCCATCGTGGTGGTACACCCGGTTCCGCCTGGCCCGTACTTTCTTCCTGGGCAGAGTATCTGGTATAATCAGCACATGATTGCCTATTGACTGGAAAGAGGCGAAGCTACCGGTAAGAACATGCCGGTTATTATATATTCTTCGTGAAAGGCACGTACACATTCCGACCAAATATCCGGAGATTGCATGTCACTGCTGGATCGTACCGATTCCGAAATTCTCGCGGAGCTGGGTGGGCGTCTTCGCAGGTATCGCCTGCAGCAAAACGTGACCCAGGAAGACCTGTCTCGATTGGCGGGAATAGGCATCCGTACAGTCCGAAACGTCGAAAACGGCGAAGACACGCAGTTTTCCACCATCATCCGGCTGCTGCGCGCCCTGGGCAGGTTGGACACCCTGGATGCCTTCCTACCAGAGGCTCCTGTCTCCCCCATGGAACTCCTGCAGACCGGCGGGCGCCAGCGCAATAGGGCCACCGGGAGGCGTCGTGCCTGACTTGAGTTGCCTGGCAGAGGTCCGCATCTGGGGGCGAACCGTGGGCGCAGTTGCCGAGCTGTCCGATGGTCGGCTGGTGTTCGAGTATGATCGTTCATTCATGCGTTCGGGCTTGGAGATATCGCCGCGAAAGCTGCCCCTTTCTTCGAGGGGGGCTATTACCTTTCCGGAGCTGGCCCGGTCGGATGCCTTTGAAGGCCTTCCCGGAGTACTGGCCGACTCATTGCCGGATCGTTTCGGGAACGCCATCATTCGAAAGTACTTTGCTGACCGGGGGAAGCCGGATGCCGCAATGAGTCCGGTACAGAAGCTGCTTTACGTGGGCTCCCGCGCCATGGGGGCCCTGGAATACCGGCCGGCGCACAGAATTCCCCGGAATTCCAGGGAAGGCCAGGCCCTGGAGGTGGCTGCCCTGGTTTCCGCGGCACGGAGCGTGGTGGAAGGCCGTACCGAGGTGGCCATTCCCGAGATCATCCGGCTGGGCTCATCCGCTGGCGGAGCCAGGGCCAAGGCGGTGATCCTCTGGAACCGCGCCGAAGGTCAGGTACGTTCTGCTTTTGCCCGCGTCCGCCCCGGGGATGAGCCGTGGATGATAAAGTTCGACGGCGTCGGGGAACTCGGCAATCCCAACCACGAACCACAGCCTTTCAACCGCATCGAGTATGCCTACGCGGGAATGGCGCGGGAGGCGGGCGTCCACATGGCAGAGGTCCACTTGCTGGAAGAGCGCGGCAGGGCGCACTTCATGACCAGGCGTTTCGATCGCGTGGACGGCAAGCGTATGCACATGCACACGCTGGGAGGAATGGAGCACGTGGACTACAACATGCCGGGGATCTATTCCTACGAGCAGTATCTCAGGCTGGTGCTGGCCCTGGGCCTGGGCCATTCCGCCCTGGAGCAGGCCTTTCGTCGGGCCTGTTTCAACATAATGGCGGTCAACCAGGACGATCACACCAAGAACATGGCCTTCCTCATGGACCCCTCCGGCACCTGGAGTCTCTCCCCGGCATACGACCTCACCTTCGCCAGGGGCAGAGGCTACACCAGGCTACACCAGATGAGCCTGGCGGGCAAACGTGAAGCCTTCCAGGCAGATGATCTGATCTCACTGGGGTCGCGTTTCGGCATCAGGAATTCGGGGCGAGACATAGTGCAGGAGGTCGCCGCAGCCGTGGCCATGTGGCCGGTTTTTGCAAGGAGGGCAGGTGTGCCCTCTGAGCTGGTGGATGCCATAGCCGCCGAACATCGCCTGGAATGCGCTGCATGGCAGCGATAGTGGTAATCGGTGTGGGGGTTTTCCGTGGCGGCTCGGGCCTGGCCTGGACAGGCGAGCCGCGTGGCACCTTGTGGTGCCATGAGCCTGGTTGACCAGACATTCAGGGTGCTCCCGCGCCGCCGCTTGTGGAGCAGCCATGGAGAGCGCGGCCTACAATCCTACAATATTGAAGCCACGAGAGTAGCCATGGATGTCAGGTCCAGCGGGCGGTAACCTTCGACGGGGACGTTGTCGTAGGTGAGCGAGTTGCTGAGCTTCATGCTGAACACATCGCTCAACTGGGCCGAGATGGACGCCTCGTTGAGGATCCGCAGGTCTTCGTAGTCCAGGATGTTTTCGTACAGCTCCACTTTTTCACTGAAGGAGACGTTTTCGTTGAACTTGTGGTCGATGCCCACCATGATCCGGCCAGCCAAAATGAGCGCCCAGTTGGGATCCACGCCTTCGACGTAGTCTTCGTGGGCCATGTCGGCGCCGATTTCGGTGACAACGTCGGTGCTGCTGTTTTCCACGAGGATACGGGAGTAGCCCAACTGCTCGTGGATGCGATAGTCGTAGCCGGCGAAGGGATCCGCCAGCGCGCCCACCAGCGCGTAGAGGCTGTCGCGTTCGCCTATGAAGCGGTCGTAACGGCCGTCCGCCCAGTATTTTCGTGCGGTCTCCTGCCTGCCTTCGGCGCGCTCGTCGTCGCTCAGAATCCCGTCCTCGTCGCTGTCCACGACGCTCTTGCCCAGGTTGGCGCCCAGCTCGAGAGCCAGCTTGTTCCTCGAAAAACGGTGAGCGCCCGAGAGCAGGGCGTTGACCGTGTAGTAGTCGGTGTTGCCGATTGCCCACGTTGCCCCCGCCTCCACCGAGAGTTCTGATTCTGGTTCATCGAATTTCTGACCTGCTTCTTCGGTTTCTTCAAAAGTGGATTCTTCGGCCAGGGCCAGGCTGGTCAAGAGCAGCAGTATCCATGTCATCGCGTCCATCCTCACGTTCTGGTTGTTGGATCAGGCTTTCGGAGTCATCTCCCCGGCGGGGCAAAATCTGCCGCAGCGGGGATAGCTCACCCCAGGCGTTTTTTCCAGTACGAGAGTCTTTCGGCTATGACGCGCTCCGCACCGTGGGGGGCGGGCCGGTAATAGACCTCATCGGACAACGCGGCAGGAAGGTACTCCTGTGCGACGATGTTTCCCGTGAAGTCGTGGGGGTAGAGGTAGCCCTTCCCGTGGCCCTGGGCTCGCGCCAGGGCGTTGCTGGCGTTGCGCAGGTGAAGGGGCACATCCAGCGCGCCGGTCTCCCGTACTCTCCTGGTGGCCGATTCGAGGGCCGCGTAGCTGGCGTTGCTCTTGGGGGCGGAGGCGCAGTAGGTGGTGGCCTGGGCCAGCAGGATGCGCGCTTCTGGCATGCCCAGCATCTGGACTCCATGCGCGGCGGATACAGCCAGCGTGATAGCTCGCGGGTCGGCGTTGCCCACATCCTCGGCGGCGAAGACCACGATGCGGCGTGCGATGGCCTCGGCCGGCTCGCCCGCGGTGAGCATCCTGGCCAGCCAGTAGGTGGCGGCGTCGGGATCCGAGCCGCGCATGGACTTGATGAAGGCCGAGAGTACATCGTAGTGTTCATCGCCCCTGGGGTCGTGTCTCAGGTCCTGGCGGGCGGAGAGTCTGCCCAGTGATTCCATGGTCAGCAAGGTGCCGGGTGCGCTGCTCCTGGCCAGGTCTTCCAGCAGGTTCAGGGCCCGTCGGGCGTCCCCGTCGGCCCACCTGGAGAGGGCTTCGATGGCCCGGGCTTCCATCTCCAGGTCCAGCTCGCCCAGCCCTCGTTCAGGGTCCTTCAGGGCGCGCTCCAGGATGGCGCGTATGTGCGCTGGTTCCAGGGACTTCAGCCGCAGCAATTGGCAGCGCGAGCGGAGGGCCGCCGTGAGTTGGTAGGTCGGGTTTTCGGTGGTGGCCCCCACCAGCACCATGGCCCCGGTTTCCAGGTGAGGGAGCAGGGCATCCTGTTGCGCCTTGTTCCATCGGTGGATCTCGTCGATGAACAGAATGGGCTGCCCGCTGGCCCCCAGGGTTGGTTGTGACAGGGTCCTGATGACCTTCTTCAGGTCTGCCACGCCCGACAGCACTGCGGAAAGCTGGTGCAGGGCCGAGCCCGTGGAGCGGGCCAGGAGCCTGGCGATGGTGGTCTTTCCGGTGCCGGGTGGTCCGTGGAGGATGATGTTGGGGAGGGGAGGGGAGAGCAGCTTGTGCAGCAGGCCGTCGCTGCCGGTGAGCTGTTCCTGCCCCAGGACTTCCAACAGGCTTCGGGGGCGCATTCTCTCGGCAAGGGGTTTGGGCAAGGTGTTCTCCTTTCGGGGGCGGCACTGCCCATGTCAGCATCGAGGCTCCAACATTTCCATGAGCCAGAAGAAGGCTCGTGCTTGCTGGGATGGCTGGAAACATCTATGTTGCCAGGGAGTTCCCTGCGAGCCGTCAGGGGCGACCCTCGGTGCCGGGGCTGGGATGGAGATGCTTCAAGAACGCCACCGACAGCGCTTGCGTTCCCTGGGTGCCGAAGCCCGGGAGACCGTGGTGCTGGGTCTGCACCCGGCCACCCGGCCACTTGCCCCAGGGGCTTCGTCCGGCTCGAGTCGCCCATCCCTGGGCCTTGCACCCGAACCCGCGAGCCTGCAGGCCAACCTTGAGAATCTGGCCGCCGGGATCAAGGCCCTCTGCGGAAGATCGCTGGAAGTCGTGGAAGCGGCCCCCGCCACCAGCACGGTGGTTCCCGCGCTTTCCCTGAAGAGGGCAGGTGCTGCCGGGGGAGCACGTGTCTTCTACAGCATGTACCCCGCTGGTCCCCAGATGCCCCCGTTCCTGGAGCACCTGGAGTTCCTCGCCGGCGCCTCCACTCCGGGGCAAGGGTCGCAGGTGCGGATACGACGCCCCGTCGAGCTGCTTCTCTTTGCCGCGGAGCAGTGTCCCCACTGCTCCGTCACCGTCCGGACCGCCCTCTGGCTGTGCAGGGCCAGTCCCCAGGTCTCCCTCCATGTCGTGGACCCGGTGGCTTTTCCGGACTTCGCGGCCCGCTATTCCATCAAGTCGGTCCCTGTCTTGTTTCTGGACGACGGTCTGGCCATTCGGGGCGAAGTGGGACGGGACGCGGTTCTGAAGGAACTTCAGGCCCGGGACGAACCGGCTTTTCCCCAGAGCTTGTTGGAATCTTTCCTGGAGATGGGCCGACTGGGCCGAGCCGCGGAGTTCGTCATGGAACCTGGCAACGCGCCGCACGTGGCCCGTGCATGGGAATCCAGTACCCTCTCGCTCAGGATCGCCTTCATGGTGCTATTTGAAGACCTTGCCGCTGCCGGCTCCCTTCCCCACTGGTTGGAAGGTCCGTTGTTGAACCTGCTTCCCAGTGCCGGCCATTCTCTCAGGGGCGACACCGCCGACCTGCTGGGACTCGTGGGCGGCAGGGAAAGCGAGAAGGCCCTCGTGGAGCTGTCGGGGGACACCAACCCCGACGTGGCGGAGATCGCCATCGACGCCCTTTTGCGCCTTCGCCAACGATTGGGTTGAGTCCGGGACCCGGGCAGGGTTTCAGGCCCAGCCTGCTCCACCGGGCCAGCGGTGGTTCACCTGGGGAATGCTGCTCAAGCTTCCCACAGGCCAGAGGATGCCTCGACTCCCGCCGCCTGGAGTTCCTGCCGGGTATGCTCTCCCAGGCGGGGAGCCAGGACATGAGCCTTTGCGCCGGCGAAGGGCGGGCGAACTCGTGACTGGGCGCCATGGCCGCTTATGGAACCGCGTTGCCTGTGGAGCGGGTGCTGCAGGACCTCGGTGGGATCCAGGAGAGGAGCGGCGCAGGTCTGGTCCAGCAGTTCCACCCAGAGATCCCTGGGCCTGGTGGCGAAGATGGCCTCCAGGGCGCCACGCTCCATGGGCAGGTCACTGCCCACCACCTGGCAGAGCTTCTGCCAGAACTTGGGTTCGATGGCCGCTATGGTGAGCAGGCGACCGTCGGCGCAGCGGTATATCCCGTAGGCGGGGAGTCCCCCCGTCAGGGCTTCGGAGCCGGGACTGGGATCCTTCCCGGTGAGGGCCGTTGCGGCCAGGACCGGAGCCATGAGAGCCATTGCGCTCTCGGTCATGGAGATGTCCAACCACTGCCCCTGCCCGCTACGCTCCCTCTCCAGCAGGGCAGCCACTATGGTGAGGGCGCCGGTGAGAGCGCCGCCCGCCAGGTCCGCCACCTGGGCTCCCGGCAGGTCGGGTACCCCGTGGTGCCGCTTTTGCAGCGACAGCAGGCCCGCCAGGGCGCAGAAACCGATATCGTGGCCCGGCTGGTGGCTCCAGGGGCCTGACTGACCGAAGCCAGTGATACTGGCTATTACGAGGCGAGGATGGCTGGTCAGCAGTTCCCTTGGGTCCAGGCCCATGCTGGCCAGCACGCCGGGTCGGAAGCTCTCCACCAGCACGTCGGCCCGGCGCAGCATGGCCTTCAGGGCGTGGATGGCAGTCTTTCGGCGCAGATCCAGGACCACCGAACGCTTTCCCGCGTTGACGGCGGCGAACCATATCCCCGTGCCCGTGTGGTCGAAGGGGGGCAGGTGTCGCATGTAGTCCCCTCCACCGGGGCTCTCCACCTTGATGACCTTGGCTCCCAGGCCCTGGAGGTACCATGTACACATGGGGCCCGGCAGGAGGCGGGAGAGATCCACGACGGTCGTTCCTTCGAGTGCCTGCAATATCTCCTCCCCTGGGATCGAGCATCCGGGCCGGCGGTAGGCGGCGCCCCGGGGCGCCTGCCCGCTCTCCGCTTGCCATGGGAATCCATAAACTCCCGGAGGGAGATGGGCCAAGCCCGGACGAGCGGGATATGGCAAAAACCGTTGGTTCTCTTCTTGGCAGCACTGGTTGCCGGCGCGATAGCCCCGGGAGGAAGGCAGATGGCACTGGATCTCAAGTCCATCGGAGTGGGGATCGGCCCCCTCGAAAAAGAATACTCCTGGAAAGACGCGGTGATCTACGCCCTTGGTGTTGGGGCGGGCTTCGACGAGCTGGACTACGTCTTCGAGAATCGCCTCAAGGTCCTCCCCAGCTTCTCCATCGCCAGCGTGTTCGATTTCCTGGCCCAGGTGGCCATCAAGTCCAACGCGGACCTGTCGGGTATACTCCACGGCGAGCAGGACATCATCTTCCACGGCCCCATACCAACCGGGGGTGCCTTGCACACCACCGGGGCCATCACCCACATATTCGACAAGGGCCCCCGCCGGGGCGCCCTGGTGGTGGCCAGAGCCGACACCTTCCATTCAGACGGCCAGAAGCTCTTCACCAATGTCTTTACCCTCTTCTGCCGAAAGGACGGCGGCTTCGGTGGCGAACCCGGCCCGGTGGATTCCTGGCAAGCGCCTGCCCGGGAGCCCGACTGCGTCGAGCCTGCTCTTCCATCTCCCGAGCAGCCGCTGCTCTACAGGATGTCGGGCGACATCTTCCCCCTCCACGTGGACCCCGCCTTCGCCGTGGCCTCCGGCTTCCAGAAGCCCATCATGCACGGGCTCTGCACCCACGGCTTCGCCTGCCGGGCAGTCATCAAGCACCTGTTTCCCGGTCAGCCTCAACGCATGACCCGCTTCAAGGTTCGTTTCTCCCGCCCCCTCTACCCCGGTGTCCCCATCTCGACGCGTATCTGGAAGCTGGGCGGCAGACGCGCCTTTTTCCAGGTGGTGAACGAAGAGAGCGGCGAGATCGTGCTGGACAGGGGCGTGGTGGAGTGGATGAGCCAGGAAGAATCCCAGCGCCGCCAGGGCCTTGGGGGTATACGCTTCGATGGCCAGGTGGCCGTGATCACCGGGGCCGGGGCAGGCCTGGGCCGCTGCTATGCCCTGGAACTGGCCAGGCGGGGTGCATCCGTCGTGGTGAACGACCTGGGCACCAGCCCCGACGGTGCCGGATCTGCCTCCCCTGCTGCCGCCGATGCCGTGGTGGACGAAATTACGGCCCTGGGGGGCAGAGCCGTGGCCTCATACGACTCCGTGGCCACGGTGGAAGGCGCCGAGGCCATCATACGGCGAGCCCTGGATTCCTTCGGGCGGCTGGACATCCTGGTGAACAACGCCGGTGTGTTGCGAGATCGCAGCTTCCACAAGATGCAGCCCCAGGAATGGGACACGGTCATGGCCGTCCACCTGGACGGCGCCTTCAACGTAACCCGCCCGGCCTTCCGGCACATGCGCCAGGCGGGCTACGGCAGGATTGTCTTCACCAGCTCCGCTGCCGGGCTCTACGGCAACTTCGGCCAGACCAACTACTCGGCAGCCAAGCTGGCCCTGGTGGGTCTGCTCAACAGCCTCGAACTGGAAGGCGCCCGCTACGGCGTGCAGGTGAACGCCGTGGCTCCCATCGCCACCACCAGGCTGACCCGTGGGATCATCCCGCCCCGGTACCACGACCTGCTCCAACCCGAAATGGTGGCGCCGCTGGTCCTGTATCTCTGCTCCGAAGTCTGCCCCGCAAGTGGGCAGATCTTCGAGGCGGGAGCGGGCTTCTTCAACCGCGTGGCCTTGCTCACCGGAAAGGGCACCGTTGTGGGCGAGCCTGGCGTTCCTCCCAGCCCGGAAGACCTGGCCAGGGCCATGGATTCCATCAAGTCCATGGACGGCGCCGTGGAGATAGCCTCGGCGATGGAGATCATGGGCCCCATGTTGGAAGCCTTCCAGGCAGATTCCAGCGACCCCGCCCCTGTTTCCGACGCGGCCCCGTCGGTGGAGGGCCTGTTCCGCAGGATGCCCGAGGTTTTCCAGCCCCAGGAGGCCGCGGGCCTGGATGTGACCTTCCAGTTCGAGATCAGCGGTGAGGGCGGCGGTGAATGGTACGCCTGCATCCAGGACGGCCAACTCCAGGTGCGTGAAGGCGTCCACGACTCTCCCACCACCACCATCGAGATGTCCGCTGTCGACTTCCTGGACTTTGCCGCCGGAAAGCTGGACGCCATGCAGGCCTACACCACCGGGCGGCTCAAGATACGGGGCGACCTGATGAAATCGCAACTCATCGAAAAGCTCTTCGCCTTCTGAAAAGCGCCGGAGGAAAGCCAGATGACTCGTCAGCAAAGCAGCCGATCCAGCGCAGGTGCCCTGCCCTCTGGACCGGTGGGGATCATCTCCTGGGGCGGCTACATCCCCAGGCTGCGCCTCCAGAGGATGGCCATCTACCAGAGCATGGGTTGGTTCGCCCCGGCCCTCCTGATGGTGGCCCAGGGGGAGCGTTCATTCTGCAACTGGGACGAAGACGCCCTCACCATGGCGGTGGAGGCATCGCGTCGCTGCCTCGCGGGCATGGGTAGCACCGCAATTGACGCCCTGTACCTGGCCTCCACCACCCTGCCCTTCGCCGACCGCCTCAACGCTGGCATCGTGAAGACCGCCTTGAACCTGGGCGACCACGTCCAGGCCGCCGATTTTGCCTCATCCATGAGGGCGGGGACCACGGCGCTCACCGAGGCGCTGGCCGTATTGCAGGGGGGAGCCCGGAAGCGAGTGCTCCTGGCAGCATCGGACATGCGCCAGACCAGGGCCGCCTTTTTCTACGAGATGTGGTTCGGCGACGGCGCCGCCTCCCTGCTCCTGGGCAGTGAGGACCTTGTCGCGGAGTTTCTGGGCTCCTACTCCGTCACCCACGACTTCGTGGATCACTACCGGGGGGCGGGGCGCAGCTACGACTACACCTGGGAAGAGCGCTGGGTGAGGGACCAGGGATACGCAAGGATCATCCCCGAAGCCGTCAACGGCCTCTTTCAGCAACTCTCCATCTCCATGGACGACGTCGACAAGTTCGTGTTCCCCTGTTTCTTCAAGAAGCAACACGCGGCCGTGGCGCGCTCCCTGGGGGCCCCCCCGGAAAAGGTGCCCGACAACCTGCACGAAGTCTGCGGCGAAACCGGGGCCGCCCACCCCCTTGTGATGCTGGTAAACACGCTGGAACATGCTCGGCCCGGTGAGCGGATTCTGCTGGCGGGATTCGGCCAGGGTTGTGATGCCCTCTACTTCCGCGTCACCGACGCCATCCAACGGCTGCCCGCCAGGCATGGCATCGCCCGGTCCCTGGAGCAGGGGCTCTCCACCGGCAACTACACCAGGTTCCTGCGTTTCAGGGGGCTTCTGGACACCGAGATGGGCATCCGCGCCGAGCGGCCCACCAAGACCGCCATGACCGTGCTGTGGCGCAAGCGCGGCATGATCACGGGCCTTGTGGGCGGCCGCTGCAAGACCTGCGGCACCAGGCAGTTTCCCGGCGGGCAGGTCTGCGTCAACCCCGAGTGCAGAGCCCGCGGGCCCCAGGAACCCGTGGACTTCTCCGACGAACCCGCCACCATCCAGAGCTACACCGGCGACCTGCTGGCGGTCTCCGTGGACCCGCCCGCCACCTACGGCATGATCCAGTTCCAGGGCGGTGGGCGGATGATAGCGGACTTCACCGACTGCAAGGTGGACGATCTCCACGTGGGTCAGCAGGTGCGCATGTCCTTCAGAAAGCGCTACGCCGACGAGCAACGCGGTTTCACCGGTTATTTCTGGAAGGCCGTGCCGCTACACCCCCAGGGTGCGGGCAAGGAAGACCGGCCCCGGGAGCAACGGAAAATCCGCTTCGACGGCAAGGTCGCCATAGTCACGGGCGCCGGGGCCGGGCTTGGGCGGGTCTACGCACTGGACCTGGCCCGCCGGGGAGCGATGGTGGTGGTGAACGATCTTGGCGGTGCCGCCGACGGGACGGGGCCCGGCAGTGCCGCCGCCGCCGACGAGGTGGTGGCCCAGGTTGTCCGGGAGGGCGGCCAGGCCGTGGCCAACTACGACTCGGTGGCCACGCCCGAGGGCGGGGCGGCCATCGTGCAGGCTGCCCTGGACGCCTTCGGAAGAGTAGACATATTGGTGAACAACGCGGGAATACTCAGGGATCGCACCCTGGCAAAGATGACCTCCCAGGACTGGAAGGCGGTGATGGATGTTCACCTCGACGGAGCCTTCAACGTCACCCGTCCCGCCTTCCAGCAGATGCGAGACCAGGGCTACGGCCGCATCGTGGTGACCACCTCGGCCGCGGGTCTATACGGAAACTTCGGCCAGACCAACTACTCGGCCGCCAAGATGGGCCTGCTGGGCTTGATGAACAGCCTCAAGCTGGAAGGCCAGGGGCGCGGCGTGACGGTGAACGCGGTGGCTCCAATCGCCGCCACCCGGCTCACCCGGGGGATCCTGCCTCCAGCATACGCCGAAAAGTTGGCTCCCGAGTTCGTGTCGCCGCTGGTGCTCTACTTCTGTTCAGAAGAATGCCAGGACTCCGGCCTCATCGTGAACGCCGGCATGGGGTGGTTCAGCCGTGCCGCCTTCATGGCGGGTTCGGGCCTGGTACTGGAAAAACGGCAAGAGCCCCCCACCTTGAAGGACATCCACCGCGGCTTTGCGGCCATGGGCAAACTCTCCTCGGCCCGTGAGCACGCCGATGCCACCGCCGCCCTGGGCTACATGCTGCAAGTCCTCCAGGGCGATGCGGATGGTGGTGCGCAGCAGCCCTCGGGGCGGTCCGTGGCTTCCATCATGGAGAACCTGCCCGCCGTCTTCCTGCCGGAAAAGGCAGTGGGGCTGGACCTGGTGTTCCAGTTTCGCATTACCGGTGACGGCGGTGGGGAGTGGTACGCTCGCATTCACGACGGCCGGTGCAGCTCTGCCGCGGGGGTCCACGACTCCCCCACCACCACGATCATCATGTCCCGGCAGGACTTCATGGCCCTGGTGCAGGGCAGGCTGGACGCCATGCAGGCATTCACCACCGGCAGGCTGAAGGTTGAGGGCGACCTGATGAAGTCCCAGCTCATACAAGAGATCTTTGCGTTCTGAGCAAGTTGCGGGCGGGAACGCCGCAGGTTCGCCAACCCATGACGGGAGGAAGGCATGGCCACGGGAATCAAGGACAGGGTAGCAATAATCGGTATGGGTTGCACGAAGTTCGGCGAGCGATGGGAGCTGGGAGCCGAGGAACTGATGGTAGAGGCCTTCTCCGAGTGCCTGGCCGACGCCGGCATCGAACCTGGCGACATCGATGCCGCCTGGCTCTCCACCTGCCTGGAAGAGGTGAGCGTGGGGAAGAGCGCCCTGCCCATGTCCATGGCCCTGCACCTGCCCTTCATACCGGTCACGAGGGTCGAGAACTTCTGCGCCAGCGGAACAGAGGCCCTGCGGGGAGCGGTCTACGCCGTGGCTTCAGGGGCCGCCGACACCTGCCTGGCCATGGGGGTCGAAAAGCTGAAGGATACCGGCTACGGTGGTCTGCCCGACCTGGGCTCCGGAATGGGCTCCCTCAACTGGCTGTGGATGGCCAACTTCACGGCGCCGGGGGGCTTTGCGCTGCTGGCCACCGCCTACGCCGCACGTCACGGGATCTCCCACCGGGATCTCAAGCGAGCCATGGCTCACGTCTCCGTGAAGAGCCACGACAACGCGCTGCTCAACCCCAAGGCCCACCTGCGCCGAGCACTCGGCATGGACCAGGTTCTCTCCGCGCCCATCATCGCCTACCCCCTGGGGCTGTACGACTGCTGCGGTGTCAGCGACGGAGCAGCCTGTGCCCTGGTCACCACGGTTGAGCGAGCCCGCGACATGGGATTCAAGAATCCGGTGACCGTCAAGGCATTGCAGCTAGCCTTGAGCAGCGGAGAAGAAATGTCCTTCAACGGCTGGGACGGCAGCCACTTCATGACCACCCGGCGCTGCGCGGCCCGGGCCTACGAAGAAGCGGGCATACGCGATCCCCGTCGCGAGATCCATCTCATGGAGGTACACGACTGCTTTTCCATCACCGAGCTGGTGACCTGCGAGGACCTGCTCATCTCGGAACAGGGTCGTGCGCCCGCCGACATCCTCGACGGTTTCTACGACCGCGACGGCACCATCCCCTGCCAGGTGGACGGCGGCCTCAAGTGCTTCGGCCACCCCATCGGCGCCTCGGGGCTTCGCATGGCCTACGAGATCTACCTGCAGCTCCTGGGCCGGGCCGGAGAAAGGCAGCTACCCGACCCGCGTATCGGGCTCATCCACAACCTGGGGGGCTTCCCCTTCATGAGCGTCAGCAGCGTGGGAATCCTGGGTAGAGCCTGACCGGACGCCGGTTGTTCCGCTCCATGGCTCCGGCGGCTCCACGGGGCTATTGACTTTTCATTCCACAGTTTGCAGGATGGGCCTTGTCCCAACCAACAAGGAGAATACCCATGACGGCTCGTTTCAACAGATCTCCATCCACCGCTTCCAGGTTGGGAACGCTGTCGCTGCTGGGCCTGGCTGGCCTGGCCGCGGCTCCCGCCTGGGCATCCGCACAGGGGCCCTTGAACGCCGAGAGTTCCGATGATGGCGACCTGCCGGAAATTGCCGCCGAGGAGCTGGATGCACTCATGCACGATCCCGACGACATGAAGCGCGACATGCTGATGGAAGTGAACATACGCTCGCGCTACATGTCGCTCTTCTTCGCGGATTCGATTCTCGACAACTGGTACTACGACGACGACACGGAAGGCCACCCCGACCGCCCCGCCATCTACGGCTACGCCTTCGGCCTGGAATACGTCATCAAGAAGGACCAGGCCAACGGAATATTCTACCTGGAATACGCTCGATCCCTCACCAGGGGCGGCTACTGGGACGACGTGGAAGACGACACCCCCAACTACGCCGACGGCGAGTACATCCTGCCCGAAAACCTCGGTATCTTCACCATCGGCGCCGACTACGGCATGGAGCTGCACGCCGAACCCTGGCTGTCATTCATATTTGGCGGCGGGCTGGGCCTGGGAATCCTCACCGGCGACATCATCCAGTGGAACAGCGCCATCGAAGCCGAGGGCGACCCCCAGTGCGAACAGGGCGATCCCTCTCTCCTGGGCGATCCCGAAACCGCCACCGCCCTGGAACGATTCGACGCCGGCTGCGGCGACGACGGCCCCAAGGGCATGCCATCGGTGATTCCCATGGTGGATATCAACGTTGGCGTGCGTTTCAATTTCTCCGACCGGGCGACCCTGCGCCTGGAAACCGGTCTGCACAGCCTGCTCTACGTGGGAATGGCCACCGGAGTCGTCTTTTAGGAGCCGTGGGGAAAGCTCGGGCCTGCTGCGGTGCGCCACGCGCCTTCCTGTCTTGGCGCTCCCCGTCCCCGCGCCAGGAACAACGGTCTGACCGGGAAGCTTCGCCACGGTGGCCCGTTGAATACCTGCCAGCATGGGCCGCAGGTGCTATCCTGCCAGGACGAGGTGTTTCCCGCGGAACCCGAAGACAGACCATGACCGGAGACCAGGATGCCAGCAAAGAGTAGCGAGTCCCCGTGGCTGCTCTCCTCGCTCGTGCTTCTCTGCCTGGTGTCGGGCTGCAACGCGGGCGGGAAAGACACCGCCGGCATGTCCGCGCTCCGGGACCTGGACGGGGACGGCGTGTGGAACGACCTGGACTGCGACCCGGAAGACCCCACCGTGGGGGCGGCCCAGCGCTGGTACCTGGACCTGGATGGCGACGGCTACGGCGAGGCGGGCCTGTCATTCACGAGCTGCCAGCAGCCGGCGGGCTACGTGGACACGCCCGGTGACTGCGACGACGGCGACCCCCTGGTGCATCCGGGGGCGGCGGAGTACTGCGACGGCCTGGACAACGACTGCGATGGCGATGTGGACGAGCCTGACGCCGTGGATGTCTCCACCTGCTACCGGGATTTCGATGGCGACGGCTACGGCGACCCCCAGGACGGCGCCATGGCCTGTGAGCCCCCGGAGGGCTACGTCTGGGATTCCACGGACTGCGACGACACGCAGTCCACGATCCATCCCGGCGCACCGGAGTACTGTGACGGCCTGGACGACGACTGCGACGGCCAGGTCGACGAAGGCGCCATCGACACCCCGTCCTGGTACCCCGATGCCGACGGCGACGGCTACGGTGTAGATGACCCCTCCATCGAATCCTGTGATGCTCCCCATGGCCATGTCTCCGCCAACGGCGACTGTGACGATGGGGACGATTCCATCAACCCTGGCGCCGACGAGTACTGCGACGGCGTCGACAACGACTGCGATGGCGTGGTGGACGGCGAGACGGCCCTGGACGCCGGCGACTGGTACCTGGACAGCGACGGCGATGGCTACGGCGACTCCTCGTCCTCGCTCCGCTCCTGCCAGCGCGTGCCAGGCTACGTGTCCACCGCCGGTGACTGCAACGACGACCGTGCCCAGATCAACCCGGGCGTGGACGAGCAGTGTACCGACTACCACCCCGGAAGCGTGGAGCTTGGCGATGCCCACCTGCAAGTGCTGGGCGAGGCCGTGGGCGACCAGGCCGCGTGCAGCCTGGCCTCCGCCGGTGACGTGGATGGCGACGGCTACGGGGACCTGCTGGTGGGAGCCTGCGGCAGCGACCTGGCGGGCCAGGATTCCGGGGCGGCCTACCTGCTGTCGGGCCTGTTGCTCCTGGAAACCGAGGGGCACGCATCCCTGTCTGGAGCCACGGCCAGGCTCCTGGGCGAGGCGCCCCACGACATGGCGGGCAGCGACGTGGCATCGGCGGGCGACGTAAACGGCGATGGCTACCACGACGTCCTGGTGGCCGCCTGGCAGGAATACTCCGGTGACGGTTGGCCGGGGGCTGCCTACCTGGTGCTGGGCCCCGTGAGCGGGGACATGTCACTGGGCGATTCCCAGGCCAGCTTCACTGGTGAGGACTGGCTCCAGAAGGCCGGGGCCAGCGTGTCCTCGGCCGGCGACGTGAACGGCGATTCCCTGGACGACATTCTCATCGGCGCCTGGGAGTTCGACTGGAACGCGGACGGCTCCGCCAACAGCGCCGGCGCCGTCTACCTGGTGACGGGTCCGGTGACCGGCCCCATGGAGTTGGACGCAGCCGGCCCCGCCATCCTGGGCGAGCAGGACGGGGACCATGCAAGCTATGCCGCTGCCGCCGGGGATGTCAACGGCGACGGCCTGGCGGACATGATGGTGGGCGCTCCTGGTGAAAGCACGGCGGGGCAGGACGCCGGGGCCGCCTACCTGGTCATGGGCCCGCTGTCGGCCTCCATCGCGTTGCGCGATGCCGACGCCCGCCTCCTGGGGGAGAGCGCCGGGGATTGCGCGGGCATTTCGGTGGCAGCGGCGGGCGACGTGGACGCCGACGGCCACGGCGACCTGTTGGTGGGTGCCTGGGGCGAAAGCAGCGGAGCAAGCGGGGCGGGAGCGGCCTACCTGGTTTCGGGGCCGGTTTCTGGCGAGCTGAGCCTGGAGTACGCCACATCCCGTATGAGCGGCGAGGCCCAGGACGACAAGGCGGGCGCGGCCGTATCCTCGGCAGGCGACCTGAACGGCGACGGCTACGCGGATCTGTTGATCGGCGCTCCGGGCCAGAATGCCCACGACCTGGACAAGGGAGCCGTCTACATCTTGCTGGGCCCCTTGATGGGCCACATCTCCCTGGCCGAGGCCAGCGTCAAGCTGCTGGGGGAGTCCACGGGAGATGAAGCGGGCCAGGCCCTGGCCATGGGCGGAGACATGGACGGAGACGGCCTGGGCGAGGTCTTCGTGGGTGCCTGGCGGCGTGACATGGCGGGCAGTGATGCCGGCTCCCTCTACCTGTTCCTCGGGGGTGATCTCTTCGACAGGGTCGACGAGGACTGCGACGGACTGCTGGACGAGCCGGGAGCCTCCGGTGCCTCCACCTGGTACGCCGACGCCGACGGCGATGGCTACGGCGATCCCGACGACAGCACCATATCCTGCCTGACGCCCTCGGGATATGTAGCCTTCGCCGCCGATTGCGACGACAGCCGGGCTTCCGTTCACAAGGACGCCCCCGAGTACTGCGACGGCCTTGACAACGACTGCGACGACCAGACAGACGAAGACGGCGCCCTGGACGCACCCACCTGGTATGCCGACGCCGACGGCGATGGCTGGGGCGACGCCGACGCCACGGTGGACCAGACCCGCCAGGCCTGTGGCGCGGCGGACGGCTATGTCCAGAGACGGGGCGACTGCGACGACTCCCGGTCCACCGTGAACCCAGACGCCGACGAACTCTGCAACGACACGGACGACGACTGCGATGGGATGGTGGACGAAGACGACGCAACCGACGCCCCCACCTGGTACCTGGACGCCGACGGTGACGGCTACGGCGATGATGCCTTCTCCGCCACGGCCTGCCAGCAGCCCTCCGGTTGGGTAGCAATGGGCGGTGACTGCGACGATGCCGACTCCGGCTCCGCCCCCGACCTGGCGGAACTCTGCGACGACGGGACCGACAACGACTGCGACGGAGCCATCGACGAGGGAGCCACCTGGTACGCCGACGCCGACGGTGACGGCTACGGAGACTCCTGGACGGCTACGGAAACCTGCGATCCCCCTGGAGACCACGTGGCCCAGGGCGGCGACTGCGACGACTCCGACCCCTCCTCCAACCCCGGAGCGGCCGAAGTCTGCGACGACGGGACCGACAACGATTGCGACGGCCTGGTGGACGAGGGCCCCACCTGGTACCTGGACGCCGACGGCGACGGCTACGGAGACCCAGCCACGGCATGGGAGTCCTGTGAACAGCCCTCGGGCTATGTCGATTCCGCCGAGGACTGCGATGACTCCGACGCCGAGATCAACCCCGGGGCCCTGGATTACTGCGACGGTCCCGAGCGTTGGGCGGCGGCAGCCGAGGCCAGCGCCCAGCTCCTGGGAGACGACGACGGTGGAAGCGCTGGTTTCAGCGTCCACGCCGCGGGCGACATGAACCTGGACGGCTACGACGACATCATCCTGGGAGCCAACCTGGCGGACGCCGAGGCCAGGGCATCGGGCATGGCGTACCTGGTGCTGGGTCCCTTGAGCGGGCAGCAGAGCCTGGAAGACGCCTACGCAAGCCTGCGGGGGATGGGTGCGGGAGCAAATGCCGGAATCAGCGTCTCCGGAGCGGCGGATGTGGACAACGACGGCTATCCCGATCTGCTGGTGGGGGCCTGGCGTGACGCCTCCGCGGGCGAGGACGCCGGAGCGGCCTACCTGGTCTCCGGCCCGGTGAACGGCATCCGCAACCTCCCCGACGCCGGCTTCGAGCTGCTGGGGGAGCAGGGCAGCCAGGTGGGATTCAGGGTCGCCATGGTGGGCGACTCCAACGGCGACGCCTTCGACGACTTCCTGGTGGGGGCATTCTCCCACGATCTCGGGGGCGAGGACGCCGGAGCGGCCTACCTGGTCCTGGGCCCCGTGACGGCGGACGCCTCGCTGGATGAGCGCGGATCGCTCTTCATAGGCGAATCAGGAGGGGACTACGCCGGGAGGGCCCTGGCCGGTGCCGGTGACACCAATGCCGATGGCCTGGACGACCTGCTCCTGGGGGCCTACGGGCAGGACACCGCGGGCGACGAGGCTGGAGCAGCCTACCTGTTCCTGGGGCCGGTGACCCGCGACATGGACCTGGCCGATGCCCACGCCAGGCTCCTGGGCGAATCCGGGGGCGACCAGGCGGGGCGGGCGCTGGCCGGCGTGGGAGACATCAACGGCGACGGCTTCGACGATCTCCTGCTGGGGAGCCGTGGCCAGGGGACGGCCGGTGTCAGTGCGGGGGCCGCCTACCTGGTGCTGGGCCCCGTCAGCGGAGAGTTGGGGCTGGGCCAGGCCGACGCCCGGATCCTGGGCGAAGCCGCCGGCGACCTGGCGGGCTACGCCGTGGCAGGGGCCGGCGACGTTGATGGTGACAACCTGGCCGACCTGCTGGTGGGTGCCATGGGCGAATCATCCAACGGCGAGGAGTCGGGCGCGGCATACCTGCTCCTGGGGCCCTTGACCGGCGGGCTGAGCCTGGCGGATGCCCATGTGAAAGTGTTGGGCTCGGCCCAGTCGGACCAATTGGGCGCCAGCCTTGCCGGGGCCGGCGACGTCAACGCCGATGGCCTGGACGACTACGTGTTGGGTGCTCCCGGTGAATCCGGCGCGGGGGCGGTCTTCCTTTTCCCTGGAGCTTCCTTCCAGCAGGTGGACCAGGATTGCGACGGGCAGACCGACGACGCCGCCGAGGCCAGCACCTGGTACCTGGACTCCGATCACGATGGCTACGGGCAGGCGGAGTCATGGCAGGTTGCTTGTTTCAGGCCGTGGGGCCACGTGAGCGATTCCCAGGACTGCGACGACGACGATGCTTCGCTGAATCCCGGCATGAACCGCTACGCCGACGAGGACGGCGACGGCCATGGCGATCCCGACCTGGCCCTGTCATCCTGCTCCGCCCCCGATGACTGGGTGGGCGACGCCGATGACTGCGACGACTCCGATTCCGCCGTGTACCCGGGCGCGCTGGAGTACTGCGACGGCCTGGACAACGACTGCGACGGAGAGCTGGACGAGGCGGATGCCAGCGACGCCTCGTCCTGGTACCTGGACAGCGACGGCGATGGATATGGTGACTCGACCCTGCTGAGCACGGCTTGCTACCAGCCCGACGGCTACAGCGCCGAGCCCGGAGACTGCGACGACTCCATGGACTCCGTGCATCCGGGGGCACTGGAGTACTGCGACGGCCTGGACGACGACTGCGACGGAGAAGTGGACGGCCCCGACCCAGTGGATACCGTCACCTGGTACGCGGACGCCGACGCCGATGGGCATGGCGATCCCGATGTCACCTCCGAAGCCTGCGGAGCCGTGTCGGGCATGGTGCTGCTGGACGACGACTGCGATGACTCGGACGAAGCCCGCAGCCCCGATGCCCTGGAACTCTGCGGGGATTCGCTGGACAACGACTGTGACGGAGAGCTGGACGAGACCAGCACCTGGTACCTGGACGGCGATGGCGACGGCTACGGGCAGAGTGAGTTTCAGGTGGAGGCCTGCGACGCCCCCTCCGGCTACGTGGCCCTGGCCGGGGACTGCGACGATGGAGACGCCCTGGTGAACCCCGCATCCTGGGAGCTGTGCAGCGGTATCGCTGGTGAAAACGACCTTGGCTCGTGGGACACTATCGTTGATGGCAGCGACGGCGACGAGCTGGGGGCGGCCCTGGTGCCGGCGGGCGACATGGACGCCGACGGCCTGGGCGACCTGCTGCTGGGTGCTCCCGGAGCGGGCGCCGCCTACCTGCTGTCGGGACCGGTGACCGGCGCCAGCTCCGTGGCCGATGTGGGCCTGGAGATCCGCTGGGATCTGGAGGCCTCGGGCCTGGGCAGTGCCCTGGCTGCCCTGGGGGACCAGGACGGTGATGGTTTCGACGACCTGTTGTTGGGTGCTTCCGGGGCCAGCACGGTCTGGCTGTTGTCGGGGCCCTTGACCGCGGACCTGGACCTGCCCGACCGGGGGCTGCGCCTGTCGGGCCCCGAGGGCAGCAGCGCCGGGTGGAGCCTGTCTTCGGCTGGAGATGTGAACTCCGATGGCAACGTGGATCTCCTGGTGGGGGCTCCCGAAGACAACGAGGCCGGGTACGGGGCGGGAAGCGCGTTTCTGGTTCATGGTCCCGTCGAGACCCACCTGGACCTGGAGCTGGATTCCACTCGGCTCTGGGGAAGCTCCGTTCACAGCAACGCTGGTTCAGCCCTGGCATCTGCGGGCGACACCAACGGCGACGGCCTGGACGACGTGCTCATCGGTGCCTCCGCCCAGTTCTGGGGTGGAGTGGGGCAGGCATACCTGGTCTGCCATGTCAGCGATGGCTCCATGGATCTGTCCGACTCCCAGGCCCTGCTCCTGGGAGAGAACGACGGGGACGGAGCCGGTAGCGCGGTGGCGGGTGGGGCGGACCTGAACGCCGACGGCTTTGACGACCTCCTGGTGGGAGCGCCCGGCAGCGACCGTGGTGCCGTGGACGCGGGGCTCGTCTACGTGGTGTTGGGGCCGGTCACCGGCGATGTTTCCCTGTCCGACGCGCCCCTGCAGCTCCTGGCGCAGCAGGAAAACGGCGGGGCGGGGACCTCTCTGTCGCTGGGGGGAGATGTTGACGGAGACGGCCTGGCCGATCTGCTGGTGGGCGCCGACGGGGGGCGGGGGCAGGCCTGGCTGTGGTCCGGGGCATCGCTGGCCGGCCTGGAAGGGCAGGTCTACATGGACACCGCCGATGCGCTGTTCCCGGGCGAGGGTGAGGGCGACATGGCGGGTGCCTCCCTTTCCCTGCTGGGCGACCTGGACGCCGATGCCGTGTACGACATCGTCCTGGGGGCGCCCGGCTTCGGGGATCTGGCGGGTCGGGTATACCTGCTGCCCGGTTCCAGCCAGCCCGACGAAGACTGTGACGGTTCCATCGACGAAGACGACGCCTTGGATGCCGTCGCCTGGTACCCGGATCTGGACGGCGATGGCTGGGGCGCCTCCGACAGCGCGGCGCTCTCCTGCTACCCCGGGGCGGAGCAGGTGGCCCTCTCCGGGGACTGTGACGACGATGATCCCGCCGTCAACCCCGATGCCGTGGATTCCTGCCTGCTGGACTCGGATTGTGATGGCCTGCTGGGGGGGCAGTGCGAGCTTGATTCGCTGGACCAGGCCATCTTCGGGGTGGAGCAGTCGGACCTGGCGGGTTGGTCGCTGGCGTGGCTGGGCGATGTGGACGGCGATACTCTGGATGACATTCTGGTGGGTGTTCCTGGGATGTCCTCCGCCGGAGAAGGCGCGGGTGGGGCCTGCCTGTTCACCGCCGCGACGCTGGCAGAGTCCCAGGACTGGATCTCCATGGACCAGGCCGACGCCACTTTCGTGGGCAAACACGGCGGAGATGCCGCCGGCTTCGCTCTTACCGGCCTGGGCGACGTCACCGGGGACGGCATCACGGATCTTCTCCTGGGCGCTCCCGGCGACGACAGCTCCGCCACCGACGCCGGTGCCGCCTATCTCTGGGCCGGACCCTTCAGCGGCGTCGTGGACCTTGCAGACGCCGGCATAGTCCTCACTGGAGAAGGCCAGGGTAGCAGCGCGGGATGCAGCGTGTCCGGCGCAGGCGACATCGACGGCGATGGTACGCCGGATCTGCTGGTGGGCGCTTCCGGCGGCGCCGGAGCGCTGTTCGTGCTGACCGGCCCCATCACGACCTCCGTCAACCTGGGCGGAGTCGAGCAGGTCTTCCGCGGCGAACAGGACGGTGACGCGGCCGGCTGCTCCGTCTCCTTCGTGGGCGATGTCGACGGCGATGGCCTGGACGACATCCTGGCGGGCGCCACGGGAGCGGACCAGGGCAGGCGCAGCGACTACGGGGCAGCCTACCTGCTGTTGGGGCCTGCCACGGCTGTCCACGACCTGTCCTCGGCGGACCTGGCCTTGTTGGGCGAGGGCTACGGCGACATGGCCGGCCAGGACGTGGCCGCCGCCGGCGACGTCGACGGCGACGGCCTCGCCGACATCCTCGTGGGCATTGGGGGCAGCGAAGCCGGGAGCCGGGCCGGCGGAGCTGCCTACCTGCTGACGGGCTCCACCCTGGCCGCCATGGACTCGGTGGCCAGTCTTTCAGATGCCGATGCAACTTTGCTGGGCCTTTCGGAGGGGGACCAGGCTGGTTTTTCCGTGGCGGCTGCGGGTGATGTGAACGGAGACTTCCTGGACGACATCCTCGTGGGCGCTCCGGGCGAGGCCAGCGCTGGCGTGGAGGCCGGCAGGGTCTATCTCCTGCTTGCTCCGCTCCTGGGCACCAGCACCCTGGACGATGCCAGGGCCACGTTCAGCGCATCACGTGCCGGCTACCTGGCCGGTTGGTCGGTCTCCGGAGCTGGAGATCCGGACGGCGATGGCCTGGGTGACATCCTGCTGGGAGCGCCCGGTGCCGACGGCCAGGAGCATGGCTTCGAAGAGCAGGGTGGGGCGGTCTACCTGCTGCATGGAACATCCGGATTCTGATCTCTCTCCTTCTGCGGGCGCGTGAAACACTCGTGGCCCCTGGAGGATCATGGGGGCCGAAAGGCCATGCCAATCCCGCCAACGGTTGCCGAATGGGAGATCGTGCGAAACGGGCTCCCGGAGTTGGGGCACGGCAGCCATCCTGGTGCGCGGTTTCGCCATGATGATACACTACGGTCATGTACGAGCCACCCCGGGCTCGATGGCCCGGGCAAGAGGTCTTCATGTCCGGTATTGGCGGTATCGTTCGATTCGATGGCAAGAGCCCTCCGGCAGCGGAGGGGGAGCGCATCTCCCGGATCCTCGCACTGAGGGGGGCTGATGATTCGGGGACCTTCCACCAGGGGGCTGCACTCATGGTCCACCGGGGCAACGCGGTGGTTCCCCATGGCGTCCCGCAGCCGCTGGTGAACGAACGTTTCGTGCTGTGCCTGGATGGAAGGCTCTACGATCACATGGGCCTGGCCCGGCAACCCAGGGCGCAAGACTCGCCGGAGCCGCGGGCCCTGGACGATTCCCAGGTCCTGCTCGAAGCCTGGCAATCACGGGGACTGGGCTGCCTGGAGCAGTTGGACGGAGCCTGGAGCTTCGCCCTCTGGGATCGCAAGGAAGAACTGCTGACCCTGGCTCGCGGGCGCATGGGGCTTCGCCCCATGTACTACACCGTCGCCGGCTCCGCCTTTGCCTTCGCTTCCCTGCCCTCCGCGCTGGCCGCCCTGCCCTGGGTCTCACGTGACCTGGCTCCCGAAGGGCTCTGTGAGTACCTGGCTTTCAGGTACGTCCATGCCCCCAGGACCCTCCTGCGCGACGTCCTGGCCCTGCCTCCCGGCTGTGTCCTCCAGGTCTCCACCAGGGGAACCCGCATCTCTCGGCACGCGGCCCTGCGCTTCTGTTTTCCAGGGGCTCCCATGCCCTCAAGGCGTGAAAGCCTCCTGGAACTGGACCGGCTGCTGCGATTGGCGGTGATACGCCGCTGCCGACGAGGATCTCCCGTGGGCGTGTTGCTCTCCGGTGGCCTGGATTCTTCGCTGTTGGCCAAGTACGCGATATCCGCGGGCCACTCGGTGCATACATACCACGTCGTTTTCGAAGACACGGGTGTGGACGAGGCTGCCTTCGCCGCGCGGGTCGCCACCCTGCAGGGCACCAGGCACCGGGTTGTCAGGGTGGACTCAAGCTCATTCGTCGACGCCCTGGACACCTGCGTCGCCGCCATGGGCGAGCCCATCACCAATCCCGCCGCCATTCCCCAGTACATCCTCCTGGATCGCGTGCACCGAGATCTGCGCATGGTGCTGTGCGGTGCCGGTGGCGATCAACTCATGGCCGGCGGGCTGGTGGCCATGGCGGCCCGAGCCGTGGGTCGCAGGGGGGGGCGCCTCCTGCCGTCCTTCGTACTGGACAGGAAGCCGGGCGAGCCTCCCATGGTGGCCTGCACCCCCCGTTCACGCATCAGCCGTGGCGCCGCCAACTGGGTTGGCGGCACCGAGGTCTTCGATCCCGCGGCCCGCCGTGATCTGCTCCAGGACGGCCTCGACACGTATCCGGACATCAGGCACCAGGTCCTGGCTCCCCTCTACGCAAACCTGGACACCGATCCCGTCAACGCGGTCCTGGGAATCTACCAGCAGGGCTGGCTCCCCCAGGACACCGTGGCCCGCTCCGACCGCATGGGGGCCGCCGCCGGAGTCGAGGTGCGCTACCCCATGTTGGACCGGCAGGTGAGTTCCTACCTCAACGCCTTGCCGGGCGCATGGAAGATCCGCCGGCACATGGGTAGAACCATCCCCAAGTGGCCGGTACAGGCCCTCTTGAAAGACTCGCTGCCCAAGGCCGTCATGGACAGGCCCAAGGGCTATTTCCCCTCTCCGCTGCACCTCTGGCTGCGCTCCGATGGCGCCCCCTTTCTACAGCGAAGGCTGGAGAGGCTGCTGGACAATCGTTGGCGCCTGTGGAAACCCGACGTGGTGAGGGACATCGCCAGGAAACACAACGACGGCAGCGAAAACCTTGGCGACAAGCTCTGGGTGCTCATTTTTCTGGACGCATGGCTGGAGCACATTCACTCCGCCGGTGGGTAGCTGCCCTGGAATTGGCCTCAGTCGGTCTCTATGATGATTTTTTCCGGTTCTGGGGGTCCACGCGCACGGGCAGCGATGTTCCCGGGGCCGACTGTGCCGCAGTGGATGGGTGGAGCAGCATCTTTGTGCTGGTTTCATATGGCGACTGCCCCTCTATGCGAACGCCCAGGACGATCTTCATCTGGGGAACATCGTTGATGCGGACCCCCGTGTGGGCGATGCTCTCGACCTGGGCTGTGGCGCGGATGCCGTGCTGGCGGATGCGTGCGGCCTGCTTGCCCGATTTGCGCATGGCCCACCCGATGCGTCGGTGTCCAGATCGTCGGACTGCTTGTCACAGGGAACCAGCCATTGCTCGGCGGCCCTCCGCTCAGGTCCTGCCCGAGATGAGCTTGAAGAGCCTGGGGTGGCGGAGGAAGTCCAGGCAGTGCCTTGCCAGGAGGCGCGTGAACATCCATCCCTGCTGCCTGGGGGAGCCGAAGAGCATGGTGGGGTAGTTGGCGTCCTGCATCACCTTGAAGAACAGTTCCAGATCCTCGTTGGAGGCCCGCATGGGCAGGGTCTTCATGCGACCGTTCATGTCGGTGATCTTGACCAGGTCGTCGGTGATGAAGTCCGCCACGGCCTGCAGGGAGCGGGCCGACACGTCACCCGCCGCGATGGCGCGAGCCACGACGGCTCCGGCCTGGTAGCCGTGGCTCAGCGCTGGCATGTTCCCCAGCTCGCCGCCGGAAACGAAGGCGTCTCCGATGGATACGAGGCCGTCCCTGGCGATGTCCCTGTTGGTCTCGCGGACCACGACACGGCAGCCGTTGAGCATGAGCGGGCGGATTTCCCGCGGAGGCCCGCCTATGAGTTCGTGGACACGTTCATCACGCTCCAGGATGAGGTCCAGGTAGTGATGCAGCGGCCTGGCAGCGGTGTAGAACTTCTTGGGGAGCATCAAGGCCACCAGCACGTAGACCCGGTCGGAGATGTCCACGCCCGCCATGGCTGCCGGCTTGTCGGGTTCCAGGTCCAGGTCGCCTACCAGGTAGTACAGGCCCTCGTGGAGCCCTTCCGTGGGGATGTCCAGTTCATAGGCGAGCACAGCGCCGTATGCCGTGATCCCGTTCTTGTTGGGAAGGCCGGCCTTGCTGCTGATCTTACCCTGGATGCCATCTGCCGCCACCACGACCCTGGCCGCTATGCTTTCGCCGCCGTCCAGGCGCACGCCCGTGAAGCTGTCCCCTTCACGAAGCAGGTCCACGACCTTGCTGTCGAAGCGGAAAACCACGCCCTGTTCCTCTGCCAGGTCGACCAGGCCGTGGATGAAGCTGTCCTTGGGGACCATGAGCCCCGGCTTCACGCCTTTTGGAAACTTGTCGTCGGTCGCCATGCCTCGAGGCCCCAGGAGGGATAACCTGTCCACCTGCTGCGCTCCGGCGGGTAGGGGAAGGGAGATGCCCATGTCCGGGATCTCCAGCATGTCCTGGTCCCAGCTCGGCTGAGCCAGGCCCGGCATGTTGAACAGGATGCCGCCGTCCATGTGGTGACTGATGCGCCGGTTGGGCAGGCGCTCGCATACGCAGACCCGCAGCCCGGCCCTGGCGCAGGCGATGGCCGCTCCCAGTCCGGCGGGGCCCGCTCCCACCACCAGCACGTCCAGTGGGGCTGGAATGGGCGGGCTTGGCTCCACCCGGGGCTCCTGGCTGTGGCTGTGGGTCCTGAGGATGCGGATGGCGTGGCGGTGGCACTCGTCCTCGCAGCCGAAGCAGCCCATGCAGCGTGATGGGTCCACGACGTGGACAGCATCGTCCAGCAGTGCCAGGATCTTCTGGGGACAGACCCGGATGCAGACCTTGCAGGCGTCACAGCGGGAGGGGTCGTAGATTATCTTCACGTCGGTGTCGGGTGGGTGTTGTTGGCTGTCAGGGCAGGGCTGGCTGGAAGAAGGCAGCCGAAGGTTGCTGGCTGATGTCGTAGCGAGGGGCGCCGGGCGCGTGGCGAGCGAGGTTTCACGACTGGCGTGAGCCCATCCGACGGCTCCTGGAAATACATGTATATATTACGGCGTTCTATTCGTAGTCGTCCCAGGGGAACCACGACGATATTTTGACCAGTATCCACCGACATTTGTCTGCGGATTTCCGGAGTACGGCGATAGAGTTGGAGAAGTGACCTGAACCAAGGATACAGTGAAGTGAACACTCTCCCCGGGACTCGTTTCCTGCTGTTGTCACTGCTGGGGCCAACAGCCTGCGGCTCCGGCCCTGCGGGCGACACCGCTTCCCGGGATCGCTCCCATGTGCTGCGGGCCGTGGCCCAGGCCGATGCCTACGAGGGGAACATCCCGTTTTCCGTGGCATTTTCTGCCGCGGGCTCCCGCATCGATGGAACCCTGGAAGAAGCACTCTGGGAATTCGGCGACGGCCAGGCAGCCACGGGAAGGAGCGTCACCCATACCTACCTGGGCTCCGGGCAGCTTCAGGCCACCCTCACGCTGTGGGACGACCTGGGGCAGCAGAGCAGCGACACACTGGAGCTGACCGTACATCCCCAGGACTGCCCCACGGCCGGGACCGCCCAGGTCTGGGGAACCGTGGAAACCTCCGAGGCCATCGAGATCTCCGGCGTGGTGGAAAGCCGCAAGAACGAAGGCGTGCTCTGGGTCCACAACGATGCCGGCAACGCGGAAGTGCTCTACGCCATGTCTCGCGACGGAAGGCACCTGGGGAGCTACGAGCTGGTGGAGCGCCATGGCGGGGACTGGGAGGACCTGGCAACGGCCCCCGACCCCGACACCGGGGAGTACTACCTCTTCATCGGAGACGTGGGCGACAACAGCGAAAACCGCGACTACATCATCGTCTACCGGGTTCCCGAGCCCGACGTCGACCTGGACCAGGAGCCGGTCGAAGAGTACATCGGCGGTGACGCCATCCTGCTGGACTACCCCGATGGCCGCTCGCTGAACGCCGAGACCATCATGGTGGACCCCACCAACCAGGACATCTACGTGGTCCAGAAGGACTACGAAGGCTCTGCCGGCATCTACCGCAAGCCTGCGCCCCACTACGACGCGGAGAGGGCAACCCTGGAGCTGGTGGTGGAGCTGGATTTCGCCAGCTCTCCGCTTTCGGGGGGGGCCACCACCGGAGGGGATTTCAGCCTGCTGGGAAATCGCATAGTCATACGCACCTACGGCACCACCGCCTACATATGGGAGCGCGATGCCAGCACTTCCATGCTGGACACCTTCCTGGCGGAGCCCTGCGCCCTGACCCTGCCATCGGAGCAACAGGGGGAAGCCATCACCTTTTCGGTTGCCGATGACGGTCTCATCACCATCAGCGAGGGCGAATACCAGCCCATAGACTTCCTGCCCTTCACGGACTAGTCCTGGGGAGTACCTTTTCACGTTGCTGGAGCTGTAGGTGCTGTTTCTCGTGGTGGCGGATTTTTCAGTCGGCGCTCACCAGGCAGAGGCCCTCGCCCTCGAAATGGACCGAGTTGGCGCCATCGGAGTCGCAGGTACTGGATGAGTCGTCGGTGATGTGGAACTCGGGGCAGTATCCATCCCTGTACAGAACGCAGTAGTGGTACATGTAGAGCGTGTTGGCGCCGGCCTCCAGCCAGAAGGTGCCGATGTAGATGCGCGAGTCGCTGGGGAAGCCGTCATTGTCGGCGTCCTGCACGACCCACTCGTCCTCGCAGTTGGACCAGTAGGGCTTGCCCTCGGAGCTGGCTGCGTTGGTGATACGAAAATAGGCGGATTCGTTGGTCTGGGACGAGCCCGATTCGGCTATGGAGTAGTCGTAGACGTTGTACCATCCGGAGTAGTCCGTGCTCAGAACGCCGGTGGCCACGGTGGGATCCCAGGACAGCACGTAGATCTCGTCGCTGTCGAAGGTGGCCACGGTGCCTTCGGGGCAGTCCCCCTCCAGGATGGTGCCCGGCGGTCCGTCGGAGGGATCGCCGGAGGGATCGCCGGTGTCTTCGTCGTAGGGATCGCCGGGATCATCGCTGTCGCCGGGATTGTCGGCCGAGTCGCCCGGCGAGGCGCTGTCGCCGGGGGTGAACAAGCCGGTTTCAGCCAGGTTGCCGTCGCCCTTGCCGAAGCTGTAGTCGTTGCAGCCCATGCCCGCCAGCAGCAGCAAGGCCGGCAGGGAGAACGGAAAGAGATGAAGCCACATGGCTACCTCCGCTGTGAGTCCAATGGGGACCCATGATTCTAGGCAAGTATCGTGCCGTGGCCATGTCCGCTGTGGCCGCCGGTCACCAGCACCGGTCGAAAAAGGGAGTTTCCTGCGTTTGAAGGGGGGAACGGTTCCATGATATCCAGCCCGGGGTCAGAGTTGCAGGGGCAGCCCCGCCCATGCCCGGGGCACTCTTACCCCATGGTCCACGGCGGGTTGGGGGATGGCTCATCGCAGGCTTTCCCCGAGACTTCGTTTTCGTTGCATGGACTCCAGGGCCTGGTTGTGTGGCCAGCGTTGGCGGGCTTTCTCCAGCCGCTCCGCGGCCCTGCCCAGGATGCCCTCTTCCAGCAGGTGCTCTATGGCCAGGATCTCTTCTTCCGGAGTGGCGCATGGCGTGCCGTAGAGATCACGTTCCAGGCGGCGCGTGTCGTGCAGGCGTCTGCCCGTGGCCTCGAGCTGCTCCAGGGCTCGCCTGGCCAACTGCCTTCTGCCGCGCCGAATGGCCTCGTCCGCCACTACCACCAGGCCAACGGGGTTGCCTTGGACCAGCTCCAGGGCTTCGGTTTCCAGGCGGGAGCGTTCCGCCGCGGACGAGTACAGCGCGGTCTGCAGTCTACGTCGGGCTCGCCCGGTGCGGTGGTTTCGGCGCAGCAAGGGAAACACGAGCGCCAGCAACATGAGCGCCAGGAGCGGGAATCCCCATGGAGGCAGGACGATCCCCATGGCATCCAGCAGGGAGGCCAGGCCCTCTGCCAGGCCCTTGAGGCGCCCCATGATCTTCAGTCCACCGAGCCCAACGGTTCCTGCGTGGAATCCTTCAGCAGGCAGGCGTAGCGCGAGAGCTGGTCTTCGTCACGGGTGAGCAGGAGGAAAGCCGCGGTGGAGCCGCTGTCGGCCACGGATTTTGTGAAGAACACTCCGATGCAGAGCGCCACCATGCCCAGTATGCTGAACAGCGCCATGGTCAAGGAGAACAGGAAGAGGTGCAGGCGCCTGCCCCTGGCCATTTCCCAGGATTTGTCCAATGCCGTGGTGGAACGTACTCCGTCTATGGCCACGAGCCAGTCCCCGAAGAACAGCCCGAGGCCTACGTATATCGCCACGGGAATCGCCAGGAGCGCCGCGAGGAAGCCACCCCCCACCATGAGCGCGAGCGAATGCCCCGGGTAGCCCATGAGGGCCACGAGCCCGCCAGGAAGTGCCGAGATGGTCAATGTGCCGAAGAAGACGAAACCCTTCAGGGTCTTCCACTTGACCATGGGCCAGAAGACCTGGGTGGATGCCAGGAGCGTACTGAAGCGGCCCTTCCCCGAGGAGAGGATTTCCTGCTGGAGCCTGATGTAGCCGGACTGGATCCAGCAGCGTACGAAAAAGAGCAACACGAGGGCGAACATCACGCAGAGTGCAGCCAGCAGAATGACCAGGAGCAGGCCCGGTCCCGCGTAGCTGTCGAGTCGTTCCAGGCTTTCGGACCAGTCGCCGGTCCAGGCGGGAGAGTCGGAGCGGCTGGTGATATTGCCCATGTTGCTGCCGCAGCCCTGGGAGCATTGATCCAGCACGGCTCCCGCCAGCAAGACGATGGGAGCGGTCTTCAAGGCCCACAGGCCGCGGTTTATTGCGTTGCCGATTTCATAGGCTTCCGTGAAACTGCGGGCCAATGGAGGCTCCTGTGTTGTGGCTACCGGGGGCGATGGCCTCTCCAATAGATAGTTCCCATCCGGAAATGGCTCCCATCGCCGGAGCGGCCCATTCCTTCGCCAGGCACATCCGCGCAACCACTTGAAATAGTGCTGCTATTCCGGCGGGTTACGCAGGATGCGCCTGGCTCGAAAGCGACTCGCCCCGGCTCGGTCCGCCTTTTCCGGATGGGAACTAGATAACCGCAGGGGAGGCGTTGCGAAAGTAATTGCCGTGGGCCGGCTGGTGAGTTCCCATCCAATGAGCCGGGAGGCTGCCGCGTGCGCCGTCAACCACCGGTGATGCCGCCGGAGTACAGACGCGACAGTATCTGGATGCTGGCTTGCAGGCAGCCGGGGCAGGCGTCTACTCTTTGGCGGGTGAGCTGGGCTTCCTGGCTGTTCCAGATTTCGTCCAGGCTCTGCCTGGCGATATTGCCCACCGGGCGATCATCCAATCCGCAGCGTATGACGTCGCCGTTGGGATGCACGTAGATGATGTCACGCATGGCGCGGCACGGGAATGGGCTTGGACCTGCGTTGATCTGCCTCTCGAAAACATCGCCAGTGATGAACCTGGACAGCATACGATCCAGGCCCGGGAGCTGGTTCCGGTATCCGGCTCGGGAGGCTCGTATTATGGGCAGAGCACGGGAAAGATCCTGGAGGCCCACGAAGTGTTGGCCGCGTTGCTCCGGGGGGACGGAGCCGTCCAGGAAGGGTTCGACGTTGACGCCGGGTATCAGGTCCGCGCCCAGGCGGGCCGCGTAGTCCATCATGGCTTCTGCCTCGTGGATGGATTCGTCCTTGATGGCGAAGTTGATCCCCAGGCGGAAACCCAGGTCGGGGCGAAGTTCCGCCAGGGTTTCCATGGTGAGGTTGGCCTGCGCCCAGGTGCCGAGGACGCCCCTCATTTGATCGTGGGTCTTCTCCATGCCGTCCATGGAGATCCTTATCTGTAGACCTGGCCATCCCATCTCGCGGACCGCATCGACTATGGCGTCGGTATCGGTGCCGTTGGTGGTCACCTGCAAGATGTAGGGGTCGATGATCTCCCTGACGCCCGCCAGGATGTGGTAGATGTCGTCGCGCACGAATGGCTCTCCGCCAAGAATCTTCACGATGTCCAGGCCGCGGGCCTGCCGGAAGAGCGAGAGCCACTGTTCCGTGTCCAGGTCCTCGTGTCCCGTCACCTGCCAGGCATTGCAGGTGCGGCACTTGCAGTTGCAACGGAAGGTGACCAGCAGGTAGGCCACGTGGGGCATGGGAACCCACCGGGGGTCCAGTCGGGCCATGGCGGCGCTGCGGAGCATGTGGCCCCAGGCTCGGAGGCGGGGCGGCCCGGAAGATAGACCAGCAGCGTCGCGCAGCAGGGTGGAAAGAAATGCCGGACTGTGTTTCACGCCCTCTCCAACAGGTTTTGGGCCAGGGGTTTGCATGATGGTGGTGCTGTCATCTCTACATTGTCACGAGTGAGCGCAGGTTGAGCCATCGTTTGAGCAGAAGAAAGCTCATCTCGCCGCGCAAGGCCATCTCACCGCCGGTCTGGGCCAGGTGCAGCAGGTTTGCAGCCTTGGCCAGGCGCAGCAGGGGAGCAGGGTCTTTCCGGTAGCGCTGGTTTAGGTACAGACGCCAGAGAAGCCAGCGAGGGATGAAGGACTTGTTGGACAGGACCACCAGGGCCAGCCAGCGGCGGTCTGCCGCTGGGCGTGGATAGTCCAGGTCCACCCTGAACTGCTCGAAGGCGTGCGTGCTTTCGCCTTCCACGTGCCTGGGAGTAATCCGCCCCTCGCGCAGCAGGCGCCTGGCCAGGTGTGTGCTGGGGTATATTGTGAGCCCGAAGAGAAAGACCTCGAATGGACGTTCCAGGGACATGAGCAGGCGGAACAGCTCGTCCTTGTCGTGGTCGGTGGAGCAGGGGTCGTCCCAGATGATCTGCAGGTTGGAGCGGATGCCAAGCCGCCTGAAGATGCGTTGACACTCGACTATCCGGGTATTGGGGATGTCACGGTTGAAGAGTTCCCTGTTGACTCTCTCGGTGGCCTGGATCCCCATGCACAGGGCGCGCAGCCCGGCTTCCTTGAGCATCCGAAGTGGTTTCTCCCGGACCATGCGAGGGTCCACGAGCACCTCGAAGGGGAGACCCACGCGGGAGGGCCACTTCTCCCGGAACTCCTCCACCCACGACTCGTCGGTGGGGAAGACCTCGTCGTCGAAGCGGACGAAGCGAATGGCCCGCGTCTGGGTCCTGGCGTATTCCACTTCTCGGACGATGTTCTCCACGCTGAGCACGCGAAACGGGCGGCCCAGGCCATCATAGAGGGAGCGGGTGACGGTGTTGCTGCAATATGTACATTTCCAGTAGGGGCAGCCCCTGCTGGCAAGCATGGTGAACTCGCTGTTGTGGATGAAGGGATCGCCTTTGCGGACTCTCGTTCCCTGGATGGTCAGCTTGTCGGAATGGCTGTGGTAGTCGCGGAAGGGAAGGCTGTCCAGGTCGTCCACCAGCGGGGCCAGGTCGTTCCTGTGTATTCCTTCGGCTGTCTTCACCCAGAAGCTCTTGCAGGTGGAGAGATCCTGCCCACGGTCCATGCGGTCGAAGAACTCCACCACCTGTCTGTCCACCTCGCCCATGGCTATGTAGTCGGCTTGTCGGATGCACCTTTCGGGCAGGAAGGTGGGGTGCATGCCGCCCCAGAGCACGGGCAGGGAGAGTTCCAGCCTTATCCTGCGCGTGATGGTGCTGGCGATGCGGTGGAAGGCGCTGGCCCGCACCGAGATGCCCACCACGTGTATCCGCCGGTGTCGCAACTGTTCCAGGAGCAGTTCCATCTCCCGTTCCCTGGGCCAGGGAAAGTGGTTGTTGGTCCAGTCCTTGAAGTAGATCTCGGTGACGTGGAAACCCGCGTGCCGCAGGGAGGCGGCGATGTGCCGCACGCCGTTGTTTTCCAGGGCGTACAAGGAGATGATGGCTATTCTGGTCGTTCGTGGGAGCATCTTTGGTGATGGCGCTCCGGGGGATGGCGATGGATGTGGGCGAGCTGTTGGGTATGATAACCGGCGCCGGGTCTGCGACCTTCGCTGATGTTCTGGCAACGTCCTGGCGGCTGCGGCTGCGTTATTACTGCCACTCCTTTCAGCGCCCGGGTTGTTATCGGAAGCAGAGCAGGGAGCATTGCTCTCGAGTGTACTCTGAGTCTTGCCCGGCGAGCCAGGGCAACAACGCTCTCAGACAAAGGAGAACACCTGTATGAAACTGGCTATTGTCGGAGCGGACGGCTGGCTGGGGCTCCATGTGGCGCGGCTTGCCAGGGCAGGGGGGCTGGACGTGTTCCCCGTCACGGGGGGCCATCAGAGCCATGAAGCCCTGGAAGGCATTTTTTCATTCGGTGAAACCAGGTACGCTTCCTATGACAGCTTCAAGGCCATGAAGGTCGCCCTTGACGGGGCCACCCACGTGGTTGCTTCCCTGGAACCCAGGGGCAGGGGGCAGGGACTGCCCAGAATCCCCCCCCGAGCCGCGAGCATCCTGGTTGATGCCGCCAGGGAAGCTTCTGTGGGGAAGCTGCTCTATGTTTCCGTCATGGGCGCCTTTCGCTGGTCCACACATGCCCTCAATCGACACGCCTATTGGATGGAGCGCGCCCTCACCAGGCGGCCCGGTCCCTGGGCCGTGCTGCGGTTGAGCTGCTACCACCAGGAGCTGGTGGACGCCCACGTTCGGCCTCCGGATGGCAGGGTTCCCAGGCCCATTCCCAGGAATGGCAGGTACTCCCCCATATCCGGCGAGGATGCCGCGAGGCTCATCCTCGCCGCCCTGCCTCGAATTCCGGTGGGGAGGCTCCAGGCCGTTGGAGGCCCCGCCGTGTACGGCTCCGCCCAACTGTCGCGACTGACCTCGGGCCTTGTATCGCGGGGCCTGGGGCTGCCCACCGCGTATCGTGCTCTTCCCCGCGGCGACGTCTCCGTGAGCCCCCAGGAAACCCTGGCCGCCTGCGGTGTTCTTCCCGAAGACACCATCGAATCCCTGTTGGAATCGCTTTCCGCCTGGAAGGCCAGGCCCGAAACCGCTCCGCGTGTACCCACGGTCTATCCGGCGGAGCCTCCCGGGCCTTCCACCCTGGACAGTGGCGAGCCCGTTCCCGTCCTGCAGGAATGCAGCCCTGCTCTGCGGCGTGTGGTCCACCAACAGCTTGGCGATGACCTTGCGCGACGAGGGCTGGACGTGGCTCGACTGGATTTTTCCGGGGCCCGCCCCGGTTCTCGGCGTGTCCGTGTACATGGAGGCTTCATCACCGACATGGACGGTGTGAGGGCCCTGGACGCCAGGGGTGACCTGGTCCACCAGGGCTCTGTGGAGTGGTTGCGCGACGAGCTTGGCGAGGTCTTCCACGTGTTCTTCGGTGACCAGATTCCTGCCGCGCTGTGGCGCGAGCTGGACATGGGTGTCAGGCGAAGGCTTGTGAAAGACCCCAGGTGGAGTCGTGATCCCCGTGTCAGGAGCTGGAGTCGCCGGCAGGAATGAGCCACCTGGCGGACTTTTGCCTGGGGGCCGTTGGGGAAAAGGCGCCGAAGGTGTATTGTTGATACGCTTCTCCTCGCCCCGGCGGGGGAAGGTCGGGAGGGGGCAACGCTGCGCGAAGTCGGCCAGGGCCCGACGGCGGCGCGGCGACGGAATCACCGTGATCGTCGCTCACCCTGAGGTCCAGGGGTGCGCCGCGGTCAACATGGGTAGTACTGCCCCCTGCCACCATTCGCAGGTGGGAGGGGCCGCAGAAGGTGGTCCGCTATCCCCCTGCTGAAGAGCATGGCGCCACTGCATTGAAGGAAGCCGTGTCGTACGCTGCCTCCAGGGCGAAGCTCCGCCTCCCGTTGACACCAGGCAACGATTCTCCTCCTGCCCCCCCTCGCTTTGGGGATGAAAGCGTGGCTCTGGAGCATCGAATCCTCCTACAAATGGACTACTGCACCAACTGTGGCTCTCTGCTTAAGTGTGCAACGGGTCAGTCGCAGGCAGAGTCAAAGGAAGCGAGACTGGAACGGCTTATGGCAGTGATTCCGCGGAAGAAACCGGACGCGGGCTTTCAGAGTTCGGAGAGCGGAGCTGATGATAGTTCTGAAGGAGCCTCGAATGATGGAGCCGACAAACCAAAAGAGGCAGCTCGAGAAACCAAAGAGATAGATCGAAAATAGGTCAAGCAAAAGCTCGTCTCGTCGCTATTCGCACGTTTCTCGGTACCCTTGGGAAGCTTGACCTGCTGCGCTGACTGGACTATGTTCATAGTCATGAAAGCAGTCATGATCAACATCCATGAGGCGAAAACACATCTTTCCGAGTACGCGAAGCGGATCCGGAACGGGGAGCGGTTCATCCTCTGCGACCGGAACAAGCCCTTTGCCGAGATCCGTCCCCTGCCTTCCACGGCTGATGGTCTGCGGCCTTTCGGATTGGCCAGGGGCAAGATCCACCTTCCCGACGATTTCAACGAACCGGATCCCGAAATCGATGCCTTGTTTGCGGATGATCCTTGATGGGTTCCTACCTCCTGGACACATGTACCAGTATCTGGTTCTTTGAGGGAAGCACCAATATCCCAGCAAGGACCAGGGATGAACTCCGCGATCCGTTTCACGACCTCTACCTCAGCGACGTCAGCATCCTGGAAATCGTGATCAAGCATCAGCTCGGCAAGTTACCGCTTTCACAGCCCCCATCCAGGATAATTCCTACTTTGGCCCGGAAGCACTTCATCGACATCCTTCCATTGGAATCGGAAGCCATATTCAGACTCGAAAGTCTTCCTCTGCTCCATCGCGATCCTTTCGACCGCTTGCTGGTGGCACAAGCCCTCCATCACCGCTTGACTCTGGTGACCCCAGACAGGCTGATCCACCAGTACCCGGCAGCGGCAATCTGGGAAATGTGACAGCAGCCGTCAGAACCCCGCTACGCCATTTGTTGGAGCGGCACCAGGAATCAGGCAGGCCACAATGACCGCGGTGAACAGTGAATGCCCTGGGGCTAGCCTTCGGTCACGGAACCGGACCCGGAGAGGGAGCGAGCGGGTTACAGGGACAACGTGGCCGTGCCCTCTCTCCATCACATCAGATTTCGATTCTGAGGGTATCCAACGCTGGGAGGTCAGGCTGGACATCATCCGTTGGTTGATCGACGATGATTCCAGCGAGTAGCGAGCGCCGGAGACGGCATGTACAATCGCAGGATCCGGAGGCTTCATGGCTCTCTACCATTTCCTATGAGCCGTCGGGGAGCGTGGGGGGCTGGGGGCGGAAGAAACCCCAGCCAAGGATCAGCAGCACGACCAACACCAGCAGGAGCAGCAGCCACCAGCCCAGCAGGTGAATCACCATGGCGAGGCAAAATGCAGCGAATGCCCACACGGTCACGGTTCGGGCTGCCCGGAACATGCTGGCTTTCAGTTCCCGCACCTGATGTCTGAGCCACAGCCAGGTGGCCAGTCGGACCCTGGCGTCCAGGCGTCGCAATTCATCGGGATCATCGGGTACCTGGCTGTCGGCGTGGAGCCACCAGTCCAGGTCGGTGCCCAGACGGTCCTTGAGAAAGCGCGCCAGCAGCTTGCGGATGGGTTGGTCGGTTGCCATGTCGGTGGCGGAGCAGCCCTCCCTGGCGAGAGCTTCGAGGATTCGCTCAGGCAGGTCCGAAGCCTCCCGAAAACCGCCGGAGTCGGGTTCGGTGCCGGCGGAGTCGGGGCCCGCGCCCATGCCGGTGTCGGGTACGTTCACTATGCCCCTGGACAGGAATCCGTTACGGAGCTTTTCGGAGAGCCAGCGTTCGGTCGTTCCCACGCGAAAGCCTCCGCCCTGGGTGGGGGCGGTGCCCAGCCAGGCCACGCCCGTGGCCAGGAGGCCCAGCAAGATGCTGATGCCCATCAGAAGGGCCGCCAGAAACGAGGCCGATGACCACCAATGTATGATCCCCAGGGCCGCCAGCCCCCCGAAGCTCAAGCCTGCCATGGCCACCGTGAGGATCTGGGCTGACCGGTCCATGGCGTTGGCCTGGCGCGCTTCGTGGGATGACAGGTGCTGCAGGTGGAAGTCCCACCATGCGTCGATGGGGGGGGGCTCCCCGTTGGGATGTACTGGAATCCCTGGTGTGGGTTGGAGTGGGGCGCCGGTGGAAACGGGTTCTGTTTCTTGGCGGGAGGGTTTGTGGCTTGTGGGAGACACTGCTTCCTCGATGGGTTGCGTGGGCTCGGCGGCTGGTGCCGTCGGCGACTGGGTCGTGGGATGGGCCGGTTGGGATGGAAGGCTCTCGGCGGCAGGCCGGCCAGCGCCGACGCCGGTGGTATCCCCGGTACCGGATACGGCCTTCGCGGATCCGGCGGTTTTCCTGGAAGCAGCCTTGCTGGATCCGGCGGTTTTCCTGGAGGCAGCCTTGCTGGATCCGGCGGTCTTCCTGGTGCTGGCGGTTTTCCTGGAGGCAGCCTTGGCGGATCCGGCGGTCTTCCTGGAGGCAGCCTTGCTGGATCCGGCGGTCTTCCTGGTGCTGGCGGGCTTCTTGGAGGCAGCCTTGGCGGATCCGGCGGTCTTCCTGGTGCTGGCGGTCTTCTTGGAGGCAGCCTTGGCGGATCCGGCGGTCTTCCTGGTGCTGGCGGGCTTCTTGGAGCCGGCCCCTGCCTTGGCGGTTGTCCCGGTCGCAGGTGTGGGGTCGGTGCCCTGTGGGGGCGATGTTGCGGGAGAGGCGGGTGAACTGGAGGCCTTGGTGTCGGATTTGGTGGTCATGGGTGTCTTCCGGGCTTCAGGACTCAACAGGGGCTTGTCACAGGAATAACTTGCCCGCGCCGAAGGTGCCGCGACGCTCGTGTGGCAAGGTGCTGGAAGCTGGGTAGAATGTGCCAGCGGCCAGCGACCCGGTTCCTGGGCAGTCTGGGCCGTGGCCCCAGGGCAGTATATCAACGAGTTCCCATGCGGAAATGGCTCCCATGGCCGGAGCGGCCCATTCCTTCGCCAGGCGGCGGGCGGTTGTGGTGGAAGATCCTCGCAGGTTGCAGGGGGTGCCTCTACTCGTCTACCGCCTGCCCTTGTAGACGGAACGCTCGATGATGGAACGGGAGTCCTTCCAGCGGATGGGTGGCAGCATCACCCGGCTGCCGGCCATCTTCACCAGCACGCGCCCCAGGCCGTGGATCCTCAGCAGCGGACCCTGGTAACCGTGCAGGGACTGGACCTTTTGCCTTGGTAGAAGCCAGGTCCGGCGCTGCCAGAATCCGCGCCGGGCGATGATGGTGTTTTCGGTGATGAACCAGGCCTGCCAGCGCCATTCCAGGAAGGCGGCCAGGCCCAGGGGAGGCCCGGCCAGGAGGGCAAGCAGGCCCCAGGCTCCCGTGAACCAGCAGGCCAGGGCGCTGAGAAGAAGGGTGTTGCGGATGGCCACACCCTGGGCCAGGATCAGGGCGCGCAGTGGTGCCGGCTCGAGCCTTTCCAGCCAGGGGTCCTTGTCCAGGCTGGGCAGCAGGGACGTGCAGATCTCCTGTGCCTGGTCCCTGTCCAGCATGGGAATGCATGTTTCGGCCTGCTTGAGTTCGTCGGGACCCATGGACAGGCCGGCGGTCTCCACCTGTATGCTGCAATAGCCCATGAGGCGCCGAAGAAGCGGTTCGTCCACCCGCAGGAGCTGTATCCGGTGCCCGGGAAGCACCACCTGCCGGCGGGTGAGCAGTCCCTGGCGGGTGACGAAGCGGTCCCCCTGGCGCTTCAGCCTGAAGCCATGGTGCTTCAGGATGGACGTGGCCGTTGAAAGCAGCCATCCCAGCACAAGGGCTCCCAGCAGCAGTCCCAGGAGGAAGCGAGGTTCGAGGCCGGTGCTCAACTGGGGCACTCCGTCGGGACTCAATTGCTGGCTCAGCTCCAGGAAGACCACCACCAGCAGGGCAAACATGCCGGTTCGGCGCCCGGAGAGCCCGTGGGCCACGATCTCTGCCAGGCCGGACTCCACGATGATATTTTCGGGGGGAGCATCTTCTGCCGCGGAATCGGGGGAGCCCCCGGCGGAACCCGACGCGGCTCGTCGGAGCCTCTCCAGCTCCTGCATCAACACCTGTGCCTCCGGCAGGGCCAGGGCCGAGAGAAGGCCCTCGGCGCCGGCTTCACCGGCGGTCTCGACGCGGAGTTCCACCAGGCCGGTCAAGCGGTGGATGGGGTTGCGCACGAGTTCGGCATTCTGTATGCGTTCAGGCCCTATGAGCCTGGTACGCCGGTGAACGAGGCCAGTGCCGATTTCGAGCCTCTCGTCTCGAATCCGGTACCTGAGTGTTGCCCAATGTATGAACGAGCGTATGCCGGCGATGGCGAAGAAAGCCAGCAACATGGACACATCGGTCCATGTGGGGCTTACGTTGGTCCCGATGATAATCGCCAGCAGGAACGGCCAATAACCCTTGAGCAGGCGCCAGGTGTGTGGAAGCAGGTTCACCAGGGGTGAGATGGGGTGCAGTCGCTTCCAGGCAGAGAGCCCCGGTGCCGCGGTGGGCTCCGGTTTCGGGGAAGGAACGGGCTGTCCCCGGGGGATGGGCGTTTCCGGGGATGGCCCCTGCTGCCCTTGGCCCAGGGGCCCGGTGCCGTCTCCCTGGGAGTGTTCTTCAGAGGCCATCGTCGCCACCTCGCAGGGCCAGGAGATCCCTCAAGGCATTGGCCGAGTCGCTGTCCAGGCCTGGAATGCCGCCATCGGGGGCCATCCCCGATGCGGTGAAGATCACGACCCTGGACAGCCCCAGGAGACGCTCCAGGGGCCCCTGCCTGGTGTCCACATGTTGGATTCGATTTAGAGGAATCACTGTTTCCTGCCTGAATATCACTCCACGCGATATCCACAGGTCGTCCTCGCGCAGAGCGTATCGAAAACGCTTCCAGGCAAGGGGAGGCCACAGCAGCACTTGAAGAGCCGAAAACGTAACGCCGCCAACGAAGAGGAGCAGAGCCGGTGGTACCCCCAGGGAACCCGCCAGCAGCACGGCGAGGATTCCGAGTCCCGGCAGGTTCAGCAGAAACAGTCTCAGCGCTCCCTGGGCCCACCAGAGCTGCACGGCCCCTGGATCCAGCCTGTGAACGGTGCCCGCCGGGCCCATGCCAGCACGTGGAGGGCCCTCGGGGAGGGGATGGGAAGGCATGGGGCTGGGCTCCGGGGAGGGGGCCTGGTCCGGGAGACCTCGCCGGGAGTTGGTTTCTTCGCTTGACATGGAACAGGTTCCGTTTGTTGATGGGGCCTGCGCTCAACCACTTGGAACGTGGTGGGCTGCCGGGTGGAGTTCGCCGGAGGGCAACGACATCTGGCGAACGCGCTCGAATAGCAGCACTCCCGCCGAGACGCCAACATTCAACGAGGACAAATCCCCCAGAAGTGGGATCCCCACCAGTTCCTCGCAGCGCCTGCGCAGCGTTGCGGAGAGGCCCTTGTCTTCGCCTCCCAGCACCAGTACCAGTGGACCTGTAAGGTCCGCCTCCCAGGGTGGGCGCCCCCCCCTGGCAGCGCCGATGATCCTCAGTCCCCGGCGCTTCAGGTGGGCCAGGGACGAGGATATCCCCTCGCGGATCAGTGGGACCTCCTCCGCGGCGCCCATGGCGATTCTCTGCACCACCGGGCTGCAACCGCGACTACGGGCGGTGGGCACCACCAGGGCCGATGCACCCGCTCCCAGGGCGCTACGCAATATCGCCCCCAGGTTCTGCTCGTACTGGGCTTCGTCCACCGCGATGAACAGTGGTTCCAGGCCACGTTCCTCCAGGTAGTGCAGCCTGCTGGACACGGTCCAGGCGGGGAGCGGCTCGGCCAGCGCGATTACGCCGTTGTGTACGCCACCAACGGCCATGCTGTCCAGTTCTGGCCTGCTGGTGCTGGTCACCTCTACGCCCCTCTTCCTGGCCAGCTCCAGGATGCTCTCCAGTTTTCCAACGGGGCGGGCTCTTTCGTCCACGAGGATCTGAAGGACTCGTCTGCGGTTTCTGTTGAGAGCCTCGAAGACGGGGTTGCGGCCCTCCAGTTGGTCCAGGCGGGAGCGCCTGTCGCGGGCGCCGGCCCGCCTGCCATGCTGCGCCCGCCCATGCCCCAAAGAGCCCTTGACCTGGGGAAGTGGGGCCTTTTGGCCGGAGTGTTTCCCGGACTTCCTGGCAGACTTGCGGGTGGACCCTCTGGGGGACTTGTCTACAGGCATGGTAACTCCCAGGCAGTATTGCGGCTGGTGGGCGACCTCGTGGCAGAAACCAGGTATCTCCACGCGGGCCGACTGTGGAGGCCGTGTTGGAGATCTGGTGCGTGGAGACTTCAGCCGGTCCTTTCCTGGGGCCTTGGAAGCCACCCCCCCCGCGACGGGCCAGGTGGCACCAGGTGGCCGGGACCACGCCCAACCAGGTCGGGCCGTCCCCAGGCCAGGAGCGCTTCTCTGACGGCGGGGAACTCCTGTCGCTTCCAGTAATACATCATGGCCCTGTGGCGAGCGCGTTCCTTTCGGCCTTTGGGCACCTCCAGGGTCTGCCCGCTCACGGGGTCCACGCCCGACACGTACATGGCGGTGGCCATGGTGCCGGGAGTGGGCAGGAAGAGCTGGGCCTGCCTGGGCTGGATGGAGCGCTGTTTGAGATACTGCGCCAACTTGACGGCTGCCTGCGCCGTGGTGCCGGGGTGGGCGCTCAGGAAGTAGGGCAGTAGTTCATGGCGCTTGCGCCTGCGTTTGCAGCTTAGCTGGAAAAGCCTGGCGAATGTAGTGAATGCTTCGATTGGGGGTTTGCGCATTGCCTGGAGAACCCGGGAATCCGCGTGTTCCGGCGCCACGGTCAGCCTGCCCGATACGTGCCAGGCCACCAGTTGGTCCAGCAGCGCGGGTTGGTCCAGCAGCAGCTCGTGACGCAGGCCCGAGCCTACGTGGACCCGGCGGACCCCAGGCTCGCCGCTGGCCATGCGAAGAAGATCCAGGAAGGGCTGCTGCCCGGCCCGGAAGTGCCTGCACTGTCGTGGATGGAGACAACTGCCGCGACGACACGGGTTGACCCGCCTCGAGGCGTCCAGGCTGCATACGGCGCCGTAGAGGTTGGCCGTGGGACCGCCCAGATCCGTGATGATCCCGTTCCAGGAGGGGGATCTGCGCATGTTGCGGATCTCGCGCTTGATGCTTTCGTGGCTTCTGCTGACGATGCTGCGCCCCTGGTGAAGGGCAATGGAGCAGAAGGAACAGCCCCCAGCACAGCCCCTGGTGGCGGTGATGGAGCCTTTTACGGCTTCGAAGGCCGGTATGCTGGCTTGACCGTAGTCGGGATGGGGCAGGTAGGCGTAGGGCAGTTGGTGGATCTCGTCAAGTGTGAGGGTCGGAAGAACCGGGGAAGGTGGGTTGCAGAAGAGCCTGCGCTGGCCGTGGTTCTGAAGAAGCGGCCTTCCCACGTGGGGACTGGATTCCCGGTAGATCATGCGGGTGGCCCGGTTCAGGGACAGGGGGTGGGAGGCGCAGTCCTGGAAGGATGGTAGTTCGAGGGCATGGGGGCGGGGGAGGGGATCCCGGGGGCCGAGGATGCAGGCGGTGCCGGGGATGTCGTGACAGCCCCGTATGGTCCTGCCGGCGGCCAGACGACGGGCGATCTCCAGGACGGCCAGCTCCCCCATGCCGAAGACCAGCAGGTCTGCCTTGGAGTCCAGGAGGATGGAGCGCCGGATGCGGTCCTGCCAGAAGTCATAGTGGGCGAAGCGCCTCAGGCTGGCCTCGATACCGCCGAGGACCACCGGTAGGCCGGGGAATGCCTGGCGGACCCTGGTGGTGTAGGCGATGGAGGCCCGCGGGGGGCGGGCCCCGGCTCTACCATGAGGGGTGTAGGGATCGTCGTTGCGCACCAGGCCCATGGATGTCCTGGCGTTGACCATGGAGTCCACGTTGCCGGCTGTAATACCGGCAAAGAGCCTGGGTCGCCCCAGTCTTGCCATGTCGCCAGGGTGCTTCCACGACGGTTGAGCCACTATTCCCACCGAAAAGCCGTGGGCCTGCAACCACCTGCCGATGACCGCCACGCCGAAGGAGGGATGGTCCACGTAGGCGTCGCCGGTCACCAGGAGAACGTCCAGTCCGGATGGGGGCAGATCCGCGGGCCTCGTCGCCAGGAAACGAGGAGATTGCCGGTGGTCGCTCATGCGGGCAGGTGGCGTATCGGGCCGATTAGTGGATTTCCATGGTGAAGGTTTCGTTGGCGCCGGAGCCATTGTCGGAGGAGCGGCGCGCGAAATCCACCGGCGGATCGTCCATGTAGATGACGCCGTCGCGGTTTTCGCCAGGGCCCACGTAGACGTGCATGGAGCCTCCCTGGGGTTGGGGGCCTGGCAGCGCGTTCATCTTGATTATGTTCTTGCCGCGCTTCAGGTAGGGGGCAAGGTCCACCACCACCTGGGCGTCGCCGGAGCGGACGGTGCGAACCAGGATGTTGTTGACGTAGACTTCGACGGCGTGGCCGATGGACTCGTTGTCTTCACTGACCAGCCAGTACAGGCCCGGCTCCACCGCCGCCACGGCCTGCTCCGGGGGGGGGGTGGCGGTGCTGCCATCGGCGGGCTCCAGGAGCTTGATGGTGTAGTTCTTGGCTTCGATGTAGATGTCGCCGTTGGCGTCGATGCGCACGTCCACCTTCTGGAAGTCCTGGTTGCGAAGGCCGTCTACCTGGACATCGTTGATGTATATGTGGCCTGCGGCGGCCGGCATGGAAAGCGATAGAGCGCATAGAAGAGAGAACGTGGTGAGCATCAGTGCCTGCCCTGGTTGAGGCGTTCGCGGATTTCCTTGCCTGCCCTGAAGACGGGCAGTACCTTGGAGCCTACATGGATGATGGCGCGTGTGCGGGGATTTCGGCCCTGGAAGGCGGCGTAGTGCCGTACCTTGAATGTCCCGAAACCGCGGATCTCGATTCGTCGGCCTTCCTTCAGGGCCTGGCGCATGGCGTCGAAGATGGTGTTCACCACGTGTTCGGCGGTCTGCCGCGGGATGTTGGCTCTTTCGGACAGGCGCTGGATCAGCTTGGTCTTGGTCATTGGGGCCTTCTGGAGTTCATGCGGGACTTGAAGATATGGAATCCCGAGCCACCGGTCAAGGCTCAAGTGGAAGTGGGTGGGTGAAGGAGCATTCGCGTGAGAAGCGGCCCCAGTGTCCGCGATGCCTGGGCGGGAAGTGGGGCAGAGCCGGAGATCAGGCGATGGAGCGTGGTCGTCCCGGCGTCTACGATGCCGCAGGGTACGATGAACTCGTAGGGAGAGAGGTCCATGACCAGGTTCAGGGCGAAGCCGTGCATGCTGACCCCTCGCTTGAAATGCAGGCCCAGTGCAGCGATCTTGTCGTTGCCCACCCACACGCCGGGGGCACCTTCACGGCGTCCGGCGGAAACATGCCAGCCAGCCAGCCAGGTGATGAGCGAGTCTTCGATGAGGGTGACCACCTGGCGGACGGAAAGCCCCAACTCCCTGATGTCGCAGACGAGGTAGCCGATGAGCTGTCCTGGCCCGTGGTAGGTGGCAAGCCCGCCGCGCTCGGTCTGGTACAGGTCTATGCCCCGTCGCTGCAACGCGACGGGATCGGGTGGGTTGGGATCCGTTCGACGCCCCAGGGTGATGACGGGATCGTGCTCCAGGAGCCACAGGACCGATGGAGCGGTGCCGGCGATCACCCTTTCGCGATGGGCGCGTTGCCTTTCCAGAGCCTGGCCATAGGGAACACGGCCGAGCCATCGCCATTGGAGGGTGTTGGTCCGTCGGGCTGGCATGGTTGGATTGGGACTCTAGTTCTTGAAGTTGTAGAAGTTGCTCTTTTCGTAGGATTCCAGCAAGGTTCCCAGCAGCACCGAGAGGGCCGCGGTGATGGGAATGGCAAGGAGCATTCCCCATATTCCCAGCAGGTTGCCCCCCACTATGAGGGCCACCATGACCACCAGGGGGTGCAGGCCCACCTTGTCGCCGACGATGAGAGGGGTGAGCAAAGTGCCCTCGATGAGCTGCACGACTCCGAATACGCCCCATACCACCAGCATGTGGAAATCCGGGCCGAACTTCAGCAGGGCCAGGACGCTGGCCAGCACGACGCCCAGCACCGTGCCCAGGTAGGGAACGATGAACAGCATACCGGAGAGCATCCCCACCACGAAGGGCAGGTCGATGCCCGAGAAGAGCCAGAGCCCCAGGCTGTAGAGCAGGCCCAGCAGCAGGCACACGGTGATCTGGCCGCGCACGAAGCTGGACATCCTGCGGTCGATTTCGGCCAGCACGGTCATGGTGCGCTGGGAGTAGCGGGGGGGCAGCAGTTGGCTCAGCCGCGCCATCATGCGGTCCCAGTCGCGAAGGAGGTAGAACGTGAAGATGGGCAGGAGCAGCAGGTTGATGACCGTGAGCACCAGCCCGATGCTGCTGGAGAGAGCCTGGCGGACGAATCCCTGTATGGTCTCCTGGGCCTTCGGGGAGAGCTGCTTGATGTAGTTGGGGATCTCCTGGCCCAACTCCACCACGTTCAAGGGAATGGTCACCTGCAAGCGTTCTTCGAACCACAGGCGGAATGGCTCCAGGTGGGTGGCCAGGTCGAGAATGTAGGAGTTCAGGTTGCTGGACAGCTCCGAGAGCTGGCGCGCCACCAGCGGAACCACCACCAGCCCCAGCAGCAGGAGCACCGCCAGGGTGAGCAGGAAGATCACCGCTATGCCGAATTCGCGAGAACGCCCGCGAACCTCGAATCTGTCCACCACGGGATCCAGCAGGTAGGCGAAGGTGGCGGCCGCCAACAGCATGGAGAGCACCGGCCAGAGCAGGTAACAGAGGGCCAGCAGCAGCAAGGCGATGGCGGCAATCCAAGCAAGGCGCGTTCTCCATCCCAGGCCGCGAGAGCGGGGAACGCTGTTCCGCAACGCTGGGCGGGGGGCGGCGGCGAGGGAGGTGTGTGGGCGCCGTAGCATGGCCGGTTCCTATGGGTCTGTTACCAACACGACTCGTGCTTCCGCCAGCAGGTGGGGATCCTGGGCCGAGGTTCGGAGGCGGATGCTGCTCTGTGTGTCGAGTACCAGGTCGAAATCGCCCTTGACCTTCACGGCCCTGAGAAAGATGGGATTGGCACCTGCTCGCTTCTGGGCCAGCGGGTCGGCGGGATCGGAGACGTACTGGGCGGGGCTGTGTTTCTTCAAGGCGGCCGGTGTGATCCAGCGGATTCCATAGAGCTGCTGGCCATTGTCTGAGAGGAGCGAGGGGGCTGCTGTGGGGGTGAAATCCAGGCCACGGGCATCCACGACGACGCCCGTGGTGCGAGAGCGGTCCACGTTGGCGGGTCGCTCAGCCTCTGCCATGTTGGTGAGGGCTTTCATCAGCCACTCGGAGAGGTCCAGCTCCGCTTCCAGTTCCACGCGACCCGAGGTGAAATAGCGGGCCTCGGTGACTCGCCAGGAGTTGATGCCGCGCTTCATCAGGCGTGCCGTGGAGTCGTCGGCCTGCATGATGTCACTGGCGGTGAGCTGTGAGCTGACATGGATGCCCAGGGCTGCCTTTTTGAGGGCGGGCCCCAGAAGGTCGCGGGCCTGCTGTTCCACCAGGGTCCGGTCCGCCAGGGGACCGGGCGCGGGGTAGGCTTCGGCTGCCGTGTGCAACACCATGTTCGACCAGTCCACCCAGCCCGATGACATCTCGCGGACGACCGGTTCAAAGACGATGGGATGGACGATGGAACTCGTGGCCGACGCCGAAGGCGTGTCGGATCCGGGTGCTGAGGTCGCTGCATGGACGAAGGACAGCGCGACGGCGCCCGCCAGCAGGGTGGCAGTTCCCGTGATGCGAGAGATCCCGGCAGAATGACGTGTCACAGAAAACTCACTACTCCTTGACGTTGAAAAAGGGTTTCCAGGTCTTCGCGCAATGCGTCTTCGGCGGACAGGCGCTTCTGGTCCGGCAGCTCCATCACCACGGTTGAGCCGTCGTGCCATAGCAGGTGGATCATGGTAGGGCACTCGCCCCTGTATTGTGCCAGGATGCGGGCCAACTCCGCAACCCGGGATTCGTCCAGATGTTCCAACTCCAGGTTCAACCTGACCTCTCGGGCCTTCTGGCCCAGGACCTGTGGGGCGGACAGGGCCTTCTCCGCGATGATCTTGGGTTCCTCGCCGCGTTTTTCCAGCTTGCCGGTGACCAGCACGGGCTGATCCCCCAGGAGAGCCTGGCGCGATTCCTGGTAGGCTTCGGAGAAGAACACGCATTCCACGGCGCCTTCCTTGTCTTCCAGGGTGGCGAAGGCCATGCGGTCCCCCCGGCGGGTGCGGATGGTGCGCATGGCCGTGACCATGCCCGCGATGGTCACCTGGCCGTTGGACTCGCGCCTGGCCAGATCCGGGATGGAGCAGTGTACGTGCCTGTCCAGGTCGCTGCCGTAGGCGTCCAGCGGGTGGCCGCTGATAAAGAACCCCAGGGCTTCCTTTTCGAAGGCAAGGCGTTTGCCGGTGGTCCATTCGGGGACCTCAGGGAAGCGAAACGAGGGTGGGGGAGCCGCCAGTTGGGCGCCGAAGAGGCTCACCTGGCCCGAAGCCCGCCGTTCCTGGGTGCGTTGAGCGGCCTTCATGGCGCTGTCCAGGCCCTGGTTCATCGAAGCCCGGGAGATGCCGGTCCAGTCAAAGGCCCCACAGCGGATGAGGTTTTCCACCACGCGCTTGTTGACACGCCCGGGATCCACGGTCTCGAGGAACTCCATGAGATTGGCGAACCTGCCACCCACCGACTCCCTGGCTTCCGTGATGGACTGGATGGCGCCGGCCCCCAGTCCCTTGACGGCTGCCAGGCCGAAGCGGATCTTGCTCCGGTCTCCCCTGGGGACATCGAAGCCGGCCAGGCTGTCCTGGACGCTGGGAGGAAGGATCTGCAGCCCCGCCCTTCGGCAGTCGTTGATGTAGGCCAGCACCTTGTCGGTGTTGGAGGAGTCGATGGACATCAGCGCCGCCATGTACTCGGCGCGGTAGTGAGCCTTCAGGTAGGCGGTCTGGTAGGCGATGATCCCGTATGCGGCGGAGTGACTCTTGTTGAAGCCGTAGCCCGCGAACTTGGCAAGCAGCTCGAAGATGGCGTCGGCCAGCGTGGGCTCCAGGCCACGCCGCCGGGCGCCGTCCATGAAGCGGGTCTTCTGGAGGGCCATCTCTTCGTGCTTTTTCTTTCCCATGGCCCGCCGCAGCAGGTCGGCCTCGCCCAGGCTGTAGCCCGCCAGGACCTGCGCGGTCTGCATCACCTGTTCCTGGTAGAGCACCACCCCGTAGGTGGTCCGGAGGATGGGCTCCAGGTCCGGGTGGGGGTAGGAAATGGCCTTCCGACCGTGCTTGCGGTCGATGAAGTCATCCACCATGCCCGACTGCAGCGGGCCTGGCCTGAACAGGGCGATGAGGGCTATCACCTCGTCCAGGGTCTGGGGTTTCAGGCGCAGCAGCAGATCCCTCATTCCGCTGGATTCCACCTGGAACACGCCAAGGGAGTCCCCCTTGCACAGCAGTTGGAAGGTGGCGGGGTCGTCCAGGGGGATACGGGCGATGTCGATGCTCGTGGAGGTGTTTCGCTCCACCAGCTTCACCGCATCACGGATCTGGTCCAGGGTCTTCAAACCAAGGAAGTCGAACTTGATGAGGCCGATGCTCTCGGCGGACTTCATGTCGTACTGGACGACGGGGCCGCCATCGGGACCGTCGCGGTACAGTGGTGCGTAGTCGGTGAGAGGTCTGTCGGAGATGACCACGCCGGCCGCATGCACACCGGTCTGACGGGTCAGACCTTCGATGCGTCGTGCGAGCTGGATGACGCGCCTGATGGACGAGCTGCCCTCGAACATGGCAGAGAGGGTGGGGTCCTCGAGGGCCTTCTCCAGGCTGATGTTCAGCTCGGTGGGGATGGTCTTGGCGATACGATCCGCGTCCTGGAACTGCATGCCCGTGACGCGGGCAACGTCGCGTACGGCCAGCTTGGCCTGGAACTTGCCATAGGTGATGATCTGGCTCACCAGCTCGCTGCCGTATTTTTCGCGGACGTGCTGGATGACCTCCTCGCGACGATCCTGGCAGAAGTCCACGTCGATGTCGGGCATGGACACCCTTTCCGGGTTCAGGAAGCGCTCGAAGAGGAGGGTGAACCTGATGGGATCCACATCGGTGATGCGCATGGCCCATGCGGTGATGCTGCCCGCCGCGCTGCCGCGGCCCGGACCCACGGGTATGCCCAGGTCCTTGGCCCAGTTGATGAATTCGGCCACTATGAGCAGATAGGCCGGGAAACCCATCTGTACGATGATACGGAGTTCCCGGTCCAGACGCTGGCGGTATTCGTCGTGCTGCTGGGACGGGATGTGCTCCAGGCGTTTTTCCAGGCCCTTGCTGGCGTACCAGCGAAAGTAGCCTGGGAGGTTGCCCGCTCCCTCCACTGGGGGAGGAGGCGGTTCATGGGGGGGCGGCAGGCCGAAGTCCAGCGGCGGGGGAAAGGCCGCGTAGAAGTAGTTCCAGTTGGCCGGCGTGTCGGAGTCCGGGTCGGGATCGGGAGGAGTCGTGGCCGGGAAGTGATATTGCCCGAAGGTGAATTCAAAGTCGCAACGCTGGGCGATCTCGGCTGTGATGTCCAGGGCGTCGGGATCGTCGGGGAAGATGGCGCGTAGCTCGGCTTCCGACTTGAGGTAGTGCTGATCCGTGGTGATCTTCTCTCGTTGGACCGCGTCCAGGGTGCTCCCCGAGGCGATGGCGTGGAGAAGGTCCAGGGTCACTGCCTGCTGGGGGTCCAGGTAGTGGACCGCGTTGGTCACCACGGTGCGAAGGCCCATCTCCGCCGCCAGGCCCCGCGCCAGGTCATTGGCCTCTCGTTGGCCTTCCAGGCCGTTGTCTTGAAGTTCCAGAAAGAACGAGCCGGGATCCAGGAAGCCAAGCAGATCGCCCAGGTATTTCCTGGCCAGTTGGGGTTCGGAGCTGCCCTGCGCCCTGGCGGCGGGGCCCTTGAGGCCGCCTGCCAGCACCAGCAGGCCCTCATGGTGCTGCCGAAGCAGGTCAAGGTCTATGCGGGGGCGGTAGTACATGCCGTCGAAAATGGCACGGGTGATGAGCCGGCAGAGGTTCTGGTAGCCCTGCTTGTTTTCCACCAGGAACACCAGGTTGTAACCGCCGTGGGCGCCACCGGGATCCCTGTGGGCCAGGCCCTGGGGTTGAAGGGCAATCTCCGCGCCAAGCACCGGATGGATGCCCGCGGCGTTTGCCGCCTTGAAGAATTCCACCGCTCCGAACATGTTGGCCCGGTCGGTGATGGCCACTGCCGGCTGGCCCAGCTCCTTTACGCGGGCCACCAGTTGGGCTGGGCGTATTGCTCCGTCCAGGAGGGTGTATTGACTGTGAACGTGTAGGTGTACGAAGGCCATGTGCCGGACAATTGGACCTGGGGTGGGGTTGAACGTATATGGACACCGCCCGGGCAGACAGTCGATTCCAACTCTCCACCTGGGTCCGCGGGCGATCTGGAAGCATAGCCCGCCAGCGCCTACGGGGGAAGGACACGGGGCGGACTCCACGGGGCTCAGGCTGTCGGAATCCGCTCGCCGTGGTATGTCCATGGAACCATCCGACCACCATGGAGGTAGCCGTGAACGAGCCCATGTGGCAGCCCACGCCGGAACAGATAGCCAATTCCAACATCACCGATTTCCAGCGAAGCCTGGCCCGGGACCATGGCGTCGGGTTCTCGGATTTTTCCGCCTTTTGGCAGTGGTCGGTGGACCACATGGAAGAGTTCTGGCTGAGTTTCAAGGAATGGGCAGATGTCCGGGCCACCACCTGGGGGCGAAAGGCCAGGATAGGAACGAATCGTCTGCCCATGGTGCAGTGGTTCCCCGACGCCAGGCTCAACTTTGCCCAGAACCTGTTGCGGCGCCGCGACGACTCCCAGGCCATGGTGTTCTGGGGTGAACAGCAGGTGCGCAGGGCCCTCACCTGGAACCAGCTCTACGATGGCGTGTCCAGGCTTGCCCAGGCGCTCCGCCGCTTGGGGATCCAACCTGGAGATCGGGTGGCGGCCTACATGCCAAACATGCCCGAGACCATCATGGCCATGCTGGCCGCCACCAGCGTCGGCGCCACCTTCACCTCCTGCTCCCCCGACTTCGGCGTCCAGGGCGTGCTGGACCGTTTCGGCCAGGTGGAACCGAGGGTGCTCTTTTCCGCCAACGGCTATTTCTACAACGGCAAGAGCTTCGATTCCCTGGGAAAACTGGCCCACGTGGTGAAGGGGCTGCCCTCGGTGGAAAAAGCAGTGGTGGTTCCATACACCCGGCAACGGCCCGACCTGTCGGCGGTGGAGCGGGCCGTGCTGCTGGACGATTTAGTAGCCGACCTGCAGCCCACCGACATCCCGTTTGCCCCCATGCCTTTCAACCATCCCGTGTACATCATGTACTCCTCGGGCACCACCGGTGCGCCCAAGTGCATCGTACACGGGGCCGGCGGCACCCTGCTGCAGCACCTGAAGGAGCTACGGCTGCACTGCGACGTCAAGCCCGGCGACCGGGTCTTCTACTTCACCACCTGCGGCTGGATGATGTGGAACTGGCTCGTGAGCGCGCTGGCCTGCGAGGCCACGCTGCTGCTGTACGACGGCTCCCCTTTCCACCCCGACGGCAACGTACTCTTCGACTTCGCCGATGCCGAAGGCATGACCCTCTTCGGTACCTCGGCCAAGTTCATCGACGCCGTGAACAAGGCGGGCCTGGTTCCCCGGGAAACCCATGACCTGGGCACGGTTCGGCTCATGACATCTACCGGGTCGCCACTGGCCCCAGAGAGCTTCGACTTCGTCTACGAGAAGATCAAACCCGACCTCCAACTGGCCAGCATCTCCGGCGGCACCGATATCATCGGCTGCTTCGTGCTGGGGAACCCCACGGGCCCCGTGTGGAGGGGCGAGATCCAGACCCGTGCCCTGGCCATGGCTGTGGATGTCTTCGATGAAGGCGGTCGGTCCATCCGGCGGCAGAAGGGCGAACTCGTCTGCACCAGGCCCTTCCCCTCCATGCCCGTTGGTTTCTGGAACGATCCCATGGGCCGGCGATACCAGGCCGCCTACTTCGACCGGTTCCCCGGTGTGTGGTGCCACGGCGACTGGGTCGAGATCACCGAGCACGACGGTGTGATCATCTACGGGCGCTCCGACGCCACCCTCAACCCCGGCGGCGTCAGGATCGGCACCGCCGAGATCTATCGGCAGGTGGAGCAGATGGACGAAGTGCTGGAGGCGCTGGTGGTGGGCCAGGACTGGGACAACGACGTGCGGGTGGTCCTGTTCTTGAAACTGCGTCAGGGCCTGCGACTGGACGAGCAGTTGGCCAGGAGCGTGAAGACCCGCATCCGCCACAACTGCACGCCCCGCCACGTGCCCGCCAGGGTCATCCAGGTGGCCGACATACCTCGCACCAAGAGCGGCAAGATCACTGAGCTGGCGGTGCGCGATGTCATCCACGGCCGACCAGTAAAGAACCGCGAGGCCCTGGCCAACCCCGAGGCCCTGGAACTCTACCGGGATCTGCCTCAGCTCCGGGATTGAAGCGCGGGGCTCTTGCCGAGCTTGCCCGGCAGCAGGAGCGGAGCATCAGTTGTAGAACGAGCTGCCGCCTATGAACTCCCTCAGCAGCGAGGTGTGGGGTACACGCTCCGAGGGGATCGGCAAAAAGTAGGACAGCAGGTGGATGAGGCGCCGGGCTTCCAGGTAGGCGTTGGTGCCGCGCTGTACGGTCATGAGCACGGGCAGGACATAGGTGGACAGCACCGCGTGCTCGTAGACCAGGGCGGAGTTGAACATGACGTCGGCCTGCTCCTGGAAGGGAAAGATGTACTTGAAGGCGCCGCGGTTCACCGACTCCCAGCGGTCCAGGGTTTCCTCTGCGCTGTAGCCTCGGAACAGGTAGTCGCGCACCAGACGCCGCAACAGGCGCGTGTCCGATGTGGACATGCTGTTTTCAAGGTCCATGTTGAGGTTCGTCAGGGCGGAGCAGTAGATCTTGAATTTTGCCCCGGAGGGGACGGATTGGGTCAGGGAGTCGTTGAGCCCGTGGATGCCTTCTATGAGGATGACGTCGTGGGAGCCCAGGCGCATGGGCCTGCCCGTGTCTGCTCGTTTCCCCTTCTTGAAGTCGAAGCGCGGGATGTTCACCTCTTCGCCTTTGAGGAGTTGGAGAAGGTGCTGGTTGAACAGCGCCACGTCGATTGCTTCCAGGGCTTCGAAGTCGTAGTCGCCGTTTTCGTCGCGAGGTGTGTGCTGGCGATCCAGGAAGTAGTCGTCCAGGGAGATGGATCTGGTGGAAAGGCCGGTTACGCGGATCTGCGTAGAGAGCCGGCGCGTGAAGGTGGTCTTGCCCGAGGCCGACGGCCCCGAGATCAAAACGACTCGGGTCTGGGGAAAGCGCCTGGCAACCTGAGCCGAGATTTCGGCGATGCGGCGTTCGTGCAAGGCCTCGCTCAGGTTTATGACGTCGGTGGAACGCCCTTCGATTATCTTGCGCGACAGCTCGCCCACGGTGTCCAGTCCCAGGATTTCGCCCCATCGCTCGTACTCCTGGAACACCTGGAAGAGCTTGGGTTGGTCCCGCTGGGATGGCATGACGTAGGGGTTCATCCAGTAGGGGTAGCGCATGATGAATCCTGGCGGGTAGTGGCGCAAATGGAAGTCGCGAATCCAGGCGGTGGAGGGGTAGAACGGCCCGGTCCACAGCTCCCATCGCCCGTCCAGGCGGCACAGCGGCACAGACTCGCGGATGGAGTTCAGCAGGAGCGCGTGCTTTGTGACCGAGCCCTGGTCCTGGAAGCGATCCAGGGCCTCTGCCAGGGGCACGTCCACGCGCTGGAAAGGCAGGTCTGCGGCAGTGATGCGCCGCATTTCGTCTTGCAGGGCCTGCACGTCGGATTCGCGCAGATCACGATCCAGCTCGACGGTGCAGAAGAGTCCCTTGCCGAAGCCGTGCTGGACCTTCAGTGTGCCCCGGGGAAAAAGGCTGCGTACTGCCAGGCTCAGCATGGCCACGAGGCTGCGACGGTAGACACGCCCGGCTTCGCGGCTCTGCATGGGCAGGAAACGAAGCTCGGCGTCCAGGAAGAGCCTGGCGGTGAGATGCAGGAGCTGCCCGTCCACCGTGGCAGCCGCTGGTTCCCAGGGGAGGCGCTCCTTGATGCGGTTGTAGAGATCCAGGGGCGTGGAGCGGATATCGACCTGGATCTCGTCCGAAAGCTGGGGCAGGCTGATGGTGATCTTCTGGTTGCTTTTGCTCATGTGTTTTGTCTACTGCGGGCTCGTGGGGATGCGCGGGGACGATGGCACGGCTTGGCATGACGAGATGGGCGAGGAAGCCCCCCTTGACCTTCAAGCAGGAGTGAAGGCGCTTTTCGGGGCCCCGCAGAGGGGACAGACCCAGTCCGGGGGTGTCTCCTGGAAAGGGGTGCCGGGCGCAACACCGTGTTCGGGGTCGCCTTTTTCGGGATCGTAGACATAGCCGCAGACCCCGCAGACATGTCTGGGGCTCGTGTTCGCCGCCCTGCCGGATGTGGGGCCGGGTTCGTTGGCCTGCGCTGCACGGTTCGCGGAGAAGGTGGGGGCGTTCCTCGGCACCTTGCCCTTGAGCACCTGCCTGTAGTTGGCGTAGGTCATGGGTGTACCCTGAGCGAGGACCCGGGCGGCCACCAGGTCGCCGGCAAACACCGTGTGGGTGCCCATGTCCATGCTGTCCAGCACCCGTGCTTCCAGTTGTGAAAGGCAATGATCCCCAACCAGGGGGCTGCCGGTTGCTCCCTGTTGGAAGGCCAGATCCGCGAACTTGTCCACATCGTGGCCTGACTTGAAGCCGAAGTGGGCCACCAGCTCCATGGGGGCCGTGTCGGCCAGGATGGAGACGGCGAAGACCCCGCTCCGGGAGATGAAGCCATGGGTGAGGTTTTCTTTGTTTACGCAGACCGAGATGCGCATGGGGTGGGATGTCACCTGCATGACCGTGTTGCAGATCATGCCGTTGAGGCGCCGGTCCAGGTGCGAGGTGAGGATGTAGAGCCCATAGCTGATGTTCCACAGGGCCCTTTCGTCCGGGGATGGTGCTGTCATTGCTGCCTCCTGGCCAACGAACATCTGGCCAGTGCCATGGGGGGGGGCGTGGGTCCAATGGGCGGGCTGGTCCTTCGAGGCCTGTGGCTCGGAGCCTGGCTCGCCGTCATGGGTTGCACGGGGCGTTTCTCTGTAATCGCTGGGGACATGGAAGGGTAGTCCGACGAAGACTGTGGGGGGCGCAGGCCGGCCACCTGCGACAGCCCGTTTGTTGCACCTTGCCGCGGCATGATATCTGGAGAACGAGAGAATGGGCGAGCCCTGGATGTTGCCGGAAGCCGTCGCCATGGATGCAACCCGCAACTGTTCGGTCCGCCTTGTTTCTGAGGGAAACCAGCAAGCAACGGGTTACCTGCTCATGGCCCAGGGATTCCTCCACCACGCAGGCCAACTGTACCGTACAGGTGCGCTTCACGGACGACACTGCCGAAGGAGTCCAGGTGGACCTGCTCCATTCCTGGGGCCAGACCCTTCAGGTGGGGCTCCGGCATGCGTCGGTGGATTGGAACCCCTCGTAGAAGACCTGTTGGAAGAATTGTAGTGGACAAGACCGTGAGCCAATCTGTCCAGCCCAGCGCCCGTCAGGCTGAGCATCGGCGTTTCAATACCTTTTCCGGTGTGTTTCGTCCGGTATTCCTGACCATCCTGGGCGCGATGTTCTACCTGCGCGAAGGCTGGCTGGTGGGAAACTGCGGACTGTTGGGGGCGGTGGCCATTCTCTTGGCCAGTGGGCTCATCACGGGTACCACGGCCCTGGCGCTGTCCAGCATCGCAAGCAACGTCCCGGTACCTCCCGGCGGGGCCTACGCCATTATCGCTCGCGCCCTGGGCCTGGAGGCCGGCGGAGCCATCGGGATACCACTGTACGTGGCCCAGGCGGCATCGGGAGCCATGTACCTCTATGCCTTCACCGAGGGCTGGGCCATTCTCTTTCCCGCTCACGATCCCCGCCTGGTGGTGGTAGTGGGCTTCTTGTCGGTGGCGTTCCTGTCCTGGACATCGGCCACGCTGTCCTTCAGGGCCCAGGCTGCCATGTTCGTGTTGGTGCTGCTGGCCCTGTCCTCCGCCTTCCTGGGGATCTTCACCGCCGACCTGCAGCCCTTGCCCGTTGTGGGCCAATACCCCCAGGCCAGCTTCACCGAGGCATTCTCCATCTTTTTCCCTGCCTTGACCGGGATCATGGTGGGTGTGGGAATGAGCGGCGACCTGGCCCGACCCCGCAGGAGCATTCCCAGGGGTACCTTGATGGCCTGGGGAACAACCCTGTTCATCTACCTGTTGGCTGCTTTCTGGTACGCAGCCGTAGCCACCAGGCAAGAGCTGTTGAGCAACATGCTGGTGATGCTGGACCACGCCCTGGTGGGACCGTTGGTTCTGCTGGGCCTGCTCTGCTCCACCCTCATGGCGGCCCTCTCCTCGGTGGTGGCGGCCCCCCGGCTGCTCCGGGCAATGGCCGCCGAGCATGTGGTGCCCGGCGCAGGTTGGTTTTCCAGGCTGAGTCGGCAGGGTGAACCACGGGTGGCCTCGGCCGCCACCCTGTGCCTGGCGGGCCTGTTCCTGCTGTCGGGCAGCCTGGACGCCATCGCCCCCATAGTCACGGCTTTTTTCCTTGTCACGTTCCTGGCCGTGAACCTGGTTGTCCTGGTGGAGCAGTCGTTGGGAATGATCTCGTTCCGGCCGACTTTTCGGGTGGGCAGAGTCCTGCCACTGCTGGGAGTCGTGTCCTGCACGATTGGCCTGATGCTGTCCGGTCCTGGAAAGGGCCTGTTGGCGCTGGTCTCGGTGGCCGGGATCTACCTGTGGGTGCAGCATCGCAAGCTGGACACCCCATGGGAAACCGTGCGCAGCGGCCTGGCCGTGAACATGGCCTTGTGGGCGGCGCGCCAGGTGTCGGCCTTCGAGCGTAGCCAACGCGCCTGGAAACCGGACCTGTTGCTGCCGCTGGAATCGCCTGGCGAGCTGCATGACCTGGTACCGCTGGCTTCCAGGCTCATGGGGGAGCAGGGCTCCGTCAAGCTGGTGGGTATTCATCGGAGACCGTCCCTGGCGGCCCACCTGGAGCGGGCCGCCGCCTGGTTCCTCGACCAGGGGCGACACGCTTCCTTCACCACCACGGAATGTGCCAACTGGACCCAGGGCACCCTGTTGTCCATGGACATCTTCCAGGGTGGTTTCTTCCCGCCCAACCTGGTTCTGGTGGATGGCGACGTTCGCAAAGCCCCGGAGGTGCAGACGGTGTTGGAGCACTGTGGTCGATTGGGGCTGGGGCTGGGGTTGTACCTGCATCCCCCGGAAAACTCTCCGAAAGAGGGCAACGAGGTAGTGGTCTGGTTGTCGGATCGGAGTCCCGACTGGCCTCTGCGGATGTTCATGGCCAACCTGGATCTGCCCGTGCTGCTGGCTATTCTGCTCACCAGGAAGGTGGGCCATATCCAACTGGTGACGGTGGTGCGGGATCCGGCTTCCCAGCCCGAGGCCGCACGCTGGTTGCGCGACCTGCTGGATCTGGGGCGTTTGCCCGGAGGGACCAGCACGCGGGTCTTCCAGGGCGACATCTTCTCCGTCATGCGAAGCGGCGAGCTTCGAGCCAACATCCACCTGTTGGGCCTGGGAACGCCGGTAGATGCTGCGCGTCTGAATGCCTTCCGTGAGGCCGCCGGCGCCGCCTGCCTGTTCTTGAAAGACTCCGGAAAGGAGTCCCTGCTGGCCTGAACGTGTGCTTTGAGCCACGGGCCTGGGGTCGTGGGTTCCCACCTGTCGTCCATGCCGCCGGTGGACGGGACGTGAAGAGTATTCTCCATGATTCGTGACTATTCTTGGAAGAGCGATAGATATTCCGCCGTAGAAAGGTCCATAACGTTCGTGGACCGGTTGGCATGTAGCTTGCTATGTGGCCCTGTGCCCGTTGTTTGCAGTGTTCATTTCCCAAGGAGACCCCATGAGGTTTTCCGCAACAGTCCTCTGCCCCCTGACCCTGCTCATGCTGTCCCGGGGGGCTATCGCTTCCGACGCCGCCCGGGAACTGGCGGAGCAGGCCGTTTCCGCCAACCCCGGTATTGCCGCCCTGGAGGACCGGGTGAGCCAACTGGAATCCATCGCCAGCATCTCCGGCCTCTGGCCCGATCCCGTGGCCGCCGCGGAGTACTCCAACGTGCCGGTGGATTCCTGGGCACTGGACGGCCATCCCATGGCTGGGCTCCAGTTCAAGCTGCAGCAGACCATCCCCTTCCCGGGAGTGACATCACTGCGCCGGGACGTGGCAGACTCGCGGGTGGAAGAAGCCCGGGCCGGGCTGGAAGAGGGTCGGCTTCGCCTGCGCCGGGCCGTGGTACAGAGCTGGTGGCGCCTGCTGCTGGTGCGGCAGCTTCGGCAGGTGACCACGGAGCACGTCCAACTCACCCAGCAGCTCGTGGCAGCGGTGCGTGCCCGCTACGAAACAGGAGCGGCGGGCCAGCACGCCCTGGTGAGCATCGAGGTGCTGCGCGACCAGCTTGACGACGCCCTGCACGACTTCGACCGCCAGGAACGCCAACTCCAGGCAGCCCTGGCATCGGCCCTGCACCTGCCCGCGGACACCGGCTTCGACACTCCCATGGAAGCCGAAGCCATCACCCTGGAGCCCGGAGACGACCCGCAGTCCTGGTTGAAGGATGCCGTGAACAACCGGCCTGCGCTTGCACAACTGGAAGCGAGCCGGCGGAGTGCCCGGTTGGCGGCCCGTCTGGCTCGACGAGACGCGCTGCCGGATCTCACCCTCTGGGCCGGGTACCGTCTTCGCACGGTGCAGACCGACACCGATCCGGGAACGGATCTGGCCAGCCTGGGCCTGTCGCTTCCCTTGAGCTTCAACTCCCTCCGGGCGGGCAGGGGGAACGAAGCCGCCTACCTGGATGCGGCATCCAGTGTCCGTGGCCAGCGGGAAGCCCTGCTGGACGCCATTGCCTCCCAACTCGAATCCGCCCATGCCGCCTGGTCCCGCGCCCAGGAGAAGGCGCGGGTATACGCCCATGAGCTGTTGCCCGCCGCCCGCCAGGCCCTGGACACCACCCTGGCCGACTACCGCGTGGGCAAGGCTGATTTTTCAAGCCTCTTCCAGGCCGAGGTTCAGCTCCTGGACCTGGAGCGGGCACGCCTGTCCGCCGTCACCGAGACCCACATCCAGGATGCAGAGGTCCGGGCAATCACCGGAACCGTCCAGAATTCCGCAGGAGAACAGAGATGACCATACGCAGGTTCGCAGCCTTCGTTTTTTTCACATTCCTGACCATGTCGGTCGTCTCGTGTGGCTCGGGAGACCAGGGCGAGGTCGACCCCGCCGGAGCCGAGAGTGCCCAGCTCTGGACCTGTGGCATGCACCCACAGGTGGTCCAGGAAAAGCCCGGAACCTGCCCACTCTGCGGCATGAACCTCACGCCGCTCAAGAGCACGGGTTCCGGCAGCAGCAATACCACTGGAGAGGCCCCCCAGGGCGAACGCAAGATCTCCCACTGGGTGGCACCCATGGATCCCGGCTATATCTCCGACAAGCCCGGGAAGTCTCCCATGGGCATGGACCTGGTGCCCGTGTACCAGGACGAGCTGAACGCCGGCGGTAACGGCATGGTCAGCATCGACCCCGTGGTGGTGCAGAACATGGGCGTGCGTACCCAGGTGGTGCGTCGCCAGACCATCTTCCGTCACCTTCGCACCATCGGCGAAGTCAAGGTGGCCGAAGACGAAGTGAGCGTGGTCAACCTGCGCTTCAACGGCTGGGTCGAGCGCATCTTTGTCGACAGGACCGGCGACAAGGTGAAGGCCGGGCAGCGTCTCTTCCAGATCTACTCTCCCGAGCTGGTGGCCGCGCAAGAGGAGTACCTCATGGCGCTGCGAACTCAGGGGCCGGAGAGTCCGCTTGCACGGTCGGCACGGCGAAAGCTGGATCTCTGGGACATCAACTCCAGGGACATCGACGCCATGGTCAAGTCCGGCGAAGCATCTCGTACCCTGCCCATCCGGGCCCCCAGCGGCGGGTTCGTACTGCACAAGAGCGTGGTGGAAGGCGCAAGGGTCAAGGCCGGAGAAGATCTCTACCGCATCGGCGATCTTGCCACCATCTGGGTTGAAGCTGAAGTCTACGAGTTCGACGCCCCCTGGGTCCAGGAGGACCAGCCGGCGCAGATGGAGCTGAGCTTCCAGAAGGGCAGTGTGTTGCAAGGCAAGGTCTCCTATATATACCCCACCCTGAACCCCAACAGCAGAACGCTCCGGGTGCGCCTGGAGTTCGAAAATCCCGGCGTGGCCCTCAAACCCGGGATGTTCGCCACGGTGCGTATCCAGTACCGCCGCCGGGACGACACCCTGGCCATTCCCACCGAGGCGGTCATCCTCACGGGCGAGCGCGAGTTGGTCTTCGTGGCCCTGGGCCAGGGGCGTTTCACCGCCCGTGACGTGACCACTGGTCTGGTGGCCGACCACCACATGACCGAAGTGCTCAACGGCCTGAAAGAGGGCGAAGTGGTGGTGACGTCGGGGCAGTTCCTAATCGACAGCGAGAGCCAGCTCCAGGAAGCCGTGCAGAAACTGTTGGCACGGCGTGCGGGTGGGGAAGAACAGGCCCAGGCGGCGCCCACCACCCTCTGGTCCTGTCCGATGCATCCCCAGGTGATCCAGGGCGAGCCTGGTCGCTGCCCGGAGTGTGGCATGTTCCTGGAAGAGCGTAGGGGAACACCTGGAGAGCTGGCCACTGTCTACGGAGCTTCCAGTGCGCCGGGCGCCCACGAAGGCATGGACATGGGCGCGGGCGCCGCCCAGGACGAGCAACAGGGCAAGGACCGGGCCGGGGCCCCGGGCGCCCACGAAGGTATGGACATGGGTTCAAGCGCTCGCAAGGGCCTGAACCCCGACGAGACGCGGGGCGCGGTGTACACCTGTCCCATGCACCCAGAGGTCACCAGCCACGAACCAGGGAAGTGCCCCAAGTGTGGCATGTTCCTGGAAAGAGTTGGTGGTGACCAGGACCGGCAGCAGCAATAGGGAGCCGCCATGATCGAAAGGATCATCGAGGGCAGTGTCCGAAATCGTTTTTTCGTCCTTCTCATCACCTTCATGGTGGCCATGGCCGGAATCTGGGCTCTCCGCACCACGCCCGTGGACGCCATCCCAGACCTTTCGGACGTACAGGTCATCGTGCTCTCCGAGTACCCCGGTCAGGCGCCGGGGGTGGTTGAAGACCAGGTGACCTACCCGCTCACCACCGCCATGTTGAGCGTCCCCTTCGCCAAGGTGGTCCGCGGCTACAGCTTCTTCGGCTTCTCTCTGGTCTACGTGATCTTCGAGGATGGCACCGACCTGTACTGGGCCCGCTCCCGCGTGCTGGAGTATCTCAACTTCGTGAGCGGCCGGCTGCCTGACGGGGTCAACCCCCAACTGGGTCCCGACGCCACCGGCGTGGGGTGGGTCTACGAGTACACGCTCACCGACTTCAGTCCCAGGGCCGAGGTTCTCCGCACGAAGCTGGACAAGGACGGCGACGGCCAGGTGAGCGACGCCGAGCTGCCCCGGCCCCTGGACCAGGTGGAGTTCAACAGTCAGGAACGCCAGGTCTACACGGATTCCCAGCTTGGGGAACTTTTCCAGGTGAATGAGCCCGTGGGCCCGGACAGCCCCGCCGAGTTCATGGAGGACTCGCTGCACTTCCTGGTGGAGGCATTTGATCGCGATGCCGACGAACGGATCTCCCGGGCGGAGCTGAGTCGCGCCGCCAACTTCCGCGGCATGGACCTGTCTCAGCTCAGGAGTCTCCAGGACTGGACCCTGCGTTACGATCTCATGAGCTTGCAGGGTGTGAGCGAGGTGGCCAGCGTGGGTGGCTTCGTGCGCCAGTACCAGGTGGAGGCCGACCCTGAGAAGATGAGGGCCTTCGGAGTGTCCCTCACGCAGATCCGCAAGGCCATCAAGGCCTCCAACCAGGACGTGGGCGGGCGTCTCATAGAGATGGCCGAGAACGAATACATGGTTCGTGGGAGGGGCTACATCAGCTCGGTGGAGGACCTGGAGACCATTCCCGTGGGCATGGACCCCGAGACCCACACTCCCATCCTCCTGGCACAGGTGGCGCGTATCCAGATCGGACCAGAGGTGCGCCGGGGCGTCGTGGAGATGAACGGGCAGGGCGAAGTGGTCACCGGCATCGTGTTGCTGCGATTCGGTGAGAACGCCCTGGATGTGATCCATCGCGTGGAGGAGAGGCTGGAGGTCCTGAAGAAGAGCCTCCCCGAGGGCGTGGAGATTCACGTCTCCTACAACCGGGCATGGCTCATAGAGAGGGCCATCGACACCCTCCAGGGGAAACTCATGGAGGAGATGTTCGTGGTGGCCATCATCTGTGTCGTGTTCCTGTTGCACGTTCGCAGCGCCCTGGTGGCCATCTTCACCCTGCCGGTCGGGGTGCTCATGAGCTTCCTGGTGATGCGTCTTCTGGGCATCAACGCCAACATCATGAGCCTGGGGGGAATAGCCATAGCCATCGGCGTCATGGTGGACGCCAGCGTGGTGCTGGTGGAGAACCTGCACAAACACCGTGAGCGGCATCCTGAACGAGACCAGCTCGATCTCGTGGTGGCCGCGGCCAAGGAGGTGGGCCCGGCGCTGTTCTTTTCCCTGGCCATCATCACCGTGAGCTTCCTGCCGGTGTTCTCGCTGGAAGCACAGGAGGGGCGCCTGTTCAAGCCCCTGGCCTGGACCAAGACCTTTGCCATGGGCTCCTCCACGGTGTTGAGCATCACAATCATCCCCGTGCTCATGTACTACCTGGTGCGTGGTCGCATCATCAGTGAAGCCAGGAACCCCATCTCCAGGATGTTCATCGGTATCTATCGGCCATTGATTCGGGCCGTGCTGCGGTGGCCGCGTAGCACCGTGCTCTTCGCCGTGGCCCTGCTGGCCGTCACGCTGTTCCCCTATTCCCGGTTGGGTAGCGAGTTCATGCCCCCGCTCAACGAGGGTGATCTTCTCTACATGCCCACGACCCCTCCCGGGATTTCCATCACCAAGGCCAAGGAACTCCTGCAGCAGACGGACAAGGTAATCGCAACCCATCCCCAGGTGAAGCACGTCCTGGGCAAGGTGGGGCGGGCCGAGACCGCCACCGATCCCGCGCCCCTCACCATGATCGAGACAACCATCCTCCTGACGGATCCCGAGACTTGGCCCAAGGGCACCACCATAGAAACCATAGCCTCCGATCTGGACGGCATGGTGAACTTCCCCGGAGTCACCAACGCCTGGACAATGCCCATCAAGACCCGCATCGACATGCTGGCCACCGGCATCAAGACCCCCATCGGCATCAAGCTGCTGGGGGATGACCTGGAAGAGCTGAGCGCCCTGGGCGAGAATATCGAAGCCGTGGTGCGCGAGCTGCCCGGCACCGCCAGCGTCTACTCGGAGCGTGTCGTGGGCGGCAACTTCATCGACATCGACGTGCGCCGCGCCGACGCCGCCCGCTACGGCCTCTCGGTGGCCGATGTCCAGGACGTCGTGCGCTCCGCCATTGGCGGTATGAACGTCACCTGGACGGTGGAGGGCCTGGAGCGATACCCCGTGAACCTGCGCTACCCCCGAGAGCTGCGGGGCGACATGGAGGCCCTGCGAGGGCTGGCGGTGCCCACGCCCATGGGGCACACGGTGCCGCTCTCGCAGGTTGCCGACATCGGCATCTCCAAGGGGCCGCCCGCCATCAAGAGCGAGAACGCCCGCCGCACGGCCTGGATCTACGTGGACCTGGACAAGGAAACCCCCGAAGGCAGCGACCTGGGAGGCTTCGTCAAGACGGCCCAGCGCGCGGTGCAGGAACAGGTCCAGCTTCCACCGGGCGTGAGCCTGGTCTGGTCCGGGCAGTACGAGTACATGGAGCGCGCATCGGAGCGGCTCATGGTGGTCGTACCCCTGACCCTGGGGATAATACTCATCCTGCTCTACGCCCATTTTCGCAGATTTGGAGAGACGGCCATCGTCATGTCCACCCTGCCCTTAGCCCTGGTGGGCGGTATCTGGCTCATGTACCTCATGGACTTCAACATCAGCGTGGCCGTGGGGGTAGGCTTCATCGCCCTGGCGGGGCTGGCGGCCGAGACCGGCGTGGTGATGCTGGTCTACCTGGAAGAAGCCATCGAGCGCTTCCAGGAAGAAGGTCGCATGAAGTCCCTGGAGGATCTCAAGTCCGCCATCATGGAAGGAGCCGTGGAGCGTGTGCGTCCCAAGCTGATGACCGTGGCCACCACCATGATCGGCCTGCTGCCCATCATGTTCAGCAACGAGACCGGCACCCGCGTGATGAAGCGCATCGCCGCACCCATGGTGGGCGGGCTGGTGAGTTCCACCATCCTGACGCTCGTGATCATCCCCGCGGTATACCTGCTGTGGAGGTGGTTCCTGCTGCGTCGCGAGCTGAGTCGCACCGCGGTCCAGGATTGATCTCCTGGCAAGAGCGTCCACGGCTCGAAACAACCAGGGACCCGGCAGCGGGCGGCACGCCAGCACGAAAGAAGAGCAGAGAGGCTCATGCAATCAAGAGAGACGAGATCCCCCGGACAGCCATCCCCGCAGGCCGCAGTCCCCGAGTTGCTCAACCTGCCCGTGGAGGGCATGACCTGCGCGAGCTGCGCCACCCGCCTGGAAAAGGTACTGGGGCGCCTGGACGGAGTCAGCGAAGCCAGCGTGAACTTTGCCACCGAGAAGGCGGCTCTGCGTTTCGTGCCGGGCGGTTTCCAGGCGCAGGAGCTGCTCCGCGCCGTTGAAAAGGCCGGCTTTCACATTCCCGTGCAAACCCTTCGGCTTACCATCGGTGGCATGACCTGTGCCACCTGCTCGGGGCGTATCGAGAAAGTGCTGAGGCGGCAGCCCGGCGTGGTCTCGGCGCAGGTGAACCTCTCCTCGGAGACCGCCACCGTGGCTTTCACGCCGGGTGTGGCAACGGAACGACAGCTCATCCAGGCGGTGGAACGGGCGGGCTACAGCGCCACGAAGGCACCCACCGACGCGGCCCAGCGCCTGGAAGCCGAGAAGGCCCAGGCGGCCAGGAACCGGAAGGAACTGGCGATCCTGGCGGGTTCGGCGCTGCTCACCCTTCCGCTGGTCCTGCCCATGCTCCTGGCCCCCCTGTGCCTGCACTGGATGGCCCCCGGCTGGCTGCAGTTTCTGCTGGCCACGCCGGTCCAGTTCATCGCCGGCAGTCGTTTCTACCGCGGAGCCTGGGGCGCCTTGAGAGGGGGCTCCGCCAACATGGACGTGCTCGTTGCCATGGGCACCAGCGCTGCCTACGGCCTGTCCACGGTCCTGCTGTTCAGCGGCGGGCATCTCTACTACGAGGGCGCCGCCGCCGTGATAACGCTGGTGATGGCGGGCAAGTGGATGGAGAGTCGGGCCAAGTTCAGCACCACCGCCGCCATCCGCGCTCTCATGGACCTGCGCCCCGAAACCGCCAACGTCCTGCGCGAAGGGCGCGAGGTCAGGATACCGGCAGAGGCCGTGGGCAGGGGAGAGACCGTCGTCGTGAGACCTGGCGAACGGGTGCCCGTGGATGGACTGGTCACCCGGGGGCAGAGCCACCTGGATGAATCCCTCATAACCGGCGAGAGCCTTCCCGTGCTCCGCGCCCAGGGGGACCCGGTCACGGGTGGTTCCATCAACGGTGAAGGACTGCTGCATGTGCGCACCACCAACGTGGGCGATTCCTCCGTGCTCTCGCGTATAATCGCCCTGGTGGAGGAAGCCCAGACCTCCAAGGCGCCCATACAGCGCACCGTGGACCGCATCGCAGCGGTTTTCGTGCCGGTGGTGCTGGTGGTTGCCCTGGTCACCCTGGCGGGTTGGTGGTTTGTGGGGGCCGGCGTCGTGGTGGCAATCATCAACGCGGTGAGCGTGTTGGTTATCGCATGTCCCTGCGCGCTGGGCCTGGCCACGCCCACTGCCCTCATGGTGGGTACGGGAGCGGCTGCCAGGGCGGGTATCCTCGTGAAGGACGCCCAGGCCCTGGAGCTGGCCCACTCCCTGCAAGTGGTGGTCATGGACAAGACGGGCACTTTGACCGAGGGCAGGCCCACCCTGCACCGAATCTGGGCAGCGGATGGCCGCGAGGATTCCCTCCTGGCCATCGTGGCGGCGGTTCAACGGGGCAGCGAGCATCCCCTGGCGGGCGCCATCATGCGCGCGGCCAGCGAGAAGGGCGTAGAAATCCCCGGGGCCGAGTCCTTCCGTGCCCTGCCCGGCCTGGGGCTGGAAGCCACTGTCCACGGTCATGTCGTTCGTGTGGGGAGCCGTCGCCTCATGGAAGAAGGACGGGTGGACCTGTCTTCCCGGTCTTCCCTGCGGGAATCCTCCACGCAGCTCGAGGAACAGGGCATGACGGTGATGTGGGTCGCCCAGGGGGCGCGCCTGCTGGGCTACCTGGCCGTGGGGGACCAGGTGCGCCCCGGTGCGGCCAGGGCCATCCAGCAGCTCATCCACATGGGTGTCGAGCCCGTGATGCTCACGGGCGACAATCATCGTACGGCCCGCTTCGTGGCCGACAAGCTGGGTATCCAGCGTGTCATCTCCGAGGTGCTGCCAGCCCGCAAGGCGTCGGAAATCCAGTCCTTGCGCAAGGAGGCCCTGGGAGCAGTGGCCATGGTGGGTGACGGCGTCAACGATGCGCCTGCCCTGGCTGCCGCCGACATCGGCTTCGCCATGGGCAGTGGGACTGACGTGGCCATGCACAGCGCCGGGGTCACCCTGATGCGTTCCGATCCCGCTCTCGTCCCCGCTGCCATCCACGTGTCCCGGGCCACCAGGAGGAAGATCCGCCAGAACCTCTTCTGGGCCTTCATCTACAACGTGATCGGCATCCCCCTGGCAGCCCTGGGCTTCCTGTCCCCCATGTTCGCGGGCGCGGCCATGGCCATGTCCAGCGTGAGCGTGGTGAGCAACGCCCTGCTCCTGCGCAGATGGCGTGCGCCCTGAAGCCCCTGGCCGGGTCGGTGGCCCGTGGCTCCAGGGCGCCTCCACCTGCCTTTGGCGGGAATTGTTTCGAGCGAGCGAGTTTTTTCGAGAAAGGAGTAACCATGGAAGTGAAATACAGAGTAGATGGAATGACCTGTGGCGGCTGCGTCCGCTCGGTCACCACGGCCATACAGGCCGGCAACCCGCTCCTGCAGGTGGAGGTGTCATTGCCCGAAAAGACCGTCCTGGTGCAGGGAAAACACGACGAACAGTCCATCAGGCAGGCGATAGAGGATGCCGGATTCGACTACGGCGGGCGCCTCTGACCCAGCCAGGCTGTCGTGGCGGCTCCGTGGGCAGCGCCCCGGAGCGCCAGGGCCACCCGCTTCGTTGCAGGTGCCCAGTTGTGTGGCCTGGCGGGATCTGCCTGTCCAACTGGTCGAGACGGTGTATGCTGTGTATCAGCCAGCCTCGGGGAACCGGTCGTGATGGGCATGGTGCCAGCAGCAGGGATATGTATTATGGCGGTCCCACGAGGAAACCCTATTGAGGACATCCATGGTAACCATGTTCCTGACCACCATGTTGAGCTTCGTGATTCCTCTGCAGGCAGCTTGTCCGGTGGATTCCACTGAACTTCGCTCCAACGTGAATTCAGCGATCCAGGCCTACCAAGACTGGAAGTGGGACGATCTCGACGACCAGTATGCCATCATCCAGGAAGAAATAGGCTGCCTTTCCGAGATCGTGTCGTCGGACACGGCGAGGGAGCTGCATCTTCTCCACGCGATGGTTGCGGCAAATCGCCAGGACCAGGCTCTCGCGTTCGCGGCTTTCAGGGGATTGTTGTCCATAGATCACGACTTCCAGCCGTCGGACGACCTGGCGGCGCCGGGGAGCATGTTGCGCGCTGCTTTCGACAGTGCCGCCGTGGCGGACTCCACCGATGGCGAGGACCTGCCCGGCGGAGTGTGGTTCCTGGACGGTCGAAGCGGCGCCAGACTCGTGCCGTTCCGGCAAACGGCCCTGATCCAGTTGGTTGAACCCGGTGGCGACATTCGCTCGTGGTATTCACTCGGGGACCAGGACAGCATCCAGGCCATTACGGAGCCGCAGGCCTCCGCTCAGGGTGGAACCCCGGAGGAACCGCAGCCGCTTCAACAGGCGCCGGAGCAGACTCCAGGCGTCGCGCCATCTCGGGCAGAAGAAACCGGTGGCGAGCCAACCGCGGCAGAGACCACCACCGCGCCCGTGGAACCAGGAGCTGCTTCCCGGGCGGAGCCTGTAGCTTCTCGACCACTTCCCATCACGCCCACCAGCTCGGAAGATGCTGTTCCCGGTGCTGTCGCCCGGCAAGGACACGCCTCGCGGGCGCTCCTGATTGGCGGGCTCGTCTCCTCGGCGGCATCGGCTGCGGCCCTGATCTGGGCCGAATCCCTGGACGGCAGACTTCAGGCAACCGACGATGCCGTCGAAGCAGAATCCATCTACAACCAGGGAGTGATCATCACTCTTGCCGGCCATGGGCTGGGCGTCTGTGCCGGCGGCCTGGTTCTGGGCGCGGTACTCACGTCCAGGTGGTAGGGCCTCGCCCCCGGGGGAACTGGGGGGCGATTTCGCCATGGGGGGGGCCGCCCTTCGTGGGGCCAGGCGCCCGCCCGCTTCCATCCGGCCCATCCAGGACTACGCTGGTCCCATGCCACTGCCGGGGAGGCTCGTCGTAGCATCGTCCTTCGCCTCGCGGAGAACGGGAGGGGGGGGCTGACCCAACCGTGGAAGCAGTTGGGGGAGCATCTCCATCACCGCCCCGATGGCGTGGCAACTGTCTTCCACGAGGCGCGAAAAGCCGGGTTCGAAGTAACGCCCGGTGCGTTCTTCCATGAAGACCTTCTTGACCTCGATGGATGGGACGAGCACCTTGCCCGGGTGGCGGGCTTCTTCGCGGAAGTGAATATATCCACCGTCGAATGCCTGGTTCTCGCCTACTGTCACGGCCCGGCCTTCCCATTGGATACCGGAAAACGCCCGAAGCAGGGCATCCAGTACCGGGCGGAACGAGGGGTCGGTCTTCCCGGTGCCCAGGTTGAAGACCGGCCTCCTGGGATCTTCCCACCAGCGGGACACCTGGACCTTCCTCTGGTAGTTGTAGGAGTGGAAGTCCAGCAGCACGCAGTAGCCGAAACGCTCCACTGCCCTGTCCACCTGTTGGTCGATGAAGGCTATGCCCTCGCGGTAACGGGCCAGCGACGCCTGCAGTTGTTCATGGCTGAGAGGTGGATTGTAGGGTTCGATGTTCCAGCAGTGTTCTGGGCGCTGGTAGACCGCCAATTCCGGCGGCCTGTTGAGGTCGGTTTCGAAGCGGCTGGCACGCACCACCATGGCCACGGGGAAGGCGTTCGCGAACCTGTCGGTGCCAGGATCCTCTTCCCACAGTCGCAGGGCGGCATCGGCGGCCTTTTCACGGATGTCTTCCCGGATCTGGTTGCAGGAATGCAGGGACAGGGCCAGCACCGGGGAATCCCAATCCATCCTGCAATCCACGATTCCCGTAGGCCTGCTTCGAAAACGGCTCATGGGCAGTCTCCTGGCTTACTGGTACTGCCCGCTGGCCCGGGGCGGATACCAGCGGGCCGAGGGCAGAACCATGGTCCATGTGGATATCATGCGGGAGGCACGGGCGATGACAATTCAGCGCCTGGTATGGGCTCGCGCAAGAATTTCCAGTCAATCTCTGGGAGCCGTCGGGAAGAAACTCGCTTTCCACCAGCTTCCGGAGCTGGACTCGGCATCTTCGCCATGGCGTGGTTATCCTGGTATGAGGCATACTGGCAGATATCTGCACCGGAGGCCTGAGATGCGTCCCCTCGCGTTGTTGTTCCTGGCATCTTCCGCTGCTCTCTGGTGGTTGAGTGTCATGGACAGGGTTTCGCCAATCGCGCTGTCGGTGGTGGAGCTGGAGACCCGCCTGGGCTGTAAGCTCTACCTGGCCTCGGCAGGCCTGGGATTACTACTGTTCCTGTCGTCGATTCTCAGGCCGTCCAATCGTGGCAGGAGCGTGTCCACTTCACGCGCGGCTGCTTCGTCGGCCCAACAGGAATCTCCATGGCAGTCCCGCCAGGGAAGCGGGTCGTCCCAGCACGCCCCCGATCCTTTTCTGCCCAGGGGAACCTCCAAGACCACTGCCGAGCAGGGAGAATGGCTGCGGGATGCCGTTCGGCAGGCCCGCTCCCTGCGCCTGGAGCCGGGCGCCACCGTAAAGCTGGATGACGCTGCCAACGTTCCTTTTGCCCTGCTGCTGGAGGGCCTCACTCCCGAGAGGGTGCGCAGGGCGGTGGATGCTTTTGCGGGCTTCCTGCTGCGCATCCCCACTCCCACGAGGGCGCGCGTACATTTCATCGATTGCCTTCGTTCCCCCGTTCCGCAGCACCGGCAGATCAACGGGCTTTTCAGGCGCCACTTCGCGGCAGGGGACTTCAGGGTGGTTTCCCAGGAGTCATGGGTGGATGTGCTCTTCACCCATCCCGATCCTCGCTGGGAGGCTTATCCCTGGCTGGCGGAGAGCGGAGTGTTTTATCCCGATTCCAACAGGTCCATCTCGTAGGACTGGTGTTGCGCGACAGGCATGGGTTTCCCGGCGGCTCCTGAACCAGGCCGTGCGCAGGGTGCTATTTCTTGTCTCCGCCCTTGTTGCCCTGAACACCATCGGCGATGGCGAATACCGTGAAAGCTCCCAGCGCGCCCATGACCCATGGGTTGCTCATGATGCCTCAGGTGCTGTGGCACCCGACAAAAGTAGTAAACAGCCAGCCCAGGCCAAAGCCCAGCAAGGCGCCCAGGTACTTGAAACCGGTCCATTCAATCATGGCTCGACTCCCGTGCTACGCCGATGATACCCTGAGTCCAGGAGAACTGACTTTCAGGGTTCCGGGCCACCTGGTTGGACAGCGGGTCCACCTTCGGTCGCCAGCAGGCTGCCGGCCGCCAGGATCGCCACCGAGACGGCGTCTTCTTCGGTGCGCAGTGCCACATCCCTCGGGGCGAAGGGCTCGTCGTCGCCGATGATGGCCAGCAGTCCCCCGGCCTTGACCACCGAGCTGCTGGGTGATGCTCCGGCCAGGGAGCTGGTGTCGGGGCCCAGCGATGCCGCCAGGATGAACAGGTGGGCCAGCTCCATCTCGGTCGCCAGGACCCCGAGCTGCCGGAGCATCCGCATGTAGGCCTCGTTGTTTTCCTGCCGTGGACCGGATGGTATCTCGCGGCCGTAGAAGGTGTCCTTGGTGTGGATCATCCCGGCCCAGGTGCGCTGGGTGAAGCCAAGGCGCTCCGAGGATTCCCTGAGGGCCATGACCCAGTCCAGGTGGGCGGTGGCGGGGATGTCGCGAGGGGCGAAGGCGTCGGACGTGCCCTCGTCACGCACGGCGGATGTGGCGATGACGAGCGAACCGGCCTTCATGACCTTGGGCTGGAGGGACCCCGCGGAGCCCACTCGCAGGAGTCTGCGTGCTCCCAGCCCAACCAGCTCCGTGGCGACGATGTTGACACTGGGACAACCCATTCCGGTGGGTACTGCCGCGGCGTCGAAAACCAAGCCGTTGGAGCAATGTACGGTGCCGACATAGACGTTGAGCTGCCGGGGGCTGGGGAAAACCCGCAGGTCGTGGAAGCGTTCCGCGAAGCGCTTGGCACGGTGGTCCGACCCCGGGAGAAACACGACGCGGCCCCGGCCGTCGTTGCCGGCTATCTCGTCGTGGCCGATGTGCAGGTGGTGGAATGGGTGCTCGGTCATTGCTTCCTTCCGTGGGGGCTGCCAGATGGGGAGTTGGAGGCAGCGGGGGGCCAAAGGGATTCCAACCTTTGCCGGCACAGCTCCTTCAGAGCCACGGCCGTATCCAGGCGAGTGCCGGCGGCGCCCAGCCAGCGTTCCTTCCATCTCTGGCGTAGCAAAGCCAAGAGATCCGGCGCAAGGTCGGGCCAGGTGGCGCGCTTTGTTTCCATGAAGACCTGTTCGTCGAGATACTCGTCATGGGGCCAGCGTTCCTTGAGCGCCTCGGCCAGCGTCCAGCCCCGGGAGGCAAACGAGGCCAGTTGCTGCCAGTAGCCGCGGACATCGTGGACATAGTGGGGAATGTCGAAGGCCCTGGAACCTGCGTCGTAGATGGCGCAGCGTTCCAGCGCGAAGGACAGCGAGTCGAATCCCGAGAGTTCGAATTCAGGTGTCAGGAGGGCCTGTTTGCGGATCAGGTCGGTTCCGGGAATGCCGATGCGCAGCTCTGTTCGGCTGTCCACCAGCCTGAACTTGGCCTCCATGTATACCAGCGACGTGGACTCGTAGTCGGGAAAGTAGTCGCGCATGAGGTTGTCCAGGTCTTCCAGGGCCTTTTCGGCCTTGTGGCAACCGATGGTGAAGAACACCAGGGACCGTACCGAGGAGCCGATGTCCCGCACATGATCGGCGATCACCCGCAAGCCGTTTTCCATGGTGACTCCCGTGGCCACAACGTCGCCCATCACCAGGATCGCGCCGTCTGGAATATCCAGTTTTCGGTACATGTCTTCTTCTATGAGCCAGCGGCCGTCCACTCTGCGACGCTGAGAACTCATGAAGGCGGATGAATGGCGGTTGATACCGTAGGCCCTGTGAAGAGCGCGGCGAAGGCCGAAGTTGAGGCCGCCGCGCAGGAAGTGTACGACACAGATTTTTTCTTCGCGAGGCTGCCTGAAGGTCTCTGCAAAGGGGGCGTGGCGCAGGGCCAGTTCCGTGGCCTGCTCCATGGCAGAAGTGAACTCCATGCCCAGGATTTCCGGTTGATTGCAGATCTCGCGGCTGGGAGCAGTGCTGACCATGTAGCGCCGGATCCTGCCCTGGTGATCGCCCTTGAGGCGGTACCAGGCCACATCCTTCCGAGAAACCAGTCCTTCCAGGTATTGCATGGTCTCCTCGACCCTTGTCCGGGGGGAGGGCGGTGCCTGGCTGCCCCTGCGGCAGCCGGGTCCACCCGTGAACGCTCTACATGTTTTCCACCACCATGGCCACTCCCATTCCCCCACCCACGCACAGAGTTGCCAGACCCAGGTGGCTGCCCCTTCGCTGCATTTCGTGTACCAGGGTGCATAGAATGCGGGTACCCGAGGCTCCGATGGGATGACCGAGCGCGATGGCCCCACCGTTGACGTTGGTGATGTCCATGGGGAGGTTCAGCTCTCGCACAACGGCCAGGGACTGGGCGGCGAAGGCTTCGTTGGCCTCCACCAGGTCCAGATCGCCCAGGGAGAGCCCGGCGGAGGCCAGGGCCTTCCGGGTGGAAGGCACGGGGCCCAGTCCCATGTAGGCGGGATCCACTCCGGCGGTGGCGTGGGAGATGATCTTCACCAGGGGTCGCAATCCCAGTTCCTGGGCTTTCTCGCTGCTCATTACCACGGCGGCAGCGGCACCGTCGTTGATTCCAGAGGCGTTGCCCGCTGTCACCGTGCCATCCTCGCGGAACGCGGGGCGGAGCTTGCCCAGGGCCTTCATGGTGGTGCCGAAGCGGGGGTGTTCGTCTGTGTCGAAGATCTTCGGGGCTCCCTTGCGCTGGGGGATCTCCACTGGAATTATCTCGTCCTCGAAGCGACCGGCTTCGATGGCGGCCTGGGCGCGGGCCTGGGATTCAAGGGCGAAGGCGTCTTGATCCTGTCGGGTGAGTTCGTAGCGCCTGGCCAGGTTTTCGGCCGTGACACCCATGTGGTAACCGTTGAAGATCTCCCACAGACCGTCGTGGATCATGAGATCCAGCACGTCCGCGTTGCCCATGCGCAGCCCCCAACGTGCTCGCGGCAGGGCATAGGGGGTGGCGGACATGTTTTCGGTGCCGCCCGCCACCACGATGTCCGCTTGCCCCGTGCGTACGAGGAGTTCCGCCAGGGCCACGGCACGAAGACCCGATCCACAGACCTGGTTCAGCGTGAAGGCCGTGGACTCCACCGGGATGCCGGCGTCAATGGCGGCCTGCCTGGCGACGTTCTGGCCAAGGCCCGCCTGGAGCACGCAGCCCATGATCACCTGCTCTACCTGGCTCGGTTCCAGGCCAGCCCTGGCCACGGCCTCGCGGATCACCAGCGCGGCCATGGTTCGCGGGCTCACCGTGGCGAGGCTGGCTCCGAATGTTCCCACGGGGGTTCTGACTATACTGGCAATCACGGTGTCCATTGTCGGGGCTCCATTGTTGTTGGTACGCTGCTTCCCGGGGCATGGGGATCACGACTATCGGGAGTGCCCAGGCCCGGCTCGGTCACGGGACAGGCAGATTAACCTCCAGAGTGCCCGCGGACACCAGGAGCGGGATCACAGCAGATGGGTGCCGGGGCATTGGGGAAGGCTCATGCCTGTCGCGCTGCGCCCCTTGCCACGATTCGGTCCGGCGGCACGATTCGTGCGCGAGTATGCTTCGCGCCGGCTGTTCCCGGCAGGCTCATTGCCATTTCAGGACTGCTCCTAGCCGGCTATGTCGTAGTAGACGTAGATGGTGGAGCCCAACTCGGGAACGTAGTCGCCGTCGAACCTCAGGGCGGCGAACTCGGCGTCGTATTGCCAGCCGTCTTCGGGATCACTGTAGATCTGTTCCTCGTCCACGATGACTTCGATGGAATCCGGTACTGCTTCGTGGGTGAGGTAGAACACGTGGGTGGGGCCCGAAATGCGCGAGCCGATGTCGTCCATGATGTCGCCGTAGTCGGTCTGGCATATGTCGGCCACCAGTCCGTCCAGGTTCTCGGCCACGGCCATGTAGCGGTGCCCCGGCCAGGTGTTTTCACAGCCATCCTCGGCCATGGGACCGACGATGCTGGACACCACGACTCTGCCGTCGTCGCCCTTGATATCGTAGAAGGAGTCGATGTAGTCCTTGGAACTTACCAGCGGTGTGTCGGGGTCGTAGCATTCATCGCCGGTGACGTCGTCGGCAAGGGCGTTTTCGTCGGAGCAGTCGTCTTCGTCGGATACGAACACGATGGCCAGTACCGCCGATTCCCTGAGAAAGCCGGCGTTGCTGTCGGCCACTTCTTCGCTGGTGAGGGCGTAGTACGCGGCCTGGAGGCCACGTTCCTTGTCGGAGCCTTCGATTCCCACCCGGACCCTGGACATGAACTCGTCCTGGTAGTCGTCCTGGACCGTGAGGTAGCTGGGGTTTCCCACCAGTTTTCCGCGGTCTTCGTTGCCCAGATCCATGTCGGTGGTGACCAGGCCGATGTGGAAGTCAACCGTGGAACTGCCCACCGCCCGGATGAAGCGGGCAAAGCCGTCTGCCACCAGGATCTGTTCTTCTTCCATGGAATTGGAGTTGTCCACCACCCAGAGGATGTCCACCTGGTCGGTGCCTTCCTGGGTGAAGATGTCTTCCTGGTCCAGGCGCAGGATTGAACTTTCGTTGCCACAGGCTGTGGTCATCAACAGGAGTGCAGCGCCAAGGATGGTTGCGGGGACCACCACCTCGAGCTGATGCCATGTGACGGGAGAGCAGGCGAGGAATCCGACCTTGTTCATGGGACCTTCCTTCGAACAAACGCATCCATTGAAAATCTTTGCAAGATGCGGGCCATGTCCTGGGACGATTGAAAGCGGGAAAACGAGGATCTTCAAGGGAATGGTGGGGCCAGGCATGCCGCCATGTGGGGAACCCATGGGACAGTTCGACGGGAGAGCCGAAACGGTCGAGCATGACTCCGGATGCCTGGGGTTATTTTACACGAAATTTTCCCAGAGGTCTCGCGCCAGTTGCAGTAATGCTTCGCGGTTGGATGCCTCCAGGCGCTTCCAGCCCGGTTGCCTGCGCGCCCATGCCCGCTGCTTTCGCGCAAACCTCCAGGTGTCGCGTTTCGTGAGGCGCACCGCTTCTTCCAGGTCCGTTCCCTGCAAGAGGTGCTCCGCCAGGTGGCGGTAGCCCAGGGACTGCATGGGTTTCAGGTGGGGGCCGTAGCCGGCGTCCAGCAGGCTGCGCACCTCGTCCAGGTAGCCTCGCTCCATCATCCGATCCACGCGGTGGTCGATACGCTGTCTGAGATCATCCCTGTCCAGCCAAACCACTGTGGCCTCGTGGCGCAGACGGGCCTTGTCGGCGGCGTGTAGAGCGGAGAGGGGGACGCCGCACTGCCTGAAGACCTCCAGTCCGCGCAGTATGCGCACCCGGTCGTTGGGATGCAGGCGCGCGGCCAGCGCCGGGTCCACCTCCTTGAGGGCCCTCCAGGGGTCTTCCAGTCGTTCCAATTCCCGACGCAGCGCGGGATTCGCCGGAGGGGTGTGTACCAGGCCGTAAAGAAAGGCACGAATGTAAAAGATTGTCCCCCCCACCAGCAGCGTGGGGCCGACTCCCGCCACTTCGCGATCCGCAATCCGGGCGAAGTCCTGGGCGCTGAAGGGCTCGTCGGGGTCACGGATGTCGATGCAGGCGTGGGGGTAGTTCTTGAGGACCGCCGGGTGGGCCTTGCCCGTGCCGATGTCCATGCCCCGGTATACCTGCATGGCGTCGGCGGAGACGAGCCTGGCGCCGTGCAGGCAGGCCAGGTGGACTGCGGCCGAGGTTTTTCCCGTGGCGGTGGGACCGGCGATGACCAGTACCGGCTGGGAGGATGTGGGTTTGAACGTACTCATGGGTATTTGGTTCGAAACCTGGATGCCGAGCCTGGGGACTCAGCGGTGGAAACGCGCCTGGATTTCGGTGGCCTCCATGCGCACCGCCACCGGCCGCCCGTGGGCACAGACTGAAAAATCCACCTTGTCCAGGTCTTTCAGGAGGGCGCGTATTTCGAAGGTGGAGAGGTGTTGGTGGGCCCTCACCGATCCATGACAGGCCATGCTGGCCAGGATGCGGTTCTCCAGGGCCGTAATCGTCGCCGGGCCAGCACCTTCGGAGAGTTCCTGGGCGATGTCATGCAGCAGGTTCGGCAGATCCGCTCCCTGGAGTATGGGAGGTATGGACTTCACGGCAAACGTGTTTCCACCGAAGGGTTCCACCTCCATCCCGAGCCTGGACAGCAACTCCAGGTGTTCTTCCATGATGGCGTTGGTCCCGGGACTCAGATCCACCAGCGCGGGCTGCAGCAATCTCTGGGAGGAGAGTGGGCCACTGCGACGCTCCCTCTCCATGTGGTTCAGGGTTACTCGCTCGTGGGCGGCGTGCTGGTCGATGAGTACGAGATCCGCGCTGCCATCCCTGCCAGGTGCTTCGCAGAGGATGTATGTGCGATCAAGCTGCCCGATGACACGCAGCCCGGAAAAGCCCGAAGGGGGTAGCAGAGCACGGGGGCCGGGCTGTGATGCGCCGGCGCCGTCGTGGACCATGGCCGTGGCGGCGGGTTCGGGTGCAGGATCATAGCTGCGCTCCCAGGGCGAGGCGGGTGCCGGGTGCGGGATGCCAGGGGCTTGCGTGCCTGTGGTGGCGCGGGATTGGGGAACAGGGTGGGGCTGGGCCGCGGAGCGGGGAGCAACAGGTGCCGTCGTGGACTGGACGGTGGTCTCGGGCTGGGAGGAATGGGGGCGTGGCTCCTGCCCGTGCATTCCTCCGCCCGCCGGTGATGGCGAAGAGGCCATCATGGCGCTGTCGGAGGTTGTTTCGGGTCTCCCGGCCTGACGGCCCGGGGGGAACAGGGGGCCGGCCCCGAGGGGGAGGGTACCCTGGCTCGGGGGAGACGGCACGATGGGAACGGGCCTGGGGCGCGGAGAGGCTGGACGGTGGATACCGTGGTCCTTCAGTGACTGGCGCAGGCCTTCCGCCAGGGTTCGGCTCAGGCGCCCGGCGTGGCGGAAGCGAACCTCTACCTTGGTGGGGTGGACGTTCACATCCACGTCGGATGGTGGAAGCTCGATGTCAAGGATCACGACCGGGAAGCGTTTCAGGGGGACGAGGCCATGGTAGGCCTCGGTGACGGCGCGGCGCAGGAACATGTCGCGGACGAAGCGCCCGTTGACGAAGAAGTAGCTGCTGCCCCTGGCGCTCTGGCGGTGTACTCCGATGGGGGAGATGAGCCCATTGACACGCAGGCTTCCCCTCTCGAAGGCGATCTGTTTCAGTGACTCGCCCACGGTGCCAAGGATGTCTCGGGCGCGTTCCGCCATGCCGGATGCCCGGGGGGCAACGAGGGATTCCCGGCCCTGGTGCCTTAGGGAAAAATCCGTCTGGGGTCGCACCAGGGCGACCCGGGTGAGCGCTTCGACGCAGTGGGAGAGTTCGGTGGGGACGGTCCTTAGAAACTTCCGACGGGCTGGAAGGTTGAAGAAGAGGTCGCGGACCGTGGCCCGGGTGCCGGTGGGGCAGCCACAGGCTTCCACCGAAAGCAGCTTGCCAGCCGCCATCTCGATGCGGGTGCCTTCTTCCAGGTGCTGGGGCCTCGTGACGAGTTGGAACCTGCTCACCGAGGCTATGGACGGCAGGGCTTCCCCGCGGAAGCCCAGGGAGGCGATGGTCAGCAGGTCCGCGTCGCTGCGGATCTTGCTGGTGGCGTGCCGCTCGATGCACAGCAGCGCATCGTGGCGGTCCATCCCAGTGCCGTCGTCGGTGACCTGTATGAGGTTGCGCCCACCATGGCCCAGGTCCACGGATATCTTGCTCGCCTGGGCGTCCAGGGCGTTTTCCAGGAGTTCCTTGAGCACGCTGGCGGGCCGTTCCACAACTTCGCCGGCGGCGATGCGATTTATGACCTGGTCCTGGAGGATCCTGATGCTCATGACGGCTCACCGAGCCTGCGCTTCCGGCGGATGTCCACACGTATGGGGGTTCCCCTGAAGCCGAAAGATTGGCGGAGCTGGTTTGCCAGGAATCTGCGGTAGGGAGTCTTGATGCCCTCGGGGGTGTTGGTGAAGAACGCGAAGGTGGGGGGGCGGATCCTCGACTGGGTGACGAAGTGGATCCTGACGGGGTGGTGATAGCGCTGTGGTGGTGGGTTGGTGGCTTCGATTTCGCGCAGGAACCGGTTCAGGATGGGAGTGGGTATTCGCTGGTTGAAGGATTCGAAGATCTGCTCCACCTCGGGCAGCACCCTGTGGCAACCCTTGGCGGTGAGAGCGCTGGTGTAGAGTATGGGGGCCCACGCGGCGTGGGGGAACGTATCCCGGATCTCTCGATCAACCACCGTTGAGTCGCGATGTGGAAGGTCTCGCACCAGGTCCCACCTGTTCGCGATGAATATGAGTGCCCTGCCACGTTCGACGACCAGTCGCACCAGGCGCGAGTCCTGGGTGGCGGGCGGGCGCGTGGCGTCCAGCATGAACAAGGTGACATGACAGCGTTCGATGGTGCGGATTGCTCTTGAAACGGCAAATACTTCGAGTTGGTCCTTCACTCTGGAACGGCGCCGTATACCAGCGGTGTCGACGATCCTGAAATTACGGTGCCCCACCGTGAAGGTGCTGTCCACGGCGTCCATGGTGGTGCCGGGGCTGTCATGCACCAGGTGGCGGTTCTCGCCGATGAGCCGGTTTGCCAGGGTGGATTTGCCCACGTTGGGCCTGCCCAGGATGGCGATACGTATTTCCGACGGGGAGACAGCTTCGAGATCGGGTTCCGGTTCCGTACGCCTGCCCTCGCAAGGATGGGGAGGCGGCAGCCGGGCAAGCACCTCTTCCATCAGGTGGCTGATTCCACGGGCGTGTTCCGCGCTCAGCGGGATGAGATCCGGCCAGCCCAGCTTCCAGAACTCGGATGTATCCGGTTCGTGGAGATGCGTGTCCACCTTGTTTACCACCAGCAGCACTGGCTTCTGGGTGGAACGGAGTATCTGTGCAGCCTGTTCGTCCGCCGGAGTAAGACCCACCTGCCGGTCCATTACCAGGATGAGCACATCGGCCTCTTCCATGGCCAGGTGAACCTGGTCCCTCATGGATTTGAAGAGGTCATCGTCGGTATCGGGTTCGAAGCCGCCGGTGTCTACGAGGATCATTTCGCGGTCGCCCCACGTGATGATCTCGTAGTTGCGGTCTCGCGTGACACCAGGTCTGTCGTGGACGATGGCCTTGCGCCTGCCCAGGAGGCGGTTGAAGAGGGTGCTCTTGCCCACGTTGGGGCGGCCTACGATTGCGACGGTTGGGTACATTGTCGTGGTTCCGGAAGCGCTGGGCCGTTGCCCTTGCCCTGGATGGGGGTTCTTTCAAGACGGGATGGGAAGGAGGGGGGATCGTGTGACCCGAGACGGAGCTGCCCAGGGTCCATTCCCTTTCACTCGTAGCCCAGCTCCCTCAAGAGGCGAGGATTGCGGGACCAGTCCTTTTCCAGGGCGACGAAGAGTTGGAGGTAGACCTGGACCCCAAGCAGCTTTTCGATGTCTGCTCTTGCCAGTGTGCCAATGTTCTTGAGCATGGAGCCCTTTTTGCCGATGACGATTGCTTTCTGGGATTTTCGTTCTACGACGATGCGTGCCCAGATGCGCACCAGCGGCTGCCTGGAGGTTCGTTCTTCTTCTTCGAACCGTTCCACCTCGACGGCGGTGGCGTAGGGGATCTCCTTGCCTGTCAGTCGGAATATCTTTTCGCGGATTATCTCGGCCACGACGAAACGCTCCGAGTGATCCACGAGCTGGTCCGCCGGGAAGAAGGGCGGATTCCTGGGTAGGAAAGCCACGAGCTGGTCCAGCAGGGTGGAGACGCCATCACCCTTTAGAGCGGAGATTGGAACGATGGACGCCAACTCCACTACGTTCTTGAATGCCTCGATGATTGGGAGGAGCTGCTGCCGGTCCATTGAGTCGATCTTGTTGAGCGCCAGTACTATGGGCGCCCTCGCGGCCTGGAGGTGTCCCACCATTGCTCGGTGCCCGGCGTGGATCACGGGCTTGCCCCGGGAGATGCGGGCGGCGGCCCCGGGGCTGTCCACGAGCCAGCATATTGCGTCTACTTCCTGCAGGGTCGACATGGCTGCCTGGACCATGGACCGGTTCAGGCGGCTCCATGCCCTGTGGATACCCGGTGTATCTATGAGTATCGCTTGAACTCCGGGGGAGTTGTAGATCCCTCGGATGCTGTTCCTCGTGGTCTGGGGTCTGCGAGAGGTGATGCTCACCTTCTGCCCCAGACAGCGGTTCAACAGCGTGCTCTTGCCAACGTTGGGCAGGCCCGTGAGGGCGATGTAGCCGGCTCGATGCGGGTCATGTCTTGTTGTTTCGGTGCTCATCGTCTTGTGTACTTCATCTTCATCTCATCGATCCCTTGCTGCTCGACGGATTCGCACGAGATTCTATCCGCCGTCATTGCAGGGGAGCCGCTCCAATACCACACGCGCCGGGCCTCGTGGCAGGCTGGAGCAGGCGGGGCCGGGTCTGCCCAACGAGATCCTTGCGACCCCCCCCCGAGCGGCAGGGTCTTTTTACCTGACTGTTTGCCATTATCGCAAAAAACTTGTACCTGGAGCCTGGAGGGGGCGCGTCTCCAGGTCACCTTCGCTCAAGAAAGGAGCAGGTAACAATAACCGGTCTGGCTGCTTCGTGTCCCACCAGGACACCTTCAACAGCACCGATTGAAGCAACCTGGCCAACAAGACGGACCGCTCTCGCCAGGGGAGCAAGTTCAGGATGGGAACTTTTGAACGAAAAATCGCCTGGATCCCACCGGTCGTGGGAATATCCCTTCTCAGGGCAGGCCGGGTCGGACTCTGGCTCGCCGTGGTCCTGTGGAGCCAGGCCTGCACCACGGGGCAAATGGGCGATGGACCCCCAGGAACCCCTGAAGTGCAGCAAGATTGCCAGGTTCTGCCACAGGGGCTCGGGCGGGACACCTGCCTTCATGATCGCCTCCTGGACACGACCCCGGCCGATGCCTCCACAATTCCGGAACAAGCTGCCTCCATTGCGGATCCCCTGGTGCGCTCGGCAGCCGTCTTCGGCTGGGTGAAGGAACACGGCAACCAGGTCACTCCCGCCATGGCCCGCAGGCTATGCAGTACCATCGACAACCCGGAGCGCGATGCATGTCTAAGGCGGCTCTCCTCTGCGCACTTGCAGCGCTAGCCTGCCACGGCTCCAATCCCGGATCCGCGGATCCAGCAGCACCGGAGCCAGGGGAGTTCTCCGCCGCTGGGGCGGCCGTGTTGAATGCCTGTTCGCCATACTCTGAGTCCTCCAACGCCCACGGCTACTGCATCTTCCAACAGGTCCGCCGCGTGGTGCGGCCCCTCGAGGCGGCTTCGCTCTGCGCGTGGGCGGGTGACTGGGCCTCGGAGTGCAGCCAATCCTGGACCAACTTGTATATGCCCGAAGAAAAGGGCCTCACGAGAGACACTCTCTTGATGGTATGCGGGGAGGCCGACGACTGCGCTCTCCAGGTCTTGGACGCCCGGGCCGAAAGCGACACCGAGACCCAGGTGCGACTTTGCGAGCTTCATGCCGGGCGTTTTGCCCGGGACTGCGTGGGGCACGCCATGGAACGATGGTGGACTGGCGAACCCGATGGCCAGTCCGTGGCTCGCGTGGCCAGCATCCGGTCGCCATACGCGGATCGTATTGCCTACTTTGTCTCCGCATCCGTGGCCTGTCGTGGCATAGGCACCTGCCAGGGCAGCGACGAGATCCGTCGATGGTGCGAGAACTCGGTGGAAGGCTTCAAGGCCCACCCCGAAAAATGTCCTCGTCCCAGACCTGATCGCCCGGGCCCCAACAGGCGCTGAGGGCCAGCTTGCTGGACTCAGGGGCCAAGGGTGAGGCTGTGGCCGCCTGTCTTGTCGGTGCAGTTCACCTTGCCCCCGGGTTGCGGGGTGCAACTAAGGGCTATGCCCTCGGGCCCCACGTTAACCTGGCCGTCGACGCGGCTGCGACCCGCCACCTTGGCGGAGATCTGGTAGGTGGCGGAAGGCAGATCCTGCTGGAAGGTGCCGCGAATCTTGTGGGAGACACCGAGCTGGTCGTTGGAAAGTCTGACCCATTGAATGGTGGGATCGGCCAGCTCCAGGTACACGTTGGCCAGTGCTTTTTCGGCCTTGGTCGATCCGGATTGGGGGGGGCCTTCGGCGACGGTGTCTGCCGGCTCGGTGTTGTCTTCCCCCCCAGGGGCCTCTACGGGTTCCCCGTCGGGGGATGCGGCGCTGCTGGGGGCGGAAAGAGCCGCGTCGGCCCGTTGGCCTTCCGTCTGCAATACCCCTTGTTGAAGACCGGTAGAGAGAGTCCTGCCCATTCCGGCAAAGAGCAGCCAGCCCACGAAGGCCAGTGAAACCAGCAGACCCGCGAGAACCGTGCCGGCGAGAAGGAGCTTTGCCCAGCCGGGAGTTGCTTTCTCCCGGTTGGGAGGAGGCGCCGCCGGGCTTGGGAGCGGGGGAGAGTCGATGGGGATCGCCGTGGCCGGAACCTGTGGCGGTGTGGGAGGGTCGTTGGTGGGGGAGGGGTGATCCGAAGCAAGCGGAATCGGCTGGAGCTGGGCCGCGCCTGCCGGCGGACTTTCGGGTCCGGCCTGGCCTGCGGGGGGGAATGGAGCGGTGGGCGCCGTGGGAGCGGCGGTGGCCCCGGGAGCAGATAAGCCAGAGTAACCCGCAGCTCCGGGGTGGGGTGCCGTGCTCGTAACCGTCGTGTCGCCATCGTCGTCGCCATCGTAGTCGCCGCCGTCGTCGCCCACGGAGGAGCCGGCCCGGGGAGCAGGGGAAGTCGAGGGGTGTCCGGGTGCAACCGAAGATGGGCCGGAGCTGTCGAAGGATACGTAAAGACGGGTGCCCGACAGCGCGCCTTCAGGGGAGCTTCTGCGGTTCCCGAGGGCGTTCTTGTACACGACTTTGCCCGCCAGGGTCTCCAGCGATACCCCCCTGGCGTGATCCGAGTATGGCCGGAGCACGTCCAGCACCTGCCGAGCGGTGGGGCGGGCGGATGCATCGGCGGGAGTCATCTGCAGGAGGATCTCCCGCATGGCTTGATCCCACTCCTGGTTGGGCATGCCCAGATCGGGCAGCGAGCGGATGATGTCCAGACGCTGGGGATCGTGCTCTTCGGGGGCTATGGGCAGCATTGGAAGCCATTGGTCGCTGAAGAGTTCGATGAGGACCAGGCCAAGGGAGTAGATGTCGGATGCCTGTTCCCCCCGGGAGCCCTCCTTACGTTCCGGAGACATGTACTTCCAACTGCCGAAACGGACTGCACCGGTCTTGGCGGCTCTGAACGGCGATGTGCTGCGCGCCGTACCGAAGTCCAGCACCTTCAGTTCGCCGTCCACGCTCACCATTATGTTGCTGGGCTTGATGTCGCGGTGGACCACTCGGAGCGGTTCGTCCAGACCGTAGGGGATCCTGTTGTAGGCGGCATTGAGTGCAGAGGCGGTGTCGGCCGCGATCTGCAGCGCAGCCCGCGGCGGGAAGCGTTGGCCGCTGGCACGGATGGTCTCCACCAGCTCCTTGAGATCCATGCCTTCCACGAATTCCATGATGATGGCGGGCTGTCCCTCCAACTCGATGAGTTCTTCCACGCGCACGATGTTCTTGTGGCGCAGGCGGGCCAGCAGTCTGGCTTCGTCCCTGGTGCGAGCGAGGATGTCTTCTGATTCCGACCATTTCTGCCGGAGCACCTTCACCGCGATGATGCGGTCGATTCCGCCCGCGGCGCGGGCCTCGGCAAGGTACACGCGGGCGAAGGTGCCGGAGCTGAGTTCCTCCAGAAGCGTGATCTCGAGTCTACGAGATGTGTTCGGGCCAGCACCGGGTTGCTCGGTGACCTTGTCTTCGGGCATGCCTTGGGAGACCTCGTTGGATTGAGACGAAAAGCACAATAACACGGCCGTCGGGGCCTTGATGGGTCCGGGGCCGCCGTTGGCTCCGCCGGCAGGAGATGGTGCATACCCTCCACCCTTGCCGCGTACAGGGGCAGGGAGGTCTGGTATCCCGTGGGACATGGTTGCCTGGAACGTGGGTATGCCGCTGCCTGTCCGCCTGCCTGCCACCAGTCGCACGGAGACCCGCAGCATCCACCAGTGGCATGCTGCTGCCCGTGGTTGCGCTTCCATGGTGAAATGTGGTTAATACTGTTGCGTACGTGGCGAGGCGTTGTTCGCCACTACCGAGCCCCGGCCGCTCCAGGACAGCTCTGATGAAACCTGGCCAGGCGCCGCGAGTCGACACAAACCTGCCCCCCCCAGCAAGGACAGCAAGGAGCAATTTCATGAAACCCTGGGCTTTTTTGCCCCTCGTCGCGCTGAGCGCCTGCTCTCTGCTGGAATCCCTCACCGGAGGCGATGCCGCCCAGGAATACCTGGCCAAGGCGGAATCTCTGCTTTCACAGGGTGATATTCCACAGGCCATCGCGGCCTACCAGGTGGCCCTGCGAGAGCAGCCCGATTCCATCCCGGCGGCAAACGGAGTGGCCTATGGTCTGCTCCTCCAGCAAGACTACACCCGGGCAGACACCATCCTGGCCGCAGCACAGGAGTTCGCCGCGCTGAACGACCCCCCGCAGACAGGTCCCATACTGCTCAGGCGATGCCTCGTGGCTCTGGCTGCCGGAAACCTGGACAACATCCGGGAATGGGGGCAGGCCTCCGGGATGGACCAGGGCCGTTTGCTGGCGGCGGAGGTTGCCCTGGCCGACGGTGAGCGCGAAGCCGCGGTGAATCTGTTGGAGCAGGTCAGGAACTCCACGGATTCGGACATGGCGGGAGTTGCCAGCGACTATCTCGCGCTGCTGGGTGATTCAGATCCGCGTGTGCAGGGTCTCAGCGAAGCCCAGGCCCTGTGGGCCCTGGGGCAACGGAAAATCGCCACCCGTTCCGTGGAAGAGCTGCTGAAGACCCTTCCCGATCAACGGGAGGATCGCGCCACCCTCCTGCTCCTGTGGGCTGGAAGAGCCGCCGCCGCCGGCGAGGTCCAGGTGGCCAGCAATCTCCTGGAGAGCATCGATTTTCCGCCCCCGGGGCAGCAGTGGAGAGTCTTGGCCACCAGAGCCATCGTGGCCTGTGCCGAAGGTGACTCCGAAAAGTGTGGGAGAATTCTGGACGGCCTCAACCGGGGAGCACCTCCCACGGGCTTGGCGGACGCCCGTGCAACCGCCGCCGCCCTGCTGGCCAACAAAGACCCCCAGGCTGCTCTGCGGGTGTCCGGGGTCCAGCAGCCCGGGGACGTGCCACGCTCGGCCGCCACGGCAAGGGCCCTGCTGGAGGCCGGCCATGTCCAGAACGCTGGAGGCATCGTGGCCGAAGGCATCTTTTCCAGCTTCGTGGATAGCCTGAACGGAGGTTGAGCATGAACCGGCGCTTCCTGCCTGCCTTTTTTCTGTTGACTTGTGTGCTCCTGGCTCCCCAGGCCTGGGCCAAGAAAAAGAACAAGACAGACGGAGTCCCCGTGGAAGTGGTGGTCACGGACCAGATGGGGCAGGTCATCCCCACCGCCATAATCCGCCATCCCGACGAAGCAGACAGGCACCGTGTCAACGCGGTTGACGGTTCCTGGGAAGCATCGGTGCTCTACATGCCCGACGGGAGCGAGTTGCTCTTTCTGCCGGGATTGTCCCTGCAACTGGAAGTATCCGCCCCCGGCTATGTCACTCAGGTCATCCAGTACGATGTCCGGAAACGAAAGAACAAGATCTCCATCAGCCTCGCCGAGCTGGAGTTGGACAACGAAGAAATCGATGAGCCCATGATTCAGTTCGGAAGGGACAAACCAAGAGAAAGCACTTCGGGGACACCCGCCAACTGACCAGGCCGCGGGCGCGGTGCGTTGGGAGTACGGTGAAGCTTCGCCAGGAGTACAAGACATTCATGTCGTGGAACATTGCGGAGGTCTCGTGAAAAAACTGCTGGCCATTTTGATGATCTGCGCTGCCGGTACCGCCATGGCCCAGACCTGGCAGGAGCTGCGCGGAGCATTCCCCCTGCTGCCATGTCAAGACGGCTGGGCCGGCTGCCTGGTGGATGGGCGCAGGATCGATGCCGACATGATCTCCGATTCCCAGGGTTTTCCAATGCCCGCCCAGCAAAGGTTTGCCTGGTTCGATCTGGCCCCCACTCCGGCCTTCTCTCCCTTCGTCGGGCTTTCCTCCTATCCGCAGGGAGAACCCGGTGAGACTGCACAGCGGGCCCGGGGGCGGGGCAGCGATGGCGCCGCTCCTGGCAGGGCACAGCCTGCACGGGGTAATGACGCCATCGCAGATCTGGCAGAGTCGGGTAGGCCAGGACAAGCGCAGACTCGATCTCGCGGCGCCCCTTCGTCCGCGCTGGAGCAGAACGCCCGGACCAACACGGAACCACGTGATTCGCCCCCCGCCTCGCCTGGCGCCGGGGCTGGAGATGGCTCCCCGCAGCCGCAGGAACAGCCGGAAGAAGCGACTGTTTCTTCGGTCCCTTCGGCACAGGCCCAGCAGAACGCCTACCCCGTGGGCTCTCCGCAGGCTTCCAAAGCGAGCGCGCAGGATGAAGCGCGTTCCCTGGAAAGGCTGATGCAGCCCGTCCAGCAAGAGCCTGCCGCCTCCGGCGCTGAACAGGCCAGCACCGCAACCACTACCGAGCCGTCCCCGGCACGGGCAGAGCCCCGGCAGGCTGCTGGTACGGACGCCGTCAGCATGGCGCCCACTTCGTCCTCGTCACAGGTCCTCTGCGATGATCTCGTGGCATTGGAACCTGCCGCCCTCATGGGGCAGTTGTCCGTGGCGGTGAGGGAGTGCCTGGAGTCGAGTCTGGCTTCCGCTGCGCGTCAGACCGACAAGGACAAGATGAGCCGTGTCCTGCTCATGGACTCCGAGGCCCGCGGAGATCGAAAGACCTGGGCCAGGCTGATGAAGCGCCACCTGGAAGACATCGACCGCTCCGACCCCGATCTCTGTTTCAAGTACGCCATCTACCTTTCGCGACGGGGTGTCGGGCGTGCTCACGGAGTCATTCGCTGGGCTGACTACGCCCTGGAAAACAAGGCCAACTGGACCGGGTCCACCTACACTTCCCGGTTCTATGCCCTGCTCAAGCTCCGCGCCGAAGCGGCCAACCGCCTGTGGAAGGCCGCCGAGGAGTCCTATGTCCAGAACCGTGACGACGAAGCCGAAACAGAGGCCGACAGGTACCGTGGTATCACCAAGGACTACGCCAGGGAGTGGCTTGACTACGCCCGGGCCTCAGGCCAGGATACCAAGAACGCCATGGCGCTTTGCGTCTCGGCGGCCGGCAGTCGGCAGTTCTGTGAAGGGGGATGAACGTGCGTCGGTTCCCTCTGCTTTTGTTGTTCTTCCTGGGGGCATGCGGGAATCAGGCTCCGTCCACCGGTGGCGTTGCGGTCTCGGAGCAACCCAGGGCCATTCCCGGTGATCTGGCCCGTGGCACCTGGCAGGTTCGCATGTCGGATGCCGCTGTCCGTGCGCCCTATGAAGCCCAGGCTGGTTGGGCCGCGCTGGTGATGGACCGGGACTTTCAAGCAGCGCTTCAGTCGTTTTCGTCCACCGAAGATTCCGATGGAGGTCTGTCCAGGGTCCACGTCGACATGTCTGCCGCCTACAGGCAGGCGGCTCTGCTGGCGGCTCGGGCCACCGTGCAGATCTACGGTGAGATGCCCCGGCCCGAAGACCCTCCGCAGCTCCTCTGCCTGCTGGGCGTGGCCCAGGCCATGCTGGGGCGCGACGATCCGGCAGAAAAACACCTGGCGGACTGCGACCCATCCGGTGACCAGCAGCTCGCTGGCTTGCGCACGAGATGGTTGGGAGCCCTCCAGAGCGGATCCCGCTGGCCTCCCCCTCCTTCGGTGCTGGAGTTCCGGGAACGACTACCCGCTTCTTCTACCGTAGCCAGCCCCGACGCAGGTGGACTGCCACACTTCCTCTTCCACGACAACGTGGAACAGCGCCAGGTTCCCGCCACGGACCCATCATCCCTTCTGGAACTGGCCCTCTCGCACCAGGAACTGGCCGTCGATGCCAATCCCGTGGCAGCCGCCATCATTGAACAGCTACTCCGACCCTGGAGGCTTCCCTCCGAGCCGCTCACCACTTCCACGGGCCCCACGGACCCCGCCCTTTGGGACCCCTATCTCTTCGGAAGCACGCTCATGGTGCCGCGAGACGCCGCTTTCCTTGCGGCGTTGAGCAGCCTGGAACCCTCGCCCGGGTCTGGGGCAGGCCCACAGCCCGCAGGCGGCGCTCCCCGTGCCCGTGCAGGGCCGGGAACCTCCGGATCTGCTGCAGGAGCAGAACCAACCCCGGCGTCGGTTGCTGCTCTTGGCGAGTTGATGGCGGAATATGTGGGCAGTTCAGCCGTGGCTGCCGCGCTGGAGCCATGCCTGGACAACCAGGGTCCCCAGCTCGACGCCCAGTGTGTCCTGGACAGAGCCGCCCTGGTCTACGACCAGCTCATGGGGGCCATGCAAATAACCAGCGGCGAAAAATTGGGATTTCACCAACCTTTCGCCCTCCTGGCCCGCGTTGGTGTCCTCAGGGCCGCCGCGGAGCTGGCCACGGTGCTGGCTGACTCTCGTACACAGGGGCTCATCAGGATCAATATACTGGACCTGGCTGCCGGACCTGCCGGCGATCCGGTTCTCCTCTTGTCGGTGGCTGCCTGGGACGCCGGGAATCGAAATGCTGGCCGGGCGCAGGAACTCTTGCATGCCCAGGTGGGATACCTTCCCGGAATCGAGGTGGCGAGATACCCACTGGATGCGCTCCAGGTGCGACTGAGCAGAGAGAGCGCCCCCGGACTCCCCATGCACTGAGGAATTGCCCATGAGTCGAAGCCGTCATCTGCTTGTTGCAGCGGGACTGGCCGCTGCTGTGTTGTCGACGGGCGGAGTGCTCACCTACTACGAGGGCGCCCTGCCCACTACCCTGAACCCGCTCTACGCGGCCAAGATGGTGGACTATCGCGCCCAGGAGTTGGTCTTTGATCGTCTCTGGTACCACTCTCCCATCGACAACGAGCTGGAAAGCCGCCTCGTTGCCTCCTGGGAGATGACCGAGGCCGGCAAGGCCATCAAGCTGGAGCTGAAATCCGGCGTGAAGTGGCACGACGGGAAACCCTTCACCTCGGCCGATATTTGCTTCACCGTGGACGCATTGCTGGATCCCGGAACGCCCAGCCCCATAGCAGAAGCCTACCGAGATATCCTCGCCGGTTGTAGCGAGCAGGGCCGAAACACCGCGGTGGTGAGGTTCACCAGGGTTGTTCACAATCCCAGGGAACGACTGGGCTTTGCCGTTCTGCCGGAGCATGTCTTCGACGGCAACCACGCCATCAGCCCGGACCTGGAGTTTTCCGCCCGTCCGGTGGGTACCGGGCCCATGAAGGGCAGCCGTGGCACCAGGGGCGTAACCTTCACCGCGTTTCCCAACGAGCACCACGACCCTTCCATCGCCCAGGCGCAGCTTCAGGAAGGGGGTGATCCGCTCCTGGCCATCAAGGCCATCATAAACAACTCTGTTCAAGGCATTATCGAGGTTGCACCAAACTTTCGCGCCGATGTCTCTGCCTCGGACGATCTGGCCCTCAAGTCCTACGATCTACGTTCCTGGTGGTTCATAGCCATCAACATCAAGAAACCGCCCCTGGACGACGGGGGGTGCGGCAGGCCTTGAACTACATGCTGGATCGAATGGAGCTGCGGGAAAAGTCCATCGGCGTGAAGGCGGGCGAACGTAACAGTCCCTGTGAGTTCATCTCGGGTCCGTTCGTCCCGTCCTCGCCCTACTACAACCGTTCGGTGGCGGTGGTTGAACGGTCGGACCTCGAAAGGGCCGAGGCCCTGTTGCTGGAAGCTGGCATGGAAAAGGTTGGTGGCCGTTGGAACTTCCGGGGGCAGCCTGTCTCGCTGCGAATGGGCATGGAAAAGTCGTTGGACAACGAAGCCCCGGACATCCTCTCCTATATCGGCAACCAGTTGGAGGCCGCGGGCATAGGCAGCCAGGTTTTCAAGATACCCACCGACAAGTGGACGACCGACGCCATCACCGGTCACCTGACCGACTACGATCTTCTTCTGGGCAAGTGGTCGTTCGGCCAGGTGGAAGACGTCAACGAGCTTTTCAACACGCGAACTCGCGGCAAGGGTACCAGGAACATCTTCAATTACCACAACCGCGAAGTCGACGCCCTGCTGGCGCAGTTCGACGCGGCCAAGACCGACACCGCAGCTCGCGACGCCTACCATCAGCTTCACCAGAAGCTGGCCGAAGACCTGCCATATCTCTTCCTGTGGAAGCTGGACACCAAGAGCGCCTGGCGCACCGAGGTCAAGAGCAACACAATCGCTCCCTACTTTTATTTCACCCAGTTCGACAATTGGAAGTACGATGAGTGATCGCAGGCGGTTACTGGGGGGGCGCGGGCCGTGAAGCTCTGGTGGGCCCGACCACTGGTGCGTGTCCTGGTGGCCATTTGTCTACCGTTGGCGGTTCCAGCCATGGTCGCCTGGTTGATCTGGGCCATTCCCGGAGATCCCGCCAGCATCATATGTCCCCCCGAGGTCTGTGCTGGAACGACGGGACTGGCGGAGCGCTGGAACCTGGATCGGGGCCCCATCCATTTCTACCTGACCTGGGTTTCGCAGGCTCTGAATGGTGATCTCGGCAACTCCTGGCGAGTTCAGCAGGGCGTCCCCGTCGTTTCCCTGATGAAGCTGGCCCTGCCCAACACCCTGTCGTTGATCCTCTTGGCTTCGCTTCCGTTGATGCTGGGGGCCGTCGTCGCCGCGCTGGGGCGAATACCTCGTAAACTGGAGCAGGTGCTCCAACTGGGCGGAGCGCTTCCCGCCGTGGTGCTGGCCCTGGTGGCCGCCGCCGTGGTGCAGCTTCACTTCGGAGCCGACATGTACAGCTCCCAGGCTTGTACAATCAGGCTGCTTGCAGGTGCGTTGGTGCTGGGTATCGCCGACGGCGCGCTCTCTTCCGCCGTAACAGGCAGCAGGACTCTCTTCCAGAGGGAACGGGGGCAACGCTACGTGCAGGTGGCTCGTCTACGTGGTGAAAACGTCCTCTCCAACACCCTGCCCAACGTGGCGGGCGCCTGGGCGGGGCAGTTGCGTGCGCGGATCCTTCACCTCATGAGTGGGGCCGTGATCGTGGAGGCGGTCCTGCGCATAGATGGTCTTGGAGATCTTCTCTGGCGCGCCACGCTGTTACAGGATTTCGGCATCGTCCTTGCCGCTGCCACCTTTTTTGCGCTGATGTCGGCGCTACTGTTGCTGCTGCAAGCCCTGGTGGAGGTGTTCGTGGCCTGGCATTCCAGGCGGGCTCCATCACTCGTCTCCAGGCAATCTACCACCAGGGTGGCGGCATGAACTCCCGGCATGCACTGTTGATGGTGGCAGCCACCTGCACGGTCGCCCTGCTGGCGGCAGCCCTGGCTGCGCCGGAGCGTCTGAGCCAGGGCGATCCTGGCATGGCTTATGCCGGGCCTTTGAAGCTACCCCCTTTCGGGGCCGATAATCGCGGGAGACCCTTGCTGGGATACCTGTTGCAGGGTGCCTCTGTGGTAGCCCTTCCCGCCATTGGAGCCGGGTTGTTGGTTTCCTTCCTCGGGGCCTTGGGGGGGCTGTTGCGCTGTGTGGCCAACCCTGGCATGGAAGCACTGCTTCACGGGTTGCGCGAGCTGGTGGGAGCCCTGCCTCGTATGGTGGTGATACTGGTCGTGGCCCTGGTACTTCCCCTGGACTGGCGGGGATTGGGATCTCTGGCCCTGGTGTGGGCCTTGTTGGCGGCGCCGGGCGCCATGGACGAAGCCGCCGAGGTGGCTGGTCGGCTGGGGGGCGCTCGTTTCGTCGAGGCCTTGAAGGCTCACGGTTTCTCCCACCTGCGTATCTATCTCGTTCACGTCCTGGCCTTGAATCTCAGGCCCGTGGTCGTTCGCCAGGGGGCCGAGACCGCCATGCAGGTGGTTTTCCTCGAAGTGGGCCTGTCCTACCTGGCGCTGGCTGAAAACCAGCCATCTTTCACACATCCCGACACCTCCAGGAGCTGGGCGGATCTCCTGTACCTGGGCTATCCCAGCGTCATTCTCGATATTCCCACCGGGCACGCGCTGGTTCTGGGATTACTTCTCATCGCGGGTATCGCGCTGATGGCCACAACCCTGACCGCTGCGGCGAGGGCTCGTTGATGTCTGGCTGCCTGCTGCAAGTGGAAGGAATGATGGTGCGCAGCCGTCGGCGTGTCCTTCTGAACGGGCTCCGACTCTCGGTAGATACAGGTCGGGTGACCGCCCTGGTGGGGCCATCGGGAGTGGGCAAGTCCCTGGCGGCCAGGTGCCTCATGGGGCTGGTGGACCTGTCGCCGGGGGTCGTTCGGGGAACTCTCCGCTATCCCGAGTTCAGTGGAGAGAGGGACTGGTTCGAGTTGGTGCGCGGAAAGGGCGGGCGTGGCAGGCGTAGGCTGGCCAGGCTCACCGCTTCTCTGAGAGGGGCCTACGTTTCCTATGCGCCCCAGGGGGCGGCGTCTGCCTTGAACCCGGCCAGGACCCTGGGTAGGCAGATGGAGCTGGCTGCTCAACGGAGCAGACGGCCCGTGGGCGACATGACTGCCCATCTATGCCGCCTGCTGCAAAGAGTCGGCCTGGAACCGTCAGTGTCAGGCGCCTTTCCATCGGAACTCTCCGGGGGGCAATGCCAGCGTGCGGCCCTGGCCATTGCCATGTCCTCCATGCCCAGGTTGGTGATAGCCGACGAACCAGAGACAGGGCTCGACCCTGTTTCCAGGCGTGCGGTGACAGAGCTGCTGGTTGAACTCTGCACCAGTAGCGGCAGCGGGCTGCTCCTCATCTCCCACAACCAGGACATCGTCCATCGAGTGGCTCATCATGTGGTGGAATTGCCTTTTCCCGTTGGGGAGGCCGCATGAATCCCGTTTCGTCGTCGCCGGTGGTGGAACTCCGTGGAGTGGCCAAGGTGTTCAGCACACGAGGTCAATGGCCCTGGAGCCGCCGGAGAACCGTCAACGCCGTCAGGGCCCTGGACATGGTCCTGGAGCGGGGCGACATCCTGGGGCTGGCGGGGCAATCTGGGTCCGGCAAGACCACGCTCTCCCGCCTGGTGCTGGGGTTGGAGGAGCCCAGCGCCGGCCAGGTGTTCATCGAAGGTCGCCGTTGGGACCATCTGCCGGAATCGGAGCGCTATCCAGAACGAGTACACTACCAGTACGTCCCCCAGGATTCCATGTCGGCGCTGGATCCGCAACAGACGGTGCTGGAACATGTCGTGGAAACCCTGCGCGTGCTCGCCGGGTTGGACAGGGACCAGGCTCGGCGAGAGGCACGGTGCATCCTTGAACATCTCGGTCTCGACCAGATTGGCGATTCCCTGGCTCGCCAGCTTTCGGGAGGCGAGCAGAGGCGTGTGACCCTGGCGAGGGTGTTGGCCCTTCGTCCGCGGCTGGTGATCGCCGATGAACCCAGCAGTGGACTGGATCCCAAAAGGCGCCGGGAAGTATTGGAAGACCTCCTGGGCAACCTGCCCGCGGGCGCCACCTGCGTGCTGGTCACCCACGACATGGAGGCAGTCAAGGAATGGTGCAGCCGCGTTGCCATCATGCTGGACGGTTGGCTCATCGAGACTTTCTATTCCAACGGGGCCGGACCCATCCATCCCTATTCCCGTCTGCTGTTCGACCCCTGGGCGCACCCCCTCCCGGGCGAGATGCTGGCGGACTCGGGCTGCCCCTTCCACCCGGATTGTTCGCTGCGTGTTGGCATGGGCAGGCCCCGCATCTGCCAGGAACAGATGCCGCGTCTGCAAGTCGTGGACCAGCCGCAACACCTCGTGGCCTGCCACTTCTCCCGCGAACAGACCCACTGCCTTGCCAAGGCACCGTTTTCTTCCTCTTCCCGTCCAACCCAAAGAGGTGAGCCATGAACCTGTCTTTCACCTGGGCGATGGTGGTCTTGGCTCTGTTGCTGCTGCAGGCCACGCCGGCCATGGGCCAGGACGTGGACTTGGCCGAGCATGTGCGGCTCACCGAAGAAATGCGCCGGCTTGCCAGGCGTAACGCCTGGAATGGAGTAGAAGCCGCCTACAGGGGGCTTCTGGAGCTGGCGGCCCGAAACGGTGACGCTCCCACTTTCGAGGAACATTACCTGGGTGCCCAGGCCGCTCGTGCCCTTGGAGACGTGAACGCCACGTACTCGCGGCTCAATGCCGCGGTCAAATGTGGATCTCCTTCCGAAGTTCGAAGCGCCATCGACTGGCTTGCCAACATTGACGCCAACTATGGCACGGTCTCTTTGCTCTCCCAACTGGACTCGGCTCCACAGATAATACCCAGAAAAATGCCCTTTGCCCCGGACCAGCGGGCTGCCATACAGAAGGCCAGCCAGTTGGTCGCCGCCACTGGCCGCTACGATGGACTCCTGCCGGCCGGTGTCTACGAATTCGGGTCCGAAAGCCTGCTCGTGGAGCCAGGAGCTGCCTCGGCCCCGCTGGCGCTCCGCGAAGCCGGACAGGTGCGGAAACGTGGCCTCTCCCTGGCCTATTCGGGAATAAGAATGAGCGGCGGTATGGCCTACACCGGGGCGGGACCTGGATCGACCATGGACGCTGAACCCGGCTCATTCAGCGGCCTTGGGCCAAGGATTGCCGTGGGACTGGAAGTGGGGCTGTCACCGGGCCTGGGGCTCCTGGCACAGGTTGGATACCAGGGCGTGTTCGGGCAGCGCCCATCCAACGACCCAGCGGTCGTCGAGGCATACGAACTCCAGGGTTGGAGCCTGGACTTGCAGCAGGACGGCACGGTGCTGCCGTTCGACGACTCCGCCACGCAGATGCACTCGGGTTACCTTTGGTCGGGGCTGGCTTTGAGGGCTGGTGCCCTGGGCCTCGCGGCGGGCCCGTTGTACGTCGCGACCTTCAGCGGCAGCGTCTCCACGCTCCGGGACGGCTGTGGGCAGGATGGGGCGGCAGGGCAGCAGTGCGTCGTGTACTACACCGGTGGGCCGCGGGCCGGCGGGGTTGCCTTCGAAGCCACCTACGACCTGGTGGACCTGGCTGGGCTGCGGGCAGGGCTCTCGTTCCAGGCGGGAGTCCAGACAGACACTTCGCGTTGGTACAACTGGGGGCAGGTAGGGTTTGCCATGCTGCCCGCCACCTCTCGGAGGGATTGATGTCGTTGTTTGCCTTCCTCTTCACACTTGATCTTGGGGTTGTCCAGGCCGGGCAGGTCTACATCGCTGAAGAAGGCCACGTATACAACCCCCAGTGGGCTCCCGGTGGGACATGGATAGCCTTTGAACTGAACCGCTACGGCGACGCTGTGGATCTCTACCTGGCCCGGGTGAACGGGGGTGTCGCCTCCGTGCCCGTAAAGGTGGTCATACCCGGAGCCACCAGCAGCTTCTCCAGCCGTGGAAGCGTGGTGACCGGTCCCGTCTGGCATCCCGAGGGGCATGTCATCTTCGAAGGCTCCAACGCGGGGGGAACCCAGCGTCTGTACTTCATGTCGCCCGGGGGCCAGTCGGCGGCCGAACTTCTGCCCGTGTCACAGATCCAGGGGGATCTCACCTGGCCCGCTCTCTCACCCGATGGCCGTTCCTTGGCCTTCGTCTCCGACACCACTGGAAACGGCGATATCTACATATGGGAGCAGTCCGACAACCAGGTGCGGGGTACCATCACCAGTCCATGGGCCGAGGCATCGCCGGAGTTCTCGCCCGACGCCAGCCTCCTGGCCTTTTCCCGCAAGAACAGCGGCAGTGAAGACCTGTTTCTATGGCGGAACGGGGGCGATGCCGAGACCCTCAGGAGCGGCAACGGTGATCAGAGCAGGCCTGTGTGGGTTGGGGATCAGGTGGTCTACTTCACCAATGAAAGGGGCGAGGGCCACTGGGACATAGCGGTCACCACCGTGGGCGGAGGCGACCGGCGAATCCTCGCACGGGACATACGGCTGCCCATGAGGGCCAACCCCGCCATCACACCCGACCAACGATCCGTCGCCTACACGCTCTCCGATCCCGAACTGGCGGATCGCTTGATGGTAACCACGCTGGCCAGCGGAACAACCGTGGAGATCCCCACTGGACTCGTGGCTTGCGGCGAACCCGACCTGGTGCAGCTTGGTGACGGGCGCGTATTCGCTGCCTTCACTGCGCTTCCAACTGCCTCCAGCGACTGGCGGCAACTCCACGTGTTGGACGTCACGGGCAAGCTCCCCTGAAGGCAAGAACCCAAAATGACAGGGCGGATCGTGGCTGCCCAGGGCGGCGTGCCATGAGCGAGACAGGGCTGGCAAAAAGGTGCCCCAGGAGCAGCATCAGTCCTGCCCATGGTCGTCCGACCTGCGCGCGCTGCCATGGCACTGTTTTCCGCCAGGTTCACGGGATGTGGCTGCAAGGCACAGCGTGCATCGTTCGTCACTACAGTGGCCGCAAGAGAAGCAATCGCTGCAGGGATGCTTCCGGTACCGGGGTTGTTTCCCGGGGAAGTAGTAGAGACCCTTCTTTCCGGGCAGGTGGACGAATGGCATGGCGGGCGATCTCGCGCAGGGGTGGGGAAGGTGGGATACGTGTACAGTGCCACATCTCCGGGGCCTTCGTGGCGGAACCGGCCCCAGTGTAAGCTACCCCGTCCCAACACGGAAAACCCTGCAAGCCCTGGTGTCTGCAATGAGTCCCCACGGCCGGATCTGGAGCTGCCGGGGCTCGAAAGCCGACGCTACTTGAATACGGCGGAGAGCCCCGCCATCAGCGGTTGCTGGTTGTCGGAGACGTGGACTTCTTCGTTGGTTTCTTCGAAGGCGAAGGTCATGCTTCGCCAATCCGATTGGAACGAGAGATAGCCCGCCAGCATTTCGGTGATGTCGTAGGAACCCTTGATGACGAAGCCTCCGATGAGCGGCTGTGGAACGTAGGTCAGGAACAACTCCAGCTCCGACCAGACTCTGCCGCGTTGGAAGGAGGCGCCCAGGGCCGTGCGGAAGCCCGACAGGGGATACTGGAGGAGCTGGGCGCTGGAACGGGTTGCATCGCCATAGCGGAAAATGAGGGCATTGGTCTTCTGGAAGCCGCCAGCGGCGTGGAGCGAGAAGGAGCGCGAGACGGGGTGGATGTAGCGCAGGCTGGCCTGGAACGAGAAGCCGTTGTTGGTGTAGGTGACGTCTCCGACGGCGATCCCCTCGAAATAGGCCAGCAGATCCGCGTCCAGGGCGATGGGGAGCGAAGTTGGCGACAGGAGCACGCCGAAGCCGATGGCCGGAGCACCTCCCGGGCGCAGGGCAAGCAGGTCACCGTTTTCAAAGGTTGCCTTTTCCGGGGCGTCCGCGTTGCCCGACGAGGTCATTTCGTAGGTGTGGGCGACTCCTGCCATGGTCCCCCGTAAGCGGAGCCATGCCTGGTCCGGGTTGGAGGGACGCGAGATCCTGGGCGTGGCCTGGCCGCCTTCGTCGGATGCCTGCATCACGCCTTCGGACATGGCCTGGGAGAGTGTAGGGAGCTGGAGGCTTCGGGTCACGGCTCCCGCTGACGAGGTGAGAGTGACGGGACCGTCCTGCCCGGCCGGAAGCTGTACGGTGATGGAGTAGCTGCCGTCGCCGTCTCTTGAGATTGAACCGACCGTACCCAGGGACGCCTCGAGGGATGGGCGCGGCCTCCGAACGGGCCTGCCCGATGCGTCCAACACTTTCAGGTTTACGAGGATGGCCGCGCCTGGAGTCGTGAATGGAGGGATGGAGGTGATGGAGACCGTGGCTGGTGGCCCCACGGGTTCCGAGCCGTCTTCCCGGGTGACGGATGCTGTCGGGTTGGCCATCTTCAGTTGATTCAAGGCCAGGAGTGATTCTTCGTCACCGCCTGTCTCCACGCCAGGCATGGCCTGTTGGGGTGGCGCCTGGAGCAGGGATATTTCCGTGTGGAGTCCGTCCACCCTGGCCTGGACAACCAGCAGGCCGGGTTGCTGGCCTGCAACCAGCTCGGCGGTACCCATGCCGTTGGCACCCGTGAGTATGGTGGAGGGAACGCTGGCGTCGCCACGGAGTACTTCCAGTTCCAGTTTCTTTTGGGGAACGGGGATTCCCCACTCGTCCACCACTGCCATCTGTAGAGAGGTGCTGGTGCTGCCATCGGTAGGGACAGTGTTCTGCTGCGACCACATGAGAACACGACAGGGGAAGCCACCCTGATAGGTCAGCTTGGGTGACGCGGTCACGACTGCCTGGCTCGCCGAGGAACGCATGCGGAACCTGGCCGTGTAGGTTCCATCGGCGGATTTCCTGGCCCTGGAGAGCAGGGAGGCTCCCTGGGCCGAGATCTCCGGAGCCGGGTCGTCAAGTGTGACACCCTGCGAATCCACGAGCCTGGCGCTCACCTGGAAGTCACGCTTTCCCCGTGGGATTTCTGGTGGGTCGATCTCCAGGGCTATTCGAGGCAACGGGTTTACCAGTGAGATTGTCGTTTCGGTCGTGCCGGAGTCCCAGGTAGCGGTGAAGGTGACTTCTCCTGGCTTGGAGGGGGGCGTGAAGCTGGCCGCGTAGATGCCGGCAGCGCCTCCGTAGGCCGGACTGGTGATCTCACCGACACTGGCGGTGATTGTGGGGGAGAGACCGCTGGCGGGTCTGCCGGCAGCGTCGGTGACGACGATCCTGACGGGGAAGGGGGCAAGATCGGGATTGGCGGGAAGTCGTGGAGGCAGTGGGAGGAAGGCCAGCCCTGGGTAGTCGGGAAGTGGCAGGTCCACCGAGGCGCTCGTGGCATCGCCGGTGGTGGGTACCACCTGGAGCAGGCCCTGGGGCGAGGCCGGGTCGATTTCTACCTGGAATGCGACTGTCCCGGCTGGGGAGACCTTTCTGGGCCCATAACTGCGATCCCCGACGCTGAGAGTCGCCGTGGCGTCGGGTTCTGCCTGGAGAGAGATGGAGCGTGTCTGCAGGATTGGCAGGGTGGCGAAGCCGTATATGCGATCCGGCGCCGCGGCATCGGCGGCTGTGATGATTACCGTTCGAGAGCTGTCCAGATCGGAGGGGGGGGTGTAGCGAGCTATCCAGGTTCCGTCCTCGGCGGGCACGGCGGGGTCGACGGTTCCAGCGCTGGCAGCCAGGAGGAAAGTGCGCAGGGCGGGTTCCTGCGGAGTCTGGCAGGATGGCAGCACATGAATGGTGGCGGATGAATCACCGCCGCGCAGGACGGCCGGCTGGAAGGAGATGCCCAGTTGGCCGTCGAAGGGAGGGACCAGGTCCAGGTACAGGGACTCGTCCTGGCGGGAGACGCCACGCCTCTGGACCTTCAGTTCCACTGAGGTGGGTGAGCAGATCCTGGGTGGCACGTAGGTGAAACCCAGCAGGCCGTTTTCCCGTACCGAGACGCCGCTGCTCTTTCCCCTGGAGGGACGCACCCTGAAGCGCTCCCCTTCGACGGGATCGGTCACCTGGATGAAGACGGTTGTGGGTGTTCGCCCATCGGCAACGATGGGGCCTGACGGCAAGAGCAGGACCTCGGCTGAAGCGGGGCTGGACAGTGCCACCAGCAGTGTAGTGAGAAGGCAGCAGAACCTGGTGAGATACGACAACTCAGCCTCCCGGGACATCCGGTGCAGTGTACCTTGTTTCGTCGCTGTGTGCCCACCCACGCTCACGAATCGGAGTGAGCCGGCGAAATCCCGGGCTGGTTTTTTTTTGTGCCTGCGCCTGGTGAGAGGACTCCGCTCAGCGACAGGCCTTCTCTCCACATGGACATGATACCGATGGCTGTTATCGGGATGAAGCTGATTCCCCAGAAAACGATGGCGAAGGCCTTTGCCGGTGCCACATCCAGCCCCCACAAGACGAGCGTCTTTTCGATGGCGACGTGAAACACGCCCACGAAGCCTGGCGCCTGGGGCAAGACAACGGTGAGGGCGATAGCCACGGCTGTGAAGCACGCTGCCCCGAGGGGCAGGTCCAGGGAGAAGGCCTGGAAGAGGAGCCAGATGGCAAACACGCCGTTGGACCAGAGGAGCAGACTGAAGAATATGGCAAGGGCAACATCCCTGCCGTTCCTCATGGCAAGGATGCCGTCCACGAGGCCGTCCAGGAGTCGCAGGATCGGTTGGCGCATGGATTCGGGAAGTCGCTGGGCCAGAAGTGCCAACCTGTGGCGGATAGCCGAATGCCGTACAGCCATGGCGGCCAGAACCGCCATGCCCAGCACGCCTACGCCCCCGAGCATGAGCCCGTAGAGTCTGAGGTTGTTTACCAATTCGCCTTCAGGACCCTGGGAAGGGGGCAGTACCGAGAGCATCAAGAGGAACACGAAGAGCAGGCCGACGAGATCAAAGACGCGCTCCACCAGGTTGGTGGCCAGCAGGGTGGCCAGTCTTGCACCGGTGTGACGAACCACCAGGAGTGGGCGAGCCAGGTCACCGGCTCTAGCGGGCAAGAGCGTATTGGCCGCCGCTCCCACCACTGTGGCTGAAAAGAGCAGTCTGATGCTGGCGTCCGGCACCACGGGCCTGAGTACTATACGCCAGCGTAGAGCGCGAATGCCGAACTCCAGTACGAGCGTCAGGGCTGCCAGGGCCGCGACGGGAGTGTGGATGCCGGACATGGCCAGAAACAAAGCGGGCCATTGGACGGTAAAGAGGAACCACAGGAGAAGCAGGCCACCCAGCAGCACACCCATCGCGAATCTCAGGCGGATTGTTTTCAATATTCCCCCAATTCCTGGCCGAGGCCATCATACTATCAGCAGCGCTGCTACGACTGCTACCCCCCGCGATTGACAGCAAATTTTTTTCCGGGCCAATGAAGCAGCATTCAAGATGCTTTTCAGCGGCAGAGGTTGACAGGGGGCTCTGTTCGAGCGAAGATCCCCAACCGTCAGACCACTTGTTTGGGGTTGTTCAATGCCATTTGACTGGATTCACTCCGACCTGCCTCCGCAGCTTTCCGAAAAGCAGGGCGCCAGTCGTCGCGCCGTGTACATCCACGACATCAGCAGTCGCGCTTCATTGCTCAAGCGGCTGGGATACCCTCGTGGGTACGTGCTTCATCGCTGCCTGGGCAACGTCTCCTGGGGGTTCGTACTGCGCGGTGAGCCCCCGTTGACCGTCGCTGAAATACGCGCTCTCGTGGACAAGATCTTCGACAGGTAGGCCTCGACAGCGGCTTCGACGCTCCGTCATCATTTTCTTCGTTGGCCATCGCCCATTCCCCGGAAAAGATTGTCGAGGGCCCATGTGCCTGTTTCATGAGGGGGAATTTCCAGGGCCGCGGGGTAGCACGTTGTCGGCGAGGCTTTGCTTCCTGGCTCTTTCGGAGATAGATTCCAGGGAGTTCAAGACTTTTATCTGTTTTTGGCGGGTCGATGCAAGGGAGCCGGTTCCAGGCCCAACTTCGCCTGCCGATTTCACACGCTCGTTTTTTTCGGGAGTTGTTTTATGTCCGAAAACCAGCAGACCATCGCCTCACTCATACGCGAGGCCGCCAAGAACGAAACCGCTTTCCTGAACACCATGGGCGGTGTACTTGAAGAAGACGACCCTGAACGTATCGAGGAGTTCTTCGCACGGTTGAACATCCCCAGGTCTGCCAAGGCCGACGACACTCTCGTCGACAAATCCGAATTACACAGCGAACCCACCATCTCGGTCACCACCTTTCAATCCGAGATGAACATCACCGATGGCATACAGAAATTCCTCGATCGCCACATGAGAAAACTCAAGTGGCATGTTGCTCATCCGGCTATCGCCAGTGCCCGGAACTGCGTGCGTCTCTACCGGGCCATGTCCGTCGTCACGGAACTCCGGATCCGGAGGGTCCTGGCCCTTCTCCACACCAAGGAAAGCCTCACAGTGGAAGAATGGGGAAACGCTCGCGAGATCATCAACCGCAGTTTCCGCGAAATCCGTGAAGCCACATCCATCGTCACAGGAAATTGGCTGGACGCCCTCATGGCCACTTGCGACCAGGAAGAAGTCAGGGAACTGCTCAAGGAACTACCTGAAATCATCAGCGATATCATTAACATGCTCAAAGAACTGCGTGATCGGATCGAAGAGCGGCGCAAGCAGTTGGAAGTACTCCCGGAAGGCTATCCCCCTGTGCGGCCTCCCCGGTATTTCGGCGGCGATCTCCTGGACACCAACTCATGGCGCTACCTGTGGGACGAGTTCTCCAGCATGAACAATGCCCTGCGAAGCGTAATGGGCCTGTGATCGTTACCATCCTGCCTTCGGAACGGATGCTGGCAGGCCCAGCGATCATGTGGGGGCAAGGAACGAGGACCCAGCTCTCGAGATGCGCCAGGTTCTGAATGATCTTCCTGGGCAAAACAGGAGATCGGGATCTCTATCCGCACGCCGGAGCTTCTGGACCTTTCATGGCGGCTCTTTCTGCGGTGGTGCCACTGTGGCTCTTGTTGGCTCCTGGCCGGGTCTTCTGCGAAGAAGTCGCAGAGACCGGCGCCTACGACGACGACCAACCGGAGCCCGGCCTTCCCGGGGAAGAGATCCTGGTGGAAGAGCCACGTGTGGAACTTCACGTGATGCCCGGCACGACGGTCACGGTGATCGACGTGGACCAGGACTCCCAGAGGATGCTCAGCCTGGGGGACATCTTGCCGGCCTCGCCGGGGCTGTATGTGCGCACGGCGGGCGGAATCGGCTCCATGCAGACTCTTCGGATGCGGGGAGCTTCGGGGTCGGAACTTCGAGTGCTGGTGGATGGAGTGCCCGTGGCCCAGGACAGCGTGGGTGCCCTCGATTTGTCATCGCTGCCCCTGGACAACGTGGTACGGATAGAGGTCTTTCGTGGAAACCTGCCGGCAGGTCTGGGCGCACAGGGCATAGCCGGAGCCATTAACCTGGTGACCACGGCGGGCCTGGATGAGCCGACTCTGCGCCTGGATCTGGGCGCGGGTTCCTTTCACACATACCAGGGCAGCCTGAACCTGGGTGGTCCACTGTTGGGCTGGAGTACCTCTGCCTGGGCCTCCGTCCTGTCCGCCGGCAACGATTACGTCTTCTACGATGACAACGGTACACCCTACACCACCTCGGATGATGATCCTTCCGCCGTGCGCCTGAACTCCGACGTGGCGCGGGCCGAAGCCTCCCTTCGTGCCAGCGCCGACGCTTTTGCCCTGGCTCTCGACTTCATGGGCAGAGACGCGGGGGTCCCCGGGCCCGGCTCCCACCAGGACAGCGATGCCAGGCTCCAGGAGCTGTCCACTCGTGCATCTACCAGTTGGAATCATGCCTTCAGTGACCACCTCTCCCTGAAGCTTACCCCACATGGCGAGCTGGGCTCCCAGAGATACCGGGACCAGCAGCTCGATGTGGGCAGCACCGGCCAGGACATCGTGTCGGATACCTGGGCACTGGGGCTCGAAACGGATGTATCCTGGGAGCCAGTATCCATTTTCCCCATGCGCGTGCTGCTGGCCCTGGGACGAGAGTCCTGGCAGGGGGTGGACCTGGTACAGAGTGAGAGCGAGGAGGCTCTGCGTTGGCGTGATCGTTTGACCTGGGTTTTCGACTCAGGGGTGGACCTGGAACCTGGAACTGCCTCCAATGGCAGGTTTGCTGCTTCGGCCAGGGTGGCCGCGGACCTGGCCAGGACAGCAGCGGAAGGGTCTCTACCGTACTCCCTGGACATGGAAGTGGAAGAGCCCGGTACCGACGCACTGCTGGGGCCTTCGTTTGGACTTTCCCTCGCTCTGACCAGGTGGTGGAGCCTGAGGCTCTCCGGTGGGCGCTACAACAGGCTTCCAACTTTCCCGGAACTCTACGGAGACCAGGGGGGAGTAGTGGGAAACGCGGAGTTGAAGCCTGAAAGAGCGCTTTCCATCGACGGAGGTGCGGACCTGGCGGGAACGGTGGCAGGGGGAGCCTTGACAGGCGCGGTGACTCTCTACCATCGTCTGGTGTACGACTACATTACCTACGTGCAGAACTCGCAGTATACGCTCATGGCCGAAAACTACCAGAAGGTGGGCGTGAGCGGTCTGGAACTGGAGCTGGCCTTCCTGGGCGATCTTTTGTCGTTGGGCCAACTGGAGGCCGGTCTGGCCTGGTCCCTCACACGCACCCGGAACCTCTCCGACGATCCCGTGGTCTATGGCAAGGCGCTGCCCTGGCAGCCCTTGAACGACCTCTACCTGGACCTGGAGTTCCGAAGGGAGCTGCTGGAACCAGGTGCCACCTTGGAATACGACGATGGCAACTTCCGCGACTCCGCAAATCTCTTCTCGGTGCCTCCCAGGGCCTTCCTGCACCTTCGGCTTGCGCTCTCGCCCGGGGGGCGCTGGCCTCGCTTCTGCCTCGAAGTGCGCAATGTCACCGACAATCGTGTAGAGTACATGGACGAGATCCTCACCCTGGAGACAGGCGAGGCGGCTCCTCAGGCGATCTCCGACTACTGGGGCTTCCCCCTGCCGGGCAGATCCGTCTACATGTCCCTGAGCTGGAGCCCCTTGTCCAGATGATCAGAAATTGATTGTGTATTTGCTTTTCTGGCGTAACAATACCACCACACGTCTTGCTGTTGTGGAACATGTCGACTCCAGGATTGCCAGAAGCTCCGGTTCCGACCTTTCGGACGAAAGACCAGCAATTGCTGTTGTTGGACACGCTCGTGAGCGAGATTTGCAAGCGCCTTGGCAGCGATCACGTAGACGTCAGCCCCATGGTGGCCAAGTACGTAATCCAGGAAGCAAGGATGCAGTTGAGCGAGCGCGCGATGGGTGCCTTCGAGATCCTGTGCTGCCAGGTTTCCGTGGCGCTGCGCTCCTGGCAGGTGTTGATTCCATCCAGCCTGGTGGCCAGTATCTTGTTGGAGTACGGCGGTTTGCTCCTGGAACTGGGCGTAGATGCCGTCTACGAGGATTGAATTTCCCCGGCGGTGATTGCTCCGATTGCTGCCGCCCGGTGGGTTCTACTGGACGCTCACGCGGTAGGGGTGGAAACCGGATCCGCTTTGCAGGGTGGGCAGGGAGGGGTTGTCGCTGGTGGCCGAGATATGGTAGAGGAGACCGTCCTGGAAGGCCTCGTCCAGGTTGATGTTGGCCGTGAAGACGCCGTTGTTTTCCACCATTGCCTTGCGTTGATACGGTGTTCCGGGAGTGGCGGGCCTGAAGTAGAGTGCCACCTTGTAGCCATCCGCCGGGATGGAGGCGCTTATCGTGAGAGACTCTCCCAGCTTGGCGGAGCGGACGGGTTGATGTCGGATCGCGAGGGAAGCGGTGTTGGCGGTACCGGAGACGGCCTGCTCCCTGGGGGGAGCTGGAGCTGAGGCATCCCTCGGCAGGGTGGAGCCGGCTGGTGGTGACGGTTCTGCTGGTGACCTGGAGGACGCCGAGCCCTGGGCGTGACCGGAGGTGGACGGAGCCGGAGACCTGCTGGCGGGTGACGGTGTGGCAGGCGCGTTGGATTCTGCCCTTGACGCGGCAGTGGAAGCTGGGTCGCTCCTGGTATCGGAGTGGCTCTTGCCAGCCGGGCTGCCCTGGACGGGGGAAGGTGGCGAGGGCTCGGGTTGCTCCACGAAAGCGGCAGCCGGGGGTTGTTCCGGTGGCTGTTGGAGGGGATGGGTTTCGGGGCTGCCGGCGTTCGTGGATGCATCCACGGGATCCACTGGGGCGGAGAGGTTTTCGGATGTGGATGAGCCCCCTCGGTCCCACCGGGTGGCGGCAAGGGCGGCCAAGATGAGTATGGCCACCAGGGCCACCAGGGGCGGGGCGAGACGTTTCCGCCGTACCGTGACCGGGGGTTGGGTTCTGGGTTCCCGGTGGGCGGCTCCCGGCTGGCCCGCGTCGTTGCGCTGGGGAGCGGGGCCTGTGTGTATGAAATCACTGGTTTCGTCACTCAGGAAATCCTCGAAGGTGTGCCCTTGCCGTCGTTCCGAGCTGGGAACCATGGTGTGGGCGCGATCATCGGTGGCAGGACCGGGAGAGTTGAACGGCGGGGAAAGTTCGGAAGAGTGGGACAGGGCTTCCAGGGGGACGGCGTCTTCCGGGATGGGGGGCAAGGTTTCCTGGATTTCCACGAGGCTTAGAGCCATTTCCCGGGCAGAAGCGAATCGCTCGTCACGGGAATAGCGTGTTGCCTTCCTTATGAACCCGGCCAGTGCGTCGGGGATCCCGGACAGCATGTTGGAGTCCAGGTCTGCTGCGAAGAGATCCATTGGAGTGTCGCAGGTCAGACAAGTGAACAGTGTAGCTGCCACGGCGTACAGGTCTGACCTGGCGTCTACCCCCTTGGCGTTGGCCCTCTGTTCCGGGGCCATGAAGGCCCATGTGCCCATCACCGCGCCGGTCTTTGTGAGAGAGTCGTGGTTGGACTGGGTGACACGGGCAATGCCAAAATCGGTGACACGGATGTTGCCGTTCTTTGTCACCAGCACGTTGTGGGGTTTGATATCGCGGTGGATGACGCCACGTCCATGGGCGACTTGCAATGCACGCAGGATGTCCAGGGTAACGGCCGTGGCTTGCCTGGGGTGTAAAGGCCCATACTGTTCCAGCCGATCCACCAGGCTTCCCCCATTGACCAGCTCCATCACGATGTAGACGCGCTTGTCCTCGATCCCCACATCATAAACGCGGACGATGTTTCTATGTTCCAGGATCGCCATGGTGCGCGCTTCGTTTTCAATCCGTTGCCTGATACGGGGTCGGTTTGAAAGACCCGGCTGAAGGAGCTTGATGGCGCGGGGCACCTGCAGACGTGTGTCGAAGGCACGGAAAACCGTGGCCATACCGCCAGACCCGATGGGTTCGATGAGACGATATCGACCTTCCGCCAGCGGTGGAGCTGCCTCCGTGGTCACGACCTGCCTCCTGGAATCTATACCGCTTTGCAACCTATCGTATTGGAAGCATGGCGGCATCTTGAGTTCCCTGACTGTGGGAATTTCAACCATGAGAGAGCCCAAATCTGGGCCAAAAAAGAAAAGCTTGTTGCTATGGCCGATGCTCCGAAGTAATAGATCCAGGTACTTATCGACTCGACGAGGGGAGCCCCATGAAACCAGCGATTCCGGTCTTTTTCGGAGCAGTTCTGATCTCGGCCTGTGCCACGCCCTGGGAGGAACTGGATGACGACGGCGACGGCTTGCTCAACGGAACGGAGCAGGAATTCGGCACCGACCCGTCCAAGGCTGACAGCGACAACGACGGGCTCACGGACGACATCGAATACGACCTCGGCTCCGATGGCACCCTCTGGGACAGCGACGGCGACACCTACGGTGACTACGACGAATACGTCGAGGGCACGGATCCAGCCGATCCCGAAAGCCGGATCTATTTCGGGTACTGGCCCTACAACAGGGAAAAGGACCAGATCGTCGATCCTGGTTGGAGCGGCTCGGGCTCCGAAGGTGCCATCCTGCCCAGGTTCCAGTGGTACGATCAGTTCGGAGAGCTGGTGGATATCTACGATTTCGCCAACCAGGACAAGTACATCATCGTAGACGTGTCGGGTTACTGGTGCGGTTACTGCACCGAAATGGCCAAGTGGCTGGGCTACGAATCCGACTACTTCAGCTCCTCCCTCTACGGTTACGATCCTGCCTACGACCAGATCCGTGACATGGTGGCCGCGGGTGCCATCTACTGGGTCACCCTGCTGGACTGGTGGCTCAGCGACATAGAAGTGGAAGACGCCGCCGCCTGGTACGAAGAGTTCCCCAACGACAAAATTCCCGTACTGGTGGACCTTGATCAGAATATGGCCGCCTACTACGGGATTGAAGGCTATCCGGCCGTGTTTCTGCTGGACAGCACCATGACCGTCCTCATGGCTCCCTCCACCTGGACCTGGTACGAGCATATCTGGGACGAAGTCCTGGATCTGTACCCCGACTGGACCGCGCCGGAGTGATGCGCGACTGGCTTGAATCGGGATATTCCAATATTCCATTGTACCATGGCTCCGACGCCTACCTGCCTCCGCGACGTTCCTCGACGTGATCATGCACCGGTCATGAAGCGCATTCGTTGCAACAGCCCCGACGAAACCCTGGATCTTGGCCGCAGGCTTGGCGTGGCGGCGTTTCCCGGGGCCGTCATGGCCCTTGAAGGCGACCTGGGCGCGGGAAAGACCTTGCTGGCAAGGGGTATTGGGTTGGGCCTGGGAATCCCGGGACAGGTCTCCAGCCCCACGTTTCTCCTGATGATGGTACACGATGGAGGAAGGCTGCCCCTGGTCCACGCCGACATGTACCGCATAGGCAGTTGCGGCGACCTGGAACAGGTGGGGCTCCATGAATTCCTGGAAGGGACCGCAGTAGTCGTCGTGGAGTGGGCGGACAGGTTTTCGGAATGGCTCCCTTCCGACGTTCTCTGGGTACGTATGGACTTCGTGGCTGGATGCCCCCGTTCCCGCGACATAACATTGGAGGCGAGCGGAGACGTCCACCGGGTACTGGAGTCCTGCGGGGATGGCTGACGCCGGACCCGAGGGGCCGCGGGCCCCAGGGGGCCAGGGGAACCGGTCGGCCCCGGGTGGAAGAGGCTCCCTCTCGTTCCGTCCAAGTTCGATGCCCGGTCCTGGCCGCCCAGGTGTCGTGGCGCTGCGCCTCGTCCGGGGCCTCGTGGTTCTGTCGTTGCTGGGAGTATCGTTTCTTCTCGTTCGCGTTGTTGCGCAACGGGCGGGCAGCGCTTCCCTTTCGTTGCTCATCGAAGTGGATGGAGCCGTGCCTCGTCCGGGGCTCTACGCGGTGGAGCCGGGTTCCACGGTGGCCCGGGTCCTGGCAAGGGCTGGGGCCGTGGATCTCGACATGACCGACCCGGCGCTGGAAACCAGGCTGGTGGACGGTGCCCTGGTGACCCTTGGCGATGATGGCACCTTGAGCATTGGAAGAGCACACGAGGGCGTGTTGCTGGGAATACCACTGGATCTCAACCAGGCCAGTGCCTCGGATCTGCAGGCCATCCCCGGCATCGGTCCGTCCACGGCATCGGCAATCGTTGCCGACAGGGAAGCCAATGGACCTTTTCCCGACCTGGACTCATTGCAGCGGGTCAAGGGCATCGGTCCCGCGACGCTGGAAAGAAGCAGGCCTTTTCTCGCGCTGGACTCCAGCATGTCCGGGCCAACGCCTGGCCTCGCTCAAGAACGGGAGGCCACGGGGGGAGCCCCTGCGGAAAACCACTCTACCGTGCTTGTTGTGGAATTGCCTCTCGATGTCAACCATGCTACCGAAAGCCAACTTCAGGCCCTGCCAGGAATAGGGCCCGTCCTGGCTGGTGCCATCGTCAGGGAACGGGCTATAGGGGGCCCCTTCACCTCTCGGGGGGATCTGCAACGGGTGAAGGGCATCGGGGTGAAGACCGCCGAAGGCCTTCAGGGACTTGTCGTGTTTGGACGAGGCCCCGAGGAAAGCGGCCCGCGAGAGCCATAGGGAGCATGAGTTGGACCAGGAGCAACCAGTTTCGGGCGACACGTCCCGGGATTCTCTCCGGTCCCAACTGGAGCGTCTACAATCGGCCATCGACTACAGGTTCAAGCAGGTTGGCCTACTGAAGCAGTCCCTCACCCACAGGTCCTTCGCCAACGAGAGCGTTCCTCGGGCCGGAGACTACGAGAGGCTGGAGTTTCTCGGCGATGCGGTCATCGAGTTGGTGGTAACCACCGCGCTCTACCAGAGAAACCCCGCTGCCAGCGAGGGTGACATGTCCAGCATGCGCGCGCGTATCGTTGCAACCTGTTCGTTGGCCAGGGCGGCGCAGGCCTGGGGTCTGGATCGCCTGGTCCGCCTGGGTAAGGGCGAGCGAAGAACCGGAGGTGCCCAGAAACCAAGGATCCTCGCAGGGACCTTCGAAGCTGTCATGGGTGCGATCATGCTGGATGCAGGTTTCGAGACCTGCCGGCGCGTGCTGGCACCGTGGCTGGACGCCACCCTGGAGCAACTGGGTACGCAAGAGCTGTTTAACCACAAGTCCAGGCTCCAGCGTCGTATCCAGGCCAGCTCGGGAGCCACCCCCACCTACATCGTGAAAGAGCATGAAGGGCCTCCCCATCGGCGGAGCTTCCGCGTGGTGGTTGAAGCAAACGGAGTGCCGCTGGGCGAAGGAAAGGGGGCCAGCGTCCGGGAAGCTGGCCAGAACGCGGCAAAAAGGGCGCTGGCAAAACTGGATGCCAGGAACGACCTGCCCCGGGCGACACTGGACAGTGTCCTGCAAGACGAGTCATAGTAGATCCCATGAGGCTGTCGCGCATGCCGAATCCAGTCTGGAGAGCCAGCCGCCGCCGCGACGGTGCCTGGTGGACATCTTACGCGTCGACGTATTCCAATACTGTGCGCCAGGCGTTTCACGCTACGATTCGGTCCACTGTGGCGAACCATGTTTCCGCAGGGCTCGCCTCATTCATGCCTTGTACCTTCGTGGGTCGATACCGGAGGCCGCACATGAGAGCCTGTTTCCTTTTCGCAACCTTTTCCCTTGCTTTCCTGGGCTGCACGCCCGTCCTCACCAGTCATCCCGACACCGGCATCCTGGACAGCGGCTGGGAGTGGGAGTCACCCGAAAACTCATGGCCTTCCCAGGAACCGCCCAACGGGCTGGTGGGCGAGGGTTTCGCCGAAGGGCAGGTGCCACCAGATTTCCGCTTCCAGGACCAGTTCGGCGACACCGTGTCATTGTGGCAGTTCTACGGGCTGGTGGTGGTCATGGACTTTTCCACCATGTGGTGTTCTCCCTGTCAGGAGTTGGCCGCCGATGTGGACGCCACTTACACCGAGTACAAGGACCAGGGTTTCATCTATGTCACAATCCTGCCCGAAAACGTCACCCGCGAGATCCCGACCCAGGACGACCTAATGAACTGGGCGGACTACTTCCAGATCACTGCTCCTGTCCTGGCCGACGATTCTGGCTACACCTACGCCATAGTTTCCGGAGACGACGGTTTCCCCTGGATCATCGTGCTGGATCGTGAGCTGACCGTCTACGAGGACCAGGTAGTGCCCGTCAACGATTCGAATATCCGGGCAACAGTCCTGGAACTGCTCTGACTTTGCGCTGGATTACCCATCATTCCAGTCGCTTTATCAGGTGGAATCCGGCGGGAGTTTCAACGATTTCGGATACCTGGCCAGGTTCCAGGGCGAAGGCGGCTTCCTCGAAACCGGGAAGAAGCTGCCCTCTGGCGATCCAGCCCAGGTCGCCTCCACGGCTTGCCATGGCGCCGTCGGAGTATTTTCGTGCGACATCGTCGAAAGAATCACCGGCCTGGAGAAGGCTGGCGGCTTCCTGGGCCCGGGTCAGGGCCTCTGCCCTGCTCCGGCGTGCCTTGCTGCCGTCCAGGCCCTTCCACTGGATGAGAATGTGGCTCACGTGAGCTTCTTCCAGGTTTTCACGCCGGATAACGTGAAAGCCGAAGGGTGTCTCCACTACCTGGGAGATCCCGCCGATGGGCAGGCTGAAAACGGCATCTTCGAAGGCCTGCGCCATGGTCCCTCGGGAGAAGCCTCCCAGGAACCCCCCCCTGACGGCTGACGGTCCGTCGGAATACTCCCTGGCGAGAGATTCGAAATCTTCGCCTTTCAGCACTCTCTGCAACAGGTCTTCGGCCAGCCGACGGGCCTCTGCCCTGGTACGGTGGACCTGGCTGTCGCTTCCCGTGGCGCCCTGGTATGCAACCAGAATGTGGCTGGCAGCCACCCGCAGGTCGTCGGATTGTTCTCGTGGGAAAACGTTGGAAACGCTTTCCTGGGAGTTGGATGGCGTGTTCGTGGCATTGGCGGCATCGACGTTACCCGTGGGCCGGCTTGGTTGGTCGGCTCCCTGGCAGCCCCAACAGGACAGGGCCAGCGACAGAAAGATGGCGAATAGGGATGATCTCGTGGTAGTCATGGGCTCAATGGAGTACCAGGTCCGACTCGTCCCTGGGGGTGAGTTTGAAGTTGCTGTACGAATAGTTCAGTATTCCGGTGATGGAGTCGTACGCGGTGCCCAGTTCGCGATAACCCGTGGCATCATCGGAAAGGTCCGAGAAGATGGCGTCGTCTACTCTCAGGCATTCGGCCACCTCCATCTCGCCGTAGTCGGAGCCGTCTTCCGAGTCGGGGTTGTCGTCCGTAACCGTGACGTTTTCCACCATCACCAACATGGATTCATAGCGCTCGGCTTCGGAGCCGCCTGTGGCCACGGAGCACGGATCGTGGGCCAGGATGGGCGAGGGAATGTCTGCGCTGCCCTGCACGGTGCTGGTTGCGTCCTTGATTTCACATAGCTCATAATACTCCTGGTAGGTGCCCTGGACATCCACGACGTTGCCCATGTCGACTTCGGCGGCGCCGTTGTCATAGATCCAGATTCCGGCGTTTTCCGAGGCATTGGGATCCTGGGCGAAGTAGCCGGTGCCTTCACGAATGCCCGTCACCACCAACCCCTGGACTGCAACCGAGCTGTACTCCGGAGGATGATCAGGATCCGATTCGTCCTGAAGCTGCTGTGCAGTGAACAGGCAGAACTGTTCCGAGTCGTTGTACTGATCCGGGCAGAGGTCGCAGGCATCACCCCATTCATCGGAATCGGCGTTTCCCTGGTCAGGGTTGCTCCAGTAGGGGCAGTTGTCGTCGTCATTGCTGAAGCCGTCGCCGTCCACGTCGTCGGCAGAGCCCTGGCAGCCGTCCAGGTTCTCTGGGTCCAGGGGACAGGAGTCGCAGGGATCACCCTGGGAGTCCCCGTCGTAGTCCGTTTGGAAGGGGTTGAAGATATCCGGGCAGTTGTCGCTGCCATCGGGCAGTCCATCTCCGTCACGGTCCCCGGAACCGGGTTCAGCCATGGTACAGGAAGTGAAAACGTCGTCTTCGCAGTTCCAGAGCCCCAACAGCTCGGTGGCGTATTCCAGATCCGTTGAAACCGCCACGCCGGACAGTGCCCCGCCCAGCGTAGATTCCAGTTGGTCGTAGGTCTGGGCATCGTCCCCGTCGGATGCTGCCTGTACGCATATGGCGCGTTCCTCGGTGCAGGCTGTCACTGTCTCGCACCAGTCCCAGTCGTCGGTGACAGGTTCTACCAACTGGGGAGTTCCAAAGAGGGCGTTGCCAGCGACGATGCTGAGAAGGACATCTTCCGGCTCAGCCTGGATTACGGCTCTATATGGTTGGTCGCTGTAGCGGAAAACCGCCAGGTCTGCCACGGCCCCGGCATCCAGTATACCCATCACCCCATCCAGCCCCAGGGCACGGGCGGCTTCCGAGGTTACCCAACTCCAGAGTTCCACGTCTCCGACGGGTGATCCCCTTGTGGCGAGGTAGTCGAAGGCGCAGGATAGTTCATGGCTGGGGTTCATGGAGCCCGACCAGGTCCAGTCGGGGCTCAACACAACCTGGACGCCCAGGTTCCGGGCCACGTCCACGGGCGTCGTGGCGCCGTAGAGGTCGATGTTGGAGCGGGGCGACCAGATGATGGTGCTCCCGTCGGCGGCCATCTGGGCTAGCTGGGCCACGGTGGCGTCGGTGGCGTGTATGAAGCTGTACCCTGGCCCCGACATTCCTATGTCGAACATGTGGTCGATCTCGTAGCTTGCGGTGCCGTCGATGCCTTCAGCCACGTGGTTGAGCACTGCTCCCAGGGAGCCATCATCCAGGGATTCCCGGAAGTCCGCGGCGTCGTCTTCGTCGAAGCGATCCGTAACGGTGCTGGACGAGTAGTAAAGGTCATAGTCATCGATGTAGTGGGCGTCTTCGCCTTCGTCGAGGTTGCGGATGAGGACATCCACACAGTCGCCGCCGGTGGCTCCCACCGCTGAAGTGGTTCCCGACACGAGATCCCGTAGTTCGGCCCATTTGACTATCTCGCAGGTGTAGCTGCCCTCCACCGAGTCCCAGATATCCCAGAAATCCCAGTATTCTTCGTCGCTGCGCCACTCGTAGCGATTCTCGAACAGGGAGTCGTGGCGCCATGGGGGCATGGCGTTGTACTGCAGGTGGTTGTGCGCGTCTACCAGCCCCGGAGAGATGATGCCTTCGGTGCAGAGGACTTCCGCGCCGTCGGTGGAGCAGTCATCGCCCACGCAGGTGATGGTTCCGGTGGAACGACTGTAGACCACGTAACCTGCTTCGGGGCCGTCCAGGCCCAGGTAGACTCCCGAGAGCGCCACCAGGTCCCCATCTCCGCTGGCGACCGTGCAATCCGGCAGCTCCGGGCCAGCAGTCCAGGTGAAGTCTGTTTCACCGGTGTCTAGTGGTTCGCCGCTGTCTCGTGGCTCGGTGGAGTCGTGTGGAGTCGCGGTGTCTTCGGCGGTATCCCCGCCGGTGTCCACGGGTTTCGAGTCATTGGCTCCCGTTCCACATGCTTGAAGCAGGAACAGGAAAAAAACGGCCGGTGCGCGGATATCTACGGGCAGGGGGTTTTTCATGGCAGAACTCATGGAAGGGCTCCAGGGGAGGGCGTCGTGAATTGGCCGTTGCACTTAAACACGCTGTGTGGGAGCCCCTGTTGCAGGTGTGCGCCGGAGCAGTGTAACAGGCAGGGAGCTGAAGCCGCCCAGCAGGTGGACTCACAACCAGTATCATAGTTCATAAATGTTGATGGGTCGTTCACTGGAGGACCGGTGCGATAGGCTTTGAGTGGGGGCTCTTCTGCAACGACAAAGGTAACAATCTCGTGCATGGCCGCCATGGCGCAGAGGAGGCGAGGGATGTTTGTCCGGATCCGTGATTTTCTCTACTCTTGGAAGGCGCCCGTGGATGGTTTTTCGGCGGTGTCCCCTAGACGAACTTCTGGTCGTGTTTCGTACCGTAGCTGGCTGATGCTGTCGTTGCTGGCGGTTTCGCTGCATCCCGGGATGGCTCTCGCCATGGAGGATGTGCCCGCATCTCCGGCCCCTCGACTCGTGAATCGATGGCTGGACAGCGTGGTTCTCCTTGTGACCGGCCCTTCCTGGTGTGGAGGGGTGGTCGTCGATGAACAGGGATTGGTGGCCACGGCCTATCACTGTGTGGCAAACGGAGCGCGCCCAACGATCAGAACCAGGGATGGAACTCGAGTGGGTGGCGAGGTCGTTGCCTGGTCGGCGCGAAACGACCTGGCCCTGGTTTCTGCGCCGGATTTGGCTGGGAAACTGGAGCCTCGTCCCATTCGTATCTCCGCGCCAGTGCCTGGAGAGCCCACCTGGGCCATGGGCCATCCCTTCGCTCCCCTGGCCGACACCCGTCCCTCCATGAGGGGGCTGCTTCAGTGGAGCGTGAGCACGGGCGTGGTGAGTGCGGTGGGAGAGCGATTCATCCAGGTGGATGCAGCCCTCAACCCTGGATGTTCGGGTGGGCCCCTGTTGGACTTGGGAGGGCGAATCATCGGCATTGCCAGCAGAAAATATTCTGCCGACAACGTCGCATTCGCCGCAACGGCGAAGAACTTGTCCCAGTTGTTGGGTCAGCTCGGAAAGAGAGCCCTTGGTGGCTACTGGGGAGTGGGCCTCACCAGCGTGGTGGGATTGGAGAACGACCTGGGCCTGGTGTTGTTCGGCTCTTTGCGTGACAGGCTGACAGCCAGACTGGCGTGGCATCTACCCCTTTCCGCCCAGTGGTCCGCGTTTCAGCAGGGGGAAAGCACCTGGGTTGCAGGCGAGGCCATCGTGGGAGTCAGGCAGGCATTGGGGACAGGTACATGGACCAGCCGCATGGACCTGGGAGGCGGAGCATTGCTCCTGGGTGGAATGACAGTTTCCATCGTTGGCGAAAACGTGGAGCTGCACAGCCTGGAGCCCGTGCTGGTGCCAGTGGCCGAGGCCAGGTTTGCGCTGAGCGGAGTAGGCGTGCGGATACTGTGGTCTCCGAATCTCTCGACGATTCTGCTGGGAGCTGATCTTGAGCTGCCCGGAGTGTTGGGGGTGTTCTAGGAGCCGTCGGGAAAGCTCATGCCGTAGCGCCCGGAGTTCCTGGAGAGACACCAGGCATGTTCGGGGCTGGCTTGTGCCGGACCTGAGACATTCCCGCCCCCACTGCGGAGCGGACTTCCCACCCGGGCGGGAATGGCTAGGCCCAAAGGCCATCCCTCTCGCAAGAACTGCGGAGCGGCTATTGCAGGCCCATCAGGGAAACTCTGAAATTGGCATTGTCCGGCGGGGGGGGGGACGTGGGGCAAGGGTTGTTGGCATGACCTTTGCGTGATGCAAGCGTTGTGGAAGTGGTTCGGAGGAGTGAAATGCTGTTGCCTGTCCAACTCGGAAGGCTGGTTCCCTGCAGGGGCTGTCTGCTGTTGATGCTGGCTTCGCCCCTGGTTGCCACGGGCTGCGGAGACATGGGCCTCCAACTCACGGCACTGTCCATCGAAGGTGCGCGGGTCTCCGTATTCCCTGAAGGTGAGCTGGAGTTCGGCTGCGCGGTTCCTGATGGTGAGGTGCTGAAAAAACAGCTCACTGTCGAGGCATCCGGCGACGAGTCCTTGTTGCTGGAAAACGTCTGGCTTGAAGACGAACAGAACTTCCTGCTGATCTACGATCCCTCTCCCACGAGCCTGGAGCCAGGTGAGTCGGTCATCATCCAGGTGGGATTCCTGCCTCCGGCATCCGGTCAATTCAATGACATCTTGATGATGGACCTGGAACTGGACCAGTCATTCCTGCTTTCCAGGCGTCTTCTGGGCAGCGGCTGCCAATCCGGCACGGATTATGACCTGTGGGATCCGGAGGCGGGGCAACTGGATACGGGAGACCTTTGATTATCGTATCCATGGTGGGACCGCGACAGGGGATAGCATCTGTGCAATGATGCAGTATACTGATGCTCTTCCGGGGGCTGGGTATGGATGTTTCCCAGAGTTGGAGATATCGTGTGGCGGAACCGTGTCGCGCATTGCTGGGCTGTCTCCTGCTTTCGGCTGCTGTCCTGGCTGTCTGTGACTGTTTTCGACCCCAGGAGCAGGCCGAACCTTCGGCACAGGTAGAACGGGTGGTCAATGTGGAACGGCCGGAGCCCAACGATACGGGGGAGCCCAGGCGTCGTCTTTCGAAGGCCATGAAACGCATCGCGGAGTTGGAAGAACGTGTTTCCCAGTTGGAACTGCACGTGGCGCGTATCCTGGAGGAAGGATCTTCCAGGGCCGAGTGGGTTGGATACGACCCCAGCAGGACGACCCTGTCGGCCAGGAATCTTCAGGACGCCATCGATGAACTTGCGAGCGAACTGAAGGCGCTTCAGAGGGGGCAGGAGGACATGGGGCAGGCCGGTCCAGGGCTTTTCCAACTCCCTCCGGACAACGGGAGGGGGCAGGGGAGCAAGGGGCCTTCCGATGCGCAACGTGAAGACAAGCGCCGTCAAGGGCCCAGGAAGGACCATGTCAGGAGCGGGGACCCAAACTACAAAGAGGGTGAGCACTGACAAGGCACACGGACCAGGACGGCGCGGAGCCTGCCCGCATTTCACGGGGCCAGAGACTGGTCGGTTTCGAGATCTGCGAGAGCCTCGGTTGGGGAGGCGGGGCTGACGTCTACAGCGCCAGGTCCACCAGTACCGGCGTCTGTGTGGCACTCAAGGTGCTGCGCAATCCCGACAAGTCCCAGACGCTGGTGAAGCGCTTTCTTCGCGAGGGATGGCTACTGCAGCGCCTGGAGCATCGGGGGCTTCCTCGTTGCCTGGATGTCCTGGAGGAACCTCAGCCCACTCTGGTCATGGAGTTGTTGCATGGGCGCACCTTGAGCCAGGCCATCAGGCAGAGCGGTCCCAGGAAAGCAGAGGAAGTGCTACGGATTGGTACCGAGTTGCTGGATGTGATCGGCTTCCTGCACGACCAGGGAATCGTGCACCGTGACATCAAGAGTTCCAACATCCACCTTGGCGAAGGTGGCTGTGTAAGGCTCCTGGATCTGGGTCTTGCCATGAACACTGCGGATCCCCTCTCAACGACGCTGGGTGATGTGCTTGGAACCTATGCCTACATGGCTCCGGAGCAGATTGCGGGCATCGATGTAGACCAACGATGTGATCTGTACAGTCTGGGTGTCACGCTCTACGAAGCCCTTTCGGGGGTTCGTCCTTTTCATGCACTGGACACCATGGGCTATCTTCGTGCCCACTGGGCAGGAAACTACCGGAGCCTTTGCGACATCGTTCCCGAGGCCCCTGTTCGCCTGACCGAGACCATCCACCACCTGATGGCTCGGGATCCCTCCGCCAGGCCCCATTCTGCTGCCATGGCCCTTGCACTTTTGGCTGGGCGTGGGGGGCTCAACCGTGAACTCCATCGCCCCGTCCTGGTGGGAAGATGGGCAGCGCAGGGCGCAATCGAAGGTGTATTGGATGCCGGGGGAGTTGTTCACCTGGTGGGTGAACTGGGTTCCGGAATCGGTCGGGTTGCCCAGCTTGCAGTCGAGCTGGCCAGCCGCGCGGGTGTCGAGTGCATTGCGGTGCGCTGTCGTGCCAGCGGGATTGATCGAAGTGTCCTCCACCAGATCTCCCGCTCTCTCTCTCAACTGGCCTTCGACAGTACGACTCCAGGCGAAGGAAAGATCCGTGATGCCTTGATCCGCGTAATGGATGAAGGGCGATGTCTGCTTCTCGTGGAAGATCTCCATCGAGCGTCTGACAGGGAGCTGGATGTAATCGGAGCTTTGGCGGAGCATGTTCCGGGGCTCTCCCTGGTGACCATCGGCCTCGCGCGCAAGGAGGCTTTGCCAGGGCGTATAGTCGACCTACGACCTCTGAAGAAGTCCGAGGTCCACAGCATGGTCTCGGCGATGCTGGCCACAACTGCTCCTCCGGGCGACCTTGTGGGTCTGCTCATGCGTGAGAGTGGTGGACTTCCAGCGCTGGTGGTCACGGCGGTACGGGAACTCCACGCCCAAGGGCTTCTCAAGTGGGAAGGAGTGGGCGAGGGTGGGGAGCCGGTGTGGCATCTGGATCCCAAGGTCTCCATCCTGCCATTGAAGAACTTCCAGAGTCGCTTCCAGGCCATGTTGGAGGATCTGGAGCCATCTGCCCACAAGTTGCTCCAGGTGCTGGCTATTGCCGGGGAGCCGTTACCTCTGTCCGTGGCCTTAGATGCCGCAAGTGTGGACCAATCCGGCGTGGATGCCGGCAACCTGGTGAAGCTGGGCCTTGTCCAGATTCGCAACGATGAGAAGGGCGAGTGGATATACATACGGCGCCCGGTGTTGGGTGACATGGTGGCAACAGGGCTCTCATCCTCTGGAACAGCTCGTCTTCACAGGGCACTGGCTCGTAGCATATCTTCTTTTGAACAGCAGGAATGGGTTGCTGACCGGGTAGCACTGCACAGGGCTCTGGGTTCCTTCGTAACCCAGGCGGTGCCAGCGCTGTTGAACCTGGCCGAGAATGCTCTTGCCAATGGTGACCACCAGAGAGCGCTGGATGCGCTGTCATACGTGGGCGGTCTGCGGGCGCCCGACCCGGAGCAGTCGGGGCGGTTTTCCCTGCTTAGGGGCGAGGCTCTGCTCTCCAGCGGAAGATGGCGCGAGGCTGGCCAGGCCTTCAGCGATGCACGAGCCAGGGCCAGGGAGACCGGCAAGCCCATCTTGAACTCCAGGGCAATGCTGGGTCTTGCACGGGCTTGCATGGAGCAGGGCGACTGCGCCAGGTGCGAGGACCTCTCGGATGCCATCATGGCCATTCCCGGTGAATCCCCCGAACCCCTGGTCAAGGTGAATGCCATGATCCTCAAGGCCGAGGTTCGTGCCCTGGAGGGCGACTACTGGAAGGCGCTGATGTTGTTGAGGAGTGCAGCCGCCGAGGCCACCAGTCGGGGCATGGAAGAGCCACTGGCCCTGGCCATGTATGCTCTTGCCCGGCAGAACCTGGAACAGGACCTCGTGGACAGGGCCGAGAAATCGCTGTCCCAGGTGCTGAAACGCGGGATGGGACAAGTTTCGGCCAGCACGAAACTGAGATTCCTGGTGCTGATGGCCGGTGTCGGCCGGCGGCGTGGATTTCTGGGCCAGGCCCACGGCTATCTCGGCCAGGCAGAGAGCATCTGCAAGACCAGGGCCCACGCCGGTCTGGAAGCCTTGATCGGAGTGGAAAAAGCCGCGCTCTACCTGGCCGCGGGAGACCTGGACTGGGCGGCCGAGGCGTTGTTGGTGGCTCAGGGTGCCGCGGATACCCAGATCGACGCCCTGACACGGCTGCACCTGCTGTCTGTCCGGGGGGAACTCCGGCTGGCCAGGCATGATCGGCAAGCCGCCCTGGCTGCTTTCTATCGTGGAGAGCGACTGGCCAGTCGCATGAAGTACAAGGGAGCCATGGCCTTCTTTCGGGGTATGTCGGCCGTGTTGACCGCCGACGCCAGGCCATTCTCCAAGGCCCTGGAGCAGCTCGCCAGACTCGGCACCCGCCGCTGGATGGTTCTGCTCCTGCGTGAAGGCGCCCTGGTGGCAGGAGATCCCACAGCCATGGAAGCTGCCATCGATGAGGCCAGGCAGGTCGGTGATCTCCCGCTTCGCTTGCGATGCCTCCATGCTATGGGGGGTAGAGAAGCCCGTGCAGAGGCATGGCCCCTGGCCAGGACCATGATGGAACATTCAGGATCCGTACTGGGGCCGGTGGTCAAGGTGGACTCGGCGGTGCGCTGGGCGGCACAGGAGCAATTTCTACGAGACGACCAGGGCGGAGAGCAATCGTGATTCGATGGGAACGGAGCCTGTTGAAGATCAGCAGCCGACGGAACGCTGCCCTACAGATGCTGGACCGTATTTGGGGTTTTCCCGAAACCCCCACATGTAAAGATATGATCGGGCGTTCGGAACGTCATGGGACCTGCCCATTCCGAGGCTCGTTGACAGGTTCTGACGGCTGCTGATAGCGTAATCCCTCCGCTTGCAATAAGAGAGCCTGGCCTGAAGCTGGCTCGGCTCGACGTCGACCGGGCAGCACTTGGCAGCATTGGCCGCAGGTCAATGTTTTTCTTTGGCTGATCTGTAGAGCATGGATCTACCAGAGGCCGGTTTGTCCCATGGGAAACCTGGCCGAATCGGCGTGGGTGGTTTACTGGACCGAGTGTTGCGGGAGCAGAGCCCGTCACCATCAGGTCCCCGGGAGGAACTCATCTTGAGAAAAACTCGTTATCTTGGCCTGGATCTGGCCTGGGCTCCCCGAAACAGTTCCGGGGGGGCAGTGCTGGAGCCCATCGACGACGATGGTTCGGTTCGGCTTATATCAACAGCTCATTTGCGTACCCACGAAGATGTCCTGGGCTGGCTGGCCAGGAACCGTGGGCGCCATGGCGCCATAGTTGCCGTGAACGCCCCCATCATAGTCGAAAACAGCAATGGTCAGCGGAGCTGCGACCGTCTGCTGCAGGAACACTTCAATCGATTCCAGGTGGACGATCATTTCGTGAACATCGTGTCAGCCGGCCATCCAAGGATCATGGGCCGCGCCATGATGCGCATGGGGTTCGACCCGGATCCGCAGGCTGAAGGTGACCGCGTACTGGAAACCTACACCCAGCCAGCACAGGTGCTGATGTTCGGGCTTGAACGACCCATCCGCCTGAAACACGGCCCCGTGGGCTCCAGGAAGGACGCCGTGGTTCGGTACCTCGAACTGATCGCGTCCCGGTTGATGAACTCCGTGCCGGAGCTGGTCTCCAGTCCGGCCTTGAGAGCCCTCCTGGATGCGGACCTCGCTGGAATGAACGGCACACGCATTGGCGAAATGGAAGAAAAGCTGGAAGCACTCATATGCGCCTACATCGCAGCCTTCCTGGATGTGCAGGGCCCTGATTGCTGCGCCTTGCTCGGAGACATGGAAGAAGGCTACATCCTTTTGCCCACTGCCCTTCATTCTGGTTCTTGAGCCTTCTGATCAACGGGCACGCCCATGGACTTGAAGAACACCCTTGAGCCTGGAAGGGCCGCCTGTTGACGACTCCAGGGAAAAGTGTAGCACTTCAGTTGTTGACCATCGCCGCGCTTGCTTTTAGATTGGCGTCGCATTGCTGATGGGGTGTAGACAAGTGGTAAGTCACCGGTCTTTGGAACCGGCATTCGTAGGTTCGAATCCTACCACCCCAGCATGTTTTCGGGTTCAGAGTCCGCTTTCCGAGGCTTCGAGTAATATGTATGGTGACTTGAAGGTCTTTTCCGGGAATGCCAATCCCGATGTTGCGCGAAGAATCTGCCAACACCTTCGGATTCCTCCCGGAGTAGCGCGCTGTGCCCGGTTCTCCGATGGCGAGATCAACGTCGAGATTGGAGAAAACGTCCGGGGACGGGACGTATTTCTTCTCCAGTCCACTTCAGCACCGGTGAACGACCATCTCATGGAACTGCTCATCATGGTGGATGCCTGCAAGCGCGCCAGCGCCGGGCGCATCACCGCGGTCATGCCGTATTACGGGTACTCACGGCAGGATCGCAAGGTGGCGCCCAGGGCTCCCATCACGGCAAAGATGGTGGCTGACATGCTGCAGGCAGTTGGAGTGGATCGCCTGCTGACCATGGATCTGCACGCCGGTCAGATACAGGGTTTCTTCAACATTCCAGTAGACAACCTCTATGCCAGGAACGGTTTTGTGGACTGGGTAAAGACCAGCGTACAGCGGGATGATCTGGTCCTGGTGTCTCCCGACGCAGGTGGAATGGAACGTGCTCGCTCTTACGCCAAGCTGCTGGGCTGCGGCATCGCAATGATCGACAAGCGAAGGCCGAAACCCAATGTATCCAGGGTCATGAACATCATCGGCGACATCGAGGGCAAGACTGCCATAGTTGTGGATGACATGATCGACACCGCCGGTACGCTCACCAATGGTGCACAGGCCCTGGACGACGCTGGCGCCAGCAGGGTACTGGCTGTGGCAACCCACGCTGTCTTCAGCGGGCCGGCAGTCAATCGGCTGGAGGAGAGCTGCCTGGAAAAGGTGCTTGTCACAGATACGATCCCGCTCAAGGCAGAGGCTCGTGCTCTCGACAAGATCGAAGTGGTGAGCGTGGCAGAAGTGTTGGCCGAGGCCATCAGGAGCATACATTTCCAGGATTCGGTCAGTCGTCTGTTCGCCTGATTCTGAAGACGAGCCGTACTTTGGCTCATGGGAGCTGTTTCCCGTTGGGAGCTTGACAGTCCCTTGTGCATACGATAGGTCGTCGGCCCCTTTCACTGGCCTGGGTTTGCAATCGCTGATCCGGGACCGCAGAGAGGGTGTCGATAACACAACTGTTGACCGTCAAGAGACCGCACCGACCCTCTTGGGTCCTGAGTCCGGGGTGTGGGGACCTGGTTATCCAGGTCTTGCTTGGACGAGTTTTCAGGTATCCAGCATCCGGACTCTCCACTGTCTCTCCATGCCTGTGGAGGAAGGATGGAAACCATCAGCCTGAGAGCGGAGCCGCGCACAAGCGTGGGCAAGGGTGCAGCCCGCAAGCTCCGCCAGACCGGCAAGGCGCCCGCACTGCTCTATCGAGGCGGCAACAAACCCACGATGCTCGCCATCGATCCCGTCGAACTGGAGGTCAAACTTCGGCGTACCGGAAACCGCAATGCGCTTTTGAGAGTCGAAACAGTCGGCGGGGAGAGGCTCTGCATCGTCAAGGCCATACAGAGACATCCCTTGACTCGACGCTTGCTCCACGTGGATTTCTACGAAGTCCAGGAGGACAAGCCAGTGGAGGTAATGATCCGGGTCGAAGCCGTTGGTCGCTCTATCGGCGTCAAGAAAGGTGGACAAATCCGAATATTGAGGCCTTGGCTCAAGGCTCGCTGCATCCCCTCAAAGATTCCCGCTGCCATCGCGATAGACGTCACAGACCTGGACATAGGGCACATGGCAAGGGTGGACCAGGTAGCCGTCCCCGATGGAGTGGAACTCGTTTTCGACTCGCCCTTCAACGTCCTGGCCATTGGTGGAAGGGCCTACGAAGAAGAAGTAGTACAAGAGGAAACGGAAACAGTACTCCCGGCGATGCAGGATTGAACGTGATGTCCAGGCAGACACATGCTTTCGTGCAATGTCCCGGGCGGGTGCCACCGCATATGTGTGAGCGATCCCCCGGACCGGCTCCCGGGGGCCGTCGGGAAAGCTCGGGCCTGCTGCGGAGCGCCAGTCGCTGGGGCGAGTCCCTGCTGCCTCAAGCGGTTTTCCACCACGTGGCTTCCCGGCTGTCTACGTGGCGCGATTCAAGATCGGCTGCCTGTTGTACCGGCTTTGGTGGGCGGGCCGGGTTTCCAGGGCCTCATGCTGCGGGGGGCTAGCGGTGTGGATGGTCGCTGGGTTGGGCAATCCTGGCGTTCGTTACGCCATGACACGCCACAACGCGGGCTTTCTCGTGTTGAAGGAACTCGTGCGCCGCTGGGATGCTCCTGCGAGCAGAACCCGTGCCGGAGCCAACGTAGTTCAGGCGCATTTTCATGGTCAACGTGTGATATTGGCCACGCCCCAACTCTTCATGAATCGTTCCGGATTACCGATTTCGGCTCTGCTGGCGTGGTACGACCTGAGCGTGGAAAACTTGCTGGTGGTACACGACGACATGGACCTGCCATTCGGGCGCCTGCGCCTGAAACTGGGGGGGGGGCATGCCGGGCACAGGGGAGTGCGCGACATCCAGAGCTTGTCAGGGGCTGGCTTTTTCAGGCTCCGTTTCGGGATATCGCGGCCCCCGCCAGAATGGGATCCCGCCAGGTATGTGCTCTCGAGTTGGTCCCCCGCCGAGTTGTCGGACTTGCCTGCCATGCTGCAGAGAGCCGCTCATGCCGTCGAAACCGTGCTGGTAGATGGTCCGGGTGCTGCGGCGAACCGCTTCAACGTGAAGCCTCGGGGGAAAGGCTCGAGCGGGGGCGCCAAGATCGCCGGGAAAGGGACTTTGGGAGAAAAGAGTGAAACAGTTCCATCCCCGGAACAGCGGCAGGCCGGGCGGAAGAACGGAGTACGTGGCTGAACAAAGTTTTTTTGGCATCGACAGGCGGTGCATTTTTCAAGAAAAGGGCAAAGAAAACAGGAACTGGGAGTAAAACATGGAGTTGGCAGTCTACGCTGTACCGGTGACGGGGCTGGTCGCCTTGGCCTTCGCCTTGTGGAAGACCATCTGGATCAACAAAATCCAGGTGGAGGACGAAGAAATGGTCTCCATCGGCCAGGCCATCAGAGCAGGGGCCATGGCTTTCTTGAGGCGGGAGTACACGGTACTCGCCGGCTTCGTGGGGGTGATCGCTGTGCTCCTTGTAATGGCGAACCTTGTGAACGGCACACCGGGGCAGGCCTTGGTTGCCCTCTCCTTCGTGGTGGGGGCGACCTGTTCGGCGCTGGCGGGGTTTTTTGGTATGAAGGTGGCCACGGCTGCCAACTTCCGCACCACCTCTGCTGCCAGGGTTGGGCTGGCCGATGCCCTGAAGGTGGCGTTCTCGGGCGGTACCGTCATGGGCATGTCCGTGGTTGGTCTGGCCATGATAGGGCTCGGAACCCTGTTTCTTGGCTATTCAGTTTTTTTCGATACTGGTTTCTTCAATTCTGGAAACGTTGTCGGTATCCGCTCCGTCATGGCGGTGATCGCCGGCTTCAGCATGGGTGCATCTTCCATCGCCCTGTTCGCCCGTGTGGGTGGCGGTATCTACACCAAGGCCGCTGACGTTGGAGCAGACCTCGTGGGAAAGGTCGAAGCCGGCATACCCGAAGATGATCCCAGAAATCCCGCTGTCATAGCCGACAACGTGGGCGACAACGTGGGTGATGTGGCGGGCATGGGAGCCGACCTTTTCGAATCATACGTGGGCGCAATCGTGGGAGCGATGGTGATCGGTGGCGACTGGTACGCCGACAGGCTGACAGCGGGCAGCCTCGGGCCGGTGGTGTTGCCGCTTCTCCTGGCGGCTGTGGGAATCGTGGCATCCATAATGGGCACCTTCGCCGTACGAACGAAGGAAGGCGGTAATCCCCAGGCTGCCTTGAACCTTGGCACCTTCGGAGCTGCTGGTGCCATGCTGATAGCCACGTGGTTTTTCGCCCAATGGTTCTGGCCTGCCACGGGTGTACACCTTCTTTCGGGCAAGGTCATCGGTTCCAACGGTATTTTCCTGGCTACAATCATCGGCCTCGTGGTGGGAGTGCTCGTGGGGTTGATCACCGAGTACTACTGCGCCGTTGGGCGTGGCCCCGTCAACGCAATCGCAAACCAGTCCGGGACCGGTGCCGCCACCAACATCATCACGGGCCTGTCCGTCGGGATGCAGTCCACGGCTGGTCCGGTGATTCTCATCGCCATCGGTGTCGTAGGTGCCTACGAGGCCGCTGATCTCTACGGAATAGCAATAGCCGCACTTGGAATGCTGTCCACAACCGGAATTCAGCTTGCGGTCGATGCATATGGGCCCATCGCCGACAACGCCGGAGGTATCGCAGAGATGAGCCACCAGCTTCCGATGGTGCGCGAACGGACAGACAAGCTGGATGCCGTGGGGAACACAACCGCCGCCATTGGCAAGGGCTTCGCCATCGCGTCTGCCGCCCTCACGGCTCTGGCTCTTTTCGCCGCATTCCGCACACAAGCAAATATCACCGTCATCGACCTCTCCAATCCCTACACGATGGGCGGGTTGTTGATTGGTTCAATGCTTCCCTTCCTCTTCTCATCACTTGCCATGAGAGCAGTGGGCGACGCAGCCATGGACATGATCGTCGAGGTTCGTCGCCAATTCAAGGAGATCCCCGGCCTTCTGGCGGGCGAGAAAGGCGTGAAGGCCGACTATGCCCGTTGTGTAGACATCTCCACCACGGCAGCCATCAAGCGCATGGTGCTACCTGGTTCCATGGCAATATTGATTCCCGTACTGCTGGGTTTCTGGCGACCTGAAGCGCTCGCGGGTCTGCTGGCGGGTGTCACAGCATCGGGTGTGCTCATGGCCATTTTCATGGCCAACGCCGGTGGTGCGTGGGACAACGCCAAGAAGAGCATAGAAGGTGGTTTCAAGGCCGCCAACGGTGAGATCTACGAGAAGGGCTCTGATGCCCACCACGCCGCAGTCGTTGGAGATACCGTAGGCGATCCCTTCAAGGACACCGCCGGTCCCTCGCTCAACATCCTCATCAAGCTCATGAGTGTCGTCTCTCTGGTAATCGCCCCCCTCATCGCGTTGGATGAAGGGCAGGCCACAGCGGCTTCCACGATGAACTGGGTGACCGAAATCGTTTCACACCTGGCGAGTTACTTCGCCTAAACTCCACGGGCCGGGTCAGTCGGACAGGCTGCCCGTCCCTGTCTATCCGAGTGGAGATATACCCGACCATGAACATCAACGAGTATGAAACCACCTGCATCTTCCAACCAGAGATCACGGAAGAAGCACTCGCACGAATCACAACACGCCTGGAAGGAGTGATCGAGCATTTTGAAGGGCAAAAACTTGCTTTTGAAGATCTCGGCCTGCGCAGGCTGGCCTACAACATCCAGAGGTTCACCCGGGGCCGTTACCTGTACTGGCAATACCTTGCCGAGGCACCCTGCATCAGCGAGTTGGAAAGAATTATCCGCATCGAAAGCGACATTATACGCTTTCTCACAATCCGCATGGATGAACACGTGGATGTGAAAGACTACCAGCCACTGCTTCAGGAGCAACAAGAGCCCGAAGTTTCAACCGACACCGAGAGCGCGTCTTCAGATGTCAGTACCGACAGCGCTCATGGCGATTCCGAATAGGGAGGGAGAACCATGCAACGGACCAGACGCGCATCGCGGCGCAAGATCTGCAGGTTCTGCGCCGACAAGAACGTCAAGATCGACTACAAGGATCCAAAGCTTCTAAGGTATTTCATCACGGAGCGCGGGAAGATCGTGCCTCGTCGCATTTCGGGCAACTGTGCTCGGCATCAACGGGAAATCACCACTGCCATCAAGCGTGCTCGACACCTGGCGCTGCTGCCTTTCCTGGCGGTTGAGTAGGAGGGCTTGCCCAATGAAGGTCATTCTCCGGAAAGACGTGCCCGAGCTCGGCAAGGTGGGCGAGATTGTCAAGGTGGCCAACGGCTATGCCTTCAACTACCTAATCCCCAGAGGTTTTGCGTCACGGGCCGATGAGCGCCACCTGGCGCAACTGGAACATCTCATGAGGATCGTTGAGCAAAGAAAGAAGCGCGACATGAAAGCCGCCACCGCTCGTGCGGAATTGATCAACAAGACGGCTATTTCTGTTCGCAGGAAGGCAGGAGAAGAGGATCGTCTGTTTGGCTCTGTCACCAACCGCGACATAGCCGAATGCCTAGCAGCCGAAGGCATCGAAGTAGATCGGCGCGACATCTCCCTGGAAGAACCTATCCGCACCATCGGCGTTTTCAGCGTACCGGTGCGAATCCATCCCGATGTCGAGGCGGCGGTCAAGCTTTATGTAATTCGTGAGTAGGTTGCTGCCTCGAGGCAGAGGCGGGAGACCCGGCTCTGCCTGTCACGCCAAAGCCTTTTCCAGAGATCCCCGTCCTGATAATGCTCCTATGGCTGGAGTGGCTGCCTTTGCTGGAAGCGGGCAGCAAGTCCGCCCAACCACGTGAAACAGCCCTGCTATTCCGCGGGGGGGCGCCGGCGCCGATGCTTCGAACTCGCCTCATCCCCGCTTGATCCGCCATTCAGGACAGAGACCAGATGGCAGCTCCTGGCGCCCCTCGCCGGGGCCAGAGCCTGCTGTTTCCGGCAGCCTCTTTCCCGACGGCTCCCGGGGGTCTGAGTCGACGTGGCTCGGAACTTCTCTGGTGTGTGAGAAAGGAATGAACGGGGTGTGGCTCTTCTGCAGCGACAGCGGATAGAATCTCCAGCATAGTCGTCAGGAGGAAGAGCAAGCGAGCGATGGAACTGCCGTGGGACAGGCGTCGTTGCAAAGGAGCAATAGCCGCATGAATGAAGAAGCTAGGCCTCTACCCCATTCCCTGGATGCTGAGAGAGCCCTTCTGGGAGCATTGCTTCTGAATCCGGGGAACATCGATAGCGTTGCGGCTTTTCTCGGTCACGACGCCTTTCATCGGGATGCCCACGCCAGACTGTTCAAGCTTCTCCTGGATATGTCCGAAGAAGGCATGGTCTACGACACCCTCGCAGTGGTGGACAGGGTGGTCTCTTCTGGAGAAGAGGATGCTTTCGGTGGGATAGCCTACATCTCATCGTTGCCTGAACAGGTTCCCAGCACTGAAAACGTGGAGTACTACGCCAGGATCGTTCACGAGAAAGCGGTTCGGCGCAGGTTGCTGAAGGCATCTCAGGCGATTGCTGAATCCGCTGTGAGTGATCGGGACCTGGTGGAAGTGCTTGACAACGCTGAACAGAGCATTTTCGAGGTGGGCCGGCAGAGTTCCCACAAGGACTGGCATAGCTTGAGCGAAGTCATCGATGTAGAGTTCAAGCGTATCCAGAATCTCTCGGAGAGGCGTGGGGACGTCACCGGGGTTACGTCCGGGTTCATCGACCTGGACCGGTTGCTTGCTGGCTTCCAGCCTTCGGACCTGGTCATTCTCGCCGCCAGGCCCGCAATGGGCAAGACCGCTCTTGCGCTCAACTTCATTCGAAACGCAGCCATGGGAGCCGGAGTGGGAGGAGGCTTGTTTTCCCTGGAAATGTCCCGGGGGCAGCTCGTCACGAGAATGTTATGTGCCGAGGCCAGGGTCGATGCCAGCAAGGTACGTTCGGGCTACCTGTCCAAGGAAAAGGACTGGCCAAGGCTCATCGATGCTGCGGAGCGCATTTACCAGGCTCCCATTTTCATCGATGACACACCCGGACTGACAATCGCCCAGGTCAGGAGCCGTGCTCGGCGTCTCAAGGCCGAGCGCCCCGAACTGGGGCTCATCGCAGTGGATTATCTTCAGCTCATGCAGGGTTCCCAGGGATCTCGCGAGAGTCGCGAGCAGGTGATATCCAGTATCAGCAGGGGTTTGAAGGGCCTGGCCAAGGAGCTGGAAATACCGATTATCGCGCTTTCGCAGCTCAATCGTGGTGTCGAAGCGAGAGCGAGAAACGACAAGAGGCCTTTGCTGTCTGACTTGCGAGAGAGCGGAGCCATCGAGCAGGATGCAGATATCATCATGTTCATCTACCGCGACGAGTACTACAACAAGGAAAGTCAGGAACCGGGGATAGCCGAGGTGATCGTAGCAAAGCAACGGAATGGCCCCACAGGGACGGTAAAGCTGCTTTTTCAGGGTCAGTTCCTGCGTTTCAGCAGTCTGGCACCTCGTGAAAACAATGAAACCTACGTTTGATGCAATGTCCTGTAGAGCCGCAACGTGTAGAGGGATTTTTTTCTACATCCTGAAGATCACATTTCTGTTGTTTCTCTCAACCTCTCTCTTCTCCCATTCCCTCCAAGCCGAAACGCCAGGTGGCGAGTCCCGGGAACGAACCAGCCTGCCGGTGCTGCGTAGCGGAGTGCCTCTCCAGGTGATCCTACACGGTGGTGTGGTTGTTGATGGCTCGTTTATCAGCTTTCAAAGTGGTATACTCCGTATGGCCTCCGAAACCGGCATCAAGGAGGTGGAACTATCCACGGTGGACCGCCTACTGGTTGAAGGTCTCGCCGTGAGCATCGACGAATTCAACATGGCTCTACGAGACTGGAGAGCCACGATTCGAAATCTCTACCCAAGGCCCCCGTCACCCGCAATGGTGGGGGCGTTGTCTCTGTTGTGGCCTGGGAGCGGGCACCTGGCTCTGGGAAAAGCACGTTCCTTCGTGGGATATACCGTGGTGGAGTTAGGGTTGGTGGGTACGGGGGTGTACTTGTACAACAGTGGCAACTCCGCGCAGATCATTCCCCTGCTGGTATTGGATGCCCTGTTTCGTGCCTATGCCTTCAACCAGGCGGTACGGGAATCCAACAGGCGAAGAAGGCTCCTGTTGGTTCGCTCCTTCACGGAAAGTGAAGGCATGGGGTCCATTGTAGGGTGGAATGTTCCCGGAGGCTCGGCCGTGCCACGAGGCGACTCCTTCATTTTTTCCAACTGAACGAGGTCTGCAACCTGCAATTACACATCTCGTGGCCCTTTCGACGGCCAGGGGCTTGACAGGTAGGCTTGTACTCCAATAACTGTTTCTGCGACCTGGGTGACCGGAGCCATCCTAATCGCGGCCTTGATCCCAGAACAGGCGTCTTCAAATAATCCATCTCCTGGAGCTCAGCGGAAAGCATGTCCACCGAAGAAATCCTTCAAGAGTTCACCGGTCATCTGGACCGGTATGAAAAGCACCGCAGCTATATCGCAAAGGCCCGCCAGAAGGCCGACAAATTCAGCCCAGAGGTGGTCGAGAAGGTCATTTTGGACCATGAGATCAAGTCTTCGACCATCGCGGACGATATCATCCCCCTGGTACCTCGGCTCGAATCCGCCATGACTGAGCTGGAAGACAAACACGCCGGGGTTTCCACCTCCAAGGATGAAGCCGACAAGCGCCTGGAAGAACTCCAACTACGACTTGAAATCGAGGAGCTGGACCAGGAAGAATTTGGAGAGGCATCCGCTGCCACTCAAAACGAAATCCAGGAGGCGGAAGAAACCCTGGAACTTCTCGACCAGCAGATTGGGGCCCTCATCGAGGTTCTCGACAAGTGGTCTTCCCTTGCCGATGCCGCGGGACAGGAAACCGGCAGGACTGCGCCACCATCTTCTGAAGAACCTGGGGAATCCTTCATGGAATCCGCTGACATGGTTTCAGACAAAGCACAGGTCGTCGTGGAAGATATCGATGGCAGCCATGTGAGCCGTAGCGTGCAGGTAGAGGATCTTTCCTCGGTTCTGGAGCATCCCTCCCAGGGCCCCGATGAAGAACCCGTCATGGCAATCGAAGCCGACGAGGCCGAAATAGGCCCCGGTGAAGCTTCCATCGACATGGGCTTTGGTGATTCCCAGCCGCAAGATGCCGCCGAGATCGATCTGCAACTCTCTGCCGACTCCGAAGTTGAAGTAGAAGCCGAAGGAGAAGTCGACATTTCTCCCGCAGAGGACGAAGTGGCCATCGGGACCAGGCGCGCCCTGCTTCTCTACCAGGAAGGCACAGCAGAAGAACAGATCTATCCCTTCACCGGAGAATTGATCACCATCGGGCGAGGGCGAGACAACGACGTCCAGATCAAGAACGACAGCAAAGTCTCGCGGTACCATTGTCGCGTGTTTCGAAACGGAGACGATTTCTTCATTGAAGACAACAAGTCCTCAAACGGTACTCTGGTCAACGGCGAGCTGATCGACGAGCGGCGCTTGTTCGGGGGGGAAGAGATCATCATCGGCGAAACCTTCTTCCGGTTTCGGATAATGGAATAGGCAGCCATACAGGGACCGAACTTCAGTCATCGGGAGAGCCTTGCTCTAATTGTGGGGCTGCCGTGTGGCCGTGCCGTCTCCAATGCCGGAGCGTGGGTTCCTGTGTCCTGTACCTGGAGTAATTCTGGATCATGGCCCTGAGCCCTGTGATATCTCTCAGCCATCCAGGCGTTGTCGGGATGAAGTTCAATAATTTTCAGATCTGAGGTACACGGGGCCTTATGATTGGCTAAAATGACAAATGGCTGTCCTACCGGGTCTGGTACGGAGTATTCCGGCTGGATGTCGTCTGGGACAATCTGCCCCCGGGGTGACCCGTAGAGAACGGAGTACATCAATATGGCACGCAGGAAGTCAGACATGTCCGGGCCAACCTACTTCACGACCTTTCAGGTAGCGAAGTTGCTCGGTGTCAGTCCACCTGCTGTGGTCAACTGGGTGAACTCAGGTCTCCTGGAGGCACACCGGACTCCTGGGGGCCACAGGCGAATCGCCAAGACCGACCTGGTCCATTTTGCTCGGCAGTACAGCTACCCACTCCCTGCCGATTTCGATGAAAGTGGAACAGGCAGGCATCGCGTACTGATAGTCGATGACGAACCCGGCTTCTCCGAAATGGTCAAGGAGTATCTGGCAGTCAAGGGAAAGTTCGAGGTTGAGGTGGCTGACAGTGGTTTTTCTGCCGGACTCACCGTTGCACGGTTCAGGCCCCATGTGATCTTGATGGACATCATGATGCCCGACATGGACGGCTTTGAAGTACTCAAGATGCTACGTTCCGATCCTGACACCCAGTACCTGCCGGTGATCGCGTGTACCGCCTACCAGGATCCCACCATCGAAGCCAGGATTGCAGACGAATCTTTTGATGGATTTGTGCGAAAGCCCCTGAAACTGGATGAATTGGCCAGCTTGCTGGCGTCGGTGGCACCGTTGCCCGAGTCAGCAACGGCTCCTTCCGGTTGAGCGGGCCGAATGCCGCAGCCTTCACGGTATCCGCCAGAACCCTGTCCATCACCCAACGGTTCGGCAGGCAGGTGTTTTCGGTCACTGTCAGATATCATCGGGAGAGGGAACAGGATCCGCTCCCAATGATGAGCGACTCATTGGAAAGGAGTGTTTGGACTTTCTTGGAGTGCTTCGCTCGCGCACGACTTCGGCGGCAATCGATACCGCCATTTCTTCAGGTGTTTCGGCACCGATGCGAAGCCCTGCCGGGATGGATAGGCGCTCCAGCGATGACTCGTCCAGGCCGGAGGCCTTGAGAAAAGCGATGTGCATTGCCCCCTGGCTCCTGGATGCGGCAACACCCAGCCAGCGCCAGGGTCGCATCACCAAGCGCTCCAGGAGGATACGGTCGCGATTCTGGTCCTCGGTGGCCAGCAAGACGAACATGTCGTTGGTTGTGTCCAGTTGGCCAACAAGCTCCGACAGGTTCCCCTGGAGGATGGAACAGCCGACGAAACGGTCCTGGAGCACTTCGGCATCCTCGGTGTCCAGCAGGGTAATGGCAAAGCCAAGTTCCACGAGAAGAGCAGAGACATGCTGTGCAACGGGACCGGTACCGAATATCACGAAACGGGGCTCCGGCCTGATGGGTTCGATGAGCACTTCCACCATGCTGGAAGGTGAACCGTTGGAATCGCGTTTCAGATTCAGCAGGAATCGCCTGGCTTGCATGCTTTCGATGGATCTCCAGGCTTCGGTTCGCATACGTTCCTGAAAGTTGCCCCCACCGATATTCCCGAAGAAGGACCCGTCGGCGCGAACCAGCATTCGCCCCGATTGGTTGAAGCCTGTCTCGTTGAGAGAGAGAACGGTCACCAGCGCAGCGGGTTCGCCTTGCCTGATGCAGTCCACAACAGACTGGAAGACCTTGATTTCCAGACCTGTCATGGGAGATAATCCAGTGGGTCCACTTGTTTCCCGTCGATCAACAACTCGTAGTGGAGATGAGGGCCGGTGGTATAGCCCGTGGATCCCACGGTCGCGATAACCTGCCCCTGCTCGACTACATCGCCCACTTTTACGTAGTGGGTGGTATTGTGAGCGAAACGGCTGCCGATCCCGTTGCTGTTGTCGATTTCAATCATTCTGCCATAGCCTTCACGGTAGCCAGAGAAAGTGACGACACCCGGGGATGGAGTGACTATCGGCGTCCCACGTGCAGCAGAAATATCCAGTCCACTGTGGAATTTCCACCTGTGGGTGAAAGGAGATCTGCGGTATCCGAAGCCCGATGTGATGACGCCGTCGAGAGGCCATATGGCAGGAAGCGATGCTCGTAGAGATCGCCAACCTTCCAGGTTTTGAACCAGGTCGTTCATGCGGGGTTCGATGTCTCGGACGACTCCCACGAGGCGGGATACTCGTGCGTCTATCGCCTGGGCCCACAGTTCCGCAGGCCTGATGTCGGAAGAATCGAGATTGTCGTGGGCGGGGGGGACGGGGGGGGCGGTGTCTTCCGTGGATTCTTCGTTGGATGGTGGCTCCAGACCCTGGTATCCAGCGACGTCGATCGGCCCGAAACCTGGCAGATCCGCACTCTCCGAAAGGTATCGAAACTGGCTGTCATATAGCCGAACCCGCCTGATTGCTTCGTCCAGGTCGTTCAAGTCCTCTTCGATTCTTGCAAGATGTGCGCGCAGGTTTGCGTTTTCATCATTCAAGAACTGGTAGCCGATAATCTGTCTCCATTGGAATAGAACTCCTGCCAGCAACCCCAGGAGAAGCAGTGCAGAGATGAATGCACTGGTCTTGATCAAGCGGAGCCGCTGCCTGTCCAGTGAAAGTTGGAGTACCGGGCGCTTGCTGCTGTCGGGAATCAGCAGAAGGGTCCAGCCTGAGCCTGAACCAGCCGAGGCACGTTCATGGGCTTTGTCCGGATCCGGACTCAAAAAACCTCCTCGATTCTGACTATTATTATAGTAATGTTGTCGTCTCCGCCTCGGTCACATGCCATTTCTATCAGACGGCGTGCTGCAGCCTGCGGGGACAGGGATCTGACCACTTCACCGATCTCGCTTGCTTCCAACAGGTTCGAGAGACCATCGGAACAGAGAAGAAACTGGTCGTTGCGGCGAATGGCCCGAACCTGTGTGTCTATGTCCACGTCTTCCTGGTAGCCCAGTGAACGCGTGATGATATTGCGAAGCTTGTGGTGGCGTGCGGCTTCCGGAGTGAGTTCGCCGGCACGGATCTTTTCGTTTACCAGGGAGTGGTCCTCGGTCAACTGTTCTATGACATCCTCACGGATCAAATAGGAACGGCTATCACCCACGTGAGCCACATAACTGTTGCCCCCCTCCAACAGCAATACCAGCACGGTGGTGCCCATTCCCTTGTATTCTGGTTCTGCAAGGGCCTTTTCGTATATGCGTTTTCCGGCCAGGCGAATTGCATAACGGAGCTTTTCGCGAGTGGCCTCCACTGGGTCGTCAGGCAGGTCCGCGCTGGGGTCGGCGTCGATGGTGGAGAGGACTTCTTCAACAGTGTTCACACCGATGCTGCTGGCGAACTCACCACCTACGTGACCACCCATGCCATCGCAGACTATGAACAGGTTCAACTCGTCGTTGATGAGGTAGGCATCTTCGTTGTTGGTGCGTTTCATGCCTACGTCTGTCATGCCGCAAGAGATGATTCGCATGCAGGGCTCCGGGAGGCTGGTTTGGGGGCAGAGATGTGTCCATGAGGCTGCGAGTACTATCTGCGGCTCTGGAAACAATGCTCGGAAGGGACACTTTTTATTGGTCGCATGTCTGTGGCGACGAAAATGCTCCTGGGTATCTCAAGGCTGCTGTCCGGTGGAGTGGACCTGGCGGCAGTTGCCGACGATACCCTGGTGGCAAGCTGTTGCCGCCTGGCGAGTAGAAACCTGGACCACTATAACCGTTGGTACCGACCCATACCTGCCGGGTATTCAGCGATGATCATCATGGCACCAGGTCGTTGGACGGGTGTAACGGGTTGCCGCCCGGAGATGGTGGGTGGAACGGTAGCCGGTCGCTTTTCTGCAAGGTGTTTCCGCGCAACCCTCGCACTCCCCCGAAGGGCCCGATATCCGGACACAGGGCAGTGCCGGCTCTTCTGCACCGGCCTGACAAGCCGCGGGGAGCGAGGTATATCCTGGATATGCGAGCGACGAGCAACGCAGTAGGGCGGGAAGGTGCGGCCCCCGAATCCACAGGTCCGTCTCGTACCAGTAACGAACGGGGGCGAGGAACCGTCGAGAACCTGTCGTCTATGTTCCCGGTCGGGTTGTTGGTTCCTGGATTCTACCTGGTGTTGGCGGTGGTCATGACCTGGCCGCTGCTGCCCGAGATCCGGAACAGTATGCTGGGATATCCCAATATCGACGCTCTGGACACCATCCACCTTCGGGGATCGCTCGCTGGTTCGCTGTCCGCTGTACCACTGTTGTTCCCGTTGAACTTCCTTTCGTTGGTGGAAGGTCTGTGGGGCGACCTCAGCTCCCAGGCTGCCTTCTTTCCCATTGGATTCAACCTCGTGGAACTGGCGCCGAATCTCGTTGATCACCTTTCAGCCTCGGTGCTGGTAGACTCGCTGCCCTTCCCCTTGTGCGACAACGTGTGGTGGCTCCTGGTACTTGCAGCCAACGGTTGGGCAGGGCACCGATTGGGCAGGCGTATTGGGGGAAGGGAGGGGGCCGGCTTCCTCGTTGGGGTTGCATATGCCTGTTCAGAGGCCATTCTCCGTGAAGCCAACATGCAGCATGCGGCACAGGCCTTTCAGCCTTTCGCTCCGTTGTTCCTGGTGGCGCTTCTGGATGTCTTGGAGCGTGGAAACACCTCGTCCCACCTGCGGGCAGCCCTGTGGTTCTCGTTGGCTTGCCTGACCTATTGGTACATGGGGCTGTTTCTGGCTTTTGGTTCCCTTGGACTTCTCGTCTCCGGGATCGCGAAGAAGGGTTTGCCTTCCAGGGAGTGGTGGACTGGCTCCGTACTGGGGAGCCTGTTGTGTATGGCCCTGCTGCTTCCCCCTCTCTCGGGTCTGTTGTCGTCCGGGAACCCCGTTGTGTACATGGATACTCCTCCAAGCCTCAACCAGGGTCTGGAAGAACTGGAGACCCTTCCGGAAAACATGCGATTCCTGACTCTACACGGGGGCGACCCAGCCTTTCCCCTTCGGTCCCGTCCACTCGACAGGTCCAACAGGCTTTCACTGGTGTTGATCCTGGTGGCACTGCTGGGAGCCAGGAAGCTGCCGGCATGGCAGCGATTCGGCTTCTGGTTCATGGTTGCCACGGGGGCAGTCATGGTATTGGGTCCCGTGCTGAAATGGGGCGAAGAGCCGTTGTCCATGTCCGGCAGCCCTGTGTACCTGCCCTTCTATTACGTGGCCTCACTGCATCCCTTGCTGGCCAGGCTTTTCTGGCCAGAACGCTGGGGGGTTCTCGTGGTTCTTGGTCTCGTGGGTCTCTCGGCTCGTGGCCCCAGGCCGGGAATGATGGCGGCCCTGATATTCATGGAGTCATGGGTGGGTTCAGGCAACCTGCCCCTGGCCAGGCAGGATCTTCATCAACTCGCGCCCTGGGCTCGGTTGAGATCCACCCATGGGGCTGTTCTCGAACTGCCCTTGAGACGGCAGGGGCTGGACGCAGCGCTTGCTGGACTACACCGTCGTTACCACCTGAGGCCACAGGTAAACCCCATGATTCTTCCTCCAGGTGCAATACTGCCTGGGGAATGGGAAAAGTGGAAGAGCCAACAGCCTTTCATTCAAGCGCTCGAACGCTTCGAGAGGGGTGCGTGGCCCCGAGACCTGTCCAATGGGCTGGTGGATTCGCTCCTGCGAGATGGCGTGACCGTGGTGGCTCTTGACGTAGAGCCGGGAGGTACATTGTCGAGTTCGCGGCAGGCAAGGTACAAGTCGTTCCTGGCCGGCATACTTGGTGAGCCGGTGGATTATGGACCGTTCCTGGCCTGGTGGCTGGACCCGCTGGAAGATATTCCCGGTGGCCTGTCCGACGGGGAATCGTGGCGTGATGCTCTTCGGACATGGACGGAGAAACACCCGCCGCGGCAGTACGAGACGCTGATAAAGTCATCAGAATGGATCAAGGACAGGAACTCTCGAGGGGAGCGCGACATAAACGGATGCCCTACTCATTGAGGGAAGGATTTCGTTCTATGGGTTGTTCGTGTTATCTGGGCATGATCGTGGCCAGTGCTCCGGGTGGGATGCTGGCCACAGGTACATGACGGGGCCAGCCCAGACCTTGTTCTACACGGTTCCTGAACCAAAAGAAGCGATAGTCGGCACCAAACGCCACCTGGAGTGGACATGTCCATTGGCAATATCATCAAGAAAGTATTCGGAACCCGGGTGGAGCGGGAAGCCAAGAAACTGAGACCGCTCGTGACGCGCGTGGGCGAGTTGGAAGCTCGTTACGAGCCCCTGTCCGATGCTGAACTCAAGGCCTTCACTCCCGAGTTCAAGCAGAGAATCGAAAACGGAGAACCACTCGACGACCTCCTCCCCGAGGCATTCGCTCTCGTAAGAGAAGTGAGCCGCAGAACGCTGGGAGAAAGGCACTACGATGTTCAGGTCCTGGGAGCCATCGTACTCCACCAGGGCCGCATTGCCGAGATGAAGACCGGTGAGGGCAAGACCCTGGTGGCCACGATGCCCGTCTATCTGAATGCCCTGTCCGGCAAGGGTGTCCACGTTGTAACCGTGAACGATTACCTGGCTTCCCGTGACGCCGAATGGATGGGCATGATCTACAACTTTCTCGGCATGTCCGTGGGGAAGATTCTCTCCAACGAGAGGGACGATCAAGTCAAGCGCAGGGCATACGCGGCGGATGTCACCTATGGAACCAACAACGAGTTTGGATTCGACTATCTTCGTGACAACATGAAATACCGCATCGAGGACTACGTCCAGCGCGGGCACCACTATGCAATCGTCGACGAAGTGGACTCCATCCTCATCGACGAAGCACGGACACCTCTGATCATCTCGGGCCCCACGCGGGATCCGGTGGACCGTTACTACGTCATCGATTCAGTGGTCCCATTATTGCTGAACGAAATCGACTATATCGTTGATGAAAAGAGCCGTACCGTCTCTTTGACAGACGAAGGCGTGGACAAGGTTGAGGCCAAGCTGGGCATAGACAACCTCTACGACCCCCACAACATGGAAATACTCCACAAGGTGGACCAGGCCCTGAAGGCCCACACCCTCTTCAAGAGGGACCGGGACTACGTAGTTCGTGACAACAAGGTGGTGATTGTGGACGAACACACGGGTCGGCTCATGCAGGGCAGGCGTTGGTCAGATGGTCTTCACCAGGCCGTCGAGGCCAAGGAACGTCTGAAGATCGAAGCCGAATCCCAGACCTACGCGACCATCACATTCCAGAACCTCTTCCGCATGTACGACAAACTGGCGGGAATGACCGGTACGGCCGAAACAGAGGCCACCGAGTTTGACAAGATCTACGAGCTGGACGTTGTGGTCATTCCCACCAACGAACCGGTCAGGCGTATCGATCACGAAGATCTCGTCTACAAGACCCAGATGATGAAGTTCCAGAAGGTCATCGAAGAGATACAGGACTGTCGCTCCAGGGGGCAACCGGTTCTGGTGGGTACCGTCAGCGTCGAGAAATCCGAGATACTTCACCAACTGCTCAAGAAAAGAGGCATCGAGCACGAGGTCTTGAACGCAAAGAATCACGCCCGCGAGGCCCTCATTATCACCCAGGCAGGTCGAAAGGGCGCCTTGACCATTTCTACCAACATGGCCGGGCGAGGAACGGACATCAAGCTGGGAGGAGACCCAGAGGGCCTGGCCCGGGATCAGGTGGATCCGGAGATAGACCCCGAAAAGTACCAGAAGGTGTTGGGGCGTTTCAGGGAGCAGTGCCGCAAAGAAAAGGAAGAGGTCATCGCTGCCGGGGGGCTCCATATCATTGGCACGGAGCGGCACGAGTCCCGTCGAATAGACAACCAGCTTCGGGGCCGTGCAGGTCGGCAGGGTGATCCAGGTTCCAGCCGCTTCTATCTCTCCCTGGAAGATGATCTTCTCAGGATCTTCGGCAGTGAAAAGATCGTCGGTTGGATGGAACGTATGGGAATGGAAGACGACGAGGTCATCGAGCACCGCTGGATCACCAAATCCATCGAAAACGCCCAGAAAAAGGTGGAGGGGCACAACTTCAACATCCGCAAGAATCTCCTTGAATATGACGACGTGATGAACATGCAGCGCAAGGCGGTCTACGACCTCAGGCGCAAGGCGCTCATGGGTGAGAACGTGAGAGACATGGTGATCGAGTCCATCAAGAACCTGGTGGACGACATAATGGACGAATGTGCCCAGGATGGCATCCACCCGGAAGAATGGGACATCCCTGGAATGAAGGCCCGTCTCAAGAGGATCTTCGACATCGAATGGGAAGACGAAGACGACGTCATTCGTGATCATGCTGCAACCGAGATCCGGCAACGCATGTTGGACGAGGCCATGGAACTCTACGAGGCCAAGGAAAATGAACTCGGCGCCGAGGCCATGCGGCAGGTGGAACGTATGCTGATCCTGCAGTTTGCGGATCAGCTCTGGAAGGACCATCTTCTGGCAATGGACCGTCTGCGAGATGGGATCGGGCTGCGTGGCTATGGACAGAGGAACCCTCTCCTGGAGTACAAGAAAGAGGGTTTCAACATGTTCACGTTGATGACGGCTATGCGTGATGAAGCCGTGGTGAACAGGCTTCTACGAGTTCAGCTCAGTCCCGAGATCCAACAGGCAGCCGATAGCCCCGACAAGTCCACCGCTCGCAGGCTGGTTGCTGGGCGTACCAACATGGCCGCTTCTACGGCATCACCTGGACAGATCGCTTCACCGGGAATCGCTGGTCTGGATGCTCCTGCAGTTCAACCTGCTGATGCCCTTCGAAGGCTCGGAGCCCCAGGAGGATCAGCGTCAGTGGGACCGATGGCCACCAGGCGTCCCTCTCCCGGCGCTGAAACCAGGGAATACGCAAAGAGGCATCGTACTCGCCGAAACGAGCCTTGTCCCTGTGGCTCCGGCAGGAAGTTCAAGAAGTGCTGCTACGGCGCGGCTTCAGGGGCTGACACCAAGACCGCTTTTCCGTCTGGAAAAGGCGGACCCGGCGGGAGCGAGTCGCTTTCGAGCCAGGTGATTCCGCGCAACCCTCCCGAATAGCATCGCTCCCAGGAGCCGTCGGGAAAGAGTCTGCGGGAAACAGCCGGCTCAGGCCCTGGCGCTCCGCAGCGGGCCCGGGCTTTCCCGATGGCTCCTGGGAGACGGCTGCACGTTTCCCGTTGCCAAGTCGCCGGCCCCGTGCTAATCGCCGCAGACTCGTGGGATTGTCCACGGGATTCCACACGCCGGGCAATCGTCGGCCCCAGGTGCCCCAAGGGGTTGGGCCAGCACGACGGCGGAGGTTCAACCTGAATCCAGGCTCCAATCCGAGCGCTGGGGGCCAGAATGGCCTCGGAGATCAATCATGACCGTCTCCCTGCAAGATCTGCTTGAGGCGGGTGTACATTTCGGGCACCAGACACGTCGCTGGAACCCGAAGATGCGCCCCTACGTCTATGGCCAGAAGAATGGCATCCATATCATCGACCTGCAGAAAACCGCCTATGGACTGATGAACGCCGTTCGTTTCGTCACTTCGACGGTGGCTCGTGGCCAAACGGTTCTGTTCGTCGGTACCAAGAAAGCTGCACAGGACATCATCAAGGAAGAAGCCACCCGTGCCGGCATGTTCTACGTGAACAATCGGTGGCTTGGTGGCACACTCACCAACTTTCAGACTGTTCGTCGCTCCATCGACAGGCTGAACCAACTCGAACGGGCTCGTGACGAAGGAAAGTTCGAGTTGCTCAGCAAGAAGGATGCGCTCCAACTCAATCGCGAGATCGCCAAGATGAACAGGTCCCTTGGCGGTATCAAGGCCATGCGGGGTGTGCCCAAGGCTCTGTACGTGGTGGACCCCCGCCGCGAGGTCATAGCCGTTCGTGAAGCGTTGAAGTTGAGGATTCCCGTGATCGCCGTCTGTGACACGAATTGTGATCCCGATGGAATAGATTATCTCATTCCCGGGAACGACGACGCCATCAAGTCCATCTATCTGTTTACCAGCACTATCAGCACTGCTTGTGTGGAGGGTGCGCAGGTCAGCCAGACGGATGTTTCCGTGGTGGCTCCCAGTGTGGAAGACGACATCGAGGTGGTTCGTCGCGATACCAACTTCGAAAACGAGCCTTCCGATGAAGCGGTGCAGGAATAGCACCACCTCCGGGAACCAATGATATCGGTTGCTGCCGGGTCAACATGAACGTTCAAGACTGCGGGCACATGTCTGACTGCCCGCCACCGTGCAGCGACTGGCAGCCATCAGCTAATTGGCGGGTCGGTAGGCTGGGTATGCGAGTGAACAGCTTCCCAGCATGACCCCCAGGAAGGAGTAAAAGAACCATGCCCAGTGCAAAAGATATCAAGGAACTACGTGCCAGAACCGGAGCCGGGATTCTGGACTGCAAGAAGGCTTTGACTGAATGCGATGAAAACCTCGACAAAGCGGTTGATTGGCTCCGTGCCAAGGGGCTGGCAGCAGCCGCCAAGAGGGCGGGGCGTATCGCCAGCGAGGGTGTAGTGGGATCCTATATCCACGCGGGCGGCAAGATCGGCGTGCTTGTGGAAGTGAACTGCGAAACCGATTTCGTCGCCAGGACCGACCAGTTCAAGGCGCTTGTCAAGGAAATCGGCATGCAGATAGCGGCCCACACTCCGGAGTATGTTGCGGTTGATGATCTCCCTTCTTCCGTAGTTGACAGGGAAAGGGCGGTTCAGCGTGCTCGTGTTCTGGAAGAAGGCAAGCCTGAAGCCGTGGCCGACAGAATAGTCGAGGGAAGACTGAAGAAGTACTTTCAGGAAGTCTGCCTGCTGGAGCAGCCATATTTCCGAGAAGACAAGAAAACCGTGAAGGACCTGCTGGCAGAGTCGATAGCAGCCATGGGCGAAAACATCAAGATCCGTCGTTTCACCTGCTTCGTCCTGGGCGAAGGTCTGGAAAAGCGACAAGACGATTTCGCCGCAGAGGTGGCTGCACAGACAGCCAGACAGTAACTACCGGAATAATAGTCTCGGTTCATGAGCATCAGGAAACCTGCTTTTCTGGTGGAGCCCTTGTTCTCGTTTCTTGAATGCAGTAGTGTGAACCGGGCGGATACGATGGTATTCCACCCGTGCCAAGTTCGTCGCTTCCACCTGTTCCTGCATCTTCGACCGGGCAGGATCTTGCAAGAATCCTGAGGTCTGCTCTGGTACTCCAAGTACCTTGAACAGGCCGTGCTTCTGCACCGACATGTCGCAGTAGTCGCAATGGAAATCTCAAGGAGGCTGAATTGCCCCGGAACAGGAACCTGTCCTGCAACAAAACACCCATAAAAAGGGCGCTCTTGAAGGTATCCGGTGAGATGCTCGCCGGAGACCAGGGCACGGGGATCGATAACGCCGTGCTGGAACGGATTGCCCTGGAGATCAGCCAGGTGGCACATCTGGGTGTCGAGTTGGGGATTGTTCTTGGTGGAGGCAACATTTTCAGGGGTCTGGCCGCTGCCTCGCAGGGTATGGAGCGGAGTATCGCTGATCACATGGGAATGCTGGCCACCGTGATCAATGTTCTTGCCCTGAGGGGAGCACTGGAGCGGCAGGGGCTTGAAACACGAATCCAGTCCGCCCTGGCAATAGACCAGGTGGTGGACCGTTTCCATCGGCGCAGGGCGGTGGAGTACCTCGATGCGGGACGAATTGTACTTTTTGCTGCCGGCACAGGAAATCCCTACTTCACAACAGACACGGCAGCAGCTTTGAGAGCAGCAGAGACAGGAGCCGACGCCATCTTCAAGGGTACCAAGGTGGAAGGTGTTTTCGACCGTGATCCCGAGAAGGACGCCGACGCGGTTTTCCTGCCCAGCTTGAGCTATATGGATGCCATCAGAAAGCGTCTGGCCGTCATGGATACGACTGCCATTTCTCTTTGCATGGAAAACGAGATACCCTTGGTCGTGTTCGATTTTACGGTGTCCGGAAACCTACTGAAAGCTGTTACCGGGCAAGATGTTGGAACCTACGTCAGCCTGAACGGCGGTGCCAACAGGTTCCACCAATCAAGGAGGAGTCATGCAGGAGTACCTGGAAACCCTTGATGAAGACATGGACAGTTGTATCGATGCATTCAAAAAAGACCTGAACACCGTGCGAACGGGGCGGGCAAGCCCCCAGATACTGGATGGCGTGCAGGTAGCGGTGGCCGCCTACGGGGCCACCATGCCGTTGAATCAACTGGCAACCATCACCGCTCCTGACGCACGGTTGCTGGTGGTGAATGCATGGGACAAGTCAACTCTCCCCGATATCGAGCGGGCTATCTCTTCGGCTGGCCTGGGGTTGAACCCTTCTTCCGATGGGGCCGTCATTCGCGTACCAATACCTGCGCTGACAGTGGAACGTCGGCGCGAGATGGTGAAGCAGGTGAAACGCCTGGCAGAGGACGCCAAGGTCCGGGTGCGTCGAGTGCGGCGTGACTACAACGAGCTGTTGCGGGAACTCGAATCCGAAAAGGAAATATCAGAAGACGAAATGCACAGATCCCTGGATCAGGTTCAGAAGACCACCAACGACTATGTGAACAGGGTAGACAAGCTGAGCGAAAAGAAGCAAGCAGATGTCATGGAGGTATAGACCCCGCCCAGGAGTCCATTCATTTGCGCAACACGAACAGAGCCAGGTATGAACCAGCAGACCGGCAATCCCTTCGGTATTTCCCACCTGGCCATCATCATGGATGGCAACGGGCGTTGGGCCAGGGCTCGTGGTTTTCCGCGTCTGCGCGGGCACGAAGCCGGTGCGGAACGGGTTCGCGAGGTCGTCAAGGCATGTAGGAAGATCGGCATCGATTACCTGACTCTGTACAGTTTTTCCACCGAAAACTGGAAACGTCCCGCAGAAGAAGTCCGGGGTTTGATGTCCTTGTTGGCGCGGTACCTGTTGGAAGAAAAAAAAGTGTTGATGGAAAACAACATTCAACTGAAGGTAATTGGCCAGGCACAACGACTGCCAGCCTTTGTACGCAGCCGGCTGGACGACATATGCAAGCTCACTGACAGACCTGGGACACGGATGACTCTGAACCTGGCCCTATCCTACGGGGGGCGCAGTGAGATAGTAGAGGCAGTAAGGTCCATAGCCAGGGATGTCCAAAACGGACGTATGGAGCCATCCAAGATTCAGGAGCAGACCATCGCCTCTCGCCTCGGTACTCGGGGCCAGCCGGACCCTGAACTGGTAATTCGCACATCCGGAGAAATGCGTTTGTCCAACTTTCTGCTCTGGCAGATAGCCTACTCCGAGTTGTACGTGACCAGGACTCTCTGGCCCGATTTCGGAACCCCGCAGCTCATGGAAGCCCTGGAAGCCTTCAAGAGCAGGGACCGTCGTTTCGGCTCCCTGGGAACCTGAAGGTCTGCGAGGTTGAACGTGCTGCTGAGGATTTCAGCCGGGCTCTTGGGAGTGGCGGTCGTGGTTCCCACTGTCTTGTGGGGTGGTGTCACCGGCGTCGACATCATCACCTGGATCGTCCTGGCCGTCGCAATCTTCGAGTACGTTCGCATGGCATTGCCGGACAGGTTTCCCTTGGCCCTGTTGCCGGTAGGTGCATTTGCATGCCTGATCTTTGGAGGAACTCTCTATTTGGACCAATGGCAGGCCCTGGTGTTGCCGATGGTCGTTGCGTTGGTGATCTTCAGTTTCCTGGGGGTAATGATTTGGTCCCATGACATGGAGAACGCGGCTGATGATACAGGCAGGTTGGTGCTGGGCGCAATATACCTGGGAGGCCTGCTTTGCTGGGTACCCATGGTGCGTAGGATGGATGACGGCATTACCTTGATATTTCTTCTCCTCACTTCGACCTGGCTTGGCGACACGGGAGCCTACTTCTCCGGAAGAGCTTTCGGTCGGCACAGAATGGCTCCCAGGCTGAGCCCCAACAAGACCTGGGAGGGTTTCGTGGGTGGGTTGGTGGCTGCGGTTCTCGGTGCCGTTGTGGTGGGGTTTGTCGGTATGGACCGGGTTCCTGTCATTATGTTTATCGTGTTGGGAGCCCTTGTGGACACTGCAGGAGTTCTGGGCGACTTGGCCGAGTCCATGCTCAAACGCTCTTTTGGTGTCAAGGACAGCGGTGGCATCATGCCTGGGCACGGAGGCATCCTGGACCGCATCGACAGTCTGCTCTTCAGCGCCCCCGTATTGTACCTGGCCGCTTCCCTGCTGCTGTGATGCGCGCTCCCGCTCGCCGCTTCGGCTCTTCGGTCTTCCTCCACAGGCAAGATTTCACCCGACCTGGTTTTTCTTGCGATTTTCCCTTGAAGATCAGGCTCATTCCTGTGCCGCGGTGTTTTTTCTTTTGATGTCGCTGCAGAACGAATCGAGAACAACATGAACATGATCACCGCTTTGCTTTTCCTGGGCGTCTTGATCTTTGCTCACGAGTTCGGCCACTTCATCGTGGCAAAGTTCTTCGGAGTCGGTGTTCATGTCTTGTCGTTGGGTTTCGGGCGTCGGTTGGTCGGGTTCAACTGGCGAGGTACCGACTACAGGTTGTCATTGGTTCCCTTCGGCGGGTATGTGCTGCTGCAGGGGGCTGACCCCTTTGAAGACAGTGATACGGAGAACGCCATTGAAAAGCCCGATCCCAGCGCTTCTCTCCAGGCAAGGCCCGTATGGCAGCGATTGCTGATTTACGCTGCGGGACCTGCTTTCAACCTTGTCCTTCCCTTCTTCCTTTTCGTCGTGCTGCTGATGTCCGGGGAGCCCCAACCTGTTTCAGTGGTGGCCGACGTGTTGGAAGGCAGCCCCGCCGCCGCCGCTGGTCTTCGTACGGGTGATGTGATCAGAACCATCGACCATGATACCGTGGAAAGCTGGTACGACATCTACGAGATCTGGGACCGCTACGACGACCGGTCTGGTTTTCTCGATCTGGAAATCGAGCGCCAGGGCCAGAGACTGGAACTGCGGTTGGAGCGCCCTTCGCCCGACCAGGGCAAGGAGCTTCTCCTGGGAAGGGATCTGGGGATCATCGCCGATATTCCCGATACCGAAATCGGTGTCGACAGTCCTCACTCACCAGCGGGACTTGCCGGGTTGATCACAGGGGACCGGATCCTGGAGATCGATGGCCAGGTTGTTGGAAACTGGTTGGAAGTGGAATCAAGATTGGAGGCAGTGGGCGATTCCGTCGACATCACGGTGGAGCGTTCAGGTGATGAACTGCTGTTCTCCCTGAAAGAAGCCCAAACCTGGCCTGGCAGCATGCAGTCGGTGGAACCTGGATCATCGGCATGGCGCCGGTGGGGATTGGAGTCGGCCACGGTGTTCGTTGCAGAGGTGGGTGATGGAACGGCTGCTCAGGAAGCCGGTATCCAGAAGGGAGACCGGCTCGTGGCCATAGGAGCCGTCCCGGTGGTCTGCTGGGACTCGGTGCTGTACGGAGTACAGAATACCATGATCGGTGAAGGCGAAAAGGGCTCTGCAAAACCCCTGGTCCTCACCCTCCGCCGAGAAGGGGAGTTGCTGGTTCTGAACCTGGTGCCCAGGATCACCCAGGACAAGGACTCGTTGGGACGTACCTACTACCGTCCCATCGTGGGTGTGGTGCGTGATGGTGGAATGGCCCATGGACCAACGGTCAAAAGGTACTACCGCCTTGACGAGGCCCTGATCCTGGCAGGCAAGGAAAGTGTTGGGCTGGTTCGTTTCACATTTGAACAACTGGGGCGGATCGTAACTGGAGAAGTCGACGCAAAGGACAGCCTGGGTGGTCCCGTGGAGATCATGAGGCAGGCGAGCAAGGCAGCGGAGCAGGGCTTGTTCGAACTGGCAAGGTTGATGGGGATGATTTCGATTTCCGTGGGGGTTTTCAACCTTCTACCTGTTCCTGTTCTGGACGGAGGCCACCTGCTGTTCTACACCCTGGAGGCTGTTCGGGGGCGTCCCGTGCCGGTGGTGGTGCGGGAACGTGCACAGATGATTGGCGTCATGCTGCTCGTGGCCTTGATGTTGTTCGTGTTGGTCTTCGACGTGAACCGTCTGTTCACCGGAGGATGATTGGCTCTCCTGGTACTGGGACTGGACACTGCCGGACCCGTGGTCGGTGTGGCTTCTTGTCAGCGGCAGAGCGATGTGAATCCATGGATTCTGTTGGGGACCTGGTCGGCGCGAGTGAGCCGTGGTGCAGAGCGCCTGTTGCTGCCTTCGATAGAATGCATATTGTCGGGTCGAGTACCCGATCTCGTGGCCGTGGCGTCTGGGCCGGGTACCTTCACGGGTTTGCGCGTTGGGATGTCCACTGCCATGGGGCTTGCTTTGGGCTGGAACTGTCCTGTGGTGGGAGTTTCGGCATTGATGGCTCGTGCGGCGCTGGTCCCTGGGCAAGATCGGGTCCTGTCTTTGCTGGATGCCAGGAAGAACAGGTTTTATGGAGCGATATTCAATACCAGGGCTGACATTCCTGTCTGCGTCCTACCTGAAGCGGATCTTCCTCTTCGAGAGTTCCTGTCTCAGCCATCGGACGTAGCCGTGGGAGAAGGCGCCCTGGTGGCGGCAGAGCAGCTCAAGACTGCTGGCATTCGATCCATTCCAACTCCGGACCTTGGCCCGGCGCCGGAGGTGGCCCGAATCGGGGCCCTGCTCGCCGAGAGTGGGGCGGCGCTATCACCCGACAGGCTGGAGGCACGGTATATCCGCCCACCGGACGCACGGCGGCCCCAGCAACGGCGGCCTTGATATGGCTTCGACGATTCGACCGGTTACGACGGTGCTGGACGAGCAAGTACCACTCGATGTTCGATTCGGGCTTGCGCCTTCAGCACCACCCTGTCCAAAGTGGAACGATGGAAAGAAAGAAAGAACCCCCAGAGCTACGGAGGATGAATGGGCCCTTCCGACGAAGAACTCATCGCAAGCCTGTCAAAGGAAAACGAAGAACTTCGTACTCTTGTCAACGAGCACAAGGCTTTCGAGGCCCAGTTGGAGCAGATGGCCGGACAGCGCTATCTCACCGACCAGGAGCAGCGTGAAATGGCTGCAATAAAGAAACGCAAGTTGCGCGGCAAGGAAAGGATCTATCGGATCCTGGACGCGTGGCGCTCGGAGAACCTCTGAAGTGGCTGACAATTACCTGGGCGGCCAGGGGCTTCGGGTGGCGCTTATCGGCGCCACGGGAGCCGTGGGGCGTGAACTGATCACGATGCTGGAAACGGCACCGTTTCGCGTTGCAGAACTGCTGCCCATGGCTTCCGAGAGATCAACCGTTCCCGGTGTAGAGTTCAAAGGCAGGATGGTTACCACGGGGAATGTCGACCTGGAACGGATCCAGGAATGCGATCTCGCTATTCTCGCTGTTCCTCCAGGACCAGCTTGGGAAATCGGCAACAAGATAATCCCCCTTGGCTGCCCCATCGTGGATATCTCAGGGGTTCTCGGAGTAGCACTTGGTGCGCCACGCATAGTGGCGGACGCTTCTCTACACCAACTGGATGCCATTCACGAGATCGGCGCTGTTGTATGCCCCTCTCCAGCCGTGATGGCTGCCTCCGCTCTTCTGGCTCCTTTTCGAGGTAGATTCCTGGATTTGCGTTGCCGCTTGACTGTGATGCACTCTGCGGCCAGCAGGGGGCGGGACGGAATTCGGGAACTCTCCGGGCAGGTGGCAGCGCTTTTCAACAGTCGGTCGCCCCCCACCAACGTATTTCCCGGTGGGCTGGCTTTCGACATGCAACCGAGTACCGGACCCCACGGTGTGGACGGTTGGACTGAGGAAGAAACAGGCTTGGCGGAACAAGTTGGCCAGATAATCGGTATTCCTGCCAGCAACCTGGCGGCCACCTGTGTCGTTGCACCGTGGTTCACCGGGTTGGCCATGATTGTGCATCTGGCTGCCGAACGTCACCTGGACGCACGACTGGTTTTTGAACTTCTCGAAAATGCCGCAGGGATCAAGATCACCGGCAATGATGCGACAACGGCAGAAATACCGAGACCCCGGAGCAGCATGCAGGAGCCCTCGCTGTCTGTGGCTCGTGTGCGCGATGATCCAATGGGCGAGGGAGTACATCTGTGGGCCGTTGCCGACGAAATCCGCTACGGTGTCGCCAGGAATACACTCAAGATCATGGCTGCGCTGCTGGAACGTGACCTGCTTTGAGTCAGGAGGCATTGGACCAGTTGGCCATGGGCGGGAAGGCGCCTGGCAGGAGGGGCCTGGCGACCAACAGACAGGTTGGCGCTTCCATCCTTGAAAAGGAGTCGCCATTCATGGAGCGGTAGGGGCGGAGTATTGACAGGTTGTCAACATGAAGGCTTCTGATGTCCGGGATAGCCTCTGTGGTGTTGGCGCGAAGTTTGCAAAGAATCAGGGTAGGAGGTCTAGATATGATCCGTCTTACGGGACCAGGGAACAGAGAGTCCGTGGGAAACCTGCCAGCCCCGTTGCCCATACTTTCCATGCTGTCCATGGTTTTTCTGCTTTCCGCGTCACTTCGTGTCGGATCTGTCCACGCCGCACCGGACAGGGTGGTATCCAGCATCGAGGTCGGGAGTGGAATCACCGATCTGGCCTTGTCCGCAGAAGGCTACTGGTTGGCGTTCGTCGAGGCAAGTGCCGGGGAGATATGGATTCTCGACACCCGGAGCTGGTCGAGCACATCCCTGGCGCCATGCAGCGCGGCTCCCAGTGCCGTTGCTTTTTCGGGGGACGAGAGTCCCTGGTTGGCCTGGGTGGGCTGTGACGACGGCACCCTGGTTTCACTGGAAATGGACGACAGTGGCGACGTCAGTACTACCGACACAGCCTACAGTGTCTCCACCGATGGCTACCCGGTGCTGGGGATCCAGGCATCGGATAGCGTGGTATACGTGCTCACCGACACGGAAGACGGCAACCCCGATCTCCACTCCATAGATCCAACGGACGGAGCCCTGGACGAAGAGAGCGGATTCCCCTCGGCCCTGAGCTACAGCGGCTACTACGACACCGCCCTGACTGGCAACTACTTTATCGTTGCCCATGGTAGCGACGATGTTTCCAAGGTGGATCTGTCCACCGGATCCGCTGCGGTTTCCCAGGCAAACCTCAGCGGCCGCGATTTGGTCGATATCGCGCTGTACTCTGAAAACGTCTATCTGGCGGACAGCAGCGGAGGCGTGCTGCAGTTCACCACCGCTGATAACGATTTCTTCATACTCCTGGACGACGAAGATGGCCTGGAGCAATGTGAAGCCCTGGTTGTTGAAGGCGACGACGACGAACCATTCCTTCTGGTTTATGATTCTGGCTTGGGCGAGATCCTGACTTTTTCGTTCGACACCAGCACCGGCTACCCCGACGACGAGCTGATCGGCAGTTTTGAGGCCAGCCACATGTTGGAGATGGTCTCTGGTGCTGGATATGTATATGGCGGCGGTGACGATGGTATTCTGGAGATCATGACGGATCGCCCCTGGGTTTCCGTGGAAGGTATTTCTCCCGACAGCGCGGTTGAAGGAGACGAGGTGAACGTGACTTTCACCTCGGACATGGATGGCGACTGGGAACTCCACCTTGGAGGCGACGTCATCGACTGGGATGGGGATGAGCTTGCATCCGGCAGCTTGAATGCTGATGAGCAGGTTCAAGCCAGCTTCACTGTGGACAGCGCCTTTACCGAAGGGATCAACGACATCTGGATCAAGGTGGAATCCAACGGGCTCGTGGGGCATTCAGGTGTGCAGATCGATGTGGACAATCCCCCCAGTATGGTTTCCCTATCGGCCGACAACGTCGGCTTCGGCAACAGCCTGATCACCGTGGAATTCGATGGAGTAGATGACGAAGATCTCGATCATTACGACATATACCTCACCATCAACTCGTTTCAGCCCGATGACTATTCGGAGGGTGGGCCGGCATTCGATGGAGAAGACGACGTGGTCAATCCACTGGAGATTTCGGCGGCACCATCAGAGTACATTATCTATACAATTTCGCCCCTTACCAACGAAACAACGTATTATGTGGCTGTGCGTGCCGTGGACACAGGAGGCCAGGAGGGACCTATGAGTGACGTTCAGAGTGCCACGCCGCGACAGACCGTTGGTGCTGCCGGGCTGGTGGGTGAGTCCGGTGGGTACTGCATGGCAACTCGTGCCAAGGGGTTGTTTTCGTTGCTGTTTGCATTTCTCATTGCCTTGTCCAGGCGCTATGCGACCAGCCAATCCGTCCGTGTCACCTTCTGCTTTTTTTCCATATGGATTGGATTTCTGGCCATCTCTCCCTCCACGGCCCTGGCCGATGACATGCGTGCCAGGATTGCCAACATCGAGATCAGGTATGGACCCTATTTCATTCAGGATGATTCCATACAGGTGGTCTACGGCGAAGACGGCCACGGGATGTTTCTCATGGAGGCTGGGCCCAAGATCGGTAGAGTATTCGAGTTCGATATAGGTCTCGGTTTCTACCAGAAGATGGGCACGACCGTGGCCTGGAACGACTACGAGCCCTCGTCGGAACACTCCATGATCACGGCCTGGCCGATTGTCATCGGTCCGACTTTCAGGATGGATTTCTGGAAGAACCAGTTTGTCATCCCCGTGGTCACCATGGGACTGGACTATTGGCTCTGGCGCGAAAACTGGTATGTAAATCCGGATGTTGGCGGAGACGACTCCATCGGCGGCGGAAAGGCCGGGTGGCATTTTGGCTTGGGCCTGGATTTCCTGCTGGATATCCTTGATCCAGGTCATGCCGACAAGCTCGCGGTCAACACGGGAATCCACGACACCTATTTCGTCGTGGACTGGCGGCTGGTTCGTGTGGGTCAGTGGACCACCCACGAAGCGTTGACCTTCCATGGCAGTATGTTGACTTTTGGGATCAAGCTGGATCTGTGAAAACACCCGGATTGACAACGAGGAACAGTTACCGCCTGGTTCTGGAGTACGATGGAACCGCCTATGTGGGTTGGCAGAGGCAGACATCGGGTGCCAGCATTCAGGCTGTGCTGGAAGGTGTCTTGCGTCGCGTGCTGGGAGGCGAAAGAGTCAGTGTCATCGGAAGCGGGCGAACCGACTCGGGAGTCCATGCACTGGCCCAGGTAGCCAGTTTTTCTGCGGCAACTCGCCGTGAGCCCCCCGCACTTCGCATGGGACTGAACAGCCTGCTTCCGCGTGACATCGCGTGTCGGAGTGCTGAAGTGGTGGAAGGTGGCTTCGACGCTTCACGTGGAGTGCGCTCGAAGCTCTACCGTTACCGCATTGTTGACACAGGTGAGCGTTCGCCCCTGCGCGACCGCTGGGTTTGGCATTTGAGAGGGCCGCTGGATGTCGTTGCCATGAACGAGGCGGCTTCCCATCTGGTGGGCTTTCACGACTTCACAAGTTTCAGGGCGGCAGGATCATCTGCCAGGACTTCGACGAGAACGTTGCTATCATTGAAGGTGACACGCGATTTCGACGAGGTGGTCTTCGAGGTCGAAGGTGAGGGCTTCCTGCGGCACATGGTGCGCATCATCGTCGGAACCCTGGTGGACGTCGGGCGGTCACGCCTTACGCCAAATGGTGTCGGAGAGATCCTCCTGGCACGAAACAGGACCATGGCTGGGAAAACAGCTCCTGCTCGTGGATTGTGCCTGGTGAGGGTGGTCTACGAGTCGGGATGGTCATCAGAGCCGGTGTGGGTCGGATCCCGGGTCGAGTAGTCGCATTGCCTGTCTGTGGCAATGTACTCGGCACCTGTCAATGATGGGAGCTGCAGTTGACGCAGGTGCCGCGAGAGCAGCTATCGCATGAAGAACCGCCGGAAGAGGAGAAGTTGCCTGACGACTTGAAACTGAAGGTGCTCAGTTGCTTTTCGACATCCGTCGAGTCGCAGTCGGGGCATTCCACATCTTCGTTTGCGGCAAAGATGAGTTCTTCGAAAAGGAGCTGACAGTGGTTGCATCGATATTCGTAGAGTGGCAAGTGGCACCTCAGAAACCAAGAGCCTTCTCGAGTGTCCCCTTTCGGGGGACTTTCCTAATCTCTCTTGGGGGGTCGGCTCATTCAGCAGGCACGCCGCTGCGGCCTGCCATGAACCGGGAATCCATGTACACGGATTTGGCCTGGCGTTCATCACCGCTACTACGACTCCTGGTTGTAGGTGAATTCCGCGTCCAACTCCTTGTCCATGTTCAAGGGATACTCGTCGTCGTCCAGGAAATATGTGTCTGCTTCTTCACCGGCAACTTCATCGGGTTCAGAGGAAGGAACTCTGGCTCGTGAAGCGGCTTCACTCCCGGCATCCGGGACTGCTGCAAGAAAACAGGACAACCCGGAATCGTCAGAAGATGGAGTGCCGCATTTGGGACATCGCGGCTCGGGGCGGTTCAGGTCATAGAACTTCGTGCCACAGGAAAGGCAGCCATGACGGGTGCCCAGGTTTCGTTTTGGGGCCATTTCGGACTGCTCCATGGGAACAACAGAACTCGGGGCCGAGCTGGAACAACTCCCTGTATCTTGGCGTAGATGTGCCCCGCCTGGTCGCATTGCTCGTCACTCGTCTTTCGCAATGGGCTCGGGTTGGCGCAAAGCCTCTCGTACTTTGCCAGGCGGGCGCCTCGGTGCTCACGGTACTATGGAGTCATTCTTTCTCGACCCTCTGCTCTATGCTGGGGTACCGGGGAAAGGGCTGGCCTGTGGCTCGCTTTGCGCATCCAGGGCCAGACTATTCATAGACAGCATCCAAATTGTTTGCAGGTCAAAAAAAATGGTTCAGACGGCGGCCGCATAGTACCCACATTTTTCGCCCAGTCAAGGTCTATGTTGAAAAGCATTTCCATGAACGGCGAGACCTTGAGCCTCTGTGCATGACACGTTTTCCAGACATTGTGAGATACTAATGCCAAAACTCGGAAACCTATCCTCTCCAGGGCACTATTCAGTCCTGGAGTGATGTCTGCCAGGAAAGGGAGGCTGTGTGGCTGGAGGAGACCCCCGACCCGATACAGTGCGTAGGCGATCACGAATTCGTCCACGTCCCCCCGGTGCCGGCGGCACGCTGTTGGCCCTGGTGGTGGCGCTGGTGATCTTTCTGGGGCTGGGTACCTGGTACAGTGGGTTCCCGGGCGACATTCTACCTGGGCGCCTCTCCCAGGTAGAGGCCGTTCATGAACTGGTAGACGAGGCCCGAGCCCATTATCCACAGATCAGCAAGCATTCCAGGGAATACCTGGAAGAAGCCGAAGGATACCTGAAGGCTCCTGCTCGAAGGGATCTTGCACGAGAGGCTTTTCTCAAGGCCCTTGCCGTTGAGCCGGATTCAGCTCCGGCCGTGCTGGGACTTGCCTGGTTGATGGCCAGTGATGAGAGGAGCGCAGGAGGGAGGCTGGCAGCCGAGTTGCTGGAGGCCGTTGAGGAATTCACCGAACCCGCGGAGATTCCAGATCTACCCAGAGCACGGTTGTTATTGGCCCTGCAAAGGCCAGGCGAAGCTTTGGGTGTCTTGGGAAGCACGAGGCAAAGCATCAAGGCCAAACGCATGGTTCTTGAAGCCCAGATGATGAAGGGTGATGGCCGCGCTGCCCGGAGAACGGCTGGCATCCTGTTGTCACTGGCGCCGGGAGATGAGACCGCGTGTGCCTTTCTTGGTAGTTCAGCTTTTGATGACGGCCGCTGGTTTGAGGCCGAAAAACTGCTGCGCAGGTGTATTGCTGCTGGAGCTGATGGTAATGCTGTCCATTTGACCCTGGCTCGACTGGCCGACGCCCTGGGTCGACGCCAGCAGGCGATGAGGGAGTACGCTGCAGCGGGAGCGATTGCCAACGAGGCTGCTGTCATCTGGCAAGACGAACCTGACATGGAGTCCATGCAGCAGGCTCTGGAGCTCTTGGGGGGGCTCTCATCCCCCGGAGCCAGGGTCCAGAGAAAGTGGCTTTCGCTCCTTGCGGAAGAACAACTGGAACCACTGCCGTCGTCTCCTTTGCCTGGCAGTGATGACGTTGAACGAATTGCAGGTGCCGCTGTGGCTCTGGAACTGGGAGAGCCAGAAAAGGCACTGGAATACACCGCCGGCTGCGAGGGTGCTGGAGCGTTGGTGGTACGTGGGCGGGCAATGATGGCGTTGGGTGAATTGGAGGCGGCACGTCACGCATTCCAGGAGGCGCTTTCCCTGGACCACCTGAATCCCGCGATTCACAGGGTGTTGATCTGGTCTCTTTCTGGGCAGGATAATGCCCAGAGCAGGGCTATTGACAGTCTTTCATCCCTTGATCCCACCCAGGCAGCTCTGGCCCGGGTGTCCAGGAAGCGCGGTATTCCATGGGAACTGGTCGTCTCGGTATCCTGGAGTGAAGTGTGTGGATCTCTCGGATTCGAGGATGTTGGGCGGATCGCCTCCTGGGCCATGTCGCCCCAGGAAGCAGTGCTTTTGTTGGAAAACGGCCTTGACGTCAATCCTGCCAACATGGGCATGCGTCTTCAACTCGTGGACCAGCTTCGCAGAGAGGCAAGATGGGAACGGGCTTTGCAGGTGATTGACGAAGCCACGGAGGAGCAACGAAAGGATCCCACTTTCGGTGCCCTGGAAGTTCTCATACTCGATGGCGTCGGGTGGCACGAGAGGGCAAGGAACCTTGCCGATTCGCTCATGGAGTCGTTTCCCGGACATCCATCCGTGGTCTACGTCTGGGCTCTCGTCACCGTCGGTTCTGCAGTACGTGTCGATATCCCGGAAACACTGCGAACAACCTGGCGGACACGGCGTGAACTGGTGGGCCTGTTGGTTCTGGCCTATTACATCGAGACGGGACTTGTGGGCCATGACCTTGACACCGCCACATCGATCCACTAGAAGGGCTGATTGCAGCCGGAAAGCTTTGGCGTCTTCAATTGACTCGAGGGTAGCGAAGATGAAAACCTACACAGCACGACCGGGCGAAGTTCCTCGCGAGTGGTACGTGGTGGACGCGGAAGGTCAGGTCCTGGGGCGTCTTGCCACCAAGATCGCCACGATATTGCGTGGAAAGCACAAAACTCGATTTACGCCACATGTGGATACAGGCGATTTCGTCATTGTGGTGAATGCCAGCAAAGTGATCCTCACCGGTCGTAAGATGGAACAGAAGCTCTATCATCGTTATAGCGGGTACCCGGGAGGGCTCAAATCCAGCACCGCCGGTGACCTCCTGAAAAATGATCCCGAGCGCCTCTTCAAGCATGCAGTGCATGGTATGCTTCCCAAGAACCGCCTGTCCAGGCGACTTATCAAAAAGCTCAAAGTCTATTCCGGGCCAGAACATCCCCATTCCGCTCAACTACCAAGGCCCCTGCCAGACCACATATGAGCCCAGGATTTGAACCAATGGCCAAGTTTTCTACGCAGTTTTACGCGACTGGTCGCCGAAAGACCTCTTCAGCACGGGTATTTTTGCGTCCAGGAATCGGGCGGATCGAGGTCAACGGCAAGCTCTACGATGAGTACTTTGAGCGAGAAACCGCCAGGATGATCATCCGTAGGCCCCTACAGTTGACAGACAACCTCGAAACCTGGGATGCCTACATCACTGTCCGGGGTGGGGGAAAGGCCGGGCAAGCGGGTGCCATTCTACACGGTCTCTCTCGCGCCATGGCCGAAGCGGATCCCTCCTTGCGCCCGATACTCAAGAAGCACGGCTTCCTTACACGTGATGCCCGGAAGGTAGAGCGCAAGAAGTTCGGCCAACCAGGAGCCAGGAAGCGCTTCCAGTATAGCAAACGATAATCCCGGGACAGGGGATCCGATGTGTTTTCCACCGCAAGTGGGCTGTCCCCTTGTAGTGGGCTGGGGTGATTTGTCCATCACCTTCATCATGCGTCGTCAATACGCCTTTTACCCGAGCGAAGCGTTGGTACCCATCCGGAAATGGCGGACCGTGAGCTTGCACGAACCTGCCTGGCGAAGGATTGGTCCGTTCCGACCCCGGGGGCCTTTTACAGATGGGAACTGCTTGAACCCGTCGACAGGTTCAGGCGGTCGCTGGGAGACCGTCGTGTGCCAGCCCAGTACTGCAAGAATCGGTCTGAAATGAACGGTCAGGTTTTTTTTCCTGTTCTTTTTCTATTCTTTCCCTGGAGTGCCAGATGCGAAAGAAGTTTATCTTTGTCACAGGCGGGGTTCTGTCGTCTCTTGGGAAGGGCGTTTCCGGGGCTGCAATCGGTACCCTGCTCGTGGCTCGGGGTATCCGTGTCACCAATGTGAAGATGGACCCGTATCTCAATGTGGATCCGGGGACCATGAACCCATACCAGCATGGTGAAGTGTTCGTCACTGACGATGGAGCCGAAACCGACCTGGACTTGGGGCATTACGAGCGCTTTACCGATATCGACATGCACCGGAGGAACAATTTCACCACCGGAAACATCTACCAGAACGTCATCGCTCGCGAAAGGCAGGGCGAGTACCTTGGGCGGACGGTCCAGGTAATCCCCCATATCACAGACGAAATCAAGAGGCTCATCTGGAATGCCGCCAAAGACGTTGACCTGGCCATCATCGAGGTGGGTGGCACGGTGGGCGACATCGAATCGCTTCCGTTTCTGGAAGCCATACGCCAGTTTCGTACCGATGCCGGGCGTGACAACGTGCTCTTTCTCCACCTGACGCTCGTGCCATACATCAAATCATCCGGTGAGTTGAAAACCAAGCCAACGCAGCATTCGGTCAAAGGGCTGCTTCAGATAGGCATTCAACCGGATATCATCCTTTGTCGAACCGACAGGCCTCTGCCGAAATCCATACGCGAAAAGATATCTCTGTTCTGCAACGTCGAGGTGGATGAAGTCATTGCAGCACAAGATGTGAAGAACATCTATGAACTTCCATCGGCTTTTCACGAAGAGGGTCTGGACGATCGAGTTCTTGAGAAGCTTGGAATCTGGGCAGCAAAGCCAAGGATGGAGGCGTGGCAGGACTATCTTGCAAGAGCGTCATCTGCTCTGGCCCCTGTTCGTATCGGTGTCGTGGGCAAGTACGTACATCTCGTGGACTCATACAAGTCCTTGAACGAAGCTCTTGCACATGCTTCAGTGGGAAACGATGCCGTGTTGGAACTGGTCTACATCGACGCCGAGGCCCTGGAACCGGTGAATCTGCTGGAGAGTCTGGAACGTGTGGATGGCGTCCTGGTGCCAGGAGGTTTTGGTGAGCGTGGGATGGAGGGAAAGATCCGAGCGATAACCTTCGCTCGTGAGGCCGGCCGACCTTTTCTCGGGATCTGCCTCGGGATGCAGTTGGCCGTGGTAGAATTTGCCAGGAACGTATTGAAATGGAGCGATGCCTGCTCCCGCGAGCAGAGTATCACCAGCGCGCACACGGTCGTGGAACTGATGAATGAGCAACGCACCATCACCGACAAGGGTGGCACGATGCGCCTTGGGGCCTGGCCTTGCTGCCTGGCGTCCGGGACCCTGGCGAGGCGCCTCTACGACCGTGAAAGGATACAGGAACGCCACCGGCACCGTCTGGAAGTCAATCCACTCCATGTGAAGGACCTGGAACAGGGAGGTTTGCAGATCTGCGGTACCAGCCCCGACGGCAAGCTCGTGGAAATGATCGAAATCACCGAGCATCCGTTTTTCCTGGGTTGCCAGTTTCATCCTGAATTCAAGAGTCGGCCGTTGAGTCCTCATCCTGTGTTCCTGGGGTTCATCGCCGCTTCCGTGGCATTTCGGCGAACCCGCGGAAAATCCGATATCCATGGGTAGTGATCCTGCCAGGGCCAGGTCTGGCAAGGCCGTTTCCGTGGGCAGTTCTCTTCTCCCAGATGGGATGCTTTCAGGGTGGGTTCGTTCTGCCACTCGTTGCTTCGCGGCAGTTGCCCTGTTGAACCTGTGTTCCTGCGGCGTTGGTGCCTCGTGCAGCACGGCTCCACAGATTGCTCCGGCAATCGACGCCGTCGCCCTCCAGGGTGTGGAACTGGAAATGGCTCTGGACAATGTCCCCATTCACGGTACAGCGGGACAGGTAGTGATCATGGATCCGGATCATGGGAAGGGCGGCAAGGTAGACCTCCAAGTCTCCATGTCTCAACCATTGACCGTCAAGGCAGAAGGTGCGAAATGGGATCTTGCAAAGGGGTTGGTGGTTTTCCATGGGAATGTGCTGGCCACCAGGGCGCAGGTCAGCTTGAGCTGCGATACGCTGGAGGTGAGCTACACCAACCCCCAGCGGCTTGAAAGGGCGGTTGCTACCGGCAACGTCATCGTGAAGAACTCCCAACGCGTGGCCAGTGGGGGCAAGGCTGTTCTGGATGTGGACTCCGGACGTCTGACCCTGTCGGGGCATCCCCAGGTGGTGGAAGGTCCCCAGCGGCTGACCGGACGACTGATTACTTTTTTTCTGGACGATGAAAGGCTCGAATGCGAACTCTGCACCCTGGTGGTGGAAGGTGCTGCCATCGATGCAAATGCTCGCTTGCCCCAAAGTGTCCCGGATACTCCTGAAGGCTCCCCCGCACAGCTATCCGCGCCTCAACCAGGAAGTGAGGGCGAACATTGAGTGTCTACTCTTTGGACCCAGGGGGGCGTGACCAACAGTTGCCTGGCCGACCTGTCTGAGCGCTGAACAACAGGAGTGGAGAGCTTGTCCGAAGGTCTACTACAGGGAATCGGGCTGACCAGGAGTTTCCGGGGCCGTGTTGTAGTGTCGGGTGTGCACGTTCATGTGCAAGCGGGAAGGGTCGTTGGGCTGTTGGGTCCCAACGGTGCTGGGAAGACAACCCTTTTTCGAATGTTGGCAGGCTTGTTGCTACCCCACGCCGGGACAGTGCTCATGGACGGCGTCGAAATGACCAACTGGCCTCTGCATCGCAGGGCGCGAATGGGATTGGGCTATCTTCCACAGGTGCCATCAATATTCCGTGGCCTGACTGTCCGGGAGAACCTCTGGTTGGCCCTGGAATCAGCCGGTCTTCCGAAGGAAGATGCCGAAACCGCCCTCTCTGGAGCCGGTTTGTTGCACATGAGTTCCGCCAGAGCAGAAACGCTCTCTGGAGGTGAACGCAGAAGACTCGAGGTTGCACGTTGTCTATGCCTGTCTCCCAAGGTGATCCTGATGGACGAACCCTTTGCCGGCATTGAACCGGTGGCAGTGGCGGAGTTGCAAACCCGCGTGCGGGCTCTGGCAGCAAGCGGTGTGGGAGTACTCCTGACCGATCACGCGGTTCGCGAGACCATGGCTGTGTGTGACCGCGTACTCGTCATGGACCAAGGTGAAATACAATACGCAGGAACTCCCCAGGAAGTTGCCAGTGAACCGGGCGTGCGAGAAAGGTATCTCGGACACGGTTTTTCGTTGGAAGATGGAAAAAGCACTCATTCCAGTTGAAGAGAGGTCCTTGTACTTGAACACTGCCGTTGAATTCGAGCTATAATAGGTACAGCAAGAGGTACGAAGAGCCTGCAGGCGAAAGGAATAGAATGTTCAGGATTCTTCCATACGGCTCTTTCAAAGCAAGCCCGCACTTGCGCATAAGCCCTACCCAGAGCTGCTGTTCAGCGGAACGGGTCAACTCAAACCCAGGGGTGGATTCCCATGTCGCTTGAGCTCAAACAGAGCCTCAAGCTCTCCCAACAACTGGTCATTACGCAGCAGATCCAGCAGGCCATCAGGCTGCTTCAACTGAGTCATCTCGAAATGGTGACCGAGATCCAGCAAGAAATGGTGGAAAATCCGGCTCTGGAAGAAATTCCGGGCACTTCCCCCGACCTCTCCTTGTCGGGCGACACCCCTGTGGACGGCAAGCTGGGGCAGATAAGTCCGGTAAAGGACATGGACGACCCCCCCGAGGGCAGGGGCGAGAAGATTGATTGGGAACGCTTCATCAACGGATATTCATCTACGGGCACCAGGCGGTATGCTTCCACCGCGGACAGGGACGACCTTCCACCCATAGAGTCCAAGCTGGTTGGGGAAACAACTCTCGCGGACAACCTCCTGTGGCAGCTTCGGATGGTTGCTTGCACAGACGATGAGCGCCATGCTGCGCGGGTCATTATCCTCAATCTCGACGAGCGTGGGTACCTGCAGGTCAGCCTGGATTATCTGGCCGAAGATCTCTCTATGGACATGGACATGATCGAGGGAGCGCTTGAAATAGTCCAGAGCATGGATCCCATCGGTTGCGGCTCTCGAGATTTGAAGGAATGCCTTCTGGTACAGGCCAGGTTTCTTTATCCCGATGATCCCTTTCTGCCCCGGATAATAGCGAAGCACCTGGAAAACATCGAAAAGCGCAACTACGCTGCTATTGCCAAGGCTCTCGGCATCGACACAGAGGATGCCGTAGAGTACCATCGCATGATCCAGAAGATGGAGCCCATTCCAGGCAGGCAGTTTTCCACGACCGGAAACTTCTACATCACTCCGGACATCAGCATCTTCAAGATAGGCGGCGAGTGGCATATTCTGCAGAACGAAGACGGACTTCCCAAGCTGCGTGTCAGTGGATACTACGGGCGGCTGCTCCGTGAGAACTCCGCTTCAAAGAAGGAACGCGACTATATCAAGGACAAGCTTCAATCAGCTTCCTTCCTCATTCAGTCCATTCACCGTCGCCAGCAGACCATCCATCGCGTCGTTCAGTCTATTCTTGATCGGCAACGGGACTTTTTCGAGTATGGAGTGGACTACCTCCAACCGATGGTACTCAGAGATGTGGCTGAAGACATCGGTGTCCACGAATCCACGGTTTCGCGGGCAACCACCAACAAGTACCTGCAATGCCCCATGGGTATTTTTGAACTGAAATACTTCTTCAATGCAGCTATTCCCAGGGTTGGCGGTGGCGACGTGGCATCCGAAACGGTGAAGAACCGAATTCGCGTGCTCATTTCGAAGGAACCTCCCTTGAAACCGTACTCGGACCAGGCTCTCGTGAACCTCTTGCGGGAAGAGGGTCTGAAGGTGGCCAGGCGAACCGTGGCCAAGTACCGTGAAGAAATGCGGATCCTCCCATCCTCGAAAAGGAAAAAAATGTTCTAGAGTCCCGGGAATTCGATGGTTCAACGGAGTCCCCGGGAATATTTGCCTCAGAGTGTGTGTGTGGTTCTGAAAGAAGGAGATTCGATGCGCTTTGAAGTCACGTTCCGGAACACTCAAGCTACGGATGCCTTGATCGAAAGAGCTGAAAAGAAGTTCGCCAAGGTAGTTAAACACTTGAAGGAGCCGGTAGAGGCTCATATGGTCGTGCATGTGGAAAAGCATCGCCACAGGGCGGAGGTTACCGTAAACGCTGCCAGGGACACCCTGAAGGTGCAGGAAGAAACCGATGACATGTATGCCACCATTGACCGCGTGATGCACAAGTTGGAGCGAGTGGCACGCAGGCACAAGGAACGTCAGCAGGATCGCTGGCAGCAGAACGCCGAAGCAAAAGAAGACGGCTTCACTCTCGCGGATGCCCTCGAACAACTCGAGTTGGCCGAGCGCGACGAACTGGAATCTACCGTGAACCATGGTGGGTGACGAGACACGGGGAGCGTGAGTCGTCCCGGCAGTCCATGCACCAGGTGGGTATCCCCATCCCTGGTGAGATTCGTGCCGAAGCGGGTTCGTACGGGATTTTCCCGATCGTCGTCGCATAAGAGCCACAACCCGTAGATTTTTGACCCCGGCAGCTTACTCTGGCGTCAAGCCGGAGGTTGCGGGAGTCCGTGGATCGGCATAAGCGCGCTCGATTCAACGGGTCGTTGGCCTTCTCCACGACCATCTGACAATCTTTCACCAGTTTCCTTCCCCGAAAGGTGCTCCGATTATCTGGAGTGGATCCCTCTGGTAGAGAAGAGGATCAGGCTCGCCGTGCCATCACTCGAAACAGCGCTGCTATTCTTGAGTATTGCCCGGACACACCTGGCTCGAAAGCGATTCGCTCCTGCGCGCAGCGCCTTTTCCGGATGAAACCTACCCATTCAGAGGAAGCTCAATGCCAGCCAGAAATTACCTCTTCACATCCGAGTCCGTATCAGAGGGCCACCCCGACAAGATGTGTGACCAGATTTCAGATGCTGTCCTGGACGCATACATCGGTCAAGACCCCGCAAGTCGGGTCGCCTGCGAAACTCTCGCCAAGACCGGTATTGTGGTAGTGGCCGGCGAGATAACCAGTGAAGGCAGGGTGGATGTTTCTCCCCTGGTCCGTGAAGTGGTCACGGATATCGGCTTCGATTCATCCGAAAAAGGTTTCGATGGGAACACCTGTTCGGTGGTCGTTGCCCTGGAACAACAGTCTCCTGACATCTCCCAGGGAGTGACCGAAGGTGAAGGCCTTTACAAGGAACAGGGAGCCGGGGATCAGGGAATGATGTTCGGATACGCGGTGAACGAAACCAGCGCTTTCATGCCCATGAGCATCCACTATAGCCATCGTCTGATGGAAGAGCTTGCTTCCCTGCGCAGATCCGGGCATCTGCCATGGCTACGCCCTGACTCCAAGAGTCAGGTCACGGTGGAATATCGTGACGGACGGCCCTTCCGCGTCGACACCGTGGTGATATCTACCCAGCACGCGGACAGCGTGAAGTACGAAGATCTGTACGAATCCATCGTCGAGGAACTCATTCGCAAGGTCATACCGGCACACCTGCTGGACAATGGCAGCAAGTACCTGGTGAATCCCACCGGGCGGTTCGTTGTTGGCGGCCCCATGGGCGACTGTGGCTTGACCGGGAGGAAGATAATCGTAGACACCTATGGTGGTCATGGAGCCCATGGTGGAGGCGCGTTTTCCGGAAAGGATCCCTCCAAGGTGGACCGATCTGCCGCCTACCTTGGACGATACGCAGCCAAGAACCTGGTGGCTTCTGGCAGTGCCGAACGTTGCCTCGTCCAACTGGCCTATGCCATCGGTGTTTCCGAACCCGTGAGCGTCATGGTGGACAGCTACGGTACCGGACGAGTTTCCGATGAAAGGCTTGCCGATTGCGTGCGCAACGTATTCCCCACGACTCCAGCGAGGATCATAGAAGAGCTGGAGCTGCGCAGGCCAATATATAGAAAAACAGCCGCCTATGGTCATTTTGGGCGCGACGGGGAAGGGTTCACCTGGGAAAGACTGGACAGGCTGGATGCAATCCGGGACTTTCTCGGCTAGCGGACCAGGGAGCGACGGTTCGGTTACACATTGTGCTGACTGTCATCAGGTTGAACAGACCATGCCTGTCCCGCGAAAGAACATCCTTGGTGCTGGAACTCCCATCCTGACAGTGCTGTGATTCGAACCGCCTTCCAGGATGGGAACCGTGGGACAGAACTCACATCGGTGTAGAGGCGGAGCAGCCTTTGTTGCAGAGTGCTCCAAGTCACCGTCTCTTTTCGTGGGCGCCGCCGTTGTCTTACCGGAGTTTGCTGTGTTTTCTGTCGATATCTAATCCCCACAACCCGGAATCGGGGTTTCCCGAAAAGGTTTCCAGAAAAGCAATGTTTGGTGAAAAATGAAGATTCACGAGTACCAGGCAAAGAGCATTTTGGCACGTCACGGAGTAGCGGTTCCACGGGGCGGCGTGGCCGCCACTCCCGAGGAAGCCATGGAAGTGGCCCGGACTTTGTCCGGGCCCCTCTTCGTCGTGAAGAGTCAGGTGCATGCCGGAGGAAGGGGAAAGGGTTGTTTCAAGGAACACGCCAGCGCAGGGGCTCTCGAGAGGGCGCTGTCCGGCCAGCCAGGTGTTCCTGGCCAGGGTGGCGTGCGGTTGGCCCATTCGCCAGGGCAGGTTGGTGACTTCGCGGAAACCATGCTGGGCAGCACCCTTGTCACGAGGCAAACGGGCAGAGACGGCGTGAAGGTTCGCACTCTGTACGTAGAGCAGGGATGCGACATTGCCAGGGAACTCTATCTGGCGGTGTTGGTGGACCGCGCGCGTGAACGTGTCGTGGTCATGGCCTCCACCGAAGGAGGCACCGAAATCGAGGAAGTGGCAGCCACCCACCCATAGAAGATTCTCAAGGAGTGGGTGGATCCGGTGGTTGGCCTGGGAGGATGGCAGGCCAGGAACCTCGCTTTCGGGCTGGGCCTGGAGGGGGCCTCGGTTCGTGCCTTCACCAGGTTGCTTGCCGGACTATACGAGGCTTTTCGGGTAAACGATGCTTCGTTGGCCGAAGTAAATCCTCTTGTTGTGACGGAGAACGGTCAGGTCCTGGCGCTGGACTGCAAGATGACCTTCGATGACAGTGCCCTGTTTCGCCACCCCGACATCGAAGAGCTACGTGATCGGCACGAGGAAGACCCCGCGGAGTTGGAAGCCGCGGCTTTCGACCTCTCCTACATCAAGCTGGATGGTACCATTGGTTGTATGGTGAATGGTGCCGGCCTTGCCATGGCTACCATGGATATCATCAAGCTGTACGGGGAAGATCCTGCGAACTTCCTGGATGTGGGTGGAGGAGCAACCTTGGAAAAGGTCATTGCTGCCTTCAAGATAATTACCAGAGATCCTGATGTGAAGGCGATCCTCGTGAATATCTTTGGTGGGATCATGCGCTGTGACGTGATTGCAGAGGGCATAGTCGAAGCCGTAGAACAGGTGGGGCTACGAGTGCCGCTGGTTGTAAGACTCGAAGGAACAAACGTCCAGATCGGCAAGGATATACTTGCTGGCAGCAATCTGGATGTCATCCCGGCGGACTCGATGGCGGACGCGGCAAAGAAAGTCGTCTCTGCGGTGAAAGGAAGTTAACATGGCTGTTCTCGTAGACAAAAGTACCAGGGTTGTCTGCCAGGGTATCACCGGTGGGGCTGGCAGTTTCCATGCAAGACAGATGTTGGCATATGGGACCAGGCTCGTGGCGGGCGTCACACCAGGCAAGGGTGGACAGACCTTTGATGGTGGGTCGCCTGACAGGTTGGTACCCATATTCGACACGGTGGCTGAAGCAGTTGAAAATACCGGCGCTGATGCCAGTGTCATCTTCGTGCCGCCTCCTTTTGCCGCCGATGCCATCATGGAAGCTGTGGCTGCGGGAATAGGCCTTGTGATACCCATCACCGAGGGGATTCCCGTTCAAGACATGGTTACGGCGGCCGCCTTCGTCAAGGGCAGGGGAGCCAGAATGGTAGGACCCAACTGTCCAGGTGTCATCTCACCCGGTAAGTGCAAGATCGGCATAATGCCGGGTCACGTCCACAAGGAAGGTCGTATCGGGGTAATCTCTCGTTCGGGAACCCTGACATACGAGGCGGTCGATCAATTGACCAGGGTTGGACTGGGGCAATCCACCTGCATCGGGCTGGGTGGCGATCCGATTGTTGGAAGCAGCTTCATCGACATGCTTCGCCTGTTCCGCGAAGACCAGGATACGGACGGGGTGATCATGATAGGGGAGATCGGCGGATCCGCCGAAGAAGAAGCCGCAACATGGATTGCCGAGCACATGAGCAAGCCGGTGGTGGCATTCATTGCCGGAGCAACGGCTCCTCCGGGGCGCCGCATGGGGCACGCCGGAGCAATAATATCAGGCGGGCATGGAACGGCAGAAGACAAATTCAAAGCCCTTGGCGCGGCTGGAGTGGCGGTTGTGAGGAACCCATCCAAAATGGGTGAGAGAATGCTGGAGATGCTTCAATCCTAGAACCTGTGGTTGTCTCGTGGTAACTGGTCATGTTTTTCTGAGGTGAATTTTGGCAAACGAAAGAACACTTTCCATCATCAAGCCTGACGCGGTGCGTAGGGGATTCACGGGTGAAATTATCGCAAGATTCCTGAAGGAGGGCCTTCGCATCTCTGCAATGCGCATGATGCATCTCTCCAGGCACCAGGCGGAGGGTTTCTACGCCGTACATCGTGACAAGAGCTTTTTCCCCGCACTGGTGGAATTCATGACGTCCGGCCCCTGCGTGGTCATGGTGCTGGAAGGAGAAAACGCCATTTCCCGCAACCGCGAGATAATGGGCGCCACCGATCCAGCCAGGGCGGCAGCCAACACCCTCCGACGGCTCTATGCAGAGAACATAGAACGAAATGCCGTACACGGTTCCGATGCTCCCGACACCGCCCGTACGGAAGTGGGTTATTTCTTTTCCACTCTGGAGCTGCATTGATTGACCAGCGCTGGCACGCATTCCCGGAGTTCTTGCTGGTTGGTGCGGGCATTGGCGCACCACGACCGTCGCGTTGATACGATAGACTGCCATCCTGCACCGGCCTTCTGGGAGTTGGAATGACCTCTGCCGCACCGAGCAATGACAACTGGCACCTCAGTCTGAGCATCAGAAAAGAACTGTGGGACCACCTGCTGGGCGCGGCCCTGCCCGTCAAACTGGCGAGTGGAGCATTCGATGCGGTCAAGGATCTTCGCAGGGTGGTGAGGAGCCTTGAAGTAAAGGAACGTGTTCAGGGACTGCTTGAAGATCGATCCCCACCCGAGATGGTCGTCAGAGCCCAGAAAAGGGCCGTATCCATCTGGCATGATCGCAAGGACCAGGTCAAGGCCCTCGTCGAAGACCTGGTTCGGGTCAGCGGTGAGTGGAAGGTGCAGATTGAGAGGGACGGCAGCGAGTTTCGCTATGGCCAACAGGAGTTGGGGCTCCAGGCCACCATCAAGCTGCTGATGGAAGGGCAGGCAGTACTGTTGTCTGAATCGGTGCAGCTTCCGTTCACACTTGAAAAGCAGGCCGCTGCCGCTCTCAACCTGCGCAACATCCGTTTCGATCGAGAGCAGGGTGCTCTGGTTGGTGACCTGGAAGGCTTTACAGTTGATCTGGGCGAGCACGTGTTGTTGCAGCTTCTGGGGCGTGTAGCCGAAATGGCTATGGAAAAGCAGCTTCCAAGGGTCAGTCCGCTGCGCATCCTGGCAAGGGATCAGATCGAGCAATTGGTTGGACCCATGGGGGGATCACTGAAGCTCAACATGGGAGTCGAGGAGTTGGCTCTGGATGTAGATGAAGACAACGTAACCCTCAAGGTGCGTTTTGGATTCACCCAGCGGCAGATAGAGGGTGCCTGAGATCCTGCATGAACAGTCAGCCTTCGAGTCCCTGCCAGGCTCAAGGTAGCTCGGCGATTTTCCTCCAGCCATCGGGCAGACCCAGCCGAAGGACCGCCACCCGTTCCAGTCTTTCGCGGCCGACAGGCCCCCAGAAACGCGAATCGAGGGGGACATCCCGGTGATCGGCCGCAAGCCAGAGCTTTCCAGGAGGAACAGTTTCTGGAGGGATGTCGTAGTAGTTGGCGGTTGGCCCCGTGGAGAGGAGGTAGCTGTCGGCTTCCTTCAGGATTGCTCCTTTGGAATCCCTGTACATCTCCACCTGGCGAGGGGCGATGCCATCGAGTATCGGGGTGTTTCCCTTGAATGAAACCTCGACACCTTCACCGGCGAGAACGCGGCGAAGGGTCCAGCGTCGGGGATCCAGGGGATCCCGAAGAGACACGACATCTCCCACCTCAGGTTCCAACCACATCAGTAGTACGAAGTCACCTCTGGTAAGGGTGGGGGCCATGTCATCATCCCGGACGGGACGCAGGAAAATTGCAGCAAGGAGTGCCAACACAGCGAGGGTGGCTATTGACAGTCTTGCAAGTTTGATTCTTGATCGGTGCATGCTCAGTGCCCGGATGGCGTCGTTGTGGCCAACTTCCACACAAAGCATATCGTTCAGGGCCACGCAGCGGGAGGGAACATTGATTACTGGCTCTCGGTTGGGTTTCATGCTGCCAGGAAGATCTACCGAACAACCTCCGGATCTTGAAGGGGCTCATGGTGCCTTGGTTCGCCTGGCTTTCAACCTCTGGTTTGGCTGGAATCCTCGTCGCAGGGTAGCTGTCATTGTGCGAGCGCTCGTTGTGCTGAATCTGTGTGCATGTGCCGTCGACGAGTCCAACTTTGCAGCAAGGCGTGCCAGGGTTGTCTGCAACCTGGCGTTCAAGTGCGATCTGGAATCGTATACGAGCGAATACCAGGACGAAGCGGAGTGCAGAGAGGCTCTGGAAACTGCCTGGAATGAAAGCACTGCGAGCCTAGAGAACTTCGGCTGCACCATCGACTACGATGGAGGGGGGGAATGTCTCTCGGAGATACGTGGCCGTTCCTGTGACGAGGCCGGGGATGGCGAGTTGGAAGGTGATGCCTGTGATTCCATGATCTTGTGTGAATAGGCGGCAAAAGGGATATCCGTGGGTATCTCATGTGAACCGGATGCCATCGGACCTGGGAGCCGTCGGGAAAGAGGCTGCGGGAAACAGCCGGCTCGGGCCGAAGGTCACCATGAGCCCGCCTGGCGGAGCGTGCGGGCGAGTCTATACGGCATATCCGAGCGCCCCTCCTGCCGGGGAAGCAACGCGAGGTCGTGGCGCCTATGGCCCGACTGCCAGTTTGAACGCAGGCACATTTGTTTCTGTTGTGCCGACCATTTGGTCATGCTGGGAAAGGACTTGGCGCCCATGATTCAAACAGGCTAAGAGAGTTCTGACAGGGTTGCCGGAAGAGTATCATTCATGCGCCGAAACCAGTAACTCTGTGAGCGCTCCCCACAGGCAACATCGCCTGTTGGGTGGCACCTTCCCAGAAACGAAGCAGCGCTATTTCATCGCGTTGCCAGAAAAGAGTCGAGAAAGAAATGAAGAAGTTGTTCGTGGGTGGCCTGAGTTGGGGCACCTCTGATGAGGGGCTACGTCAGGCCTTTGCGGCGTTTGGTGACGTCACCGACGCCAAGGTCATCACCGACCGTGAAACCGGGCGTTCTCGCGGGTTCGGGTTTGTAACTTTTTCCGACGCGGAAGCAGCGGATACAGCCATATCCCAGATGGACGGCACCGAGCTGGACGGTCGTACCATCCGAGTGAACGAAGCCCGGGATCGTCGCTCTGGTGGGCGTAGCGGTGGTCGCTGGTCCGGTGGTGGCGGCGGTAGTCGCGGTAGCCGCGGCGGCGGCGGCGGCGGCGGTTGGGGTGGCGGTTGGGGTGGTTCCGACCGCTGGTAGCCGTTCCGCCAGAACTACAAACAGCAAGGCAGAGCCTCGTTGGGCTCTGCCTTTTTCCGTTGCCAGGGAAGTACTTGGAAGGTCTTTCGGATGGTGGGCGATACTGGATTCGAACCAGTGACTTCCACCGTGTGAGGATGGCACTCTTCCGCTGAGTTAATCGCCCTTCAGGCTTGCGGATATATAATGCCACGAGAGTATAGTCAACAATTCATCAAAGGCAACCGCCTCCATTCAACGGCGGCTCATCGACCCGAAGATTCTTCAACCCATTGGTGGCGGGTGAGAGTCAGGCTGTGCTGGGAAAGCTCCCTGTTTTTCCCCGCTGCCACAATTGTCCCTTTTGTCATGGCAGGAAGATACTGATGATTCCACTGGCCTTTCGTCTCGACACGGTCTCGGTCCATCTGGTGGAAAGGCTCGAGGGTGCCAGGAGGAGCTACGTGGACAGGCCTGAAGATGCGATCCCAGCGTTCGCTGAGATGGCGAGGAACCTGGTGGAAGATGCTGCCAGGGAATGCTTGGAGTACGTAGATGATCCGCAGTATCCGGATTTGATGAGGCGTGAGATCATAGAGACTTTCCTGCCCCGCTATACACGCCTGGCGTTGGAGCACAACGAACTGGAAAAGGCCGGGTACGGAGCGTGGAGGGGAGGGGATCCCCTGGCTCGCCTACTGGCCCTCGTGGGCGGAGTCTTCGTTGCTGGAATGATCTCGCGTTTTTTCCTTTCTCCCGTGGTCGCCCTGCTCTGGCCTCTTGCTTTCTCTCTTCCTTTCACTCCTGAAATCCGTGCTTTCTGGTACCGTTTTCGATATCGGCGGGAGCTTCAGGCGATTGTGGACGATATGGGTAGGATTCACGCACAGTTGGATGTCTACCACCCTGGCGACTATGAAAAACCCGGCGATCCCATTCCAGGGAACGGCGCGGGAAAGGTATCGGAAGAAGGGCGCGTAAAAGTACCAGAGCACATTCAGGGCGGCGTTGCATTCACCGACAAGGAGTAGCCCATGGTCAAGCTTGGAACACGTACAGGTGTGGCCCGCGTCAAGATTCCACTGGGGGGGCGCTTGTTGAAGAAGGTGGCGGCATTGTCGGCCATGGCCTCCGTGGCCATGCTGGTGATATTTACCTCATTTACAGTGTACGTCGCTCCGGACGAACTGGCGGTGAGGCAAGTCTACCTGGACATGCCATTCGGGCCCGAAAAGGGAGTCCAACCCGAAGTCTACGGGCCCGGGCTGTTCTTCGTAATGCCGGGATACGAAAAACTGCACGTCTTCCCCCGTCAAATGCAGCTTCTGGAGTTGAACGACAACCAGTTGGCGGCCTCCGCGCTGGCCCATTTCGCTCCCAGCATCAGGATCCAGACATCCGAGGGATACCAGGTTACCGTGGATGTCACTGTTGCATACAGGATCGTCAATCCCTACAAGGTGATCACCAGTGTCGGTCCCGGGAGCCTGTACATCACCCAGCTTGTCCGGCCCAGGGCAGACAAGTACCTGCGACAGACCCTTGGGGAGCTGAATGCCGAGGAATTCTACCAGGGTTCCCTACGGATAGCGAAGGCGCAGACAGCTCGCCAGATGCTGGCCTCCGATCTGGAAAAGAGTGGTATTCAGGTATGGAACGTGATGGTACGCCACTACACCTATGACAGCCGTTACCAGGAAGCCATCGAACAGCGAAAGATTCAAGATCAGACAGTGTTCAAGAACAGGGCCGAGGCCTTTGCTGCTGCCCAGGAGGCCGAAAAGAACCGGGTTCTGGCCGAAGGCAAGGCCAACGTCGATGTGGAAAAAGAACGAGGCCTCGCGGAAGTACGCAAGATCGATGCCGACGCCGATCTCTACTTTCGGAAGCGCATAGCAGAAGGCGACAAGCTCGTGGCTTTGGCCGAAGCAGAAGCAATCCAGCTCAAGAACGAGGCGCTGCAGGCCACCGGAGCCAGCAATGTCGTGGGAATGCAGATGGCCGAGGTACTGAAGGATATCAAGGTGATAATCGTGCCCACCGACGGCTCTTCAGGGACCAATCCCTTGAACCTCAACTCGTTTTTGCGGGGGTGGTGACATGCGAACCCTGTTCCTGGGAGTCCTGCTCGTTGTCATGGCAAACGGATGCCTTCCCCACAGCACCGGTTCCACAGAAGTTGGCGTAAGGACCGCAAAGATTGGCATATTCGAAGACAAGGGCGTACAGAAACGCATCTATGAACCCGGATCCACTCATTTCTTCGTTCCATTGATAAACGACTGGAATATCTTCGACACGGCTCTGCAGAACCTCGAGATGACTCGTGAAATCGACCAGGGTGGACGCAAGGGAGATGACTCTCTCCGTTTCAAGACAATTGACGGGAATGACATCTCGGTCAACGTCACGGTAGCCTGGCACGTAAACCCAACAAAGGCACCGTATCTGCTTCAATTTGTCGGAGAAAACACCGGGGAAGTCGAGGAAAGGCTGGTTCGGCCCGTTTCGCGGACCATCATCCGTGACATCTTGAACGAACTGGCTTCCGAGGAGTACTACGACGCTGATATCCGCTTCAAGAAGGCCGAAGAAGCGGAGCGTCTCCTCAACGACTACCTTTCCCCAGAGGGGGTGGTCGTCGAGCAGGTGCTGCTGGGAGAACACCGTTTCAATGAAAGATACGAGCAGATCATCCGTGACAAGAAGGTTGCGGAGCAAGACGCCTCACGGCTCCAGTCTGAAACCGAGGCAGCCAAGGAGAGAGTCCTGAGGGATCTGGAGGTGCAGAAGGGTAAGGTGCAGCAGACCATCGAAGCAGCTCTGGGCAGCTCGCAGAAAAAAAGGCTGGAAGCCGATGCTATTTTCTATGAGAGGGAGCGACAGGCTGAAGCAATACTGACAGAGGCGGAAGCCTATGCCGAAGGTCTGAGAGCCAAGGCGCGGGCTCTTTCCGGATCGGGAGGCACAGCGCAGGTCAAGCTCAAGCTGGCCGAAGCGATGAAAGGCACTCCAATCATCTTCATGCCAGCATCCAGCGGAATGGATGTGCGTAGCACGGATGTCAACCAACTTCTGGAGAGATTCGGCATCGATGCTGTTGGTGCCGACTCGGAGGGATCGACCAGATAGTGTATCTTACATGATCCTTGCCCTGAACGAGTCTCCTCCGCCATTCCTGGCATCCACCACCTTTGCCGCTGGGAACCACAGGATGATGGCCTGCCGCTCCCGCTGTCCATCTGGTCGCACCTGGACTCCTGGAAAAGCAGACGGCAGTTTTTTCGTTGAGAATGGTCTCGGGGCTGGTTGTTGCCCAGTGGGTATGGAGTCCGAGACCGGGTCTCGAGGCAACCTTGAGTGTTATCCATGGATCGTGAGCTTCGTCGGGGGTTCCTGCCGGACCCGGAACACCTGTCTCAGAGGAAAATGTGCTTGATCCTGCGTTGTTGTTTGATGTCACCCGTTTCACCGATGCCATTGCCGAAGGCAACTTCAGGCGTTACCGCCGTTGGAATCCCGAAAGCATATACCAACTACTTGTTGATGACTTCTTGTCCCTCTTGAAGAGAACTCAAAGGGTACACGAACAGGGTGATGAGCAGCGTGCTCTCCGAGCCTACGAGATGCTGCTTTGCGGCACGAGAAAGGGTGGAGGACTCCTGTACACATGGCGGCCTCCGTTACTGGACGTCGTCGGCAGGCATGGGCCCATCATTGACAGATACCTGGGGCTCTATCTCAAGTACATTGGGTCGGACCCGGCGGCCGCGTTGTCCAGGAAGATGCTCGAGGTATTCTACAGAACATCCAGGAAAAGCACCTTGAGCGGCGTGTTGTCCCATTCAGGCTATTCCTCGGCCGATGTTCTCGCTCTGCTGCCCACGTGGCTGCTGCAACTGCGAAAGTTACGCAAGAAAATGCCCAGCCTGTATTACCCATACCTGGACATGCTTCGAAAAGAAGCATGGACGATGCTGGCCAACCACGATTCAGGCGAGAGCGTCCTGGAAGCCACCGATATGGAGCAACCTTCAATTCTGTTGGATTTGATGGCGGTGCAGCTTCGCAAGGGACGGCGCCATTCCGCCCTGGAAACGGCGATGAAAGCTCTGTCTGTCCTGGAAGGCAAGCAAGAAAGGTTGCAGCTTGCGGAGATTCTCGCGGCCATGGCCAGGGATTTCCATGAACCTGAAATGGAGCTGGTTGCCTTGCGAGAAGCATGGAGAACCCAGCCCACACTGCTCAGACTCAGGGACCTCTGTTGGAGTCAAGCTGGCGAGCAGGAACGAGTGGAGCGCCTGGTTGATGAGCTGGAGGCGTTGGAGGACCACCGACTGGATCTGCCACCGCCCTTTGTTCCCATGCTCGAGGTTTTGGCTGGTGACTACGAAAGCCCGGCCATCAGGGTCGAAGAATCCTTGAACAGGCAGGAGCATTCCCCTTTTCAATACCTTTTTGGCCTTTTCCTGTTCATCGGCAGCGGCTTGAAGCTCAGTCCTGGTCAATCCGCCATGAATCGTGAATGGGCTGGGTTTGCTGCGGTGTTGCCCAGCTCCGTGGTTGGTCACCCTGGGCGAGTGCCCAGAAACGCTGATGTCGGGTTCGTGGAGTCCGTCCTGCTGTCTGGCCTGCCGGCGAGCAAGTCCACCTCGGTGGCGGTTCGCAGAAAACTGCTGTCGGATCTGTTCCTCTCCATACTGAGACGGCATCCACCCTCCAGGGAGCAGCGGCGAAGATACCGTGGACTTTGTAGGCAGATCTCCAGCTCTCTTGTCCAGGAAATCGTCTCTTCCGGGGATCGCATGAGCTATCATCTGGCGGCAAGAACAGTGGTGGCCTGCCAAGAGGTCTGCTACATATGCAACTCCCACGGGGAAGGCGATGCCTTCATGTGTTCCCAGCGCAGCGCTTTTCCCAGGCATCGTGCCTTTCACGGCGAGTTGGACAAGCTTGTTGGTTCATCATCGGTGCTGAACCCATCCAGCGGTGGTGTTCCGAGCCGGGTGGAGCGAGCGAATGGGCGTGGAGCGGGATAGAGCCGTTGTAGAATTGCCGTTTTCATGCAGCGACCCACCATGCGGTAGCAGAGTCCATCTGGAGGAGCCCGTGGAGCCGAAAATTGCGGAATATGCCCGGTTGGCGGGCGTGGTCGGGGCCGGGGGGGCTGGTTTCCCCACTCACGTGAAACTTGGCTCCCAAGTAGACACCTACCTGGTGAACGGTGCGGAGTGTGAGCCTCTCCTCTACAAAGACAAGGAACTGATGCGTCTCCAGGCCGGGCGTGTCGTGGACGGCCTGTCCCGCGCCATGGAAGCGACTGGAGCCAACCGTGGAATAATAGCGGTGAAGGCCAAGTATTCAGATGCTATCCAGGCATTGCGCAGCGCCATGTGGGGGAACATGGAGCTGTGTCTGCTTGACAATTTCTATCCCGCGGGCGACGAGGTGGTGATAGTCCACGAAGCCACCGGCCGGACGGTGCCCCCAGGCGGAATCCCACTTCAGGTAGGTTGCGCGGTGAACAACGTGGAAACCCTGTTGAACCTGTCGCTGGCTGTGCAGGGCACTCCCGTCACCACCAAGGCGATAACTGTCTGCGGTGCTGTGGAAACTCCCATCAGTTTCGTTGCACCACTGGGCATCTCAGCGAGGCAGGCCATCGCCCATGCCGGTGGAGCGCTGGTGCGCAACCCGACAGTTATTGAAGGCGGACCTATGATGGGGGCAGTCTTGCAGGACTTGGACGCCCCCTGCACAAAGACAACAGGTGGCTACGTCGTGTTGCCAACCGAACATCCACTGATTCGCAAGAAGACCCGTCCCGACGAATTCACCAAGCGCATCGGGCGTTCGTCTTGTGATCAGTGTTCCCACTGCACCGAACTCTGCCCTCGGTACCTCCTGGGATATGCCGTGGAACCCCACAAGGTGATGCGTGGCCTGGGAATGGCAGGTGAGTCTGTCCGCAACTGGGCGCTCTGGAGTCTCTTGTGTTGCGAGTGTGGCCTTTGCTCCTTGTATTCCTGCCCCGAAGACCTGAATCCGCACGAAGTCTGTATAATGGGGAAACACAGTCGGACGGCTTCCGGAGACCCTCCCAGGCCTCCCCCGGGGCTTGGCAGAGCGCATCCCATGCGCACATTTCGCAAGACTCCCGTAGATCGGCTCATTCATAGACTGGGGTTGGCTGATTGGGATCTGCCGGCGCCCATGGTCGGCGACATGCCGCAGCCAGGGTCCGTCAGATTGATGTTGAAGCAGAATCTTGGCGCTCCCGCGTTGCCGATTGTCCAGAAGGGTTCGTGGGTAGACCGGGGGCAACTCGTAGCAAAGCCGCCGCAGGGTGCCCTGGGAGCCAATCTGCATGCCAGCATCTCTGGAAAGGTGGAAAGAATAGATGCCACAAGTGTATGGCTTGTCAGGAGCACTTCATGATTCGGAGCAAGAGCGGCGAAGCATCGTATCCATCTCTGGCCCTGGTGGAGCTTTCAAGCATTGCCAGGGGTTTCGAAGTAACCGACAGGATGCTCAAGGCCGCGGAAGTGGAGCTTGTACTGGCCCGCACCATCTGTTCGGGCAAATACATGATCCTTGTGGCCGGGGAGCAGCACATGGTGGAAGCCAGCCTTTCCGCTGCACTGGATGTTGCGGCGGAGTGTGCGGTTGATCATTTCATTATTCAGAACGTGCATCCAGATGTGTTTCCGGCGCTTTCTTCAACCAACGTATTCAAGCGCCGCGAAGCCATGGGTATTCTGGAATCATTTTCGGTGGCGGCCCTTGTGGAAGCCCTGGACCAGGTGGCCAAGACCGCTCCAGTGGAAATGGTGGAATGTCGCCTGTCCATGGCGCTTGGGGGCAAGGCCTTTCTGGTCTTCACCGGCGATGTGGATGCAGTACTCGAGTCTCTGGAAGCCGGTGCACGGGTGATCGTCCGAAGAGGCCTGCTGGTAAACAAGGTGGTTATTCCCCACCCAAGGAACGAACTGTTCGAGTCGCTGCTCTGAATTGGTCACAGGTGGAGGATCGCTCGTAGCCCATCGTAGTTGCAGATGAGCCGCCTCCTACTTGAATGCGCACATTCCAAAGTCGCTCTGACACGTGACGTTGATGGAACGGCCTGCCTCCACCGAGATGCTCCTGGTTTCTTGTGGCACCTGGCCAGGATAGAATACCACCTGAATGCGATATGTGCCGGGTTCCAGGAGACCTGGAGGGTGTTTCCCTCGTTCGTCGGTAAGCCATACTTCGGTGATGTCACCGCTGACTGTCACCAGCCCCATGGTCGGGCTGGGTTGGAGTGAAACAGCAGGTTCCGCTGCCCCGGGCGAAGCATCTTGCTGGGAAGCTGCTGTTGCCGACTCGAGATCGCCCTGGTCGTTGGAAGCAGGTATGTCGGCTGGAGAGGTACCTTCAGTGGAGAGTTGCGTGGCAGGTTGGGATTGGGCGTCGATGGACCCAGGTGTCTGCCTGGGCGAGACCCTCGGCTCGGTGGAAACGGGAGTGTTCGTCGAGCTGGCGGCAACTTCAGATGAAGATTGCTTTTCCGAATTCAGAGGTCTGGGGTGAGCCGGAGCAGGAACTGCGGCCGCCGTAGTTTCCCGAGAGACAGGCTCCCCGGGCGGGGTGGCTGCTTGTACCACGGAATTGTCTGCTGGGTTCGGGGGTTCCGGTTTACGGATCACGTTCATGTTTCTGCTGTCACCAGGGGGCTGGCTAGAAGATGTCGATGCCTGTTGGGGCTGGATATCGGCTCCTTTTGTAGATGTGGAGTCAGGGCCTTGCAGAGCTGGAAAATCGGGGAACAGGAACGTGGCAAGGGCCACGATGAGTATCGAACAGAAGAACGTAACGATCATCAGCGTGGCTACAGTCCTGGCCGGTCCGGATGTGGGCAGTACTGTTGAGCCTTCGGTGTTGTCTGTCGTGTTACTTGTGTTTTCAGCGGCCACCCGGAGCGATGGGTTTTGCGCCGGCCCCTGTCTGAACTGTGTTGAAGCCAGCCTGCTCGAACTGTACACCGGAGAACTGTTTGCGGTACCGGGTCTACTTTTTGGTGGGGAATTGGCGGCTCTGGCCAACTTGGGAGGTGGAGGAAGGTTTTCTTCCTGGGATGGCGAATGGTTCAAGGAAGGTTTCCCGAGGTCGTTGTCCGTCCCGTCGGGAACGCTGGCCAAATGACGGAGAGGAATGCCAGTCAGAGAACGAGTGTTGCCTGAAAGGTCCACTGATCCTGGAGTAGAATGCTTGACAGGTTGAGAACCCGTCGCCTGTCCCGGGAGGGTGGGCGTTGGCTGATGGACTGTTGTTTCGACGAGAGTTCGAACGGGGTAGGGGGCGTCGGTGGCTGGCTCCTCCGGGAAGGAGATGTTCACGTGTCGCTCGGCCCAGTCGGACAGCCATGGCTCTGGAAAGCTTGCACGAAGTGTCCTGGCCGTTCGTTCGAACTCATGGGCGGTGGGCCGAAGGTCCGGGTCCCAGTCCAGTGAACGCTCCACGAGCCGGCCCAATTCGGGCTGGCCATGTCTGTCCATGAGCTCGTCGATTGCACTTTGGAGAGATTCGACGTAGACGTACTCCTGGAAGGAACGTGGACCGAGTTTCCTGCCCATCAGGCATTCGTAGAGTACCAGGCCCAGGGAGTAGACATCTCCAGCATGCGAGTCCTGCCCGTTGAAGCGTTCAGGAGCCATGTAGCTTTGTGAGCCAAGGATATGGGCCTGCGTCATCACTTCTCTGGACGAGAAGTCCGCTCTCGCAACGCCGAAATCCAGAACCTTGACCTCACCAGTGGGTGTGATTCTGATGTTGGACGGCTTGATATCGCGGTGCAGCACGCGGAGGGCTTCGCGACCTGCCCATGGTCGATCGTATGCGGCGTGCAGGGCGCTTGCCACTTCTTGAGCGATCTCCAGCGCGACGCCTGGAGGCATGGGAGCATTGTCATTCAGGATACACCGAAGGTCGGCACCCTCGATCAGTTCCATTACGACCGTCCATCGACCTTCCAGCATGATCAAGCCGTCAACCTGCACGATGGCCCGGTGCCGCAGGAGCCCCAGCAGGCGTGCTTCATCACGGAGCCTGGCCGCATAGTCTTCCACGTTGGATACTTCTGCGTTGAGTACTTTCAAGGCCACAGGTTTCGTAAAGCCACCAAGGCCGAGCAACTCTGCTCTGTGAACGGTTCCGAAGCCCCCCTTCCCAAGGATCCCAAGGATTTTATAGGATCTGTTTCGTTGAGTCATGACCTGAGACTTTCCTTTGGGCCACGGCGGAAGGGATGTTAGCGTGAAGGCTGTTGGGTGTGCCAGGATTCAGGTTCTTGCACGACTTTTTCGAGGGGGGCTCCAACCATCGACATAACCCTGTGGAGCCTTCAAAAAAAGGCCGATTGTCGGTCTGTACGGGGGTTGGAAGATAAGGCGGTGCCGGACAAGCAAGATATTTTTCTGGACAGGAAGTTGTCTGTTTCCAGGGCTGGCCTCGGGTTGGACGGGGCGGAACGTTGTTCAACAGGCTGGATATATTGTCTATACTTTGAGCAGACACCATCGCCACCAAGGGGGCGTTCATGAAGTACGGGTACTGGTTTCTTCTTGCCCCGTTTCTTTTCGCTTGTGAGTCGGAAGACAAGGACAGTGCACTGCCCATGGTGAACGACACTGCGGCAGTCAATATTGTCGACGCGGATGGAGATGGTCATGACAGCATCTCTGACTGTGACGACAGCGACCCCGCTACCTTTCCCGGTGCGCCCGAGATTTGCGATGGCAAGGACAACGACTGCGATGATCTCGTGGATGAGGATTTGAACCAGACGTACTACAGCGATGCTGATGGCGATGGCTATGGCGATCCGGCGAGTCCCACGGAGGCATGCCAGGAAACTGCCGGACTCGTGCTGGACGACACGGACTGCGATGATGGGGATCCGGACGTGAACGTAGCCGCCATCGAGGAGTGCGATGGCATCGACAACAATTGCAACGGCTCCATAGACGAGGGCCTGCTCCAGGGTCCATGGTATGCTGACCTGGACGCTGACGGTTTCGGCGATGATGCTGATGCGGTACTGGCCTGCGAGGTTCCATCTGGCCGTGTTTCTGAAGCAGGGGATTGTGACGACAGCAATCCCGAAGTCAATCCCGCGGCTGAAGAAACCTGCAACGAGCTTGATGACAACTGCGATGGACAGGTTGACGAAGGCTTCTCCAAGGGGCCATGGTTTCTAGATTCAGATGGCGACGGGTTTGGAGACGAGGATCTATCTGTCGAATCCTGTGACGCCCCTTCGGGCTACGTGGAATCGTCCGGTGATTGCGATGATTCTTTGTCCGATGTCAACCCTGATGCGGAAGAGTTCTGTGATGAGAGGGACAACGATTGTGACGGCGTGGTTGACGAAGACTTCTACAAGGGCCCCTGGTACCTGGACAGCGATTCGGATGGCTATGGCCAGGACGATGCCACGATGGAATCCTGTGGGATGCCTTCCGGCTATTCGGAAGTTGGCGGTGACTGTGACGATGGCGATGCGACCGTGTCCCCGGACGCCATAGAGGTCTGTGATGGCGTCGACAACGACTGCGATGGTGACACCGACGAATACGATTCGGAAGGCGCTTCACCATGGTATGCCGATGACGATGGAGACGGTTACGGTGATCCGGACGACATGGTAATGTCCTGTGATTCCCCGCTGGGCCGGGTAAACAACTCCGCTGACTGCGATGATTCGAACCCACGGGTCAACCCGGATGCCACCGAGATCTGCGACGAGTCGGACACCGACCAGAATTGCAACGGCCTATCGGACGATGACGATCCGACCCTGGACAGCTCTGGTGTGGCTACTTTCTACGTGGATGCCGACGGAGATGGTTTTGGTGATCCCAGTGGAGCGACGGTGGAGTCATGCGATCCCCCCTCTGGCATGACAGCCGTTGGCGATGATTGCAACGACTCCGACTCCGACGTGTTTCCAGGAGCAATCGAGTGGTGTGACGGGACTGACAATGACTGTGATGGCACCATAGACGAGGATGAAGCCGCTGATGCCACCACGTGGTATCCGGATGAAGACGGCGATGGCTATGGAACCTGGGCGGGGCATCTGGATGCCTGCGACCAGCCCGACGGCTTCGCCTCCGAGTTTGGTGACTGTGACGATTCAGACCCCGACGCCAATCCCGAATCCGGCTGCGAGTGGGATACGGCGGACACGGCACCACCCTTTACCCGTGAAGGTGACTACTCAGGCCAATGCACCATCAGCCTGAACTGGCTGGGAGTCCTGGAGGACACCTGTACAGTGGAACTGCTGGTAACCGTTGATGAAAGCACCAGTCCAGAGATCACCGGATCCGGAACCTGTACCTTCACTGGCAGCTTCAGTTTGCTTATCCTGGGGCCACAGGATGTATCCATCCAGGGAAGTGTCGAGGAAGATCCCTATGTCAGTGGGAATTTGACCATGAGTACTCTGTTGCTCGCGGACTGGAGCGGGCTCTATTCGGACGCTGACACGCTGGAAGGCTCCTTCGATGGAACCTATACGCTTGCGGGTATTCTGGAGGTCGACTACTGGGGATCATTCGCGGTAGAACGTTGAAGGCCTATTGCCCAGTGTCGGTTGGAATTCCGTGTTTGCCGCCTCAACTCTGTGGTCCGGTCGTGGATGGGGCGCGTCGAGGGAAGAGTTCCATGAGAGCAAGCCTCGCGGTATCCACATCCTCACAGATGATCAACGGAGGTCCCGAGCGGTGGTCCAGGGGATTGTCGCCGATGGAGTCACTCCAACCGCCGTGGCCTGTCATGAGAAGTATGGGCTTTTGGTGAATCCAGGAAAAACAGATTTCGGACATCGTGCCAGCAGCACCTGCTATTGCAACGATAGCATCACCAGCAAGAACCGTGATGACGTTTCTGGCATGCCCGAGACCGGTGGGTAGAATTATCTCGCACCATGGGTTGGCATCGGCTGCACTCGTGCCCGGCAGGATCGCCATGGTTGTTCCACCCGCCTGTCGAGCACCTTTGGCGGCTGCTTCCATGACTCCCCGTCCCCCACCGGTGACCACCAGGGCGCCGAGTCGGGCCAGCATGGCACCCAGTGCTTCCGCCAGTTGCATCGTTGAGGCTGGGGCATCGGATGGCCCGATCACTGTCACTTGGAGAGGGCGAGCAGAGCCTGCGATATTCTCAAGAAATTGATCTGCCATTTTGCTGTTTTCTGCCTGCCTGGGTGATGCTGCGCCTGGCGGGCATCGACCCTGTGGTTTGCGTTGTTGGGGGCATCAGGGAATCGGGCACTGTTGAAAGGGTGATCTGAAGAACCCCACGCGCACGCTGTCGCCTGTTTCGTGGTGCCCAGCACCTTCGGGGATCAAAATAAAGGAATTTGCCCGGGTCATGCTATGGAAGATGTGGCTACCGTGGGGTGGGCATGGCCTGGTGACGAAACGATCCGACTCCCACGTAGTGGTGGCGCGGGCGAAGAAGGCTCTGGACTTGATGCCTGTGATTTCGCCTTCAAGCGTGGCCACGACCTGTGGGGGGAAGGGGTCCGGATGGCCCATCATCTGCCGAAGCGCGGGACCTACGTAGTACCATGTAGTGGTGAACACGGATATCGGGTTGCCCGGCAATCCAAATATCGGTTTTCCTCTCCACAACAGGAAGGCCAGGGGCTTGCCGGGTTTCTGGGCCACCTTGTGCAATACGCACGTAGCTCCGAGCCGTGTCAGGGTTTCAATTACCAGGTCGTACTTTCCCGCGGAAACCCCGCCGGAGGTCAACAGCACGTCGCAGCGAGCGAGGGCATCTGCGAGGGAAGCTTCAAGGGTGGCGGGATGGTCCGGGGCGGTCCCGAGGTTCAGGGAATTGGCGCCGATCTCGGCCAGCATTGCCATGATCTGTGGGATGTTGCTGTTGCGGATCTGACCTGTCTTGGGTATCTCGTCATGGGGTATCAGTTCGCTGCCTGTTGCCAGGAAACCAACGGAAGGCCGTTTGCCTGCAAGCACGTGGGTGATTCCCAGGGAAGCCAGCAGAGCGATCTCCGGAGGTCCAATAACCTTGCCGGCCTGAAGGACGGTGTCACCGAGGTGAACATCTTCTCCGGCGGGTCTGAGGTAGGAGTCGTGGCCATCCAGATCTGCCAGGAAGCGGATCGTCGTGAGGTTCTCTTCCGTTGTTTCGACAGTCTCTTCAACTGGTATGACGCCGTCACAGCCGGAGGGTACAGGAGCACCGGTCAGAATTCGGATACATGTGCCGGACGGCCAGGCGACCCGGGCGGTGCTGCCTGCTGCAATTTCCCCAGCCAATGGTAGATCCATCGGCGTGGAAGGTGAGGCTCCCCTGACTTCATGGGCGCGCACGGCAAAGCCGTCCATGGCACTGTTTGTGAATCGGGGCAGAGCTTCTGTTGCTTTGATGCCTTCCAGGAGCACAAGCCCTTGTGCTTCTTCGATTTCCAGCAGTTCTGGTGTTGGGGCGGGGACATGAGCCTGGATGATTCTTCGGGCTTGTTCCACGCCTACAAAGCTGTATTCGGGAGAGGGAATCATTGTTTCGCTCGTTTCCAGTGGCCGCTGCGCCCGCCGGACTTTTCTTCCAGTTGAATGTCGCTGATACGAATGTCGCGATCTACTGCCTTGAGCATGTCGTATACCGTCAATGCCGCCAGGGTCACGGCTGTGAGGGCTTCCATTTCCACACCGGTTCTGCCGGTACAGGAGGCTTCAGCGGAAATCCTGAGGGACATGGATGGTGGGTCGGGTCGAATGGACACTCCCACGTGGTCCAAGGGCAGGGGGTGGCAGAGGGGGATGAATTCTCCGGTACGCTTGGCGGCCGTAATACCCGCTATCTTGGCAATGGTGAGAACGTCTCCCTTTGCAGCCCTGCCAGTGGTCAGGGCTTCGAAAGATGCCGTGCCAAGGTAGACACGGCCACTTGCCACTGCTCTTCGACGAGTGATGGCTTTGCGGGCGATGTCCACCATGCGTGCATGTCCATTGCTGTCCAGATGAGATAGTTCTGGCATTGATATTTCCTTGTGACGGTGGATGAACCGGCTGGTTTTTTTTCCTTGGCAGGTGGTGCAAATAGACGGCTTGTCGAGGATCGGAATTCCTGGGGCCGAATGACTAACCTGTGGGGCAGCGACGGGCTTTGTGGGTTACATGGCCATTGGAGTAGTTGTGACGACATGCTGAAACTGGATAATCTGGAGAGTAGACTCAAGGAACGAGTTCAGCAGGACGAATCTCGATACTCGCGTGCGGATCGTCCTGCGGATTCGCTCTGGGGGCACCTTGTGCGAGTTGCCAGTATTGCCGTGGGTTTGGGGGCAGCCGAGGGAGTTGAACCGCTTGCCTGCCGATTGGCCGGGCTCTTCCACGATGCTGGAAAGTTTTCCGGTGGGCGGTATCACGAGTCCACCCGGTCCGAAGAAGAACAATCCATCGATATCCTGAACTCCATGGCGGGTTCCCTGGGCATTCATCAGGGTTTGCTGGACCGTGTAGCAGAAGCGATTCTACAGCTTTATCGGGACGACCCTGATCCCACCGTTCTGGCCAGGGTTCTCTTTGATGCCGACAACCTGGACAAGATCGGCCCCCTGGGGATCGGCAATTTTTTCGTGAAAGCCGGTCTCCGGGGGCGTGGGATGGGGCCATCACTTCTCTACTCGGCCACGGTGGAACTTACCTATGCCCGCCACGCTCCGCGTTGCATGACTACCTCGAAGGGCAGGCTTCTCGCAACCAAGCGTGCAGCTCAGACCACTGCATTCATACTTGACCTGCTGGATTCGCTGAAAGAAGACCAACTGTACCAATTCCAGGTGGAACAGGTAACCTTCGACAACCTGCTCCTGGACATCGTGTCTCCGGTAGCTTGCGACTGCGGTGCTGGCCTGGAAAGGCGGCTCTGGACCGTGCCAGGATTGAAGTGTACCGAAATCCACCTGGAGCATTCATGCACTTCGTGTGGCTTTTCGCACGAGCTACGTTTCTGTAGACCGAGGCTTGTATGAATACCCTTTTTCGAATAATGACTTCCGCTGCCAGGGCAGTCTCGATTTGCGCCGACATGGTGTGGAATATCATTTGGCGATCGAAAGCCGCTTGTAAACGCGGCTCTTTGGTATTACCGCTTCATGCGGTTGACAACTTACCCGGCTTGCTGTAAGGAATCATACCTTCACGCAAGTTCTTTCCATTTCCCGTCAATGTGATTTCAGTCTGTTTCCAAGGAAAGGCAAAAAAATGACACCAGTACGGCCTGGAATAAAAGAAGACGTCTGGATTCCGACCTGCTGCGGCCAGTGCTACTGCATGTGCGGTATTCGGGTCCGGCGCCAGGACGGTATCGTTACTGAAATCGAGGGCAATCCGGATGCGCCTACAGGCAGAGGCAACATCTGCGTAAAGGGGCTTGCCGGACCTCAGCTTCTCTACGATCCCTACAGGGTAAACTACCCACTCAAGCGAACGAATCCTCGCAAGGGCATTGGAGAAGACCCAAAATTCGTCCGTATCTCCTGGGAGGAGGCCCTCGATACGGTTGTTCGCAAATTGAAGGAAGCCCAGGAATACGATCCCAGGAGTGTATACTTCCAGGCCACCACAACCCAGGCTTCGGAGATCCGTTTTGGCGTTATCGGGTTCATGAAGGGTTTCGGAACACCCAATTACTGGGTTTCCGGCGGCGGGCTCCACTGCGGGAACGGCGCACACTTCATGAACGGCATCATGCACATGGCTTGGTCCATCATTCCCGACTTTGCCAACTGCAACTATGCTTTGAACTTCGGTTGTTCCAAGGGGCATGGTGCCGGACACTCGGCTGTGATGAACGCCACCCAGGCGGCTGATGCAAGGGCCCGGGGCGGCAAGACCGTGGTTTTCGACCCCTTCCAGAGCGCCCAGGCATCCAAAGCATGGGAGTGGGTTCCCACTCGTGTAGGCACCGACGGCGCCATAGCGCTTGGCCTCGTGAACTCCCTGCTGAACGAACATGGGATCTGGGATGCCGAGTATCTCAAGTACAAGACCAATGCGCCCTACCTGATTCGGCCATCCGACGGTCGATACATGCGGAATGAAAAAGGCAAGGCTCTCGTCTGGGATCTGGACGACAACTGCCCCAAGGAACACGACGACCCCTCGGTCATGCGCGTGGAGTACGAAGACCAGGCTCACGATGTCGCTCTCCAGGGCAAGTACGTGGTGGATGGTGTAGAATGTACCACCGGTTTCGAGCTTCTCAAGGAACACGTGAAGAAGTACAGCCCTGAGTACGTGGAAAAGATTTCCTGGATTCCTGCGGCTACCATCAGTCGTATTGCCAAGGAATTCGGAGAAGCCGCCGAGATCGGCTCCACGGTTACCATACAGACTTCCAAGGGTCCCAAGCAGGTTCCCAAACGCCCTGTTGCGACGCACTTCTTCCGCGGATCCCAGGGGCATGTCAACTCCGGTTGGACTTGCCTTTCCATCGACATGGTCAATCACATAGTGGGTGCTGCCGATACCGTAGGTGCAGCCTTGGGGCTTGGTGCAGCCGTGAACAGTGGCTACGAGCCCACTGGCAAACCGTACCAGATGCCCTATCCCTGTCCCGATGGGTTGATGGTTGCAGGAGCATGGGTTTACGACCACCTGCCGTATCCCCTCCACGAACCCAGGCAACCGCAACGGCTTGACCTGCACGACATGTTCCCCACCTCCATCTACAATGCCATCACCATCATGAACGACAACTGGTTCGACCTTCTTGACCAGTTCAAGATTCCATATCGCCCCAAGGTGATGATCAACTTTGGTTCCAACTCCGTAATGACCATGGGCAACGCCGAAATCGTGACCGAGAACTTCCTCAAGAAGTTCGAGTTCATCTTCTCCTTCCAACTCTACGTCACGGAGTTCGAAGAAGCCGTTGCTGACATAGTCCTGCCGGATGCCTGCTACCTTGAACGCTACACACCAGCGGTGTCCTTCCCCTCTACCTTCTCCCATCCTCAGGGCGAGGACGACTGGGGTTGGACAATCAGGCAGCCTGTGGTGGAACCATTGTTCGAACGTCGCGACTTCAACGTCGTGATGCTTGACATCAGCAAGCGTCTGGGAATCCTTCCCAAGTACTACAAAGGCCTGAACGACGCCGTGCCCATGCGCTACGGCGGTCCCATGGAAGACAAATACAAGCTCTGTGAAGATGGCAGCCAGGAACATACCTGGGTAGACATCTGCGACAGGCTTCTGAAGGACCGTTTCGGAGAAGAACATGGTCTCGACTTCGTAAGGAAGAAGGGTGTCTTCACGTGGCCCAAAAAGAAGGAAGACGTCTACTGGAAATGGTTCCAATCGGTTCGTGTGCCCATCTACTTCGAGTATTTCATTGATGGCGGCGAAAAGATCACCAAGCTCATGGATTCCTACGGTGCACTGGGCAAGGGAGGGCCGCTGGATCTGGACTGGTCGCGTTTCAAGGCACTGGCGGATTGGTACCCATGCCCGACACACACGTTGGACAACCCCGAATACGATATGCACACCTTCTATTGGCGTGCCGTCATGCATTGCAATTCCCTCACCCAGCAAAATCCATGGCTGGATGAGATGTCCCAGGAAGATCCATACGTCTACGCACTTCAGGTACACTATGATACCGCAAGGGAGAAGGGTCTGAAGGAAGGCGACAAGGTCTGGATCGAAAACCCAGAGGGCCACAGGGTGAAAGGTTGGATCGGGCTCACCGATGGGATCGAACCACACCATATCGCCGTTGCTGCCGTCGCAGGTCACTGGGGTGAGTACCAGCCCATTGCCAAGGGCAAGGGCACCTTCTTCAACGATCTGGTCGAAATGGACAGGGACCATACGGATCCCCTGACCTTGAACCAGGACATCTGCGTAAGGGTAAAAATCTACAAGGCGGACTGAATGGCGTGAGTGTGCGAGTCATCGGGGTTTGGTATCCGGTGCTGGCATATCTCAGGCTGGGCAAATTCCTTCGGAGGGAGAAATGGCACGTTACGGAATGGTCATAGACCTGAAGCGTTGCTATGGCTGCTATTCATGTGTAATGGCCTGCAAGGTGAAGAACCACACACCACCAGGTGTATTCTGGGCTCGAATTCTCAAGGGCGAAGCCGGGAAATACCCCAATGTAGTAAGGCAGGCACTACCGATACTCTGTATGCACTGCGAAGACCCGGGTTGTGTGAAGGTCTGTCCCACCGGGGCAACCTACCTGGACGAAGACGGCGTTTGCGTCATCGATACCGATATCTGCGTTGGCTGCAAGTACTGCTTCATGGGCTGTCCCTATGGAGCCCGCTACGCTGTAGAAGAATGGGGGAGCTACTTCCCGGAAGGGCTTCCAGTCACACCGCTGGAAGAATTCCAGGCCAGGGCTTTTGAAGAAAAGTCCGGTTTCGGAGTACCTACCAAGTGTGATTTTTGCGCTGATCGCAGATCATTTGGCAAGGAGCCATCCTGCGTTGCCGCGTGTCCGGCAGAAGCCAGGATCTTCGGCGATCTGGACGACCCTGACAGCGAGATATCCTTCCTCATCAAGACGAGGCGCGGTTTCGTCCTGAAGCCCGAGGTGGGAACAAACCCAAAAGTGTACTACCTGCCCCCCAGGTAGAACAGAAACCACATCAAGAATACTTCTTTATGGAGGATGCCATGAGTTCGAAATTGCATGGCCTGGTGCAGACCGAGTGGGGCTGGTTGATCGCTATCTACCTGTTCCTGGCAGGCGCTGGCGCTGGTGCCTACGTGACAGGGGTCGTACTGGACTTTATGGGGCCTGAATGGGCCACTATCGCAAAGATCGGCGTTTTCTTTGGATTTCCATCGGTACTCATCGGAACGCTTTTCTTGCTTGCCGATCTCGGCAAGGTGCAAAACGCGTGGAGGGTCGCCACGAAACCGGGCACTTCGTGGATCGCACGTGGGACAATTATCATTTCAGTGTTTCTCATTGTGAGCTTCATCCACCTGGTGTTCTGGATCTTTCCCTTCAGCGGACTCGAGAACGCTGACGGTTTGAGGCATTTGTTGGGAATCGTCGGGCTGATCTTCGGTATTGGTACCATGGTCTATACAGGACTTCTCCTGGGGGATGCCATTCCCATTCCCTTCTGGAGTACCGTGCTGCTGCCTATACTCTTCTTTGTATCAGCTCTCTCGACGGGAATCATGGCCACCATTCTGGGAAGTTCTCTCCTTTTCCAGGATTCGGATCTGGTTCACGGACTGGCAAGGTTCGACATACTCTTGCTTGTCATGGAGATCGTTATCTTGAGTGCCTTCCTGCACGGTGCCCACAGATTGCCAAGTTCTCAACATTCAGCCAAGGAAGTGCTTTTCGGAGGGCTTTCCAGGTTTTTCTGGATGGGAGTGGCGCTCTGTGGCATCTTGATTCCACTGCTGATTGACGCCATCTTTCACAACAACTTCATGGCCATCGTAGCAGCTCTCTTCGGTCTGGCCGGAGGACTCATCCTTCGTTACGTCGTGTTGAAGGCTGGTGCCATGCCACCCATGGACGCTGCTGGGTTCAGTTTCAGGCCTGTTTCAAAGCCCAAGTTGCCCATGGCTGCTCGCGGAATGGTGCCTCCCGGGAATCTATAGGTTTCAGTCAGACTCCAAAACCAAAGAAACGGCCGGTGTTTGTCAACACCGGCCGTTCTTGTTGGGAAGAAGCTGTAAACGCGAACGCGCTCATGGCTTGGGGCAGGGAGGGCCGTCCGGGTCGTCGTCGCCGAGTACAGGTTTCCAACTCCACTTGCGACCAGTCTTGTGCAGGGCAGGGCCCTCAACGTCGCGCTTGGTTTCGATTACCTCGACTACCATCCTGGATCGGCGACAGTCTGGGCACAAGCTGGTCACGAGTTCCATGCCTGGGTGGTGTCTGAGGATGTTCTCCAGCTTTCGAATGGGCGCGAAGAAAGCACCGCAGCCAAGGCATTGAAGAAGATTACTGGTGGACAGGATGCGTGCGCTGGTGGCATAGATGGGGCCATCGATTCGGGTGAGAATGCTGGCTTCTTCTGGGCATCGTTGGACGCAGAGACCGCAGCCGTCGCAGAGTTCAGCGCGAAAGAATATGGTGATGACATTGCCGTCTATGCGAGCTTCAAGGGCACCGGTCTTGCAGGATTTGGTGCATACCTCGCAAAGGGAGCACTTCTCCATGTCACGTTCCACGATCCAGTGCAGTTCTTCGGAAATGGAATCGCCTTGTTGTCCGTCACTCATTTTTCACCTGGTTGGCGGGAGGGGGCAGTTTGGAGTCAGTCTGTTCAAGAGCTGTCGGATCGACAGGAGATAACGCCAGTTGAGGATAATCCGGAAGTGATACAGTTGTCGACGATGAAATCAACGAGTTCTGACAACTCTGAGGTGGCAAATACCAGCGAGTTGGTTTCAAGGGAGTCGTCCGTCACCAAGGCCAGCAGCAATGGATCTGGCGGAAGTGGACTATCGTGGGCGGAACGCCTGAAGATCTCTATTTTTGGAAGATTCTGCGTCTTGTAGCCCTCCACCAGAACAATATCCATGTTGCCCATGAAGGTCTTTGCCAGTTCTCGGGCGGTTGGCTCATGTGCAGTTCTTTTGAGCAGGGCCAGTTTTACGGTAGAAGAGACGACTACTGCATCGGCTCCGGCGTCATAGAATCTATGAGAATCCTTGCCGGGGCGGTCCATGAGGAAATCGTGGGAATGAGCGTGCTTGATTGTTCCCACATTGAAACCACGGCTCTTGAGTTCCCTCAATACATTGACGAGAACTGTGGTCTTGCCGCTGTTTTTCTTGCCCACGAAAGAGATGATGGCTGGAGTGGAGGATGTCAAGGTGGCCCTCGTCGAATGTTCCTGGATGAGCGTTGGGAGAGGTGGATGGCTCGTGTTTTCGGATGCGGTCTACCGTTGCAGTTGAAACTCTCAGGTTGGCACATCCAGGAGGATCGTCAAGCTCAGGTTATCTTCGTAGTGTCCTGGCACAAGGACATCATCGTTCCCTGCCCGGGGCCACTACCGAAGGGTTTCAAGCCAGGCCACGAAAAACATTTTGAGGGAGCCAGAAGAATGATCAGTATTGAACGCTCTTTGAAGATTCTTGAAATGGCCGCTGCTGGGTCCAGGTTGCCGGTGGAATCAGTGCCGGTCAGAGAATCCGTGGGTCGGGTGCTGGCGGAGGATGCCATCTCACGTTTGAACCTTCCACCATTCAACAAGTCGGCCATGGACGGCTTTGCCGTTCCAGCGGGAGAAGTTCTGCAGCAGTACGAGATCATCGAGACAGTCCCAGCGGGGCAAAGCCCTACGCGCGATCTCCGACCTGGTACCGCCGTCAAGGTGATGACCGGCGCGCCTGTCCCGCGAGGCGCTGGTAGCGTGATCATGCTGGAGCACACTTCACAAGAGGGCAACGTTCTCAAGGTGGAACAGTATTCTGGCCGAAGCAACATCTGCAGAGAAGCAGAAGACATCAGAGCTGGCGAGGTTGTGCTTGGAGCGGGATCGCGAGTAGCACCCCTGGAGGTTGCAGTGTTGTTGGGCTGTGGCCTGAAGGAAATTCGGGTCTCCGAAAGAGTACGTGTGGCTGTGCTGTCCACCGGGAGCGAGATCGTTGACCGGCCTGAAGAACTTTCACCCGGTCGGATCATGAACACCAACGGTCCAGTTCTGGCGGAATTGGGAAAGGCATATGGTATGGATGTCGTTCTTGAACGACTCGTCCCGGACACGCTTTCAGAGATCCGTGATGCAGTTGCGGAGGCTGTCGACACTGCCCATCTGACTATAATATCCGGTGGCGTATCCGCTGGAGATTATGACTATGTGAAGCCCGCATTACGCGAGAATGGGTTGAAAATGTTGTTCGAAAAGGTGGCCATCAAACCCGGGCGTCCGGTAACCGCGGCCGTTGGAAAAGATCGCCTGGTGATTGGGCTTCCTGGAAGTCCAGTTCCCGTCTACCTGATGTTTCACCTTTTCGTGGCTCCTGTGGCGGAGCTGCTGACAGGAGAACAATTAGGGGCCAACTGGTGCAGGCTGGTGGCAGGGGAAGACTTCAAGAAAAAAAAGAAGAGAAAAGACATCGACGAGTTTGTTCCCGTACGCATCGACAGCAACGGAAAGGTGCGGCCTGTGGAATATCATGGCACTGCTCACCTGGCTGCTCTTACGAGGGCCAGCGGCTTCGGCAGGTTGGAGCGGGGAAAAGTGGACTTTCCAAGAGGAACTCCTATTGAAGTGATGCTTTTGGTTCCCATTTCACAGGCCGGACCTTCCACAGTGGCAGACCACCATGCCTGGTGACCTTTCCAAATCACCTGGCACGAAATCGTTATCCGCTGCTTTTGCAGTGCAGGCCACTCGATTTGCGGAAGGAGTCGAAACCCCCGTTCACGAGACATGCCACTTGGCATGTGAAGAAGCCGTGACCATCTCTGTTCGGGGGCTGGGCAACTACACGCTCATGTGTACACCCTGCGATCTTGAAGAGCTGGCGATTGGTTTCGCGTTTTCAGAGGGCCTTATCAGCGGAAGAGATGATATCATCGGATTTTCGGTTTCACCGGCAGATCCCCTGCATCTTGGACTGGAGGTCATCGATGTTGCTGGCGCCAGTCCAAGGAATCTCATAGTCACGAGTTCATGTGGGATGTGTGGTTCCAGGAACGTCGAACGTCTGGCAGCGGGGGGGCTCAAGGTGAAAGATACGCTCCAGATGCCGGCTCTTGCTCTGCCTCGCATCGTGGACAAGATGTTCCGGGAACAGTCCATTTTCAAGAAAACAGGAGGAACACACGCTGCTGGCATGTTCGACAAGGCTGGCCAACTCGTTGCGTTGGGGCAGGACGTCGGGAGGCATAACGCCCTGGACAAGGCGATAGGAAAATGTATTCTCACGGGAAGGGGGCCACAAGGACATGGAGTCGTCCTGTCGGGCAGAGTAAGCCTGGAACTGGTTGCCAAGTGCGCACAGGCTGGAATCGAGATCATGGCAGCGGTTGCAGCTCCCTCTTCCATGGGAGTCAGGGTGGCGGAGGCCTGTGGAATCACGGTTTGTGGATTTGTCAGGAGCAATCGTGCGACTGCCTTTTGTCATCCATGGAGGGTGGCGGGTTTGGGGAGAAAAAGTGCCGGGGTGGCTCCATTTCCCCAGCACTGTCCCAACGGTGGGCTCCAGGAATAGATGGTTGCCGTCCTGAATATGCTTCGAGGCATCCCACACCAAAAAAAAGAATCACGAGATGCCTCGTTGTCGTGGGATGTGATCCAGTGTGGGAGAGCATCAAGCACCGGGGGACTGCGTTTTTTCCCGGCATGGAGTGTACAGGGTCGCATGGGATGTCTTGAGGATTTCGTATCCAGTGCCCTGGGGAGTTGAAAAGCTGTCGGTACCAAAGAGGCCGTACATGGTTTTGGCCTGATCCGGAGTGGACATGACCGCCTGGACGGCATCGATCAATTGCGTGCGGAGGGCCTTGGAGGTGCCGGGCCATGCACAGATCGTATCGGTGGGTATTGGACCTGCACAGGCGATGGTACGCATCCCGTGGCGCAGTCCAGGTGCGAGTTGGCTCCATGCGGCGCCGGTGATTTCAAGATCACCTGGGTCTCCCAGCACATTGCCGTAGGTGGCACCAGCATCGGTCATGCCCTTGGAAACTGCCAGTACAACGGCTTCGTGTGAGCGTAGAAACAGTGGAGGGGAGGCGATTTCGATACCGTTCGCCAAGAGATATGCCGCAGGAACCAGGTAGCCAGAGGCCGAACGACGGTGAACAAAGGCCATTTTCTTGCCGGAGAGATGCGTCGGCGAGCGTATCGGTGAATCGTCGCGGGCAAAAATCAAACTGTGGTAGTAGTCGTTTCCTGCCCGTCGAGCTTGCAGGAGCAACTCTACTCCGGCGTGAGCTGCCAACTGGTGTGCCTCTACTGGTGGCAGCCAGGCGAAATCATACTTACCTTCCGCCAGACCATCCACCAATTCGCTGTAGGTGGAGGCCACTCGAAGCAACATGGGCCGGGCCATGCGATGTTCCAGGATACGGAGGAATTCTTTGCCCGTGCCGTGGGAGATTTCGTCCGAGAGAAGAGGTATTCCAAAGGTTACCAGTGGCGGCATGTCTACGTCCACCCCTTGAGCTCATTAGTGACGAGTCGTTCGTGTGCTTGTGTAGTTGGTGCCTTTCTGTTGGTATTGAAGATAGGACGAGTGCTCTTTCTTGTCAAAGGTGGGCCTGGGCAAGTCTACGATGGACTGCGGGCAAGAACGCCATCCACGAGCTATGGTAGATGTGGCATTCTGGAGCAACAGGAGATGAACATGCCAGGAATCTACAGGTGGCTTGTAGCCTCTTCACCGATTGTTGTACTGCTGCCTTCACTTCTCTTGCTGGCTCCGCCAGCCCTGGGGCAGGAAGGTACCTATCCGATGATCCACCCCACAGCTTTGATGCAGCCATGGATAACGGTCATGGACCAGGACCTGGATCCACAGGCTGATCTGGCAGGTTACGGAGATCCGGAGGATGATCCTGGTTTCAAGATCCGTAGAGCACGTATCGGTCTTGAAGGTGAAATAGCCAGGGAACTTGCTTTCAGGGTGGTTTTGGGGGCGGCCAGTCCCTACGATACCTGGGATCAATCATCTACCGACATCTACCTGGTGGACGCTTCCATGGCCCAGAAGTGGAAGGGATTTGTTTTGTCGCTGGGACAACAGAAGGTACCCTACTCCCGGGAACAGATCATTTCTTCCCGTGACCTGGTATTCAACGAGCGAGCTGTTTCAACCGAACACATGGTGCCAGGTCGCGAAACCGGTCTCATCTTTGGTTGGTCGGGCCGTGGAATCAGTATGGACCTGGGGGTTTTCAATGGTTCCGGGAGTTTTCTGGGCGACGACAACATCGGCATGTTGGTGGTCGGTCGTGCGGAGTACAGCACCGCCCCAGAGGACTCCTATTCAACCTATGGCAACCTGGATAAAGTGGTGTTGGCTGTGGCCGCCAACACCTACTACAATGACGATCTCTCTACAGACACCTTGTCCTTCGGGGCCGACCTGATGTTTCGTGTAGCTGGGTTTTCGCTTCTGGCGGAAGGGCATTCCTTGAAGATCGAACCCACTTCCACTGACATCTCCGTTCCAGACGTGCTTTACACCACATCGCGCATAGGTGGCATGTTTCAGGTGGGCTATTGTCTCGGAGCAGTTGAACCTGCGCTGCGATTCTCCGTGTTCGACGACAACCTGGATTTCGACGACAACGGCGATGTCTGGGAATCCTATGCCGGCGTTACCTTGCACTTGGTCGAAGACATGGGGCGCATAGGGGCAGGCTATATTCACAGGGGCGAGTTGGCGGGAAGCTCTGTCGCCAACGATACCATCCGGATATGGGCTCAGGTAGCATATTGACACCACGCCCCATCATTCAGTCAGCTCACTCGTGAATTGGAGTGTTTCCGTGCAGGCGTTCCGATGCTCTCCGTTCCAACCGCTCTCACCATAGCAGGCTCTGATTCCAGTGGAGGAGCGGGGATACAGGCCGATCTGAACACCTTCCACGACCACGGAGTTTTTGGCTTCTCTGTCGTCACCGCGGTAACGGCGCAGAGCACCCTTGGGGTCATGGGAGTTCATGCTGTTCCAGCCAAACATGTGGCCCTGCAGATGCGGGCGGTTCTACAAGATCTTCCGGTAGGTGCCATCAAGATCGGCATGTTGGTGGACAGGAGCGTTGCAGGGGCGGTAGCTCGGCTGTTGGAGCCCCTGGGCTCTGGAATCCCTGTAGTTCTCGATCCCGTGTTGATGGCAACTGACGGAACAGAGCTGCTGTCCTCTGGGGCCATATCGGTTCTACTGGGCGAATTGTTGCCGCAGATCACCCTTCTTACGCCGAACCTCCCCGAACTCGAGATGCTTGCAAGCCATCGCGGCCTTGAAAAGGCCGATTTCATTGGTTGGTGTAGGAGTCTGGGAGTGTCGTTGCTTTTGAAGGGAGGGCACGCGGAAGGTTCCATGGTGGTTGATCGGCTCTTCCTCTCCCCTGGCAATGTTCTCGAAACGCGCAATGAACGTGTGCCAGGCAGAAACACACATGGGACGGGCTGTACGCTCTCCTCTGCCATTGCCGCTCGGCTCTCCCTTGGGCGGGACCTGGATGATTCTGTCCTTGGCGCCATAGCATATGTAAATAGACTGATCCGGCGATCAGCAGGGATAGCACTTGGCCGTGGAGGGGGACCACTCGTTCATTTTCACCCGGATGACACGATCTCTTCGCTTGATGAGCCAATATCCCACGGCCAACCCTCTTCCATTCACAAGAGGCCAGCTTGATGGGACGACATACATCGACTCAGGGGAGTCCGTTGCTTTGGGTCGGTGCGGAGCCCGCGCAGGCTGTTTCCCTGGTGCGAGACGGACTGGACATGGGGGTTCGGGTACTGGTACTACAGAATACCGACAAGGCCCGAGAAGCTCTGGCCACTGGCGATTTCCTGGCCGAAGTCTATTCGGAATCGTTGTCTTTCAATGTCGTTGTGAGCCTTGTACAATGGAGCCTTCGAGCCAGCATGGACCCCATCCGAGTCAGGGCGTTGATTTCATCTGAAGATTCGTCTGCTCTGAGGTTGCGTGCAATGACCGGTGGCCTGGACCTGGTCTATCGATTCCCCCTGGACAACCGATGGCTCTTGGAAGATCTGTTGAATGTGGTAGAGTTGCGTAGAAAAAGGGTAGTCAAGGTATTGCTGCTGGAGTCTGACAGGTTGTTGCGGGAGCATTTGCTGGCAACGCTCCCCGTGGGGGGACTAAGACTGCTTACAGTGGAAAGTCCCGAGACATTGATCCGCCAGCTTGATGAGTATCATCCAGATGTCATATTGCTGGATCCGGACATGACGGCCTACAGCCCCTCCTTGTTGAGTAGAGCCCTGAGAAGCAACCCAGCCTGGCGTGTGATCCCCATCGTGGTGTTGACTGCCCTGGACGACCACGAAGAACGTATCGCGGCCTTCGGAGCCGGCTGTGACGACTTTATCATGAAGCCGGTTTCCGCAGCGGAGTTGCGAACACGTCTACGTCGTCATGCAGCCCGAGCAGATGCACGAAAGGGACAGCTCCGCTTTTCTTCCAACAAGCAGCAGACTACCTGAGCCTGGTGTCGCGGGAGTGTAGGGCCATCACTGCCAAGGTATTTCGTGTAGTATTGGCAGGCCGTCTTCATCGAGGTTTGAATCCACAGTCTCCAGAATCGTGAGCCTTTCCACGACGGATGATGGGTCGAGGACCTGTATGGAGCCATGGAATGAATAGCTGAATCCTGAGAGTTGAGTCAAGGGCGAATAGTTGCTGGACCAGGCCGACGCCCATCCATGGCTGGGATCCAGGTCAATTTCAAGGCTGCGAAGGTAGGCTCCTCTAAGATCGGGATCTTCAGCATGAAAAACAAAGTCCAGTTGACTCCAACCTGCCAGGATGTTCGGGCCTCCCAGGGCAATAGTCCTGGTGGAGAGATCTGGTTCTGGTTGTTCTTCGCCCAATTCCCAGGAGTCCTCGTAGATCAGGTCGTGCTCCTGTATTTCCTGTTCCGAAGATATGGCCAGGACATAGACGGTAATCGGCACCTGGGCCTGGTCTGCAACCTCGTCCATGCAGATCCTGGCTTCTTCCAGGGAGTTGCCTGCCTGGAAGGTGGCATGGAGCTGCAGTTCCATGTTGTCGCCGGATATTACGGGATCCAAAAGGCTGATCTCCATATGGCGGATGAGCCAACCACTGATGGGAGAATAGCAGGAATCACCGCCTGAAAGTGGCCAGTTGGTGTCAATGATCAGACCCTGGATCACTGCCGCCTGGTTGTGGCCGGTCGTGCCGTCCATTGGGATGCTCAGAGTGACGGTTTCTCCTTCGGAGGTTGCAAGAACCGTTGCCTGCGAGAGGCCAAACGCCATGGAATTGGTGGTGACTCGTGCCCACCGAAGGTCCACGGTTGCGGAGTCGTACCACGGGTATTCGGTACAGGTTGCGGAATCGCAACCATCGGGAAGTACCTGTGCCACGCCGGTGGATGATGCCCCACCTATCAAGGCAACCTGTGCGGCGTCCTCATCGGCAATCCAAGAGAGATATGCCAGGCGATGGTTGAAGGAATCCCATTCAAATGAACCCTTTTCAAGCCAGAAGGCTGTGGTTTCCCGGGGCTGACACGCGTCAAGGACCATCGCCAGGAGGAAGAGGCTTGATGCTGAGACCAGGCGAACCAAGAGACCTGTAGAGAAGCTGCCCGTTGATCGGACAGATCCCCTCCACCAGTTCGGATGGGAAGAGAGTAGGTCTTTCACGGACGTGCCACTGGTTGGTCGGCTCCTGGATGGAGACGGCGTTCACACAATCTAGAAGCCGGTAACGGTGCCGTTTGCCCAGTCGATCTCTGCAAACCTGGTATAGGATTCTTCGCCTGAAATGCCCTTTGTGTCGGTCCATTCGAGGGAGCCATCAAGGTAGATGTTGACTGTCACCTGGTTGGCGGGTTGATAGTTGTTCAGGCTGCCGTCGTAGCTGTTGCTGTAGAGAAAGTCGTGGACATAGACTGTGTAGGTACCGTTTTCAGGTTCCTGGATGTTGATGTTTTCAGGACCGGTTCCGGGTATGTCGTCCAGGTCGAGGCTGGGATCGTCCTCAGTCTTTGCTGGGTCGCCCCAGTTCAGGCGTCGGTCAATGCAGTTGGAATAATAGCAGTCGGTGTTTGTAGTGAGGCTGCCTCCAGGGGCCAGCAGGTGCAGGTCCATGTCGTCGCCGTCGTGTTCCCAGTACATTTCTATCCACAGGTTTTCAACGGGTACCGATTCAAGATTGGCGTAGCACGGCTCGGAGTCGACACCGGAGTCGTTGGTGACTACAAGCCTTCCCACATAGGTTCCAGCCAGATCGGGAATGAAACCGCCGCGAATGGCATCACCGGCTGGCATGGAAACGGAAGAACCCGCGGGTTGTTCAGTCAGAACCCAGTCGTAGTGAACCAGTACACCGCCGCTGGGATCAAATGAAGCCGACCCATCCCATGTGGCGGATTCAAAAGGAGGAGCCACCGGCGAGGGTGTTACAGAGCAAACAGCTACGGGGATGAGGTCTTCTGGGGGACTGGTGTCACGGGGAGCGGGCGTATCCGTGTCCCGAGGAACCCAGGTGTCCAACGGCGCGGTATCTTCGTTGGGTTTGTCGGGATCGTCACCATGTGGAACGAGGTCATAGTCAGAGCAGGCAGATCCCAGACAGAGCACGGTTATGAAAATGCCACTTGATGCATGCATGGCGTTACCTCTGCTTGATGACGAAGACAAGGAAGAAGACCAAAAGCAGGAATAATAAGGCATGTAACAGGGGAACTGGCAAGTAAAGAAAGAGTATATTCTCCAGAATGCAGGGTGTTTGCTACTTTTGCATCGACCTTCCATGGTGGGGCGCCAGCACAAGTCACGGGCATAAAAGGGAGCATTCATGACACGGGGAAAACCTGCAGGCCGGCGGCAAGCAGCAGAGTTGGAAGACCCAATGGATGGTGGGGGGTTGAAGCGCTTTTTCAACGGTTTTGCCTTTCCTTTCCGTGGTGTAGGGCTGCTGACCTCGGACCATCGGAATTGGGGCTTGGCGCTGATCCCCATGCTGCTGACCCTGGTCCTTCTCGTGGCGGCGGTCTGGATCGCAGTGGACAACACTCCATGGGTTCTTTCCATGCTCTGGGAGAAACCAGCAACCACTGGCGGATTGCAGATGCTTCTGCTGGGTTTCTGGTACCTGACAGGAGTGTTTCTGGGGTTGTTTCTGGTCACTACGGGGTTCGTGGCTGTCTACGCACTGGTGGCGCTGGTGGCCACACCATTCAACGATATGCTATCGGAGAGGATCGAGGTGAGTCTGTTGGGATCTGTCAACGAGAGCTTTTCCATCAAGGTTTTTCTACGAGATACGGGAGTATCCATCGCGCATTCCCTGTTGGACATGCTGCTGTGGATTGCCTTGATACTTCCACTGCTGGTTCTCAACTTCTTGCCATTGGTGGGAACCCTGTTGTTCAGCGTATTGAGCGGTCTGGCTACTGTTTTTTTCCTGGCCAAGGACATGTTGGACGGCCCCATGACCAGGCGTCGCTTTAGCTATGCCGAAAAGGTGGCGGTTGTACGTAGCGACCTGCCTTTGATGGGTGGCTTCGGCGCCGCCACGGCGGTACTGCTCTGGGTTCCGGTGGTCAACCTGTTCCTTGTCCCCGTTGCCGTGGCGGGGGGCACCGCTTTGTTCTGCCATCTGGAGGCCAATGGAAGGATCGTTTTTTCAGACCGTCGCAGCGGTGAACGCGAAGCGCCTGCCCCATCCAGAGTGAGCAGTCAGCCTTGAGCCGTCTCAACTCTCACGCAGGTAGTCACGAACCTCAGTGCTGAGTTCTTCTACCTTGGCGGAGATGGACTGGAGAATCTCGTCGGCCTGGGAGGAGATCTGCTGTCTGAATTCTGGGTCGTCGATACCCTTCAAGTTGATGCTCACATTGTACCACGCTCCTTCTGCGCATGTACGTGCCAGCAGCACTGCAACGCCGGCATCGGAGCGGGCGTTGGCGTTGCCGCTCAAAGCCACTTCAGCACATTCGATGGTCTGGGCACAGCGTCGGAGTACAGCCAGCGGCACCATGGTGGCGTGCTTCGTGGCTTCCTGGATTGCTTTCTCTCGTTGAGCCTTCTCTTGTGCCGTGCGTCGGGGGAGTCCGAAGGCAACCATTAGCTGGTCGAAAGCGGCTGTATCCTTGTCGATGTCGTCCAGGAAGGATTCCTTGAGTGATTGCGCCTTGACTGCGTTTTCATTGTGTTGCTGGAAGAGGTTCTCGTAACCCTTCTTTCCCGTGGTAAGGGATCCCACCATGGCGGAGAGGGCGGATGAGAGGGCACCGCACAGAGCTGCCACCGAACCGCCTCCGGGAGCAGGTGCTGACGAAGATAGGGTATCGGTGAAATCGCGGATGCTCTTTTGCACCAGCGGTCCGTCACTACGAATCCTCCGCTCCACGATACGCTCGTTCGGATCGAAGGGGCCCAGTTCCCGTAGACCCAGAGAGCGTATTGCGAGTTCGATAAGCTCTGATTCCGGAGCGCCTGGGTTCAGGCCCTGTCGTACCAAGTAGTGGCGTCCTGCCTGTAACATGGCATCCAGAGGAATCAATCCGACCAACTCGGAGCCGGTTACCACCACGCCTTCCTGGTCAGCAACCCTACGAATGGCATCCACCACCAGGTGAGGGGGAGAGACGTGGTAGTTGGTAAGATTCATGGAGATCTGGCAGCGGTCGTATTCCTCGATGAACCAACCGATGGCCTTGACACTCTTGAACATTCCCGGGTCACGTAAGGCTCGTCCGTCCTCGTCGCGGATGATCCGACCCTGGGAATCACGACGAATTATCCCTTTTTCCCGGATGAGGGCGGCGATTTTCATGGCCTTTCTGGTCTCGCGTGTGTTCAGGTTCACGTTGTACGCGATGAGAAATGGCCGGGCTCCTATGGCTGTGGCACCGCTCCGGCTGTTGAAGGAGGCGGGTCCGAAGTCCGGAGCCCAGTCGGGGGTGGCCAGGCGATTCTCGAGACCTTCGTATTCCCCCGCTCTTACATCTGCCAGGTTGTGCCGCTGCGGAGTACTTGCGGCGGCTTCGTACAGGTAGATTGGTATGCCGAGTTCTTCTCCCACTCGGGCGCCAAGCTGGCGTGCAAGTTGGGCGCAGCCTTCCAGGTCGATTCCGGATACGGGAACAAAGGGGCAGACATCGGTGGCTCCCATGCGAGGATGGGCGCCTTTATGGGTACTCATGTCGATGAGTCGACTTGCGGTGCGTATTGCTCTGAAAGCGGCTTCAAGTACCTGCTCCGGGGGGCCGACGAAGGTGACGACGGTGCGATTGGTAGCATGGCCGGGGTCGACATCTAGTAGGGATACCGAGTCCACTTCGCGAATAGAAGCGGTTATGGATTCGATGACAGCGCTATCCCTGCCTTCAGAGAAGTTTGGAACACATTCGACTATTTTGGTTTCATCGCTCACGAAGATCATCCTCCTTCAGGGGAAAGCCATCGGTTGGGGCAATGCCTGGACATCATAACCTGCCGATCACCGGAGCGGCGTGCCGTCGAGATGTGGGATACTGGTGATGTGGCATCCGGCCATTCCGAATATTTACGAGGAGGTGTGGGAAGTTGGTGTACGACCTGGAAATAATCAAGGCTCCTCGGCTCCATGGCCCATGGTTACGAGCGTTGGTGGCCATGGTGGAAAAGGCATCGCCGGACTCCTTCCTCGTGCGAAAGCTCATGCACGATGCTGGCATGGATGGGTTCAGGATGGCCGAATCCCACGAGAATCCTCTGTTCGACTGCCCCATACAGACCAAGAACCACAAAAGCCCCGCTCGCAGTAAGACAAGCAACGACCTCGCCGCTGTACTCACCCAGTTGGTATCCACCGCTCAAGAGGGTCCGACATTGACTGTTGCCAAGCTGTACAGGTCATACCGGGATGGAGCCACCACCCCCAGCAATGTGGCAGAACGATTTCTGGAGGCTCTCACCAGATCCCGGCAGATGGATCCTCCTCTATGTGCCTTCGTATCTCAGGATGCCGAAGACCTCATGGAACAGGCCGAGGCCTCCACGCTGCGCTTCAGGCAGGGCAATACCATTGGTCCGTTGGATGGGATTCCTGTGGCCGTCAAGGACGAGATGGACCTTTCGGGATATCCGACAATGGTTGGAACGAGTTTCATGGGCAGATCTCCAGCGCAAGCCGATGCGGAGACATGTCGAAGGCTGCGGGCTCAAGGTGCCTTGATGTTGGGTAAGACCAACATGCACGAGCTGGGGCTTGGTGTGACAGGCATCAACCCGCATCATGGCACCCCGGTGAATCCATGGAATATCGCCTGTGTGCCAGGTGGTTCATCCAGCGGATCCGCTGTGGCTGTGGCTGCCGGTCTCTGCCCGCTCGCCATTGGCGCCGACGGTGGAGGTTCCATTCGTATTCCGTCGGCGTTTTGTGGAATCGTGGGTCTCAAGCCTACTTTCGGCAGAGTTAGCGAACAGGGGGCAGCCCCGCTGGACTGGTCTCTGGTTGCCCAGGGGCCAATTGGTTCCACTGTGGCGGATGTTGCAATTGGGTATTCCATCATGGCAGGGCCTGATCCCCGCGATCCGGTGACGCTGGATAGACCGCACCCTCGCCTGGACATTTGGGAACGGTGCGACCTTTCGGGAATTACCATTGGGATATTCCAGCCATGGTTCGAAGATGTGGAAGATGGCATCCTGGAACCGTGCAATCATGCTTTGGAAGTGTTGACTTCGGCCGGTGCTCGGATACAGCGGATTGAGATACCCGAGTTGAACCTGTTGCGAGTTGTTCACATGGTCACTATCGTCTCGGAGATGGCCACATCTCAACTTCCGCACCTCTGGCAGCACAGGCGAGACTACGGCCTGGATGTTCGTCTCAACCTGGCCCTGGCGGAAAAATTCAAGGCCAGCGACTATATTCATGCGCAAAGGCAAAGAGTGCGTTTGGGTAGGAATTTCAGCAAGATGCTGGAAACTGTCGACGTATTGATCACACCTGCGACTGCATGTTCCGCTCCGGAGCTTTCCCCAGCAGCAATTGGTTCGGGTGAGTCCGATCTGCCACTACTATCAAAGATCATGCGCTTCGCGCTTGCACCGAACCTGTTTGGTCTGCCAGCCATTTCGGTGCCTGTGGGCCACGATCAATTGGGAATGCCGACAGGATTGCAGATCATTGGGCGCCCGTGGGAAGAGGATCTCCTGCTACGCATGGGCTACGTGCTGGATGACGCCCTTTCCAGGCAGGTACCAGAGCTCTACTTCGATCTACTGAACTGACACGCCTCACCGGAGTCGAAGGAGTAGACATGTCCAGATTTCTATCTTCCACGTTCCACCTCTTGTCTTTGCGTGGAACCATCGTCGGTCTGACGCTTTTTCTCAGTGCATGTGGCCCCTCGTTCCGCGACGCCCAGAAGGCCAACACCATTGAAGCCTACGAGAGCTACCTGGCCCAGGCCAATGAAAGCGATCCCTTCTATTTCCAGGCGCAGGTTGCTCTTTTCGAACTTCGTCTTGGGGCCGCTCGGGATGCTGGCACCCTGGAGGAGTACGACAGATTTCTTAACGACCTTCCTGACGACGTGGCATCTCTGAAAAACATCCGTGAAAAGGCCATGGAGGAGCGTGAGAACTACTTCTACGCCTGGGCTGATGAGTTGGGAACACGAAAAGCGTGGGAGAAGTTTCTCGAGGAGTACCCCCACACTGAGCGAAAACGCAAGATCGAAGCTCGTCGAAGGATGCACATGGCCGACAACATGAACCGAGTCTCGCTATCTTCCATCCGCCAGGAGCGGATCAATCTGGCCGAAGATCCAGAGGGCCCGTTGAACGGTTGGGGCTTCTGGTGCGAGGTCACCAACACAGGCGACAAACCCATCGAACTACTGCAGTTGGGCATCTACTACCTGGACGATGATGGGCGAGTGCTGGACAGGGACATGTGGCCTGTGGTCGCCAAGGCCCTGCCTGGGTACTTGCCTTTTGCTGAAGGCTTTGACAAGCCAATGAAACCTGGCGAGACTCGAACCTGGGAGTGGACTTCTGGCGATTTTCCCGCTGATTGGGCCAGAAAAGTTAAAGTTGCTCCTGTTCACATCATCCTGGTGGGCGAGGAGGATCCTGCTTGAGGAAAATAGAGGGCAGTTGGTGGGAACAGCTACGAAGGGTTTTCGGTGCCATCGTCCCGCCCCTGCTTGCTTGCTCGATGGGTTTTTCCTGTCGGCCAGTTACCGAACAGGTCGAAGATCTGGACTGTGATGCAAGGGAACTGGTCTCCGGTGAGTTCCGAGTTCGGCAGGTGCCTTGCTCTGACGAGTTGTTGTACGGAGGCGAAGGCAGGACCGGCGACTACCTTCTGGAAAACGCAGTATCTCGCTATCTGTTCCGTGATCCGGCAAGGCCCCTGTACATTCTTGAGGGTTGCGGAGGCACCATGATCGATGCCTCGGCATGGTATGGTGATGATGTTCTGGCCGAGATGCTGCCATTGTGGCATGGATTATGGCTCCAGGATTGTAGCGTCGACATCCGGGAAGACGAATCTGGTGCCTTTCTATCGGTGACCGGCACGCTTTCCAGTATCTCCCTGGTGGAAAGCGGCGATGTCCCTTTGACTGTGGATCTGCAGGACTGGAGCTACCTTGTGGGTCAGGAGCATGTGGTTACATATTCCCTGCAAGTGGACGATGCCGCCCTGGAATTGAAAGGTGTTGATTCTCTATGGATTCTGCCTCTTGACGGCGTGGAACTGCATGGATCGACACTGCACGATGGCGACACTTTCTTCGCCACGGACGGAACAATTACAGACGCAGGTGGCGGATTTCTAGCGGTTGATTTCAGCTCGATCGCCGTAGGAGATGCCTCATCGGTGTACGCTGCTTTGTGGCCGGGCGGGCAACAGGTCGCTGGAACCGCCGAGGGGGAAGAGGTAGAGCTTCTTTCCGGGGACGTCGTCGTGGGCGTTCTGCCGGTAGCGGACTGGCAGGAAGGAGATGCGCCGGGTTTCTTCAGTGGAACCCTCCCCTCCATGGTTGACGGTCTGCGAGCCGTTGCCGCTGGCCATGAAGAAGGGCCTGTTGTTGCTCCTGGCCCCGACATGAACCTGGTACCGGGAGACTCCGGTTTTCTGTGGTTGCGGGTTTCGGACGGCTCTCAGGAAGACATAGGGGCTTTGCTGGAAGCCGTGGATGTCCATGGGCAGGAGTTGGTGTTTGCTGTTCCCAAGGGGGGAGCGCAACTGCCACTTGGACCAGGAACCTGGAATCTTGCGATATCTTCTGGTCTGAACCGTGAACGGGCGATGTTGGATTCAGTGAACCTGGATGGAACGACCTGGATAGATGTAAGTCTTGAACCCGCATTCGACTCCATGGGGTGGATTCTCGCCGATCTGGACCTTGAATCGTGGCCTTCCAGGACTCAACGAACTGCAGCAGCCGACGCAATAGCCATGAGTGGGGCCCAAGGCGCATCTTTCGCTGTTTTGACCGCTGTGGACGAGATCACCGAGTTTGATGCGTACCAGCCCTGGGATGTGGCCTTCAGGGGGGAAGCGGGTTCTCGGGCGGCCACCAGCAACCATGGCACCGTGGTTTCGTGGCCATGGTCCCCCAACAGCAAGAAGGCCGCCCACGGTGCCGTGGATTGGCCGGAATTGTCGGCAATGGATCTGTTGGTGGTTGCCAGGGGAGGCTCGAAACAGGACAGGTTCCTCGTGGTGGACAAAGACTGGGTAGAGGCTGCGGGAGCGCCCTGGCAATGGGAGCCAGTGCCCGACCTGCTCCGGTTGAATGGACTCGATGACCTGCCGGTTCTTCTCGACCTTCTTGACCAATGGATCGATATTGGAGTAGCGGGGCCTTGGACCTGGATTGCCATCGAGAACACGACCGAGTTTGGTCTGGCCGAAGTGGAACGAGGTATCATCGACGGACTCACCGTGGCCAGTTCGGGCCCGTTGATCGTATTTAGTGCCACGTCCCTGGTAACAGATGGTTGGCATGGGAAAGCTGAGACCCTGGTCTTTTCCCTGGATATCTATGCCCCGGATTGGATGGATATCTCGGGGGCGGCGCTCATCGTAGATGGAGAGGAAGCCAGATCCTGGACGATTGATCAAGAAGACAGGTCGAATGGTCTGTCGTTTCATGGGGCTGTCTGGGTTTCGCGCTACTTGATGGCAGTTGCTTGGGGCGACGATGATCCGGGACTGCCGGCTCGTGGAGAACCCTGGGCAGTGACCAGCCCTGTCTGGATCGGCAGTCCGACCTTGTAGTTTATTTTTTTTTCAAATCCAGGCCCTGCAGGTCGTAGACACTGGCCCACGCAGAACTGGCCAAGGGTGGCCCGCAGAGTTTGCTGGTCGTCTCGTGGATCACATGCTGTTGCGATTCTGTCAGGTACTCGTCCAGGACCAGCAGATATCGGTAGCCCAGGACGAGCATTTGTTCTTTGATGGCCCTGGGGCTAGGGAGTTTCTGGTTCAGCTCCGACAGCAGGCGGTCGGATACGGGGAGGCCGGATTCCAGGGACAGCCAGGTAGTCAAGAGCAGGTCGGAAGGCCGGTGGCCCCTGCCGAAGTCTCCGGAGACAGGTTGCCCATGTCGGGTAGCCAGGTACAAGCTCAGCTTGGAGGGGGAACCCTGGTTCCACAGCGGAGCTTCGCCGTTGGGAAACGTGATCACTGGGCCGCTTATGAAGTCCATGAGCCTTTGATCTACATGAATGCTGCTGGAGGCCACGCGGAATTGGGGGTTGAACGTGAGCGCATTGAGTACTGCCGCCAGTGGGAGGAGCATCGCAGTTTTGTTCCCGTTTCGGAAGACCAATGCACCGGAGATGGCGGCAAGGAGGGCGTAGGCCATGACCATGCGTTGGTGGTTCCCCATGGTCGTGGTCAGTGGGAAAACTGAAAGAACCTCTTGCAAAGGTACGAAGCCCGGCCCCTCTCCAAGATGGAGCGCCCTGGCCGCGAGTGTTGGCCCCGGGCCACCCACGAGGAACAAGGATCCAAGGAGAGCCCAGGGTCGGCTTCTTCGGGGCGCAAGACCAGCCAAGAGGCTCAAGGCACATGCGATTCCTCCGGGAAAACGTACCAGGAACCGATATAGTTCGGTTTGAGCAGTCGGCGGGAAAGTGTTCCTGTGATGGGGCTGGGCGTTTGAGCGTTCTTGCGATGGCCCGCCCATGATGAGTTTTTGGGGCTCGGAAATCGTAGTGGCAAGTTTTACGTAGCGGTGGGGAGTCGGTTGGTATCCGCCACCCTGCCAGGTCGCTCCCAGACGTCCGTGCTCGCCCGATTCCGTCAGGACGATTGGTGTAGCCATGGCGCCATATCCGACAATGACGACCAGGAATAGAAAGTAGCGCCTTGAAAGAGGATAATGGTAGAGCAGGAAAGGGAGGGCAATGAACATTCCCAGCATTGTGTACACGGCGAAGTAGGGACTGGAACCGGCCAGCACAAGAGATGCCAGAAACAATCTTGTCGCCGACAATGCACAAGAATGCCTCCAGTAATTGACCATCTCGGCCAGGAGGAGCGCGGCAGGGCCGATGGCCAGTACCTCCACGACGCTGTCGTTGGCGTTTTGCAGAATATAGGGGTGCAGTTGGACGAGAAGGCCCGCCCCTAACGCTGGAATGTTGCCGGCCCCAAGGATTCGTGCCAGGTGCCAGGTTGCAAGCCCAGCCAGGAAAAACAAGATACCGATGACCATGGTCATGGCGGCTGCATCTGCCCATACCGTCGCTCCCAGAGATAGCCTGATAGTGGCTTGAAGCAGTTGAATGACGGGGTCCGTTGGCCAGAAGGGTTGGCCTCCCGGAAAGTTCAGGAGATCCGCCCTGGCAAAACTGGCATCTCCGCTCAGCCATCGACCCACCTGCCCCGCGACAAAAAGGTGGCCCCAGGCTTCGCCCATTGCTTGTCCAGGGAAGAGGTATGCTTTCAGGCTATCACGAAGAAGCAGCGCGGGACCGACGCTAAAGATGGCTGGGATGAGAATGCGCTTCATCCGAAAAACCTAGGAGCTGCGGTGTAGCGGTATTCTGTCGCTGGGGGAGGCAGGTGATTTCGCGAGGACTGCAAATGCGATGTACACACATTGAGTTGCGGACGACTTTCGGTTATTGCAGATGCCAGTAGCAGAATGCGTGCCAGTGCGAATACGCGGTGTGGAGTGGGTTGGGGGAGTTGGCCGAAACGAGGCTTTGTATGGATGGAGAGTTTCCTCTTGTCGTTGTGGAAGATACCGAGTCACTTGAACAGATCGCCGAGTCACTGTCCCAGCAGGCGGTAATTGCCCTGGATACCGAGTCGGATTCGTTCTACCATTACAAGGAACGTGTCTGTCTCATTCAACTCTCCGATACAAAAAGGGATATTATCGTAGATCCGCTAAAAATCAGTGACTTGTCTTCGCTTGCGCCAATTCTGGAGAACCCCCTGCAGGTGAAGGTTCTCCACGGCGCAGACTACGATATCGTGTGCCTGAAAAGGGATTTCGGCTTTCGAATACGGGGACTGTTCGATACCATGATGGCCGCCAGGTTTCTTGAGATTCCTCGTATCGGGCTTGGAGACCTGGTCCATGAGGTCTTCGGCTTTTCTCTTGAAAAGAAGTACCAGCGTCACGATTGGTCCATGAGGCCTCTACGGGAAGAGCACCTGGAGTACGCCCGGAACGATACACATTGGCTTATTCCCTTGCGTGAAGTTTTGATCAGGCGCTTGGAACGTTCAGGATGGCTTGATGCCGTGCTCGAGGAATCCATGCTCATGGAAAACAGGGAGTGGACTGGCAAGGCCAACGAGCCCGGTGATTTCTTGAGACTGCGGGGATCAAGCCTCCTGGAACCCCGGGGGCAGCATATCCTCTGGCATCTGTACGAATACCGTGAGGCCGTGGCCAGGAGGCTCAACCGGCCCGTGTTCAAGGTAATTCCCGATTCGGTAATGGTCGACATCGCCAGGAATGCGCCCACCAGCAACAATGCTCTTGACAGGTTGATGCGCCCCAACTCCCCCATGCGACGTATTCATGGAAGGGCCTTGCTCAAAGCTGTGGAGCAAGGATTACGAGACGACAGACCGCTACCTTCCCCGCCAACTCGAAGGAAAAAACCAAAAAACAACAATGCCGGATCACAGTGGGTTGCGGAAAACTTGAAGCAATGGCGAAAGAAAAAAACAGCCCAAGAAGGCATGAGTGCCGTCTTTCTCCCCAACAACGCCCTGCTGCGCGAGATCGCAAAAAAGACTCCCACCACCATCGAGGAGTTGTCCGATGTTCCGGGCATCAGAAAATGGCAGCTTGCCACCTTTGGTGACGAAGTCGTCCGGATCGTAGGAGAAGCTCTGCGAATGCGTAGTGTTTCCACGAAGACAACCCGGAAACGTAGACGCCATGGCTGACGGCGGACCTGGTGCCTGGCCGCGGAAGGTAGTCGGCTGAAAGCCGAACTGCCAGGCAGTTTTTTGTGGCGGTTGACAGATTACCTGCCTCGGCAGTCGACCACTGCAATGCAATCGATTTCCACCAGGGCCCCCAGAGGCAATCCTGTCACGGCCACTGTTGCTCGTGCGGGTGGATTGTCCTTACTGAAGTACTCGGCGTATACCGCATTTACTACTGGAAAGTCCGCCATATTGGCCAGGTAGATGGTGGTCTTCACTATGTTTTCCAGGCCGGTTCCGGCCTCTTGGAGAACTGCTTCAATGTTCTTCATGACCTGGCGGGTCTGGCCCTGGACGTCGTTGGCCAGCAGAGTTCCCGAGTGGGGCTCGAGCCCGATCTGTCCTGAACAGAATACCAGCGAGCCATGGGAGACGGCCTGGCTATAGGGGCCAATGGCCTTGGGTGCGTCAGGCGTTGAGATAGTACGCATTGGACTGATCAGGGTGAGTAGGTCGCGATGTAGGGAAGGTTGCGGTAGATCTCGTTCAGGTCCAGACCGTAGCCCACCACGAAGTTGTCAGCTATGGTGAAGCCCTTATAGGCGATTTCCAATGGAGTTTCGTGCCCTGATGGTTTGTCCAGGAGCGTACAGACCTTCATGGAGCGAGGAGAACGCACCTCCAGCAAACGTTTCAAGTAAGCGACTGTCCTCGCCGTGTCGATGACATCGACAACCAACAAACAGTCCTGACCTTCTATGGGGTGGCGCAGGTCTGCAGTGATCCTCACGGCTCCGGAACTCCTGGTGCCTCCGTGGTATGCCACAACGTCCAGGAACTCGCAGCGCAGCGGCCCCCCCATGGCCCTGACGAGGTCCGAAAGGAAGATGAAGGAACCCTTTAGCAGGCCTATGCAGGTTATCACGCCATTGCCCAGATCATCGCGGATTTCGGTGGCCAACTCGGCTATCCGTCTTCGTATCTGTTCCTCCGAAATAAGGGTAACCAGGTGTTCCTCCGACATTGTTGCTACTCCAGTGCGTTGTTCATGAGTTCTCCGAAGCCACCTCCTCCGGGGACGATGTAGTCGGCGTCGTTCAAGCCCCTCTCCCTTTCCCATTCCTTTCCCGGAGTTGTTGCCAGCACATCTGGTGGAGAAAGACCCCGATCCAGGCGTATACAGTGGATGTGGATATCGGGGATCCGGTGAAGTAGATGGCGCAGGTATTCAGGTGTAACGATTAGGTTGGCCGCGATGAATCGTGCAGGTGGCCCGCCTGGCTGGTCCTGGAAGAGTTTCCATGTGGCCAACATGCTGCTGCCGGTTGCGCCCATGGGATCGGGAACGAGAATGGTGCGACCTGATACCGGCCCACCTATTTTCGATCCGCTCATGTTGACCCCTTTCACGTGACCGTTGTCATCAACGGCACGGTTCATGAAAACATGGTCCTGGCGGATGGAAGTGGCATCCAGGAGCAGGTGCAGACCCTGAAAGAAACGGTGGGAGGGGAGCATTCCGGCACGAGCGATATCGACCGTCACCACAGGTTGCCCGGGATCGATTCTGGGGCCTCGTATCACGGCCTGGGGATTGGAAGTTATCATACGGGTCTCGCTCTCGGTATAGGTGCTCTGAAGTTCCAGATTGACGATTTGCACCAGCAGGTAATCGTACAAGGAGGACAGGAGCCGGGTGAATAGAGGCTGTACCGTACCTGGGGAGCAGAGGCGGGCAAGAAGGGAAAGAGGGTAGGGATGGGAGTGAATGAAGACACGATTGCCGTAGTGGTGTTGAATTCCACGGACATCATGGCATCGGGATTGCTGAATATCCTGCACGGTCGTGTTCACGCCTATACCTCTTCCAGGAGTTGGAGAACCAGTTCAATGGTAAGAAGGAGCGATGACAAAGTTCCGTCAATAACCAACCTGGAAGCAAAGGGAAGGGGTCCTTCCTGGGTGGTGTCGGTGAACGCTATGGCCTCTGCCAGAGATTCGTTCTCTGTCATGCGCATGATGGGCAGCATCAAATCATCATCACGTAGCAAAATCGCCATGGTTTCAAGTGTTTCCAGGTCTGGGTCCAGTTCCATCAAGGCAACCAGCACATCTGGAGAATCCAGGATCTTTGCGTCGGATTGATTTAGCAGGTCTCCAAGGTTTTCGACGGCTTGCCATGTGGAGGCATTGTCGGCCACGATCTGCAGGTATGGCATGAGACTTTCCAGTGGTGTCAATTCTGTCAGATCGGGCGTCAGCAGTTCTCCAACCAGGTCCACGAGGCTGGCCATGTCCGGTGGCGAGGCCGAGGCAGGAAAGGCATCATCCGGATAGCCCACCCAGATTTCATCATTGCAAGAATCCGCGGAATCTGCGCACCATGATTCTTGGCTCCAGGGATCCAGCAAAACGGGAAGTGTGTTCAGCAGCAGGGAAACGAGGCGTCCGTCAGCCAGATCGCGAATGAGTTCTTCCAAGGGTTGGGTCAAGCCCAGGGTCTCGACTACGGAGAGAAGTTCAACAAGTTCAGGAATCAGGTTGACATCGTCGCTGGGGTGTAGCACCTGAAGGTAGTTCAAGAGGAAGACGAGCAGGTCTCCCACCTCGGGATCCACCAGGCGTGCCAGGGAAGGGATGTCAGCCACCAACTGGGACTCATCCAGGTTGCAGGCTCCAGCCAGGGTTTCAAGCATGTCAAGAAAAAGGGTCCATTCCAAAGTGGTCCCGGCCAGCTCGAGACCTTGGGATATGGTGTCCGGATCCTGTTGGGCCAGGATCTCCAACAGCCAGACGGAGAGGTTGTCGGAAATGTCAACCTGGATGATCTCGATGCCAAATACCGTGACCGAGCAACTCACCTGCTGGTTGGCAGTTTCGAGCAATCGTATGAGACTCTGCAAGGCCGAGTCGTCTTCAGGGTCCAGGTGGTCTCCGTAGATATCTTCGTCGGCCAAGATCAAGAGTTGAGATGGGACGCTGGCAAGACTTCCGGAGATGTAACTTTCGCGAAGGAGTTCTTCGGTGCCGGATAGTACCACGGAGTCCGACAGTATTTTCCAGAGAGGCTGAATGGCAGTCTCAAGTATGGTGGAGCCGTCGGAGGTGCTTGAGACCAGAACCTGGACGAAGTCTCGTATGGAGTTTCCGGAGGCAAGAGACCAGTGGTCGTTGGAAATATCCGTGGATCGTTCAAGAGCATCACCGAGCAGGGAGGGGAACCGCGTGGTGAAATCCGCCAGCAGGCCGGAATCTGTTGATGCCGCTGCCCGTGCGGCGTAGAGGATGTCGTGCGAGATCTGGCCTTCCACGGCGTCGGCGACCAAGGGAAATAGGGTCATATCGTTGTCGAGAATGGCCGTGGAAAGCGGATTCAACAACTCCAGGGCTGGTTGCAGTACTCCTTCTTTCAAGTCTTCAGGATTGGTGGATGGACCAGCCTGGGACACCGATGCATAACTTTCCGCGTAGATGAGTTCTACAGACAGTTCTGCAAGGCGGATTAGTGGATCTTCGGGGGAGTCCAGCAACCCAACAGCGGCATCCAACAAAAATACCAGCCCAAAACCGGTCTCGGGGAGGTGGTTGTAAACCGCCGCCAGGTCCAGCCCCAGCGGGTCGCCTGTTCTGCTGGGTTGATCCATGGAGTCCACGATCACCCTCAATGGCTCCAGGTTTCCCTGGTTCACACAGTCGTAGAGGTCACGTAGCTCATCGGTCGTTTCTTCGGAGATGCCGTCAGAAAGGTCAACCCGGTAGCAGGGACTGTCTGGAACGAGTTGATCCCACCATGATCCCCGGAGAGCAGGACCTGAACAGCCCGAGGAAACGAGTAGTGCCAGTGTCGACAAGTACAAAAAGAACCTGCCTGCTTTCTTGTTCATCAGCCCCCCGGTATCTGGATCCACGGTCCGGATGTTGCCTTGAGCACGTTTCGGGGAGGCCATCAGATGAAGCACCTGGACGACTCCGGCGAACTCGCGCTCAGCAAGTTAGCACACTGCGGCGTTGTTTGAAACGGCATCTGAGTCGTGCATGTGCTCCTGGAGATCCACGCCATTACCGCGACACCGCCTCGATTCGTACTCGTCACATCGTAGCCACCTGGCATTTTCTGAAGCGCGCGCCGTTGGAGAAGTCTGGCGAAACTTCTTCGTATTCCTCCGGGAGGGGGCGGAGATGGACCGCTTTCGTGGAAAAGAAAAGAAATCCCGGATGTCAACAAGGCAAAAAGCCTGTTATGACTACCGTCATGGAGTGGTGCGGGCCAATGGTCCGCTTCAGGCTGCCACACTATTCTCCACTGTAAAAAAAATGCACTTGTCGGGCTTGTTTCCACAGAGCAGTTTGCGTTAGAAAAGTACCATCAACCGTGACTCCCGCTGTGTCACATTCTTCCGTCCACCTGATCTACATTTGAGGAGCCCCATATGAACAAGAAGACGCTGGCCGCCGCCTTGGCTCAGGAAACGAATCTCACTCAGGTCAAAGCCATGGAGGTCATCAACGCGCTTTTCGATTCGCGTCCAGGTCGTGGCATCATTCCAACGGTGCTCGAGGATGGCGGCAAGGTCACGATCCCAGGATTCGGTACCTTCTACACAAAGGAACGTGCCTCCAGGGTAGGAACCAACCCATCCACGCAGGCGAAGATCGAAATCCCGGCAAGGACTTTCCCATTCTTCCGCCCGGGGAAGAACCTCAGGGCTCGTATTCTCAAGTAAGGCCTGTCAGTCTTTCCGGCGTTGGTAATTCGTCTGTCAAGAAAACAGCATGCCGCGGTGTGAGTGGGCGGTGCGAGAGTTTCCATCAGTAGGCATGCAGGAAAGCCCCTACATGTTTGGGTGGCACCGGGATGTACTCAGGCGTTGCCGGCGGGTATGGGGCCAGGGTTGCCCTTTCTATTAGCGGAGTATCTGAATATCGCCCTGTTGGGCCGTGTTGTTCAAACTACCAGTAGGTGGGGCGGGTTCAACGATCTGTGTCTGGATGACTGGTGTCCCGAATGCCCGTGTCCACCGTGGATGTGTCCGAGTTTGCTGTCTCCGGTCTAGCGGAATCGAGGGCGGAAGTGTCGTCGTGTGCGGGGTTGCCAGATTCCTGGCCGGAATCGGGGATGGCGGTTTCGTAACCTGCGGAATCAGGCTGTCCTGTTTCCGATATACTGACTTCCTCGCGTACAATAAAGTCGAGCCAGTTGCTTTCACCGTGCCTGTTGAAGAGCCTTACGGTAGTCTCACCAGAGTTCATGTACGGGACATCGAAGAAGACCAACTCCACACAGGCCTTGCAGTAGGGATCACAGGTGTCGCAGTCATCGCACGGATTGCAAGAGTTCTCATCGAGGCAATCATCGCATTCGCCACATTCGTAGCGGTTCACCTCCAGCACGGTTGCCCGGTGGGTTCCGACATATACGGCGGTGTCGTAGGCATCAGTGAACAGCCGACCCGAAAGTACTGCTGAATCTCCGGTGTAGGCTTCCTGGGGTTTGATTCCCCCGATGGTCACGTCGCATGAAGCAATCGTTGTCGTCTCGGAGTATGAGCACGCCGGCAGAAAAACAGGAAACAGAAGCGCCAGCGACGTGTTTGACAATGTCCTGTTCATGGGCCCTCGGGGAATAGTACGATGTAGTCGGTGAACGCGGGCCGAATTTCTGGAAACAGTGGTCTAGAAATCGTCCATGAGAAGATCTTCGGTGAGTTTTTGGCCAACTTCCATGTCGCTGTTGGAGGGAACCGTACCGGGAAGGAAGGGCATGCCCCGGCCGCCCTTGGCTACTCTGCCGGTCGCTTCATCTATTGCCGCCCAAACCACACCGGGGATTTCCGGGAAATCACGGTCTTTTTCTTTGGGTACGGCTTCACGCATGTAGTCCATCCATATTGGCAACGCAATGCGACCGCCGGTGGAAGAAACACCCATGGATCGAGGCGTGTCGTAGCCCACCCAAACCGCGGTGAGGATATCTGGGTTGAAGCCGACGAACCATGCGTCTCGGAAGTCATTGGTTGTTCCGGTCTTTCCTCCCAGATGTAATCCAAGTTGGTTTGATCGTGCGCCTGTTCCAGATGTAGCGACCTCTCGTAGCAACCAGAGGCCTATTCCAGCGACGTCGGGTTCCAGCACCTGCTCGGAACCAGGCCTGTCACGTTGCTCCAGGACATTACCCTTTCGGTCCAGGACCTTTTCGATGAATACGGGTTCCACGAGCTTCCCCAGTTTGGGAAAGACTGAATAGGCTCGTGCCAGTTCCAGCATGGTAAGAGAACTGGCCCCCAGGCCAGCCGACAAGCCCAGGCATGGCTTGGTGGCGTCGTCGCAGTCCGGGTCCATGAGATCGATATCGCTTTTGATCCCAAGCAGTTTGGCCATTTCGTAGATTGCGTCCATGCCGAGAGTAGCCAGGACGCGCACTGTGCAAACATTCCTCGAAAGCGCCAGAGCCTTTCTCAACGTGATGTTGCCCATGTAGTCTTCACCGTAGTTGCCGGGCTTCCAGAGTTTCTCATTCAAGGTGTTCATGATGAGTGGTGCGTCCTGGAGCATGGTGCCGGTGGTGAAACGACGGGACTTTATCGCCGCGGTGTATACGAAAGGCTTGAAGGTGGAGCCGACTTGACGGTGTGCCTGGACGCAACGGTTGAACTCACTATCGCTGAAATCTCTTCCGCCGACCATCGACTGCACTGCGCCATCGGACAGTCTGAAGCTCAGAAGTGCTCCTTGAAGTTCGGGATCCTGGTAGAGCAATCCCGCCAGGAAGGGGCCTGTACCCGCTTCGCTGTACTTGGCGAAGGGCTTGGTTTCCCGCCAGTCCAGGGCTTTGATCTTGACTTTGACGATGTCGCCACGGGAAAGTGCATTCCGCATGTCGTCAAGTTGTCGGTATCTCCACGAGCGTTTTGGATTGGGCTTGAAACCCCAGCGGGTCTCGGAAAGTGCAAGGATGACTCTGTGGCGGCCAACTCCGACGATACCATGCTTCTTCTGGACATCCATCACCACGCCCTCGTAGATCGAACCGATTTTCAGGGTGGATTGTGTTGGTGGTGATGCCTGGCCTGTGGCATCTGCCTCGGCCGCTTCGGATTTGCAGAGAGTTTTTTCGCTGGTTGCGAGGTAGGTTTGGATTTCGTCTTCCTTGATGGTGGTCTCTGCTCCTCGCCAGCCAAAGTTCTGATCGGCGGTCTGGACTCCCCTGGATACCGCCTGTTGGGCCACCCGCTGGAGAGAGAGATCGCAGGTCGCGGTGGCAATGAGCCCTTCGTTGTATACACGTTCGAAACCGTAGGTATCCACCAGGTGTCGTCTTATGTGCTCTGTGAAATAGGGGGCGGTCACTAGAAATTCGTTGGTGCGTTGAACGATGTTCAAGGGGGCGGCGAGAGCCTGATCTGCCTGTTGGGTCGTGATGTAGCCCTCGTCGACCATTTGCTCCAGGACGTAGCGTTGTCGTGTCTTGGCTTTGGGAAAGTTGTTGTGGGGAGAGTAGTCACTGGGCCTTTGCGGTAGCCCTGCGATCATGGCGGCTTCGGAAAGGTTCAGGTCCTCCACGTGCTTGTCGAAGTAGGTTCGAGCGGCAGCTTCTACTCCGTAGGCTCCGGAGCCAAGGTAGATCTGGTTGAGGTACAGGTAGAGAATTTGTTCTTTATTCAGAGATTTTTCTATTCGCCTTGCCAGGATCATTTCGCGGATTTTCCTGGCAATCTTTTTTTCCCTACTCAAAAGAAATGTTCGGGCCACTTGCTGGGTAATCGTACTGGCGCCCTGAGACATACGGCCTTCCGAGATGTTTCGGAGCATTGCTCTCAAGATTCCCATGGGGTCCACGCCGGAGTGCTTCCAGTAGGATGCGTCCTCTGCAGAGACGAAGGCCTGTTTCAGCAAGTCTGGAATATTTGAATATGCTACTACGTAGCGACGTTTTTCGTATATTTCTCCCAATCGTCGGCCCTTGGTATCATTGACCACCGTTACCGTTGGGGGGTTGTAGCTGAGTAAAGTGTCCAGGGTGGGGAGATCCCGCGAAAAATAGAGATATGCAGCAGAAACAGTGACTGCCCCAAGAAGAACGAGCAACGAGGCAAGAATGGACAGGCGCTTCAACCAGCGTTGTTTTCGAGGCGTTGCAGGCCGTGGCGTGAAGTGGGGTTCCTTTGGAGCGAGAGCGCTGCGTGGAGCAGAGGGGGCAGTGGATGCCTGCTTTTCTGCGGTGGAGATCCTGGCTCCTGACGAGGGTACTTTGACGATGGGCGTTGGCCCGGTGCGGGCGAGGTCTTGAGGGTCGCGAGGCCTGGGGGAGACTGGATCCTGGGTGGAGAGTTCCGGTGAAGGTCCTGATGCTTTGGGCGGGACACTGGGCGGAAGGGACTCGCTGGGTGTTGGCCGGGAAGCAGCCGGTGACACCGAGTGTTTCCATGCCCCCTCGGAGTCAGGGACGATGGTCCTGCCGGTCAAGAAGGTTGGAGGTGGCACTGGTGCTGGGTTCTTTTCTGTCGAGCACCTGGATTCTTCATTCCGACCTTCGGTGTCGTGTGGAGGTGGGCGGGATCCAGCGGGTGGTGGCTGGATAGGGAAAGTCCGCCGGGGAGTGGCATGAGCAGATGGTTGGGCCTTGGCTGGTTTTTTTCTGTAGGCGAAACCACGAAAGTCATCGCCATGGATTCGGGAACTGCGACCTGGGGCCTGGTGGCCCGGTATCCTGGCGGGGGGGTGGGTTTTTTCTTCTTCACCTTCGAAGGTGGCGCCTGTCTTCCGGAGCTGGTCCATCAGCCCACGGGGGTAGCTGATGGCCAGGACTCTGCCGCAGCTACAATGGATCTCGGAACCTGGCAGCGGGTATGGACTGTTGAGGCGATGGGGGGTACCGCAATGTGGACAAGTGACCTTGACAGCCATGGGAAGACCTGTCGTTTAGGGCTATTGACTTTGCCTGTCCGTCTACGGGGTCTGCTTTACCGCAGGCCCCCCGACTGGGCAAACCCGCGTGGGGGTGCTACGCTCGATAACTGGATTGTATACCGGTAGGCACTATGAAGCGGTTTTTCAGGCATTTCTTTCTTTTCTGGTCTGCCATGCTTGCGAGCCTGGCCATCTACCATTTTTCTGCAGGTATCGAAGGGTTGGGCTCCGGTCTCGTGAGATCAGCGCCCGCCAGGACCATGACCGAAAGTATCCTGGGATCTGGCTACCACCTGGCAGATCTCAAGCTCCTGGACAGAACCTGCTACTTCGTTTCCGAAAAGTACGTAGAACCGATGAAGATCGATCCTGCTGCCATGTACGACTCGGCTCTGGACGCTGTGGAACGGATGGTTGACAGCGTTCTCCTGCAGCGCGTTCCCGAGGGGCACCTGCTGCATGTATCTGTCGGAGCCTATTCAACGACAGTGGTAGTGGATTCATTGGACGATTTGGACGATCTACGCAGAGAACTGGGTAAGGTGGCCGTGATTTTGGATGAACATCTCGACGATCCGGAGGTTGATCGAAGAGAAATAGAGTACTCTCTCATCAACGGAATGCTTGCTACTCTGGATCCCCACTCCGTTCTGCTGCCCCCCGAGATGTCAAAAGAGATGGACGTGGAGAACCAGGGTGAGTTCGGGGGCCTGGGAATAACGATCACCATTCGGGATGGGCGTCTGACCATCGAGTACCCTTTGGAGGACACTCCCGCGTACAGGGCGGGACTCAAGGCTGATGACGTGATTGAACGAATAGAGGACGAATCCACCATCAACATGACTCTGGATGAGGCAGTGAGCAAGCTGCGTGGCCCTCCGGGCGAGCCAGTCACCATCATGGTCATGCGGGACATGTTCGACAAGGCGCGGAGTTTTACCATCGTTCGTGATGTGATTCGCATCAACCCGGTAGAGGGGGATCTCCTGGAAGGTGGTATAGGTTACGTGCGAATCAAGAGCTTCCACGCGAACACATCCAGAGATCTCGATGCGGTCTTGGCGAGTTTCCGCCGAGATCTGGGCGGTCCTCTTCACGGTTTGATTCTGGATCTTCGCGGTGATCCCGGAGGATTCCTCAACCAGGCCGTAGAGGTATCCAACCGCTTCCTCGGCAGCGGGACTGTTGTCTCGACGGTGGAAGCCGATGGCACTCGTGAAACCGAGCGGGCTACCCAGGCCCGGACCGAGCCGGAATATCCACTGGTGGTACTCACCAATGCCAATTCCGCCAGTGCCTCCGAAATTGTGGCTGGCGCTCTACGTAACAGGGACAGGGCGATCATCCTGGGGGAGCGTACCTTCGGGAAAGGCTCGGTACAGCATCTCTACAACAATGCCGATGATTCCAAGCTCAAGTTGACTGTCGCCCAGTACTTGACGCCTGGCGACAAGAGTATCCAATCGGTGGGTATACCCCCCGATGTAAGACTTGTTCCGCTGGTTGTTCAGAAGCGGGTCGAACCTGACCAGGAGTCAGAGCGGAAAAGCGTTTCCGGTGAGGATCCCTGGATCAGTCTCCTGTGGAGGGAAAGGGTTACTCGCGAGGCCGACCTGGACCACCACCTGGACCGGAACGAGGATTCTGACGAAAAACCAGCTTTCGTATTGTCCTACCTGAGGGACATCGACGAGGACGACTCTAGGACCGACAAACGCGATTTGTCTCGGGATTGGGAGGTGGGCTTCGCCAGGGAGGTCTTGCTCAATAGCAATGGTGCCAGCAGGGTCGAGTTGTTGGAAGCCGCTGCTCCGGTGGTCCAGCGGCGAAAAGCCGAGGAGGAACGTCGAGTCATCGAGGCATTCCAGAAGCTGGGCATAGACTGGGCTCCAGGGGATCAACCAGTAGAGCCCAGGTTGGCTCTGGACATGGACTTGGGGAAAGACCAACTTCTCGTTGCGGGTCAGGAAGAAAGAATCACCTTCAGTTTGACCAATCACGGATCAACTACTGTATACCAGGCATTTGCAATCACCAGTTCCGACAACGAATGGTTGGACGAATCAGAATTGTTCTTTGGTCGGGTGGAGCCGGGTGAAACACGTTCCTTCCAGAAGAGAATCAAGCTGGCCGACGGCTATCCCAGCGAGATCGACAAGGTGGAATTCACGGTCCGAGATCCCCGTGGCACCATCTTGGCCGAAGACACGAAGTACGTGGAAACACGAGGCTTTGACCTGCCGCGCTATGCCTATGGACTCAGGGTTGTAGACGATGGCTCGGGCACGAGCAAGGGCAACGACGATGGACTGTTGCAGGTAGGGGAGGTGGTGGACCTGGAACTCGTGGTTACCAACATCGGAAACTCCGATGGTGGAGAGGCCTTTGCCAAAGTAAGGAACGAATCCGGTCATGACCTGGATTTGAACATTGGGACTCTTGACCTGGGGAGCCCGGCACCATGGCAATCGGTTGATGGGCGGTTTTCCTTTGAGGTCCGTGGCTCCGGGGAAGACGGCTTCGTGGAGTTGGAGTTGCAGGTTGGGGATAACAGTCGATTCGACTACGGAGCCATCATGCGGGGTGGATTCTACGATTATCTGGCAGAACGCGAGCACTTGCGTCTGCCCGTGTTCACCGGAGAATCCGGGAAGGCTGATATTCCCGACGAGGCTTCATTGAGGCTCGACGCGCTTCGTACACCGCCGCTCATAGAGTTGACCCGTAGACCCGACAAGAGGTCAAGTGAGTCGGATGTAGTACTTTCCGGGGTAGTACGAGATGACTCGGGCGTGAGGGACGTGATTGTTTATCGTGGAAACGACAAGATCTACTACCAGGGCGGTGAAGGCGACATCGTCTCGCTTCCGTTCTCAGTTGAATCAACGCTGGATGGCGGTCTGAACACCTTCATCATACTGGCTCACGACAAAAACGGTCTGACCGCCGTCAAGTCCGTGAGCGTATATTCGGATTCCGCCAACTTTGAACCGCCTGGATTGAGTCTGCACTGAACGACACTCATGCCCCTTCGACGGCTTCTGCTGGGCCCAGCATTGCCGGATCAAAAGCTCACTCCTGCAGAAAGCCCAACGTAGAGCAGGTCGTGAAGGCCTGCTTCCACTCGCAGCGAGGCGCGGTGGGAGACGTTGAACTTGACAGCCAGATTGATGTCTACAATCGGCAGTACCGCGGGTATGTCCTTTGAGCCATCATCTCCGCAGCCCGAGATGAAACGTTCATAGGCGGTGGCGTTCTGTGGCGAGGTCAGGCGGCCGTCTCCCTGTTGACAGGTGATGTCGCCCGTAGCGTTGGCACCGTTGTACCATTGGGTCATTCCGCCGGTGACAATGCCGAGGCCGATGCCGCCGCCGAAAAGGAAGGAAAGCCAATTCTCGGCGATGAGTTCCCAGGCGTAATCGCCGCCTATCAGCACCATGCCCAGATGTTCCGGAACGATGTAATCGCCGTCGTTGTAGTCCGGAGGCTCTTCTTTGTCGTCCCAGTAGCCATCATTCATGGCAGAGCCCATGTACTCGATGTAGAAGATGCCGTTGGAAGGAGTTCTACGCAGAACATACTCCAGGCCGACAACCCAGGCCATGACCTTGGGCCGGTCCAGGTGCCCGGGAGCGGCATCTTCATCGAAGAACCAGGAGTCCATTATGATGTCTGGCAGGGAAAGATACCTGCTGCGCAGGTTTACTTCCATGGAGTAGCTTCGGGTTTTCAGTAGTTCGTCCGTGTTCTGAAGGTCTGTGGTCGTACCTGCTTAATCATCGGTCACAGGTTGCTCCCCTTCAGGGAGTATTGTCGTCTGCGGGAGCCGACTGGAGAGCCCCGCCGCCGAAGTTTCGAAAGTCGCAGCCTTGGAATTCTGGAGCATTGGCTGCAGCGGTTTTTCGTGGGACTCTCTGGAGAACGGTTTCAGAGAAGCCGATTGGGACAGGGTTTGTGTGGTGATGAATAGAACGCCGAGAGCCGGGGATGTCATCGAGCCTCCGAATATTGATGCCTGGGCAAGGAGCGTCGTTCCGCTTGAAACACACTGGCTGGAGATTTCTGGGAAGCAGTTACTGCAAGGGCTGTCCCGTGGAGCCAGCCTCTTGCCGGCTGGGGCGGCGGAACGTAAGCACGACCATGGCCGATGGTTGATCGTGTTGGCCAGGAGTGCGCTTGTCAACTAAAGTGGATCCATGTCCGGATTCCGTCCAATGATCGCCTGCCTGTCGGTGTTCATCCATGCCTGTGGTTATCACCTTGGAAACCCGACACCGGCGGTTGGTCTTGCCGTTGGTGATGTCAGGGCTCCTGTTGCGCAGGCTGACTTGTCCGACTTGCTGCAGGAAGCTCTGGCTGCGGCAATTCGTCGCCAGGGGGTGTCTGGGCTTCAGAAGATCGACATGACTGTAGTAGACGCAGAGTTCTCTCCGTCGACGGGTTCCGGGGGGGAAATCTCTTCATGGACAGCCCACCTTGAAGTGCGGTTCCAGCTTTCCGGCCCGAAAGCACATGATATCCTGTTGCAGCGTAGTACTGCGGTTGCTTCCGCTTCAGGCGGAGCGGCTGGGCTTGAAAGCAGCAGGTCAAGAGCGTTTGAGTGGTTGGCAGCGGTACTCACCGAAGAAGCCGTAGCCTTGCTTTCCTTTGCAGGAGGATCATGATGGGGCGTGGAAGACCCGGGAGGAGTGCTTCCGAGAATGGGATGGGGGATCCCCCGGGGGTCGTGTTGTGGTTGGTTCTCGGGACCGAGACCCTGTTGGTGGAGGACGCCGTGGCTCGCATAGCCGATGATGCCTTGCGAGGCGGTCCAGCAGCTTTCAACAGGACGGAGGGCACTGTCGGGGATGAGTCCGTCCCATCTATGCTCGCACAGGCCAGGACAGCGCCCATGTTGGGTGGAAGGCGCCTGGTTGTGATCCGTGAAATCCAGAAATCGACTGTGGAGGATCTACAGGCTTTCAGAGACTACGTATCGGCATTCTCTCCCACCACCGTGCTCGTGCTCACGGGGACTGGGCTACCTTCCAGGGGTGAGGCAGCAAAGCACTCTACCGCGCTACGTGCAGCATTCAAGAGAAAAGGGAGAGTGCTCGGGTTCAAGGCCGGTAGCAGAAACCCCGTGGAGTTCGTGGTTCAGCAGGTTGAAGGCGGTGGGTGTGCCATCAGGACACCTGATGCACGATTGCTGGTGGAACTTGTGGGAAAGGACCTTTCGGTGTTGAAGCACGAGGTGGAAAAACTGCTCGCCTACATGGGCTTTTCCGGGAAGATCACTGCGACGGTCATCGAAGACGTATGCTGTGTGCTATCTGAAGCAGTCGTATGGGATCTCACAGAGGCCATAGTCAGGCGAAACTCGGGACAGGCCATGAAGATCACTCACCGGATGCTCGAGGAAGGGACGAGCCCCGAACGTGTTCTGCCATTGATCACCTGGCAGATACGGCAACTGCTCATGTTGCAATTCTGTGAGCGGACGGGGGCAGATCACAGGGAGATGGGTGTCAGGATATTTGGCGGCAAGCTCGCTGCGGCGCGCAGAACGCTTTCAACGCACCCTCTACGGACCGACTTGACGATGAACCTGCTGGCAGGTGCCATACAGGATATGCGTGGCCACCGGGCGGGTAGCAGAAGGATCCTGGAAGCATTGGTGCTACGACTGGTGTGTGCCTGAAGCTTGAAACCCGTCTGTGGAGCCAGGAACTCAAACCATCTACCGACAGTCCATGTACAAAGGGCCGGCTTCAAGCTTCACTGCTCAATGGGCCTGATTTTGCATGGCATTGACAGCGCGGGTGAGACGGCTGACCTTTCGGGCTGCGTTTCGCTTGTGGATTATTCCCTTTTGAGCCAATCGTTGAATGATGCTGACGGTCTTGGGAAGGATATCGCGTGCCTTTTCGGTGTTTCCGTCCTGAATGGCAGAACGAAGAGTCTTGATCTGGTTGCGCATACGCGACTTGTAGTGCTTGTTACGAATACGACGCTCTTCGTTTTGGCGTGCACGCTTGATGGCATCTTTGTGGTGTGCCAATGTCTGGTCTCCTTGGTTGTGGACATGGGAAAACGTGGTACCGGCACCGCACGGCGTAACAGGACCACGGGTTAGGGCGGGAAGGATCCCGCTGCCCGCGAGAGTTAACCCATGGCTGTCCTGCATGCCATGGCTGCCAGGGCCTGCTCTCCCCGACTTTCCGGGTGGCTGCTGCGCGATTTTGTTCGCGGTTTCCGTTTGTCGATGTTCTGTCAGTAGGGATCAGTGGCTGTGGGGCTGCGTGCTTCAAGGTGGGAGACCTGGAGTCGGACACTCCCGGACAGAGCGTTTGACAACGGTTTCCTCCATAGCTATTCTGCTCACTCTTCGCTGCAGGAGCATTCCGTCGTGAGAGCTGGTGAACAAGGTACTCGTTGGATAGTGTTTTCACTGGTGCCGAGGGTTTGGTATTAGCAGTAGAAAGGTGGGTTTGAAGAATGAAAATAGCCATTATCGGAACAGGGTATGTCGGGCTGGTGGCTGGAACCTGTCTGGCGGATCTCGGCCATAGGGTCATATGTGTCGACAACGTCCAGAGGAAGATCGAACTTCTCAAGGATGGCAGGATCCCAATCTACGAACCCGGTCTGGAGCATCTGGTTCGTAGAAACGTGAAAGAAGCCCGGCTTTCGTTTTCCTCCGATGGAGCGTCAGCGGTAAGGGCTTCAGAAGTAGTATACATAGCGGTGGGCACACCGCCCGGTGCCGATGGCTCGGCGGATCTGGGCGGTGTCATGACAGTGGCTCGGATGATTGGGCAGTCCGCTGAAAAACAAACAGTGATAGTGATCAAATCCACGGTGCCCGTGGGTACGGCCGACAAGGTAAGGGTGTTGCTGCGTGAGTTGACCGACTTGGAGCACCCGGTGGTCAGCAATCCCGAGTTTTTGAAAGAAGGCACCGCCATCGATGACTTCATGAGACCTGATCGCATCATCATCGGATGTGAAGGAGATGGTATCCGGAAGGTGATCTCCAGGCTGTACAAGCCCTTGATACGCACTGGGAAACCAATCCTTTTCATGGACAACAAGTCTGCGGAGATGTCCAAGTACACTGCGAATGCCTTACTGGCCACCAGGATAAGTTTCATCAACGAGCTTGCCCAGCTTTGCGACCTGGTGGGGGCAGATGTCGATGCCGTCCGCCGTGGAGCTGGATCCGACAGTAGAATAGGGCTTCGCTTTTTCTTTCCTGGGGTTGGCTATGGAGGGTCGTGTTTTCCAAAGGATGTCCGTGCTTTGCAGCATACGGCCATGGAACATGGACTTCATCTGCGGATCATAGATGCCGTGGAACTTGTCAACATGAACCAGAAGCGTCTCTTGGCCAAAAAAATCATTGCCCACCAGGGGCCAGACCTTTCCGGCAAAAGAGCGGCCATCTGGGGCTTGTCTTTCAAACCCGGTACGGACGACATGAGAGAAGCGCCTTCTCTCGTGATCATCGAAATGTTGTTGGAAGCTGGCGCGAGCATCTCCGCATACGATCCCGAGGCGATGACCGAGGCAAAACGTTTGTTGGGTGATAGCGTGGAATTCATGAACAACAGTATTGAAGCCCTGCGAGACGCCGATTTTCTGGTGGTGGTCACTGAATGGCCCGAGTTCCGCAACCCCAACCTGGCCAAGATCAAGAAATACATGAACCAGCCCCTCGTCTTCGATGGAAGGAACCTCTATGATCCCGAAGAAATGGAAGCGGCGGGAATCGAATACCATTGTATCGGGCGCCCAGGGGCAGGGTAGCTGCATTCTGGAAAGAAAAGGAGCGCCCTGCCTTCCTGGAGATAATCAGGCAGGCCCCCCCATGGCTTGAACCAGTCTTGTTATTCCGGGGGATGTCCGGGTACATCTTCCCTGACAGGTCGGTTCGTTCCCGCGGGGTCGGATTTTCCGCATGGGAAATGGCTGGACATTCTCGTTTTGTTGGAGAGCACGCTGGTCCTGGAAGAATGCCCTGCCATGGGATGGCTGGCTTGAGTGTTGCCATACGCTCGTAGTTCTTTTTTCTTTGTTTGGATAGGGCGCCAACGATAGTTCTGAAAAGGCCAATGGGAATGATTCGGCAATTCTGGTATGGTTGCCCATGGTCGGGAGATTTCCTGTCCTGAAAGCTCTATCTTGGATAACCCAAGGGGTAAAAGCCCCAAACCGGCTGGAGAACGGCATATGCGTCGAGGTCGAGTACAGGTGATGAGTGTCATTCTTGTGGCAGGGATCTGTTACGGAATACTGTGTGCCTGGCGGTTCGTTCCATATTACTGGGACCAGAGAGTAATGAAGGAAGTTGTGAAGATAGTTGGCCTCTACTGGAAAGACCTCGGTAAAAACAAAGCCGTGCAGATGCTTGCACAGGAAATGTACAACAGGGACGTACCCACCTATATCGAAGAGGACGACTGTGAATTCAGGGAAGAAGTCGGTCAACGAAGGGTATATTGTGAGTGGACGGTGACTGACAACTGGCCGCTGCTGGGTAGAACCAGGACCATGCATTTTGTCGTGGAGGCTCTCGTCCTTCCCAGCGGCGTCGTTCAGTAGACCGTGATAGTTCCTTCCTGCTTCATTGTTCCGCCGGACGGCTCGTGCAGCAGGTTCTCCAGGGAACGGCGCCTCATGCCCGCTACCTGCGTGGCCTTCAACCGCTATCCATCGTGCAGCGTTTCCACCACGAGCCCACGGGGTTTTCTTTTTTTTTCGCTTCACATAAAGTAGCTCCACTCCCCGCTGTGCCGCATTCACAATGAAATGGAACGGCATGGGGAGACTGCGGCACATTTCTACGGGAAACGACCATGAACAACATGAAACGGGTACCCATGACACCAGAGGGCTACAAGGCACTCGTGCAGGAACTCAAGCACCACATGGAGGTCTTGCGTCCAGAGGTGGTCAAGTCCATCGAAGAAGCCCGGGCGCATGGAGATATCAGCGAGAACTCGGAGTTCGAGGCAGCGAAGGAACGACAGGCCATGATCGAGGCCAGGATAGGCGAATTGAACCAGCGTATCGGCATGGCGGAAGTCATCGACGTCAGGCAGATTCCCGAGACTGGGCGTGTTGTCTTTGGTGCCACGGTTAGACTGCTGGATCTGCAGACCGAGGAAGAACTCGTCTACAGGATCGTCGGATCCCACGAGGCCGATATTCCGAAAGGTGCCATTCCGATAACAGCCCCGATAGGTCGCAGCTTGTTGGGAAAGGAAGTCGGCGACGAGGTACACGTAAGGATCCCCAAAGGTACACGCGAGTTTGAAATCCTCGAAGTCCAGCACATCTGATTGGATGTATCCATGAAGAAGGAAACCGCGCCCGAAGGAGCCAATGGCGGACGAGCGGCAGTGGTGGCCAGAGCTCTGGATGTCGTGGCCAGGACGGTGGCGTTCGGCCTTGGAAGTGACGAAGCAGCCACATCCATCAGTCATCTCCACAAGACCTGTGGCAGATGGTTGGAAATTGCAATATCATCCGTTGATGGCCCCACCGAAAAAGCTGCCATACTGGACCTGAAGGATCTGCTGTCATCCTGGACCGACTCTCTTTCCCTTGGAGCGAAGAGGGATCTCCTGAAGACCTTGGCCAATGGGCTTGATCGATTGGGCTGTTTGGCGTTGCCGGAAAAACCGTCCTCCACAGAAAGCCGTTGTTTCATCGTGCCGCATGAGTCCCCACCAGCGGTTGTGGCTGCCAAAACGGCCCAATCGCCTCACGCGGGAGTTCCAGCCGGCAAGTCGGAAGTTGCGGCGAAAGCACATGGTGTACAGACTTCTTCCAGAGGGAAATCCACGAAGAAACGGCGGGCCGTTCAGAAAAAGGCCAGAGTTGCCCTCTCTGCTGCCCCCAAGGTCGAGCCCAAGGCGGCGAATGACAGCAACACGTCGTCGGATCAAGCCGAAGGCAGGCAGGATGGAGCAACAGCGGGCCCAGGCGCTTCCACTTCTGGCGTGGCGGCGCACTCGGAAGCGGGGTCCCAACAAGCAAAGGATGGCCCTCCCCAGGCGGCTTCCTCTGCAGGCAGTCCAAGGAAGGCCAAGAGAGTACTAGCAACCCCGGGGGAAAAGCAAACCGTTGCAAGGGTTTCATCAGGAAGGGCACCGCAGCCTCCCAGGAAGCCCCCCCGACCCCCGCCTTGCGTACCGCGTCAGTTGACCGACCCGGAAGGGCCCGGGATATCCCTGGAGCGTTGGGGTGTCCCATCTTCCACCCTGCTTGGAGTCCTGAAAGCCGCGGGACTTCATTCTGTGGCAGATCTGCTTTTGAGAGCGCCCGTTCGATTCCAGCTTCTTCCCAGGGCCGTCACTCCATCGGAACCTCTGGCAGATGGGAGTTTCGAGGTCGTTCGCGCCAGGGTCGGCAGACGCTTTACCAGGATCAATCCTTTGGGGCGCTTTTTCGAGGTGGTTCTGCAAGATGACCTGGGAAAGGTGACCTGTCGTTGGATGAGCCCGGTCGATGGGGCGTTCAGGCGACGACTCAAGGCAGGCTCCAGGGTGGCCATCCATGGGCGAATAGAACACGACGGCGAAACCGTGTTGCTTCACAACGGCGAGCTGGTGTGGGTAGATAGTCGTGGTCAGGGCAGGCAGGCCTGCTACGATATTCCGGGCGTGGCAGACAGTGAAATGCGTTCGCTGTTACGTAGGGCCCTGGACGAGTTTTCTGGCAATCTGCTGGATCCGCTACCACAAAACATCCAGAAAAGCCTTCGTCTCCTGGATCTTGGCGAAGCGCTTCGCCGACTGCATTTTCCCACCCACTCCCACAAGAGAGGCATGGAGAGGCTTGCATTCGACGAGTTGTTGTTGTACCAACTGGGCGTGGCGTTACGGCAGACGCGGGCACCACGCCAGAAGGGTACATCCCGCGTGCTGGGGCATGGAACCTTGGGCAAGCTGCAGGTCATTCACGATGTGGAGTTGAACGACGAGCAAGAAATCGCATTTTCAGAAATACGTCGGGATCTTTGCAGCTCATCTCCCATGTATAGATTATTGCAGGGGAATGTTGGGGCGGGTAAAGGCCTGGTTGCATTGCTGACTGCGGTACTGGTGGCCGGCGGCCGGGAACAGGTGGTCTTCGTAACTCCCGACGCACTCGTGGCTGAGCATCGCTACCTGTTCGCCGAGAACGTCCTCCGTTCAGTCGGCATGGTTCCCATGCTGGTGGAAGAACGTCCGGGCCCGGCACAGGCGGATGCCATACGTCGCGGAGAGGCCCACGTGATTTTCGCGACTCCAGCATTTACCAGGCCATGGCCAACCTTCAGGCGTCTTGGATTGGTTGTTCTGGAAGAACGCGGTGTGTATGGCACAATGGGAATCGAAGACCTTCCAGGGAAAGCCGGGCGGCCCGACTTGTTGGTGATGACCGCCGCTCCAATTCCCACTAGCCTGGCTCTCACTGTTTTCAGTATAATGGACCTTTCCATGGTCAATGTGCCGGCCTGGAGTGGAGTGCGAACCGAAATATTCGAATGGTCGCGGAGAACAGATGCCTATGAACAGGTCATGACCGAACTTCGGGCTGGGAGACAGGCATATGTTGTTCTGCCCTTGATAGACGGTCAGGAGAGACTTGATCGGAATGACCTGGCGAAGCTCAAGGAAGCGCTGTCCTCTGATGCCTTTCCAGGAATGCGGGTAGGTGTGTTCTCCGCATTGATGAGAAGGGAAGAACGCCAGCGCGTCTACGACGATTTCCGTCACAGACGCCTGGATGTGCTCCTTACGACGACCATGGTGGAAGATGGCCCCATGGTTTCCACTGCCACCTCGATGATTGTGGAGCACGCTGATCAGTTTGATCTCATGCGTCTTCACAGACTCAGAGCCCATGTGGCGCGGGGGAGCAGGCCCGGCATGTTCTTTCTTGTACAGTCCACAGAACCTGGTGAAGAAGGCCTCCACAAAATCGAGACGATCTTCAGCGAAACCGAAGGTTTCAAGATAGCGGAGCTGGACCTGGCAGAACGTGCGCCGGAAGCATTGCTCGGAAAGAAGAACTGGAAGATACCGGTCTTCAAGTACGTTGACCCGCTGGAGCACAGGGATTTGATGGTTCGTGCAAGAAAGGAGGCATTATCCCTGCTGCAGTCGGACGCAAACCTCTCAAGGCCACAACACCACCATATGAAAAAGCTGCTGGAAAAGAACTGGCGTCAATGGTTTCCCGGAAAGCTCGGGCTTTCCAGTACACGCAGGCACAGGGGGTCGAGGGGCAACCGGCGCAGGGCCCGTTCCAAGAAGGGCTCTTCCGCCTGAAATAGCGGAATCACCCTGGAAAAGAGCATGGCAGACGCCACCAGATCCCGTGTCCTCCTGGTCATGATCACGCTCGTGGCTCTGTTTTGGCGTTTCTTCCTGATATTCCACTTCTATGGCTGGGAAGAGAGCGACTACGGAAACCTTGCCATGACTCGGGGCGTGCTGGATTCAGCTTTTACGCGCTATGACATGAACCACCTGCCCTTGTACTACGGGCTGAGCGCCATGGTGACCGTTGTGACGGGCAGCACGGTGGTAGGCACCAGGGTTGTGAGCATGGCGGGTGGATTTTTTGTGCTGTTGTTGACGGCGGCAATATGCATGAGGATCAAGGGTGTGGGCCTGGCCCTGCTGGCGGTTTGCCTGCTGCTTTTCCAGCCGGAGTTGGCGCTCTACTCCGCTTCGGCGCTTAGAGAACCGCTCTATGCTGCTTTGCTTCTGGCTGTTCTGTACCTGTTGGGGCAGGATCGGCTTTCCTGGGCTTCGCTACTGGCGGGTCTGGCCTTTCTTGTGCGTTTCGAGGCTCTTTGGGTGCTTGGTCTGGTCCTTGCGCTGTCTGCTTCCCTCGGAAGGCCTCGCCACACGAGACTCTTGCGTTCAATGGTTCCATTGATGAGCACTGTGCTGTTGTGGTCCGCGTATTGCAAGGCATTTTTTGGAACCTGGCGTTTCTGGCAGCACTCGGTCCAGATAAACCTGGAAACGGGGGGTGGGCAGGAGATCCAGACCACTGTTGAATGGTCCAGGAACGGATTGGAAATCGTGTGGGGATTGCTCACCCAGGTTCTACCGGGGCACATGGGGACTGTCATGGTTCTGGCCGCTCTCGCTGGCGTGCCCATGCTCGTCGGCTCCAGGGCCGTTTCATGCTGGGTGACAGGAGCTGCCTGGTTCACGGTCACCGGCTTCTGGCTGCTCATCGGTTTTCTTGCACAGCACTACGTCGGCCACAACCTCTACTGGAAGTGGATGCTTCCCATCGTGCCTCTGTGGGCCATGGCGGCGGCGTTGGCCATGGATAGCCTGTGGAGGCGAGCAAGGAGGCTGGTGGGGGGATCGGCAGCGACGGCCATCGTCGTGGTGCTAGTGGCGTGGACATGGATGGATCAACTCACTGAAACCAAGCGGCAGATTGAGCTTTCAAGAGAACTCTACCTTCCACAGCTCAGCCTCGCCCGAAGGATCGAGCGCAATATTTCTCCTGAAGTCCCGCTGCTTCTGGACAATATCCCGGGGTGCTGGCTCAACCGCAGGCACAATGACTATACCTTGTTCACGTGGATGGACCTGCCTGTGGCGCCTGGGGATCGGACCGCCTTCGGGGAATGGTTGGAGCGGAAACGGGTGGGATACGTGCTCTGGTTTCGGGAGGAATGGACCACGGCACCAATCATCGCCCCCTGGCTGCAGCAGGGGGGGTACCAGCAGGCAGGGAGCATCTGGCTTGAAGAGCTTGATAGAGAAGATGCCTACGGGTGGATATGGTACAAGGTCCACCTGTAGTACTTGCGGACGTTGAATTCTTGCTGGCAGCCTATTGCTTGACTGGCCCATGGCGCGTTGTTATCCGGGCCTTGCTGGAATTGGGGGAGTAGCTCAGTCGGGAGAGCGCAGCGTTCGCAATGCTGAGGTCGAGGGTTCGATTCCCTTCTCCTCCACCTCCGTTCGTTTCGTGTGACAGCCTTGAGGCCCGAGGCCATCTCAATCGAGTCCACGTTCCGCCAGATCTTCTTCCTGTAGTCCCAGGAAGTGACCAACCTCGTGCAGAAATGTGGTTCGTAGCTCGTCTACGAGCTGTTCTTTGTTGGTGGCATACCGTTGGAGGTTTCGCCTGAAGAGCATGATCGCGCTTGGTAGATTGCTCCAGGGGTTGTCAAATGAGCGTTCGATAAGTGAAGCTCCATTGAAATAGCCCAGCAGCTCCCCTGGAAGAACCGGCGGATCGTATTGTTCGAGGATATCGTCGGACGGGACTTCGTCCAAGAGTATCGCGACATTGCCCAGGTATTCCTGGAGAGCTGGATGAAGGTCGGCAATGGCGGACTGTACGATCTGCTCGACTTCGTTGTCGGCAAGAGCAGCCGGGTACGGGTAACCTTCGGGATCCAGTCTGGCGGCTCTGGCGAGATCGCGATCAGCTCCGTCGAAATCGTGACGGCGTTCTCGGAGCATCGCTCTTCCCCACCAAGGTTCGGGGTTTGATGGATCTTCGCGGATGGCTCTGTTGAAGCTACGGTTTGCTTCTTCCGTCTGCCGCAGTACGAGGTGCATGAGCCCCAGGCCCGACCATGCCGCAGAGTAGTGGGAGTCGATGAGAACGCAACGGCGGTATGCATCCAGAGCTTGGTCCACGTGGTCGATCTCTCGGTAACATTCTGCCATGAGAAAGAGGGCATCTGGATTGCGGGGAAATGAATCAAGAGCTCTTTGACAGCCTTCCAGGGCAGTCTGGAGATCGCCGTTTTCCAGTGCCAACTCGGCATGGTCCAAGAGTTCATCCAGGATGTGCATATCCGGAGGACTGGAATGATCTTTGGGGTTGTTGTCTTTGGACATCTACCCATCCTGAGCATTGACGGGAATATGGAGCAAGTATTGGAAAAAGGCGTAATCACCGCTCAACAGAGGGAAGTGCAGGGCTCGTATTTGACGTTTCAGGCAGTTTTCAGGCAAGCGTGAGCGTATGTTGGAAGAGATCATGTCGAGCCCCGCTACCTGACCTCGGGAGTTGACCCAGACCTTGAGTTCCACTCTGACCACGTCAGGGAGGCCCTGGGAATCCAGAGATGCAAAGCATGAACTCAAGGCCTGGATCCTGCTGGCAAAGAGTTCATCTATCAAGGCTGGGGGCAGTTCGGCGGGAGTTTCGTCAGGTTTGGGCCGGTAGGACATCTTGTCCTGCAATTCCAGGGAGATGCGTCGCGTGGCGGTTTGACCCCCGGGGATGACTATTTCTTCTTCGTAGGTCTTGAAACCGTCCAGTTCGACTCGTAGTCGAAAGACGGTGTCATGGGGGGCCGGATCCTCGATCATGAGTGTGGCTCCCGACCCCACTACGTGATCATTGATGAAGACTGCAAGAGCCGGAGGGTCGATGTGCAGGTGCAGGCTCGTGTGAAGGAGCTCTTTCTTCTGGTCTGCCTGTGCTTCCATGCGCCAGGTTTCATAAGCCTGGTAACCGAGAATCATGCACACGAGAATGGTGGCAAGAAGGCTTGGCAAGACGACATGGCTCCATTTGAATGGTGGCCGTCTTCCTGGTACCTCCGCCGATTTGATCTCGAATTGTGGCTTGGACGGCAGGTTTTCAGGTGTGACTGTATTTCCGTATCCTGGAGCTGGAGAAGGGGGAGACGCGCTCGAGGGCTGTGCCGTTGTTGGAGCAGCGGCATGTGCCGTGGTGGCCCCCCCGGGGGAAAGGGGATTCCCTGGCTGCGAGTACCTGTCAAGGGTTGGGGAATGCCTCCTTGGAGGAGCAGCGTACTCTATTCCCAGGTGTTCTGTCGTGGGGAGCGTGGATCTCTTGTATCGGTCATCGTATCGTGCTCGAGAATCGGGGTTTCCCAGGTGTTTCCAGGCTTCGTCCAGATCCCTGTATACTTCTCTTGCACGATCCGTGTCTCTCAGCGATCTGGCCCAGCGATACCTTTCACGGTACGCGTCGTAGATCTCTTCTTGTTTTGCAAAGGGTGATATCTTCAGTATGGAATAGTAATCCGCAGAAACCTGGTTGCTCGTTGACAGTGGGGCTGAGAATACCACTTCAGTCGGCTCGTCGTCGGGATCCAGCTTGAGGCCCAACTCGTGTGACAGGTATCGTTCCACCTCTTCGGCGGTAAGGCCGAGTTCATTGCCTTGCGAGATGATGGCCTGCTTGATGGAGGAGGTCATTCTACCCTCCAACAGGCTCCCTCTGATGAAGAGTCCAAGCTTTTCCAGGTTCCGGGTCCGCTGCCGTTCTTCTGTCACCTTGATGTAGAGCGATATTTCGTCCAGGAGGACTCGTCGCACCAGGGAGTTGTTCTTGATGAGCCAGATGGCGACATCTCGAAACTTGGGGTTCGCCTGTTGAGCCTGTGCCCAGATTCGCCTTTCCTTCAGTCTGGCTTCGATGACAGAACGTTCCGTTTCAGGATTGATCTCGTAGAAATCCAGTAGCGAAGAACATTTCGCCAACTTGAGGAAAACGTCTATCTTTTCGAGTTCACGGGAATCCATTGCTAATTCCGGACGCATTGCCGTTGTCCGCCGGAGCCAGCGCTGTTGATTGGCGTATCAAGAGACGAGATGGGCAGCTTCATGGAGCGAGCGGGTCCATCTTTGCTCGGGAGACCATTGCCTTGGCCTTTTCGAATCGATGAACGGGCAAGCTTCCTTTCAGGTTGATGGTGGCGCGCTGCGTGTTGCTGGTCTGTATGTCGGTAACATAGACTTCCAAGAGTTGGTTCCGGGTGTAACGGTAGAGGACCTCCACGGGAGTGCCACGGACACGAGGGGGAAGATGGTCGAGGATCACTTCGCCCACAACAACTACTTCGTCGCGGGTCGAGCCGTGACCCTCCGCAACCTGTACGCAGACGGTGGTCATGTTGTCGTATGCGTAGGCGAAACGCCCAGATTTTTCGCAGGGCAGCGGTGTTCCTTCTGGAATCAGGTTTACGACGTGTTCCTGCAGGTCTGCATCCAGTACCAGGACTCCCAACGGGTGGGTAGTGATATCTACGATTTCCAGTCTTGCCAGTGGCATTGCCGGTGAAGATGAATCTTTGGGGAGGCCGCTATCCGCGCTGGCAGAACCCGTGATGGAAGTGGGTAGTGCCTCCTCCAAGAGTGAAGGGAGCATGTTTTGCCTATGCCGGAAGATACCTGCCAGGGCGGCGCCCATTGCTATGCACTCATCCGGATTCACACCGGCGATGGGGCTCAGTCCGCTCATGTCACTGATCATATTCCGGATCATCGGCATTCGTGTGGCCCCACCAACCAGCAGAATCTCGTCCAGTTTTTCCCAACCTATCCCTGCCTTTTCCATGACTATGTTGCAGGTATCCCTGCACTGATCCAGCAGATCCTGGCACAGGTCCCGAAAAAGGGGTTCATCCACGTCCACGAACATCCAATGACCGCGATAATTGACCGGTATTCTCACGTTCGACCTGGAGGAGAGTGCCAACTTGGCTTCGAGTATACGTTCGTACAATTCCTGGTATGGGTTGGGATCGTCGCGGGGATCGTCGCCGAAACGTTCGATGAAATGTTCAGAGACGTAGTTGAGCAGTCGGTCGTCCCAGTCCTTTCCTCCCAACTCGGCGTTGCCATCCGATGCCAGTGTTTTCAGGGAACCAGGTCGGATATCCATTACCGTTACATCGAATGTGCCTCCCCCGAGGTCGAAAACGAGTATCGTCTTTGGGGGACCCTGGCGGTCTACGCCATACGCGATGGCGGCAGCCGTGGGTTCGTTGATGATTGAGAGAACGTTGAGACCAGCCAGTGCCCCAGCCTCTGCAGTGGCGCCTCGTTGAGGACTGTTGAAGTAGGCAGGTACGGAAATCACAGCATCCCGTACCTGATGCCCCAGGAATTGTTCGGCGTCGTTTTTGAGCTTGCGCAAAATGAGTGCGGATAGCTCCTGGGGCGTGTAGGGGCGCCTGAAGAATTCCATGGAGAAGTCACTCTCGCCCATGCTGCGCTTGACGAAACGAGCCACGTTGGACGGATCGACAACTACCATCCTCACGGCTTCTTCGCCGACGAGACAACCGTCGGAATCGTAGAAGTGGATCACGGAGGGAGTGGTGCGCCCCCCTTCACAGTTGGGGATGATTATGGGCGAACCATGCTGGTTTACAACCGCAATTGCGGAAAACGTAGTGCCCAGATCGATACCGAGAACGACTTCGTGCTTTTCCATGGCGTTCAACTATCCCAATTCGGAGCAGGTGGGGAAAAGTCAACGTTGAAAAGACTGGAACTGCGTCCCTGGTCTTCAGGGGGCATACCGTGGAGAACAAGCACGCAGAGAGTCCGCTGGCCCATGACGCCTGGGTGGCGTCTTCCGTGTGCTTGGACAGAAGGGGTAGCCCATGCAGCAGAGCATCATGGACGGTTTGTGTGGATTCACGTGCGCGTGCCAGCCACGAGGGCAGGCAGCGCATGGTTGGCTGTGTGTACGGTCAACCGGACAGGGGTTTGTAGATGACGACCTCTTCTGGGCGCAGAAGTTTTCCGGCCCGCATGAAGCCCTTTTTCAAGACACTGTGAACTTTCATGTCCATGTCTGGATTCTCGTGATCCAGCGTCTTGACTGCCTTGTGGACGGTGCGGTCGAATTCGGTCCTGGGTGCCATGGGAGTTATGTCTCTTCTGGCGAGTATCTCCAGGAATTCTTCGGTCAGGTATTCCACGGCTTCGGTGACGAGTTCTGCTGGAATGGGGCCTTCTCCATGTTCCGCGATGGTATGGCGGAACCAACATAGTGAGTCGTGGAAAAGGAGGAGATCCAGGAGCAGGGGCTTTTCGGCTTGGAAGATGAAATCTTCCTTGTACTGCTTCAGTTCGGCGTAGAGATTGTTGAAAGCCGTTTTTTGCAGGTTGCTGGCGTCAGCGTCCGCTTCCAGTCGAGACAGGATTTCTTTGATGTGCTTCAACGTGTCGTGAAGCGATGGCCTCTCGTCGGTGCTTGTCAAGCTCCGCTCCTGTTGGCAAGCTCTGTTGGAAGGTTGATGGGTGCCATTCCCAGTTCGATGGCTTCGTCGTGAATGTGACAGTCACTGGGCTGTGATGCCAGCCTCTCCAGTAACTTTCGATTGGGTTCGTGGCCAAGGGCAACCGTTTTGATCCTTCCGCCTGCGATGCGGATACGGTGCGCCTCGGTGGATGAAGCCTGGGGATCGTCCAGGTGGCCGTCAGTGAAAATGATGAACACCCTCTGAACACCTGCACTGGCCTTCAGGAGCGAGCCGGCGTGCTTCAAGGAATGGCTCAACTTGGACGAGCCGATCGGAAGCAGATCCCATATCGCCTTGTAGAGTGAGTCTCGGTCATCAGTGAGAGGAGTGTGCGGGCCAGCGGTGTTGGGGAAGGGCAGAACGGCGAATCTTCGACCTGGTTGATGTGCTCTCTTGACAAAGCTCCAGGCCGCCCTTTTTGCTTGTTTCAGGTTGTTACCGTACATAGAGCCGGAACAATCCATGAGCAGGGCGATGTGGACTGGAATTCGGTGGTTGATGAGATCGTCCAGGGTCAGCAGCCCAACGGAAATCCTGTGAGGCAGGTTTTGACCGGTGAACAGATCCATGGCTTCCACTTCGACGATGCCGTTCGCGTTGTAACGGTAGGTCACGCCAAGACGAGATTGGCCCTTGGGCCGAGGTGGAATGCCGTAGAATTCAAAGTGGCCAAGGACAGTACAATCCATGGGATCCGGGTTTTCTCCCTGAACCAGCCAAAGGTCGAATGTACTCTGGTTGTGGTTGGTAGTGACGTAGTCGTTGCAGGTCCGTTCACATGGTATTCTGCTGTTGCGCTTGATTATCCTGCTGTTGTGGATTTTGCTTTCCCTGAACACGACCATACCCAGCGAATGGCTGGTGACGTCATGGGTGCGGATGTCGACGGGAGGAGCCTTGCCCTCCAGGCGGGCCGATTCCAGGGCTGCGGTCAATGCTGCGCCCAGGGCAACGCATTCATCTGGGTTGATCTCCGAGGAAGGTTCACGTTCGAAAACGCGGGTCAACATGGACCTCACCATTGGCATTCGAGTAGAGCCACCCGCCAACAGTACGATGTCTATGTCGGTCGGCTTCAGGTTCGCATCTTCCAGGACATCACGTGACAACAACTCACATCGATGAAGAAGGGGGGAAGTAAGGTTCTCGAAATGGTCGCGTGAGATCCCCTGGCGGAGGATTTTCCCCGCGTGATCGTAGAAGATATTCACCTTGGGACGTCGGGAGAGACTGATCTTGGCGTTGACGCATTTCTGCCGCAGGTCGTGGTGTGCAGCGATGTCGTCCAGAGGGTCGATGCCGTGTTTTTCCTTGAACTTCTCAGCACACAACGCGATCAGGGCGTCGTCCCAGTCTTTTCCACCCAGCAGGTGGTCCCCCACCGAGGCCAGGACGTTCAGATCTCTGCCCAGGATGTGGACTATGGTCACGTCGAAGGTGCCTCCGCCGAGGTCGAACACCAAGACCTTCTTGTCTTTGTGACGGTGGTCCAGGCCGTATGCGAATGCGGCAGCGGTAGGTTCGTTGACCAACTTCAGCACCTGTAATCCGACCATTTCGCCAGCCATCATCGTGGCGCGACGCTGCTTGTCTCCGAAGTACGCTGGTACGGTTATCACTGCCTGCTTGATCTCTGTTTCGAGACGAACTTCGGCATCATGCTTCAACTTGCCCAGGATGAAGCTGGATAGGCGCTCCGGAGTGTACTGCTCGTTGGCGTATTCGGACGTGTAGTCATCTTCGCCCATATGGCGCTTGATGAAGTCCACGACCTGTGTAGGGTAGGCCACGGCCGATTGCTTGGCGTAGTTACCTACGATTACCTCGTTGTCGTCGAAGAGGATCACGGATGGAGTGATCCTGTCTCCTTCGGCGTTGGGTATGATCTCGGGTACGCCGTATTGATTGACATGAGCCACTGCGGAGAACGTTGTTCCGAGGTCGATTCCAATCGCGCTGCTGCTCATCGGTCCACGGCTCCGATTGCTCGCCTGGTGAAGAGGCGTTCGTCTTCGTGTGAGGGCTGGCCACGATAGGGGGCCGACATGAGATATAAGGCCATGGGACGCTTTCGCAAGTCTACATCTGATCTGGGATGCGGTGCCATGGGTGAATCTATTCTGCTTGCCATGGTTGTTGAATCACGCTGGTTTCCTTTCGGAGGGGCGTGCTGGGCAGAAGCGAGCCGTGTACCTGCCGGGTACGCCCGGGCAACATGCTGGAAGGGACGAGTATCTGCGCCGGCATGGGTAGTGAAGGAAGCTGCTGTTTCCGCGATTGAAGCCCCTCACTGGTCCGCAGCATGCCGTCGGGGCTGCTCGCCCTGGGTATCCTGGAGGTCGACTTGAACTGTTTCCAGATTGTACTGGCAAGCTCCAGCCGTCACCGAATGGAACTCCTGGCGGCTGCGGGTATTGCGTGCCTGCTCGTTCCACCTGAAGTCGATGAGAACTCCATCATGCACAGGGAACCGTTGAAGATGGCGATGAAGAGAGCCCTGGCAAAAGCCCGAGATGTGACGGGCAGGATACCTCTGGACAGAAGTACAATACTGATAGCGGCTGATCAGGTCGCACACGTGGATGGAGTGGTGCTTGGCAAGCCCCTGACAGTCACACGCCATCTCCGGATGCTTCGATTGCTGAGAGGAAGAAGCCACCAGATCACCACGGCTATGGTAGTGGCTGACAATGGTGGCAGCAAACGCTCCGCAGTCACGGAGACTGGCCAGGAACATTCGGCCTCGCGCTGGAGCTACCAGAGTTGGCATGTGACCACCAGGTTGTTGGCCAGAGATGACCTGACGGATCAGGAGCTGCTGGCCTATGTGCATTCTGGCGAAGGCAGGTTCTGTGGGGGCGGATACCAGGTGGAGCGTCGGGGAATACAATTGTTCCGTGTTGTGGACGGGGACTGGACCAACGTGGTGGGGCTGCCTCTTCCATCGTTGATATCCGTGCTCCGTGGACTGGGCTGGAGGCCTTTCGGGTCTGGGGAACGTCTGGCAAAAGATTCGTTGGCTGGCAGACTCTGCCCCCGGGGGGGGAAGGTCATGCGCGACGGGCCACTGGGAGCGGGATATTGAATGGCAACGGCGAGGAAGGACCTGGAAGAACGAAGCGAGACACCTGATGCAAAAGGACTCGAACCATGGCAGCCAGCATGAGCTGACGGGCGAACTGCTCTCGATTGTCAGCCAACTGCGGCAGGTTCTCGATGCCTGGACTTTGGCGGGAGTCAGGGACTTGGAGCGGGGTGAGTTGGCAGGGCTCTATCCGATTGAGCCAATGGTGCGACACCTGGAACCTACCGTTCCACGTGATCGTTCGTCTTTGTTCCTTCGTGCCGACACCAGCCCCGGATTGGGAATCTCGCTTTCCACGAAGCCCCCGGGGAGCGGGGCGGGCGAAGCAGCGATTTCCAGGAACGTTCCACATGAAGAAACGGATCCTTACACCGGCGGGCAGCAAGCTCCGGACCTTTCGAAATGGAAGGCGCATGTTCGCTCCACAAGGCGGGGGATCCCACGGGACATGAATCGTCTGAGAGGACATGTCGAGGGTTGCCGGCGTTGCGGACTGGCCGGATCTCGTCACAACCTCGTGTTCGGGCAGGGGAACATCCATGCGACGTTGATGATCGTGGGAGAGGCTCCCGGGGCGCACGAGGATCGAGCGGGTCTTCCATTTGTCGGTCCAGCGGGACAGATGCTGGACCGCATGCTGGAAAACGTCCTGTTCTTGAAGCGTGCGGATGTGTTCATCACCAATGTGCTCAAGTGCCGTCCGCCGGGAAACCGAGATCCCTCCCAGGACGAGATAGCAACCTGCCTACCCTTTTTGGAGGCCCAGGTGCAGGCTGTCCAGCCTCGTGCAATTCTCTCGCTGGGTCGTATCTCCACCCAGGTGCTGCTGGGTACGGGCCAGCCTTTGGGGCGACTGCGTGGAAGATGGGCAGATTACAGGGGGATCCCCCTTCTGCCCACATATCATCCTGCCTATCTCCTGCGGAGTCCATCTGAAAAACGCAAGGTCATGCAGGATTTGCTCGAGTTGAAGAGCAAGCTCCAGGGGAGTGTTTGACAGCCCTTTGATCAGCGCTCAACCTTGATCTTGCCCATCAGGTCGCCCAGAGTGCCGAAGCTGTTCGTGGATTGCCCCTGGGTTTTCTGGAAATGCCTCAACGCCTCGTGTTCTTCGGTTTCGGGGCCACCCATCTGACTGACCTTCAACTGGCGACGCCGGCGGTCCACCTCTACAACCTGGGCTTCCAGGCGGAAACCCCTGCGGTAGCGCTGCTCCAGCATCACCCCGGGCGGCAGGCGCACCTGCCGTGCGGGCAGCCAGGCTTCCACGTTGTCGTCAACCAGCAGTTGAAGTCCGCTCTTGCTGGAACGTTGTACAACGCCTGTTACTTTTTGACCGACCGTGTAGGTTTCCGCAAGAACGTCCGCCGGATCCGGAGTGATCTGGCGGATACCGAGATCAAGCCTTTGCCTGGAAGGATCCGCAGAGAGAATTTTGACTTTGATTTGATCACCCTTGCGAACCACCTCGGAGGTCTTCCGGACATGGTCCCAACTCAGGTTGGGCATCCTGACCAGACCTACCATGCCAGGAAAAAGCTCGACGAAGGCTCCGAAGTTGGTGGTTTTCTGGACACGGCCCTCGTAGATGCCACCAACTTTGAAGTCCTTGCCAAGCCTGCTCCATGGGCCCGTGTCGGGATCACGGAGGCTCAGAGCTATTCGACGACGTTTCTTGTCCACTTCTGAAATGATGACCTGTACCCGGTCCCAGCGCTGTAGCACCTGGGATGGGTCGTCCACCCTGTCCCATGCCAGCTCGGTCTTGTGAATCAATCCCTCGACACCTTCCAGATCGACGAATACGCCGTATGGTCTGATGCTTGTGACAACACCCTCCAGCCTGTCTCCAACCTTGATGGTATCCCAGATCTGTTCACGGTTGAGATTGGCGGCCTGTTCCTGGAGAGCCCTGCGGGAAAGGGTGACTTGGCCATCTTCCGTGGATTCCACCATAAAGCGTAGCGTGCGCCCGATGAACGAGTCCAGATCACGACCTGGGAAGCGATCGATCTGGGAGACGGGACAGACGGCGATGAATTCACCGGCACTCACGGAGTAGCCCGTTGGAGTGCGGGACAGGACGGTCCCCTCGAGAATGTCCGAGGGCATGGGTTCTTTCTTCAGAGGCGGTTTGACCCGGTGGATCTGCGACATGGCACCTTCTCGCTGTGGGAGTAGGAACTCTTATCAGATCAGCACAATTCGGCCCACGTTCATTTCTTCCCTCCCCGTTTCCAGGTCGCCAGCATGATTGGTGGAAATCTCTTCCGTTTTTGCTGGGCTGTCTGGTCTCCAGGGTCCAGTGGTCCATCGTTGGGAAAAGCCCTCGGCGGGCTGGTATCGTCTCTGCTCCATGGCCCGCACCATGGTTGTGGGATATCCGCATGCCGTGTTCCACGAGAAGCCGCCAGCGTTGATGGACTACGGGTTCCAACTCCCTCCCGAGCGAATCGCTCGCTATCCTGCGACTGCGCGGGAGAATGCGCGGCTCATGGTCCTGGGCACAGACTCTGTGTACGACCACAGGGTATCGCAGCTAAAAGAGATTCTGTCGCCGCCTGATCTGCTGGTGGTGAACGATTCAAGGGTGATGCAGGCAAGGTGCTTCATGCGACGCAGGAGCGGAGGATTGGTGGAAGTCCTGCTTCTCCAACCCGGGCCGGGTTCCGTCAAGGCCATGCTGAAACCCGCCAGGCGGCTGCGGGTGGGCGAAACACTGGAAGGTGAAGGTGGCACGGCCGTGACCATGGAGCAAAGGCTGGCAGATGGAATCTGGCTGGTTCGAACGGTTCCTGCCCCTGCGGAACTCATGAAACTGGTGGGGCAGGTGCCATTGCCCCCCTACATCCGTCGTCCTGTGGAGCCACAGGACAGACACCGCTATCAGACCGTCTACTCGCGAACGCCAGGCTCTGTGGCTGCACCCACGGCAGGCCTTCACCTGACAGAAGAACTCCTGACCAGCCTCAGAAGAAAGGGAGTGGGGTTCTGTAGCGTCACTCTTCATGTGGGGCCGGGAACATTCAGGCCATTGAGATCCCAAGACCTTTCTCGTGGTCTTCTCCACGAGGAGTTATACGATGTTCCGGCTGAAACTGTCAGGGCGATCCGCAGGACAAGGCAGCGTGGTGGAAGGATCGTGGTCGTTGGAACCACCACATTGAGAGCTCTGGAGAGCGCAACTCCCCAGGACAACGACGTACCTCTTCCCGGACCCGGCAGAACCAGGTTGTTCATCAGGGAAGGGTACAGCTTCAGGATCCCCGATGCCCTGATGACCAACTTCCACCTTCCCAACTCCAGTTTGCTTATGCTCGTGGCAGCTTTTGCTGGCCGCGGTCGAATCATCAAAGCCTACCGACATGCTCTGGAACGTGGATACAGGTTCTATTCCTATGGCGACGCGATGCTTATCCTTTGAAATTCGACATACTTGCAGCGGGGCCCGTGCGGCTCGCATCTGCACTCCTCATGGAAAAGTTCTCACTCCTTGCTTCATGCCCGTGGGGACTGCCGGTACTGTCAAGGGGCTCACGCCAGCGGACCTTCGCGCTGCATCCGTCGCCATGATCCTTGCCAATACCTACCATCTATGGGTGCGACCGGGGCACCGACTACTGGGCAGGCTTGGTGGGCTGCATGGTTTCATGGGATGGGATGGTCCCATCCTCACCGATTCCGGTGGGTACCAGGTCTTCAGCTTGCGGGAGCTGCGGCGGGTCGGCGAGGAGGGTGTGAAGTTTCGTTCGCCCCATGATGGGGAGTGGCGGCATCTGACACCTGAAAAAGCCGTGCAGATCCAGGAGTCCATGGGAGTCGATGTGGCCATGGCGCTGGACGAGTGCATTCCGTGGCCCGCCCAACGCGAAGCCGTCCAGCGCAGTACGGCCAGGACCACCCGCTGGCTTGGCCGCTGCATTGGAGCCAGGCTGAAACCCCGCTCCACTGCCCTTTTCGGAATAGTACAGGGTGGTATGTACGTGGACCTGAGAACTGCCCACGCACAGGAAATCAGCGAGCTTGGACTGGATGGCTATGCCATAGGTGGTCTTTCGGTCGGGGAGCCAAGAGACGACATGCTCGCCATGGTGGATGCCTGTGATCGTGTGCTCCCACGGAATAGACCCAGGTATCTCATGGGAGTCGGATATCCCCTCGACATAGTTGAGGCGGCGGTTCGGGGTGTTGACATGTTCGACTGTGTCCTGCCCACCCGCAGTGGGCGTTTTGGCCAGGCATTTACGTCGGAAGGACGCAGGACAATCAAACACGCACGCTATCGCGAAGATGATGAGTCACTGGATCCCCTCTGTTCATGTTATACCTGCCGTTCGTTCAGCCGTGCCTACCTGAGGCATCTCTTCATGGCGAAGGAACTCTTGGCACCTCGCCTTCTCTCACTTCACAACGTGTCTTTCTACCAGGCATTGATGGCGCGGATTCAAGAAGCCATTCAGGAGGGCCCCGCTGCTCTTGAGCGCCTTCGTTCCCAGGCGCGAGTGTGGTCTCGGCCCGTGCCGGCTTGACGAACCAACCTGGAGATCCCCTGATGTACGATGTATCCCGCGATTCCACGCTTATTGTGGCTGACAGTTCGGCCCAGACCGGGAGCCTGTTCCAGACCATGCCCCTGCTCTTGGCTATTCTGGCTATATTCTACTTTCTTATGATCAGGCCCCAGCAGAAGGCCGAAAAGGAGCGACAAGCGCTCCTGGCCAGTCTGAAAAAAGAAGATCGCGTAGTGACGGCATCGGGGATACATGGACGAATCTGGGCTGTCCAGGACGATTCCGTGATCCTCGAAATCTCACGAGATGTTCGCATTACCGTAGACAAACAGGCTATCCGTCGCAGGCTGTCCGGCTCTGAAAACACATCCGCATCAGAAAAGTCGGCAAGATCGGACAAACCCGACAAGTCCGACCGCAAGTCGCGCAAGGGGAAGTAGCGCCATGTCCGGAACCTGGTGGGCGAAGTTCACAATCATTGCCCTGGCTGTGCTCTTTTCTGTTTACGCGTTGACGCCAACCCTGGTGGCCAAGGCTGCTCATGTCAGGCTCGCCGAACAGGCGGCAACGGTGGGCGGGGCCGAGGTGGAAGCTACGGAACAGGATGAAGAAACTACCTGGTGGGCTGGTTTTCTTCCCGACACGCAGATAAATCTTGGACTGGACCTGCAGGGCGGGATCGACCTTACACTGCAGGTGGAGGTTGAGGAAGCGGTTCTTTCTACGGTGAGCCGTGACGTGGGGCCATTGCGCGAAGAGGCCGAGAAGGAAGGATTGAGTCTGGACGATGTCAGGCGGGTAAGGGGGGAGCCTGCGCTCATGATTCGCCTGTCCGAAGGTCAGGCTCTCACCGATCTCCAGCGTTTCATTCACGAGCGGCATTCTACCTATCTGTACGTAGGAACAAAGGTGGAAGACGGCGCCGACTACCACGTCTTCCGACTTTCGGACGAGCAGCAGGAATATATCGGCCAGCGAGCGGTTGAGCAGGCCCTGGAGACCTTGCGCAACAGGGTAAACGAAACCGGCGTAAAGGAGCCCAGCATCGTGCTGAAAGGCGACAACCGTATCAACGTTCAGCTTCCCGGAATCGACAACCTCCAGCAAGCTGTGGCCGCCATCGGCACCACCGCCGTCCTGCAGTTCATGCTCGTAGACGAAGACGCCGACCAGTCCAAATTGGAAAAGGCCCTCCTGGTTGCCGAAAAAGAACTGGATGAACAGACATATTCCGATGACAGATCGCTCTCGGATTGGCTTGCCAGGACTGGCAGGATTCCCAACGGTGATCGCTTGATCTGGAAGTACGAGAAATCACCCGAAGGGAAGGATGTACGTTCCAGGCCCTTGATCATCAAAGACGAGATCATGCTCACCGGCGACGACATCAACGACGCCCATGTAGCAATGAACAAGTTCAACGAACCTTACGTAGCCCTTGAGTTCAAGGCACGGGGCGGGCGAATCTTCTCCAAGGTGACCGGCGAGAACGTCGGAAAGCGGTTTGCCATCGTGCTGGACGACAAGCTGCGCTCTGCGCCAGTCATACGCGAGAAGATCGGTGGTGGGCGAGCCAGCATCGAGATGGGGGCAGGCTCCTATGAGCAACTCCTGGACGAAGCCAGCGTTCTTTCCCTGGTCCTGCGAACCGGCGCGCTCCCGGCTCCGGTGACCATCGGAGAAGTGCGCACGGTGGGCTCCACCCTGGGGGCCGATGCCATACGATCCGGTGTGTCTGCCACCTTCATGGGCGGAGCCATGGTCCTTGTGTTCATGTTGGTATTCTACCGTTTCATCGGCCTGGTGGCGGATCTGGCCTTGCTGATGAACGTGGTCTTCATCATGGCCTTGTTGGCGGCCTTCGGAGCAACGTTGACATTGCCGGGGATTGCGGGCATTGCGTTGACCGTGGGAATGGCGGTCGACGCAAACATCATTATTTTCGAGCGTATCCGCGAAGAGTTGCGTCTCGGAAAGAACGCACGTTCGGCGGTTGATGCCGGCTTTGAAAAAGCCGTGGTGGCGGTCCTGGATGCAAATATCACCACATTCATCGCAGGAGTGGTGCTTTTCAGCTATGGAACCGGCCCCATCAAGGGTTTTGCCGTGACGCTGATGATCGGTATCGTTACCACCCTGTTTTCCGCAATTTTCGTCTCCCGAACGCTGTTGGACTTCCTCACCAGGAAGGCATCAGCCAGATTAGCCTTCTAGGGCCAGCTCATGCAGTTCGTCCCCCACGACATAAGCATCGATTTTGTAGGCAAGAGGCAGATAGCTGCCATCTCTAGTGGCCTGCTGGTAATCACCTCAATAATCCTGTTCGTGGTAGTCGGACCAAATTGGGGCATCGACTTCACCGGCGGCACCGAGATTCACCTGAAGTTCAATGATCCCATCGAAATTGGCGACATCCGGTCCGCTATTGCGTCCGTTGGTCTTCCCGACGATGCAGTGCAACAGATCGGGGCTCCCGATAGCGGTGAGTACAACGTGCGCGTCCAAGACGCCGCGTTCGGCAGTGAAGACGTACGTAGGGACGTGGAGCGCACCCTGCGCGAAACATTCGGGCAGGACTGGATCGAAGAGATCAGGTTCGAGGCCCAGGTTGGCGCGCGCATGACCATCGTGTACAACGGGCCCGCGCTGCCCCTGGAGAAGATCCGTACATGCCTGAAGGGCTTTGACGAAGTAGTGGTGCAGGAAGCCACGGACGACAACACCTTCTATGCAAAACTGCCCGGTTTGTCTGCACTGGTGGAAAAGGCAATCGAGGGTTCCCTCGTGGGCCACGATTTCCAGGTACTACAGGTGGACAGCGTCGGTCCCAGGGTGGGTGGGGACCTCAGGCGTCAGGGCTTCGTCGCCATCGCGGCCATGCTGGGCCTGGTTCTGGTCTATGTGGCCTTCAGGTTCGACCTGGCTTTTGCTCCGGGCGCAGTGTTGGCTCTTTTCCACGATGTAATGATAACCATCGGAATATTCGTGCTTCTTCATCGTGAGGTCAACCTGCCCATAGTCGGTGCTTTGCTCACGATTATTGGATATTCGCTGAACGACACCATCGTCATCTACGACAGGATCAGGGAAAACATGGGGCGCTACAGGCGCTACGACATGGCAAAGCTCATCAACGACAGTGTCAACGAAACCCTGAACCGCACTATCAACACCTCGCTTACGACCTTTGTGGCTGTGCTTTTCTTTTTGTTCATGGGTGGTCCCGTGATCGAGACATTTGCCATGGCCATGCTTATCGGCGTGGTGGTGGGCACGTACTCCACCGTTTTCGTCGCCAGCCCAATGATCCTCGTGATGCAAGACGTAAAGCCCGCGCTGCTCAAACTCATGAAGCCCACTACCAATCGCGGCTCCCCAGAGCAGGCCGCTGCTCGCGCTCTGGACAGGCCTTCAGCCCTCCGCTATGGGCAGAAGGGGGCAGGAGGGGGAACAGTTTCTCCCGCCGGAGCGCTCCCGCGGCAGCCTTCGTCCACCGGGAAGGGCCTTCGAACCAAGGGCTTCAAGAAAAAGCCTGGGGAATCCCGTTGAAGCTCGCCTTGCCATCCGACGGGGGTCTTTTGTCTTGCGCGCCTTCTTGCGTAGCGTTACCTGTGGGTTTTGTGGAGGCACGTAGCTCAGTGGAAGAGCGCCGTCCTGACACGGCGGAGGTCGGCGGTTCGAAACCGCCCGTGCCTATCTATGATCTGCCCTTTGTAGCAGTTGAAGAACAATGTCCTGCTGTCGGGCGGAATTAACAACGATGTCAAGGGTGACCCGAGTACCGGGTGGAGCCCTTGTTTGGGATAGACTCATGCGAACGGAGAGGTTTTGAGGCGACCGAGGAGAGGCTTCGATCGAGCACCAGCCAAGGACGAAATAAGGGTCAACGAACGTATCCGCGTTCCGCGTGTCCTGGTAATTGATGAAAAAGGCAACAAAATGGGTGAATTCCTGACGCCTGATGCGTTGGACATCGCCCATAGCCGAGGCCTCGATCTCATCGAGGTCGCTCCCAACGCCAGGCCGCCGGTATGCCGAATCGCGGATTACGGTAAACTAAAGTACGACAAGAAGAAGAAGGAAGCTCAGGCCAGACGCAAGCAGGTGATCATCAACACCAAAGAGATCAAGCTAAGGCCAAAGACGGACCAGCATGATTTCAACGTGAAGGTCCGGCACGCCAGGCGCTTCCTGGAAGACGGTGACAAAGTAAAGGTCACAGTACGTTTCAGGGGGCGTGAGCTTGCCCATCGCGACATAGGCGAACAACAATGTCGGCGCTTCTTTGAAGAAGTTCAAGATCTGGGTAAGGTTGTCCAGCTTCCGAAGATGGAAGGGCGTCAGATGCACATGCTCATCGATCCACTGGCCAAGAAGCAACCCTCTGCTTGAACAGGTCCGAACAGGAAGGTAACTCATGGCAAACAAGATGAAGACCAGACGAGGAGCGGCCAAGCGCTTCAAGGTCACCGGAAGTGGCCGCATCAAGTTCAAGCGCGCAAAGATGCGCCACCTCCTGGCCAAGCAACGTCACAAGAACAAGCGTCATCTTCGCAAACCAGGAATGATGTGTGCAGCGGATCAGAAGTCCGCCAAGAAGCTGGTTCCATACAAGTAGTTCAGTTGATTCTGGAGCAATGTTCCCGCGTCCGACTGACTGGACCGCCGGCCTCGCCGTAACCGCCATCCTGGGTTGGGAAACGGTCTGAAAGGAGACCACCAAATGGCTCGCGTAACCAGAGCAAAAATACGTAAGACCCGTAAAAAAGCACTTGCAAAGCGCACCAAAGGATTCTTCGGAGGCCGCCGCAGGTATCGGCAGGCGCTTTCCCTGGTAATGAAAGCGGACCAGCAGGCCTACGTAGGCCGAAAACTCCGGAAGCGGGATTTCAGGCGCCTGTGGATCCAGCGGATATCAGCGGCTACCCGACCTCATGGCTTGTCCTACAGTAAGTTCATACACGGACTCAAGCTTTCGGACATCCAAATAGACCGGAAGAGCCTCGCCGCTCTGGCCATAGATGATCCTGACTCCTTTGCTGCTCTTGTGGAGAAGGCCCAGGAAGCTCTGTCTTGAATACCAGCCCGGGCTCAGCCCTGCAGCCAGATTTGCAACAACAACCTTGACATTGAGAGCTTTCAACCGATGACCGTCACGTTGGCAAGCAGCGTGTTGCCTGCTGGGACGGGGATCTCCCCATGGTTCCTCGTGTTTGCCCTGCTATTGGGTTCAGCTTGTAATGGTAGTGACGAGATCGAATGGATCCAGTTCAATGCCGAAGACGACACCGTAACCATTCAGGTGGGTGTGGATGAAGTGCAGGATACCGTTTCGACTGTCCTGCACAGCACCTCGGGGCAGGTCGAAGTGGGAGTTGCCTCGGTGGATCCTGGCGGAGGTCCCATAGGTACAGAGCATTTCGTTGTGGTGGAGGTCTATGACGACTACGAAGACACCGTTGGTAGGGCCACGGTGCGTACCGATAGCGGCGACAGGGGTGAGGACGAGTACGAGATGGATCCCGACTCGGCCGACGAGGGCATCTATACCACAACTCTGATCTCCGTTGGCGACGACGGCGAACACCGCAGTGACATACTCACATTTCGTCTGTGGTACGATAGCTCGTTGGATTCACAGGACTCGGGATAGAAGGGTCTTATGTTTGGGTGGTCGTAATGGGCTTGCCTTCAGGATCTGGAGGATGGGGAGGAAATGGTGCTCCAGGATGGCAACGGAAAGGGGACTCTGACCAAAGCCGGTTTGGTACGATTGGTTCACGAGAGGGTGGGCATTACTCATCGCGAGGCGAAACTTCTCGTCGAAGAGACACTGAGCATTATCAAGGAAGCGCTGTTGTCGACCGATGACGGTCGGCTCAAGATTTCAGGTTTCGGGAGTTTCAGTGTTCGGGACAAGGCAGCCAGGATGGGGCAGAACCCCAAGACCCTGGAGAAGATAGTCATCAGCAAGCGGCGGGTGTTGGTTTTCAAGACATCACAACTTCTCAAGGCGCAGTTGAACGGGGATGGCGAATGAGTTCGGAGGATCCCTCGAAGGTATTGAAACAGCTTCCTGACAAGTTGTTCTTCCGGATTGGCGAGGTAGCATCTGTCATCGGCGTCGAACCACATGTTCTTCGCTACTGGGAAAACGAGTTCCAGATCAAGCCCCAGCGCTCGGTCAGCGGGCAGCGCCTCTACCGCAAGCAGGACATCTCTCGCTTCCTTCGAATTCGCCATCTGCTCCACCAGAAGGGCTTCACGGTGGCTGGAGCCCGGAAACTGTTGAAGGAAACGCCAAACCTGGATCCAGGTATTTCCAGCGAAGCTATCAATGAAACCATCCAGCGTGTGGAAGCTATTCGCGAAAGACTTCGATCCCTGAAGGACGAAGCCATCAACGATGGTCCTTGACCAATCCCCGGTGCAAAGATAAGCTCACCGCGATTTCGGGGCGTAGCGCAGTCTGGTAGCGCACTTGAATGGGGTTCAAGTGGTCGCTGGTTCGAATCCAGTCGCCCCGACCATCCTGAAAGGTCCGGTTCCGCCGGGCCTTTTCTTGCATGGGCCTCCACGACGCCCTTTATCGCGGTCCTGCTGAAAACGGTCTTGTAATGAGTGCTCTGGTCGATTCCTGTATTGCTTTGATCCGCGCCAACGACCGGGGTTCCCATTGCGTACCATCGCCACGACTCTACCCTCATCAGTGGAACTGGGACTCTGCCTTTTCTGCGATAGGTTGGTCATGGATCGATCCTTTGCGTGGTGTGCGGGAACTCCGTCGAATGTTGCATGCTGCCTGGCCCGACGGAAACGTGCCGCACATAAGGTTCTCGGCACTGGATCCCTCTGTGGAATACGCCCCGGGGCCTACGTTCTGGGGGACTCAGGGCATGAGTCCACCCCGTTCCTCCATCACCCAGCCTCCGGTGGCTGCCGTTGCAGCCTCATTTTTACTGGAACGAGGTGGTAGCACAGTAGAGGATGAAGTGCTGGCGCTGTTGCCGGCCCTGGAGGCCTGGCACCAGTTCTTGCTAAAGGAACGTGATCCCCTGGACGATGGTGCGGTGGCCTTGCTCCACCCATGGGAAAGTGGGATGGACAACGCGCCCCGCTGGGACGCTGCCCTGATGCGTTGGGAGCCCCCGGAAGAACTGGCCTTCAAGAGGGTGGATACCTCCCTGGGGAACCCCGAAGAGCGTCCACACGACCACGAATACCGGCGCTACGCCTGGCTGGTGGAACAGGTGCGTCGCGCAGATTTTCGCCAGGCCAGAGCGGTTGAGCGAAGCCCTTTCCTAGTAGAGGATGTGGCATTTACCGCTATCCTGGCATGGGCAGAAGAGGCCCTGCTGGACCTGGGGCGCAGGCTGGACTGTCGTGTAGGGAGCAACGAACGTTTGAGCGCCCTGAAGCGTGGCCTGGAACATCTGTGGACCGAGAATGGATTCAGGGATTTCGACATTCGAGTCAAACAGCATGTTTCCCAGGCGGGAGCATGGGAACTTGTCCCCCTGGTGGCTCCCATCTCTCAATCGCACACCGCCAGGATGTTGGAGCGTCTGGACTCGGAATACCGGGCTCGATGGCCCATACCTACGGTGCCACCGTGTGATTCCAGCTTTGAACCACGCAGGTACTGGCGTGGTCCAACCTGGGTGAACGTGAACTGGTTGGTGATACGGGGCTTGCAGCGCCACGGATTCCATCGCCAGGCCAGGCTCCTGGCCGGGCGAACGCTGGATCTGGTGGAAACTTCCGGTTTTCGCGAGCATTTCAACCCACACACCGGCCAGGGCGGCGGCGCGCCGGATTTCACCTGGACCGCGGCTCTTGTTCTGGACCTGGTTATGAATCCTCCACCTTGATTCCGACTGGAGTTGTTAACCGTGAAAAGAACATGAAAGGCGCGGGTTCAGGCGGCTCCCCGTTGGCCATGCATGTCACCGATCTGGGGGAAGAGAAATGAAACTCGCCAGGCTGAAGCCGTCCGTACGCCCCTGGGTGCTCCTGTTTCTGTCAGGAGCCATGTGGGCCGTAGTGGGCACCATGTTGATCTTCAAGGCACTGTGCTGGCTATATGAGGCAGGCGGATACCTGCCGCTGGTCCTGGCTCCTGGGGGAGTCATGGCTGCGATCCTGTTTCAGCGATTCAGTTTTCGGAAGTTGGTGGGGAAAAACATCGTCCGTATTTCGGTCATGAACGAACAGCCCTGTATCTTTGCCTTCCAGTCGCTGAAGAGTTGGGGGATCGTTGTGATGATGATCGGACTTGGACTTGCGTTGCGGCATTCATCGGTTCCCCGGCAGTACCTGGCTGTGCCCTACCTGGCCGTGGGTGGAGCACTGGCTTTTTCGTCGTTGGGATATTGGCGCGAGATTTTTTCCAGGTTAGCCAACAGGTGAGAACGCTGGGATCCCCGGGATGTGGCGCTGGGAGCCGTCGGGAAGGCTCGGGCCCGCTGCGGAGCGCCATGCGCTACTGCGCCGGGTCCTGGTGGACATCGTGCAGCGTCTTCCCCCCCCCTCCCAGCCTCCCCCTTTGGGGGTAGGATCTTTGACGTATTTCAATACGCCTTCAACGCCCGATATCCAGCAGAGCACGGCATCCGTTGCGGCGCGTTACGTGCCTGGCGCCCCTCGCCGGGGCCCGGGCCGGCTGTTTCCGGCAGCCTCTTTCCCGACGACTCCTGGACTGAGATGAATGAAATTGAGGATGTTGTCGGCCTTGAGAGCCAGGGAGGAGGTGGGGGCTGTCTGTTTGTGATTGCCCAGGAAGTTCTTGAGATGATCCTCCAGTACCTTGACACAGCTCTCGGACCAGACATGGGCGTCGTCCTGCAACCTGGCGGAGAGTCCAAGCTTGGCTGACAAGGGGAAGATGGGTGTTTGGGCCAAGTGCTGTTCTGCCAGAACCCCGGCCAGGAAGTTCAGGAGATCGGTCTGGTCCTCTTCGTTCAGGTAGTCCACCTTGTTCAGCACGAACAGAAGCGTGGGTGCCCGTCGATGTACTTCGTGGAGGAAGCTCGACTCAAGGGCCGTAATCTGGGTCCAACTCCCTGGGAAGGTCGGATCTGTCCTGCGGGAAGGGAGCGATGGTCTCTGCCAGTCCTGTCTTCTGCATTATGTTCATTTCGTGTTGGACATCCGTGTTTGGCTTGCTGGTCGAAGTGTGGGATCCCAACTGGCGTCCGGGGAAGACAATGTGACCCTGTATGAGAGAGTTCTTCGGCTTGCCTGAAACGTTTTGGAGGCTAAAAGGATCAGGTCCATGTGCATCGAAGTTCAACTTCTCAACAAGACCTTCCGAGTCTCAACAACGTCTCCCTTCATCGAGCGTGGACCGGAGGCATCCAGGAGGCAGAGATGTCTTCAGAAAGCAAGAAAGAAATCCATGATGTAGTGGTCTTCGGTTCAGGCCCGGCAGGTCTGACTGCGGCCATCTACGCGGCTCGTGCCAACCTTGACCCAGTTGTCTACGAGGGCATACAGCCAGGCGGTCAGTTGACCACGACCACCGAAGTCGAGAACTACCCAGGTTTTCCAGAAGGAATGATGGGGCCGGAGCTGATGGAGCGATTTCGACGGCAGGCCGAGCGTTTCGGCGCAAAACTCCTGCCAGATCGTGTAGAGGCAACATTCCTGGACCAATGGCCGTTCAAATACAGGTTGGACGGCGGCGAGAAAGGCCTGGCCAGAACCGTCATCATCGCCACCGGAGCCACTGCCCGCTACCTGGGCCTTCCCAGCGAAGAACGTCTCAAGGGCAGGGGAGTGAGCGCTTGCGCCACCTGCGACGGTTTCTTTTTCAGGGATCAACACATAGTGGTTGTGGGGGGAGGTGACTCGGCAATGGAAGAAGCCAACTTCCTTACTCGTTTCGCCAGCAAGGTAACCGTGGTCCACAGGCGGCAGGAGCTTCGCGCCAGCAAAATCATGCAGGAGCGCACCCGAAAGAACCCAAAGATCCATTGGGCTCTGAACAAAGTCGTTGTGGAGGTCATGGGCAAGGATAGCGTGGAAGCCGTCAAGCTGCGTGACGTGTCCACAGCAGAGGAGTCGGTGCTGGACGCCACAGGTTTCTTCCTTGCCATCGGCCATCATCCCAATACCGGCCCCTTCCGCGACTGGCTCGAAACCGATGGCAAGGGCTACCTGCTCACCAGGCCTGACAGCACCGCCACCAGCATACCCGGAGTGTTCGCCTGCGGAGATGTGCAGGACCAAGTCTTCCGGCAGGCCATCACGGCAGCGGGCAGTGGTTGCATGGCTGCCATCGAGGCTGAGCGTTGGTTGGAAGCCCGCCAGGAAGGTTGAGCGCTTGGATGTCTCAGGAGACGGCAGACCCAGCAGGAGTTGCTTGCCGTCCTGTGCTTGCAAATCCATGGCGCTCGGAGTAAGAGCTTCAAGGCCCGTGCAACGGGCTTGACATTCCAGATACTGTACAAGGTCTGGGGATGACTCGCTTGTAGTAGGCGAGTCTTCGAGGGAAGCCGGTGAAAATCCGGCGCGGTCCCGCCACCGTGAACGGTCAGGCCCTGTCACAAGGCCACTGGGCGTGCTTGCCTGGGAAGGCGACAGGGATACAGGCCGTGAGCCGGGAAACCTGCCCCACGCCAAACCACCCAAGGATCCCCGGGAATGGGATTGGCGGTGGCACCCCTGTCGGGTGTCCTTCCTCCTCATGTTCCGGGGTCTGGAGGACACGATGAGATGCCTTCCGTGGATTTTTTTTGCCTTCGCGCTGTGGGGCCCGGGCTGCGGTGCAGAAGAAACAAAAGAAACTGCTGATACCTCAGCGTCCACCGACACCGACACGGATACCGACGCCGACGCGGATACCGACACCGACGCGGATACCGACACCGACGCGGATACCGATGTACCGGAAACGGGCGATACGGGCTCTGGTGGGAACGGTTTTACCGATGGTGAGTACCTGGGCGATCCGCGCATCGTTCTGACCACGGCGAACTGGACCGCATGGCAGGGCTCCTGGGCTGTCCTGGAACTGGCCAAGGAGCCTGCCATCCTTCGATCTCTCCAGAAGACCGGCAACCCCGACACCTATCCAGCTTGTAGCGGGCCATGGATGTTTCTTCTGGACCGATGGAACTCAGAAGGCGACAGTGTGCATCTGGTGGATCCATCGGATGGGAGCCTTGCCAACAGCATAGAGCTGGAGCCATACGCCAATCCCTACGACATCCTGGACATCGGTGACAAGCTCGTACTGGCCCAGTACGGAGTTGCGGATCTGCAGGTCCTGGAGATGGACGGCAGTCTCTACGCCTCGGTTGACCTCTCGGGTTTGGCAGACGCCGATGGTCTCGCGGAACCACTGGCCTTGGTCAAGGACGGCACTCTGCTCTATGTGGCCCTGGCTCGATACGATCAGGGCACGTACAGCTACGGAGATGCCATGCTTGCGGTGGTCGACACCTCTTCGTGGTCGGTGGTGCGTACGATGGACATCCAGGATGGATGGCCCGTGGGGCCCATGGTAGTCGTGGGCGAAAACCTGTACCTTTCGCAGGGTGGCACCTGGTCTGCCGATTTCCAGTACGAGTACAACGGTGGTATCGAGCTGGTGGACCTGAAATCCGGAAGCAGCCAGGGCTTTTTGGTTTCCGAAGAATCACTGGGCACCGCAATCGAGGCGGTTGCCTTCGATTCGGATCACAGTGGTTTGTGGTTGGCCTACAAGGAAGGGGAGCAGCAGGTGGCACATTACGACCTGGAGGGTAACCAGGGACAAGTCTGGCCCGTGGACCAGGTGAGCGATATGGCGGTGGATTCCGACGGAAACCTCTGGATGGGCGTCAGCTTCAGCGATGGAGCTTCTCCATACTATGCCCTTCGGGAGATGGATCCCACAAACGGCAGCACCATCTTCGAGATGGAGTTGGACTTCCAACTGTACGGGGTCGCGGCATGCAATCCCTGATCTTTTCCATGTTGATCTCGATTGGTCCATCATGCACAGCGCCAGGAATGGAATCACTGGGCCTTGACCAGACCGACAGCCCGTCCTCATTTCAGGACACGTCTTCTCCCGACACCGATCAGCTTGAAAGTGCCGGCGGAGATCCCTTCGCTGACCGTCTGGTGGAATATTCGCCCGGAGAAGGAGCTGGATATGGCCAGGATTCGATACCGGACGTGGTCCTGGGGGCTCCCGAGGGCGCCGGTAATGCTTCCGGTTCCACCGACGTCCTCTCCCTGGGCCGCCAGGGCAGCATAGTGCTGGCCCTGGAAGACTTTGGACTGGTGGACGAGGAAGGTCCTGACCTGCTTATATTCGAAAATCCCTTCGTGGGATGGGTGGAGACCGGCTACGTGGCTGTGAGTGAGGACGGCCAAAACTGGCACGAGTGGCCATGTGATCCCCTGGACGCCGAAGGCGAATATCCAGGTTGTGCCGGAGTGGAACCTGTCTACGCCTCCTCCCAGAACGAACTGGATCCCACCGATCCCGACGAGGCTGGCGGAGACGCCTTCGATCTGGCCGATCTGGGCATCGCCAGGGCTGTTTATGTCAGAATTCGTGACAGCGGTGAGAACAGTTACTCCGAACCCAGTGGCGGTTTCGATCTGGACGCCCTGGCGGTTGTGCACGGTGAAGCGCTTTGACCTGCTGTTGTGCCGCCACAGGGGCACTTTCCGCGTGTGAGCTTGAATCGGTGTCAGGATGGAATATAGGTGCTGCCGCTGTTTCAACCCACGGACAAGAGCAGAACAGACCATGTTTCCCCAACTGTCGTCCACCGTCCATCTGGAAGAAGAAGTCCTGTCGTTCTGGAAGGGAAAAGAGATCTTCCGGAAAAGCCTGGAAAAAACCAGGAACAAGCCAGGGTTCACTTTCTACGAGGGACCTCCCACCGCCAACGGCACGCCCCACAACGGACATGTCCTCACAAGGGCCATCAAGGATTTGATCCCACGCTACAAGACCATGCGAGGCTACCACGTGCCTCGGAAAGGAGGCTGGGACACGCACGGATTGCCCGTGGAGGTGGAGGTACAGAAGCAGATCAACCTGCCCGGTCCCCACGAGATCCTGGAGTTTGGCCTGGAACGTTTCAACAAGGCATGCATGCGTTCCGTATTCTCGTATGTGAACGAATGGGAGAGATTGACAGAGCAGATCGGCTTCTGGCTGGACATCCGAGATGCCTACGCAACTTTCCACGAGTATTACTTGGAATCGGTGTGGTGGGCGCTCTCGGAACTCTTTCGGAAGGGATTGCTGTACCAGGGGCTCAAGGTGGTGTGGTGGTGGCCGCAGGGGCAGACCGCCCTGTCGGCCGGCGAAGTTGGCCTGGGATACAAGACGGTGGAGGATCCATCCGTGACCGTCCGTTTCCAGGTTCGGGGGCGGGAAAGGACCTATTTCCTGGCCTGGACCACAACCCCATGGACTCTTCCCAGCAACGTTGCGCTCGCAGTCAGGCGCGACGCTCACTATGCCTGGGTCAAGGTTGGCGACGAGACATTGATCATCGCGGAGCACCTGGCAGGTTCCCTTGGGGGGGAGGTGCTGAAGATCGTTCCAGGCAGCAAGCTGGTGGGCATGCGATACCAGCCTGTCTATTCCTTCGCTGCCCCCGAGGAGGGCGAATCATTCCTGGTCATTGCCGCCGATTTCGTAACCCTGGATACCGGCACGGGGATCGTGCACCAGGCTCCGGCCTTTGGTGAGGACGACTTCCTGGCAGCCAGGCAAGCCGGCCTGGGGATACTGTGCCTGGTGGGACCCGACGGGCGTTTTGTCGAAGGCACTGGTTTTCTTGAAGGCAAGTTCTGCAAGGACACCGACAAAGAGATCGTCAGGGATCTGCGCAAGAGAGGACTCCTCTGGAAGGAAGAAAGGCTCAAGCATGAATATCCATTCTGTTGGCGTTCCGACAAGGATCCACTGATCCAGTATGCTCGGCCTGCCTGGTTCATTCGAACAACCGCCAAGAATACCGAAGTTCTCAGGAACAACGCCGCTGTCAACTGGTTGCCTAAACACATCAAGGACGGGCGTTTTGGCGATTTCCTGAGAAACAACGTGGACTGGGCGCTTTCCCGGGAGCGTTTCTGGGGCACCCCCTTGAACATATGGGTTTGCCAGAACTGTGGTCACAAGGTGGCTCCATCATCTGCCATCGAGATCGAGTCCATGAGCCCGGGATCTCTCAACCGCGATGTGGAGCCAAACCTAAGGCTGCACCGCCCCTGGATCGACAAAGTGGTCTTGCCCTGTCGTCATTGTGGCAGCGAGATGCATCGCGTTCCCGAAGTCATTGATTGCTGGTTCGACGCCGGATGCATGCCCTTTGCACAATGGGGCTGGCCGCACAAGAACCACGAAACGTTCAAGGCTTCCTTCCCCGCTGATTTCATCTCCGAAGCCGTTGACCAGACCCGTGGATGGTTCTACGCCCTGTTGATGATCAGCACACTGCTCTTCGATGAAGAAACCTGCTCCCGCTACGATCTCGAACCCACCTACCCCCATTCCTATCGGAACTGCGTTGTGCTGGGGCATGTCTGCGATGCGGAGGGGCGAAAGGAATCGAAGTCCAGGGGTAACTATGTTCCACCTGAACTGATCATCCGCGGTCGCACCAGGTTCTTCGTTCGCTCCAATCCCAAACTGGAACCTGGAACCCTGGGCATGATGCAAGCACAGGTTCGCAGCCTCGACCTGGCTCCGGGGGGGCAGATCCGACTCTCTTCCACCGAGAATGGCGAAAAACACTCTTTCATGGTGCTGAAGGACAAGATCTCCGAAAAGGAGACAGTCCATCTGAACCCCGGCGACATGGAGCGGATGGGTTTGAATGGGCATGTGTGGATTCATGCTCCCTTCGACCCACCGGGAGCCGACGCGTTTCGTTGGCTTTTCTACTCGGCCAGCCCGCCGTGGACCAATACCAGGTTGTCGTTGCGAGCCATCCGTGAAGGGCAGCGAGAGTTCCTGCTGCGGCTCCGCAATGTCTACCAGTTCTTTGCCATATATGCCAATATTGCTGATTTCCGGCCGGGATCGCGTTCAGGGCGTCCGGCCGGGGAACGCGGTCTTCTTGACAGGTGGATTCTGCACGAACTGACCGTGCTGCAGCAAACCGTGATATCCCAGATGGACCAGTACCATCTCTACGAAGCTGCCCGAGCGATTCAGGGATTCATCGAGTCTCTCTCCAACTGGTACGTGCGGAGATCTCGTGTTCGTTTCTGGGGCGAGGGGCAGGATCTGGATGATGCTCTCCAGACCCTCCACCACGTGCTACATGAGTTGACCCTGCTCATCGCACCTTTCGTGCCGTTCACCGCCGAAGCCATGTACCAGGGCCTCAAGGAAGGGCGAGGTTCGACGGATGTGGAGCTTCCAGAGAGCGTACACCTTTGTGCCTATCCGGAACCGGACACGAGCCTCCTGGACCCGGAACTGGCGGCTGGCATGGCGCTTGTCCGCGAGCTGGCTCGTCTTGGCCTGGCGGCGCGGGCCCAGGTAAAGGTCAGGGTCAGGCAGCCCTTGGCTGCCGCTGAGGTGGTGCTGGCCAATCCGGAGCTTGTCGAGAGCATTCGCCCCCTGGTTCCTTTGTTGGAGGCGGAACTCAACGTTCGCCAGGTACGTTTTGCCCGCAAGGTCGAAGAATTCGTTTCTTTCAAGGTCAAGCCCAACTACCGTGTTCTTGGAAAGCGCCTGGGCAAAGACATGAAGGCCTGCGCCAGGGCCATGGCCAGGATCCCCGGTGAACGGATACGAAGACGAGTAATGTCTGGCGGCCTTCCACTGGAACTTCCCGGTGGCAAGGTGGTTCTGGGAGAAGCAGACGTCATCGTCGAGCTGGTGCCCCGGGAAGACTTCCAGGCCGCCGGTTCACCTGTTGCCGTGGTGGCGCTCCATTCTCGGTTGGACCAGGATCTCCTGGAGGAAGGCATGGCTCGTGAAGTGGTCAATCGCGTTCAAAACCTCCGAAAGAAGCTGGAACTGGGCTACACTGATCGAATCCGTCTTGGAGTCGGAGGCGATGAAGCCATGGTGTCAGCCGTGAAACGTTTTCGTGAATACGTCGCCGGCGAGACCCTGGCCCTGGAAATAGGCGAGCCCACGGGGCAGGTGCACGAGGTGAAGGCAGATGACCGAGAGCTCCTGTTGTCGATTCAGCGTATTGGTTGATATTTCCCCGATGGGGATGCTGTCGGCCTCTTCGGATGAGTGCCCATGAATGGTCGTGGCCGCCGGGATGTATTCATTCCAGACGAGATTACGCGGGCTCTTGCCATTCTCGGAAGGGTACAATTCGTCTCCGGACCCAGAGGGCGGGAAACAGGAGCGTCCCTGGCGGTGGCCCCTTTCGACGACATCCTGATCTGTTTCGCGAGTCCTTCATCACCGATCCTGAAGAATCTCTACAACAACCCAAGAGTATCGATAACGGCCTCCGACGCCGGAAAGGGCTGGCAACTGAACATGAGGGGCAGGGCCGTCTTCACCGGAGCGGTGCACGCGCATCCGCGCCGAATGGAACTCCAGCATTGGTTGCCCGAGGGTGTTCCTTCGACGCACATGGTCGTCTTGGAGTTCCTGCCCCATCACATCGAGTACAGCATTGGCGAGGCAGATGTAAGGCGACGCTACGAGGGAGCCTTGCCGGGTGGTTGTACGCCACCTTTTGCGGTTCGTTGGTGGCAAGCCACCTTTGGAGGCATAATGCCCGCTGTGGTGGTTTGTTGGCTGGCAATGTGGCTGTGGGTAGGCGTGTATGCTCAGGAGTTCAGGTTTCGATGGCTCGCGCTCGTGACCGGCCTCGTGGCATCCATGTGCTTGTTGGCAGGGGCAAGGCTCGTCTACAGGGTACAGGCCATGAGCGCCTGGCAGAAGGGGAGGGCCAGGAGAGCGGACGCCGGAGTTCTGGGCCTTGGGTGGGTGGCCCAGGCTTCCGCCGTGGCTGTGGCCTTCATCCTCTGGGGAGTCAGCCTGTTTGCCATGGTGTTCATGGGGGTGGCCTGGGGAGGCACACCGTTGTTGGTTGTTCTGGCCGCATCACAGTTGTGGTGGCTCGCTCCTGTCTGGATCATCCACCTGGCCCAGAAGTGCCCGGAAGCGCCGGGCGCCGGGTAGCTACAATCCGGGAGATCCAGCTCCTTTCACGGTGGAAACCGGCAGTGGATCTCTTTTTGAATCAACCTCGTGATCTGCGCATCCCGTCTTTGCTCCTTGACACCTTGCGCCTCGGCTGTGAAACAGAGACAGAACCTCAACCGACAGAGTCCACGGGTGGAAGTAGACCGACTAAAGATATACAAAACCCTGGCTTTCCTGCTGCGGCATCGCCCCGACGTCGGCCACCTGGACCCGGACTCCGATGGCTGGTGCGAAATCGAGGCTGTTACCAGAGCTGTCGTCAGATTGACCAGGCGAAGGATCAGTTCCGGAGAGCTGCTGCGCATCGCAACCAGGGATCCGCGGGGGAGCTTTCAGGTGCGTCGCGGGCATATCAGGGCTTGTCCCCGCGGGAGCCCTCGAGCATTCAGAGGCGAACGTGTACCGGACATCCTCTACCTCTCCGGCAATCAGGACATGGCGGAGCTGGCGCTGCAGCGGTCCGTACTGGAATTGTCGGACGGGGCAGGTCTGCGGCTTCATGTCAGCGAACATCAGGCCTGGCTCGAGGCCCACAGGCAAAGCCGCCCTTTGCCCCGGGTCTTCTACGTTGACGCCAGCAGGGCGCGGCGTGCGGGGCTGCGATTCCAAAGATCGAAAAAGGGCATCTACACTGTGGCGCGTCTTCCCATCTACTTTATTCTCAACCTACGTGAGGGCTTTGGGATACAGGCTTCGGCTGGTGGTTTTCTGGTGGACCGCGGTTCCGACGGTATTCCAAGGGTAGCGCTCATCAGAGTGCGAAGGCGCAGCGGAATTACGTGGGAAGTGGCCAAGGGAAAGATGGAGATTGGGGAATCTCCTGCAGATACCGCCATCCGCGAGACAAGGGAAGAGATGGGCCTCCAAGTGCCGGTGAAAGTGGTGGCCGATCTGGGGGTCAGCCACTATGGTTTTACCACACCCTCTGGAAACCCGCGGTTGAAGGTACTCTATCTTTTCGTTTTGGTACCAACGGACCATCCAGGTAGGTTTTCACCGGCCAGCAGGGAAGGTATTGTGGATGTGGCCTTCTTTCTGCCAGAAGACGCCGTGAAAGTGGTAACGCATGCAAGTCTGCATCGGCCCGTTCGTCGATTGAAGAAGTGGTTGGGCAGCGACCAGTGGAAGTCTTGCGACAAGGCGCGATCAACATAGCCATTGGTGTTTCCTTGGGCGATCCGATGGGGTTGTTGTCAGGGGGGCTGTGAGGAACGGATGGAAAAGATCGATTATTTGATCATCGGTACGGGATTGGCTGGCCTGGCTTTTGCCCTGAAAGTGGCCGATACTGCCACGGTCATCATGCTGACAAAGACATGGGCCGATGAAAGCAACACCCGCTATGCCCAGGGGGGTATAGCCGCGGTCTGGGACAAGTCTGACTCGGCAGAGGAGCACATCGCAGATACTCTCCAGACTGGAGCGGGACTGTGTCGCCGGGAAGTTGTCGAAGCCGTTGTTCGTGAGGGTCCCAGAAGGGTGGAAGAAGCCATCGAATACGGTGTGAGCTTCAGCAGGAATACCGCAGGCGATTACGATCTGGGCCGTGAAGGCGGGCATTCGCGTCGAAGGGTGCTGCATGCACAGGACCACACCGGAGCCGAGTTCGTTCGTGCTTTACTTGAAAAGGTGCGCGCAAATCCCAACATTCAGATCAGGGAGCGGCATATGGCCGTGGATCTGATAACGGATTCGTGGTTGGCCCGGCGGAAAGGCCAGCTACCTCCATTCTTCTCAACGGCAAAAGGCGTGTACTGCATGGATCTGGATAGCGGCTCCATCAACGTCATTTCGGCTCGGGTCGTCTTGCTGTGTACAGGTGGTATCGGCAAGGTCTACCTGTGTACCTCCAATCCTGACATTGCCTCGGGAGACGGGCTCGCCATGGCATGGCGGGCGGGGGCTCGTGTGGCCAACATGGAGTTCATCCAGTTCCACCCGACATGCCTGTACCACCCATTGGCCAAGAACTTCCTGGTAACCGAGGCCATGCGGGGGGAAGGAGGAGTTCTGCGGCTGGCAGACGGTACGCCTTTCATGAATCGCTACGACGAAAGGCGTGACCTGGCACCCAGAGACACCGTGGCAAGGGCCATAGATACCGAGCTCAAGCGGACCGGGGCCGAATGCGTCTACCTGGACATGACCCACAAGAGCAAGGACTTCCTGAGCCAGCGTTTTCCCACGGTCTTCACACGGTGCAGGGAGTTGGGTATCGACGTTTCCACGACTCCTATCCCTGTGGTTCCGGCGGCTCACTACCTGTGTGGTGGAGTGGATGTCGACCAGCACGGCGAGAGCAGCATTCGCAACCTGTTCGTCGTGGGCGAATCCGCATGTACGGGACTTCACGGCGCCAATCGACTGGCCAGCAATTCCTTGCTGGAGATCCTGGTCTATGCCCACAGAGCTGCTGAAACCAGCAAGGCCAGGTTGGGGGCTATCTCCTTCGCTGAACATCTGCCGCCCTGGGACCATGGAAACGCAACCGATAGCGATGAACAGGTGGTGATCACCCAGAATTGGGACGAAATCCGGCGCTTCATGTGGAACTACGTGGGCTTGGTGCGCTCCACCAGGAGGCTCAAGCGGGCTCGCCGGAGAGTCAACGTGGTCAAGGAAGAAATACGGCACTACTACTGGGACTTCAAGCTGAGTGGTGACCTGTTGGAGCTGCGCAATCTGGCCACAGTGGCCGGCCTCATCGTGGAGAGCGCTCTTCGCCGCCAGGAGAGCCGTGGTCTTCACTACACCCTGGATTTTCCCGAATCCGATCCCCGTTTCCTGAAGCCCACCGTCCTGGAGCGTGACTTCAACTGGTGATGGTTGTGTTCGTATTGACCCTGCCCTGGCGTACATGCCGTCTCTGGCGGGCATCCAGGTATGAAGCCAGGAGCCTGTCAAGCAATAGGGGAACCAGGCGCATGCGTTGGGGTGGCTCGACGTACGCGATGCGCATCTGGCTTCCGCCCGGGTTGGGTTGGCCCGGAAGGCCGCGGTAGAACCCGGCCATGGGGCTCACCAGGAGCGTGTAGGCTTTGCCCTGGATGGTCACAGAGCCTTCTCTGGCGCAGTACATGACAAAATCGGAGGAGTCGAAATCGCTGGGAACCAACTCGCGTACGTCGATGACCGAGTAGATCGCTGCGTCGGGGCTGGAGACGATGAGACCTGGTATACGTTCTCGAAGCTCGCTGGACACCGCATGCAGCATTTCGCTGTAGTAGGCCCGTTGTTGTGCGTACCAACGGCCCAGCGCGCCGTGCGACTGGTGGGCCAGAACGCCGAAAATGTGTTGGCCGATGACATTGGGACAAAGGTTGGCTGTCGCCTCGGCCACGGCCCTGGCGTGGAGCGTCCGGTTGTCAGTGACCAGGGCCCCTATTCGCAGGCCGCAGGCATTCCACACTTTCGAGGCAGTTTCTATGCTGACTCGGCGTCCAGTGATCCCCGGCACCCTGGACTCGCTTATACCCCATATACTGGAGGCAGGCGCGTCCAGGTAGTAGAGTTCGCGGTAGGCTTCGTCGCTTACCAACCAGGTGTTGTACTTGACGCATAGCCTGGCCAGCATGGCCATCGACTCGTCATCGTAGAAATGCCCGGTCGGGTTGTCGTAGGGTATCACCACGAGGGCGCCTGGTCGGTGGATTCGGATGACCTTCTCGATATTTTCCAGGTCAGGCAGGCTGAAGCGTCCATCTCTTCCGAGAGTGCGCCGGACGCTGATGGTGGATCGCCCTGTTCTGGCCGCGAGCGACATGTAGTTTGTGTATGCAGCGTCGATGAGCAGCAGAGGACGGTCACCTGAACCGGGCTCGCCACAGAGTCCGACGATGAGCAATTCCATGGCAGCGGAACCGCCATCGGTTATCTGGACCTGCAAGCCGCTTGTGGGAAACCCGCTGGAAGCGATGATGTTCAAGAATGCTGCTCGGCATTCGTTCAGACCGACGGTAGCTGAATACTTCACTACCCCTTCGGAAAACGGGCTTGGGGTTTCGCCGAGACTGCGGAGACGCTCTTGCATCGCGGGATGCATGGGCAGGCTTACATTGCCGATGGCCACGTTCACCGCGTCAACACCATCGCTTCGCTTCATGAATTCGATCTGGGCCAACCTGATGGCCGATGGTTCACGTGTCTGGAAGTGGGTGGAGATGGCTGGTCCGCTTTCGGGCATGGTGCTCATGACGGCTCTCCTGGGTATGGGATACCTGTCAGCGTCGGTCGGGTGGAGTCGGCTTTCATGGAACGGCGAATATATTCAAGCCCTGGAATACAGGCTGCCGTGAGAGTTGTCTTGGGACGGGGGCTCGCATGAGGAGAGTGCTGGAAGATGATTGTCCCTACCTTCCATGCAGAAGGTCTCGGTTGGTATTCTGGCACCCACGCCCCAAGTGCAAGGGAACCTGCCTGGATCAGAGCCTGGAAGCTGGCCAACGACGCCTGGGACCATGGCTCTATCACACTGCCTGTATTGGTTGCACTGCCTGCCGGCCACTGCGGATTCCCGTGGTCGGTTTTCAGCAAAGCCGTTCGCAGCGTCGGGTCTGGCGGAACAATATCGACAACCTACGAGTGGAGACCGGTGTTCCTGTCTATACGGTTCAACGATTGAACCTGTTCAATATGCACAGGCGCTTGCGGGGTCTGGAGGGTCGCCATGGAGCCCAGAGTCCCCAGGGTTACCGTTTTGGCTTGGTGGGTACCTGTACCGAGACTGTTGAATTGAGGTACTTCCTTGGAAGCAAGTTGGTGGGCCTGGCCATTACCGACATCGGAATGACTGCCCTCTCGGCGGTATATACTTACTATGACCCCAGGTTGGGCAGGCGCTCCCTGGGCACTTTTTCCATCCTGCTCCAGCTCCACCTGGCCCGAAAATACGGGTATCGGTATCTCTACCTGGGATTTCATGTGGAAGGCTGTCCACCCACTGCTTACAAGGCGGGCATAGCGGACCACGAACGGCTGGTGGATGGCCGCTGGCTGTCCTTTGCTCGCTGCAAACAAGCTGTTTTCGGGGAACGCTGCCCACCGGAGAGGAGCCAGGCATGATAGGGTTTGGGGGGCGGAAAGTCATCTCCACCTGTGTACAGCCCATGGGGCACTGTGGTATTTTGGGGGCCGGCTCTTCTGCGGCGTCTCTCACCCACAGGGATTGGGACTTCCCGCCACGTACACGGCCTTCAGGAATGACTGCCAAGTCAGCGCTTTTCTCGTCATCCATCGCGCTACGCGCCAGGTACCGGGTGCTTGCCATTTGGACAGCCATCGTTGTGAAGGAGCCACGCTCTATTTTCGTCGGAGGTGATCCATGATGCTCGTGTTGCTGATAGCATGCGCAAGTACGGAACCGGGCAACGGTACCACCGGTGTCGATTCTGGTTTTTTCGATTCGGGTAGTCCGTGGTGGGAACAGCCTGCCGGCGACGCCGACGGCGATGGCTTCACCTTCGAGGAGGGTGACTGCGACGACGCCGATCCCCAGGTGAACCCGGGACTCTCCACCGACTCCTGCGACGGGTTGGACAACGACTGCGACGGCAGCGTCGACGAGGACTTCGACGGCGACGACTACGAACCCAACGACCAGAGCGCTTTCTTCCTGGGTCGAATGGAAGACGGCGACGAGTTCCTGGTCTTCGGCTACTTGTTCCCTGGTTCCCCCGACCCCGACGTGGATCGGTACCAGGTTTTCGTCACCGACTCCGACTGGTCCTGGTTCAGCCTGGAAGCGTGGTTGTATGGAGTGCCAGACGATGCCGACTATGCCCTGGAACTCATCTGGGTAGAAGACCTGGACGGGATCGGGCATGGCACCGTGGATTCGGCTGACGACGAAGGGTTGGGAGGCTACGAAGTCGTGGATTTCGGCGGGCTTGCGGGTGGAGATGACTCCGGCACCTACGAAGTGGTTGTATCCAGCGTCAGCGGCTCCGACTGCTCTGCTCCCTACACGCTACAGGTATTGCTGGGAGGATGGTGATGTCTGTCGTGAAACCGAACCTGTTTGCATTGTCAGGCATTCTGCTGATTTCTTCCTGCGGTAACGACACCGGCTCGCAGAGCAATGACAGCGACTCCGTGGATTCACCCGCAGGCACGACTGCCTGTTCATCGCTGGCCAACCTGGAAATCATCCCCCTGGATATATGGGGTGCGGACCTGGAATCGGTTGAACTGGTACTCGATCGGCAGCCCCAGTACGTCTACGACCCCGATGCTGGCCCGGGCGTGGTAATGTTCCCGTTGGGTACGGACCCGGTTTCACTCCTGGCCATCCTGGATGCACCGGACTTCTTCCAGGCCAGCGTTACCCTGACCTGGGACGGCACGAGCGGTCCCGGAGGCTTCGTCGTGCAGGGGCCCGAGGGCGGAGCACGCGTCGTTTCCGGTTGGCAGATCCGCACCGTGGCTTCCAACAGTTGCCCGATCTACTCGGTGTACCTGGGACTGGACCATGAATGGTTCGCGCCCTCGGGCAGCGCTCCCTCGTACAACAAGGTGGAGCTGCTGCACAATGGAGAAGCCGCCTGGGAGGCCGTAGCCGCCGATCTGGACGAAGCTTCCAGCAGGGTGAGCATCTCCACCTGGTGGTGGGAATCCGATTTCGAGTTGATTCGGCCGGATGATCACATGTCCATGAGCAGCGCGGAACGTGACGAAAACACCATTATGACCATGCTGGAAGGCTTGTCGGGCGTGGAGCGAAGGATTCTCATCAATCGCTTCTGGGACGAGAACAGCGACTGGAGCGAATACCTGAACACCGACACCCAGCTTGCCGCCAGGGCCCAGGCCGCGGGAGACGCCTTTGAGGTTATGCTTCAGGGCAATCCCACCGAGGTGCCCGTCACCGGTCAGTGGGAAGGTGAAGCCGCCGATTTCGACTTTGCTCAGCGCGTGTTGGACAACCCCCGCTACCATGGGCGGAGCCTCCTGGACGACGATTCTGGAAGCCCCATGGCGGTGGACTTGGAGGTACAGGCGGCTTCCTATCACCAGAAGTTCCTCACCATCGATGGCCAGGTCGCCTACGTAGCGGGCATGAACATCAAGGGAACCGATTGGGACGGCGATGATCACCTGGTCTTCGATGAGCGTCGGATGGAATTCGATGCCACCTACGCAGAGCGACAGGAGGTCGCCAACAAGGAAGAACTCCCCGATTACGGTCCTCGCAAGGACTATGCAGTGCGAATAGAAGGGCCTGCCGTATACGACGTGGAGCAGATCTTCCAGGAGCGCTGGGATCTCGCCATAGACGAAGGGGACCTGTATTCAGAGAACGCTACTCCGTTTTCTCTGGATCCCGTTCCGGACGAGATCCCTGCATCCCAGGGGGGCGTCCTGGCGCAGTTGGGTGTGACCCTGCCCGAACCCTGGAACCAGCAATCCATAAGAGAATCCCACGAAAAGGCCTTCTCCCAGGCAACCAGGTATATCCTCATCGAGGACCAGTACTTTCGGGCTCCCATCATGAACCAGGTGATCCTGGAGCGAATGGCCCAGGAACCGGATCTTGTCTTGATCGTGGCCATTCCCGATGTTTCCACCTGGGATGGCGGAGCCAAGTTCACCTACCTGTCCGATGCCACGTTTCGGGAGCTGTTCCCCGAAAGGTACCTTCTGCTTCAACTCCGTGTAATGGATGTCGTGGCTGAAGAAGGCTGGATTTGGGACGACGTCTACGTCTATGTCCAGGACATGGACCTCCACTCCAAGCTGAGGCTTGTTGACGACCGTTACCTTTCGGTGGGGTCCTGCAACTTCAACAACAGGGGATACCTCTTCGAGGGAGAGATGGATATCTCCGTGCTGGACGAGTCCACCGCGACAGCAGCCAGGGAGTGGATACTGGCGGATTTTGTGGGTGACGATTGGAAGGGACTCTTGAGCGACGACCCCGTGAACAACATGGACGTGCTACGGGTGGCGGCTGAATCCAATCAAGAAATCCTGGACTGGTGGGAAGACCACGGAAGCGATCTGGACGCCGACGAGGCCGAATCCACCTGGGCCAGTTACCATCCTTCGGGTTTCGTCTACCCCCTACAGATCAGTGCGGACTACGAGTGGGACGTGGGCCCTGACCTTTTTTGAACAACTGCCGGGTTCTGGTGCCTGCTTCACTGGCACACGGCATCATCCCAGGTAGCGGTGTTGTCGGCCTCGTCGCACTCCCTCACCAGGCGTTGTGGATCCACTTTTACGTAGATGCTCTCTTCCACGTCGATTGGCGAGACCATGAAGCGGATGGAGTCGCTGGTCCAGCCGGCCGGGATGGGGTCTGGCACTTCCTGGCTGCCCAGCAGGGTGGCACCGCTGTAGATCTCCACCTGGACTCCGGCCTCGACATCGGTGGCTCCTTCGTTGCGCACGCGGGCAAGGACCCATAGTTGGCCGTAGTCGCACTCGGTTTCGCAGAGATCGATTATCTCGGCAACGAGATTCGGGACCAGGGTGCCCTGGCCGGCGTAGATGTCGCCTGAACGGAAGTTGTTGTAGCTTTCCCAGTTGCTTTCGGCGTTGGCAGGGATTGATGCGTCGTCGTTCACGTTGGTGATATGGTAGGCGTGCTGGTTCCAGATGGGGCGGGTGGATGACCATGTGTCGGCCATGTCTCCGATGACAGAGATGCCGTAGCGTTCCTTGCCGCCCTGGTAGGGGTTGTGGCCGGCGATGATCTCTGCGTGGCCGTCTCCATCCACGTCGGCGATGGTCGGGTATTCCAGCCAGGTGTTGGAGGCGTGGTCGGTGTATTCCAGCTTGACGGCGCCATCGGGACCATTGAAGACCCATATGGTGATTTCGTCGGCGTATACGACTTCGGCGATGCCGTCTCCCTCGAAGTCGAAGACCGAGGAACCCGTGACGCCGGATGTGCCGTCCTGGGTTTTGCGGGACCAGAGGATGCTTCCGTCGGTGTCCATGACCGTGTAGATGGAAGACCCGGCCACTCCGATCTCGGGTTCTCCATCGCCGTCGAAGTCGGCCACGGTAGGCGGTCCACCCTGGCTCGAGCCGAAGGTGGATGGGCCCCAGATCTTCACCCAGTTGTAGTCATAGAGGGTGACGGTGCCCTCCTTCACGACGACTATTTCCCCCTCGGGATCTTCGTCGAAGTTGGCAACCGCCACGTATCCGTCGTTGGCGTAGGATCTGCTGATGGTGTTGCCGTGTTCATCGTAAATGGCATTGCCCGTGATGACCTCTTGTGTCCCGTCAAGGTCTATGTCCACGGCGAAAGAAGTGGTACCAACGGAACCCGAAGCTTCCGATGTGCCCATCCCATATTCGCCTGTGCCAAGGACGGCTCCGGTGAGACCATCGAGTATGGTCCTTCCGGCGATGACCTCGGGGATACCATCGGAGTCCATGTCGGATATTGAAGGCGCACTGCTGTAGGTGGCCACACTCCAGTCGTCTTCCCACCAGCTTCCGGAGGAGAGGTTGGCGGATTCCCACATCACCGAACCGTCGTGGTGGTAGGCGATGACCGTGGGATCGTTGGTGATGACGACGATCTCGGGATCGCCGTCGGAGTCCAGGTCCCCCACGGCGGGGCAGCCCTGCCCCTGGGGATTGTCGGCGCGGGACCAATGGACCTTGGAACCGTCACCGGAGACGATTCGGAGCACGTCCGCCGAACCGTAGGTGATGACGGCTATGTCGGGGATGTCTCCCGCGGATCCCCAGGTTCCGTCGCCATCGTCGTCCGTGATCTGGGCCACCACGGGAGTGGCCATGACGGAGTTGGAGCCTGGGTACTCCGTGAAGGTTTCCAGGTGCCATTTCAATACGGGAGTGAACTCGCCAGTCTGGGGTTCGATTTCGCAGGAGTCGTCGTTTTCGATCTCCTGGCCGGGGATGGTTTCGTCCAGGCAGGCATCCAAGGAAGGTGTCCCCGTTTCGCCTGCCTTGTTGTCGTCACCCGAGTACAGGTCGTATTCGGTGCAGGCGACAACGAGAGCGAGCAGCAGAACGGAGGCCCTGGCATCCTGGGTAGTTGTCGGTTTTTGTCCGGGCGATGGCAATGCCTTCTCCTGTGGTATGCTCTGTCATTGAAGGGGCTCTCTTGATGATAACCGGAAAAGGCCTCCGGACGTTGGAATGCGTTCCCGCATCGCCCTGGCAGGTGATATCCTCTTTCCCGTTCTTTTTTGCTTCCCGTCCCATCCAGGATCGCCGCCGGGAAAACGGTGAGGAGGATCCATGCCTGGTCGCATCTTCAGATTGGCCTTGTCTTTACTCGTTGCCATGCTGGTCTCCTGTACAGATTCGTGCACACCCGACATGGACTTCCTGCAACCGACGGTAATGGATGTCCTGCTGGTGCATACGCCGGACATGCAGGAGCGATACGGCATTGACGTGGAAGAGGGCGAAGTCACTGCCATCAAGGTATTTCTTTACCAGTTCCAACTGGACGACAGTGAACAGAGCCAGGTGAGCGGAGCCACCGTCAGGGCCGTGATGCCAAACGGACAGGCCGTGCTTCTCCAGGAAACCTCGCCAGGCTGGTACGAAGCAATGTCGACCGAAGAGCCAGCCATCTACTACGAAGAAGACGGTTTGTACGGGCTGGTCGCCATCGTGGACGGAACCGAGTTCGCTGCCGAGGCCCGGGCCAATGTGGGCACGGAGATCCTGGCCCCGGAGAACGGTTCAGAGGTGGAGGCCGGTGAAACGCTGCTGGTCCAGGTACAGGACGAATCCGATGCGCAGCTCTTGCTCATCTACAACGACGACGGCGAGGAAGTCTACTCCAACCTACCGCAGGATTCCGATTCCCTGACCGATCTCTTGATGGATACCGACGGCAGCAGTGAAGAGATCCCTGGCGAGCTTCTCGCCGACGAAGACATCTTCCTCATCGGCACGACCGCAATGGAAAAAGCCACATGGGAGACCCGTTCCGCTGCGTTGAACTCAGCTCTGTCCTTGTTTCTTTCGGGCTCCCTGGAAGTGGTGGCGGTGAGTACGGGTCCCCTGGAGGCCATGAAGGGACTGTTGTTGCAGGTCTCCGGCGAAACTCTGTCAGAGTACGGCATCGATGTGGAGGATACCCTCTATACGGGCGTATACTGTGCCAGTATCGACGTGGACGACCAGTTGCTGTTGAATCCCATTGAAGCAGCGGGAGTGGATCTCTCCTGGCCCGGTGGGCAGGTTGCACTGGGCGAATCCACCGAAACCGCTGGTCTCTACGAGGCGGATCTGGACCAGGCACCATCTCTTTCCTACCAGGATGGTGCCTGGTACACCGTCACCCTGAACGCCGATGGCGAGTCCTACGATATGACCATCCAGGCTCCTTCGGTTCCACAGATTCCCGGGTTGGAGTCCGGTGACTACCACGAGCCCAATACCGCGTTGGAGATAACGACTCCCGATACCCATGATCTCTACTTTGCCGTGGTAGTGGACCAGAGCGGTTCCATCCTGTTTTCCGACATCCCCGACACGGAGGACGTGGAATCTCTGGTGGATGGAGAATTCGGGACCGGTCCGGGCGAGGTGATCACCATTCCCGCGGGCATTTTCAACCACTCCGATTTCTTCTACGGGATCGGACTGCTTGGACTGGTGCGTTCAGACCAGGATTCGACTTCTGACAACCTCAACAGTGAGCTGTCGGGCATGTATGCAGGTGCCACTGGGTTTGTCGTCTTGACGACCCTCGAAACACCTTTATGATTTCGGGGGGTCTGGGGGCACTGCGCCGCCAGGGAGGCGTGCTCAACCCACATGCCTTGTTTCCATCCTGGAGGTCTGGTGTCCATTGCGGTTCTTTTTCTGGTTCTTGGCGTGTCCTGCGGAGGTGTCGCCAGCAGGACTCAATCCTCCATGCCCGACATCGTGTTGGTGGTGGTGGACACCCTGCGAGCGGACCGGACGCAACTCTTGGGGCACTGGCGAAAGACCACGCCAAACCTGCAGCAGATGGCCAAGGACGCCGTGGTCTATGAACAAGCCATGAGCCAGGCTCCCTGGACCACGCCATCCATCGGTTCCATGCTCACCTCCCGCTACCCCAGTTCCATGGGCATACATCGCTACCGGGTTCCGCTGCCTGCCAGCGCCACCACCCTGGCAGAAGTGCTGAAGGGCGCAGGGTACAGCACCGGAGCAGTGGTGAGCCACACCTATTGTGGCAAAAAACTGGGTTTCGCCCAGGGTTTTGACCTTTTTGACGAGAACGCGGTGAAGGACCGGCCCGACGCCGTCAACTCCCAGGAGGTGAGCAGCCGGGCCATCGACATGCTGGATGAGTTGGAGAGACCGTTTTTCCTGTTGGTTCACTATTTCGATCCACACTTCGCCTACGTCGAGCATACGCAGTACGCCTTTGGCGGTGCCGCGGGGTACACGGGACCTGTGGAATCCGCCATGCCCATCCGCACACTTCGCAAGATGGCCCCCCGACTCGACCAGGCCGATGTGGACGAGCTACTGCGAATCTACGATTCCGAAATCGCCTACACAGACCAGCAGATAGGAGTGCTGCTGCAAGCCTTGAAGAGCGAGGGACTGTACGATGAAGCAGTACTGGCCCTCACGGCTGATCACGGCGAGGAGTTCATGGACCACGGGCGTTGGGGTCATACGGTGAGGCTATATCAGGAGTCGGTGCATGTACCGCTTCTAATCAAATATCCCGACGGGAAAGTGGGCTTGGAGCAAGAACCGGTGGCTCTCGTGGATCTCGCGCCTACTCTGCTGGCTGCGGTGGGGCTTGAGCCTCCTGCTTCTTTTGTGGGCAGGAACCTCCGCAATTCAACCTTGGCGGAACGTGATCTGTTCAGCGAGACCTCCAAGGGGGCCAGCATGGAGGCGGTCCTGCGTGGGTCCCACAAGCTCATTCACGACAAGCGGAGCCAGACCTGGGAGCTGTTCGATCTCGAAGCCGATCCTGGCGAACGGCATGACATGTCACTCCGGATGCCGGGCGAACTGCGGGAACTCAAACAGGCTCTTGCCGACTGGGATCGTATGGTCAGCCCAGGAACTCTCCCGGAACGGGTGGAAATCAGCCCCGAAGAACGCAGCCGCTTGGAGGCTCTGGGCTACCTGGAGGATTGATGTCCTGGAAAGGGCGGTCTTCGCTGCTCCTGTATTTTTCTCTGTCGGCCTTGATCCTGTTGCTGCTGCTTCCATATACAGAGCGATTCCACTTCTGGCCCGTGACGACCGACGCCGCGCTGTGGGTGGCGAAGGGTGCCATGGATGCACCCGAGTGGCTCCGTTGGGATCTGCTGGGTCCCCATTTCATCGGCTACCGGCCATTGACCGCCTTGAGCTTTTCACTGGACTGGTTGCTGGGGGGCCTGGAGCCAGAGGTCTATCGCGCAACGGATCTGGCGCTTCATGCCGGGAACTGTCTCCTGGTTTTCGTGTTGTACCGGGTGTTGGCGGGGCCGCGGTGGCCCCTGATGGGTCTGGTGGCGGTCTTGTTGTTCGGTGCCCATCCCGCCGTGGAAGAGGCTGTCCCCATGTTGGCCAGGCGATCCTATCTGCTGTGTACCATTTTTGGGTCCGCCAGCGTGTTGGCCTTTGCCAGAGGCGCTGTGGCGGAGCACTGGTACTCCGGTTGGAACTGGCTTTCCGGGTTGTTTCTCTGTGCCTCCATGCTCTCCAACGAGGCTGGATACGCCCTGTTGATGCTCCTGCCCATGCTGGCCATGTATTTTTCGGGGTTCCGGGGCTTCCGCCGGCGCTTCCTGCACGTTGTACTGCCCTGGCTCCTGGGTGCCATGGCCATCGCGTCGAGGCTTCTGGCCACCGGGCAGGTGGGCGGCTACTCCCACATGGGGCCCAGCATCAGCAAGATACCCACGGTTGTGCGTCAGGCAGGCGAATACCTGTTCCTGCCATGCTCCGGCTCGGAGCATGCCACCCTGGTGCTCGGGGGAACGCTGGGACTCCTGCTCATGGCAGCATACTACCTGTGGCGAATCCTGGGAGCCTTCGGTGCGAAGCCCAGCCCTGGAAATGGCGCTGGGTGGTTGGCGGCGCTGCTGGCGGGGTGGGTAGCTGCCTTTCTTCTGCTGTACGCCTTGAGCGGATCATGGTATCCGCGGGAAGCCTATCCCGTGCTTGTCCCCATTTCCCTGGGGTTCGCCGTGGTGCTTGGGGACACCATCTCATTCTTGGGCAGGAAGTCCGTCTTTTCGTTCCTGCACCTTCTTCCACAGCTGGTATTGGCTGTGGCGCTCACCTACCGTTCCCCGGTTCTAAGGGGGCCAGACAGACTCCGTACCGAGACCACGCAGCGCTACCAGGACAGGCTCCGCGCCATGGCCCGGGATTTCCAAACCATCCAAGAGCACTCCCTGGTGTTGCTGGTGGTGCCCGTGGACCGGGCCCATCGCAAGTCCAACTCCAGGACTCGAAACATACGCTACCAGGAAAGGCGCAGCGCGGTCTGGATGGAAACACTCTTCAGGAACGTGGACCTGGACACACAGATTCTGGCCTTTGTGATGATGGGCGATGAACCTGGCCGGTTCCTGGTACATCACCTGGTGCATGACGGAAAGCCCAGCCTGGTCTTTCACGATGGCGTGAAGGTGGTGTTGCCCAAGGGCCGCAGTCTCACCTTGGAGGGCTCCCACAGGGTAATGGACCTGTCCCCCGCCAAGAAGCGCAGGAACCGCCACCGGTACCTGTACTACTTCGTAGGCAGCCAGGGAGTGTTGGTGGACCTGGGTGCCTGAAGGCTGGCTGCGATGGGCTGCCCTGGGGATCAGCGCCTGAGCCAGCGGGCGACATCCAGGGCGTGGTAGGTGATTATCAGGTCGGCGCCAGCCCGCTTTATGGATATTAGAGTTTCCATGATGATTTTCTTCCTGTCCAGTACGCCAGCCTTTGCCGCCAGCTCGATCATGGAATATTCGCCGCTCACGGCGTAGGCTGCCACGGGCAGGTAGGTGATCTCTCGCAGAGCTCGGATGACGTCCAGGTAGGCCAGGGCCGGTTTGACCATTACGATGTCGGCTCCCTCAGCGATGTCGGCCCTGGCTTCCTTCAGGGCTTCACGGAGGTTGGGGGGATCCATCTGATAGCCGCGGCGGTCTCCGAAACGGGGGGTGGAGCCCGCGGCATCGCGGAAGGGGCCGTAGAAGGCGCTGGCGTACTTGGCGGCATAGGAGAGAATCGGCGTGTGTGGGAAACCGGCATGATCCAGGGCTTCTCTGACAGCGCCGATGCGGCCGTCCATCATGTCGCTTGGTGCTATGATGTCGGCCCCCGCCCTGGCCTGTGAAACCGCGGTCCGTGACAGGATTTGGAGCGTGGCGTCGTTGTCCACCCTGCCGTTGCGTATCTGCCCGCAGTGCCCGTGGGAGGTGTATTCACATAGACATAGATCCGTGATGACCAGGAGAGGAAGGTCCCTGGTTTTCAGGGCGCGTACGGCCCTCTGAACTACACCGTCCTCGGCCCAGGCCTGGCTACCGTTTTCGTCCTTGCTGGATGGGATGCCGAAGAGGAGTATGGCCTTGACCCCCAGCTCGCGTGCTTTCTGGGCTTCGGCCAGCAGGGATGTCTGGGTGTGACGGAATTGGCCCGGCATTGATGGGATGGGCTCAGGGGTGTCGCTCGTCTCCTGCACGAAAAGAGGCAGGATCAGGTCGTCTACGCTGAGCTGCGTCTCCCTTACGATGTCACGAATCATGGATGTGGCTCGCAGACGGCGCGGGCGTTGAATGGGAAACATGGATACTCCATCTTGCATGGGCCTGGGTTTGTCGGCTCCACGTTGAAGAGCGGCAGGCTCGGCCAATGCCAAGGACATTATAGCGCCTCCGGGTATCCCGAGTAAAGCCGATGGTCTACCAGGAGTCGGCCTTCGGCGGCTGTAGTGGGAAAACCACGGCACCTGTCCTTCTATTCCCTGGAGGGCTTGTCGAAGGAGGAGCGGCGCAGCAGGGCGTTCACCCGTGCCAGGAGTTCCGGAAGATCAAAGGGCTTGACCAGGTAGTCGTCGGCTCCCAGGTCGAGCGACACGACTTTTGTGGTCACGTCGGAACGAGCCGTCAGCATTAGGACGGGTGTGCTCGTGTCGGTCTGCCGCAGGGTGCGGAGTAGCGAGATTCCGTCCTTGCCTGGAAGGTTGATGTCCAACAAGATCAGGTCGAAATGTTGGTTCCCCAGGAGGTCCAAGGCCTGTCGTCCATCCCTGGACCAGGTCACATTGTGGCCTAGGCTTTCCAGGTTTATCCGGATCATTGTCCCTACCAGCTCTTCGTCCTCGATCAGAAGCAGGTTGTTCATGTCGTGATCTCCATGTTCGGAGTTGGGAGCTTCAGGGTGAAGGTTGCACCGGAGCCCGGGCCGGCGCTCCATGCCTCCAATTCGCCTCCCATCCTTCGAGCCAGCGTGCGGGCGATGGTAAGACCCAGGCCAGTACCGTGCTGCGATGTTCCAGCCCCTGACGTGCTGCGATGGAATGGCTTGAAAAGTACGGAGGCCTGGTGCTGATGGAAACCAATGCCTTCATCCGTCACGGCCAGGAGGACCATGTGAGCCTTCTGGGATACGTGTAGCCGGACGGGTTTCATTTCCCCGTATTTGAGGGCATTGTCCACGAGGTTTTCCAGTATCATGTGGAGGGCGGAAGGGTCGGCAGCTACGTGCGCATCCAGGCAGTCCCGATCCCAGGTCAGGTGCAGCAACTGTGAGTTGCCCACCAACACCCGCCGGCGATGTTCCACGAAGGACTCCAGTATAGGGCGCAGGTCCAGGTCCACCACCTGGACCTGGAGTCGATTCGTGCGGAGGCTGCCGCTCAACAGGACGTTTTCTATGGAGTGTTCCAGGCGTTCTGCTTCTCGAAGGCCCATTAGAAGCAATGTCTGTCGTTCCTGGGGGGGAATGCGCCCGGCCGCCATGGTCTGCAAGAGCGATTTCATGCCCGCCAGAGGGGTTTTCATCTCGTGGGTAAAGGCCGAGACGAAGGACTCCATTCTCTGGAGGTGACGGCGTTCCTGGAAGACGAGCCGGGCCAGCATGAGGCTGCATACGCCGATGAGCAGAAAAAGCAGCGTGCCCTCGCCCCATATCATCCGTCGACGTTTGGCAAGCACCTGGTCCAGGTGGGCCATGCTCTGGGCAGTGGGACGTACGGCCAGGTCCGGGTAGCGTGGTTCAAGCGGAAAAGCCATAGGGCCGGTATTGGCCTGGAGGATGTGGATCACCTCGAGTTGTGGGGTTCCCTTGATGGGCCCCTGGGCGGGGGCGCTTTCCTGCTGGCCCAGTTTCAGGGCCGCCACCTGGGCAGCCTGCGTGAGTTGGAGACGGGAGTTCTGTTGCTCCTGGAAGATTGCCTTGCTGATGAAAATCGTCCACCAGGAGCCAAGCGCCATGAGGGCCAAGAGGGTGGCGGCGAAGAGCAGGTAATAGCCTGGCAGGCCCTTCATCCCATCTCCTGGGGGCCCTGGGAGACGCATTGCCCCGGCCAGGAGAAGTTCCTGCGTGCTGGCGCCAATACATTCCCCCTGGCTGCGTTACTTGTCGTTTGCTGGTGCGCGATGCTGCTTGTTTCCAGTGCCGTGCCGTTGGATGCACAGATCGGTCCACAGATGGGATGCGCCCCCCTGGCTGTATGGACTTGGCCAAATGACATGTTCAAGTAGCGCTACGTAGAAGTTCGCCGATGGCCGAGGCCAGGTCTGCCAGGTCGCCTTCGTCATGGGCGGTGGACAGGAACATCAGTTCATAGGCCGAAGGAGGCAGGTAGAATCCGCGATCCAGCAAGGCTGCGTGAATGCCGTTGAAACGTTCCACCGCCACGGTGCTGATGGCATCGGCCCGCCGTGGAGGGTCAGAATCGTCCAGGTAGAGCCAGATCAGTGAACCTGATCGCCTCCAACGCAGGTAGGGCAGGTCCAGCGCTGCCTTTTCGAGCGCTGCTTCGAAGCTCTGCCCCAGTTCCTCCAGGCGATGGTATGCCCTGCCGTCCTGGAGTTGGGCAAGAGTAGCCAGGCCAGCGGCCAGGGAAACGGGATTTCCCGACAATGTACCGGCCTGGTAGACCGGGCCCTCGGGAGCAAGTTGCCGCATGAGATCCCGCGGGCCCGCCAGGGCACCAAGAGGCATTCCCCCGCCTATGATCTTGCCCAGGGTCAACAGGTCCGCGGCAATACCCAGCCTGTCGCCATAGCCTCCAAAGCGTGATCGGAAGCCGGAGATGACTTCATCGAGGATGAGCAGGGCTCCGGAGGAATCACAGTGCTGACGAAGTGCGCGGAGCCAGCCGGGGCGCTGTTCCAGCAGGCCGTTGTTGCCAGGAAGTGGTTCCAGTATGACGGCAGCCAGTTGGGGCCCCCACCTGGTGAAGATCTGTTCAAGGGCTTGTTCGTCGTCCAAGGGGCAGACAATGGTCTGGCTGGCGAATTCCCGGGGTACGCCCTTGCTGGACGATGTCCCGAAGGTGGCCAGGCCACTCCCCGCCTTCACCAGCAGAGAATCGGAGTGCCCGTGATAACCGCCTTCGAACTTCAGGATCTTCGAGCGGCCAGTGGCGCCGCGGGCCAGCCTGATGGCGGTCATGACGGCTTCGGTTCCGGAGCTGACGAAGCGGATCTGCCAGCGTTCCGGGAAGGCCGACAGGACCAGCTCAGCCAGATCTGCCTCCTGTCGACAACAAGCGCCATAGGACAGGCCGTGGGTGGCAGTTTCTTGAACCGCCCGGACCACATCGGGGTGGGAATGGCCCAGAATGAGCGGCCCCCAGGACATGCACATGTCCAGGTAGCTGTTGCCGTCTTCGTCTGTGAAACGGCTGCCCTCCGCGTGTTTGAAGAAGACGGGTGTCCCGCCGACGCTGCGAAAGGCTCGGACGGGGCTGGACACTCCTCCGGGCATCCAGGTCTGAGCCCGAAGGAATAGGGAATCTGAATTGTTTCGGTTCATCTGGGTTGAAGCTCCGGAAGAGGAAGGTTGTTGGGGGTTGGTTCAGCTAGGGTCCAGCAGGCGTTTGTCGAAATCTGGAGACATGGCGAGGGGAGGATGTGACGGGGTCGCGGTGTCCATCCAGGCAGCTTTCAGTGCCTCCAGCCAAACCTGCTGCCCAACGCCAACTTCTTCTACGAATCGGGCTCCCAGTTTTCGCATGGCGCGTGCCGTGGTGGGGCCAGGCACCAGGAATCGGTTTTGCAGCATCCAGGGCAGTGCCCTGCAGAGCCGCCTGCCCGCCGAAGGTGATGCTACCAGCACGGCAGCCACGGGGAAACGTTCACGGAATGGAACCTGGGGGGAAATGTTTTCATAGACCACCAGGATTCGGGGGTGGAAGCCCAAACGTCGCAGCCAAGGTTCCAGTCCGCCTCCTTGAAGGTTCCCGCAAATGAGAAGTATGTCTGTTTCGGGGGAGATGCGTCGGGAGAGCATTGTTGCCAATACTTTTCCGGTGGGAGGGTCTGCCACGATGGTGGCTTCGTGGCCCCCGCGAAGGAGTTGGCGGGCCGTGGACGGCCCCACTGCGGCCAGCAGTGGATTGCCGTTTTTGAGAAGTTTATTCAGCAGGCCCCTGTTCTCCAGAGCCAGGACACTGTGTCTGCTGCTGAAAGCGACACAGGACGGAGCGGGGGGCAAATCCGGAACCGTGAGATAGCGCACTTCAAGACATGGGATCTCCTGCACAGGGATCCCCTTTGCCGCCAGGGCAGTTGCCAGGGGCAGGTTGTCTTGTACCGAGCGCGTGAGGACTATGCGTGGAGTGGGCGCACCAACCATGTGCCCTCCTGGGTGATGGGCTCCCAGGGTTCAGGAGCCCCTTGCAGGATCCATTGCCTGGCCGTTTTCGCCAACTCGTCGACGTTAGCTGCAGAGAAGCTTCGGATGGCGAAGGAGCCATTGGACGTGGGCATTGCCGCTTTGACCATGGAAGAGTCCTGGGACAGCACTGCCATCGCGGCAAAGGCGGAGTGACAGCCGCCACCGGAGGTGCGCAGAAGCTCCCGCTCCAATGTTACGCAGGCTCTGGTATGAGCGTGGTCCAACGGAGCCAGAACTTCCAGCACGGGGCTGTCATGGGCCCTTGCCTCTACCGCGACGGCCCCCTGGCCGGGGGCACAGATCCACCTTTCGGGGTTCAGTTCGAAGAGCACGAGAGGAGCCGGGTTGGTTCGAAGGCGGTTCAGTCCGGCACGAGCCAGGATCAGGGCGTCGCAATGGCCCAGGATTGCCTTTTTTATGCGAGTGGGCACGTTACCCCTCATGGGAACTGCCCGCAGGTCAGGCCTGAAGCAACGTAGGAGTGCGCGGCGTCGCATGGCGGAGGTGCCCACTCGAACCCCGGCAGCAAGAGCCAGCGGGCGGGACTGGTCCACTGCCTCGGGACGGACCAACAGGATGTCGCTGGTGGATTCGCGCGACAGTATGGCTCCCAGGCAGAGGCCCGGAGCCAGCTCGACGGGCAGGTCCTTCAGGGAGTGGACTGCCATGTCTATGCGGCCCTCAGTGAGGGCGTCTTCTATTTCCCTGGTGAAGAAGCCCTGCCCCCCCTGTTGGTGCAGTGCCGCGTCCTGGAATCGGTCACCGGATGTGCGGATGATGTTGATCTCTGCGGGTACAGCCAGGGCGGCCTTGACCTGGTTGGCCTGGAAGAGGGCCAGCGTGCTGCCGCGTGTGCCTATTTTCAGCGGACTCTGGTGCTTGTTCATTTTTGCTCATCTTTGGCGGGGTGGGAACAACGGCCTGGTTGGGGTGTGGACACCCCCATCAGGTAGTCATGGGAAATCGGTGTCGCAGATTCAGGTACCATTCAGCCTCTGGTTGGCTCTTTCGCAGGTGTCTTCGCTGGCAGGTATCTTGCAGTGACCCGGTGGGTCGAATTCGGTCTGTGAGTTGAGCATGGCTTCAATTGGAATACGATCTCCTGTCCTGGTGGCAGTATTCACTCTCTCTTTAACACTGCTGGTGAGATCTGCGGCGGCAGACGAGAACTGTGGGAGTAGTTCGACACGGAATACCATCGCCGACGTGGCCGTGGTTCTGCAGGCACAGAAAACTGCGACGAACGCCTACACGTTGCCAGCAGGCGCGCTGTCTGAAGAGGATCTGGAAGAGGCCTTCCAGAGCATACTGGAGAGTGGCAAGGGCATCATGGCGTTCTTCGGGATGCTGTCCGATGGGCAGCAAAGGAGCATCTCCGGAGACGTGGTTCGGCAGATGTTCGACAAGTATGGTGTCAAGCTGGATTTCCTGCCCATCGGGGACCTGGAGGAGATCAGGTCGCAGGATGGCAGGTTGGTATTCAAGTTCGACTTTGGTTCCAGGGACTCGGTCCAGGTACGTCTGCCCGACACCAGGCTGACCTACCTCAAGAGTGGCCTCGACAGCGACCCCTACCTGGTGGACCGCAAGAACAGGGTGAAGACTGAAGAATCCAAGGGAAGGGTTCTCAAGATCAAAGACGAGATCCAGTTTTCGGTGAACGAAAACGGACTGGTGGGCCTGCGGGATGGGGATATCTCCGTGAAGGTCTTTCTACTTGGGTGGATAGACATAGATGTCCATTCGGAGCGGCACGAATCCAGGACTGCCACAAACGGCAGGTACCCGCTCATAGAAACCGACTCGGACGGGAAGCCGTTGGTGCGGGACAACCACTATGTTCCAAGTATCTACGACGACTGGGTGATCATCGAAGCCGCCGGGAAGCGCATTGAAACCGGCGTGCCACCGCTCACGGCTGACCAGTGACGGCGGGGCGGCTTCGCGTTGTGCCATGATATGTGGCTGGGGCTTGCAGGCGGCAGCGTATCATCGTGTGTTGCGGGGGCTGGGTGGAGCTGTGCTGGATGTTGTATGAGAAAGGTACAGCCATCAAGAGACCCCGGGCCAGGATTCCGGGTGCTGCCTGGACGATGCCTCGCGGATGGAGCGAAAGACCTCGTCTGTGGTTTCCAGCAGAATGGCGCGAAGATCCAACTCGATCCGAGCCCTCAGATCAGGGTCCATGTAGGAAAAGCGTTGTTGCACGAGCCGGGGGATGGTCTCGCTGGCGAGTTGCCGTCGCTTGTGCTGCAACGTGTCCAGGATCTGCGAGAACGATGTTTCGTGACAGAATCGCCTGAACTCCACCAGCGCCCTGTCCACCAGCGAGTCCACTTTCGCCGATGATGGTTGGTGGATGGTGCCCCTGGTGGCCTCGTGGAAGGTGGTCAGCTCGTCCAGACCTGTAACGGTTACACGGGGGGGCAGGTTGCTTCGCGACACCTGCTCGGGGATGCCAATGTCGATGATGAGCAGCGGTTTTCCAGGTGGTAGTCCTTTTGTTATGTCCGGCCCAATGATAGGTTCCGGAGCGGCGGTACAGACGATGACGGCGTCTGCGCGCGAGAGGAGATTGGGCAACTCGTCAATGGGGCGGATGCCTTCACGGTTGCGAGGAGGCAGGGTTCGATTGCAGCGAACGAGGTTGTAGGCGGGATCCTGGACAAGGATGGCGCCCACCTGCCGCCCTATGGAGCCAAGGCCCACAAGTACGACCGTGCCTCGTGCAAGGTGGGCTCGCAGATAGGACACCGCAAGGCTGTGAACACCTCTTGCGTGGCTTCCAACGCAACCCTGCCTGATGGCTATACGAACGAGCCGCCCAGCAACGGTGCCAAGTCCATTCAGTATTCGGCATGAACTACCACGGGTTCGGGCTGTTTCAAAAGCCCTGAAGAGCTGGGTGGCGATCTGTCTCTCGCCCAGGACAAGGGATTCCTGCCCCAGGGCCACGCGGAAAATGTGGCGCACGGCGTCTTCTCCCACCAGCACCATGGGCGAGACCCTGGCGCTACCCTGGGGGCCCAGGCGTTCCATCATCCGTGTACGCAGAAGCTCGGCCGACCAGCGGGGAGTGGTACTGGATATGATCCATTCATTGCGATTGCAAGTGTTGAGATCCACAATACCCTGTGCCCAGCCGGCCTGTTCCAGTTCTATGGCCATGTGGCGGGCTTCTTCGCCGTCCAGTACCAGCCGCGACCGCCAGCGTGATGAGGCCATGCGGAAGTCGCATCCCACCAGCGCGAGGGGTATATCTTGGGGGGGCAATGGTCTTCTCCGGTTCGTCACTGGGCAGGGTTGCCATGTAATGGATTCTAGCTGCCTGGCTGCCTTCGGGCCAGTACTGATGAAGCTGCTTCAATGCCAGACATGACGGCGTCCTTGATGCCCACGCCCTTGAGGTAGTTGCCTGCCAGGCTCAGTCCGGGATGATCTTCCAGGCGCCGTCGGATGGTTTCCATCTTTTCCAGGTGGCCGACCACGAGTTGCGGGATGGCAGTGGGATAGCGCCGGACAAGAGTGAAAGATGGGGCCGTGGTCAGTCCCGTGAGACTGTGCAGGTCTGCCATCACTGTTTCCACGAGCTGTTGATCATCCAACTACAGTGCCCGGGGATCACACATCCCACCGACGAAACCCGCCAGAAGATCGCCGTCGCCGGGGGCGCGGTGCTCGAACAGTCGTGAAGGGAAGAGCACTCCCAGGGAGCGGACACCCTCTCCGCGGGGTACCAGGAAGCCGAAGCCTTCGGGTATGGCGCCTTGTTTGTGCTGGAAGCCCAGGTGTACCACTGCCACGGGAGCCATGGGGATCCTGGAGAGAGGCTCGGCCAGAGCGTGGTCCAGTGGTCCAAGCAGCCTGGATGCGGCATCGGGTGGAACCGCCAGCACCAGCTCTCTTGCGCTGATACGCATTGTGGGTGTCGAGACCAGGTAGAGACCATGGCTGCGTGTGATGGCCGTGGCCGGAGTGCTGCACTGACACCTGTCTCCCAACCGGAGGGCGATGGTCCTGCTGAGCTGCCCCAGGCCATGACGGAAGGAAAAGAGGCCTTTTCGCGGGGGGGATGGCAACTGGGCATCTTGAGCCTTCTGGCGGCGGCGATGGCGTATCGCGCCCCTGATCATACTCCCGGTTTCACGCTCGAAGCCCCAGAACAGCGGAAAGGCAGCGGGGGCCGAGAGCAGATCCGGGTCGCCGGCATAGACACCGGAGATAAAGGCTCCGGCGATGATTCTGGCGCCTTCTTCGCCAAAGCGACGTTTGAAGAAGGTGGCGGCCGTATCGCTGGGCTTGCCCTTCTGAAGACGAAATGGCTCGGTCATCAGGTCCCACTTGGCCCTACTGCTCAACAAGCCCGTCTTGATGAAGGACCAGGCTCCCGTGGGAGCCGAGTGAAGAACTCCACCACGGGCTATGAAGCGTGCAGCGGCCTCTGGGCGCGTGGGAACGATTTCCGGGCCCAGACCCACCTGTTCCGCCAGGTGGAATACATCCCTGGCAGAAGCCAGGATTGTGTGAGGGCCCATTTCGATTCGGAAACCATTGTCTTCCACGGTTCGAACGTTTCCGCCAGCCTCGGCACGTTCCTCGATGACCATTAACTCGATGTCGGCCTCGTGAAGCTGCCAGGCGCAGGCCAGGCCCGCGACACCGGCCCCGACGATGAGTACTTCGGTGGATCTTTCAGGTATTTCGTTACGAGCCTGCATTTTTTCACTCGTGGCGGCAGTGCCGCCCCCAGAGGTTTGTCAATCGTGCGGCCCTTGGCCGAAGGTCCTCCCGTTGCCAGGCAGGGAGTTCCAGCCGGCGGTGGATGCGGCTCGCTCCACCATGGTGGCCCAACATTCCAACAAGAGTTCGTGGAAGCCAGGGGTGCGGGCGCGCAATACCGGTTCCATGCCCAGGGATCTGGCCAGGGCTGTTGCCTGGATATCAAGATCGAAGAGTGTCTCCAGGTTTTCCGTGGCAAATGAGATTGGAACTAGCAAGAGGGAGCCCAGGCCCTTGTTTGCAAGCCTTTTGATCTCATCTTCCAGGTACGGTCTAAGCCACTCCACGGGGCCCAGTCTGCTCTGAAAGGCCAGGGACCAGCTTTGACGGGAAGGAAGATGCCGGGCGAGGGCTCGTGTCGTCTGTCGGATCTCTGACGGGTAGGGATCTCCCGAACGTTCGTTTCGTGCGGGTATGCCGTGGGCCACCATGAGCACATGTTCCACCTGATCCAGCAACCCTTCACAGCGTTGCTGCAACGCAGATATGAAGCCCGGGGCCTGCGGGTAGGAAGGCGTGAAGACCAGTTGCATTCCCAGGCGCTTGGTGGCACGCGACAGGTGCCGCTGGCAGGCCTTCGTGGTTGGCCAGGAATGTTGAGGGAAGGTGGGCAGGCCGACGATTTTCGTGACGCCCATTTCCTTGAGCCTGGCCATCGTGGGGTGGAGAGACGGGGCGGAGTGCAGGAAGGCCGGCAGCACTTTGTAGTCGTTCCCCAGAAGAGACTGGAGGACCGAGCATTGTTGGCGTACCTGTTGGGGGAGGGGGCTCGCGGAGCCGATGGTACGGTAGCGACGACGGGCCTCGGGAGCCCGGCAGGCGCTCACAAGCCAGGCCAGGAGCTGGCGAAATGGTGGGGGAACAGGGAGTACCTCGCGGTCAGAGAGCAGGGAGCGCAGAAAGGGCGCTACGTCTGCCAGTGATTGGGGACCCCCGTAATCCAGAATGACCACGCCAATGGGAGCCATCAGACGGTCCTGGAGTAGCGGCGAAGGTTCTTGTCGGCTTCCAGGTACCTGTCGAAGACCATGCAGATGTTGCGAATGAAGAAACGCCCCGTGGGGCTCACGTGAATGCCGTGCTGGTCGAAGGACAGGAGGCCGTCTTCCTGCATGGGAAGAAGGCGCTCCAGGTCAGCCGCGAAGTAGCTGGCCGGATCCAGTCCGAAACGCCGTGAGAGATCATCCAGATCCACGTGAAAGGTGCAGAAGAGTTCCATGAGCAGTTCGCGCCGGATGATGTCGTCGCAGCTCAGGAGATGGCCTCGCAGAATCGGAAGTCGCCCCGAAGCCACGGCAGCGTGGTAGGCTGCCAGGTCTTTTTCGTTTTGCGAGTAGCTGCTTCCCACCGAAGAGATGGCTGATACGCCCAGGCCCAGTACGTCCAGACCCCTGCCTGTTGTATAGCCCATGAAGTTGCGCCTGAGGGATCGGTCGGCGAGAGCACGGGCCAGGGGATCGTCGGGCAGCGCAAAGTGGTCCATGCCTATGGGGACGTAGCCGGCCTGCATGAGCATGTCGGTCATGAGCAGGAATATTTCGGCCTTTTCCCGGGGAGAGATGAGCTGCATGGATTCCATGGCCTTCTGGTGGGGACGAAGCCATGGTACGTGTGCATAGCTGTAGAGGGCGATACGGCTGGGAGATAGTTCCAATACTCTGCGGACGTTCAGAGTAGCCGTGTGCGTGTTCTGGCCCGGCAGGCCGTATATGAGATCGAAGTTGATGTGTTGCTGACCTCTGGTTCGCAGATAGTCCACGATTTCACCAATCGGCGCCTTCTCCTGGCCAGGCCGCAAGGCTGCGATCACCTGGCTGGAGAAGTCCTGTATACCAAGGGAAAAACGTGAAAAGCCGTGGTCCAGGAAGATGTCCAGCTTTTCGGTGGTGGAGTTGCGCGGATCCAGTTCGGCGGAAAGCTCGGCCTGGGGGCCGATCTTCCATCGGGCATGAATGGTCCCAAGCAGCCTGTCGAGCTGCGACGAGGGAAGTGAACTGGGTGTGCCTCCGCCCAGGGCGACCTGGAGTACTGGACGGGATGGGCTGATGGTCTCGGCGACGAGTTGCATTTCCTGCGACAAGGTATCCACGTAGTTGGCGGCCTGTTGGGGATCGCGCGAGATGATGCTGTGGCATCCGCAGAAAAGGCATCGGCGCCGACAGAAGGGAATATGCAGGTATAGAGAGAGGCCTTGATCTGGTTCCAGAAAGTTCCTTTCTCGCCAACGCTCCAGGAGTTGGTCAAGATTCACAGGGCCGAAGTGGGTGGCAGGGGGGTAGCTGGTGTACCTTGGGCCGCGGACGTCGTATTTCCGGCGCAAGGCAGGGTCCAGGCCTCGGGGATCCTGGGGAGATGGCTTAATCGCGAGATCCCTTGTCATGGTGCCTGGTACTCCGTGACGGCCCGGACAAAAGCAGCCACTCCTTCAACGGGTATCTCGGGCACCAGGCCCTGGCCCAGGTTTACGATGAGGCCCAGGTGACCAGCTCGCTGGATCATTTCCCGGACGTGGGTGTGGATGTATTCCGGAGGAGCCATGAGTACGGCGGGATCGGTGTTACCCTGGATGGCAGTGCCAGCGGGCAGGATTTCCCTGGCTCGGGAAAGGGACAGGGAGGTGTCTATGGAGTGAACCTGGAAACCCAACCTGGAGCTGCTCTCCAGGTGGCTGGCGGCGCCTCGCTCGTACAGGATTACCGGGACATCTCGCTCCTTCAGCCGCTGAGCAAGTCTTTTGTTGGCGGGAACGCAGAGAAGCTCATGGTCCTGGGGGCTCAGGTTTCCGGCCCAGGTGTCGAAGACCTGCAGCAGATCCGCGCCGGCGTCTACCTGCATGATCAGCAGGTCCGCCACGGCGTCTGCCAGGGCCAGCAGCAGATCCTGTACCAGGTGGGGATCCCGGTAGGACAATGACTTGATGGTGCGAAGATCCTTCGATGGCCCTCCTTCGCAAAGGTAGGCCGCCAGCGTGAGCGGGGCTCCGGCAAAGCCGATCACCGCCCGTTGAGGGTGCATGTGCTGGCACAGCAATTCCATGGCCTCGCCCACCCATGGCAGATCCCGGTGGGGGTCCAGTTTGTAGATTGATGGCAGATCTCGGGCTCCCCGGAAAGGCCGGCCCATGGATGGACCCTTGTCGGTGTAGGCAACCTGGGCGCCCATGGCGTCCAGCAGGACCAGAATGTCGCTGAAGAGGATGGCGGCGTCCAGTTGAAAACGCCGAAATGGTTGGAGGGCGACTTCCAGGGCCAGCGCAGGGCTGCGCAGGACATCCCAGAATGAGTGCTTCCTACGCAGTTCAAGGTATTCGGGCAGGTAGCGACCAGCCTGCCGCATGAGCCAGACGGGAGGCCGGTCGACGTGTTGGCAGGAACAAGCGGCGATCATTCGTTCTACGGAGTTCACGAGGCAACCTTCCATTGTTGTCGTTGTCCGGACGTTGGGCAAAGAAGCGGCTGTTTCCAGTCCCGGGAGCGACGGTAGCGTGCCAGTTTCAGGCGACTGTATCCTGGTGCTTGGTTCTAATACCTTTTTCGAAGAACCGCCCCCCTGTAGTAGTGACTGAGTATAGAGCGATACCCATGGCTATGCCATGCCATGACCGCGGCTCCGATCTGGCACAGTCCCACACCATGCCCCCAACCGGCTCCACGTAACTTGAAGCCGCTGGGTATTCCATGTGAACCCGGTGTCGGCTGGATGGTGAAAGCGGAGCTGTAGAGGTGGGATTCGGAGAGGATACGGCGGATCTCCAGTTCCTTTCCCACCACGAGCCTGTTCCGTTTGCCGTGGATCTCCAGCTCCACTATACGGCTCGACGGGCCTCTTCGAAGCGCCTTCAAGGAAATCACCGGTCCGACATCCATCCCCAGCTTGTGGTCGAGGATGGACCGAAGGCGGTCTTGTGGGAGGAAGAGTTCCCACCTGTAGAAGTTCGTGGTGCCGTGGTCGATCCGTGGAAGTATTCGCTCCAGCAGATCACGGTTTCGCGTGTTGCACCAGGCAGGGGTGTCTTGCCGGATGAAATCCCTTGCCGCCTGCTCCCCGGAGAGGGGATGAGCGACGACAGCCGCCCCCGAGGGCGAGTCCGGGAAGGACCGCAGGTAGGGGAGATCCTGGTCGCCCCACGCTGATGAGAAGATCTCGGTTACTCCTCCGCAGCACTTGGAGAACCTGGCATCGCATACACGCCCTTCGTATTCCAATACCGTGCCCCTGGTGGTCCTGACGGCGCTCTCGGCTGCCTGGGCGCCCGAACCGGGCAGGCCCTGGTACCGTTGGCAGTGATCATCGGCACAGACATGGAAGCTTCCATGGTCTTCACGGTCGTACCACCGAATAATCCTGGTGGTGCCATCGCTTTCCGTGGCGATTCCCGTTGGGGGGAGGGGGGGGGCCCTTGTACCCTCCACCTGGGCAATCAGCCAGCTCCTGGAAACTATGGCGTGGGCCTCCAGGAGTGCCGCAGGACAGTGGGGGCTCATCTCGGATGCCACTACGGACTCCAGGTAGGTTTCGAGGCCCAGTTCGTTCACCACCTGCAGGCCTCCTTCGCCGGTGGTACGGTCACCCGGTTCCAGGCTCAGCAGGCCGCGGTAGCGCAGGTTCTTGCGCTGTTCCCAGTGGAAATCCAATCCCACGGGTACCCCGAAGAGCCTGAAACTCTGCTGCCGCGGGTCCAGAGGTTCAAGCCGAATCGTGCTTCCCCTGGCCAGTTCTCCACTGTGATTGTGGATGATGATAGAGTTGGCAATTGCATTTGCCCGTATCTCGCCCGAGACGGTTCCCGGTGATCCACCGCCATCGACCTGTGGAAGCAGCAGGTGATACCTGCCATCCAGGAAGAAGCTGACTTCGGAAGTACTGGTGATCAGTCCTGCGCGCAGTAGGGGCTCAGGCATGGGGCAGTCTCCGCTTCAATTCTTCCTCGAGCGACCTTTGTTGCGGGAGGTCCATGGATGTCTCCGCGAAGATGGTGTTGCTCAGTTCTTCATCCATCTTGGTGAAGTCCTGCTGGCGCACGGTGACCAACAAGCCGGCCATGTCCACGGCTCCCGGACTCGTGATGCAGCTTTCCGGGCCTTGGGCATAATAGCATCCAGGCCTGTGGGCCTTTCGGGGAAAAAGCAGCACGAAACGTTCCGCCCCATGGCGGAAGGCCACGAGATTGATCATGGGTTCACCTGGGCCGGCGTTTTGGGCTGAGAGTATTTCCAGGGTGATCTTCAGTGCATCGATGATGGCATCTGAACTCCCCCTGAACAGGATTACCGCACGTTTGTGTTCACGTTTGCTGAATACGGAGATGCTGGTGCCCTGCCTGATCATCTCGAAGTGAAGGTGGCTTCCGGGAGGGAAGCTGCCGGCCCGTACAAGTCGTTCTTCGGGGAGAATACCAGATTGTACCGCCTGAAGGTGGATGTGATCGGGGGCAGATGCGCCGCAGCGAGGTCCGTTGTACAGGCAGGTGAGCCTCTCGCCCACTTCAGTTGAGAATTCCATGATCCCCTCGAGGAGGGGAAGGATGGCCTGGGGGCTGTGGCTCCTGCCGGCAAGCACCAGGTGATCCGGGAGGATGGGAGCAGGATTGGTGAGAATCACCAGGTGTTTTCCGAAGGGCAGCGCTCGTTCCGGGTTCGGAAGGTTTTCGGGGCAAAGAAAGCAGGGGCGCCGGCCGATGGAGCCGGAGTCCACCTGGGCCGTCGTGCTGGTTCTTCGATTTGGGTTCCATTGCACCAGGAGGGATCTCGCGTCACGGCTCAGGCTTCGCAGCCTGGTGGCCTGGAGATCCCTGTAGGCCTGGCGGAGGCGCGACCATGATGCAGCCTGCCATTCTGGAAACGCGGCCAGGGTGCTGGCCAGATCGGCTCCGCTCCGGCCTGTCACGGATTTCGGCTCCACCAGGCGAGCGCCCCAGTTGGACGGTGATGAAGTCGGTCGGGAGCGGGGAACCCGTTGCTTCACTGCTGTTCATCGCTCATGTTGCAGGAAGAAACAATGGCACGGCGGGCACGGATCTCCACGGTGCGCAGCATGTCCTTGAACTCTCTGTGGGACTTCGCCTGCACGGGAGAGAGATCGGCGTCGGTGTTGCCCTGCCAACGGCGACAGTTGTAGACGGGCTCGAAGATTCGCCCCACACGGTACTCCCGGGACAGGCGTAGTGCTACGGCGTAGTCTTCGCCATAGCTCACGTCCGGGAAGGGATGACTTCGGAGCAACTCCGTGGCGAATGCCCGCGGGGCGCCAAGTCCCGCCACTCCCAGGGCGTTGTTGGGACCGTTGGCGTCGGTCCACTCGTCGTGGAGTACTTCGCCTGGCGGCACCGGGTTGAGATCCATGTCTACGGTTCTGTAGGAACCAACAGCCATACCGCATTGCCGTTCCCGCATGAGGTCCACCATCCGTTCCAGGGTGTGGGAGTCGGCGTAGAGGTCGTCGGAGTCCAGTTGAACGGCGTAACGTCCACATTCCCTGTGGAAGACCGCCTGGTTCCAGCAGCCACCTATTCCAAGGCCCGGACGGTGAGGAACGAGGTGCAGCAGACGACCGTGGCGTGCTGCCAACTCCTGAAGGATCTGGCTGGTTCCATCCGTTGAGTGGTTGTCGACCGCGATGACGTTGAAATCGAATGGCGTTTCCTGGGACAAGGCGCTTGCCACTGCGTCGGCGATGGTGGTGAGGCGGTTGCGTACCGGGATGATGACGCTGGCTTCGCGAGGAAAGGGCTTGTCACTGGTGAATGCACGGAAGGGCGGCAGAAGGCGGGCGCCCAGTTGTTGCAGGTGGAAGGTCAGGATCTGTTCCGATTCGGCCCTGGCGGCGGGTTGGGCGGCCAAGTAGTCGAATACGGCCTGGCCGGTGGACCTGTACTCTGGCCTGTGCAGCAAGCAGGTGGATTCGGCCAGGTGTACAGGAAGGGAAATACGTGAGAGTGCGAGGCGGAGGTCATACCAGGCGTGGTGGCGCAGGCCAGGGCGCCTCAAGTCCAGTGGCATTCGGGCCTGGCGAATGGCAGTGGTCGACCAGAGCTGCATGGGCCCCAGGGGGAACTCATCACCCACGCTGCCTTCCTGGTAGCGCGGAAGCGGATGTGCCTGGATTTCCCCCCTGTGGTCCTGGAGAACAGCGTCGCCGTATACGATTGAGGCCCGGGTGGATGCGGCCGTTTCAAGCATTCTGTGCAGGGCGGTGGGCTCCGGCTCCAGGTTTTTGCTGGATTCCAGGCGGAGCAGAAAAGGAGTATCCAGGAGCCCCAGTGTAGCTTCCATGGCGTCGCCGGAGCCATGGGCGCTGTGCCTGCACGGAACATATGGGAGGAGCAGATCCCCCTGGCTGGTGGTCGTGGCTCCAGGTGGCAGGAGCAGGAGTAGTTTCTCCACAGAGTCGCTGGCCCGCAACGCCGACAACAGGCGGCGGGGAATGTCGTTCACAGAGGAGGTTTCCAAAATGGCGGTGATGGGTTTCAAGGCGTTGGCTTCCCGATGTTTTGACTGGGATCCCGAGGTCTTGCCAAGATGATTCCAGGGAGCTGGTTTCGATCCAGGAAGGCCGTGAACGGCTCCTGTATCACGCTTCCAGCGCTTCGAGCGGCATGGCGGAGTAGCAGGCCTTCGCCGGTGAACAGCAGCCCAAGGTGGAAGGTGTCGAGGTCGTTCCGCTGAGAGACGAACAGGACGATGTCGCCGTCTTCGGTGTTGGGCGTGATGGTGTGGGCCAATTCCAGGGGCAGGTAGGTCAAGGTTCGTGCCAGTGGTGGAAAACCCGGTAGACATGAGAGCAGGCGAGGGTGGTCTTCGGTTATCCAGGGTTCTCCATCCAGGAGCCGCAGGTGGCCCGCTTGCTGGTTCCTCTCCAGCCACAGGCTCATGTAGTGGTTGCGGGTCCACCAGGAAACCTGTCCGTCCAGGTAACGAATTCGCCGCAGGTACAGGGCGAGGTCGGTTGGACTTGCACTGAGCGCCAGGGCCAGGACCGATTCTACGAACGTCACGCAATCGAAGCCGTCCATGCGGACCAGCATCCGTTCGCGTGTTCTTGCGGAACCGGGCAGGGGATTGGAGATGTAGGGTCGCCCCAGCAGGTGGGAGGTGATGATCGCCATGCGTCGGGAGAGGGAATCTGCCCCTGATGTGGTGAGGAGCAGTCGTTCTGTTTCGGAGGGTATGCCGGACGTGGAAATCATTGCCTACGTGCAGGTTCCAGGGGGGACGGAGGAGGAGGGCTGCTGGCTTCACGCACTGCGGCCCACAGGCTGCGCACCATGTTGGCCACTCCGTGGATGCCGTCGTGCATGGAACGGCCACCGCTGCGAAGTGGCATGCGAACGGCCTTCTCTTCGAGGCGGAGCCCCATCCTGGTCGCCAGCACGCGTATGTTGGCGTCGGCCACGTCGTCGGGGAAGCAACGAGAGAAGGCGGTCAAGGTCCTGTGATCCATGGCCCAGAAGCCGCTGGTTACGTCTTTCAGGTTCTGGCCCACCAGCACCCGTACCAGCAAGGCCAGTACGGCGTTGCCAGAGCGCCGCCCTATGGAACCTGGGGAGCCGGTTCCGTGTCGGCTCCCGATGACCATGTTGGCTGGACCGAGGGCGTCCAGCAACATGGGAGCTGCGTGGGGTGGATGTTGGCCGTCGGCGTCCATCTGGATGAGCCGATCCACACCCAGGTCAAGACTGGCACGGTAGCCCATGGCCAGGGCCCGGGCGTACCCGGCGCGGTCGAAGTGCAGAACATGGGCGCCAGCCCGTCGCGCAAGCTCAGATGTGCCGTCCTTGCTGGCTCCGTCTACTACGAGCACGATGGCGTCGGGGAGGAAGGTCTTGATGGCAGCCAGGGTCTGTGCGATCCTGGGGGCTTCGTTTCTGGCGGGGAGAAGTACGCCGGTCTTCATGATGCTGGCTCGGTATTTCTTTGGGCGTGGTGAAGAGCATCACGGGGAAAACGCGGACAGCTCGCGAAGTGTCCACTGACCTTCATCGGCTTCGAAAACCATGCTGGGCCAGTAGACCATGTCTGTTTCCATGGTGGTGACCTGTGTGGCGCCGCTCAGGTTTTCGACCTGGAGGCGTACCGGGGCCTTGTCAGGGAGGTTCTCGATGATTGAGAGGAAGTCGTCCAGGTTGTTGATTGGGGTGTCATCTACCGCTCTCACCAGGGAGGAAGCTCTCAAGCCGTAGTAGGCAGCGGGGCCGCCATACCAGTACCACGAGACGTAGAGCCCGCCGGGTTGCGGGTTGTATTGGAGTTTCACCTGCCAATGGGGTTCATGGAACAGGGCGCCGGCGAACATCACCATTCGATCCGGGCCTCTACCATCCAGTATGAGAGGCTTTGCCTGCACTGGCTCCACTGTCCCATCCCGGAGGCGGGTAATGGTCACCGTTTCGCCATCCAGCGCGAGGCTCTGTTCAAGGTGTATGGGCCTTGTAATGGGCTGTTCATCGATGGCGAGTATGATATCTCCACCCTGTAGAACATGTGATGCAGAGACTTCGGGCAGAATGCGTACGACTGTAATAGCCTGCCGGCGCTGTGGATCCGAGGCTGCCAGGCGTGCCACCCAGTGGTCTGGCATGCCCTGATCCCTGGCGTCTGCCAGGCTGATGGGTGCGATTTCGATGCCCAGATCCCGTATCTGGGGAGTGTCTCCGCGTTTGAACGGTTCCACCACCTGCCGAACGAGATCCACCGGGAGTCCACGGAAACGCCCGGAGTCCCCTCCTTCCACCTGGAAGGTCCAGAGTGCAACGACCTGCCCTTTGTCGTCTGCCAGCACGCCGCCTATGGAAGATGCCGAGTCGGCCAGCTTGTACAGCTCGCTGTTGTACTCCCGGAAGCTGGGAGGGGAATGGATGTCCGTTCCCACGAAGTCAACGCGGGAGATGGTGGTTTTCTTGTGGACCACCCGCTGTGATGATGTGAGGCAGACCTGGTGAACCTCTGTTCCGGCGTCCAGGTCGGCGTCTTTGCTCAAGGTGGCCGTCCTGACGGGGATGGAGCCAAGGCTGGAAGGATCGTAGCGTATGACGGCGATGTTGTGTATGGGGTGCAGGTATTCTACCCTGGCGGACACGCGCACCGAGCCGGCGAAGGTCAGTTCCACGTCTCCCAGGCCGATGGGCACGGTACCGCGGTCAGTGACGACGATGCCCTTGGTGGCGTCAACCACCAGGCCCGTACCAACGTAGGACCAGCCTTCCACGCCTTCGGTTCTGTAGGGTATCGTGAACCGGATGTGGCACAGCGACGGGGCGATGATGGCCGCTACTGGGTCGTTCACCTTTTCAAAAGTGGCTGATGGCTGGGGACGTTTTTCGGGGGTAGAAGGGGGGGGGGTCGCCAGTTCTCGGCAGTCCCAGAGCCCGGAAGCGTCGTTCCGCTGGCATAACCTGGCACGAGCCCAGTGCCTGTCCACCACCAGTGTGCCCAGTTTCTCCTGCCAGGGGTTGTCGATGTCCTTGTAGCGCACGCGCACACGCTTGCCGTCGGGGAGCCGTTCAAGGACGGCGACCATGTCATCCAGGTCTTCCACTGGCTGGTCGTCCAGCGACATGATTATTGAATTGTTCCAGATCCTGGCTCTTCGAAAGGCGTAGCCTGGCTCCACCAGCAACACGCCTCGAGCTGGCACGATGTGGTTGCGGGCCATCTGAAGGGATGTCTCCTGCAGGATTCCCTGTGAAAACTCCAGGTAGCGGGAGGGGGTCAGGCTGTGCAGATCGGAAACACCGATGGATGTTTCAATTCGCTTTCCGCCCCTTTCCACGATTATGGACACCTGTTGCCCCACCGAGGCGTCCAACTCGGTTTCCACGTCATGGAAGCAAGATACCCGTTCCCCGTCGATACTCAGCAGGATGTCGCCTGGCCGGAGACTCTGGGCGGCAGGGCCTTCGGGAATGATCTCCCTTACCACCAGCATGCCGGTCGCGGAGGGGTACAGTTGGCGGAAGGAACGTTCGGTTTCGGGCGCCAGACCCAGTCGGCGAAGCTCGTCGAATGGTTCGTAGTTGAAAATGGCCTGTATCGTGCCCCTGGGAATGGGCTCGCCCTTCTGTAGATGTTCCAACACGCGCATGGCTCGTTGAATGGGAAGGTAGTAGGAACTTGCGGCGCTGATACTCCCGCCCGCATTCAGGGCAAGGGCCCTGCCTTCGATGTCCACCACCGGAGAGCCCGAGGAGCCGCCCGACGTGGATGTGGCGGCCTGGTAGTAGAAGGTGTTGAAGTCGTTGTAGGAGGAGAGCCCGTAGTCCGGGGCAGGGCGGTCCAATCGTGCAAGCGTGCCGTCCAGGATGGAGAGTTTTTCGCCCGCATCGTTGCCGACCACCCGGATTTCGACCCCCACCATGGCCGCGTCGGGTTCCAACTCCAACTCCTCGAGTTCCATGTACCTGATCTGGGAGGGGTCGAAGCGGTAGAAGCCGAAGTCATGCACTGGGTCGCGATAGACCGGGAGCAGTTCCACTTCTTCGTGGTTCAGCGTGGTGCCCTGGGCTCTTACCGGTCCTACGTGGACCATGTGGCGGTTGGTCAGGAGCAGGCCTCGTTTTTTGTCCACCACGAAGCCGGTTCCCCAGGATGAAGAGGCCGATTCGGTATCCAGCGGCCGCGTGCCGGAAACGGATATGGACATGACCGCTCGTGATACCCTTTCCAGAGTGTCTGCCCACTGGTCGGCGGCTCTTCGCTGGCGGGCCAGGGCCTGTTGTGGTAGCAGGAGCGAGAGCGAGAGCAACACCAAAGCCAGCCAGATTGGCAGATGCGAGTGGGGCGTTGGCCTGGAAAATGATCTGTGAACCAAGTGGTCTCCGGCATACGGGCGTGGATGGCGCTGGGATGACGGCGTGCTGTCCATGAGCTGATGGGGAATCGGGCCCCTATTAACTGACATCGTTGGACCATGCCTGCATACGGCCCCTGATTCCGTCGAGGCAACGACCGGCGCTTTGCAGCGGAGATGGTGGTTTCCGGGTGGGGTCTATGGGACCAGGTAGCCCTTCACTTCGTATGGTTCCGACACGTTGCCGTCTTCGTCGGCCACCTGGAAACGGAAGGTCCACTGGTCCGCGTTGGCGCAGGATGTGTGGGAATCGGACTCGGTGAAGTAAGTACTGCACAGGCCCTTGCCGGTGCAGGCCAGCACCGCGCTGTAGATGGTACTACCCGATGAATCCAGTACCATGACCAACGTATTGTCGAAGTCGGAAGGAGGGATTGTATCGAGCCCCTGGGGATCGTCGACGGTGGCGGAGGGTGACCAGTAGTAGAAGGAATCACCTACGTCGTGGAATGCGCAGGGGGCCTCGGCGGCGAGGATCACGGGAGCATCCGAGGACGTGACAATGGGGGCCGTGTCCTGGGTCTGGGAGGGTTCGCCAGTGTCGGCCTGGTTGTCCGTGGAGGGGGGAGAGCTGTCCCCGCTGCCCTTGGAATCGTCGGCTCCGCAGGCCGCCAACAATGAGAGCAACAGGAACATGAGGGGATTGTCCAGTAGCTTGTCCATGGTGGAATCCCGTGCGATGGGCTCGATGCCGAGGGACCGGCTCCCTCCGAAACCTGGAGCATTTCGACCTTGCGGGGGGCGGGTGATTTCGGGCACAAAGCTGGATGGCGGGTGAATGGATGAATGGGGGGTCAGGCTGCCAGTGTACCTGAAAAGTGTTCATAGCTTTTCAGAATGGCTCGGTACCGACGGAGGCGTTCACTGGGTATCCCCAGCTCGGAGAGGGGGTCGGTGCCCTTGGAAACGGCGCAGAAAGAGGGCTCTTCGGAGTCCACCTGTGGAGCGGCGTAGAGCCAGTCACCGTGGCGTTTCAGCAGTCGCACCCCCTGCTCCAGGAAGCATATCTGGTTGTGGCGGTACTTGGGAAGTGTGCGGTTCTGGTTGTTGTACCAGTAGGCCTGCATGATGGGCAGCGAACGCTGTGGTTCCCGGCAGATATGCGGAGACGAGCCGGAAACGGTGGCGGGATCCCCGGCATCGTGCAGGATGGAGTGGAAGAGATTGCGGGCGGATACTGGCGTGTGGATGGAACGCGGTTGGTAGCGCTCCTGGTACAGGTAGAACAGTGGAACGCGGTTTCCGGCGTCGGTCACGTTGGAGAAATGGTAGAGCCAACCTTGTTCTCCGAAGTTGTCGCCGTGATCGGAACAGAAGATCACCAGGTTGTCGGGATCGTCTGATAGCTCCCGTATGAATTCGTCTATGGATGGGGCCATGCGTTGCCAGGCGATGCGCTGGCGTTCTCGAAGGCGAAGCAGCATGTCCCTGGGGATGAGCCATCGGTCATTGGTAAGCCAGGTCTGGTTCACCAGGTGGAACATGTTGTAGATCTCCTGGGCTTGGTCGCGAATACCGGAGCCCATGGTCTCGAATGTTGGAGCCACGTGGTAGGGGAAGTGGGACTCCATGAGGTTCAGAAAGCAGAAGCTGCCCTGTCCCCTGCTCTCGTTGGATCGAAGAATCGTTCGCGTGTGGTTGAAGACATCGTCCATGGTGCTCTGGAGCCAAACCTTGGATGCCTCCAGGTCTTCCGACATCTTTCCCATCACGAAGTCCTTGGACCAGATGCGTCTACGCAGCCTGGGTTTGCCGATGAGAACCAGCAGCTCAAAGATCCTGCGATGCTGCGTGGGGACGATCTTCCAGATACGACGAACTTCGTTGAAGCCGCGGTGCAGGCCGAAGATATGTGTGGTGGCAACATTGGAGGTGATCTGGTGGGTACTGTAGCCCAGCTCTCGGAGCTTTTCCGCCAGAGTGGGGGTGGATTGATGGATCCCCCGGCTTTGACTCGTTCCTCCGTGCTGGTGGGGCATCAATCCGGTGAACATGCTGGCGGTGGCCGGGAGAGTCCAGCAGCCTGCCGAGCGTGCCTGTGAAAAGACCACGGCCCTGGATTCCGAGCAGGGGAGCAGGGGCGTGCCCGAAGAGTAGACGGAGTCGTAGCGGAGGCTATCTGCCACGATCATGACTATGTTGCGGGGCTTTCCCTTTTTTGTCAACTGTGGCATGTCGGAGATCCCCCTGGGAAATGAAAGGGCTGGCTACGCGGTGGCAGGGCAGCCCCTGGGCAGATGGTGGGTATACGATCCGTGCTTGGTGGTGTCTCGATTCCCCTGCCCCGATACTATTTACCTTGAGTCGTTGCCTGCTCCCGATGATGGGAATCTTGTAAGGATCCATGCGCTATCCAACCGGGCAATGGGTTTCCATGGGCGCCCAAGCTCGATGAACTCCCTGGTGCGTGGGTCCATGGCCAGGTTTCGTTCCACCGGGTAGAAGGTGTTGAAATCCTGTATCTCGCGGTTGATGTCGGAGAGGTCCCAGGATGCCGCCACCACGGTCCATTGGCGGGGACTGGTTCTGCGCCAGGTGGACTCGATTCTTCGTTCCAGTTCCTCCATGTGATGTTCCAGGCGTTTTCGTCGCCTGATCCAGTATGGAATCCCCATGGCGGCCCGCAATCCGTCTTCGGCAGTGGGCACGAAGGAGCGTGGCAGGAAGCGCAGGGGCTTGCCTTTGAGCGGATTGTCGCGGTTGGCCTCGTGAAGCAGATGGCCGCCGACGCCCTGCTTGGGTTGGCTCATGGGTACCTCGGGTCATGAGATGACCGGTATTCCGGGATTCAAGTGTCAGGCCAGGAACCGAAGGGTGAAACGGAAGAACAGGCAAAATTGCCTGGGTGCACATGCCGGCCCTGGGCACATTCTATTTTGGTTTGGCTCTTCTGCAACGAGGACTGATAGAATCTCGCGCAGAGCCGCCATGCCGCTGAGGGGCGGAGAGCATGGGGAGAACTCCGGCAAGGAACGATAATCCACAGCAGAAGGCATGGGAACCCTGCGGGCGTACTCATGGGCCGCCTTTTCGATCCTCCCGAATTTACTCACTTGTTACAATAATACCGGGTATCGGGGTCGCGCTGGAACGTACCGCATCAGCGCTTCGCCTCGGGGTGGGGCGGCTGCTGGCAGATGGGTTTTGGCCCTGGCCCGGAGAGTAGTTTCGACCGTCCTTCCCAACAGCCATGGCGTGAAGGCGTTTCGGCGCCTTCGCTGCTGGCAAGTTATTGCTGTAGAGACCCTGTCGTTACTGGAACGACTCGGGGCGAGAGCAGGCAGGCAAGTGCTCCCACCAAGCGCCAACAATCCTCGTCTCCTGGTTCGCATGATCGCTCATGTGTCCGAAGGCATCCGTTCCAAGAACGTGCTGGCTGAACTCCTGAACTGCCAGGTGGGCACGGTTTCCAGCTATCTCCAGGCAGCCCGCTGGCTTGGCCTGTTGGAGCCATCTGTGCCGGAAAAACCTGGAGCGCCGGTGCGTCTGAGCAGGTTGGGACTGGCCCTGGCCTTCGGGGACCGGCAGCAATGGCGCGTCTACGCCGATGCGGTGTGGTCCCAGCCATTCGTCCGGGAGATCATGTCGGGGCGTGGTGATGAAATCCCCTCTCTGGAAACCCTGGTCCGCCATGTTCTCAAGCGGCACCCCGAGATCTCGCCTGCCACCGCCTGTCGGCGGGCAAGTGCCATCAGGGGACTCCTGGAACCTGCCGTCAGGCTGGCCCCCCGCAGCTCCGGTGTATCCCGTGGTAGCCAACTGCCGCTGGGATTTCCCATCCCACGACCGCCTGCCACCCAGGACCGCCTTCGGGTCGAGCCCGGCCCCGACCCCAACAACGAGGATCCCGCCGTCTACAGGGTGGTCCTGCAATCGCTGCTGGACTACGGCGAAATGGGTGTAAATCACCTCCGCGGTATTCTCGACAAGGCCGGTGCCACCACTGCCCCGGTGGGCACCTACACCAACATGTTGTTGAGACGTGGCGATGCCTCCAGGCTCCAGGAAGGCGAGTTGGACAAGCTGGTGGTCACACCCGGGGCCATCGCCAGGCGCAGTGTTTCCGACACGGTGGCCTCAGTGGCGCTTTCGGATCCCGAATACCGGGAGTATCTGGATGCACTCATCCGCGCCGACCGTGGCGACCCCGCCGGAGCAATGATCTATGGAAAGATGATCAACCGCTTCGGCCCGTGGGATCGTCGGCTTTTTGGCGGCAATCTGAAGCCCCGCGAGGTGGCCCGGGCGGTGGAACGAATGCTCATGGGCAGCCCCCTTGCGGCCTTTCCCATGGCCGGGCCGGCGGAGCGGACGGAACAGGAAACCGAACATCCCCGTCACCAGGGGGCACCGTTTCTGGATCTTGTCCACCGCTCCGATCTGTTTGTTGCCCTGCCACCCTCTCTGGACGTCCTGGTGGGCGGCATCAGCGTGGTGAACCAGTTGCTGCTCACGCGCAGCCGTGGGCCCTTGCGCGTGGGTGAACCTACGGCCATCGAACCACGCATCCTGGTTCATGGCGGGCTGCTTCATCCAGGGGAGCGCCCTCCGAGAGCCTTTCCCGACAACGTGGAGATGCGCTTGAGATTGGTTTCCCGCGTGCCCCACGTAACCTGTCTGCTGGCCATGTTGCTTCTCCATCGTGGAACTTCTGGCAACCTGACCCTGAGGTTTCAGAGGCACCGGCTGCGAATACTGTACCGGAGGCGCAACAGGGGGACTTTCCTGGACATCGTGGATCGGCTGATGGCTGCTCGTGGATGGCGCGTGTCGCGCCGATTTCGTGGTGGCATGACATCGGCGGCATTGGTTTCCATCGTTGAAGCCCTTGGCATGGCCAGCGTGATCCGGCAGAAGCTCATCCTGGACGAAAACTTCTTCCTTCGTCTGAAGGGAGAACCCGAGGACAGGCAGGTTTTTGACAAGATCATGGGTTTCGTCGGCACCCTGGAGACTGATCTCAACCATCTGATCCGCGAGGAACCGGACTCGCAGGGCATCTCCGGTGACGACGAACCGTCGCGCGATGACCGGGACGGCCAGGATCCGGGCAGCCGGAGCCCCTGACTTCGTTTTTCCTGTTGACCGGGTATTCCCCATGAAGACCAAGGCTCCCCAAACTTTGCTCTATCCGCTCTTCGTGTATGCCAGCTTTACGTGTGGGCAGCCCCATGCCTGGATCCTGGCCGACAGCGAGCCGGTAGCGGCATCGGTGAAGGGCCGCCTGTGGAGAACCCCTTCCGGGAACATACTCCTGTTTCCACAAGGCGCACAAGCTGCACGAGACGGTTCCATCTGGGTTCACGGAGAACTCCACTTCCTGGTGAATTCCCAGAAGATGCTCCTCATGGAGAGCATTCTGGGTGTGGGCGAGCTGGGCCTGGAACTGGCGTTGATTGACGCAATGGTTGGGCACCATGCCAGGCGTGTCGCCACCTGGACAGCCGGGCGTCGGTTGCTGAAGAGACTCTCCGCGGTTCCCTTGAAGGGGGGGCGCTGGAGTGCGATATCGGGGCGGGCGCGGTGCCGCTAGCGTTGTACCGTGGGCAGGCCCTCTCCCCAGTTTTCCATGTGGTGTTATCTTGTCTCCGTCCTGGAAGGGCGGCCGGGCGGGAGCGGATCGCTTTCGACCCGGGAACGTCCTGGCAAGCCAGCGGAATGGAAGTTCTCTTCATGTTGCATGGCGCTTGGCAGGGCCTGCCTGGGAAGGGAATGGACTGCTCTTGAAAAGGGAGCTGTTTCAGGGTCGAAACCACCTGCCTGTAAAGCACAATTCCATTGAAACGACCAGCAGACGGAGTACAAGACGATGATCAGGCGTGCAATAGGGAAGCTTCTTGGCCTGAAAGACGGCGAATGCGCCCAGCGTGACCTCCAGATTGACACCATGAATGCCGACATTCGCGAGTTGGAACGGGCTGTTCGAGATCTAAGGCGCGAAATACTCACCTTGAAGGGAACGGAAGCTTCGCCAGGTGTTGCCGGATCGTTTTCGGGAGCTGCCTCAAGGATTGCAGAAGCCCCCGGGGCTCCCGTGGGAAAGGATGAGCCGCAACCAGCCGGAGGCGAATACCGGGGGCCGGTCGACAACGAATCGGCCAGGGCCAGAGCCGCAGGCAAGACCCTTGTGATCGACGAAGCGGAGTGCATCGGATGTGGAACATGCATCGAGTACGCCGAGACCGTTTTTGCTCTCAAAGACGACGCAAAAGCCACGGTTCTGACCCAGGATGGGCCCATGGACATGGTGCAGGCCACCATCGAAGCATGTCCTGTGACCTGTATTCACTGGCGGTAGACCTCCGTCTTTTTGCCTCGAGCCGGCCCTGGACCGGGCTGGATTCAGCCATCGGTTGGTTTCCATGACCGGACGGCCCGGTATATCGCTGAAGCTATCCGCCCTGGTGACCCTGCTTCTCGTGGTGGAGATGCTCCTCCTCAGCGTCGTTCTGGACGCCGGGGGACCTGGATACCACGGCGTGGCCATCGTTGTTTTCATGCTTGGCGCTCTCGTGGCGGGCCTGTTGTTCGCCGCCGGGCTGGATTGGCTCATCACCTCACCCCTCGTAAGGATGGCCAAGGACGTGAGGAAGCTGTCGCGCGAGGGCTTCAGGCAGTCCTTTACGCCCAGGGGAGGTGACGAACTCCGTGAATTGGGAGAAGCCCTTGAACTCCTGCGCAAGACCGCCGTGAAGCAGGAAGAAGAACTCATGGCCTTGAACAGGGAGTTGGAAGCAAAGGTTGAAGCGAGATCCGTCGCACTCAGGGACACCCAGGAACAACTCTTCCAGGTGGAGAAACTGGCCAGCATCGGGGAGCTGGCTGCCGGTGTGGCCCACGAAGTCAATAATCCCACCGGCGTCATACTGGCCCGGGCAAGCTATCTTTGCAGCATCGCCGACGAAGAGGGCCTGGATCCGGATGTCATAGAGGACCTGGAGGTGATGGTCCACCAGGCTCGACGCATCCAGACGGTAACCGGTGATCTCCTCACCTTCGGACGGCGTTCGGGCTCTCTTGAAAAAGCCCTCCTGGACCTGGTGGAGGTGTGCAGGTTGACCATCAACCTGTTGGCCCACAAGGCCAGGGATGAGGGCATTCGGCTTGAAACGGACCTGCCTGACTCCATGATGGTAAGGGGCAATCGGGATCGCCTTGAGCAGGTAGTGTTCAACCTGCTCAAGAACGCCATGCAGGCAGCGGGCCCCGGAGGATGGGTAAAGCTATCGCTTCTCGAGCCGGGGGAGCTGGATCCCCACCTGCGCATAATCGTGGATGACAATGGCCCGGGGGTTCCACCGGAGCAACGTATTCGCGTGTTCGATCCCTTCTTCACCACCATGCCCATCGGCAAGGGTGCTGGTCTCGGGCTCTCGCTGGTGTACGGCATAGTCACCGAGCACGGAGGCAGCGTGCACGTGGAAGATCGTCCCGAGGGCGGGGCACGCTTCGTGATGTCTTTGCCACCAGGCGACCACGACATGATAGATGGATCACAGGACCAGGAATCAATGCCCCCGAATGCCACATGAACCAACCGCAGATACTGTGTATAGACGACGAACCCGCGTTGCTGGACACCCTTCGAAGGCTGCTGCAGAGCGCCGGCTACGAGCCCACGCTGGCCGCCAGTGGGGAAGAGGGCCTGGTGGCACTGGATCGTTTTCGTCCAGACGTCGTCATCACCGATCTGATGATGCCTGGAGTGGGAGGAATGGAGATTCTGGCAAGGAGCAAGGATCTCCACCCCAACGTGCCGGTGGTGCTGATCACCGCCTACGCCACACTGGAAACCGCTATCCAGGCCATCAAGAAGGGTGCGTGGGACTACGTGGCAAAGCCCTTTACCAACGACCAGTTGCTAATCGTGCTGGATCGTGCCCTGGCCACCCAGCGTCTTCGTGACGAAAACCAGCGTCTGAGGCAGCAGCTCGGTCAGAACGACGAATCCGCGGGCATCGTCGGTACCTCGGCACCCATGATGCGGGTTCTCGACATGATTCGCCGAATAGCTCCGACCGACCTTGGAGTACTCATCACCGGTGAGAGTGGTACCGGCAAGGAAGTGGTGGCCCGGGCCATCCATCGAATGTCGCTCAGGCACGACAAGCCGTTTGTTCCCGTCGATTGCGGTGCAATTCCGCAGAACCTCATGGAGTCTGAGCTTTTCGGACACGAAAAGGGTGCCTTCACCGGTGCCGGCGCCACCAGGCGGGGGCTCGTGGAAGCCGCTGACAGTGGCACTTTCTTTCTGGACGAGATCGGGGAACTGGGTCCGGCCATGCAGGTCAAGTTCCTGCGCTTGTTGCAGGAGGGTGAATATCGGCGCGTCGGCGGTGCCAGCCTGCGCACTGCAGATCTCCGCGTCCTTGCTGCCACCAATCGCGACCTGGAACAGGCAATATCCGAAGGTCGATTCCGAGAGGATCTCTACCACAGGATAAACATCGTCAGGATCCAACTGCCACCCTTGCGGGATCGCCCGGGGGATGTCCCGTTGCTGGCAAAGCACTTCATGGAGCGCCTGCTGGCCACCTCTCGACGAGGTCAGCTTCACGTGCCGACCCAGATCATGGAAATCCTCGAATCCTATTCATGGCCCGGAAACGTGAGAGAGCTGTTGAATTGCTGCCAGTACCTGGTGGCACTGGCCCCCGGGCCATCGGTGGGAGTAGACGATCTACCGGCATTTCTCCAGATGGCAAGGGCTCGATGCCACCGGGAACCAGCGCAGGAATCCGCCCCGGCAGGGCGATCTTCTGGAACTCCATCCATTCGGCATGACCTTCCATACAAGCGCGCCAAGAGGCTATGGCTGGAACATTTCGAGCGAGACTATATCTCTCATCTGCTGGAGGGCCATGGTGGCAACATCTCAAAGGCGGCCAGGGCAGCGGGCATTGACCGAAAGAGCATCCAGCGCCTGATGAAGCGGACACGGATCAGCCTCGATGAAACTGATCCTCGACAGTAGGGATCCCTCTCAAACAGCGTTCTACAGGGGTGGCAGGCATGGCTGAGATTACCACCACGCTGGGCAGCGCCAGGCCACGGCAGCTCCATCTACGACGTGGCAGGATCACCTGCGTATCCGGGAACAACTCCGGCCAATCATGGCTTGTAAATCGCGACATCATCAGGGTCGGCACTCAGGGGGACAACGACATCACCCTGAATGATTCCACGGTGTCCAGGCATCACGCCGAAGTGGTCAGGGAGCGTGATGGCGTGATCCTCCGCGATCTCGGTTCCACCAACGGTACCTTCATGGGGCCTGTGAAGGTCAGAGAGGTGTACCTGGCGCCGGATACACGCTTCAAGGTTGGCCAGACCGAGCTGGTTTTCAGCCCAGCAGATCAGGTCATCGAAGTCCTTCCCTCATCCGAGGACCGATTCGAAGGCATGGTGGGCGCTTCGATGGTCATGCGAGAGGTTTTTGGAATACTGGAAAGGGTGGCACCCACGGATCTCACTGTACTGGTGAGTGGTGAGACCGGCACGGGCAAGGAACTGGCCTGCAGAGCCATTCATAAACGTTCCGTTCCCGAACGAGGTCCCTTCGTGGTCTTCGATTGTGGAGCAGCATCGGAAAGCCTCATTGAAAGCGAGCTGTTCGGTCATGAACGCGGGGCCTTCACCGGTGCCGTGGCAGCAAGGCACGGGGTCTTCGAACTGGCTCATGGTGGCACGCTGTTCCTTGACGAAATCGGCGAACTGCCCCTCAATCTCCAGCCCAAGCTGCTCCGGGTCCTGGAACAGCGCGAGGTTCGCCGTGTGGGCTCCGGGCGAGTGCGATCAGTGGATGTCCGGGTCGTGGCCGCCACCAATCGGGATCTTCGCGAAGAAGTGGACGCCGGGCGATTCAGGCCGGATCTGTACTACCGTCTGGCGGTTGTGGAAATCCAGCTCCCACCACTTCGTGATCACGTAGAGGATATTTCGCTCCTTGTGGATCACATCATCCGGAACGCAAAACACAATCCTGGAGTGGTGGGGATATCTCCCGAGGTGGCCCTTCTTTTCGAGTCCTACCGCTGGCCCGGCAACGTTCGCGAGTTGGCCAATGTCCTGGAGCGCTCTCTTCCCTTTTGCGATGGACCGCGGGTCACGCTGGACGCACTGCCCGAAGCTCTGCGGGCTTCTTCACCCGTTGCAAAGCAGCGCAGCGATCCACTGGGTAGACTCATGGATGGTCGTGCCATTGGGCAGCTTCCCTTCAAGGATGCCAAGGAATGTCTCATCGAGGCATTTGAAAGGCAGTACCTCCTGGACCTCATCGAGCGTCACGGGGGCAACATCAGCAAGGCTGCCAGGGCCGCCCACATGGACCGCAAGTCCATTTCCAGGCTTCTGAAAAAGCACGGCATTTCCCGCAGCGGGTCCAGTACCGAATAGGGAGATGGCTCGCACCGCCATTGGTATGGATGGCTATCCGCCCAGCAATGCTCGTATTTGCCAACCGGGACGGTTGGCCACGTAGACATGGTGCTGTTCGGCCCAGGCCCTTCGCACGAAAGAGCAGAGGATGGGATAGTGGTCCGGCCCCTGGTAGAAGGCATCGGCCAGGAAACGGCCCATGACTGCTCCGGCCTTGCGTGACGGAGCGTACAGGTTCACCAGTGCAACCAGCTCCAGTGGCCTTGTGGAGGTTTTGAGACTGCGACAGAGATTGTAGCTGCGGCTGGGTCTGTACGGATGAACCACCAGCAGGATCATGTGGGGGCGCTCTGCTCGGGCATGACGAAGTACGTCCTGGCCAGCCGCAAGGATGTAGGGATCGAAGCTGTCGTTGAGAGCGTCCGCCATGGCCAAGCGTCGCTTGATACCATGGTCCAGCAGAAGCAACCTGGGAAGTCGGGCACTGGAACCAAGCACCGCTTGCCTCGTGGTTCAGGGCTTGATGGGAAGCTCTTCCAACACTGGCCCTTCACACGGGCTGAAGGGAGCGTGGATGAAGGCTGGCCTCTTTGGGTTACTTCGCCTTCGGGATGCCCATTCTATCACGGGCGCATTTTCCATCGCGGACCAGATCCACGGTCTTCAAGACCATGTGCCAGGGATTCCGGGTGTTGCTGCGGCAGTTTCGTGGAGGATCAAGAGATGAACACCGACAACACTGCAAATCTCGGGGACACGGGGCAGCAGGACCCGGCAGTGAGCACGCTACGCCCCACGGTCCCGGCCATGGAGTCGGCGTTGCAGCAAGTATTTCCGTGTCTGGATCACGGTTTCATACGAGTGGTGGACTACATGGGGGGAGATGCTGCCGTGGTTCAGGCGGCGCGTGTGTCCTTTGGCTCCGGCACCCGTTCCGTGAGGGATGACAGGGGGCTCATCCGTTACCTGATGCGCCATCGTCACACCACGCCCTTTGAAATGTGCGAGATAAAGCTACATGTGAAGCTTCCCATATTCGTCGCCAGGCAGTGGATCAGGCATCGCACCGCCAGCGTGAACGAGATGAGCGCTCGCTACTCGATTCTCGATGGGGAGTTCTATGTCCCTGCCCAGCCGGACCTGGCACGCCAGTCAAGACGCAACCGGCAGGGGAGAGGCGCCGTATTGGACGCCGCGGAGGCAAGCAGGGTCCTGGATATCCTGCGAGAACACTCGTTGCGCGCCTACGCCTCCTACGAACGGCTCCTGAACGAACATGGCCTGGCGCGGGAGTTGGCCAGGTTGAACCTGAACCTGGGTTTCTATACACAGTGGTACTGGAAGATCGACCTTCACAACCTGCTGCACTTCCTGGCCCTGCGCACCCATCCCCACGCTCAGCGTGAAATACGTGTCTACGCAGACGTACTTGCCGACATTGTCCAATCCTGGGTGCCACTTTCCTGGGAAGCCTTCCGGGACTACCGCCTGGAGGCATTCACCGTTTCTCGTCAGCAGATTGAGGCTCTCAAGAGCCTGCTGAGGGGGCAGGAGCCGGATATCGTCGAGCTTGGCCTGTCTGGAAGAGAATGGAGGGAACTGTGCAGGATCCTGGATATGGACGCGGAGGCGGGGGTGCGAGTTCGGAAGCGGACTTGAAGCCGTGTTGGGCTGAAACCAGGGTTGGTCGGTACCATCCGCCGCCACACTTCCGAAACACTGGATCTCGGAGAGACAAACTGTAAGAATAGTGTCAACATTCATTCCCGCCTGGATGGGGCTCATGATCGGAAAAGCCATGTTCGCGATGTCGGCCTGTCTCGCAAGTTTTTTCTTTTCCCCTGCGTCCATGGCCAGTTCGGCTGAACCGGTGGACTTGTCGCTCTACGATGAAGTGCCGCTCCTCCAGGGAGCCATATACGAAACGGGCTACCTGCCCGAGGGTACTTTTGTCTCGGTCAACTTTGCTCTCGAAGCAAGTCAGGATGTTCAGGTGGGCATGGACGCCACGGCTGATCTCACATGGCCCCAGGCTCTCACCCTCGCGTGGCAGGGAGTACCAGGTTCCGGTTGGCTGGTCTCCCGGGGTGAGCTTGCGGCCGTAACCTATCTCAAGCTGGACCTGCTGGGCTACGAGGGTGAATGGCAGGTGGACAGCAGGCAGTTGGAGGTGACGAGCGAGCTTGGCTTCGATCCCCTCTTGTTGGACGGAGCCGATCCCGATGCCGTGTACCTTGACAGCTACGGCGAAGGCACCCAGATGTTTCAGGTTCAGTACGTGCCTTTCTCCGGCGTGACCATCGCTCTGAACGTGGACCTGAGCATCTTCCTGGAGACGACTCTGGCAGGAGCCTACGTTGAGCACGACAACGGAACCTTCATGGAATCAGAGGGGCAGACGGTGTTGATGGATGTTCCCGGGGATGGTCTTCTCCAGGTGCAAAGCGAGTACGTGGCTGACTGGGACAGCAGGATGGATCTCCTGATCACTCCCACCATCCAGGTTTGTATCGACATCATCGGTTGTTACGACGTCGCAAGTTTCGATATCCCCATAGAGATGGACTCTGCCGCCTTCCTGGATCCCTTCGAACCCGTGGAGTACAGCTTCTCCCTGCCGGTCATCGAGACTCCGGAGCTGAGCCATGATTTCGGTGCCCTTGAGTGGGCATGGCTGAAACCTGGAATGTCTCTCTCTCAAACCTGGGGGCCACCATCCTCCAGGGCACTGCCGGAATATCTGGATCCCCCTATTTCGATGTCTATCCCGACACGGTCATGGCGGATCAGGACAGCGATGATGGCCTCGTGGTCACCTTTGCACCCGAGGCGGTGGGGAGTTTTGTGGGCACGTTGATGATCGTCTCCAACGATCCTGCCAACCCTTCACTGGAAATATCCCTGGCTGGTGAGGGTTACGAGACCTGGATCGACACTGGCGGCGAGGACATGGCCACCATCGAGTCCGAGGTGGGTTGTGGATGTGCATCTTCTTCCGTACCGTGTTCCATTTTGGTTTCCATTCTGCCATTTTTCATACTGCGTCGCAGGTCGCCAGACAGGCTGAGCAGCGGGCATCGCGTGGTGTGAACGCTTTCGCTGGGACCACCAAAAATTGAGATTCGATTTCGTTCCCATCGCCAACGCGGCAGCAGCAACGCGACGTGGGGAAACCCACGACGTGAACGGCGATGCATACTGTCTTTTCGATGCCACGACGGTTCAGGAGGACACGCCACGGGGAGCGCTGTTTGCTGTCAGTGACGGCGTCAGCACTGTCAGGGACGGGCAATGGGCAGCCCAGACTACCTGCAAGCGGCTTGCCAGTTTTTTTGATCGCGATGTCCAGCCTGGACTGAACAGTCTGCAGCAACTGGTGAATGAGATCGACTGGGAACTTAGGGGCAGGGGGAAGGGCAATGCCGCCTGCACGCTTTCACTGCTCTGGTTGACCGGAGGTTATGCTCACGTCCTCAACATCGGTGACTCCCAGGTGCTGCGTGTGCGCCACGGGGAACTTCAGGTCCTCACGGCCCCGAGATCCATGGCTGGTGGATTGCGCAACTACATGGGGATGGGAGTCCGGCTCAACGATGCGATGCAGGTCTGGCGGCAGGCCCTGTGGCCTGGTGACCTCTTCATGCTGCTATCCGATGGCGTAATGCAGGTGATGAAGAACGAAGAACTACTGGACACCTGGTGGGAGGCCGCTGGAGATCCCAAGCTCACGGTCTCCAGGATAGTCGACGATATCGAAGCTCGAAAGGGCGAGGATGACGCTACGGTCATCGTCGTGGACATTCTGGCCATAAAACGGTTGCTGTCATTCCCTCCGGGGGGAGCTGGGGATGGTGGAAACTCTGCGTGATGTCGGGCATGGCTCGCCGCCGCAACGCGCGACCTTCCACAGTAGATTCGGCGTTCCCGACGGGCTAATGGCTACAGGCGCCTCTCATCGCGAGCTTGCAGGCCTGTGGCCGTGGCACGGCCCGCTGAGTAGAGTAGGCCCACTCGGTCGATCTTCGGAGCCGGTTTGGTTCCGGAGTACTGGTCCCCTTCCCAGGAAATGCCCATGAACAACGTTACTGCCTGTTCACTGATGTTGGGTTTTTTCCTCCTGGCATGTCGCGGTGCCGACAACAGAGCGGCGTCATGGACACCAGAGCAGGAAGGGCTTGCCGCCGCGCAGGATTTCATCACCTGGAGGGAGCGGAGCGATGCCGTCATGGATGCCCTGGGATCGGTGTCCGTGTGGCATGCCTCTCGCAGGATTCCCCAGGCCAGGGATGCCTGGGCACAGGCCTACAACGGAGTACTCAAGCCGATTTTCCTGGAACCATCCGCGCAGTATCTCGGGGCCGTCGACATCGTGGAGTTGGAGTACGCCATGGGGCAGCTTCTGCAGGACCTGGACGACCCGGACCACGAGGTTGTCCAGGGGCATCTCGTGGCCATCCAGGCGAAGCTTGACCGGCTCGTTCTCACCCTGGACCACCTTTCAGCTCCACCCCCGCCCGAAAATGGCGGCAGCCGCCAGGGGCCGTCGTGAGAAGGCCAGCAATGAAAAACCGGTCCATTCCGTGGCGCGGGCTCTCGGCGCCAGGCGCGGTGGGCGCCACAGGCTCCCTGGGTGCCACCGTCGGACACACTTTTCGGGAAGGAAGCTGGCAGGCCTGGTTTTCAGATGGCACGCCTGCGGCGCAACAGGCTCGTCATCAAAACCAGCCATGCGGGCAGAGCTGGGGTGGCCTTCGCCGCCCCAATGGAGCAGGTGGACGGCGTGGTGCCAGAGCCCGTGTCTGAGCCGGCTCCCTGTTCCACCAGGTAGGCACAGGCGTCTCCTTCGTCGATCTGACCGTCACAGTTGTTGTCGATGTCGTCGCAGTCTTCGATGGCGCCGGAGTAGACCCAGGGATCGGCGTCATTGCAGTCCCCCTGGTTGTCTGCGTATCCGTCTCCGTCATCGTCGAAATCCGGCCCCCCTTCGTCCAGGAGGCCGTCACAGTCGTTGTCCAGCCCATCCACCAGTTCCTGGGAGTTGGGGTTGATCTCCGGGTCGGAGTCGTCGCAGTCGCCTTCACGTTCCGAGTAGCCGTCCGCGTCGTCGTCAAACCAGTCTGTGCCGTCGTCCACGATGCCGTTGCAGTCGTTGTCCACCTGGTCCGGTTGGTCCTGGATGCCCGGGTGGATGTCGGGATCCGAGTCGTCACAGTCCCCCTGATCTTCGCTGTATCCGTCACTGTCGTCATCGCTGGATGGGTCATCGTCGGTCTCGTCTACCAGTTCATCGCAGTCGTCGTCCAGTTTGTTCTCAATCTCCAGGGCCGAAGGGTTCACCGCTGCGTTCAGGTCGTCGCAGTCCCCGCCACAGGAGAACCACCCGTCGCCGTCCCAATCCCAGCTTTCATCGGTTGAGTTTTTGCAGTCGTTACCCATCAGTTGCGTTGTCTCGGTGAAGAAGGGGTCGTTGGTGACATAGGAGAGTATCGTGCTGGTGGGGGAGGTGTCGGCGGGTGTAAAGCCAATCTCGATGTACTCGGTGGCGTTGGGCACTATGTACACGGGGTCGGGAGTGGAGACGTAGAAATTGCTGTTGTCCCAGTTGAAGCCAGCAATGGTCAGAAGAACCTGCCCGCAGTTGTGGATATCGACGAACTTGTAGAATGCCCCACCAGCGGCACTGGAGCCGTAGTCCAGAAAGCTCCTGCCCAGGAAGCCGCAGGGATAGCGAGCGATGCCACGCAGAGCCATCATCCAGATGGCCCTGCCGTCTTCGGTACGCTCCAGTGATTCCGTGTCGTCCGATTCTATGGTCATGGTGGCGTGGAATGGCCCATCGGATGTGGGGCGAAAACTCACCTGGATGGTCTCGATTCCGGGATTGCTCTCGTTGCCGCCGGGTATCTGGAGAGTGTCGTCATCGTCGGCCCAGGGCAGCAGGACAAATGCCTCCTGTTGGTCTTCGGATTCTATCGCGATATCGAAAACCGTCACTGGAGCCGCTCCCTCTGAACGAAGCTGTATTGTCACGGTCTGCCGGTCGCCCACGGCTACCATGTCGGCGTCCACGAGGGCTTCGGTTCGGAGGATTTTTTTCTGGACTGTTACCCCGTAGTCGGGCTTGCAGGAGAGGGCGGTCAGGCAGAGCAGGCATGGAAGCGGAAGTCCACGGGGCTTTCCGGTGCTGGCGAGGAGAGCTTTCATCGAGGAGGAGTGTCCATAATCCAGAGCATGTGGGAAAATACGTTCAAGGGCGACCTGTCCACAAGGTATACCTGTTGGCTAATCGTCGAGGGAGATTTCCTGTTCCAGTACCTTTGTGGTCTTGCGGTACAGGAAGCTGGCCTGTCGCGGGTTGTCTCCTATGCACACCACGCCCAGCTTACCATACTGTGATAGTGCACCTATGAGGTGGAATACCACGCCCCGCTCAGTGGTGCTGTCGAAGTGCAGGCCGTGGAAGACGCTGATGTCGATGAGGTCTTCCGGCAGCAAGCCCCTGTAGCGGGGGGACTTGAGGTTGTCGGACGCGTAGTAATACTTGGGAGTACCTGTCTGCGAGTAGAAAAGTCCGGTCTCGGTGTCGTAGCTGCCGTCCGTGAGGAACTTCAGAGTCAGGAAGGGGTGGGTGGTGCCGCCCTTCCGCAGGTTTACTTCGATGGCGAAGTGCTTCCATCCGTCCTCATGGCGTATGGAGACGAAATCAACGCTGAAACGGCCGATGACTCCCTGGCGGGCCAACTCACGGGCCACGGATAGACCGGCCTCCTGGATTTCGTGGCGATAGCTGGGCTCCGCGGGAAAGGAACAGCCGACGAAGACTTGACCACCTGGCCCCCCCAGTACCTGGTCATGGGTGGAGATGACCTGGGCACGGCGAATCGCGTTGACACGGCACTGGGCCGAAGGGGAGTGCTTGTCTTGCCCGGCGATCCATGCCTCCACGACTCCGCCCATCTCGCGGTATTTCTGGGAGTACTCTTCCCAGGTGAGCCCATCGGCCTCGAAGCGGAGCCGATGAAGATTGGCCGCTATGGCCGACGAAGTGGTCTCAGGGGTCGACTCGTAGTCGAAGATGGCGTTGCCTTCGCCTGAGAAACCGTCGTTCAGCTTGACCACGGCCTTCTTGAGAGCAGGATTTCGGCATTTCAGCTCCGCCAGCGCTTCAGCGATCTCTCGTGGTTCCCTGAGGTTCTCGAAGCCGTCGGGAAGGAGGACCCCGGTGCGCCTGAAGATCTCTCGGCAGCCGCTCTTGGTCCCCAGGTGCGAGAGCGCCGGGTCGTTTGCATAGAGGGGGAGTCCGATCTGGACGGCAAGTGTACGTTCCAGGGGACTGGAGATGAAGCAGGCCATGTGGGCGTGATCAGGATTTCCAACTGCTTGCCGGATTCGCCGCAGCAGCCTGGGGCGTTCCAGGATCTTCTGGGAAAGAGGCACTTCTGATGAATCGTTGGTATGCAGCAGAACCAGGCGCTCGCGGGCGTGGGAGTGGGGAATGCCGGAGAGCAGGTGAAGATAGTAGTCCGTTACCACCGGATCGATGGGTTGACTTGTGCAGAACACCATTCTAGTGCGTGGTTTGCGAAGTAGCATGAGCATGTAGAGAAGGCGTTCCTCGTAGTGATAGGAGCCGCTCAGCTTGGCCAGTTCTTCTTGGTCCACGGACAGGCTGGGGACCACTAGGACCGTGTGTGGTGTGCGTGGATCCTGCGTCACCCTGTGGAACAGGTTGGGCAGCCTCTTCTGTAGTTCAGTGAAGGCTGCCAGTTCCTGGGGAGAGCCCGGAACGGGGTTCAGTGCCATTAGCCAACTCCGAGTGAGTGGTCGCCGAAGGGCGGATACTCCCGTTCCCGGGAGATAGACGGGAGTTCCCTTCTTCCCGTCACAGATTAGCACGACTCGTGCGTGAGATGGGGAGACAGGTGGCGTGAAGGCATGTCCTGGGGCTTTTTTGTTGCAGGCTGCCCGTGAGACGAGAGAAAAGCGCCTTCACGGCCGATCAGCGATCCACGGGCCCGTCGGGGCTCCCCGATCCATGGCGTTCCATAGATGATATTCAGCGGTTCCGGCTTCCCGGGTCCTGGGACTCGGCGCTCGCCGGTGTTCGCTCGAAGTGGATCTGATCATCCTGGAGAACAACGTCCACCGTGTCCCCAGGTTCGAAGGTCCCGGTGATGATGGCCTTGGCCAGAGGATTGACCAGGTACTGTTGTATGGCTCGTTTCAACGGGCGCGCACCAAATAGTGGATCGAAACCGGCATCGACCAGGGCTTTCTTGACTTCGTTCGTGAGATGCAGGGAAAGTCGTTTTGAATCGAGGAGACACCGAACACGACCCAGTTGGATCTCCAGTATTCCGGCCATGTCTTCGTAGCGCAGCGCGTCGAAGATGATGATGTCGTCCACACGGTTGAGAAACTCGGGCCGGAAGGTACGTCCAAGCTCTTCCTTGACACTGGATTCCATTTCTTGTGTGGAAATCCCCGCTTCCGTGGCCTGTAGGATGTACCTGGAGCCCACGTTGGATGTCATGATGAGGACCGCGTTCCTGAAGTCCACGGTGCGGCCCTTCGCGTCTGTCAGGCGCCCGTCGTCCAGCACCTGGAGGAGGACATTGAATATGTCTTGGTGGGCCTTTTCGATTTCGTCCAGCAGCACTACGGAGTACGGGCGTTGCCTGACCGCTTCGGTCAGTTGGCCACCTTCGTCGTAACCTACGTAGCCGGGGGGAGCCCCGATGAGCCGTGCCACGGTGTGTTTTTCCTGGTATTCGGACATGTCGATGCGGAGCATGTTCTGTTCATCGTCGAAGAGGAATTCTGCGAGACTTCTGGCCAACTCCGTTTTTCCAACACCGGTGGGCCCCAGGAAGATGAAGCTGCCAACGGGCCTGTCGGGATCCTGGAGACCGGCTCTGGCGCGGCGGACGGCGTCGGCCACGGCCTTCACGGCCTTGTCCTGGCCTATCAGCCGTTGGTGAATCCGATCCTCCATGCTCATGAGTTTGCTCTGCTCGCTCTCCAGCAGCTTGGTGACCGGTATGCCTGTCCAATTACTGACCACCGTCGCTATGTCGTCGCCGGTGACTTCTTCGCGCAGGATGGCTCCTTGTTCCTGGATCCTGGCCAGCAGGCGTGATCTTTCCTGCAGCTCCTGTTCAGCCTTGGGCAGCTCGCCGTAGAAGATGGCGCTGGCGCGTTCGTAGTTGGTCTCCCTCCGGGCCCATTCACCTTCGTTGCGAAGCTGCTCGATTCGTTCCTTGGCTTCGCGGATGGACTCGATGAGAGTGCGTTCTTCCTCCCATCGCGCACGGAGACGGTGGGCTTCTTCTTCCATCTCCGCTGTTTTATTACGGATCTCTTCGGCACGTTCCATGGTTATCTTGTCTGTTTCGCGGGAAAGCGCCTGGAGTTCGACCTTGAGGGCAACGATTTCTCGCTCCAGGGAGTCGATGGGTTGGGGGAGGCTCTCGATTTCCATCTTCAGGTGGCTGGCAGCTTCGTCCATGAGGTCGATGGCCTTGTCGGGCAGGTGCCGGTCCGTGATGTAGCGGGCAGAGAGCATTGCCGCGGAGACCACGGCATCGTCGGTGATGTGGATGCCGTGGTGAACTTCGTAACGTTCCTTGATGCCGCGAAGGATCCGGATCGTGTCTTCCACGCTTGGTTCTTCCACCTTGACGGGCTGGAACCGACGTTCCAGGGCCTTGTCCTTTTCCAGGTGTTTGCGGTATTCTTCGACTGTGGTGGCTCCAATGCATCGCAGCTCGCCTCTGGCGAGGGCCGGTTTGATCATGTTGCCAGCATCCATGGCACCTTCGGATTTCCCTGCCCCCACGATGTTGTGCAGCTCATCGATGAAGAGAATGACCTCGCCCCGAGAGTTTTCGATCTCTTGAAGAACCGCCTTCAACCTTTCTTCGAACTCTCCACGATACTTGGCTCCCGCCACCATGGCCGCCAGATCGAGGGCCAGCAGGCGCTTGCCCTGGAGGCTCTCGGGTACGTCGTTGGTGGCGATGCGCTGGGCGATTCCTTCGACTATCGCGGTCTTGCCGGTACCCGGATCCCCTATGAGCACGGGGTTGTTCTTCGTGCGCCGGGACAGCACCTGCAAGGTGCGGCGTATTTCGGAATCGCGACCGATAACCGGATCCAGCTTGCCGTCACGGGCCTGCTGGGTCAGGTCGCGGGTGTAGCGCGTCAGCGCTTCGTATTGATCTTCCGCGCCTTCGTTGTCCACCTTCCGCCCGCCGCGAATGGTCGCCATGGCTTCCAGTATCCGTTCTGCGGTGATACCGTGATCATGCAGGAGTTGCCGGGGTTTGTCGTGGGAGCTTTCCACTCCCAGGAAGAGAAGTTCGGTGGCTATGTGACTGTCGCCCAACTCGCGGGATTTCTTTTCAGCGGCATCCAGCACCTTCTGGAGCTGTTTCGACAGGCTGGCATGGGCACCTCCCGAGACCTTTGGAAGGTCGTCCAGCAACTTGGCGGCTTCGCGTGTGATGATGTCGAGGTCACCGCCGATTGTTCGTATGATGCTGGGTACAACGCCGTTTTTCTGGGTCAGTAGTACCATGGGCAGGTGTTGGGGACGTACTTCCGGGGTGCCCATCTTGCCGGCCAGGTTCGGGGCGTCCGAGATGGCCTCCCGGGCTTTCAGGGTGAAACGGTCGAATTTCATTTCTGCCCTCCAAATCAAGAATGGTCCTGCTTCGATGACTGTCGGGTGTAATGCGAAGAGGATGAGGACCAGCACCATAGCAAACATAGGCACGCAGATAGCCATCGTCCTGTTTTTGTGAAACGGAACGCCGGGGGCGACAACGGCCAGGTTCAGTGGACGATTGTGCCGGGTTTTATTCCCTCTTCAATGGTGAGAAGGCCCTCCACCCTCTCGCCTCCAGCCGCCAGCAGCATTCCCTGGCTCACGATGCCCCGTAGCTTGATGGGTTTCAGGTTGGCCACTACCACTACCGCGGTTCCAACCAGGTCTGCCGGGTTGTAGCGATTGGCGATTCCGGCCACGATGGTGCGCTGGGACTCTTCTCCCACGTCCACTTTGAGCACGAGGAGCCTGTCCGCCCTGGGGTGTGGCTCTGCTTCTGTCACCATTCCCACCAGCATTCGGACCTTGGCGAAGGTATCGTAGCTGATCATGGGTATACCCCCTGTGGAGGCCCGGGAATGTGGAGGCTCCGTTCTGGCTTGCTTGCTGGATTCCTTGTGGCGTCGTTGCGTCTTTTCCCGGCCTACCCTGCCACTGCCTTGCTGTTTCTTGCCGGTTTTCGTCTTCTTGGGATCGATGAACTGGTCTTCCTGACATTCCCCGCTTTCTTGCATGGCTGCAAGGATTATGTCTGGCAGAAGGGTCATGCGTGGAAACAACGGGTCGCCGGCCTCCACTTTCATCCCGTCGGAAAGAGTGTTGAAATCTGCCAGGCCCAGCAGGCTCCCAGGCAGGGTGGTTCCGAGCTTGGCCAGGAGTTCCGTGGATTTGCGAGGGCACACGGGAGAGATGAGGACAGCGGCGATGCGGCAGATCTCCAGGACGTTCCTCATGACCGTGGCGAGGCGGTCCATTTTGCCTTCGCGGTTGAGGGACCAGGGCCGTTGCGAGTCGATGTACTTGTTGCCCGCCTGGACCATGCGCAAGGTGGTAGCCAGGGCCTCGTGGAACTTCAGTGCTTCCATCTGCCGGTCTACCTGCTCAACGGTGGTCCTGGCCAGTTGCTCAAGGTCTTCATCGGGCTTGTGGATTGCGTGCCTGGACGGCAGCCGCCCTTGAAGCCATCGTCCTGTCATGGACAGCGTGCGATGGGCCAGGTTGCCCAGGTCATTGGCCAGATCGGCGTTATAGCGCAGTTGAAAGGACTTGTGACTGAAGTCTCCATCGGCCCCGAAGGCTACCTCGCGCAGCAGGAAGTACCGGAGAGCGTCGGAGCCGTAGGCATCCAGGAGCAGGTTCGGGTCCACCACGTTTTTGAGGGACTTGCTCATCTTGCGCCCCTCGATGGTCCACCAGCCGTGGGCGAAGAGGGTCTTTGCTGGCTCCAGGCCAAGGGCGAAGAGCATCGTGGACCAGTAGACGGCGTGCGTGGTGAGAATGTCCTTGCCCACGAGGTGGAAGTCGGCTGGCCAGTATCGTTGGAAACGGACCGGATCCGACCCCAGTCCCGGGGCCGATACGTAGTTCAACAGTGCGTCGAACCATACGTAGGTCACGTAATCCGTGTCGAATGGCAGGGTGATGCCCCATGGCAGGCGAGACTTGGGGCGCGAGATGCAAAGATCGTCCAGTGGTCGGCGTAGGTAGCCCAGCACCTCGTTGCGGCGCAGCTCTGGCTGTAGGAAATCCGGGTGTTTTTCTATGTACTCTATGAGACGGTCCTGGTAGCGGCTCATCTTGAAGAAGTAGTTGCTTTCGGTGATCCACTCCACGGGCTGCCCCGAGAGGGGGCAGCGGCCATCCACCAGATCTTTTTCCATCCAGAATCGTTCTTCAGAAGTGGAGTACCAGCCGGAGTAGCTGTCCTTGTAGATTTCTCCGGCGTCGAAGAGGAGTTGGAGTTGTGCCTGCACCACGCGGATGTGGCGGTCCTCGGTGGTCCTTATGAAATCGTCATTGGTGATATCCAGTCGCTGCCAGAGCTTGCGGAATGGTTCCACGAGCTGGTCCACGTGTTCCCTGGGGCTCGCGCCACGGGCCTTGGCAGCCTGCATAACCTTCTGGCCGTGCTCGTCGGTGCCGGTGAGGAAGAACACATCATGGCCCTTCAACCGGCGATACCGCGAGATGGCATCGGCTGCGACAGTGGTATAGGCGTGCCCTATGTGTGGCGCATCGTTGACGTAGTAGATGGGCGTGGTGATGTAGAAGCTTGGTTTATCGCTCATCGGCGAAGTCCCGTTCATTGGGTTGATGACCCTGCTGATCCCGTGCCTGGTATTTTCATGGACTGGCCGGCGCAAGTACGGACAGCCGCGAATTGGCAGAACGGGCGCATCGTCTCTCGAAGAAAAAGCCACGGGAGGGAGCGCTCCTCGCTCCTTGCTGCAAAGAGAGCGCCTTTCGGATATTCACGGCGGCGAGTCCTCCTTGCCCGTTGATGGAACAGGGGATAGTGTGCGACGGCCATGATCCATGCAATAGGCTTCTCCGTCACCAGCTTCGACCCATCGAATCCCGGCAGGCTCTGCCGGGGGCGGGAGCGTTGGATCGACGGGTTCCCTCTCGAAAGCTCCCCGCAACTTCACCGGGTCGTTGTCAGCGGGGCCAGGTTCACGGACGACACGGCTCGCGATGCCCGCCGGGGCTTGCGTTTTTCCGGCATATCCGCCGGACTGGTACTGGATGCGCTGGTGAACGGCTCTCCGCTCCTGGCTTTCTGCGAGCAGGGGCACCCGCTGGCCGTACCAGACCACTGTATTCTCACCGAGCATTATCTACAACCTCGGCAAGGCGGCCAGCGCATGGATCCCTGTGTTCGATGGAGGCTCGCGCTACAGGGATGGGAGGCCATCGACCCGCACATATCGCTTCAACCCCAGGCCGCTGATGGTTTCGTCCCCTGGAAGGGGGCCTTGGATGACGATCTGGAGGAAGCGCTGTTTCTCCTCACGGGATACGGGGAACGTCTGGACTTTCCCGTACAGCGATTCCAACCCACCGCTTTGCCGCAGTTGTTGGAGCATGTGCCATTCGTGGTTTGCATTCACCTGGACAAGCACGCACCCGCTCTTGGCATCTATAGTCGTGAACCCTTGCCGGTAGCCCAGGCAATATCCCAGCTTGCCCAGGCCCACGGAGCGCTGGCTGTGCCTTTCAGCATTCCACCCATGTTGGCCAGGTGGGACCGGGCCCTGTTCGAACTACGCATGTCCTGGAGGCGCGGTGGAAACCAGGAATTTCCTGTTCCTCCGGGGGAATCCGGTGCTGCCCTGCGGCGCGAGGCCGCCAGGGAAGAGTAGAACCACCGCCCTTGTTTGGATGTACCACGCGGGTTGTCTGCCCAATCCGGCATTTGCCGGAAAGTCCGACGGTGATGCCAACATCAGGTGATTGCCCTGGCCCGATGCACAATGGAGACAATCCTGAACTCGGTGCCATGTGATCTAAGGCTGCGTAGTGCCATGGCGGTGGCAGCGCTGATGTCCTTGGCCAGTACCACCAACTCGTCAACGGAGTCGGGGAACTGGACGGTGACCAGGTAGGCGTATCTTGCCGCAGCACCTGTTGCCATGGCAGCAGGGCTTGCAGTGGGCGCGGAAGATGGAGCCTTTTGTGGGTAGCTGCCTGTGGAGTGCAAACCTGGAAGGTGGGTTCGAAGCGCGGGCTCGGTTCCAGGATGGGGCGCCGTCTCCTCCATTTCTGGGGCGGTTTCCTGGGTCCGGGGGGGCGTTTCCTCCACCCCTGGCGCCGTCTCCTCCACCTCTGGGGGCGTCTCCTCCACCTCTGGGGGCGTTTCCGCCGCTACGCCGGGCATTTCTTCCACTTCTGGGGGCGTCTCCTCCACCTCTGGCGCCGTCTCCTCCACCTCTGGCGCCGTCTCCTCCACCTCTGGGGGCGTTTCCGCCGCTACGCCGGGCATTTCTTCCACTTCTGGGGGCGTTTCCTCCACTTCTGGGGGCGTCTCCTCCACCTCTGGGGGCGTCTCCTCCACTTCTGGCGCCGTTTCCGCCGTTACGCCGGGCGTTTCCTCCACCTCTGGGGGCGTTTCCTCGGCCTCGGAGTCGCCCGTGGTTGGACCTGGTCCCCGGTCGCCCTGGTGGTGGGGAGTTGCCTTCGAGGCAGTGGCCCGGTGGCTGGATGGCCGTTGGCGTCCTTGTCTGGGCTGGAGTTCCGCCTGCTCCCTGGTCCCGGTTGCAGAAGCAGGAAGATGTGGCCGGGCAGAGCGGTCGTGTGCAGAGGGGATTCCATGGGCCGTGCGAAAGCGGATCACCGCTTCCGGTGTACAACCGGCCATATCGGCCACCTCTCTGTCGGTCAGGTGGCCGATGAACTCCATGAACGCTTCCAGGCTGGAGCGGCGGAATATGGGGCGTTCCCTGGTGGATTGTCTGACAGTTGCCGTGTTGCTGGATGAGGAGGCTTGAGATTCATGCGCTGCCGAGGAAGATTCTGAAGCAGGTGAACTGGTTTCAGTGCCATCTCCGCGAGATGATTCGGCGGCAGATGGGCTGGCCGGATTGGCATCCCTGGGGGAGCGCGGTTCTCCCGGGGCATGGGATGCGGGTCGTTTGCCTGGAATTTCCTTGGACAATGAAAGCCTGGGAACGGACCGTGGGTCCTTTTGAAAAGGTGTGTTGGATTGTGCCGGTGCCCATTTCCGCCAAAGGAGCCCCCTTGGGGGCGGCACGCTCCAACAGGTATCACAGGCGCCAGCAGCCAGCAAAGCGGTGGGACTGAATAGCCATCACCTGAAATCAAGGTTGCATTCCCGGAGATCCATTACCGTCACGCCCTGGGTGTTTTCTGCCACGGCACAGCGCTGTCCCGCGGTTGGCAGCTCCGGGAACCAGCCGGAATCCGCACGCGGGCTGTTGGAGTGGTACACCAGGTAACGAAAGCCGAAACTCCGCAGTGCCAGCAGCGCAGCCATGGGGTCATTGTGGGAGAGCGCGTCGTGAACGGATCTTGTGAGTGGAAGATTGATCCCTTCGGCCACCGGGTTTCCATGACAGGTGGAGCTGAATATCCAGAACTCGCCATGGGTAGGAGGCAGGTCAAGCACCGGCCCGGGGGGCAGATCTTTCAAAAGCTGGCAGGAGCCGTCGTCAAAAGGCCTGTCCGGGGCGAGAAGGCGCCAACCCGAAGAAACGAGCATGACATCGCCCAGCAGCAACAGCACGGGCACCCAGGTGAAGCGGCGGAGGGTCGTGGTGAGCAGGCCGGCTCCGATGCCAAGGCAGAGCCCAGAGAGGACCGTGTATCGGTAGCCCAGGTGCATCCATTGTAACCCGGGCAGGTTGTCCAGTAGGGCGTAGGGACCGGGGAACAGCTCCTGCCCGTGGAGATGGATGACCGGTCCCAGCGAGAAGGCAAGGGAGATTGAGAACAACAGGAGCCATCTCCATCTTCTGCCCAACAGCAGGCCAGCGATCCCCAAGAGCAAGGCCATGGTGCCCAGGTAGGACCAGTGTGTGAAGCGGGAGGCGTCCCAGTGGATGTCGGATTGCAGGAGGGGGCGGGGGGTCACCAGGGAACAGAGCTGGGCCACTCCGTGGACGGTATCCATTCGCGAACCTTTGGGAACCACCGAATGCCGCGCCCTGACGCTGCTCTCGAGCATGAAGGCGTAGAAGGAAGCAAACACAGCAGCCAGGGCCAGGCCGGCCCCCCAACGGTGCACGGGCCTTGTTGGGTGGAGCGCCAATAAGACCAGGAGAGCCATCACTCCGCCGTAGGGGTTGCACCAGGCCGCCAGGCCTGCCGTAGTACCTGCCAGCAGCGATGACTTGATGGACCTGGAGTCGACGGCGAGGCCGGCGGTGAGCGGCACCCAGTACCAGGCTGTCACGTCGGGATTCTGGTTGAAGGTGGTGGCCAGAAATGCCGGTGAGAAGGCGAAGGCAGCGGCGGTGGCTGCGGCACCCGCATTGGAGATGCCCATTCGGCGGGCACACCACCACGCAGCCCCGGCTGCCAGCGCGTGGTGGAGTACCTGGAGTACGTTGAAGGCAAGGGTGGGTCCGCCGATGGCGGTGACAGGTGCCAGCAAGATGGCCTCGGGCAGGTCCGACACCAGGAGTGATGCGCCTTCCGGCCACGCGATGGCGTGGGTTTCAAGGCCGGGAAAAGTTCCTCCCCGGAGGCTCTCCCACACGTGGTAGAGGCCCCAGGCGATACCGTAGAAGTCGTTTTGAGAGGCTCCCAGCACCATGCCCGTGGGATCGGTGATCATTGGCCACGAAGCAGTGACTACGATTATCATGGCCACCAGTGTCGCAATGATCGCACCAGCGAGTAGGCCTTTTGTTGGCAAGATGAGATCCTGTTCCGGGTTTTGAGCCATCGGCGAGAACCCGCCCCTGTTCCGGGCACAATGGCCGGGCCGAACACCTGGGGGGCAAACTTTTCCACGGCTTTGTAACGCCTTGGAGGCCTGGAAGAGGGACCGTTAGGGGGTTCAACGCGATACAGAATGATACGGACAGGTGAAGGAGCAATTCAGATGCGTGTAGAGTCTTCCCTGCTTATGGTGATGCTTGGATCCATGCCTTGTGCCATTGCTTCGTGCAACTGGATCTCCCGCGAGGAATTGGACTGCAGGCTGATGTTGGTGGACGATGACGCCGATGGTTTTCCAGCCTGGCAGATACCACAGGACTTCACCGGCCAGGACTGGTGCAGTGTTCTCGAGCCATACGATTGTGATGATTCCGATCCCCTTGTGAGTCCGGGAGCACTGGAGAACTGGTACGACGGCCTGGACCAGGACTGCGCCGGCGACGACGACTACGATGCCGATGGAGACGGCTACGTGCTGGACGAGTACTGGGGTATGCCCACCGCTGGCCAGCCCGGCAGCGGCCAGTTGGCATCCGGCGATTGCGACGATTCCGACGGCACGGTCTATCCAGGGGCCATGGAACGATGGTACGATGGAATAGACTCGGACTGTGCGGGCGACGACGACTTCGACCAGGACAAGGACCTCTACGTACCGGACGAATACCTGGCCGCAACCACCGGCGGAGTGGATGACTCCGGCTCCTTGCCGGGAGGTGACTGCGACGACGCCGATCCCGATGTCAACCCAGATGTCCATGATACCTGGTACGACGGCGTGGACCAGGACTGCTCCGGCAACGACGACTACGATCTGGATCGTGATGGCTACGTGACCGACGAACACGAAGGGTTGGCGACCCTATACGTTGATGGTTCCGGTATGCTGCCCGGTGGAGACTGTGACGACCAAAATGGCACCCTCAATCCCGGCGCCAAGGACGAATGGTACGACGGCGTGGACCAGGACTGCGCGGGGAATGATGACTACGATCAGGACTACGACGGCTACCCTTCTATGTACTTCGAATCCGGTACTGACTGCGACGATCAGGACGCCGATGTGAACCCGGGCGCCCTGGAAGTGCTGGGAGACTACCTGGACAGCAACTGCGACGGCGAGGTGGACGCCTTCGGGTTCCAGGAGCTGGACGAGTTGCAGTGGCCAGGCGAGATCGTGGGCCTCAGTTTTGCCGAGGCCGATGGGCAGGTTGTTCTTTCGGTGACCAGCAGCCAGGTTGTCCATGGAGCCAGCACCTATTTCGACAGCGCGCTGGCCCTGGTCTTCGATTCAGACTTTCCCAGCGAAGATTCCTACGATATACAGGCCTGGGTGCAGTACCCGGCGGACCCCCGCGAACTGAGCTTCACGCCCGGCCTCGATACCTTCTACCAGGACGGCCTCCTCTATGGCGTGGTGGGCCTCAGCCAGGGAGAGGATCGTGCTATTTCGCTACGTTCCTTTGACCTGGCCAGCGGTGAAGGCCACGATGCCACTCCGGCATTCGTGGAAGGTCTTACTTTCGAACATCTGACCATGGCCCAGGATTCATCGGGAGCCATAGGGGCTTTCGGATGCCTGTCTTCAACCGACGACAACGCCCTGTCCTATATATGGGCAAGTCCTGAGACCCTGCAATCCTTCAACACCTGGGACTACGAAGCCACCTATGCCATCTCCGGTTCGCCCTGTGAGCTGGGCTTCGTGGAAGGGGAATCGTACCTTTTGCTGGGTGGAGATCTGGAAGACGGGGAACGAGCACTTGTGCGCTACGGTTTCGATGAGTGCGAATCCGCTGAATCCTGCGAGGTCACGTTGACGCAACTGGAGGCCAAGACCGCCGTGAACCCATCCTCCATGGACCTCCTGGATACCGAGGCCGACCTGGGGACCGATACCCTCATCCTGTTGGACGGCGATTCCAGAGATCTGAAATGGGCTCGGATCTACGGGAATGCGATTGAACTTCACGATTGGCTCGATTTCCCCGGTCCCGACTACCCCAAGAGCATCGCCAGCACGGTCTCGTCCGACATGCGCGTCTACACGGCCTTTGTGAGTGACTATGGGGATCTCGGCCTGGTGTACGGGCAACTGGCCGAGTCCAGCGACCTGACGGATTCCATCCCGGTGGACCTGGAAACCGGCCTGGACGTCGAGCTATGCCAGGTTCACGCATCGTCGGTGGGCGGCACTCTTTACGTGGCCGCTGCCGGGCTGGACCAGGAAACCGTGGAGACGCGCCTGGTGCTGGGCGTGGCATCCCTGCCCTGATTTCCCCGCGGAACCCCAGGAGCCGCCGGACCCCTGCTGGCCGGGGCTCTGCCTCTGGTGTTCAGCAAACGGAGCAGGCTGGAGCTGCCCAGGCGACTACTCGGTGAAGCTTGGTTCCGGGAAGACGCAGGCCGAAGGATCGCCTTCGCTCTCTCCGCTGAAGTTGTCCTCGTAATACACCCTGCGGAAGGTCTCGTCCCAGCATTCCGACGCGGTTGCCTGCTGGCTTGCGAGATCTCCCTCGGTGATGATGACATCGGAACGACCGGCGCCGGAGTGCTTCCAGCGGCTGCGAATGGAGAGGGTCTCGTCCAGGCTGCTTTCCGGGATGAGGTCATATACCATGAGCAGGTCCATGGAGCCGTCACCGGCGTAGGTCTGATCGTAGACGTAGGTAGCGTCTACGTCTTCCACATCTTCTCCGGTGAAGGAGCTGAAGGTTGCCTGTGCGGAGACACCGTCTTCTCGGATGTCGTAGTCCACCGAGAACTGACCGATCTGCTCTTCGGTCGGATCCAGCTCGTTTATGGTGTCGAAGTCGATATGGAAACGCCCGGACGACACGTCCTGGGTGGCGCCTGCGTCTACTTCACCGGCAACCACCGTGCTGGCTTCGTCCTGGCTGCCGCTTCGAGGCCAGCGGTCCAGGCCCCACGCGTACATGTCGGTGGCGGGATCGTAGTCCACCCAGAGTTGGCTCTGGACCGGGTCCAGGGCCCCTTCGGACCATGGCCCCCAGATGGCCGAGTTCTGTTCCGGGTCTACGTAGCTGGGCCTGTAGTCGCTGGTGATGGTGTTCAGCCAGTACAACACCGTCCCGATTGTCCCGTTCACGTTCTCGGTGACCTCGGCGGTGGCCAGGTAGAAGGTGGCCCATTCGCCCTCCGAGCCAGACTTGTCCATGGTGGAGCCAGTTGGAAGGTTCACCTGGATTCGGTCGTCGGGAAGGACGTCGGTGAGATCGCCGGCGTCCTCGAAACAACCGCTGGTTGCTGCCAGGAGAGCCAGGGTAGGAATACTGCGCTTGTACATGGTCTCGCTCCTCGTGTTTGCAGTCCTGGTTTTCTCGTGCGAGGTGGTCCTGGAATCAGGTATCTCGTACAACCCTTGGACCCGCCAGCGGGAAAGGAGGGAAAAAAAACCATCGAACCGACCTCATAGGTTCCTCGTAGATTTCCAGGTTGGGGTTGTTGAGCCTGGAATAGATGAGCCCCATGGCGTGACCCGGTGGGAACTCCTTGATCCCGTAGGCCGCCTCGAAGAAAGCTCGCCCCTCCGCAGCGCTTGCGAACTGGAAGGTGCTGGTGAGGAAAACAGGCGGTTTGACGGCCCATTCGGAGCGTAAGGGTTCATAGCCCAGACCCAGTGCAAGGGTTTCCGGATGGAATGTTCGGTTCTTGTAGTGTTTGCTTTTCAATTTCATGCTGTGCCCCTGCCTGGTCAACCAGGCTGTGACGGTTTCTTGAGGCGCCGGCGTGTCTATCGTGCTGGGATGGCTGTAGTGATGCAGCAGGTCGTGCAGGCACCGTGCCTACAATCGCCACACCGAGAAGCGTCCTTCCTGGAAGACCAGTTCCGCCTGTTGCAGAAGCAGTCGGTCCAGGAGAGTCTCTGGCTGGAGGAACTGCTCCCGAAACTGCTGCTCGGGCAGGAAGGAATACGTTTTTTCCAGGAAGCGGATACGCTGAAGCAGGACAAAGTCAACGCCCAGGGCCTTCAGCTCATTCAGCGATTGCTGGCCATGGAGGCGAAGAAAATGGCGTGTGGGTACGTGATCTTCCACGGAGCCCAGGATCCATTTCCGTTGCAGGGGGTAGGCCTGCCAGGCGAAAAGCAACGCCACGCTGGCATCCTGCGTGGTTTCCTGGTTGATCCAGCGCAAGGCGGGCCAGGCAGGCATGGTGCGCGACAGGTATTCCTCGTGGGTTTCCTGCCCGAGAGAGGCTGGCGCCTTTGCTGCCACCATGGAGGCGATGGGGGCCAGGTTGGCGGGAAGTCCCGATAGCAGGAGAACCCAGGTGAGGAGATGTAGGGCTCTGCCCATGCGCCGGGTTCCGGCGGCTGCCAGCAGGGCCCAGACAGGGAGAAGAGGCAGGAGATAGCGGAGCCATTGCGTCCCCACTGCCCAGATTGCCAGGCCCGGGATCGTGACGGAGGCCGCCCATCTGGCTCGTTCATCGCGGCGAGCCGCCCAGATACCCACCGGGAGCAGGCCCAGGAAGGCGGGGTTGATACGCCCCAGGAATACATGGTTATCGGTTTCGGCGTGCATAACCATGTTCCAGGGCAGCAACAGGAAATCCAGCGCTCCTCTTCCCATCCCGTACTTTTCGGGCAGTTGGAATGAGACTCCGGCATCATTCCAGCCCGTGAAGGGAAACAAAGGGTGCAGACCCTCCGCAATGTTTCGAAGCCACCAGGGAGAGACCAGCAGGAGACAGGCCGCCAACGATGTGAGTATCCCACGGGGCGATATGGCTCCCGCGGAGCCGGTGCCTGTTCTTGGGCTCCGCCCGCCCCCGGCGGCCTTGAACGATGACCAGGCGCTGGATGACAGGATGAGCAGCGCCATGGGTAACAGTACCAGGGCGCTGGTGTACTTCATGGCCAGTGCACAGCCGGCGCCGAGCCCCAGTAAGATGGGCCTTCTCCTGGAGACCCACAGATCGAAGGTCACCAGGACGGCAAGGGACGCCGGTATGTCGTCGTAGGCCAGGCCAGTTTCGCCGGAGAAGGTCGTGCTCCCTGCCAGCATGGCCAGCGCCAGAATCGCGGATCGCCCGCCCCACCATTCGCGGGCACGTTGGTGGAGAGCCAGCGCGAGTGCTCCGGCGCACAGCAGGTGAAATGCTCTGGGCGCTGCCTCTCCACCAAGCTGCATCAGCCATGCCCAGGGCAGGTGGATGGCAAGCGGTCTGCTGCCATTGGGGTACAGTGGCCCTCCCACGAGGTTTCCCAACTCCAGGAGCTGCCCTGGAAGGGCCAGGTGGTAGTAGAGTTCGTCGGTATCGGTGGCAGGGGCCAGCATCGTGAGGAGGCCCGGAAGGAGGGCCAGCGATACAAGCAGAACGATGTGCCCGGGGATGCGGGGAGGGCGCAGTGGAGGGTTGTTGAGCCAACAAGCGGCGAGAACGAGTATCAGCAGGGGGCCGGCCCAGGACGTTCCCAGACCTCCCAACAAGGCCACGAACAGCGAGAGCAGCCCCCAGGCCCCCATCCCCAGAACCAGTGCCCGAACCCAGCCCAGGTCGTCGTCCAGGGCCGGGGGATCCAGGCGCTGCAGCAGGGCAGCGCCGGCGCCCAGGCAGGCCAGCAGGGCGATCAACGCCGCAATCAATGATCGTGAGTACAGGAGAATGACTTCCGCGGGTATGGGAAGCCCCGGGTTGGAGGTGCAGAAGGTCACGGCCAGCAGCAGGAACCAGCATGTCAGGGCTCCCAGAGCCAGGAAGCCGACGAGAGAGGCTTTCACCTCGCCGCCTCTTCACATGAAGAGGATCGGGCAGGCAACAGGCGAATGGCGTCTCCCGGAGACTTGATCTCCACCTGGCTGCCAAGCGGCATCTCGCCAAGGGTCCGCCAGCCTTCCCCAAGCCATGTCTGCACGCACCAGCCGGAAACTGGCCAGGAGAAGCGGTAGATCACAGCAGAGTCACGGTGTGCCCCGCGAAAGCCTCCGGCGACGCGCGAGCCCTCGCTGGAGGCGCGTGGGTCGTCCTCGTCCATGATGATCTCCCTGGCTGTTGCCAGGGTGGGGAGGCCCTCGTCACGGTACAGCAGCCAGGGCCCCCATCGACTGGGAAAGCCCTGATCGCCGTCTTTCCGCACTTCCATGCCGTCCGTGCAGATCACATCCGGTGATCCCCGGGAGCGGTCTTCGAAGCATGCCACCGGACCCCAGAGGGACATGCCGGCACGAAAGCCCGTATCGGCGGTTACGTGGCGGCGCTGTGAAGTCTGCATGTCCTGTACCCATGCACCCTGGTGGTCCAGCCATCCCAGCCAGCGCCCGTCGCCCCCGACATGCCGCTGGTCGCCCTCTTGGCGAGCGAGCGGAAAAGCACGGTCGTTGGCGGAGAGATCCAGTGCCCAGATATCCGCTCCAGTGGAGGCCCGGTCGCGACCGTCTACCCATGCCATCCACGGCCAGGCCAGTGCGGGGGGGTACCATGGCATGGGATCGGCCTCGATGAGTGAGAACTGGTGACTACCAATATCGAAACCAGTAACACGTGTTGAACCCGTGATGGCCACGTGTAGACCGTCGGTGGCGGGGGATGCCACGGGATCCATGTTTCCAGGAGCGAGTACTTCCACGGGCTCGGGTTGGGGAAGGGTCCACAGGCCCTGTCCCGGAGCGTAGAGAAAGCCGGGAGCCGCGGCGGGGCTGGTGCTGGGGCCGTTCAAGCGGACAAGCTGCCGGCTGCGAAGATCCAGCGCCATGTCCACCTGGCCCTGTGGCCCACAGCCAAGGGCCCATGGACCGGCCAGGCGTGGAAAACGCTGGTCCTGGCAAGGAAAGCGTAGATCATACAGGGGGATGCTCACGCTGGCCACGGAGACAGCTCCATGGTTGGCCGCAGGCTGGGCCTGGATGGTCAGTCCTGCCTCGTGCAGGTTCACATCCGCGGGGCCGGTTTTCCGGGGGATCAGCAGAGCCGTGGAACCATCGTGGGTGTCCACTCCTTTCCATCCGGGGCTGGGCGGCCAGGTGCCGGAGCAGGCCGCCCAGATCCGAACTTTTGCTCCCACTGGTGGATTGAGGTCTCCAACGGACAGGTTGCAGGTTGATGGTCGGCCCGATTGCTGGGGAGGGGAGGATGCCACCTGCGGATCACGACAAGACAGCAGGGCCAGGGTGGCCAGGCACGCCATCATGGGAGGGATCCGGCTGCAAGCTCCCATATTCAGCAGTTTCCGTCCACATGTAGGCGCCAGGATGGACAGATCCGGGCGAGGAAGATTCGGAACCAGCACACGGGATTTTCTTGTTCCTGACCTGGCGACGGCTATTCGCCTGCCGTATCCATGACGCCGCAGCAGGTTACCGTGAAGGTCACGGTGTCGGTGGAAACCGCGCCAGGGCAGTCGGTGGCGGAAAGCTGCATGACGTAGGAGGTGTCTTCGCAGGCCCCGGGTTCTACGGGCTCGGCGCCGGTAAGGCTGACGGTGGTGGTGGTCTGGCTGGGATCGGCTATGGTGGCGTCACCTTCCACGACGGTCCACTCGGATTCCATGGGGTCGGCGTCCTTGTCGAAGATGGAGGCGTCCTTGCCCAGGATCATGTTGATGGCAGGGCATTCCTCGCAGGCGTAGCCATAGCCGTCCTCGACACAATCGGCGGTGCCCCCGGGCGCGTTCTGATCGGAGCCGGCTTCAACCACGGGAACATTGTTTTCCTTGCGTTCGGAGGCGTTGATGCCCATCTGGTCGGGAGAGGACCAGACTTCGCCGTCGTTGACGGAACAGGAAAGAATGTATGATCCGGCGACGTCTACCCAGAACGTGGGAGTGGCCGAAGTGCGGTCGGAGAAGCTGCCCGTACCGGCCGAGGAAGATGCAGGTTTTTCCTGCACGGCCCAGTAGTAGGTGAGGGTGTCTCCGTCGGGGTCCACCGAAGCGGAGCAATCCAGGACGACGCTGGTGCAGTCGGGCGTCGCAAGATCCTCGCCGGCGTTGGCGGTGGGGGCCGAGTTGTCGGAAGTGGCCGTGATGATGGCCGCGTCGGCATCGGATGTGGCAGAGCCGTTGTCAACTACCAGCGAGACCAGGTACTCGCCCTTGACGTCAGGCGCCAAGACAGCCGTAACGGTGGTGGAACCTCCGATGGAGGATGAACTCAGCGAAGATCCATCGGGAGTGGAGACCAGGCTCCACTGGTAGGTGAGGGAGCGCCCCAGGGGGTCGTAACTGCCAGAGCCGTCCAGGGATGCCGACGTACCGACTGGAACGGTTTGATCTTCGCCAGCGTCTGCCACCGGAAGGATTTCGGCGCTGGTGGCGGTGACGATGGCGAAATCGGGTTCACTGTCCTGGATGCCATTGTTTACTGTAAGTTCCACAACATAGGTGCCTTCCAGGTCCGGTGTGAAGCGGCTGGTGGAGGCGTCGGCGCTGTGGTTGTCGGAGAAGGGGGCTTCCATGGTGCTGAGGGACGAGCCCGATGGAAGGTGATCTAAGCTCCAGTGATAGATCAGGGTCTCGCCGGTGGGGTCGTAGGAGCTGGTGCCGTCCATGGTCGCTGGTTCGCCGGCGGGCACGGACTGGTCGGGGCCGGCGTTGGCGATGGGAACATTGCTGCTTTCGGGAGGAGTGTAGGAGGTGTCCTTGGAGTCGTCGCCGTAGCAGCCGACGAGCGACAGGAGCAGGCTGCCGCCCAGCAGCATGCTCCTGGATTCGGTCCCCATTGCGGTGAAATGTTGCATGGTGATCGCTCCCACGCTCCTATCCTCTTTCGCCCGTGCAGGAATAGGTGATTGTCATTGACGATGAAACAGTGCCTTCGCAGTCGTTGACCTGGAGGGTGACCGCCCACTCGGTGGTGGTTGTGACTCCCCATTCCCCCGGCATGGATGGCGTGGTGACCAGTGTAAAGCTGGAAGTGGGAAGAGAGAAGCTCAAGTCACCGGTGGGTTCGGACCAGAGAAAATCTATGTCGTCTCCATCTTGGTCGTAGGAGGAGCTACCGTCCAACTCCAGCGTGGTGGCAGGGCAATCCGCGCAGTCTAGGGCAGCATAGGACTCGCCGGTACAGACTGATATTTCGGTGATGGTCTGGTTGTCTCCGGCGTTGGCAACCGGAAGGTGGTTTTCGCTTCGGTCGGTGGTGGTATAGTTGACGGTGTCGGGAGTCGACCAGATTTCACCGTCGTAGACTTCCAGTTGGAAGATATAGTCGCCGGGCAGATCCCAGGTGAATATCGGCGTGGGGCTTGTTCGGTCATCGAAGGACGAGTTGCTGCAAGAGGAGCCGCTGGGAGCCGAGTTGAGGCTCCATTGGTAGGTCAGTGGCGCCCCTTCGGGGTCGTAGCTGCCATAGCCGTCGAGCTGGAGCTGGTTGGGACTGCACGCGGGCAGGGTGCCCCCGACGCCGGCGTCGGCAACGGGCGGGGAGTTGCCGTTGACGGCGGTGATGGTGCAGCTATCGGGGTCGGACCATTGGTGACCATCACTCACCACCAGCGTTACCAGGTAGGTCCCAAGCACGTCGGGCACCACCGTGGGGGTCGCGCTGTCGGTGTTGAAGATGTCTGAAGAGCTGAGCGAGGATTCGTCCGGTACGCTGCTCAAGGCCCATGAGTAGGTTATGGGATCGCCGTCGGGGTCGTGGGAAGCGCTGCCGTCCAGTTGAGCGGCGTCGCCGAGTTCGACGGTGATGTTGTCGCCGCAGTCGGCAACTGGCGGAGCATCGTCGGCAGAGACTTCGATGACCACGACGTCGGTGGCGCTTTCGATGTCGGATGACGTTACCCGGAGGTCCACCACGTACGTGCCCACGGCATCGGGAGAAAACTGTGTTTCGACAGCGGTGCTGGTGGAGTTGTCGGTGAAGGCCGAGTCGGTGATGGCGGATTCCACGGGTATGGATTCGAAGCTCCATGAAAAGCTGGTGGGCCCCCTGGAACAGGTGGTGGACGCGGCGCCACTCAGGGTTACTTCGCTTCCGAGGGTAACGTATTGGTCTGGCCCTGCATTGGCGATGACCTCGGCACATGCGGGCACGGTGTCGCCTGTCTCTTTGCGGCCATCGTTGCAGGAGAGAAAGGCGGTGGAGCCCAGGAGGAGCAGCAATGGAGCCATCTCGTGGGTTCGCATAGAAAGTACTCCGTGGTGGGGGCTGTTGCTGTGTGTCGCTACAGCGACATGAGGGTGGGGCCGCATTGGAGGCAACCGCGATATTCTATGGGTGTATGGTATGGGACGTCAATCCAAAAGGAGGTTGAGCGTTTGGCGACAATGTGTACGTTGCTACTGATAACCCTCTTCGAGTTGTGGTGCTGGCCGGTGCCAACTGCCGGTGCTTCCGTGCCGGAGAACTGGCCTGAAGTGGATTTTTCCAGGGCACCCTTGGATTTGCGATTGGGCTTTGGCTACCAGGCGGGTATTATACCACCATTTCGCGCCGGGGAAAGGGATAGATCCAGGTTGTGGGCCGGTGCTTCATGGCAGCCGGTACCACTCGTGGTCCTGGATGCCCTGTTGGATGGAAGAGCGGACTGGTACCCAGACGGCACATCCCAGGTGGGGCCCGGAGATCTGGAACTGTCCACCACCCTTTGCCTGGTACTCTGGGGTACCCCATGCGACTCCGCCGGGGCTTCCGACCTGCAACAGCACGTCGTTTCTGGCGTTTCCGCCGGGAGCGCTCTTCCCGGTTCAATGGCCTCCGGCATCGGCTGGAGCGTCAAGCTCCCGAATGCTTCCAGTGAGAACGAGCTTGGTACAGACGAGACCGATATCACCATTCTTGCCGTCTTGGCCTGGAGCAAGGGCCGCTACCGCGTCCAGATCGTCTCGGGTCTGGCTGTGCTGGGAGATCCTCTGCGCTTCAGCGCCCAGGACGACGAGCCATTCGTAGTGGGGCGCCTGGGAATTCCACGGCCCCAAGGCCTGATACCCGGGCTGGACTTGTGGGCAGCCTATGCTGCTCGGACTACACGGAATCCGGCAAGATCGGAGCTGGGCCTCGACCTGGGCTGGGGTCGGCTTCCCGCTTTCTGGCTTCGCGGCGCTGTCGGTACCAGTCCGGCCGCTCCGGATTGGTCGGTTTCGTTCTGGTGGAGGGCCTCGTTGGCGTCTGGAGGTGATTCCGGGTGAATCTGCCCCGGTGGATTCTGTCGACAAACGCTCAGAGCCAGAACGTGATAGAGGGAGACGGTTGCTGGAGCGGTGCTTCAGCATGGAAAATACCGTCTTGGGAGAGCAGCGATGGGTTTTTTTGATTTTCTTACGGGTGGGAATATCCAGAAGCAGATCGCTCGCCAGTCCAAGCGAGTGGCCAACAAGAACGCCCAGCCAGAAGATCGGGAGGCATCAGCGCTGTGGCTGGCCGAAAACGGTAGCTTCGAAGCCATAACCGGTTTGTTGGGGCGTTTCGATATAGCCATCGAAAACCAGATGAAGGACTCCGCCGAAAAGGAAATGGTGTTCAACCTGCTGGTGGACCTGGGCGAGCCAGTGCTTGAGCCCACTCGTCATTTCTTGTTTCGAAGCCGGCACATCGCCTACCCCTTGAGACTACTGGAAGTCGTGGGTGGGGAACAGGCCCTGCTGGAGGTCATCTTCGAATTGCTGGACATCGAGGCGGCCAAGGAAGACTTCAAACCCGATCGCAAGAGGCAGTTGCTCATCAAGATGGCCGAGTTCAGGGACCACCGGATCGTCGCCAGTGCGCATCGTTTCCTGAACGATTTCGACGAAGGCGTTCGATACGCGGCTGTCGAGACCCTGCTCGCACAGGACTCGCAAGACATACACGCTCATCTTCTGGACACTCTCGCCAACCCCGAAGAAGAATCCAACCGCCTGCGTGTCCGTATAGCAGAGGCATTCGCGGCCAGGCACTGGAGCGTCAAGAAACGCCTGGACGATCTCTCGTCCAATCCGCCTGCCGGCTGGAAACTGCGGGGCAACTACCTGGTACACGAGTAGAGCGGGCTGTCCCGTGCGTGTTCTTCTTCTTCGCACGCCCGGTCGTGCCAGGGGGGGGATGAGCCTCAAGGTGCCTCCCCTGGGTCTGGCCTACCTGGCATCCGCCGCCAGGAGGGCAGGGCACCATGTGAAGATCCTCGATGCCGCTGCCCTGTCTCTCTCCTGGAGGGAGATGTACGTGGAGGTGCGCAGAATGGCGCCCCATCTCGTGGGGATGACTACCCTCGGTCCGACCGCGGATCTGGCCCTCAGGGCCGCGAGAATGTTTCGAGCACATGTGCGCTGGATCATGGTGGGAGGGCCCCATGCCACGGTTCTCGGTGAAGCCGTGTTTCGGGACATGCCAGAGGTGGACCTGGCCATGGAGGGCGAGGCGGAACGTAGCCTGCCCAGGGCGCTCTCATGGCTCGAAACCGGAGCAGGCGCTGATCCCCCCCCAGGGCTCAGGGTCAGGGCCAGGCCCTTCCAGCGGGCCGCCGTCATCGAGGATCTCGACGATCTGGATCTTCCCGCCTGGGATCTCCTGCCCTGGAAGCAGTACCGTTATCCCATGGCCACCAGGCCCGGTTTCGTCACCATGATCAGCAGCAGGGGCTGCTCGCACGGCTGCACCTTCTGTGATCGCTCGGTGGGTGGATCGCGCTGGCGGGGACGAGCAGCGGAAGCCGTGCTTGAAGAAATGTCGTGGCTGCTGGGGCTTACCGGAGCCGGTTTTCTGTGTTTCTTCGACGACGATTTCCTGCACGATCCATCCAGGGTCGCTGCCATCTGCCAAGGGATCCTGGAGAGGGGCCTGGATCTGCGATGGAAGTGCGAGGGCAGGGTAGACCGCGTGGATCCACATCTGCTGGGGCTCATGAAACGAGCCGGTTGCAGCATGGTGGCTTTCGGGGTCGAGAGCGCCAACGCTTCGACTCTGAGCCTTCTGGGAAAGGAACAAGACCTGGGGCAGGTCCGTCGAGCATTCGACCTCACCCGTCGCGCCGGCATTCGCACGCTGGCCTACGCGATTCTGGGGGCTCCCGGTGAAACGGCGAGGGACGTCATGAATACCGTGGAGCTGTGCCAGGAGTTGAAGGCCGACTATGTGCAGTTTTCCAGTCTCTCTCCCATGCCCGGGAGTTCGTTGTTCATCGCCGCCACATCGGGGGGAGGCACAACACCTGCGGGCTACCGTTGCCCTGGTCCTGCCAGCGCCTCCCTGGTGGGAAACCCCTTCGATTCGGATCTGCACCGCGTGGCCCTCACGGATCTGCCGGAGTCCGTCCTGGGAACACTCCTGCGGAAAGCGTGGGTCAGCACCTATATGCGTCCTGGAAGGGCCGTGCGGCTCGTGGGGGATCTCCTGGCCAGCGGAGCCTGGCGAGACAGTGGCAGAATGGTGCTGGGCATGGCTGGCTGGTTGGCGCCCGGGCTGCGCGGGCGCATCCTGTGATCATCTCCGTACTGGTTTCACCAGGTAAGCTCCAGCAGGCGTTCTCTGATCAGATCCGCGGCCAGGAAGTGGGGATCCGCCTGGATGACCGCCTGGTAGTGTGAGACGGCCCGCTCCACGTCACGGCGCGGGCCGTAGTAGATGTTCCCCAGGCCGTAGTTGGCCTGCACATTTCCCGGGCACCAGAGAAGAGCTGATTCGAACTCGGTGATGGCTTCATCCCATTTCTTCTGCCTGTAGTAGAGCCATGCCAGGTTGTTGTGGGCCTTGCAATAGGTTGGATGGCGTTTCAGGCTGGACCGCCACACCTGTTTGGCCTCTTCGGACCTGCCCAGCTCTGCCAACGCGATACCCAGGTTGTTGTAGGCATCCAGGTAGTCAGGGTCCAACTCCAGCGCTCGACGGTAGGCATCCATGGATTCCTGGAAACGCTTGGCGAAACGGAGCACGTCTCCATAGCCGTACCATGCCTGGGAGGAATCGGGAGAACGCCTGGTGGCTTCTTTCCAGAGAGTGGTTTCGGTGCTCCAGGCCTGGTTCCGCTCGTGGGTTGCGGTTCCCAGGCCCAACATTGACAGGGTAAGAACTGCCATGGTCATGTACGGCTTCCCGGAAACCAGGGATCTCAGCGCGAACACCGTGGCCATGCACAGCCCGAAGCCCGCCAGGTATGCCCTGTGTTCCGCCATGGTCTCCTTGAGGGGTACGAACGAACTGGAAGGCAGCAGCACCAGGAGGAACCAGGCCAGACCCGCCGCCACACCCGGCTCGCGACGGCGCAGCCAGACAATGGATGCCAGCATGGTGAGCAGCAAGAGACCGGCTGCGAGGCTGTATGGGTCGCCCATACCCCTGGCGGCAGGGTGGTCATGGAGTATTGTCTGCCCCATGGGCACGAGCCAGAGCCCCAGGTAGCGGCAGATCACCTGCATCTCGGTGGCGAGCTGGACCAGGGGGGGGCGAATCCATTGGTCGGTGAAAATGACTCCATACTGGAGCTTTCGGAACACGAGACCGGCCAGCAGCAGTGCCAGGAAGGGGAGTATTGCCAGGTTGGCCCTTTTGGCTGAATGGTCCGGGGCGGGGATGATCCACTCCAGCAGGATGATGGCCATGGGAATGGTGGCGGAGATCTCCTTGGTGGCCATGCCCAGCGTGAAGGACAAGAACGAGAGCAGCAGGTGGAATGGACCACCTTCGCGCCTCCACCGGAGCCATTCCAGCACCGAGCCCACGTAGAACAGGGTCGCCAGTGATTCGGAACGTCCTGTGATATAGGTGACTGCTTCGGTGGTCATGGGGTGGAGTGCCCACAGCGCTGCCATGATCCAGCCCAGCAACAGGGCGTTCGGGGCCTTGATGCGGCGCCCCAACTCATGGCCCATGCCCATGAGCAGCCCCGCGTTGATGGCGTGGATGGCCACGTTGGTCAGGTGGTATCCCACTGGGTTCATGCCCCAGAGTTGCCAATCCAGGGCCCATGAGAAGATCACGACCGGTCGGCTGGCGTTGTAGGCGAGGATTTCCTTCCAGTTTTCCAGGAATCGGATCACCCTGTTGCCCACTACCTCCAGCTTGTCGTCGTAGGTGAACTCGCCGGTGAGACCATTTGCCCAGGCCATGGCCACCAGGACTGCCAGGAGCGCGAAGCCCGCCCATTGCCGAAGTGTTTCGCGGTTCAAGGATTCACCTCGTTGGCGCTTCGCGCCCCGCCATGTTCCCGGATGCTCTCGCGGTAGAGCTGGATATGCTTCCGAGCGATCCTGGGCCAGGTCAGCCGGCTTTCGATGTAGTTTCTTCCGCGGGCCACCATGGATGCCCGGAGTTCCGGGTCCTTCAGGAGCGCCCCGATGCGGGTCCGCAGGGCGGAGATGTCGCCGTGGGGTACCAGGAAGCCGGCGCCCGCTTCGCTGATGAGTTCTCCGCAGCCGCAGTCGTCGCCCACCACGACGGGAGTGCCCGCCAGCAGGCCCTCGAACGGCACCAGGCCGAAGATCTCATGGGTGCTGGGATAGACCAGGACGTCTGCGTCCACCAGGAGGGCAACCCTGTCTCGGCCCCGGAGCAGGCCCGTGAAGGTTATTCCATCGCCGGTCCAGGGGCCTGGCTCGGGCGCTCGGCCGCTCTCGTTGCCCGCCACCACCAGGATTGCTCCTCCGGGTGGGTTTCGTAAGAAGGCGTTGAGCAGGTGTTGGACGCCTTTGCGAGGCGAAAGTCGGCCCAGGTAGGCCACCAGGGGGACGTCGCTTTCGATGCCCCAGGCGCGCCGAAAGCTCCCACGCGCGGGCAATGGTTCGAACTCACCCAGGTCCAGGCCGTTGGGAACCAGGGAAATACGCGAAGCCGGAACCCCGGCTGCTCTGGCCTGGGTTATTTCCGCCCTGCTCACCGCGATGCAGCGTGCGGCGCCGGGGGGAATACGGCCCGCCAACGCCAGGTCCCACAGGAACTTTACCCGTTGTCTACGTTCGATACGGGGCAATGTGCCATTGGGAGTCATGACGTATGGTACACCCCACACTTTTGCCATGGCCACTGCCACGTTGTTGAGAAGATGCCTGTGTCCGTGGAGGTGTACGATGTCGGGGGGAGGAAGTGCTTCCAGTGCTCCTGGAAGATGGGTGCCCGACCCGGCGAGCCACCAGCACAGTAGCCGCGTGGGAAGGAAGAGCTGTTGATGATACGCCAGTTGGTTGGAGAGGTTGGGAAAGGTGATAACCCTGATACCATCGCTCCAGCGCTCCGTGGGGCAGTGGTGGCGGGAATCACTGTCCAGGGCATCGGTTGTAAGCACCGAGACCTGTGAGCCCGAAGCCCGAAGGGCGCGGCTCAAACCGTGGACCACTCTTGGAATACCACCGTAGGCGAAGGTGGGAGGGTAGTATGGAGTAACCTGCAGGATATGCACTGGGCGTGTTTCCAATGGAGAGGGGATGTGACTACCTGGATGGCCGGCTCATGCTCCGTGCCTTCTGGGACAGGGAGAGCACTGGGCAATGGTCCTGTTGTCGGTTATCCGACTTGGCAGCTTTCGTGCAGGTTGGTGTGATTGAACGAGGGCTCATCCTCTCCATGATTGTCCGGGTGGATTCCCATGTCCTGGTATCGTCTATTCACTTTTTCATCTCTTTCGATTCTGGCCCTTTGGGCGAGCGCGTGCGGTCCAAACTGCCAGTCCACGTGTAATCGCTTGTACACAACGGCCGACAACGGATGTGGCATCGAGCGTCCTGGTGTGGATCAGAGCGAACTCATCTCCACCTGCATGGACGAATGCGAAGACGCCCTCAAGCTGGCCGGCGACCTGGACGGCTACGATCCCTTCGAGCGAACCGGCTCCAGCACCTCCGTCCAGATCGAAAACGAAAAGCAGGCGGCCCTCTGGATGGACTGCATAGCCGAAACCTCCTGCGAGTATCTCGAGAGTGGCTACTGTGCGCCTATCTGGTAGGGAATACACCCTTGTCATTCAGGTCCTGGCGCTCCTCTCGCCCTTGTTTGGCGCCACGGGCTGCGGCTCGACCTGCAAGGCTGTCTGCAAGAGCCTCATGGACTGCGAAGAAGTGGAAACCTCCAGGCAGCACTGGCGCGAGTGCCAGGATTCATGTCTCCGCCAGGAACAGCTCTACCGGGACTGGGACAACATCGACCTCCAGGAAAGCTTCCAGGATCAACTGAACTGCCTCGGTTCATCCACCTGTGAAGAGATCGCCGACGGTGCCTGCTACGACGACGACATCTTCATCTTCTAGTAGCGGGGGCGGCGTCGGGGCCTGGGGCGAACCGGCTGGACTTCCGTGGTGCAGCGCCCCTTGACGCCCATGCCGGCGCCATCTCCGCAGGAGAAGAACCCCATGGCACACTATCTATCCCCCCTGGCCTTTGCCCACGACGCCCTCGAGCCCCACCTGGGCCGCTTGACCCTGCGGCTGCACCATGGTCACCACCACGCCGGGCACGTAGTGGGCCTGAACCGTGCCGAGGCCAGGATGCAAGCCGCTCTGTCCAAAGGGGACTACGGCGATATACGTGCCGTACAGCGGGCTATCGCGTTCCACGCCGGTGGTATGGTGCTGCACGACCTCTACTGGGAAGGCATGGCTCCTGGCGGAAGAAAAAAACCTGGGCTGGCCCTGGCCAGGCAGATCCGCGCCGACTTCGGGGACTTGAAGAACCTCCAGGCTGTTTTTTCCGCCTCTGCAGGCCAGGTGGAGGGGAGCGGTTGGGCCGTGCTGGCCTGGGACGCCGAACTTCGTCGGCTGCTGGTGCTCCAGTGCCGGAACAACCAGTACAACCTGGTGTGGAGCGCCGTGCCGCTCCTGGTGTGCGATGTATGGGAACATGCCTACTACCTGGATTACCAGAACCGTAGATCGGAATACGTGGCGGCCTGGTGGCGCCTGGTGAACTGGGACTCTGCCGATCACAGGTTCTCGTCCGCCTCGGGGGAGTTGGAGCAGACTCAAGGTCAAACAGAGGAATAGCTCTCCTGTTGTCCAGCCATCAGTCCGGGTCGATGCGGACGGTACGGACAAGAACAGAGGTTTCGTTGGTTTCGGGATCGGTTTCGAAGATGATCCTGCTGCGCATGGGGCGATTGGCCAACCACCAGGGGGACTCCGGGAGGACTTCCACGACCGGGCCATCCGCTTCCCACCAGGCACGCATCAGGCCGGTACCATGGGCCCGTTGACCGTGGATGTTCATGATGAACCTGCTGGTGGCCACGGCGTCGAAACGCCTGCGCAGATCCGGAAGGCGACGATCCAGTTGGAGCGTGAAAATGGGCTCGTCCTCGCCCACCTGCCGCACGCCGGCTCCCGCCAGCTCCCGAACACCGTCCAGGGGGGGGAAGGTGTAGATCAAAGAGACCAGTTGGCCTGTTCTGGATACCGTGGTGCCGTCATCGACCCAGGATTCGTTGGAAGCGGTGGGCCAGGAGTCACCGGGGATGGGGCGTCGCAGGGTGAACCCGTCCTGAGCAGGTGTCTGGACCATGGATGCCACGGCGAAGCCCCCCTGCACCTGGTCCAGGACGAACTGCATGCGGTACAGGCCCAGCAGGCGCTGGACCCGCCATGCCTGCCCGCCGATAGAGATTCGAGCCTTCCCGCCGTGGGTCTGGCCTGCCAGGTCCAGAACGGCTGCCACTGCCTGGCGGCTATGTTCCATGGTGCTGCCGTTTCTCAGGTTCGGCGCCTTGCGGGGAATACGACCGGTGAAGTGCACTTCCACGGCTTCGCCGTCGGTGTTTTCGTAGCGGATTTCCAGCCTGGCCCTGGTGGTGGTGCTGGAGTCGTCCACCTGGAGATCCCCCATCTTGCGGGGGACCGGTATTTCGGGAAGCCAGGTGTCTATCTCCGGGAGATCCGCCACTACCCGTTGGACGCCGTCGTTGTCGGCGTCCTTGGCAAGCCAGAGGGGACCGTCCGGCGTGTCGACCCGAGCGTATTCGTGCATGGTCCAATCAGGATGATTGCTCACCAGCACCAGGTCCAGGTTGTAGTGGAGTCCCCAGATCTGCACGGGGAGGACGGGGAACTCCACCAGGGGGGGGCTGGTGTAGTCTACTCCCGAGGGCGGGGGATGGTCCGTGAACTGCTGTAGTCGTTCATCAGCAAGGACCGGGCCGGTGGGGAGAAGGCGGTGGACCCGCGCACAGGACATCTGCGTCGAGGCTGCGATAGAGAATAGAACTGTGAGAATGGAGCGCATGGGATGCGAAATCCGGAATCCGGCTTGAGAACTGGCATGGCAGTCCGCCCATGTGGTGACCCGGTGCCGGTCTCGATGTATCCCGTTTTCCCTGATGTGGGCGACAGCAGATGGGCAACGCCAGAAACCTACCACAGGTCATTCAAACAATCCGGCGGTCAAGAATATCGAGCCAAGCGGGCCGTCACTCGTTAAGTCAGGGTTGTCACCAGAACAGAAGAGGCTGGTACCCTCGATGGATAGCGCCAGGAGTTGGAATGCTTCTCTTTGCCCATGGTTTGGAAGGCCACCCACGTGGTCGCAAGGTCTCGGCCCTCAGGAGGGCCGGCTTCCAGGTCACGGCACCCGACTTTCAGGGCATGACGCTGGCCGCCCGCATGGACCTGCTGGAACGGGTGTCAGAAGCCATGCCCGAACCCGTGGTGCTGGTTGGGTCGAGTTATGGCGGTCTCGCCGCTGCGCTGGTGGCGGCGCGTTTCCCCGAACGCTTCAAGGCTCTGGTGCTCTGTGCTCCTGCCTTGCACACGGTGGAGCCTCCCAACGACCAGCCCCAGCGCCTGGTGACCCCGTCGGGCGTGCCCACGGCGATCATCCACGGCACCAGGGACACCGTCGTGCCCATCGGGGCCAGCCGGGAATACCGCGACAGGTCTGGGTCGGCAGTGGATCTCCACGAGGTTGACGACTATCACGGCCTGGCTGATTCACTGGAACTCCTGGTCCAACTCTGCCGGGAATTGAGCAGACAAGAACATTGACCCTTGGTGGCGGCCATGGGTATAATTCCCGTCGGAGCGAGAGGATCCACGTAGCCCTCCCATACGAGGTTCCGGACCATGGCCTTCCCTCGGCTCGAAAGCACCGGTAGCAAAATGAAACGACCAGGACAGACCCCAGCATTGCCGACAGCTCTGCTGATGCTCATGCTCGCGTTGGCTGCTTCCTGTAGCAGCAGCAAGTACGACACAGGCAGCAGCGAAGATCCGGTTCTGGCTCTTTTCCCGCCGGTTGGCGGTATTGGTACCACCATGGATCTGCGGGTGGACGCCGACCGTTCGACCTTTTCCTTTGAAAGCACCACCGTCGATCTGGGTGACGGAATACTCGTGGATACCGTGCAGGTCTACGATGGCTGGACACTGGGCCTGCGGATCACCATCGAACCCGACGCCGAGCTTGGAAGCAGAGATCTGCTGGTGGCAACCGACGGTGCCAGGTTGGAGCTGCCGGATTCATTTACCGTCGTGGAGGAATCATTCAGTATAGAGCCCGGCAGCGGCTACATGGGCGAAACCATCCACGTGGATATCACCGGGCGCAACACCGACTGGGAATCCGGCGTGACCTGGCCCTCCTTCGGCGATGGCGTCGACATCCTGGATTTCACCCTGGTATCCTCTACGATTGCCCAGGCTGACATCTCTATAGCCAGCGACACCTGGGCCGGCCTTCGTGATGTGGCGATGCAGACCGGTACCGAAGCGGTTTTCCTCTACGATGGTTTTCTGGTGGACCGGGTGGGCATAGCCGCAGCCTTCGATCCCGCTGAAGCGGCACAGGGCGACACCGTTACCTTCACCGTGACCGGGCGTGGAACAAATTTCCTGGATGGTGTGAGCGAGCTGGCCTTCTGGCAGAACGGCCACGAGAAATCCGACATCGTCGTGGACACCATGACCGTGCTGGACGCCACCAACCTGTATGGGCAGATGACCCTGTCCAACGCGGCAGAGCTGGGAACGCGTGATGTGCTGATCTCCACTGGCGATGAAGGCGTGATGATCTCGGATGCCTTCGACGTCATCGCCGGAGAGTTGGACCTCTCCCAGGTAGCCGTGAGTCTTGCCTTCTACGTGGAGCGGGGCATCGACAACAGCTCCGGTGCAATCTCAGAATCGGTCGTAGCCCAGGTGATCTTCTACATCCCGCTGGATCCGGCCTGCGGCTCTTCTTCCATGATGGATTCACCCCAGCCATACGATGTGAACGGTCTGTTCGAATACCCCGAGGCGGCTGAAGAAGAAGACTGCCCCACTCCCACCACCGTCGGAGCCGGGGAGCATGTCTGGTTGGAGAGCGACGCCAACGTAGTCACCCTGGACCGTTTCGTGGAATCCGGCAGCGGGCTCATCTATTACTACGATCCCGACGCCACTCTGGACGACTATGTCTTCGGGCAGTGGTACGATCTGCACACCCAGGGCGAAGAAGGCGGACTGGGTGAGTACCTGCTGGAGGACGTACAGCCCACGGTACCCGCCGATTTCCAACTCCTCAGCCCCCAGCTCTGGGGTGACTACACCCACACCCGTTCACAGGACTTCGAGTACACCTGGACTCCAGCCCAGACCTATCCAGACGCCTACTTTCTCACCGGTATTATCGGAACCATCGAATCCACCGGCAACGGCGGGTACCTTGGATGCATCCCATGGGACGACGGCCAACACGCCTACATCGCCTCGGAACTCGTACAGCTCATGGAAGGACCGGTCTATTTCTTTGCCGAGAGCTATATCGAAGGTCCTGACTTCGGGCTGCCAGACAGCATCTACCAGACCAACCCCACCGAGTCCTACGTCTATCTCATGGGCTCGATGATCCTCGAATGAGATTTCAGCTTGATACTCCCGAGATCTCCCATACCGCGAACCTGCGCCTGGCAGCGTCCATTTGCCCTGGGCGGCGTGTTGTTCCCGGCGCTTCTCTCCTCGTGGGGCTGCGCGCCTGAAAACGTCTTTCAAGAGATCCCCTTGGATGCAATCGCCGTCTCCACCGGCGACTTCGACCGCGTGGAAGAGGTCCTGCTGCGCCTGTTGGTCAACCACCAGCTCTACGAGGGCTATATCTCTGACCCGTCCTACGACCCCGATATCGACGCCGATGCCATCAGCCTCAAGGTCGAAACCCTCCTGGGAGATCCCGACGAGCTGGCGGTGTACGGAGCCGTCTTCCTGAACAGCGGAACCAGGGGACTTGGAGCCTACGTATACAACGACGTCGTCACGGACGACTCCCTGGTTTCCGACGAAGCGGTACTGGAAAACGTAAGGAGCTTCGTGCAGGCGGGGGGAGTCCTGGTTTTGAGCGATTGGGCCTACGACCTGCTGGAGGCCTGCTGGCCCGACGAGCTGGATTTCGTGGGGGATGACCTGCTGTTGGACGACGCCCAACGCGGAAGCCGGGGTGTGGTCACCAGCAACGTGTTGGATTTCGACCTGCAGAACGCGCTGGGCGAGGTTTCTCTGGCCATACAGTACGACTACTCCTACTGGGCTGTAATAGAGAGTGCCTCCGATGGAGTGGACGTCTACCTGGCCGGAGACATCCTCTGGCGGGAATCGGAGTCACAGGGCGAGACAGAGCTTCAAGACGTACCGCTCCTGGTGGGATTCAACGCCGGCCTGGGCCGAGTGTTCTTTTCCACGTTCCACTGGAGAGCCCAGAGCACCCAGGTGGCCGAAACCATATTGTCCTCCGTTGTGAGCGGGCTTGAACCCATCGACCAGGCCGAAATGGCCGACACGGGAGGCGAAGGGTGAAACGCGAGCGATGTCGTCAGGGTCGTGTCCCGGATATCCCTGGGGGATTATCGCGCATGCCGAACCCGTTGCCTTTGCGCGGGGCTTTCGCCGGACCTGTACGGCGGCCTTCGGGAACGGATTTCCGTTCGTTGCTGTCCCTGTCGTTGATGATTTCGTTTTCGTGTACCGAGTACACCTATACCTCCGTCACCCAGACCGATATCTTCCAGCAGGTACGCCGAAACACGGTGGATATCCTCCTGGTGGTGGACAACTCGGGCTCCATGGCCGAGGAACAGGACAAGCTGGCCAGCAACTTCGACTCTTTCATCCAGTTCTTTGACGGAATCGACGTTGACTGGCGCATTGGAGTCATCACCACCGACACCTGGCAAGAGGATCACCGCGGGCGCCTGCGGGGTGGTGAGGACGAGCTGGAGTTGTTCTGTGGAGAAGGCATCAGCATCGATCGAGTTGCATGGGATATGGACTGGCCCATAACAGAAGGCGCAGCCCTCCAACTGGATCCATCTGTCACCAGCGCTACGGGGAACGACTCCATGAGCGCCTGGTGTGAAGCGAGCCAGATCTACGGCCAGACCGACCGTGGCAGCCCCGGATCCCCCAACCCTCCCTGTGGAAAGGCGGCTGCATCGCTGCACGGCCACAAGGCCTTCGATACCTCCGACACCGGTCTCGCTCTCCCAGGCCCTGACACGGGAATCCCCACTGGCGAAACCGGCGAACCCGCTGCCCCGTCCCCGGTGGCGGGCGAGGTGCTCATCACCGAGTTCATGGCCGATCCCGCCGACACGGACGACGCCCTGGGCGAGTGGGTGGAACTTACGAGCGTGGCCGATGTTGCCCTGGATCTGGGTGGCTGCGTTCTGCAGGACGACGGCAGGAATGGCTATGTCTTCCCCGATGGCGAAATCCTGGAAGCCGGAGCGCAGATGCTCCTGGCCAGGACCGACCAGGCGGGCATTGAGCCGGACCTGCTCGCGGGCGATCAGCTCACCCTGAACAACGCAGTGTTGATTCTCACTCCCGACGTGGAAGGGGCCAGCGAGATCTTCGCCGAGATGGTGGCGGTGGGTACATCGGGCAGCGGCCTGGAGATGGGGCTGGAAGCGGCCCACATGGCCTTGTCCGAGCCTACTTTGAGCGACTACAACCAGAATTTTCTACGAGAAGACGCATCCTTGTCCATTATCGTGCTTTCCGACGAAGACGACTTTTCCCCCTATTCCACCGACGACTACACCAGGTTTTTCACTGATCTCAAGGGCGAAGAAGCCTACAGGGATCACGGCCTCATGAACATATCGGGAGTGGTAGGAGCCACGGAACCCGAGATCACGGGCGAGCCATCCTGTTCTTCGGATCACGGTGATGCTGCCTACGGTTCCCGCTACGTCAAGGTTGTGGAACGTACAGAGGGATTGTTGGAGTCCATCTGTGAAGAGGACTTCTCCCCCATCGCCACCCAACTCGGCCTCACGGTCTCCGGGCTTGACGTGGAGTTCCAGCTCTCGGAACGTTGCGACGAGAACTCCCTAGTGGTCTCCCTGTACGAAACTCCCGACGACGACGGCTTCGTAAGGCAACTGGAAAAGGACCTGGACTACAGCTTCGTCGTGGAAAGCAACTCCTTGAGGTTCCAGGAAGATCAGGTGCCGCCCAGCGAAACCTACGTGGTGGCAGAGTACCAGGTACTGGCATCTACGTCGTCGGCAGGGTCGCTCCAATGAAACCAGGTTCCAATCAAAGGCTGGCCAGGAGCTGGATGCTGTTCGCTCTCGTCCAGGTTCTATGCACGACCCTGTTTCCGTGGGCTGGCTGCAAGAACGCTTCGGAGTGCTCGGAGCAGGTGGAGTGTCCTCTTGGCTCAACCTGCGTCCAGGGGATCTGTCAGGAACGGCGTTGCGCCACCAGCGCTCAATGCGGAATGGAACAGTTCTGTGAGAATGGCTCCTGTGTGGACGGCTGTGCCGCCGACGAAGACTGCTACCCGGGCGACGCCTGCAATACGGATATTGCCTCCTGTGAAGCAGCAGAATGCGCCGATAGCCATCGAGATTGCGCCTTCAAGGAGTTCTGCAACCTGGCCACGGGTGATTGCTACGAGGCCACGGGCTACTACTGCGCAGCATGTGCCGACGACAGCGACTGTGGAGCCGAAGAAAACCTCTGCTACTACGGCTACTGCCTGGTGAGCTGTCAGAGCAACGAAGACTGCCCATCCGGTTTCGACTGCGTGCCATTCGTAGACTACGCTGGGAATGTCCAGTCCTACCAGTGCTACACCATTTGTTGGCTCTACGACGACTACGATGGACTCTTCAGCGCCACCAGCCCCGGGGTGGCGGAGGCTGGGAGCCGGCCAGGGCCCCTTCCAGGCTACAGCCCCTCCGGGGCTTCAGCAATACGTGGAGATGCTCCATGAAGACTCCCCCCTGCCGGAACCCTCTCCAAGCGGCTCGGGGCCTGGGCATCGGCCTTGTTGTCACGTTGCTCGCGTCGTCTGCCTGGCTCTCCGCCTGTTCCGGCAGTGCGGCCCTGGACACGGCATCGGAACCACAGGGACCATTGATTGCCCATGAACAGCCGGAAGGTCCCTTCCAGGAGGGCGACCATATCGCTTTATCCGTCCAGGCCACCGATCCAGACGGCGTTGATGAACTCAGGGTCTATTGGAGCGTCCATGGCGCCGGAAGCTGGAACTGGAGCGTGATGGAGCCCGCTGGCGAGGCCTACGGAGCCCTGCTTCAAGCGCAGGCGCCAGGCATGGATTACTATTTCAAGGGCACCGATGCTGGCGACCCACAAGCGGTCAGCTACCTTCCTGAAGGTGCATCATCAGAGCCATTTTTTCTGGAAGTCCTGGTGAACACCTCCTCCCTGCCCTTCTACGAGGATTTCGAACCAGGGGGCGGTGCTCTCCTGGATATTGGCTGGCTGTCGTACTCCGCGGCTTTTGCCGGATACCCCTGGGAACTCTCCAACTCCGACGGACTCGACGGCTCCTGGTACGCCAGGCACGGGATGGGCAATGGCGACGACAACGATTTCATGGAGGACTGGCTCATTTCACCGGCCCTGGACTTCTCGGAGCTGGAGCAGGTGCAGGTCACATGGTGGGAATCCGGTAACAGGGTGGCACTCTCGGACCATTCGCTGTACCTGTCCACCTCCAGCTTCGATCCGGCGGATGGCCAGTACGAGCTGGTAAGCGACCTGGACCCTCCTCCCGACGGCGAATGGGAACGGGGCCCGGTGACGGATCTGTCGCCATGGGCGGGTGAATCCGTTGTCTATCTTGCCTGGGTATATCGGGGAGCGGACGCCGATGCCTGGGGTGTCGACGAGGTTTCCGTGGAAGAGCTTCAACCGGATCTCTACGCCGAACTCTCATGGGAGCCGGATCCAGTGCATCCCGGCGAAAGCGCCGCTGTCACGCTGCAAATCCAGAATCGCACCCAGGAAGCCGCTGCGGATGTCCATACAACCTTGACGGTGGACAGCCACCTGGCCAGCCTGGACCAGGAGCTGGTGCTGGTGGGCGACATCGAACCCGGTGGAACCGCCCAGGCGCTCTATTCACTGGAGCTGGATCCCGCCTTCACCGACAACAGCTTTCTCGACATGCATCTGCTCATTCAATCGGGCAACCTGGAGTGGAGCCAGGATCTGCTCATGATCGTCGGATTGCCATCAACCGCCATGCTGGAACTGTCCCTGGACCAGGAAGCCCTCGTGGAGCTTTCCCTGGGAGTGGGTGATCCCGACGAGCCCACCTGGGAGCAGGTGGTTTTTTCCGGGACAGCTCCCGTCGGCTCCCAGGTATTGGAAGCCGATATCACCGGGCAGGTGCAGTACCTGCCACCCATGGCCGGTGAACAGAGATGGTACGCCCGTCTCACCCCATATTCCGACGCCTATGCCGAATACTTCGCCCTGGAGTTCGGGGGGGAGCGCTACGAAACCACCATCGGGGCGGCGCTGCCCTCTTCAGAGGAACAGATCTTCTATCTTCCGGAACCCCCACAGCCCGTCGTGGCCACGGTCACCACCGACCCCGAGACCGTCTCTCCGGGCGACCTGGGAGTGGTGTTTCGGGAACTCACGGTCGTGAACCAGGGGGCCGAGAGCAGCGGCAGGGTGACCGCCACGCTCACCTGCGACGATCCCGATGTCACCATCACCGAGGCGGGACCAATCCTGGTGGATGCCGACACCTGGAAATCCGACGAAGTGATCCTGCTGCAGGACCCCTTCTCCTTCGACCTGAGCGAGGATCACGACGACAGCTCGGAGCTGGTTTTTACTGTCGTTTTCCAGGATCAGGCCGAATCCTTCCATGACCAGATCGCCGTTGCCGTTCCCTGGCCCGTGTACAAGGTGACACGTATCAGCGTGTTCGATGACGACGATGACGACGGCATCCTGGATGAAGGTGAGTCCGCCTCCCTGGACATACAGGTCACCAACACGGGAGATGCCTCCTCCGATGGCCTGGTCTGGGGTGAGCTGTCGGTGGCCGAGTCCAGTACCGCCTCTGCCGTGGTGCTCACGGGTGAAGAGAGCTTCGGTACCATTTCGGCTGGCTACAGCAGGGACGAAACCTTCGACATCAGCCTTACCGACGGGGGCGAGGGTGACACCCTGGATCTTCTGCTCCTCCTCCGGGATTCCAGTGGAACGTATACCAGTGAACTCTCCCTCGTAGTGGGAGAACCGGTATGGAACTCGGTGTCGGCTCTGGATGACGCCCTGGGAGATGCCCTGGAAGACTACGCCTTCGACTGGGTGAATGGCCAGTATCGCGTAATTGACGGCTACTTGCAGTTACGTTGCGAGAGTTCGGTTGCCTATGACCCCGATACCCTGTTCATCGAGGCATGGGCGAAGTCCTCGGGGGCATCTTTCAACTACTACCGGCTCGTGCTTCAGTCGGGTGCGACCAGTTTCCACGGTTACACCTATGCTGACGGTTTCGAGGATCTGGGGACTCCGCTCCTGGAATACCTGTCCGATACAGTGCTGCAGCTCTCCTGGCCCCTGGACCCCATGGAGTTGTACTTGGATTCACTGGACATCGGGCTGGCTTCAGGCTGGTGTGGTCCTCCGGACTACTACTGTGATCATTTCCCCGACGGTTGGGGCTACCCCTACGACGAGAGTTTTTCGGATTCTGACTGGTTTTCGCTGGAGTGGTAGGAGCGTTTTTCCGTTGGGCTGGAATCGTGGCCCTGGAGCAATGGGTGCGAGAGTTGTGGAGGCAGCTCCAGTCGGACTTTTTTCTTGTGCTGGTGCCAGGTGACCCAGAGGGCCACCACTGCGCCCGTCGCCAGGATGGACCAGGCCCAGGCGTCCCATGGCGAAACCATGTGCCTGTAGAGCAACCTGGCAAGTGCCATGCCCGCGAGAGGCGTAAACAGCCACACGCGGCGGGCGCTGTAGTGCAGGCGATCCAGCGCCACCAGCACGTATTCCCCCAGAGGCGGCGCCAGCAGCAGGGGAAGCGCAAGATCCATGGGGCTGCTGCCAGAGCTGGAAAGCAGAGCCTGCAGGGCCAGCAACAGGTAGGTGATGGGCCATAGCAGGCTGCATCGCCTGCACAGGTGGAGCCCGCCAAGGTTGATGCAGCGCTCCGGCACGTCGGCCGAGCCATGGTGGGAGAGCCATGGGATGGCTATTTTTTCTTCCTCTTGGAGGGGGAGACCGCCTGCACCTGCAGGACGTCGATGTTGGCCTCGCTGTAGTTGCGGGATTCCATCTGGACCTCCACGCCTTCGGACCAGCGCAGCCACAGGTCTTCATCGTACTCGGCCAACTCGGCCATGTAGTTTGAGGTCAGGAAGCGTTTGCTGCCTCCACTCCCGTCTTCAGGGGGCGCGAGGGTACCCACCAGGACACCGTCATGAGGAGGAACGTAGCCCTCCAGGGCGAATTCCTTCTGTTCCAGGACGTTGCCGTGCTGATCCTTGATGGTGGCGAGGAGCTTGATGTTGGTCATCTCGAACTTGGACTTGTTCTGAAGCAGGAAGTAGAACAGGGTGATGTTGTCGTCGATGCCGTCGGGGAGCTGCATCCAGTTGGAGTTCTTGACGAACAGGTAGTTGTCCGGGTTGTAGATGGGATCGTAGTTTTCGCGTTCCCTTGCATCGGCGAAGAAATAGGCGGGAACAACTTGATCTTTGAGTATCCACCCCGTTGGACCGTTGGGTACCTGTACCTGGTACCAGTCGCCACGTTTTGCCAGCAGTTTGAGACGAGAGTCTTTGGGCACCGAGAAGCTGGAGCCGGTTCCCTTGTCGGGAGTGCTCCTCACCTGGGCGTTTGGGGCAGTCACGAGCATTTCAGTCAGCTCCAGGCCATATGGACCACCCAGGAGATTCAACTCGCTCATGTCGGGCAAACTGGATGCGAACTTGTAGAACGCGATGCCTCCCAGCACCGCGGCCACCGCGAGAATGGTGATCAGGGTGCGAGCCCTCGACCTGGGACGAGTCGCGAAGAGATCATCATCGGACACCGATATTGGCCTGCTGCGTTTCACGAGCCCCTTCAATTCGGGGACTTCGGTGGCGTAGAGCCAGTCCGCGGCTCCTGGAGGTTGAATCATGGTGCCCGAAGAGATCTCTCCCTTGTGGGCGAGCTGTTTAAGCTCCTGGATGTCTCGGACCGAGAACTGCCGATCTCCATCCGTGACTAGCCATCTTGGCATTCAAGAACTCCTGGAAAAGGTTAAGAAAACGTCAGTTGCTCGAATCCTGCTGATATCTCGTTCAGTCTTTACCGCGCCTTGTGGATACCCGTCAACCGGTGGCGCCCATGCTGGGCTTCGGTTGACCCACCTTTGACAGGGAGTTACCCCACGGACCTTCACCTGGGGGTGGAACATGCCCTTCAAGCCCAAGAGACTGCTCATCGCCTACGACAACACCCGCGGTCACTGTGCTCGCGTGGTGCCAGCCATGCGCGAGATGTTGGAGTTTCGAGCTTTCCTCGTGGATGTGGCCGAAATCAGCGCCGGCGCCGTGGACATCGCCCCCTACGACGGCCTCATCCTCGGCACTCCGGTGTTGGGCCTGGGATTGAAGGGAGCCGGGCCCTCTCCGGGATTGCGCTCGTTCATCGAGGCCCTTCCACAACTGGACGACAAGAAGGTCGCCATTTTCTGTGTTTTCGAGACCAGGCCCGGAAATACCTTCGATCGCATGAAGAACCTGCTCCTGGACAAGGGTGCCCAGATCGTTGCGGAACAGGCCTTCCATTTCCTGCGCCCCCATCGTAACGAGCACATCATTCCCGCGGAATGCATGGTGAGGATCAGGTAGCGGCCCAGTGCCCCATTGGGAACTATTTCTGGTATTCAAGGCTGTCTACTGGATAACATATGCTTGCCGGGGGGGGCAGGTCTTCGGCTCGCCCACCTGTTCAGATACAAGGAGGATCAGGACATGTCCAGAGCAGACCTGTCCGGGGAACGACAAACCAGCAAGGGCCTGGAACCTGCCCCCGGCAGGCGGCTCCACCCAATCAGTCTGTGGGGGCTGGCGCTGCGTAGTTTCGTAGGCGGAGTGCTCATGGGGCTGGCCAACCTGGTGCCTGGGATCAGCGGTGGTACCATGCTCCTGGCATCGGGCATTTATCCGAGGTTCATCAAGGCAATCGCCGAGGTTTCCACTTTCAGGTTCAGGATTGTATCTGTCGTCGTCCTGGGCACCGTGCTGTGCTCGGCGGTTGTCTCCATCGGGCTGCTGGCCGGCGTGGTCAAGGATCTCGTGGTGGACCATCGCTGGGTGATGTACAGTCTGTTCATCGGATTGACTCTTGGTGGTGTTCCCGTGGTATGGAAAATGGCTGGCAAGGCGTCCAGGGTCTTGTGGATTGGGGCCGGGGCCGGTTTCGTGGCCATGGCGTTGCTGGCATGGGCACAGACCAGCGGAATGGGCGCATCAGGAGTTCAACAAGGCGGCTTCGTGCTCATGTTCCTTGCGGGTGTCGCAGGTGCAAGCGCCATGATACTCCCAGGAGTGAGCGGTGGTTACCTGTTGCTGGTTCTGGGCCAGTACATTGCGATTCTGGCCGGCATCGACGCCATGGTAGGTGCACTGCGAGACATGGACCTGGGGGCCGCCATGGAGCCTGCCCTGGGAGTCGTGCTGCCGGTGGGTCTTGGGGTCGTGGTGGGTGTCGTCGTTGTCAGCAATGTGCTCAAGCTGCTTCTGCAGCGATACGAAGCGGCCACTCTGGGGGTCCTGCTTGGCCTCCTGGTGGGTGCCGTGGTGGGGCTGTGGCCGTTCCAGGTGGGCGTTGCACCCCAACCGGGCGACTTGTTCAAGGGGCAGGTTGTGACGGCCCAATTGCTGGCCGAGTTGGAACCTGAAAAGTATCCCACCGAGATGTTTTCCCCGGCGCCTCTGCAGGTGGCCGTGGCCCTTGGACTGATAGTGATGGGTTATCTCGTGACTGCCTTGGTGGCCAGGCTGGGAAGTGCAGATGGCAGGCCCGCCTGACCGAGGAAATCGGGAGTTCTGGTCATGAGCAGACATGAACAGGAGCAGGAGGGTGAGGTCATCACGGGCGAGGACACGGGGACTGGAGGGCCTCCCGCCTACAACGTTCTCATGCACAACGACGACTACACCACCATGGACTTCGTGGTGTTCGTTCTCGAGACCATCTTCCACCACACTCCCTCCGCAGCCGTTCAACTCATGCTACAGGTACACAACAGCGGGAGGGCTGTCGTGGGAACCTTTACCAGAGACATCGCCGAGACCAAGGTGGCCGAGACCACAGCCTTGGCCAGAAAACACGGTCATCCCTTGAAGTGTACGCTGGAGAGGGCATAGTCCTGCCTATCGGAGGAATTGGATGGGCCAGAAGGAGCTGCAGTTCACCATTCAGGCCGCGATCCGCGAAGCTGCAACGCGACGTCACGAGTATGTGACACCGGAGCATCTGCTCTATGCCTTGACCTTCGAAGAAACCTGCCGCAGGATCCTCTTCCGTTGCGGAGGCGACATCGAGGCTCTGCGCCGTGACCTGGAGCAACACTTCGAACAGGCCATGCCCATCGTGCAGGCCTCAGACTCCAACATGCCCAAACAGAGTATCGGCTTCAGGCGCGTTCTGGAGAGAGCCATCCTGCACGTCAGGACCAGCTCCAAGAGCGAGATTGACTGCGGTGATGTACTCGTGGCCATGTTCGTGGTGCCTGATTCCCACGCGGTGTTCATACTGGGCAAGCACGGCATCAGGCGGCTCGACGTGGTTCGCTACATCTCCCATGGCGAATCGCCACGGGGTGAGTTGGCATCGCAGGGCACCCCGGGCTCCCAGCACCTGGACCCTGAAGCGGGGCCTGGCGGCGGGCCGGAGGGGCATGCCTCGGCTGGCGAAAACCCACTGGAGCGTTTCGCCGTGGACCTCACCGAGCTGGCCAGGGAAGGGAAGCTGGATCCCCTCATCGGGAGAAAACCCGAACTTCAACGCATCATGCAGGTGCTTTGCCGCCGCACGAAAAACAACCCTGTCCTCGTGGGAGAAGCCGGGGTGGGCAAGACCGCCATCGTGGAGGGGCTGGCCCAGCTCATAGTCTCAGATAACGTCCCCGAGCGCCTGCAAAGTGCGTGCATCATGGCCCTGGACCTGGGCTCTCTGTTGGCTGGCACCAAGTTCCGTGGCCAATTCGAGGAGCGTTTCAAGGCCACCATCGACGCCGTCCTGTCCACGGAAAACCCCATATTGTTCATCGACGAGATGCACATGATCGTGGGGGCAGGTTCCACCACCGGTAGCTCCATGGATGCTTCGAACCTGCTCAAACCGGTGCTCCAGGCCGGCACCATGCGATGTGTCGGAGCCACTACCCACGAAGACTTCCGAAAGCACCTGGAGCGTGATCGTGCCCTGGTACGGCGACTCCAGAAGATCACCATCTCTGAAACCACTGTGTCGGACACTGCTCGGATCCTGAAGGGTCTGCGAGAACGCTACGAGTCGTTCCACGAGGTCAAATACAGCGACGAAGCCCTGAATGCCGCCGCGGAGCTGTCTGCCCGTTACATCAACGAGCGATACCTGCCCGACAAGGCCATCGACGTCATAGACGAAGCCGGGGCCCACAACCACATGCGCCACGCCGGGGAACGCCTGGAAATACTGACGGAACTCCAGGTGGAAGAAACGGTGGCCCAGATCGCCGGGGTTCCAGACCTCAAGGCACACGAGGGCGAAGCGGAACGTCTGCGTGGGCTCATGGAAAGGGTGGGAAATGTTCTTTTTGGACAAGACCACGCCATAGATTCGGTGGTTAACGCTGTAAAGTTGTCACGGGCCGGACTGGGGCAGCCAACACAGCCGGTAGGTTCCTTCCTGCTTGCCGGCCCTACTGGAGTGGGAAAGACAGAACTTGCCAGGCAGCTCGCCAAAGAGCTGGCAATAGGCTTTTTTCGCTTCGACATGAGCGAATACATGGAAAAGCACACGGTTTCCAGGCTTATCGGAGCGCCTCCCGGCTACGTCGGCTACGACCAGGGCGGTCTGCTGACCGAGGCGATCCGCAAGACCCCTCATGCTGTCCTGTTGCTGGACGAAATCGAAAAAGCGCATCCGGATCTCTTCGATATCCTGCTTCAGGTCATGGACCACGCAACCTTGACCGACAATAACGGAAGAAAGGCGGATTTCCGCAATGTGCTCCTACTGATGACCACCAACGCCGGTGCTCGTCAGATGAGCAGACCCGGGATGGGTTTTGCCCAGGAGCGAGACACTACGCGCAGTCTAAAGGAGTTGGAGCGGCTCTTCAGCCCCGAGTTCCGCAACAGGCTTACGGGCATCATCACCTTCAATCACCTCTCCAACGCTGTCATGAAGTTGATCGTTGGAAAGTTCATCGACGAACTCAAGGAACTGCTGGCGGCTCGAAACGTGGATCTGCATCTCACCAGCGCCGGAATCAACTGGCTGGCTTCCAGGGGTCACGATGAAGTCTACGGTGCCCGTCCGCTGGCTCGGTTGATCCAGAACGAGATTCGGCAACCGCTGGCTGACGAGCTTCTGTTCGGGCGCCTGAAGAACGGTGGAACGGTCACCGTTGGTGTGCGTGGGGATTCGCTGGATCTACGGATTCGCGGTTCTTCAGGCTGAACGAAAACCACGGCTGGAGCCGCAAACTGAGCTGTCCATGACATGCAGAGGTGGGCGTGGTCCCGTTGAAGATCCATCCAGGGAAGCCCATGTCCGGAGCCTTGGAGCCTGGGCCCCGGTCCAGGGTCCTGTCAGGGATAGAAACCCGAGTATTCGGTCATTTCGCGGGTTTCCTGTACCACGCCCGTCTCGTCCAGGTCTTCGGACCAGACCAATCCAAGCCGTTGCACGTAGTACATGGTAACGTTGCTGGTCTGATCCAGCAGTCCGTAGGTCAGGTCCACGAGTTCGTAGTGGTTTGCGATGATCAGAGTGTCGAAGGTTTCTTTTCCAAGAGTGTAAGTGTCGGTGCCCAGGACCCGGTAGCTCCCCTGAACGCTCCATGAGAGGCCCATCAGCGAATCTTCGGCGATGTAGGAGTAGTCCCACTGGGCACCCGGGATCATGGATGCCTCGTCCATCAGCAGCCTCCTTGGTTCGCTGAAGCTCACGCTCAAGGTGGACATTCCGGAGAACAGGAGATCGTATCCGGTCATGTAGACTCCGGTGGAGTCACAGGTCCAGTACTCGTCTATGTCGAAACCCATCAAACCGGTGGCGTCGGTCATGTTCCTGTTCACGGTCGCCTCTCCGGTGGCGGGATCCCAGTCGGTGACTGTGATCAGCTCGGTATAGTCGGAGCCGGACATGAAAGAATCGTAGCTGCGTGTGGCGGAGGAGCCGTTGGAAAGGGGGGCGTACAGGTTGCAGTAGGCGTCTTCGTCGATGTCACCATCGCAGTCACTGTCCATGCCGTCGGCCGAGTCCTCGGGTGCCCCCGGGTAGGTGGTTGGTTCGCTGTCGTCGCAGTCATCGCCGCCACATTCGACGGCGAGATGGCCATCGAGGTCGCAGTCGCAGTCGTTGGTGGAATCATCGCAGTCGTTGTCCACGCCGTCGAGGCAGATCTCCGGGGCTCCCGGATAGGTGGACGAGTCGGTGTCGTCGCAGTCGTCTCCGTCGTAGTCGGAAGAATCGAAGCCGTCGTTGTCACAGTCGTAGTCGGAGTCGCCGTTGCAGTCCGAGTCGACGCCGTCATAGCAGGTGTCGTCGGCATCGGGGTACATGGTGGAATCGGAATCATCGCAGTCGGTGCCGTCACATTGCTCGCCGTCGAAGCCATCGTGGTCGCAGTCGCACTCCGAGTCACCGTCGCAGTCCATGTCCAGGAAGTCGCCGCAGAAGTCGATGGCTTCGGGGTAGATGGAAGGGTCTTCGTCGTTGCAGTCATCTCCCGCGCAATCCATACCGTCAAAGCCGTCGCCATCGCGGTCCCTGAGATCGCCGTCTAAACAGTCGTTGTCGATACCATCGCAGAAGATCTCGGTGGCTCCCGGGTTCACCTGGGGGTCGGTGTCGTCGCAGTCGCCATCGGCGACAGAGTAGCCATCGGCATCGGCATCGGTCTGATCGGGAACGCCGGTATCGTTGCCCACAGCTCCGGAATCCTTGCCCGCGGTTTCGTCGCCGCAGGCCACCAACAGCAACGCGGTTGCCAGGATCGAGTACAAGTATGGGAGAGCCTTCATTTCTGCACCTCTGGATTGCTCGTCTCCTGGTTTTGATAACACGGTCTGCAGGCGTTCAGTGGCGTGGCGATGGCTTGCGCGCAGCAGGTCCGCCCGGCAGGACAGGCTGGGGGCTAGGAAGAGGAGCGTTGTCGTAATGGAGCCACACGCAATTGAGAGAGCATGGACTTTTCTGTTTACATTGGCGGGGAACTTGTCTAGATTCTGTTAAGAACATCCGCGGACCTCGGGAGATTCCATGTCCACACCGCCCAGATGGCGCTCCATGCAGAATGGAAGAACCGAGCAAAGACCGGATTCGGGGCAGAGTCTGAGTCGGGTCCGGAAGCTGGTAATGGTGTTGAACGAGATCGGGGGCCTGGCGGTGTCCGAGCCTGCCAGCTTCAGCAGCGGAACCGTATTGAGGCTTCACCGCAATGACGGCAGATACCTGGGAGCGGTCTTCATCTCGCAGGACGGAACATCGCACCTTGTGAACATGGTCTACCGTGTTGCCACCGGCGACCTCATGCAGGAATTGGAGCAGGCTCTGGCCAGTTGAAGTGCAGCTCTCCCGCCCGCATCGAGATGGCCTACCGGGTGCGGGCCATGACATGAGAGTCGTAGTCTTGGCTCGGATTCTGGTGCCAGCCCTTGAACCAATGCTTGAGCATCGGGCGATTGCCCCTTGCAAACGCCGTTGATCCCGGCATTCGTCCAACAAGGCATGGGATGTGCATGGTCGTTGGGCAATATTCACGGAGGTTTCACCATGAGAAGAGCTCTTTCAGTCATTACTGCACCGATGCTCCTGGCAGGTGCTTGCGGGCCTGTCGAAAACCACGTCTGGCTTACCGACGATCAAGACGGTATTACCATCAACTTGGACCAGGACAATGAACTGGCCACTCCCTACGTGAGGGGCGCCGAGGTGAATATCAGGGTCCACAACGACCAGGGCCTGGAAGATTACAGCGGCTGGATGGTGGTTTCCAACGACCCTGATGTCTTTCGGGTGGACGAGCTTGACATCGATGAAGACCTGTATGCCAGGTGTGTGGCGGAAGCAGTGGGGACCGCGCAGCTCTCGGTTATTGACAAAAACGATGAGCTGAAGACCAGCGCCATCATCGAGGTCGCCTTTCCCGATGAACTGGAGGTGCTTGCGCACGGTCCCCAGGTGGTGGACGCACCAGAGCTTCAGGACTCCGGTTCTGTCATCGAGATCCTGGTGGGCGGAGAGGCCACCTTCGAGATTCGCTACTACGATGTTGGGCGAAGACTCTCCGGAAACGGCGTATTGGATGCCGAAGCCCTTGACGGAATCGAGTTGGGCTTCGAAGCAACCGAGCTCTTCGAGGACGAAGAATGGCTTCGGGTCACGCCCTACGAGGTCGGCAGCTACTCGTTGCCGTTGCTGGTGGATGGCGACTACCTGGAGGATTTCCAGTTCCTGGCAGTTGATGATTCCCAGGTAGAGCAACTGTACTACGTGGCGGAATCCACGGCAGGGAGGGATGTGGGCGACGACATGGACATCCTGGCCCTGGCCCTGGATGCCGACGCCGTTCCCATCTACGGGGTGCCCTTCACCTGGTTCGACCAGGACGGCTCCAGCCTGGGCGAGGGCGATATCCTCAACTACCACTACGATCCATGGGCCACCCGCGAGGTCACCGTGGTGTTCGGAGACATGGAGCTGTCGCTGGTGATCAACGCCTCGGATGAACCCTATGTGGGCAGTTCCAACTATGTGGGCTGCCAGGCAGCGGGTGGCGGAGCTGGATTGGGAATTGCGGGGCTGGCCTTTGCCATGCTCCTCGTCAGGCGGCGCTGCCAGCCCATGGCTCCAGGGAGCCGCGTGCTTTGAGATGGGGCTGGAAGACAACGGCCATGAACTATGCGAATTCCCACCGGGAAAAGGCCTGACTGGCCTCTTCCGGATGGGAACTTGCGAACCAGAAGCCATCTACAGGCGTATCTGGGCCCCCGCCAGTAATTGGATGAACAGCCTGCCCGCTTCGGCTGGAGGTTCCGAGTCTGCCGGGTAGTCGGCGGATTCCGGGGACACCTGGGCTGACATGTCCGACAACAGGTATTGAAACGGGACTTGCAGGAAGAGGTCCACGCTGCCGTGGACGCGTAGCTCGGTGCCTGCCAGGGCCTGCACGCCGATCATCGTGGGGGCTGGGAACTCGGGCAGGTAGTCCTGGGGAATGTCGGTATGGGAGGTGACGGAGGAGCCCCGCCAGTAGACGAAAGCTCCACCGAGCACCGGTCGCAGCACACTGGTGGGGAAGGGGACCAGTCTCAGGCCGGAGTGTAGTTGGAGGGTCCCGGTGACGAAATCGGTGTTTTCCATCGATGGGGAATCGGAGCCGAAGATCTCCTGGGTGAAGTTCACGGAGAAGGTGCCTCCGCCTCGGGATGCGCCTGCCTCCAACTCCAGGAAGGAAGTCAATCCATAGCCGATGTCCAGGCCGAAGATGCCTCCCCAGGAGACGCTGTTGACCTGGTAGGCGTGGGACTCCAGGAGCAGGAGGGTGTCGGGGTAAAGGACATAGTACCCGTCGTAGAGCGTGTTCCATGGCCCCTGCCCGAAGCCCACGGTGGGCCGGAACATGACGTGCCCACGTCTGCCCCTGGTGAGCTTGTTCCACTCTTGTATGTCGTTCTTGCTGTTCCACCAACGCAGGTACTGCTGGACGGTCATGCCCATTTCGATCCATGGTTGCATTTGCCCCCGTTCGTCGGCGAGGAGTTCTTCCATGGTGAGATGGGGGCGGTTTTTCGGGCTGTAGGAGTAGGCAGTGTCCAGGTCTTCAAAAGCCTCCGACTTGACAGCGTCGCCGCCCAGGGCGGTTCGCACCTGTTGAGACGCAAGGGGGTCGTCGTCGATGATACCCATCAGGACGAAGCTCACAGCATCGGTGAAGTCGTCGATGGCGTTGAGGGCCAAGGGTTGTTGGAAGGATGAGACCTCTTTGGCGGCAGGCACGTCCAGAACCCGCAGTTCCACGTTGAAATCCATCTGCACGGCGTCTCGTCGGTCGGGGCTTGCCTGGATGTCCCAGTCGGAGTCATCGTAGTCCAGAAAGTCGAATTCGTCTCCAGACCGGTCCGAGGGAGTGCCGCCGTTCTCCTTGTCTGTCTGTGAAACGGTGTTGATCTTCCCCGTGAGCGCAAAGCGGGCTCCCGCCGCGTTGGCCACCTTGAGGGTACACTGCGTGACATGCTGTGGCTGGCACTGGGCCAGGTAATGTGCCGCATTCTGTTCCCCGACGGCGGGGGCCATTTGTGGTGTGAACACCCGGTATTGTGCCAAGTCGTCCAAACCCGATGCCAGAAGCTCTGGGATCTGGGAGGCGATGTGTAGCTGGTCTTGGGATTCCGGATCGAAACGCGCTACCAGGATTGGTACTTGCGCTGATGATGATGCGACGAAGCTGATGGCTAGAAGGAACGACAATGTTCACACCTGGATTGAATGGTAACGGCATGCCGGTCCGAGGAGCTTTGAGCCTGCCTGCGTTCTGTCCGCGATGGGGGGCAAGAGTGACGACGTCGCAGCCAGGGAGTCGAGGAGCCCGCCTGGCAGGATGCAAGTACGAGGTATATTACGCGGATGCAGCTCTTCTGCAACGACGACCGGTGGAATGCCGTCCAGAGCCGCGGGTTTCACAAGTATGCATGTCTTGGTGAAATCGAGCCTGATCGGTCCCATCCCCTCGTGTGGCCAGTGCTGGATTCAGCCTGAGCGCGAGACCCCGCGGACCCGATGGGCTGCGGGGTCATATGCCAGGACAGGTTCACTCGCCGGCCATCATGGCCTCGATGTCGGATCGTACTTCTCCCGTGGGCTTGATGTCGAAGTTTTCTACGAGAACCTTGACCACGTGGGGAGACAGGAAGGCGGGAAGGGTCGGGCCCAGGCGGATCCCCTTGACTCCCAGGTGCAGCAGCGCCAGCAGGACGGTGACAGCCTTTTGCTCGTACCAAGCGATGTCGAAGGAAATGGGCAATTCGTTGATGTCGTCCAGGCCGAAGACTTCCTTCAGCTTCAAGGCAATGACGGCAAGGGAGTAGCTGTCATTGCACTGGCCGGCGTCCAGCACCCTGGGTATCCCGCCGATGTCGCCGAGGTCCAGCTTGTTGTAGCGGTACTTGGCGCATCCGGCCGTGAGGATGACCGTGTCGTCGGGAAGGGCGCTGGCCACATCTGTGAAGTAGGACCTGGCTTTTTGGCGCCCATCGCAACCGGCCATCACCACGAAGCGCTTTATGGCACCGGTCTTGACGGCGTCCACGACCTTGTCGGCGAGGGCCAGGACCTGGTTGTGGGCGAAACCGCCTACGATGCTGCCTGACTCGATCTCCGTCGGCGGCGGACAGCTCCTGGCCAGCTCGATCACCTGCGAGAAGTCCTTCTGGGCACCTTCGGCCCGGTCGGCGATGTGGGGAACGCCCGGGTAGGAAACCCTGCCGGTTGTGAAGATACGGTCCTTGTATGAGTCCCTCACGGGAACGAGACAGTTGGTGGTCAGCAGAATCGGCCCATTGAAGGATGCGAATTCCTTCTGTTGGGCCCACCATGCGTTTCCATAGTTGCCCACCAGGTGCTGGTGCTTTTTCAGGGCCGGGTAGTAGTGTGCCGGCAGCATTTCGCCGTGGGTGTAGATGTCGACGCCAGCGTCGGCGCTCTGTTACAGGAGTTCTTCCAGGTCCTTGAGATCGTGGCCCGAGACGAGGATTCCGGGACGGCTGCCCACACCGAGTTGGACTTCGCTGAGTTCGGGGTTGCCGTATGTCTCGGTGTTTGCCCTGTCCAGCAGAGCCATGGTGGTGACGCCGATCTCACCGGCCTTCAGCACCAGGGCCACCATTTCGTCCACGGAGAGGTCTTCCGTGGTGGATGCGAGAGCTTCGAAGAGGAACTCGTATATTGCCGGGTCTTCCAGGCCCAGGACCGCGGCGTGATCGGCGTAGGCGGAGATACCCTTGAGGCCGTATACGAGAAGTTCCCTCAGGGATCGCTGGTCTTCGTTTTCGGTGGAGAGGACGCCCACCGCTGCCGCCTTGGCCAGGTAGTCTTCGGGCGCGCCCGTCCACGTGGCGGAATCATGTGTGGGGCCTTTACCCTGGTAGAGGGAGCGAAGCTGTGCACGTACCTCGAGGGCCTGCCCCACGAGCTGGGAGAGGTGGGCAGAGTCGAAGTCGACGTTGGTGATTGTGGAGAATAGGCATTCAGCCACGAAACGCCCAACATCAGTGGGTACCTGGGCACCTGCGGCGGACGCAGCCCGAGCGTGCAGAGAGATTCCCTTCAAGACATGAACGAGAAGATCCTGGGTCTTGGCCGTGGATTCATCTTTCCCGCAGACACCGCGAACAGTACATCCGTTGTTGCGGGCGGTTTCCTGACACTGAAAACAGAACATACTCATGTTGAGGCCTCTTGTTTGTTGTTACCGTGGATCGGACATTGAGACTGGTGAAGCAGATGCGGGGATATTAATCTGCCAGGTCCACTTGACCTTGATCTCTGTCAAGTTCCCGTCCGGAAAGGGCGGACCGAGCGGGAGCCATCCGAGATGGGGGGGGAGGTGTGGTCGTGGGGGATGCCTATTCTGCCCACCAGGTCTTGCTTTGCCTGGCATGTTGGAGGAATCGGGCGAGGATCTCGTGGGCTGTGGTTTCCATGAAGGCAGCTTCGCTGAAGGCCCGTTTTCGGCTCCATTCTCGGTACCACAGCGTAGTGTCGTCGATGGCCCTGTCTATGCTGTAGATAGGCCTCCAGGCAAGCAGTTTCTGGGCTCGGTCCAGTGAGAGCCGTTGAAAGACATGTGGCTCGTCCCTGGGTTCACCGGGCGCCCAGCCCTGGTTGTTCCCCCAGCTTCGGCAGATTCCAGTGGCGAGGGTGGCATTGTCGGTACCTCTGTAATCCGGAGGACCAAAGTTGAACGCCTTCCCCACTACGGACGGCCTGGACAGGCTGGCCGCCAGACACGAGTATCCACACAGGACATCCAGGCCGTAGGTGTAAGGTCTCACCTGCCCAGGATTGTGGATTTTCGGTGTTCGTCCATGTATCAGGGCATCGTAGCAGTCCACGAAGAGCCGGCCTGCTCCCCCGGTCGATCTGCTCGTGTAGGTGTCTCCACCGATTATCACGTTGCCGGCCCTGGCCACTGCCGACCTGACGCCCGTTGGGGCCAGGTAACGGTGGTGGTAGTCCCAACAAACCTGCTCTGCGCAGGCCTTGGAGACGGCATAGGAACCCGAGGCGAAGAGGGGGTCGGCTTCCGTCCATGGCTCGTCATGGTCGTTGTCGTTCCTGGGCTTGTAGACCTTGTCGGTACTGACGACAACCAGGTCCACGGGCTTCGAAGCCAGGCGCAGGGCTTCCAGCAACGTTATCGTGCCAAGGGTGTTGCTGCGGTAGGTTTCCATGGGGTACCTGTTGGCCAGCCCCACCAGGGCCTGGGCCGCCAGGTGGAAGACCGTGTCTGCCTGCCGGACCAGTGATTGAACCAGCGGCAGATCCGTCACGTCGCCGCGCACGAGGGTCGTGTGCTCCCCAAGGCCCATGGTGGTAAAAGCTGAATCTGCCGTGGGATCTCGCACATCCAGTCCGATGGTGGTGGCGCCCGCCTCGTTCAGCAGCAGGGTCAGCCATGAACCCTTGACACCAGCCGCCCCGGTTATCAGCACCCTTTTCCCTTCGAAGCAACCCTTGAACAAGCCCATGGCGATCCCCGAAGCGGCGTGGTTTCGCATGTTGATGAATAGCATATTTCCGTGCCAGGCGTCGGTCTCTGGCTGCGTGGCAGCGGTTCCGGGGAGCATCTACCGAAGATGGCGTGGGCGGGCCTGGCGAGGGAATGGTTCGGTCCGGCCATGGGAGCCATATTCGGATGGGAACTTCCCGGTTGCCATGTCCACGGACGGCCTGATACCCTTGCGGAGAGGGACCCTTGGTACGAGTATTGGGATTGTTCATCGCTCTTTCTGTCTTTGGCCTGGGGCTGTTGGGCATTGAAGCGCTGGCCAGGTACATGAAACTGGACCAACGACAGGGTCAGGCCATGGCCCTTTCCACCGACGGGAGTTTCGAGAGTCCCGGCCAGGTGCCGTTGGAAACGACTGGCATCGATTACCTGCCCTCGGGCTTTTCCATGGACTCGCAGGGTTTCGACAGCATCTGGGGCCGTTGTGACTACGGCTTCAAGGGGCCTTCCGTCCTGGCCATGGGCGACAGCACCACCAGGTACTGCTCCCGGAAAAGCACCGGCGCGGACAGTCCGGATCTTTCCTGGCCAAGCGTACTTGCCGCCAGACTGGGGCCTGCCCGGCAGGTCTGTGTCGTGGCGGAGGCCGGCTACCATCCCGCCGACATCCTCGCCTTGTACGATGTGCTGGGGCCGCCGTTGCGACCCGCGGTGCTGGTGCTGCTTTTGTGCGCCAACGACCTGGTGGACATCTCGCATCGCAAGGCCATGAACATTGGAGGCAGAGCAGTGTTCTACCAGGAGCCCCGTCAACGCTTGGCTTTCCGCCCCATGTACTGGCCGTGGCTCTTCCACGGTTCCGAAGCCTTCAGGTTCTTTCACTGGCGATTCGCGCTGCTGATGCCGGCCTGGGCGTTCGCGGTGCCCGTGCCCGAGGAGCGAAGGCTGTTGGGAACCATGAGTGCGCGTTCATCACTGTTGGAGTTGAAAGAGAAGGTGGAGCACCTGGTGGTCTTCTTCATTCCTCCGTTGACGGAAGAGCATGAAGATGCCGACAGGAGGCTTCAAGAAATGCGAGAGAGCACGGGTATCGACATACACAGTGTCGTTCTGCCCAGCCCAGTGTCTCGATTCCGCAGAAACACCGAAGATACCGTCCACATGAACCAGGATGGCCACGCCATCGTGGCCGGGGCCGTGTTTTCGTACCTGGAGAGTGATCCCGGCTTGCCCCTGCCCGCGGTGGATACGCTCAACACGGGTTATCCCGTCACCACTGATGAAGGTCCCATCCCCAACGGAGATCCAAAATGCAACCTACCCAGTCCATCGCCCAGTTGCGATCCCTGATGAAGAACCATGGCATTGACGCCTGGATCGTCCCCAGTACCGATCCCCATGGCAGCGAGTATGTCTCTGCCAACTGGCGCAGGCGGGCGTTCATCAGTGGATTCACGGGCTCTGCCGGCACCGTGGTAGTGACTGCGGGTTCCGCCGGACTGTGGACCGATTCGCGCTATTTCCTTCAAGCCCAGCAACAGCTCCAGGGCAGTGGGATCCACCTGTTCAAAACAGGTGAGAAAGATGTTCCCGAATGGCAGGATTGGTTGGCCGATTCCATGGATTCGGGGCAGAAGGTGGGCCTGAACCCATCGGTTTTTTCCGTGAAGGCCATGAGGAAGTTGGCCGAGGGCCTGGAAAAGGCGGGAATCGAGCTGCTGGCCATGGATGAAGACCTGGTGGACCATGTCTGGGGAGATGCGCGGCCACCGAGACCTTCCGCTCCCGTACGGGTCCACCCTGAAGACCTGGCTGGAGAAAGCGTGGAATCCAAGCTGACCCGCCTGGTGGAACTCATGGAAGAGGAAGGCGTAGATATCCTCTTGTTGAGCAGCCTGGATCAGGTTGCCTGGACCTTCAACCTGCGCGGCTCCGACATAGCCTACAACCCCTTGTTCCTGGCCTATGCGCTCGTGGAAAAGGAGCGGGCTGGTATCTTCACGGATCTTGGGCGGCTGGGGGAAGAAGTAGGGGCTGCCATGCCCAGAGACGTGTACTTCGCTCCCTACGAGCAGATCTTCGCTGCCCTTGGCGATGCTGGCGCCAATGCTGCCACGGTGTGGCTGGATCCCGAGTCGGCCAACGCGCGGTTGCACGGCCTGCTGGATGAATCAGGAGCCGGGATAGTCGAAAAGCCCAGTCCGGTGACCGCGTGGAAGGCAGTCAAGAACGAAGCGGAGATCGCTGGAATACGTTCTGCTCATCTCCGTGACGGAGCAGCAATGGTGCGCTTTCTTCGATGGCTCTACGAAACGGTTCCCCAGGGTGGGGTTTCCGAGCTTACCATCGACGAAGAACTCGCGCGGTTCAGGTCCCGGGACCAGCACTTCGTGGGCCCCAGCTTCGAGACCATCGCCGGATATGGCCCGCATGGAGCCATCGTACACTACGCCGCCACCCCGGAATCAAACGCGGAGATCAAAGACGAGGGCATTCTGCTGGTGGATTCCGGGGGGCAGTACCTGGACGGCACCACCGACATCACGAGGACCATTGCGCTGGGGGAACCTACCAGGGAACAGCTTCGCGCCTACACTGCCGTGCTCAAGGGGCATCTCCGGTTGGCCAGAGCCGTGTTCCTCGAAGGGACGGATGGTTTTCGCCTGGATCTACTGGCCAGATCAGCGCTCTGGGAACAGTTGCTCTCCTACGGGCACGGGACGGGTCACGGAGTGGGGGCATACCTCTGCGTTCACGAGGGTCCTTTCAGCGTCTCCCAACGTGGGATCCTGGAGCCGCTCAAGGGTGGCAACATTCTTTCCAACGAACCTGGATACTACAAAGAAGGCGAGTTCGGCATTCGTATCGAGAACCTCGTGCTGGTGGTCCCGAGGGCCGAAAACGAGCACGGTCGCTTCCTGGCTTTCGAGGACCTGACCATGTGCCCATACGACCGGCGCTTGATCGACCTGGACATGCTGGAAGCCCTGGAGCGGGAACAGGTCGATTCCTACCACCGAAAGGTGTTCGAGTCACTTTCTCCTATGTTGGATGGTGCGGATCTCGCCTGGCTGGAAGCCGCCACCAGGCCCCTGTGACGGCACACTGGCCTCCGGATGCTCTTCTCCGTCGCTGGCTTCCGTGGTATCTTGTTCCAGGAATCGGGAGTTTGCCATGCCTGCCATTGCTCGTGTGGGCGATAACGCCCAGTGCCCCTCCGACACCCACGGGAACCCCCTGTGTTGCCCACATCCCACCATGGGCCCGGCCACCACCGGCTCGCCCGACGTCATGGTCAACGGCGCCGCGGTCCTGAGAGTTGGGGACCATGGAATCCACAGCACTCCGTGTTGTGGACCCAACACCTGGGTTGTGGGGCAGGGCAGTGCCACGGTCTTTGTAAACGGGTTGGCGGTTGCCAGGCTAGGCGATCAAACGGTCCACTGCGGCGGCGTGGGTAATATCATCTCGGGCAGCGCCAACCTGGATGTTGGTGGTTAGGTGGTGCCTGGTAAAAGAACCGGCAGGCGCCTGGCAGAGCAGGCGCCCCGGTGGTTCCATGGCCACGCACCCATACGTGGCTTGCCCGACAGCAGCCGCCGGGACCTGGTCGCGAGCCGCCGGCAAGCTGTGTTCCTGCAGAACCAGAATGCCTGATTGCAAAGGAATACCTGAAGGTATTAGTCATGACTCGAGATGCGGCCCACCAGTGGCGTACCAGGTTCCCGGAGGCAACTGCTATTGCTGGACAAGTTCCTGGTAGTAGCGCTTTTTCATTGATTCGTATTCCGTGGGGACATCGGCCTGCATTCCACGCAGCAGGGCCTTGCGGTAGGCTTCCGGAGTTGCGAACTCTTCGGGAGTGGGCAGGCCCAGACGTTCAGGCGGGTTGACTTCCCGTGCTCCGCGACCTGACCCGTCGCGATTGGCCACCTGCTGTCCAGACCCTGGAGGCATTGCCAGGCTGGACATATCCGCGGCTTCCCGGAGGGCTCTTCGTAGTGCCTGGTTGGCGTCTGCCAGGTTGTCGGCAGCTACTCGTTGTGCTATCTCACCGGAGCTGCCGGTGCCCCGCGCGAGGAGTTCGGTTGCAGTGGCCATCTGCTGCGCTGCTTGTTCCAGCGCATCTTCCAGCCCAGGCGCCCCCATGGGAAGGCCAGGCGCCAGGCTCCTGGCTTTTTCCCTGGCGTCCTCGAGTGCACCGGAGATTTCCACCTGTCGTGCTGCGATGCCTTCGTAGTCACCGGACACGGCGTCGGAAGCGGGGCTCAGCCGGTTGAGCAGGTCTTCGAGAAGCTGGCGTATCTCCATGGAAGAATCCTTCAGCTCCTGGCCCTGGGCCAGCAGGGGGGAGTTGGACTCCATGCCCGGGAGTCCTTGTTGTTGACGGTCCCTTTCCAGTGTCTTGAGCACTCTCGTGACGGTCCATTCCACTTCACGGGCCTGGTCCAGGGAACGCTCCGGATCGCGGGCCGCGATTGCCTGCCTGAGGGCCTGGCCACCACGCTCCACGGCCTTGGACAGCCGGTCGAGACTGGGCGTATTCGGAGTATCTTTTCGGATGTCGGACGAGAAAGCCAGAACGGATGCCTCCAGGGAGGTTGCTTTTTCCAGGAGTTTCCCCCAGGTGTTTTCAAGGCTGGATGGGGCGTCTTCCCTGGCGGAATTTTTTTGAGCGGTGGTGTCCGCCAATGCTCGCTGCCGGTCCTCCATGTCCTGGATCGCGTTGGCCAGATTCTGGATTTCCTGCATTCGATCCTGGGAGCTGGCATCGCCCCTTTGTTGAAGTTCCTTCAGCTCGTCCACCATCTGGGAAAGTGCTTTGGCGAGACGGTCCATGAGCTTCCTTGCATCCTCTGTACGGCCATCGGCCAGGGCAGAGCGGATCTCCTGGAGGAGCTGCGAGGCGCTGTCGATGTTGCTGTTGATCATTTCAGGCAACGAGCCATCTGCCATGTCTTTCGCGGCATCGCGAATCCGTCGGAGCTGCCTTTCCAGGCGATCCAGCCTGGCAAGGAGCCTGGATGTGTCTGCCAGATCCATTTCGGTCAGAGATCTGGCTTCCTGGGCTGCCTGGTCCAGTAGCTCCGCAAAGCTGTTCAGGGCACGTTGCCTGACCACCTGGTCCAAGGTGAGGATGCCCTTTTCTATGCTGGCGATACAGCTTTGGCGCAGCAGGCGCAGGTTGTGCAAATCGCTTTCAGGCAGGTCCTGTCCGGTGGCGGCATTTCCCAGTGTGGCTACCAGAGACAGGAGGGAGTCGTGGGATCGGCCAACGGCGGCCAGAACGGTGCCTTCGAATGTATCGGGCTGGAAGCCATCCCAGTATCGGTCCAGGATGTCCTGAACAGGCTGCATCCGTTTGGACAAGATCTGTGCATATGAAGACAATTCATGGCGGGAGTCGGGCAGAGCTGGAGGGTCTTTCCACTGGCTGGTCTCCTCCAGGAAGTCGGCCAGTATATCCACCAGGATATCTCTCAGTTCCCGCACCATGCGCAGGCGCCTCGTGGTCTGGCCCCTTGGACCCAGCACGGAAACGACGATGGGACGGGATCTGCCGGCCTTTGAGCCTGACACGGCATCGTTGTCCCATGCTTGCACCACGATGTTCACCCGTTCACCGGGCATGAGCCCCAACTCGGCAGGGCTGAGGGAAAAGCTGCCCTGCATGCGCACGGATGGGTCCAGAGGAGATTGAATCGTCTTGGTGATGGAAGCGCCGGAAGGCCATTCCACCACGGCTTCCACACGGATGATTCCAAAATCGTCGCGTGTGGACCAATCGACGGGGAGAGGTTGATCCAGGGGTACTTCCATGGGACCGGAGGGAGCCTCTACGATGACATCCGGGGAAAGGTCGGGCTCGATCTCCATGGCGTATGCCGGGGATCGTTCAGTCACCCCGCCCCACAGGAGCAGCAGTCGCCAGGTTCCGTTGAAACGGAGTTCAAAGCTGCTTTCCACATCTCTGCCATCTTCGAGACGAGTGGGGATGATCATGGAAGCCGGCTTGTCTTCCACGGAGGGGTCCGTTGTGGGCGAGCCCCTGGCGAACGCAGTGCTGCTGGGATTTGCGGGAGGGGGGGCTTCGTCGGATGCTGCTTCTTCGTTGCCGGCCGGACCCTCTTCAGGCTCTGTGGCAGGTCTCCAGGAGATCTGGTCGACGCCAAACCCATCTCGCGGTTCCAGGAGTAACTGGGCCTTTTGGTACCGGGATGCGGTCCTGGCAAAAACCTGGACGAGAGTCCCGAGAGGCCCGTGGACACGACCAGTGGAATTCGGAACGAGCAGGGGTTCCAGCCCCGTGTAGGCGGGGTAGAGGTAGCGCAGGACGATATCGCCCACGAGCGCAGTGTCGTCCGAAGGTTTATGGGGGGCGACAGTGTTGGAGGATGCCGGCTGCGTGAACAGACTGAACATGGCCCCCCATGGAGTCCGGGAAGCCGTCAGAGACAGGGCAATCGTGGTTGCCACCATCAGGAATACTCCCCTGGACAGCCATTTTACGTAGTGGGCGGGGTGGACCTCGCTCGCTTTGATGTGGACTATTTCGAGAGCAGCGTTCTGTGATGCCTTGAGCAGCAGAGCCCGCGATTCACCGGGAACGGGGGCCTGGGATTTCTCCACGACAGTGAGGAGCCGACCGCGGAGGCCGGGTCGCAGGGACTCCACCAGGGCAGCCTGACGGAGGGGATTCCCTGAAGATTTCCACCTGGCGAGGAGCGGGAACAGGATGGCCGCCGTCATCCCTGTTGCCGTAGCCGCCAGAAGTGTGAACCCGGCACGGGGGGCGGCGAGCCCCAGGCGCATCAACAGGAGGGCTCCCATGGGCGCCAGCAGGCTCACCAGGAAACCCTGGAGCAGGGAGAGAAGCACCAACAGACCCCGTTCCCTGCGGATCAGGCCTGTGGTCAACTCCAGGACGGGATCTCCGGACCTGTTCATCTGGCACTCGGTAGAGCGGGAATCTTTCAACAGCCTCCTGGGCGCATGACAAGCCCCTAACCCGTCCCTCCGAGAAACCCATCAGCATGGATGCCGGTTCCGAGGGAGCATGGGCCGTGGGCGGCCCCGGCTGCCCATGCACCCCTTTCATGGTCGACGGCTCCTGGTCGTGGTGCGGGAGTTGCGAATACCCACCTGGTATGCTTTTCTATGAGCATGGTTTGCCAACTCATGGGAGGATCATGTCATGACCCCACGTTGCAACCCCATCGCTTCCCTGGCCATTCTATTGGTTGCCCTGCCCGCCTGCGAGGGAGGCTCCGGCTCGCCGCACGATACGGGCGATGCGCTCCAGTTCGACGTGGCCATGTCGGAGTTGGAGCGGGACACTTCTCCAGATGTGGACGAAGCCGAGTTGGACGAACTGGTCGTGGGCAACACCGCGTTCGCCGCCCGCATGTACCAGACCCTGGCCGCCGCTGAGCAGGGAGACTTCCTCTTTTCCCCCCTCAGCATCTCTTACGCCATTGCGATGACCTGGGCCGGCGCCAGGGGCTCCACCGAGGAACAGATGGCGGAGACCATGCACTTCACGTTGGGACAGGACGATCTCCACCCGGCCTTCAACGCCCTGGACCTGGCCCTTGCGGGCCGATTGGACGAGGCGGTTGACATGGATGTGCCCTTTCAGCTCAACCTGGTCAACGCCATCTGGGGCCAGGAGGGCTACCCGTTCATGGACGACTTCCTGGACGTACTGGCCCTGAACTACGGCGCGGGCTTGAACATCCTGGACTTCTACTCGGACCCGGATGGCTCGCGTGAGATCATCAACACCTGGGTGGAGGAGCAGACCGAGGAGCGGATCCAGGACCTGCTGGCCCCGAGAACAATTACCTCCTCCACCAGGCTCGTCCTGACCAACGCCATCTATATGAACGCGGCATGGTACAGCCCCTTCGAGGAGGGCTCAACCACCGACCAGCCCTTCTACACCCTGGAAGGGGGAGAGGTGACGGTTCCCACCATGTACCAGGAGGAGGTCTTCCTCTACGTGCAGGGCGAGGACTACCAGGCCGTGGAGCTTTTTTACGACGGGGCCATGCTGTCCATGCTGCTGATCGCTCCAACCCGGGGGACCTTCGAGTCCTTCGAGGAGGCCTTGGACGGGGAGCTGCTGGATACGGTCATGGCATCCCTCTTCCCCAGAATGCTCGACCTCTACCTGCCGAAGTTTGGCTGCGAATCGGCGTTCAGCCTCAAGGTCAATTTGCAGGACATGGGCATGACGGAGGCCTTCACCCCCGGCCTGGCCGACTTCAGCGGGATGGTGGAGCAGCGCGAACTCTACATCTCCGAGATCGCTCAGAAGACCTTCCTGGACGTGGACGAGTTGGGGACGGAGGCCGCTGCCGCCACCGCAGTGGTGGTGGATGTAACGGGTGGGCCCGGAGAAACCACGGAGATGAGGCTGGACAGGCCCTTCGTGTACTTCATCCTGGACGTGCCCAGCTCGTCGGTGCTGTTCCTGGGCAGGGTGCTGGACCCCTCTTGAGGGCGTCGCCGGCATCGACGGTGAGCCCCTTTCCTGGCTGACGGCTCCTAACAGGTACCGTAACCATCCAGGCTGACCGTGAAGCCGCCCCAGTACCTGTTGTAGTTGATTCGTATCGGAGTGCCCCTGGGAAGCCAGGAGTGGATGTCTGGCGAGATGACGAAGGTGATGTCTTCTTCCACGTATTTGTGGTCTGATTCGTTGGGCTCGTCCAGAGCCAACCCCATCCGGGGACCGCCTCAGCCGAAGCCCTGCATGACCACGCGGATGGCACGATTGGCGTTCTTGGGATCGGCTGCCACTTTCTTGAGGGCTGCCTTTGCGCTTTCAGTGATGTCCAGCATTTGCCTCTCCCACTGGGCTGAATGGTGTTGCAACTACAATCGGCACGGGATGGATTTCTCCAGGCGATTGAAAACACGACGTTCTGCAACAGGAGGAGACATCAAGGGCTTGTACCGTTACGGCGGAATTGCCGGTTTTTCCCCGGGAGGCTGATTCAGGGCCCCCATTTGGGGAAACACCGGCGCCGGTGGAAGGTGGGCCTGCTGTGTTCCCAGAAACTCAGTCACAGACCGTGACGGAGCTGGTGTACAGGCAACTGAAGTCATCACAGTCGGTGTAGCCGTCCAAGTCGTTGTCGTAGCCGTCGGAACAGGAAGCGTCGTCCCACTCGATTTCGTTGTTCCCGCCGCAGGCCTTCACCCATGCGCAACCGTAATCTTTGCAGTCAAGGTAGCCATCGCCGTCGTTGTCCAGGCCATCACCGCAGTCGCGTGGGTCGTCACCTTCTCGTGAGCAGGCAGAGGCATCCATGTTGTAGGCGCAGCTATAGTCGTCGCAGTCGGTGTAGCCGTCGCCGTCGTTGTCGATGCCGTCGGCGCAGTCGTCGGGATCGCTGCCCTCTTCCGGTACGCTGCAGGCGGGGTCGTCTTCGCAGTCCCAGTCGTCGCAGTCTGTGTAGCCATCGCCGTCGTTGTCGATGCCGTCATCGCAGTCGGTCTCGGCGCCGCTGCCGCCGCAGGCGGGGTCGTCTTCGCAGTCCCAGTCGTCGCAGTCGGTGTAGCCGTCGCCGTCGTTGTCGATGCCGTCATCGCAGTCGGTCTCGCCGGGGCAGAAATCTTCGCAGTCGAAGTCGTCGCAGTCGGTGTAGCCGTCGAGGTCGTTGTCCAGGCAGTCGCTGCATGCAGCTTCGGTGTTTTCGTCCGAGCCATCTCCCTGGCAGGTGGTGTCGCTGGCGCAGTCGCTGTCACAGCAGTCCGTAGAGCCATCGCCATCGTTGTCGATGCCGTCCGTACAGTTGGTTTCTGCGCAGGCGGGGTCGTAGTCACAGTCCCAGTCGTCGCAGTCCACGTAGGAATCGCCGTCGTTGTCGACGCCGTCATCGCAGATTTCGGTAGATGATGAAGGGGAGCCTGTGTCCACGGTTCCCGTGTCTTCGGTTTTTTCGTCTTCTGTGGAGAGGCAGGAAAGTGTGCCGACCGCCAGTGCTCCGCAGAACCCCAGGGCCAGCAGGATTGGTGTTTTGCGAATGCTGATATTCATGTCATTCTCCTCGTGGTGAAGTAGTCCTGGCTCTTTCGCAATCAACCTGTTCGGTGGATTCCCGTAGGGCATTGTCTATCCCATGTCGGGCTTCATCGCTCGCAAGTAGATCGTCCAACGGTGTGCTGGAAAGAAACTGCCGTGGGATGGATCGCCAGGTAGGGCGCCGGTTGCCGAGCTGGTACAAGATGCAGGCGTAGCCACTGGCGGGATCTTCGAGAATTGCTACGGGAGTCGTGGGGAAAAGGAGCCTGGTACGGATGGCACGATCCATGACGCCCCGGCTGGACCATCGCCAATCCTGCAAGTCGGGGCACCACATCAGTTGGCCATCAACCGCGCGGAGAGCCTGTTCCTCGTGGGGGTCCAGCAGGTTGAAGTGTGAGAGAGGTGGATCCGGGGCTACCCTGGGATCCTCGGCTATCAGCGTGGAGCCAGGGCGCTCCTGGATGCCGATTCGTGGTAGGTCCTGTGGGAGAGAGGCAAGAAAGGCAGAATCCGGGGCGTAGTATAGATTCGCCACGTTGTGCAGATCCCAGGCTTCGGTCAGGAGCAGGGGAAGCGAGAGCACTACACTCCAGCGGTTTTTCAAGCTCCCCAGCGAGATCCCGCAGAGCATCGCCATGGCGACTCCCGCCGGCAGGGCGTGGCGAAAGCCGTAGTCGTCGAAGGATGCCATCACCAGGTGGTTGGCCACAATCCACGCACACAGGAAGAGAACGACCGGTGAGGGAATACGCCTGGAGATCAGCAGGAGCAGGACGATGAGGGTTCCGGGGCCGAACCATGGGCGCATGTACTCCAGGAGCGCGAAGTTCATGGAGAAGGCGAGTCGGCGCTCACCTTCTCCGGGAACGCCTCCGGGGTAGAGCAGTGGAAAGGCGGCCATGGCGGACAGGGCGAGACCGCCGGCCAGTACGGGAGCCCAGCGGCGGATGTGTGGGGGCCTGTTACAGGCAAGAATGGAGATTGCCGGGACCAGAGCAATCACCGACTCCAGGCGTGTTGCCACGGCCAGAGTGCCGGAGAAGGCTGCCAGGGCTGCGAGAGAGGGGGAGCCGTTTTCTGACATCATTGCCAGTGACCACAGCGAGAGCAGGAGCAGCGCCAATGGAATCATGACGTTGTAGGCGGAAGAGGACCAGAAGGCATGGTTGCCGTAGAAGACCAGGAAGATCCCCGTCCACAGGCCCGCGGCATCTGCCCATTGGCCGGGGTCAAGGAAGCGGCGAGACAGGGCCATGGCCAGGCCAATCGAAAGGAGAGATGCCAGCAATGCAAGCAGAACCGGCCAGGTTTCGTCGTGGAGCAGTACTTTTCCCAGGCCCCAGTACAGCCACTGCATGGCAGGATAGAGTACCGTGCCGCCACGGGTAGGACTGCGTGTTCCCAGGAAGAAATCCAGGTAGTCAGCCTCGTGCCCATCGTAGACGTGAGCCCTCAGGGCCGGTATCCACAGGAGTCTCACGGCCGCTGCCAGCGGAAGGATCAGTGCCAGGTGAAACAGGTGCTTTCGGCGCGGCAGGATTACAGATCTGCACAGGTACAGCGTGACTATCAGGCCCACAAGGGACAGCCCCGCGGGCCAGGCCGTAGTCCAGGCCGGCGCCGGTGTGACGGGGGAGATGCTGGTCACCGTCCTGTTTCCTCCTGCGAACTCTCCACCAGGAGGAGCAGGTCTCGGCCCAGGCCCTCGTCGGTACCAACCCATTTTTCAGTATATTTCCATGGCCGGAGGACGCGATGCAGCCGTTCAGGGTAGTCGCGCGCCGGTGCATGGTCGTACAGGGCTACCCATACACGGTTGTGCGAGGAGAGGTGGTGTTGGATGATGGCGTCCATGCGGGCGGGCCAGAAGTCGGTGAAGGTGTAGATCAGCAGGTCATGGTAGCTACGTGGTTGGCCGAATCGGTAGTCGGTGTAGTCGAAGGTAAAGGGCCGGGCCATGGGCATGGGTTGCCAGGGGTGCAGGCGCCAGAGGACTGGAGAGATTGCGCGCTTGTCGTCGTCGGGTTCCAGCGCAGGAGAGATGAGCCAGATGGCATCGCCCGCCCTGGCTTCTTGGAGGGCCAGATCCAGTGCTCTCGCACGATCCATGTCGACACGGATGGTGCGCAGAGCCGAAAACTGATCTTCCACGGCCTCTTGAAGCTGGAACAGTGCAAGCGTAATGGTCGGCGCCAGGAGCAGGCGAAACCTGGATGTGGAGATGCCTGCCAGGATGGCGCTTCCGGGAACCAGGAGTGTCCAGTAGGGAAACTGGTGCGGGGCGGCTACGCCCAGCAGGATCATGGCCGCGATGGTGCCAGCCATGACTGCCTGAAAAAGGAACAGGCGCCAATGGGAGCCCATGCTGGGAAGAGCCAGCAGAGTGGCTGGAATGCAGGTATAGCCCAGGCGTTGCTTCCAATCTCGCAGGCTCTCTTCAAGGAGAAGTGGAGGCTGGCCGAAGGTGTGGCTGTCACGGGTGAGAATCCAGGCTCCAGCCAGGATGGGTGCAGACGCCGCCAGCAGGATCAGCAGGTGGCGCAGGCCATCTTTCCGGTTTTCCAGTGCTGTGGCAATGGCTGTGAGGCCAGCGGCAGCTCCGCCCAACAGGTGGGTCCACGAGGCGGCCACTCCCACCAGGGCGGTGCAGAGGTAGCTTCCGGTGGAGTTGTGCTGCCGCGCCCACGCCCAGAGCATGGATGCCAGGAGGGCCAAGAGGAGAGGATAGTTGTTGAGTTCGGCAGCGTAGTGCAGGGCGACGGGGCTTGTGGCCATCAACGCCGTGGCAACGAGTCCGGCCACGGGGCCAGCCAGTTTTTGAGCGGCCAGGCCCGTGAACAGGACTGCCAACCAGGAACAGAGCGCGGAGAAACCCAGGAAGACGAGGGGAATGGGGACCAGCGTTTCCATCGTTGCATACAGCAGCCCGTACAGGGGAGGATGAAGGCCCACGAATGTGCCCACCATGCGCCCTGGCTCTCCCAGGGCCTCCACCAGCGGGGCCTGGTAGGCGGAGTAGGCCAGCGAGACCTAGTCCCAGCGCATCAAGGCCCGACCAGCGCGCAGGAAGGCTGCCATGAACAGCACTAGGATTGTGATCTTCCGCGTGGTGGAGCGGTGCATGATGAGGCCTGTCCCGGATTCTGATGGAGAAGAGCATATCGGGTTTGGCCGGGGTACGGGTGCTGGAGCTGGAACATGTAGCCAGCGGTCCATGGTGCGGCGGTTTTACTTGCTGATGAGGCGTGGGATGGTTCATAGTCGTTATGGTGAAGATAGAAACGGCCAAGAGGTATGGCGAGGTGCTCCATGAAACGAATGGACCTGTCACGCAGGGAAATGCTCACGGCCATGATTGGCGTCGGGGCCACCCTGGCCGGAACGGCGCTGGGCAGCCATTTGGCGCCCCTTCCATGGTCTCTGGTGGGAGAGGCGCAAGCGAGCACTTCCCTGGACGACCTGTTGGCAGCGGCACCAGTGGCTCGGTACTGGATGAGTTCGGCCCCGGGCCAGGGGCGTTGTCTTGAATGTCACGGGGCAGAGGACCTGGCTTCGGGACTTGGGCATGAGCATGATCAATGCTACGTGAAATGTCTTCTTTGCGACCAGGAATGCGTCCTCGCGGAAGGTGAGCGTGGGCGTTGCCGTGCCCGCGTGAATCACCAGGGTCGACTGCGAAGCCTGGTCTACGGGCGTCCCATTACCACGCACGTCGATCCCATAGAAAAAAAGCCTTTCTACCACTTTTTGCCGGGTTCGATGGCCTTCTCGCTGGCGACTTCGGGTTGCCCTCTCCGTTGCAAGTTTTGCCAGAACTGGCAGATCTCACAGGCCAGCCCGGATGACTACGTCGCGGCGAAGCAGGAACCTTCACAGGTCGTACAGGCCGCCGTGGGGCGGAAGGCTCCGGTCGTGGCGTTCACGTACAATGAACCAACGGTCTTCACGGAATACCTGCTGGACATCGCCACTCTTGCCAGGCAGCAGGGCCTGCGATCCGTGCTGATAAGCTGCGGTTTGATGAACGAGGCGCCCCTGGCCGACATGTGCGGTGTGCTGGATGCCATCAAGATCGATCTCAAGGGCTATAGCGAAGACTTCTACCGCGATGTCTGCAATGCCAGGCTCGCGCCAATTCTTCGGAGCATAGTGCAGGTGGCCAGGAGCGGGGTACATCTTGAACTGGTCAACCTGGTGGTGCCGACGCTCAACGACTCCCAGAAAATGCTCTCGGAGCTGGTCCGGTGGGTGGTGGGTGAAGTGGGTCCGGATGTCCCTGTACACTTTACGCGATTTCATCCCGATTACCAGCTCACCAACCTGGCACCAACCCCCATCTCCACGCTGGAGAAAGCCAGGGAGCTGGCCATGGATGCCGGGATACACTATGCCTATGTCGGGAACGTTCCCGGGCATCCCGGCGACAACACCTACTGCCCAGCATGTGGCAAGGCGGTTGTCCAGAGGCAGGGGTACTTCCTGAGATCCATGGACATCGAGAATGGTCATTGCACCTACTGCCAGGAGCCCATTGCCGGTGTGTGGTCATGAAAAACCGCGCCACACAGATCTAGCCAACCGGACCCCCAACAGCTACGGGGCTTCCATGAGAAAGACCCTGGTGGCCATAGGCTTGATGACCATCCTGGGGCAGGTAGTCCTGTTGCGGGAGTTGAACGTCGCTTTCTACGGAAGCGAGTTGATCTATATCCTGGCGATGGGGGCGTGGTTGATGGGAACTGGACTGGGAGCCATGTGGGGGCGTGGTTTGGCCCAGCACCTGCGGCTTTCCATTGCCCTCTTCGGTGCCCTGCTTCCCGTGCAGATGGTGCTGGTTCGTTGCAGCAGGAGTATTCTCTCGGATCTGCCCGGTGCCTATCTTCCGTTTGGGAGCCAGTTGGCCGTGATGGCGGTGGTCATCGCGCCCCATGCCTTCCTCGCCGGGCTCATGTTTCAATGGGCGGCAAGATCACACATCGGGCGGGGAAGGACGTTGGCCGTGGCCTACGCCTTGGAGAGCGCCGGGGGCCTCCTGGGAGGGCTGCTTGCCACCTCCTTGCTGGCCCTGGGAGTACAGAATCTGAGTGCCGGCCTCTCTTGCAGCTTGTTGGCGCTTGGAGTGTCCCTGGCTCTCGGGCCCGGGAAGCGCCATCCCACCTGGAGGCATGTGCTTGGAGGCGTATTGGCGCTGCTCGTTCCCATCCTGGCCGGCGGGCAGTTGGATCGTAGCCTGACAGAGCTGTCTCACCCCCATCTCTTCACCAGCAAGGATTCTCCCTATGGGCGGCTCACCGTCACCAGGAACCTTGGCATGGTGTCCGCCTTCGTGAACGATGCCCTGGCCTTCGAGAGCCAGGGGACCTCCGCCGAGGAGTTTGTCCACCTGGCTGCCGTGCAGGTGGGACAGGCCCGAAAGGTTGCCATTCTGGGGGGAGCTGGGGAGGGCCTGGTGCTCCAGGTGATTCGCCATTTCGCATACCGGAAAAGACTTGGACAACCGGTGAACATAGACTATTTCGAGTTGGATGCGTCCATGCTGGATCTCGTTACCAGGCGCCTGTCGCAAGAGATCTCAGATTCGCTCGCCGACCCATCGGTCAGGGTTCACCTGGGGGATCCGCGCACCCTGTTGGAAGGCGAGACTGCTGGGGACTACGATCTCTTACTGCTGGGAATGCCGGAGCCAGATTCAGGCCAGGCGGCGCGCTACTACACCGCCGAGTTTTTCCAGATCTGCGCCAGGGTCATGTCCCCGGAAGCTGTGCTGGCGCTGCGCCTGCGTTCGTCCGAGAACCTGTGGACACCAACCCTGACCCAGAGGTCCGCGAGCATATTCAAGGCCATGGAGGAGAGCTTTTCGGATGTCCTGATACTGCCGGGCACGGTGGATATCTTCCTCGCATCCGGGCGTGGATTGATCCGGGATCCCGGGGAACTGGCGACGCGTTGGAATGAGAGGGAGGTCTCCGCCGCCCTGGTGTCTGCTCCATTCATTCAGTACGTCTACACCAACGACAGAGTGGACCAGGTACGCCAGCTCGTGGCCGCTGCCGAGGCGCCCGTGAACAGCGATTCACGCCCCGTCTGCTACCAGTACACGTTGCTGTTGTGGCTCTCCAGGTTTTTTCCACGGCTGGCCATGAAGGATCTCACGTTCAAGGGGAGCCTGCTCCAGGATTACCTGTGGTGGGGCCTTGCATCTGCTCCGTTGCTGTTGCTGCTTTCCTTCGGCATGGGCCGCAGGACCAGGGCCAGGAGAGTCGCCCTGGTCCTGTTGGCCGGTTTTGCCGGAATGGTGGCCGAATCGATCCTGGTGCTGCACTACCAGTTGAAGAGCGGTGTGCTGTATCGTGACCTGGGACTGTTGCTCACCATGTTCATGACCGGGCTGACGCTTGGAGCGTTTCTGGTGGACCGTATTCAGTCCGACGGAGGCAGGTTCCATGGCCTGTCGCCCCATGTCGGCAGGGTCGCGGTTTCGGGGCTCGTGCTCTCCAGCCTGTTCCTGGTGGGCGTTCTGAACTCGGATTTCGAGGGTGGCTTGTTGTTCTCAAGTGCGTTGTTGTTGATATACGGCGTACTCGTGGCGGCGATATTCGCTCATGCTGCTTCTGGGAGCAGTGCACAACAGCGTCGACTCGTCTCGTTGCTCTACAGCGCGGACCTGGTGGGCGGATGTATCGGGTCCGTAGTCGCCAGTTTGTTTCTGATTCCGGTCCTGGGCCTCGGAGGCACTGCCATGGTTCTTGCCCTGGCAGCCTTCCTGGCATTGCCGCTGTAGGACAGCAGCCCTCGATAGCTGGCAGCGGGTCGCTCGTGGAAGGCGTTTCGGGGGGAACCGAATGCCCTGTTGTCTTGGACAAAGAGGGTATTCGGGATGATCATGGACACGTTGCTGCGTTGGAGTAGTGGGGTCCTGGAAGCTGCTGGGAGGCTGCCGTCCACGGCCGGTGCCCAGCATGGGCGAGCACGAATGGTGCCGTTGGCCCGAGCCCGGCGAGGTGCATAGGATCTGGCGGTGACTACCCCGGGTTTTCATCGTCACGCACGGGGTGGTTGGACTCCTGCCGGGTTGAGCGTGGATATGGATGGCGGCTCCCGGCGGGGTAGGCCGGGGTTTTCAGGCGCCACAGCGCACCGATACGTGCCACTGTTCCGATGTCCAGTGTAATGATCTCGTTGTCCGGACCCCGTACTCTCATGCGGAGCTTGTCGGGCCGGGAGATGGCCGAGTCAACGAAATGGCTGCCTTCCGGGATGATGGCGGCCAGTGTTACCAGGCTTTCTTCGAGAACCTTGATATTGCGGCTGTCCAGGTAGGCCTCCGCTCCCGGGCCCATGACCCTGCTGGCTTCGCCCCCTGCCAGGAACAGTTCCTTGTAGCCATCTATGTCGCACTCCCGCACCAGACGGAACACGAGACGTGCGAGTTCATCGTGGGAGATCGGTGCCCGGCGGGCTCTCTTGGGGGGAGGAGCTGAGTGGTGGACCCGTAGAAGCAGCCAGAAGCAAAGCAGCAGAGCGATGATCAACCAACCCACGACGGGATCATCGCCCAGGAGCCCCAGGGCTGCGCCATGGCTCTCCGCCCGAGCGCTGGGAAGTTGAAAGATGATGAACAATGGAGCCATGCCACAAATACTATCAGAGTATGATAATTGGTGTACAGGATGTGTCCTGGAGGCGGCGGGATAGATGTTACAGGGAAAATCCATGCCAGCAGGCGGGGGAGGGGCTCCGGCCATGAAAAGAATCGGCCCATTGTTGGCTCTGGATGTGGGCACCAGGACCATTGGCCTGGCGGCCTCTGATCCCACGCGCATGTTGGCGAGCCCCCTCCTGACGATTTCACGAACTGGACTCAGGGGAGATGTGGAAAAATTGCTGCCCATCGTGCGGGAACAACAGATCGTCGGGTTGGTCGTAGGACTGCCCCTGGCCCTGGACGGGAGCATGACCCGTTCGGTCCGCCTGGCGAGGCAGGTTGGAGAAGCCCTGGCCGCTGCAACATCTTTGCCCGTGGCCTACCACGACGAGCGCTACAGTTCGGTAGAAGCAGCGAGGCTTCTCCTGGAGCAGGGCCTGGGGCGCCGGAAACGCAGAGAGCGTATCGACCAGGCGGCGGCAGCGGTGATACTCCAGGACTTCCTGGACTCTGGCGAGAGCGCAGGGTTTGCCCTGGAAAAACCGGGTGCCGTCCTTCCTGCTTCAATTTCGGAGCCTGGACACTGAACGTCGCCTGGAACCAAGTCCCGGAACACCATGCCGGAGGAATCGCTAGTCCGGCGTGTCGAGGAACCACGGAAGGTGGAGACAGATTGCGCGTTCTACTGATCAACCCGGGAATGAACCTGGAGAAGCTGGGCCGATTCTCGTCGTTGCTGGAGCCCATGCCCTGCACGGGACTGGCCTACATTGCCGCGGCCTTGCTATCCAGGGGAGTCCACGTGACTGCCCTTGACATGTTCGCCGAAGGCCTGGGAGTCAACGAGGTACTGGACAGGATCGCTGGTGTCGGGCCGGATATCGTGGGTCTATCGGTCATGACCCCCTCGGCTCCGGTGTGTCGGGAGTTGGCCACCCGGATTCGAGCCACATGGCCCGAGCTACGCTTGATCTGGGGCGGCATCCACGCGGACGTCTTCGCCGACGAAATCGTTCGGGCAGGCTACGCCGACGCCGTCGTACACGGAGAGGGCGAAGAAGCCATCTGTGAGATCATCCAGTGCTGGGAAACCGGCGACAGTGACCTTGGACAGGTGAGGGGAGTGACCTGGGCCCCCGAGCCTTCAAAGTCCATGAGCAACGAACCAAGGCCATTGAATACCAACCTGGATGGGTTGGCCACTCCAGCCTGGCATCTCTTCCCTGTTCACAGGTACGGTCTGCTCCCTTTTGCCGACATGGCGCGCCCTGTACTCACCATGAGTGCAAGCCGGGGATGCCCCCATCACTGTGACTATTGCTCCTTGATCCACAGTTCCGGGAAGTCATACCGTAAACGTGATCCCATTTCCGTAGTAGATGAATACCAGTTTCTGGTGGAGCGATACGGTGTGCGCCAGATAGGCTTCGTAGATCCCATCTTTCCCCTGGAAAAAGCAGACCTGGAACGGTTCTGCGTGGAGATGACCCGCCGTGGCCTGGAAAAAAGATGTGTTTGGCTGTCAGAGACCCGCGCAGACAGGCTGGATCGGGAGTCTTGCAGGCTCATGTACGCCTCGGGGTGCAGAAGGGTATTGTTGGGGATCGAAAGTGGATCTGAGCGCCTCCTGAGCGGAGTGGGCAAGTCCCTGTCCAGAGAAAGGGTGATACAGGGTGTGGCAAACGCTCACCGGGCCGGACTCCAAACCGTGGGGCTGTTCATGATCGGTCTCCCCGGCGAGACACCCCGGCAGACTCGCGAGACGGTCGAGTTCGCCTCCAGCCTGGGACTGGATTTCGCCAAGTTTGCCATCACTGTGCCCTTTCCCGGCTCAAAACTGTTCCAACGATCATGGCAACGTACTTTGTTTCGTGACGACTGGGAAAACTACACCACCTTCAATCCCGACCCCGATGGCCTGGTCTATCACCCCCACGGTTATGATCCTGCTCTGCTGGTCAAACTCCAGTCATGGGCTCTGCGGCGATTCTACATTCGAATCCACCAGATTCACAAGCAACTACTGGAACTCCGTACCTTGCGGGTTGGTGTGCTGGCTCGTGGTCTCTACGGTGCGCTCGTGCCTTGATGTCCCGCAGAAGCGCAACGAAGCTGCTCCCGCGTTCAGTGGACTGAGCTGGCCCACAGGCAGGGGATGTCAGTCCAGATCAGCATCCACTTCGAGGCTTCTGGGTGAGTTCACTTGGACCAGGGGAGTATTGCAGTACTTGCACCTTTCGGGTGATTGCTGGCCCAGCAGTTTTGCATTGAACTGGCGAGAACATTGGGGGCAGGCTACGATAGCGCGTTTTTGGATGTGCAGAAGCATTATAACGTCGTCGATGCTAACCAGATCCCGTTCGATCATGATCTCACCCAGTCTCGCTATCTGGCCCTTTTCGTTGCGAAGCGCCTGAAAGCAGAGGCAGTCGTTCAGTTGGTCCGAGTCGACGAACCCGTACTTCATGGCGAGCTGCCCCAGGAGTGATTCACCTTTGCTGGTGGGGATGTAGGGGTGGGGCTTCGAGAGATTGGCCTCTTGACTGGCCTTGACCAGCTCCACCTGTTTCCTGTCCAGGTAGCCCAGTTGTACGAGGATTTCCCCGGTCTTTTTTCTTGGCAATGTTGATTGTTGTATTTGTACGGCCTTTTCAAGTTGTTCGCCCGAGACGAGGCCGAGACACACGGCCACATGGCCAAACAGCAACTCGTCACCGACCTTGATGGAAGGCACCGTGAAGCTGAACCTGGTGCCTCTGCCCATGGTGGATTCAGCAGTGATTCTTCCACCCATGCTTTCAACCAGCGCCTTGCACACGGAGAGACCGATGCCCGTCCCTTTGTATCCCGGGCCAGGTCTGCGGTTGGCCTGGTAGAAGCGGCGGAAGATCTTGTTCAATGAATCTTGTGGTATTCCCGGGCCATTATCCGAAACCGATACCTCCACGAAGCGATCCTGGAGCATGCGGTGCGAGACGGTGATGGTCGAGCCCCTGGGGCAATGCGTGATTCCGTTGTTGACGAGATTGAACATGATCTGGGAAAGTGCTTCAGCGCAGGCGAATATTCGGGGGTCCGGCTGGTTTGTGGTTGCCGGGTTGGGGTACAGGACCCGCTGGTCTTGCTCACCGGCCTTTACGGCGAGAATCTCGAGGGTGGGAGTAATCGTTTCGTAGAGGGAGAGCTTTTCGGGTTGCAAGGAGTAGCGGCCGGCATCCAGCTTGGCGAGCGAGAGCACATCGGTGGAAAAGTTGGCAAGTCTTTCGATGTTACGGTAGATCACTCCGAGCATTTGCTTCTGTGTCGAGGGCACTTCGCCCAACGTTCCACGAATCAGGAGGTCCACCCCGGATTGTATGACGGTCATGGGAGTGCGCATCTCGTGCGACATCACCTCGATGAAGCGGCTCTTCAGGTCGCTGACTTCTTCGATTTCCTTGAGAACGAGTTCCTTGGCGGCCAAGCTCCTGGCCACCTGTTCCGATTTCTTCCTCTCGGTGATATCACGCAGGATATGCACAACGCGGCTGATCTTCCCCGATGTGCCATTGACGGGGTTCTTCACCGGGTAGGCAGAGAAGTTGAACCATCGACGCCCCAGGTTGGGAATGAACATCTCCCTGGAACATACCTCACCTTTGGCGAAGGCTGTGCAGCTCGGGCAGTGCTCGACTGCATGGGAGGTTCCATGTACCAGTTGGTAGCAATGCCTGCCCAGGATGGGCGAATCCGGAAACGCGCTTTCCGCGGCCCTGTTGGCTCGGATGATCCTGAACTGTTCATCCAGGAGCAGGATCATGTCTTCCACGGAATCGAAGGTGTTCCGCCATTCGGTGGCGGCATCTGCGATATCACGGAGCAGGGCATGACGTTGGATCGAGTAGCAGATGGAGCGACGCAACAGGTTGGCTTCGAGTTCGCCTTTGACAAGAAAATCCTGGGCCCCTCGCTGCAGGGCCTGAACACCGATCTGCTGGTCGCTAAGGCCGGTCATCACCACGACAGGCACGGAGTTGTCGGCTTTTAGCAGTGTCTCAAGGGTTTCCAGGCCCCAGGTGCGCTCCAACCCCAGGTCCAGCAGAACCAGGTCGAAGCTTTCACTGTTCAGTAGATCGATGCCATCTTCCAGTGACAAGGCGTGGGTCACATGAAAAAGAACGTCTGGAGTGTGAGCCAGAAGAGACCTGGTCAGGAGGGCGTCGCTGTTTGAATCGTCCACCAAGAGCAGACGGTGCTCTTTCGGATACGATGGTTCCATCTAGAACCTGCCGTTGGTTCGGTGAGGTCTCTGGCGGGAGACAGCAGCGGGGGCCGGGTAATCGCTAGTGGAGTATTGCCTGAAGCTTTCTGATCAGGCTGCCCAGGGTGAAGGGTTTGTGAAGAAAGTAGACTCCCTGTTCCAGGACGCCATGGTGCCCTATGACGTTGGCCGGATATCCGGAGATGAACAACACCTTCAGGTCGGGACGATTGCGAGATATTCGCTCGTAGATCTCTTTTCCGTTGGAATGGGGCAGGATCACGTCTGTGAGGAGCAGGTGGATGGGGCCGGTGTGTACATGATCCATGCGTAGGGCTTCGGCGGCATCCCCTGCCACCAGGACTCGATAGCCCCTTTTCAGGAGGACCTCTTGTAGTAGATTCCGCACCGCGGCATCGTCTTCCAGGAGCAGGATGGTCTTGTCAGCGACTTCCATGGCTTCTGGAGGCGGTTGTGGTGGCGGGGAATCCTTCCCTTGAGCACATCTGGGAAACAGTATCGTAACTGCGGTACCTTCGCCGGGAGAGCTGTGGAGATGTATCGCGCCGTTGTGTTGCTGGACAAGACCGTGGACGGTGGAGAGACCCAGCCCTGTGCTCGGTCCCCTTTCTTTGGTGGTGTAGAAGGGCTCGAATGCGCGGTTCCTCGTGGATTTGTCCATTCCAATACCTGCATCCGTGACCTTGAGCATTACGTAGCGCCCCCGGGGCAAGTCCTTGAAGGAAGGAACCTGGTGGGTATCGTGGGTGACGTTGGCTGTTTCGATGGACAGGTTCCCGCCATGTGGCATGGCGTCGCGCGAGTTGGCCAGCAGGTTGAGCAGGATCTGCTGGATCTGCGACGGATCTGCAAGCAGCGGCCATGGGTTCTTGCAAAGGCGCAAATGGAGGGTGATGTCTTCGCCGATGATTCTGCGAAGCATCGGTTCCAGATCCGTTGTGATGCGGTTCAAATCGGTCTGGTACATCTGCAGCATCTGTTTACGCCCGAAAGCCAGGAGCTGCTGCGTGAGATCCCTGGCCCTGTTTCCCGCCTGCCAGATGGGTTGTATATATGAATGCAGGGGGTCGTCTTCGGACATCTTCATGAGAGCAAGTTCAGAGTAACCGAGTATGGGAGAAAGCTGGTTGCTGAATTCGTGAGCTATCCCGCCGACGAGCCTGCCAATGGATTCGAGTTTGCGGGTGGCCTGGAGCCGTTCTTCCAACTCGTGCCGTTTCTTCTGCGCGATTACTTGTTTCGTGAGGTCTCGAACGACGGTCACGATTCGAGTGGTTCGACCTTTCTTGAGTACCGGGATCTTCCTGGTCTGGATGTGTTGGTCGTTTCCTGATGGGTCGTTTCCGGAAAAACCGTTGGAAACAGAGATGGTGTCGTGCCTGGAGATGGGTTCTGCATCGATGAAGATGGTCTTGTAGTCTTCCTGGGCCTTCAGAGGAAGGAAGGGACAGGCTTCAAAGAGCTGATCACCGATCGAAGGCTCGCCGAGGCCGTAGTATGCCCGCCAGGATACGAACGCTCGGTTGTAGAGGGTGAGCCTGAATTCCGTGTCTATAACGAACACCGGTTCGTCCAGGGCGTCAATTGTGGTCCTGTAGAGGTTTTCGGAGGCACGCAATGCGGCCTCGATGCGCTTACGTTCGGAGATATCGCGCATGACGCCGTGGATGGAGATGGTTCCATCGCTTTCCTGGAATGGGAATCCCGTGAGTTCGGCGGGGAAAGGAGGGCGATCCTTGGGCCGGTAGAGGATGTCGAAGGTCACGGGCCGACGCTCCGTCAGCAGGATCTGAAGCGCCATCTGGGACTTTTCAAGGTCTTCGTGCCTGGCGGTGTACCTGCTCATGTGGGCGCCGATTTCTTCTTCGGGGTCGTAGCCGCCGAATTCCCTGACCGCCGGGCTGCAGTAGGAGAGGGTTCCATCCTGGGCAAGGACAAAGACCACGTCTTTGAGGTTTTCTGTCAGGAGACGGTAGCGGCGTTCACTGGATCTCAGTGCAACCTCGGACTTCAGCCTTGTGATTGCTCCACCGATTTGTGCCGCCATGCCTTCCAGTGCGATGCGCGAAGCATGGGCCACGTTGCTACGCTCGTGAGAAGCCACGCACAGGCATCCGATTGTTTTCTTCATATGGCCGAAGGGAAGGATGGCCAGGGACCTGATGCCTTCGTCGTGCATTTCCCGTGGCCTGATGGAGCTGCTGGTGGAGTTTTCAAGGTACAGCGGTTGGCCCATCTGAATTGCGGAGGAGAAGTGGGACCCCTGTTGAACCTGGTAGGTGGAAATGGAGGGTTCCAGAACGAGGCCAAGTGTTGCAACCAGTTTCAGCGAGCGGTCGTCTTCGTACAGATACACCAGGCCACAGTCCATTCCAGAGCATTCCATAGCTGCTCCCAGGCAGGTTCTGACGGCGAGATCAAGGTCCGATGTAGAACTCAGCGCGACCGCGAGATCCCTCTGCAGACGAAGAAAGGACTCATCCATGTTGGCGGCCTGACCCGAGTCTGCCTTGTCCAACGGGGCAGCAGCGATGGTTCCAGGCTGGGGAGTTTCTTTGATTTCGGCGTGGTTGCCTGGATTTTCCTGGTGCATCAATGGCCTCGGTCCATCTGATTGTCAGAGGAACTGCTACGCGCATCGTCTCCTGGCGCGGGTCCGCCGGCAGGGCCAGCAGAACAGGCGAACGAGCATGGCTTCGGATGTCAAAGGCGCCGTTCCAGCTCGATTCGTTCTTCCTGGCTAAGGTCGGCAACCAAGTACTTCACGGTGTCCAGCAACATGTTGTTGTCGAAGGGCTTGGTGAGGTACATGGTGGCACCGAGAGCGTATCCTTCGAGTATGTCTTTGTCGGCACCAAGAGCGGTGAGCACGATTATCGGAGTGCTGGTGGCTGTCTCGGCCGGTATACGCTTGAGGACTTCTCTTCCGTCCAGACCGGGCATGAGCAGGTCCAGTATCATGAGATCGAAATCCTGCTCCTGGAGCAGACCAAGGCATGTTCTGCCATCTTCTGCTTCTCTCACCAGGAAACCATTTGCAACGAGAAGGGTGGAAATAGTGAGACGGATATCCGGCTCGTCGTCTACTACGAGGATCTTTTTGGGCTCCATCTTGTTTGTCCTGGCTTGGATTTGGAGATTCGCTTGAAGTGATGACGAAGAGCTGGCATGGGTCGAACCATCGGGCCTGCTGGATCTTGCCATTGTTGGCGCAATAACACCGTGATTGAGTTTTGTCATGCTGCGCTGGTGCGGGCGACCGTACGTTGGGAAGGCTGATAATCGGGATTCTTCAGGACCGACATGAAGACCGACACGATATGTGGATCGAAGTGTGAGCCGGAACAGCGTTGGAGTTCTTTCAAGGAATCTTCCGGGGAGGACGCCCCGCGGTAGGTCCGCTTGTCGGTCATGGCCGAGAATGAGTCCACCACTGCCACAATGCGAGATCCGAGAGGGATATCTTCCGCGCTCAGCCCATCGGGGTAGCCGGTGCCATCATATTTTTCGTGGTGGTGCCGTATGATGGGTGCTGCGTGGGCCAGGCAGCTTGTTGAACTGACGATGTCCGCGCCGATGACGGGATGTTGCTTCATGGTGTGCCATTCCTGCGCGTCGAGGGGGGATTCCTTCAACAGGATGGAGTCGGGGACGCCGATCTTGCCGATGTCGTGCAGCAGCGCTCCCCAGCGGATTGCGAGGATTTCTTCTTGTGGAAGCTCCAACTGCGTGGCGATGATCTCCGCCCAGTGTGCCAGGAACTGGCTGTGGTTGGCGGTGTAGGTGTCTCTGGCATCCATGGCCCTGGCCAGGGCCAGGACGGTCTGGAGATAGGCACGTTCCAGGTCTTCGTGAAGTTCAACTCTCTGGAATGCCGTGGCGGCCTGGTTGACCACTGTGTCGATGAGGTTGCGGGTATGGAGGTTCAATGGGTGGCGTCTTGGTTTTCGTGCATCGCCCAGTACCAAGATGCCCATGGGGCAGTTCCGTGTGAAGATTGGGGTGGCCACGATGAAGGAGATATTCCTGGGTAGAAGAGCTGCCAGCTCCAGTGGGTCAAGGGAGCTGTCACCGGAGGTGACCGGCAACGCAGCAGCCTGGTCCAGTACTCGTCGGTAGAATGGCCAGGTCTCGCGAGGTTCGGGGCCGTTGGCCATGCGGGGAGAGTCGAGAGGTCTGATGGTGGAAAACGCCAGGCAGGAAAAGCCCCCGCGCGAGGGAACAACCAACTTGCAGAACGTGAAGCCCAGAGTGGAGACGGCGCATTGGACCAGGGTGTCTGCCACGGCTTGTCTGGATGTGGAAGCCACCAAGCGCCTGGACAGCTCGTGAAGTGCCTCCAGTTCCTTGACCTGCTCGGGGAGGGAGCCCAGCAAGGCTTGTTCCAGGGTTACGTCGCGCATGGTCAGAAGCCAGAAGGGATCGCCGGGGTTGAGTTCCACCATGTTCAGAGCAAGACGCAACACCTGGCGGGGGGGGCCGGGCATGGAGAACAGGGTCTGCATCGGTCGAGAAAAAGCGGTGACGCAGTGGAATATCGGCTCCAGACCCAGGGCGGATATCAGGTTGCCCCGTTGGTCCGAGATGCTCTTCAGCAGGTGTGCGGCGTTTGCGTTGAGCATCAAGGTCCTGCCGTTGTGATCCAGCAGGACGACTCCGTCGGAGAGGGCATCCACCAGCACGCGAAATGCGGGCAAGCTATGGGCATGCTCTTGTTGGGCGGCCCTTGCTGTGCTGGCATCAAAGAGTACCATGTGGGTGCTCCCCTGGCCGGATCAAGAGCTATCGGATGTCTCGTTGTTCATCAGGATTCGATCCACTTGGCGGCTGTGGTACCCGTGGCCTTTTCCTGTTCCAACATGATTCCGGTGGTGGGGAAGTTGCTGGGATAGGCGCCCACTTCGTCCAGTTTCATGAGCACAAGGCGGAAACGATCTTCCTGGCGAGTGGTGCCGGTGCCGGACTTGAGCCACATTTCGGCCTCGCATGCGACCTCCACCTCAGCCTTGGTGAAATCGGAGGTGTGGGTCTGGGTACTCTGGGAGTCCAGATCGATGGTGCTGGAACTCTGCTTGGCCACAGCTCCGCCCAACATGCGGGTGTACAGGCTCATATCCTGCGAGGCGCTGTCGTCGGAGTTCACCCGGAAGCCCAGCTTGAGCTTGTCGTTGCTGTCCCAGCCGAAGGCCAGATCCCAGTCGGGGATGGGCATGCTGTTGTTCTGCGAGTCGAAGGTGAAGGTGGAATCACCGGCGGGGACCGTCAGGAAGGCGGAGCGCCGCATCAGGGTCTTGGTGTACCAGGGCAGTGAGAGACGCCCGATGAACTGCAGGCGGATTTCGATGGGATCGTTGGTGGCCACCGAAAGGGGGGACGAGAGGGTGATGTCTCCGTCGCTGCTGTCGATGGAGAGTGTGGCCACCTTGTTGCCGTTCTTCCAGATGGTTCCACGGACCTCAACCGGGTCCCAGGTGTAGTCTCTGTAGTTGAGGAGTTTGGATGTTCCTCCGAGAGTGAGCTGCCCACTGGAGATGACCACAGTGAGCTGGGGGTCGGGACAGAATTCCGGCCAGTCGTCATAGGCTGCCATTATGATTCCTTTCCTGGTTGTTGGGGGACGATGGAATAGCTGGGGTTGCAGGTCATTTGAAGTTGAACATGGGGGCGGAGATGTGCTCGGTGCTAGAGGTTCAGTAGACGACTGGTGCTGCCCAGAGCCTTGGAGGGTGGCCCTTTTGCTTGAGCTGACGACAGACATGGGCCACTACCTCGGGGACTGCCTGGAAAGGCCAGAGCTCTATCACCGAGCGAACAAACGTGTACATTTCGTGGTCCACCACGGGCCATCGCGTGGCGATGATGGATGATGCTCCAGCCTGGAGCAGAGCTTGAGCCAGGGAACGCTCGAAGCCCTTGTGGGTGGTGCCGAGGCCCGTGGTGCAGGCGGAGAGCAGCACCACCGGCGAGCCTTCCAGCTTGAGCCCTGCCAACTCCACCGGCGAGATGGGGCCGTCGGCCATGAGAAGTTCTGGAATGCCCCGTTCCCGGCGCGTGTGGACCGCCAGGTGGAGCAGCCCCACTGGGCCCAGGTTGTGGAGCGCGCTTCGGACTACAGCGTTGCCCCGCAGGTAGAGCGAAGCTTCTTCGGGGCGGACTTCGGCGGAAGCGCTGGGCAGGTTTCCCTGGGCGTCGGCGAGGCTGACGATGTTTTCCGAGAGATAGCGAGTCGTGGTGGAGGGTACCGAGCGGAGGCCCACGAGTTCACGTATGACGGGAGTGCCCTGCTTGTCGCCCAGGGAGGCCATTGCGATGGCAAACAGCGGGGCATCCGCCAGGATTCCATCGGAACCTACGAGGATTTCGCCCCAGGGGACCCTGCCCTCTGGAAAAAGGATGGTACCCAACATGCGTACGGCGTCCCAGGGGCCGTCGCTCTGCAGCTCCTGGCGAGCCTGCTGGATCTGCCGCTTGAGCTGGGAAACGCCCAGCGAGATCCGCCTTATGGGATCTTGCGCTGTTGGGCCCATGATCAAGAGTCCGTTGGCCGCGGCCGCCATGCCCAGGAGGTGGCGGTTGGCCATGGAGCGGTGATCCAGGAGTCCGAAGCGCATGGCGAACAGCCTCTTGGCATCGGCCATCTGGCCCTGCTCGAGGGCCATGCGAGAGAGCTGGGTGAGGTAGTAGGCGTCTGTGGTGGAGAGGAAGTTGTCGCCCCGCTCGGTCAGCACCGTGCAGACCTGCTCGGTGATGCGCGGCCATTCCTGGGGGTTGCCTGTGGCCCCGGTGATGGCCGCATCGCAGAGGGCTCCGAAAAAGACCAGGTCGGGACAGTCCGAGTTGGGCAGTTCCCCCAACCTGGTGGTGGCCTGGATGAGCTTGTCAAGCCTGGCCTGTGACTTTGCCTGGAGTGCCAGGTGGCAGATGCCAAGGTACTCGATGAAGATGCGGGGCGAGGAGATGGGATCGTCGTCGCCCAGGTCATCGGGGCGGTCTTCGATTACCACGTTGGAGTCCTGGGCCAGCGCGAGCTGGAGTTCCAGCAACCTGGCCCATTCACTTGTACCCAGCCCTGTTTTGTGGCTTTGCTCCAACCAGAATGATGCCGTTTCCAGGTCGTGGGTGTACAGGGCGTTGCTGGCCATGAGCCGGCAGAGCCATTCACCCCAGGTGGAGTCGAAGGTGGTGTCTTCGATGAGTTCTTCGAGGATTTGCTCTACGTCGGAGTAGTAGCCCAGCCGTGCAAGGGCCAGGGCGATTCCGGCGGTGGCCTTGAGCCTTCCGGTGGAATCGGCTTGGCTGACCGAGAGATCCAGGGCCTTTCGGTAGAGAGAGACGGCTTCGCTGAGGTTGTCGTGGCGGCCAGCCATGGCTGCCTGGCGAAGGATGGCCGTGATTTCCGGAAGAGGTTCGGGGAGCGGATCCCGCTGCAGCTTGAAATGAACGGGCTTGAAGCCACGAGGTATCTGGAGTACCGCGAAATGGGCCTGTGGAGGAGCGGAATCGCGAATAGCGCTTTCCAGGGTGCCGTTCCTGATGTGATCGCCCAGCCAGAGCGACCAGAATGACCAGTCCATGGGCTCACTGGTGGCAACGGCGACCACGCGCGTGGTTTGGGTCGGGAGGTAGTCCAGGTAGAAGCCCACGCCCGGGTCTCGAGATTCTACGTTCTTGAGCAGAACCGGGTCGTTGGCTTCGTGGACGGCGAAGACAGAGAGTGAGCGAGCGTTTGGGTGCCACCCACGGAGACCCCTGGTTGTCCGGGACAGCTCCAGGGGGGAAGAGCGGAAGTTTGGAAGTGGGGACATGCGACCCACCAGCGAAGCCACTGGGGGAGCATGCCGCCTGGCCAGGCGCTCGTAGAGTGAAGCCATTGAGGGGGGGCGTAGAGGAGACGTATCGGCCATCAGCCGCGAGACTGCTCGACCGGCCTGTAACAGGGCCTGTTCCGCGATGAGCAGGGCCCGGCATTTGTTGCATTGTTGGAAGTGTGCCCTTGCCCAGTCAGGCCAGCCGGCTCTCGTCCTGGAATCCAGGGAGCCTTCCAGGATGCCAGCCTGTTCCATTCTCTGGTGTGTGATGGATACTATTTCTGACTTGGACATGGGGAATCTCTGAGGAGGGTTTGAAGCCTGGACGCGAGCTTGTCGCGGAGCCGGATTTTTCGTTTGCCAAAAGAACCCGGCGTAAGGGACACGTTCAGCAACTCTCGTATTCTTTCTATGGTTTCGGTGCTGTCGCAACCTTCCAGGAAGACTGCCCTGAAGATCTCGGCGTTGATGTCGTTTTCTTCACGCATTAGCTCCATTGCCTGAGATGTGAGAAAACGGGAGTCCAGGAGCGTGTTTATGCTGTCTTCGGAAACGGGGGACAGGTTTGCTTTGTGGCGGGGGTCGGAAGTGAGACGCTTGTTGCTGGTGCAGTCATACCTCCAGCTCAAGTATTCGTATCGGGCGAACGTGAAGAGCCACCCTCGGAAGTTCACGTTCGTGAAGGAATCGAACTTTATGAGAATCAGCGAGAATACGTTCTGCAGGAGGTCTTCGACGTCGTTTTCGTTCACACCCTTGGAGAGGAGGTAGAGCCGGAGATCGTCCTTGTAGCAGGTACAAGCCAGGTGGATGACCGCTTCCACATCACGACAGGCAAGTGCCTGCTCCAGGCTCCTGCGCAGGACGGCCTTCTTGGTGGACGAGGGATCGGCACGGCTGCCCGGACTGGGGGACGACTTGCCGGACTCTCCGCGGGGCGCAGGTCTGACAGGTCTGGTCCTTGGGGGCGCGTTCTCAGATATGTGAGGTTTTCCCCTGCCACTGGGCACATCGTCGAGGGAAACCATGCCTGTCTTGGGAAACTTCAAGTTCGGGCCTTTCACTACGTTTATGTATAAATGTAGTGAAGGGGGCGTACAGGACAAGAGAAGTGGCCGCTTGACAATTTTTTGACATTTCCGACGGACGCCGGACCAACTTCGCCAGCAGCTATTGGCCGCTCTCCAGGAAATCGGCCACCCTGGCCTCCGTCACTGCCTTGAACGAGGAAGCTGTGGCCTTGATCACAAAGGGACTGTCCTCGGACTTGATGTAGACCTTGCCGTCGTCCTCGGCACCGATGCGGTAGGAAGCACCTACTGTCGAGTCTTCCCCGGTGGCCGTCCATTGAACCGTCGTGCCCTTGTCAAGGCCATACTCGGGAAGAACTTCCCTGCCCGCAGGTTCCCGCATCCGGACCTTGGCCACCTTCTTGACAAAACGTTGGACTTCGTCCTGATCCAACCTGGAGCCTTCTGGGCCGTCCAGGAGAACCCACTCGTCTTGTGAGTGATCCAGAGTGAAGCTGCCTGCGGAGTTTTCTATCGTGAGTACCTCGATGGAGTCGGGATCCTGCTCTAGGTAGACGGTGTCCATGTAGCGTTGTGGCCTGTCACTGATGGACCACTCGCTGAAACCCCGAACCCGGTAGACCTGGTCTTCGCCTGACAGGCGCACGTTGACGCTGTTGCTGGCGGCAGCGCCGATGAAGACCTCGCTGACGGAATCGGTGGTCTCCAGGACCACACGTTTGCCATATTCCTGCTCGCCAACCTTGAGTTGGGTATGGCTCGTGGTCTTGGTGGCGATGGGGTGTTTGACCCGGATACCTGTGAGCTTGTCCAGCAGCTCGTCTACCCTGGTCTTGTCGGCAGGGTAGCCGAAGGAGGATTCTACGACCCACTGGTCGTCTTTCCTTACCAGGTGGACGGAGTCCGGTGGAGAGTCTCCCCCCGGACTCCCTGTAATGGTGACGCTGGTTGCCTGCTCGGGGGTGATGTCGAGAAAGGGCCTTGGTTCCACCTGGCTCTGCTTCGCAGGCCACCAGAGCGACACCGCCAGGATGGCCTGTACCACGAGCAGGCCGGTCAGCAACTTCTGAGATCCGGTCATGTCCGCTCCGCCGTGGTGAGTGGGATGGGTTGGACCAGTTTGCGGCGCCGGCGAGGAATGATGGCCACCAGTACCAGGGCCAGGAGCACGATTGCGTAGTTGCCGTATTCCCAGTTGCGGCGTTCATCCTCGGTGAGAGGTTCGAGGGTCCTGGCAAAGGCTCCAGAGGATCTGATCTCCAGAAGATCGGTGTCCTCGGCGCACCAGTCCACGAGGTTGTGGAAGAATTGCAGGTTGGCCCGATGTACCTCGCCGTCCAATTGCCTGGAGACCTGCACCATCAGGTCCGAGACGATTTCAGAGGAACCGATGATGGCCAGCCTGGCATCGGGGAGGGATTTCTTGAGGGTGCGGCCGGTACGATCCGCCTCGCCCTGCCCCGAGGTCTAGCCATCGCCATCGAAGATGGGAGATGGGCGATCAGCGAAGAAGGAGGGGAAGGTGCCGGCCATTGTGACCGCCAGCACCATCGACCTGGTTTCGCCCTCGGCTCCGAATCCGGAGTCGGGCCACTTCGTGAAGTCTGGATTTATATCTCCGTTGGTGTTGAGCCAAGCCCCCGGGGAGCTGCTCAGGAGTACCTGGACGTCGCGATCTTCGATGTTGTCTGACAGTTCCAGGGGAGATACCCAGGGCACGGTCACGTTGTTCAAACCCGCAAGAGCCTGGTGATCCCTGGCGAATCCCTTCTGCCTGATATCTGGGAAAAAGGGATATGGAAGCAGCTCGATGCGCTCCATGGTGAATGGGCCTCGACGCTCCTTCACGGGTATGGGGAATGGGGCATTTTCGGGATCCATCACCAGGGATTTCCCGATGGTGGCCCCCCATGCTTGCAGCATGTCCGCCAAACCGCGATCCTGTTCCACCGTGTTCAGCCCGTTCCTGTCGGCTTGAACGTTCCAGTTGCCGGCCAGCGCCACGAGGGAACCGCCACGCATGAGGTATTGATCCATGGCGAAGCGTTGTTCTTCCGTAATGTCGCCGGGTTTGCCCACGATGAGGATGTCTATGTAGTCGGGGACGTCGCCATCCTCCAGTTGGAGTCGCTCCACCCTGTAGTTTTCTCCCAGGTACTGCTCCAGTACCCGGTAGTCGGGTTGGCGTCGTTGGGGTTGGAGCTGGGGAGGTAGTTGTGGGTTGGGCGGTTCGTTTTCGGGGATCTCGGTGAACAGGCCCAGCGTCTTCATCTGGCCGGGAGTGGCCCGACGAATGGCGGCTTCAAGTGACTTCTTCAGGTCGGCTTCCGAGAGCGCCTTGTGGGGGAAGATCACTTCTTCCGAAGCGCCTTCCTGGAGCAACAGGTGCAGGTAGAAACGTTCCGTACCGAACAGGTCGGCCGCAAATGGTTGTATGGAGTGCCGGCTGTAGAGTTGTTCCTGCAGTTCGCTGTCGTCGCTGGGATCCACCGTCTTGAAGTCCAGGTGTCCCCTGGAGATATCAACCATCTCGGAAACCACCTTGTCTATGGTTTCGGGCATCTCCTTGAAGTCATCGGGCAAGGTCGCGGGAGAGATGTAGGCGGTGATGTGGGCCGTGTCGGGGAGCTTGGCGAAGATGGCTTCCAGGCTGGTGAATTCGCGGCTGACCTTGCGGATGGCCCGTGTCAGGTCGTATTCGAGGTTGCGCAGGCGCACGTCGATACCGTCTTCATCGGCTTGTACTTCGATGAGATCGTCGAAAGAGAGAACTTCGTACTGGTCTCCGTAACGCACGAGGATGTGGAAATACGAATTGACCACCGACTGTTGGTGCCTTTCCGAAACTCTGAATGGCACACTTCGAATGCTGTACTGTTCGTTGATCTCCTGCTCCAGTTCCTCGTCGCTGTTGGGATCTTGAAAGGTCACTTCTACCTTTCCCCGGCCAGCCACCTGGTACTCTGCCAGCATGTCGCGTATCTGGGGAACCAACGGCGCCAGCAGGGGATGGGTACGTTGAGAGAAGAAACCCTGGATCCACAGGGGTTCGTCCAGGTCCCCGATGGTAGAGACGGTGACGTCGCTGATGCTGTATTCACCGCGCTCGGTGAGGTCTGCACGCAGGGCCGTTATGGGAGCCAGCCAGATATCCGCCAGCAGGATGTTGAACCCGACGAGGGAGAGGGTCGTGAGGAGATTTTTGTTTTTCCTGCGGCCTGTAACGGATTGTGGGTCGAGACGACCTTTTTCAAGGAAGTAGACGTTCAGGTACAGGAAAAAAGTAGTCAAGCCAAGGTAGTAGAACAGGTCGCGTAGATCGATGACCCCCCTTTCGATGCTCTCGAAGCGGCTGCCGGTTCCAAGGCCCCGCAGGACTTCGGCCACCGCGCTGTTGGCCAGACCTGTGACCTTGTCGGTGCCCACCAGGTAGAGGATCCCTCCCAGTACCAGGGTGAGCATGAGGGAAACCACCTGGTTGTCGGTACGGGAGCTTATGCAAAGCCCGATGGCCATGTATACGGATGCCAGGAGGAGGGCTGCCAGGTAGCCCCCGAGGACGGGGCCCAGATCCATGTCGCCTAGCTGGGAGACCGTTATGGGCAGTGGCAGGGTCAGGAGAAGCGCCAGGGCAACCAGCAGCATGCCCGCCATGAATTTGCCCAGCACCAGGTCCCAGGTACGGATGGGCAGGGTGAGGAGAACTTCCAGGGTGCCGGTCTTTCGTTCATCGGCCCACTGCCGCATGGTGATGGCTGAAACCAGGAATATGAGCAGCAATGGCAGCGACTGGAAGAGCGGCCTCAAGTCCGCCAGGTTCCGGGCAAAGAACTTGGAGTAGCTGAAAAATCCGAATAGGGTCAGCACCAGGAAGATGCCCAGGAAGATCAGGGCAACGGGTGATTGGAAACTGGAGCGTAGCTCCTTGCGAGCCACCATGACGGGGCTGTTCATGAAGTGACCGTTCATGAGAGTGCCTCCGCACTTTTCTGTTGGTGGATGTGGGCCTGCTGGAGCTGCTGGAAAACAGACTCGAGCGTGCGGTGTTCGTGGGCGACCGTGTCGACGCTCCAGCCGGCTTCTACGCTGGTTTCCACGATCTGGGAAGCCAGTCGGCGCTGGTCGTCACCCCGGATGGTCCACCACGAGTAGTCCCCCGGGCCCGCTTCGCCCTGCATGTGGGACAGTTCGTGGACGCCTGGCAGGGCGGATATTCTCCGTCGGACGTCGGCGGAATCCGCCTTTACACAGAGACGGATGGCATCGGAGGAGAGGATTTCCTGCAGGTCGGCATCTCGGACGAGGCGGCCATTTATGAGTATCAACACCCGATCACAGACAGCCTCGATCTCTTGGAGGATGTGGGTGGAGAGCATGATGGTGCTGCTCTTGGCCAGGCGCCGAATGAGATCCCTGATGGTGTGGATCTGCAAGGGGTCGAGGCCGTTGGTGGGCTCGTCCAGGATCAAGAAATCGGGGCTGTGCACGATGGCCTGCGCTATGCCCACGCGTTGCCGGTAGCCCCGGGAAAGGGTGTATATCGGTTTGAGCAGGTGGTCTTGCAGGCCAGTACGCAGCACGGCCCTTGCCACGGCGGCATCGGTCTTCTCCGAGGGGATTCCGCGCAGTTCCGCCATGAGCTGCAAGTACTCCTGCACAAGCATCTCGTTGTAGAGAGGAGCGCTTTCGGGCAGGTAGCCTATTCGCGCCTGTACCTGGTTGCGTTGGGTGACGATATCCATTCCGTCGACCGTTACCCTGCCGCTCGTTGGTTCCAGGTAGCCGGTGATTACCTTCATCATGGTGGTCTTGCCAGCGCCGTTGTGCCCAAGAAGACCGACGATCTCGCCTCGGCGGATCTCGACGGTGACATCGTCGACGGCTACGGTGGAACCGTAGTGCCTGGTGAGGTTCTGGATTGAGATCATTTGCTGCTCTTGATGTACTGTTACTACGTGATGGTCGGGTATATCTGTGCCGGGAGCCTTTCCATTGCGTCAGGGAACACCATTCACGCTGCCTGGAAAACCACGCGCCACGATTCCCACGGGAAGTTCGTGGTTGCCGATTCGGCGACCGGGCTCACCAACACCCCAGGAGTCAAAACATTTCCATGATTATCCAAATCCTGTCCCCGTGGGGGCAAGCGTCTTTCCGGAGAGTGTTGACTCTCCCACGAGGGCTTGGCGATGCTTGAATTCGATCCCAGGCCCAATGTCCTTCGGTTCCTGGCCGCTTGTTTTCTGTTGGCTTGCAGCCAGACCGAGTCGCAAGCCCCCGTGGCGCAATCTCCGGACCCGGAACCCCTGGTGGAATTGAAGCAAGGGGACCTGTACCTGGACGGTGTTCTCCTCTGTGCCTTGCACAAACCCGGTGTCCTGCGGGCCTCCCGCCACAGGCGGCTGCAGAAGGCTCTGCTGGCCAGGGACAGACCGGGAACCAGCCTGGAGGATATCGATCTGTCCAAGGTACCCGAGCCCGACCTGGCCGGTTCCCGCCGGGTCGTTCGCTTGGTGGTGCCCCCCGATACCCCCTACTCGGATTTGTATCCCGTGATCCTCACATCCGTCTGGAGCGGTTACGGTGCCTTCGACCTGTCCACCGATGCCGACTCCAGGGAGCCTCGGGAGCGTACCGGCCGGGAACTCTCCATGGACATCCTCTCCCCTCCTTTCTGGTCCGGAGAGCCCATCCAGGGCTTCTCGCCGGATGTCCGCATCTATGTATACCCGGAACGTATCCGTGCCTGGTCCCGCTTTCTGCTGCTGAGTTCCCAGGACGGAGGGACCATGCTTCGTCTCCCCTCGCAGATGCTTTCCGGCCCATCCTCCCAGCCCTCCAACTGTGGGAGCTTCTTCGAGGGCCGTCAGAACCTCCAAGGGATCTGCGAGGCTGCTTTCAGCTCCCGGATCTCCTATCCTCCACTGGGGACTCTTGCCCAGGCTCTTGAGGGCGTCCCCTCGGTACCATCAGTGGGGGCGGGGCTGGAACTGGGAGTGGATGGTTCGTGTCTTGTTGGCAAGCCAGGAGATCCCGAAAAGGTTGCCCAGTTCTGGCGGCAGGCTGTTTTCAAGGCCATGGAAAAACTGCTTCCGGAGCAAGGAGCCCGTGTGGTCGTCAGGGTGGACAAGCGGGTCCTGGCATCCCAGTTCCTCGAAACCATGGCCGGGCTCGAAGACGCCGGTGTCAGACCATTGCTGGATTCACAGAAACCCAGAGAGCTGGCATCCGAGCCCTGTACGGCGATGATCACCAGCGGGCAGGAATTGGAGGCAGCGGCCGCCCGATGGGTGGGGGAGCGGGTTCTTGGCGGCAACCGCAGGTGAAAAGCAGGATGATCCCCGTCAGGGAATGGCGGATCGGGTGCTTGCACAGGGGTGCCTGGCGAAAGAGTGATCCGCTCCCACGATGGGAGCCTTGTCGGATGGGAATAAGACAGGGAGCGCGTGTGGCTTTCCTCCGGAAGGTCCCCTGTTCGTGCCATGGAAGAGCCAGGCCCCGGCTGACACTCCGGCCGCTCGCCAGTTGCGATGCCCACCATGTGCATCGGAGCCAGGCCCGGGCTGGGGTCTGTGCTGCTGAAACGGGATGCTGGGCACGATTGCCGGTCAGAGGTCCTGCTCTGACGAACCGGGTTCGGCCTGTTCCGCCAGGAACCACTGGGCTCCCTTTCGGGCCAGCAGGAAGCACACAAGGGCCAGGACGATGAACATGAGCAGAGAGATACCCTGTCCCAGGGCACCTTCGAACCATTGAGCGGGCTCGCTCTGCAAATAGGGCTCGCCCGTTTCGGAGGTGTCCAGCCAGAACTTCTCGCCGATGCTGATGAAGCGGATGGGGGCGCCCAAGGTTGCTTGCCTGAGGATAGCGGTGATGATCCCGAAGATTGCAGCGCCGGCCATCATGCCGGAAGCGATGAGAATCCCCTGTTCTTGCCTGGCCTTGGTCACTGCCTTGGTTTTTCCGGTCTGACCGACCATCCAGGCGACAAAGGCGCCGAACAAGACGGAGGCGTTGATGGCCATTGGCAGGTACATGCCAAGGGCGAAGGCAAGCATTGGCACGCCTGCCATGTAGAGCACTATGGCCATCATTCCCCCCAGGCCGTAGAGAAGCCACGGTTGGTTGGCCGGGTCGGCCAAGAGTCCCTGGGAGACCGCCGCCATCATGTTGGCCTGGGGCGCGGGGAGGACCTTGGTGTTGGAGATCCAGTTGCCGACTTCGTCCTGGATGACGAAGTGATAGCCGGAGTCCATGATGGGGATTACGAAGGCCACCACCAGGGATGCAACGGCAATTCCAAGGAACTTCCATACCTCCTGGGAGCGGGGTGTGGAACCGATCCAGTAGCCGATCTTAAAGTCGGATATGAGCGCTCCCGAGGTGGAGAGGGCCGTGCATACCGCGCATCCGACGATGAGCGCGATGAACATGCCCCCGGAGCCCCGCAGTCCACTGGCCACCAGGGCCAGGATGGTGAGCACGACGGTTATGAGGGTCATACCGGAAACGGGGTTTACGCCGACGATGGCGATTGCCCTGGCGGCCACGGGGGTAAACAGGAACGAGAGAACGAAACCCACGAACGCTCCCACGAAAGCATACCAGGTGCTTTGCCCGATACTGTAGGTGGCTCCGGTGGCGGTGTCCTTGGTGGTGTAGGCCACGATGAAAAACAGGATGGCCATGAGCAGGGTGGAGCCCATCTGGATGAGCAGGACGTTTTTGGGGTCCATGTCGGTCTGGGTGCGGGGTTCGGTGCCTTTGCGCGTGCCGCCCTTCAAGCCCTTGAAGCCCAGGGAGATGGAGCCAAGAACGATCTTGCCCATGCGTATGATGCCGATAAAGCCAGATATGGCGATGGCTCCTATCCCGATGGGTTTGACGAAGTGTGAGAATATCTGTGCCGAACTCATGGTGGCGATGTGGTATGTGCTTCCAGCGTAGACGAAGGTGTCCAACTGTGAGCCGAAATGGTAGACCAGCGGAATGAGGACCAGGTACGAGAGAACCGAACCCGCGGCGATTATGGCTGCGTACTTGAGCCCGATGATGTAGCCCAGACCGAAAAGTGCAGCCAGGCCGCTCATGGACAGATCCATGCGGAGCGCCGACATCTTTTCGCCGAAGCTGCCCAGCAGAGTTCGCGAGGTGAGCACCGGATTCCATGCGTGGATGGCTTCTACTACGAAGTCGTAAACGGCTCCGATACCAAATGCCATGAGCAGCACCTTGCCCGCGCTACCGCTGGAGGATTCCCCGGAGACGAGGATTTCGTTGATGGCGGTGCCCTCGGGAAAGGGCAGCTCGCCGTGTAGGTCTTTTACGAAGTACCTGCGCAGGGGAATGATGAGCACCACTCCCAGCGTGCCGCCGATGAAGCAGGCCAGGAATATGTGCCACCACGAGACGTCCAGGCGGTTGATGTACAGGGCCGGAATGATGAAGGCCGCCCCGGCGGCCACAACTCCCGCGGCCTGGCCGATGGACTGGACGATGACGTTCTCAAGGATGGTGCTCTTGACCTTTCGCAGCGGGAAGGGGCCCTTTTTGCCGAAGAAGATGGCCAGGAGGGCGATGGGAATAGCCGCCTCGATCGCGTTGCCGGCTCTGAGGGCGATGTAGATGCAGGCGGCGGAGAACACCACCACCATTATGAGCCCCATGGATACCGACCAGAGGGTGACTTCTGCACGGGGGTCGCGGGGTGGGACGATGGGCCGGTACTCTTCGCCGGGCTCCAGTTTTGTGTAGGCGTTGCCGGGAAGGAGCTTCCCGCTGGATTCTGTCGGCCTTGGCGTGTGGCTCATTGGTAATCGCCCTCTGGATTCTGGTGGCAGCTTTCGGTTTCAGGAGGCTGGGGATGGCGGGGAACATCAGCAGAGAGGAAAACTTCAGTCGCGCTCCCAATTGAAGTCGTAGTCCTCCCAGGGTTCGCCGGCAGAGCAGTACAGGCGGTCGTTGTCGATGCTCATTTCGCAGTCCATGTCGAAGTCGAGGTCGGTAGCTGTTTCGAAGTCGAAGGCGATGACGTACGACGAGCCCTGGCTATCCATCACCTGCACATCGAAGTCAGCTTCGTAGGTGCTGGTTCCGGAGGGGAAGATGAGGTGCGCGTAACCCCGTAGATCGGCGTCGATGGACATGGTGCTGTGGAAGCCGTCGTAGTCTTCAATTCCTTTCCAGTCACCCCTTATGGGCTCGCCGCAGGCCGGGATCGAAGCACAGCAGCATAGACAGAGCATGGCGCGGTTCATGTTGAGAAATCCCGGTTCGTATGGTCTGGTTCTTCTCGCGTCTGGAAGGTCCGCCGTGCAAGAGAGAACCATCCCCTAACCCGCAATCCAGCAGGAAGGCACGCGGAAATCATGCAGGAGGGATTCTTCGCCCAGCGCTGCGCCGGGCGAAAGTGCTGCGAACCTGTTAACCCGGAGGTTCTCCGACCTGTATGGGTTGCGTTCCATGTTCGGTCTTCCCCCCGGGATGATCTGCAAGCTGGATGAGGCTGTTCTGCCTGTCTGGGCAGTGGCCCGGGGGGGGCACCTGGAGTGGCAGTGATGGGTCGCCTTCTAATTCCTTTCCTGTTGCTTTATTCCACCTGGGGGGGCGTCTACCAGAGCAGAGGCGATTTGTTTCTCCGAAGGGGCATGTACCGCATGGCGGTCTCTGCGTTCATGGCAGGGCTCAAAGAGCATCCGGACGACCCTTCCCTTCAGATTGGGTTGGCCAGGGCCATGGAAGGTTATGGCAGGTATGCAGAGGCGCTGGCTACTCTGGAAGCCAACCTGGATCGGGAGCCCTATGGAGTCCGGGAAGCAATTCTGGCGGCCAGGTGTACTTCAAGGCTTGGCGACCGAGCGGCCACGGTCTACCACCTGCAGGACGCCATGCTCCTGCGTTCGGAGCGGACGGGTTTTCTCTTCGAGGCCTGTATGCTGAGTATCGAGTCGGGTAATGCCCAGCTTCAGCAGCGTTTTCTACAGGATTACCTGGACGAGGTCGAGCCAGTGGGTTCCGCGGACCTCCTCCTGGCAATGTCTTCCATGGAGCGCTGCAACATGGACGAAGCCTGGACCGACCTGGCCCTCGCCGCGTATCATGGCTTCAACGGGGCCGTGGCAAGGGTCATGGAAGGCCTGCTCTGGCTTTACCTCGACGATCCCGCGTCCGCCTTGCCGGCTTTCAAGAAAGCCCTCGAGCAACAGCCCATGGGATACCTGGCATCGGTCTGGTATGCCGAGACCCTCAGGCGCATGGGCGTGGCCGCGGATGGGCTATCACTCCTGGAGTCCAAGCGTCGCAAATTGCAGGCGGGCTTTCTGAAAGATGCCATTTTGACTCGGATCCACGTCGACCTGGGATCCTCGGCGGCTGGGGAAGCAGCCGAGGATCTGCTGCACAGGTACCCGGGCGAGCCCGAGGTGGTGGCCACGGCCTGGTACGCGGCAAGGGCGGCCACAGCGAAAGAACACCAATCCCGGGAAGGGGCAGCAAGCCCAGGGCTCGCCCGCCTGGAAAGACGCTTCCACGATTTGACTTCGCAGTGCTCCACACCGCTGGAATACCTGGTGCCTGCAGGCGAGAGGTCACCTTGAACAAATGCTTCTTGTTAATGTGTTATTCTGCGGCTTCCGTGACCTTCGTGGCATGTGGCGAGCGCCAGGTGGCTGTCCCCATGCCAATGGAGGGGCCTCTGACGACGCGGCATCCCGACCTGGTCCTGGTGACCCTGGACACCACCCGGGCAGACCGCCTTGGCGCCTACGGATATGAACAGGGACAAACTCCATGGCTGGATGACCTGGCAAAACGAGGGATCACCTTTGAACAGGCATACTCGTCTATTCCATTGACCATCCCATCTCACGCCACCATGTTCACGGGCCTCTATCCCTACCGGCTTGGAATTCGCTCCAACGGCGACAACCTGCTCCAGGACGAATTCTATTCCATGGCAGAGATCTTCCACGACCAGGGCTACCAGACGGCGGCCTCGGTGGCAGCCTTCGTCACTACCCGGGTGTGGGGTTTTTCACAGGGATTCGATTGGTACAGGGACGCTCTGGGGCAGGTCCAGGCCGACACATGGCACCAGGAACGTACCGCCGACAAGGTGCTGGATGACTGCGAAGACATCCTCCAGCGCGTGGATCCTGACGAGCCGTTGTTCCTGTGGGCCCACTTCTACGACCCGCATTATCCCTATGCTCCTCCGGAGGAATACCGGGCCGAGTTCGGGCAGCATCCCTACGACGGTGAGCTGGCTTTCGTGGATACACAGCTTCGAAGACTGGAACAGGCCTTCCAGCGCCTCGGCCGGGATCCGGTGTGGGTGGTGGTGGGTGACCATGGTGAGGCGCTTGGAGAGCACAGGGAAACCACCCACGGGCTTTTCGTATATCAGGGCACACAGCATGTACCTTTGATCATGGGAGGACCGGGAATAGAACAATCCGTGGTCACCCAGCCCGTCGGGCTCGTGGATCTTCTGCCCACCATTCTCCAACTCCTGGACCTTCCGGTTCCAGAAGGGCTGGATGGGAAGGCGCAACCCGGGCAACCACATCCCATCTACATGGAGAGCTATCAGCCCACGGAGCGATTCAGGTACGCCCCCCACCTGGGAGTGCTCTGGGATGGCATGAAGCTCATCAGCAAACCCAGGCCCGAACTCTACCGGATCTCCGTGGATCCCCGGGAACAGGAAAACCTTGTCCAGCAGCTTCCCGGAAAGCGAGCAGAGTTGGAGTCAATCTTGAGGGATTTCGGGGCGACACCGCCCGGCCACAAGGCGGTGTCCATGGATCCGGACACCCTGGCCAAGTTGGAGTCCCTTGGCTACGTGGTGAGCGGCGAGCCCTACGATGGCGTATTCGAAAACCTGGATGATCCACAAGATCACGGCGACGTCATTGTAAGGATCCAGAGAGCAGATTTTTTGTGCAACAAGGGTAAACGCGAGGAAGCGATTTCGCTGCTCCAACAGGTGTTGGTCCTTGAACCCAGGTTGCTCCGACCGTATCTCAAGTTGGCAAGGCTGGCTTCCAGCGATGGGAAACCACAGATGGCCTGGTCGACCATTGAAAAGGCCATGCGGCGTTTCCCCTCCGAGCCGCAACTGCTGCTGGCCGCCGCAAACATCAGGGGGCAGATGGGGGATCATGGGGGTTCTCTCGACTACGCCAGGAAGGCACTGGAGTCACAGCCAGACAACGTCCAGGCGGCATCCACCATCGCCAAGGCCCTGGCCAATCTGGGTAGGGTGGAAGACCTGCGCGAGTTCGGCGACAGATTCCTGGATGGGCACCCCGATGCGACGGCCGTGGCGGCAGTCCTGGGAACAACTCTCTTCAAAAGGGGTGAATTTGTCCGTGCCGAGCGTTTGTTGAGAAGGGCAGCAAAAGAAAAGCACCCCATGGTAGGCGTGTTGACCATCCTGGCAACCATGAGCGAAGCCGTTGGGCGACACGATGAAGCAGAAAGTCTGGTTCGCAGGGAACTTGGCAACTTCCCTGGAAACCAGGAGGCCCGCAGGTTGCTGGCACGGATTCTGGGGGAAAAGGGCGACGAGGAAGCATCGCTGGCGGAGTTGGACCAACTCCTGGAGGATCTCCCGCATGATCCGGTGTTGATGCACGACAGGGCCCTGAGTCTGTACAACCTGGGTCGCAACGAGGAGGCGTTGGCTGCGTTGAACCAGGCGCTCCTGGAACATCCCAGGCACCCCATGCTCAGGATGTTGAAGGCCAACGTGTTGGCCACCTTGGGCAGGATGGAAGAGGCAACGGCCCTCAAGGACTCCGTGTTGGAGATGAGCCAGCAGGGTTCAGCCCAGGGAGGGCCTGGAGTGGGCAAACCCTCAGCGGGAGCTGGAGCAGATTGAGGAACCCCCCTGCCAGGCGGAAGGGCCTGGGAGCCGTTGGTAAAGAGGCTGCGCGATGTCCGACAAGGCCCACCGCAGTAGCGACCGGCGCTCCGCAGCAGTCCCGAGTTTTCCCGACGGCTCCCACGAGCCATCGGTTCCTAGTAATAGGAGTAGTAGGGCATCATCCAGTCGTAGCTGAATATGCCGGTCTTCTGGTCGAAGTCGGCGTAGGCGACTCCATACCAGGCCTGGTCGGAGGAGAAGTAGTACATCAGGACGTTGGAATAGGTGTACGTCGGACCGACATACTCAAGGGCGAAACCGTAGGAGAATACCCAGCCGTCGGCGAAGGTGGCGACGTTGGATTCGTTCGCTCCGAAAGCGGTGTTGCACATTCCGGATTCATCGGTGTCGATTCTCCCGGATCCTGAAACGGTTGCCAGGTCGTAGGCCCACATGCACTCGGAGCAATCCGTGCGCCCCTGGCCTACGGAGATGACGTCGTAGCTGATGTGGCAGGCCACGGCCATGTCGTCCAGGCTGAACAGGTAGGCGCCTTCCCAGCCATCGTAACCCTTGGGGGTGACGGTTGCTTCGCCGTCGTAGCCTTTGATGTAGGTGGAGAGATCGGCGTCGGCGTCGGCGTCGGTGTCGGTGTCGGTGTCGGTGTCGGCGTCGGTGTCGGTGTCGGTTTCACTGGCGGTGTCTTTGGTGTCGTCGTCATCGCCACAGGCGTTGATGGCAAACAGCGAAGGAACCAGGAATGCGAGGGGGAGTATGATCCTGAGCTTCATGGTGTCTCCTCTTGGGTTGAAGTCTATGTCGCTTGGTCTGAAACCCTGGAACGATTCTTCCTGCTGGAAGATACCCAAACTAACACCACTCGGCCAGCGATGTTGAAAAAAGATTCGGATGCTGGCAGCCCGAAGGCCGGGGAGTGCCCTTCCGGAGAGGGCAACCCGCCATTTCCGGACGGAAACTGGCAAGGGAAAGGGAGGGGGCCGCTCCTGTGACGGGAGCAGATTCTCAATGTGAGCTGGGCTCGGGCTTGGAAGTTGGGGCCCCGTTCGCCTTGTCTGGGGTGCGCCTCTTCAAAGATGCCGTGACTCAAGCATAATTCCGTGAAATAATGGCGCTTTCTGGGTAACGCCTTGCACCTGGGCCGAATGCTCTCGCTGATACGGATGACCACTGAATGACGTCGACCACCAATGATGCTCGAACAAGCATGATGGCTATCCCTGAATCCACTGCGTCCAATAGGTTCTTTCAGCGCCTGCTGTGCCGTGTGGTGGAGTCCCGCCGGGGCTTTCGGGCTGCGAAGTTCCTCGGTATCGTCATGTTGGCGGCCTGGGTGTTGGCGGACCTGGCACCGGGAACGCAGGTGGTGCTCTCGTTGCTCGTTGTTGGCATAGCAATGATACTGGCCAGCAAAGCTCCCGAGAAGCGCCTCGTCATCGTCTTTCTGTCCGTCGGCGTCACTCTTCGGTACATTTATTACAGGGCTACCCAGACCCTCGTACTGGAACCATCGTGGGACATGGTGGCGAGTCTCGCCTTGTTTGCGGCTGAACTCTACTCGTTGACCACCATGTTGGCCGGGTACTTCCAGAACGCGATCATTCGTCGCAGGACCCCCCCCCCCATCGACCCCGAAAGCGACGACCTGCCTCTTGTGGACGTGTACATCCCCACCTACAACGAATCCCTGGATGTACTTCTGCCAACGGTAATTGGCGCCCTTGCCATGGAGTACCCCCGGAAGAGCGTCTGGGTGCTGGATGACGGGCGGCGTCCGGAAGTACGAGACGCCGTCGAGGCCCTGGGGGCCAACTACATTACGAGGCCCGACAACCGTGGTGCCAAGGCCGGGAATGTGAACCATGCCCTGCCCCTGACCAAGGGCGGATTGATAGCTTTTTTCGACGCGGATCATGTGCCGGTTCGAGGATTCTTGAAGGCCACGGTGGGGTTTTTCCTGGAGAACCCCAGGCTGGCCCTGGTGCAGGTACCACACCACTTCTACAACTCCGATCCCTTCTTGCGCAACCTGTACCTGGAAGGGAGCGTTCCTCCGGAACAACATCTTTTCTACCACAGTGTTCAACTTGGCAACGACTTCTGGAACTCCGCTTTTTTCTGCGGCTCGTGTGCGCTGATCAAGCGTGAGGCCCTGGAGGGGATAGGAGGAATGGCCCAGGATACCGTGACGGAAGATGCCCACACCGCTCTTCGCATGCACGCCGATGGATGGGACTCGGCCTTCCTGGATGTTCCTCTTGCGGCCGGCCTCGCCACGGAAGGCTTCGCGGCACATATCGGGCAGAGAATGCGCTGGGCCAGGGGCATGGCACAGATTTTCCGTCTCGACAATCCCCTGTTGAAAAGGGGCTTGAGCATTCCGCAACGGATAAACTACTTCAACGCTTCATGGCACTTCTTCGCTGGACTGCCAAGGATCATCTTCTTCATCATCCCCCCCCTGTTTCTGCTGTTCGGCGTACATCCAGTCATCGCGGATGTGTGGGAGGTGCTGTTGTATGCGGTCCCCCACCTGTTCCTGGTGGGGATAACCTCGGCTCTGGTCCACAGAAATGTCCGCCACAGCATCTGGGCCGAGGTCTTCGAAGTGGCCATCGCTCCGTACACTGCTCTCGTCACCACTCTTGCATTCTTTGCGCCGGGGCATGGAAGGTTCAACGTGACTGCCAAGGGCACATTGCGGGAAGGGCTCTTCTTCGATGTCAAACACGCAGCGCCTCTGTTGGTACTCCTGGCCTTTGTGCTTGCTTCGGTGCTTGTCGCACCCTGGGAGATCCTGCAGCGTCCCCTGGACAGGGATGTCGTGGCCGTGGTGGCCATCTGGAATCTCTATAACCTGGTTATTTTGTTGGCAGCCATTGCCGCGGCGCTGGAACGTCCACAGCGGCGAACCGCCTATCGGCTCCAGCGCAGGCTGGGGCTCATCGTAGGTCCCACTGGCTTCCACGGCGGAAAAGTGGCGCCTTTCAAACCCTTTGAGGCCTCGAGCAAAGACATCAGTATGAGCGGTGTCGCGTTTACCGTAGATTCTGCACGAGATGTTCCTGAGCGTTTCTCCGTGCGTATCCAATCACCCACTGGTACCAGTCCGCCGCTGGGCGTGGAGTTGATCGCCAGGGAAACGGTCGGAGAATCCGTCCTGGTTCGCTGCCGTTTCAAAGGTCTCTCGGAAGACCAACGTCGCATTCTGACCGAGTTTCTTTTCAGCCCAAGCAACGCCTGGATCGGGGATCGTTTCGGTTTCGATTCCTTCATTGGGTCTTTCGCCTCCGTGTTGATGGCGCCTGTGGTGGCTATCCTGGGAAACCCTCCATGGCTTCGAAAGCTCGTGGAGCGACCCGGGACGGGCAGGGGGGCTGCTCCGCTGGTGCCTGGAATGGGAACCCGCCGCTGCCCCGTGTGTGGGGAAATCCTGTTGGAAGGTGCCACGTCATGCGAGTCATGCCACATGCCCCTTTCCAACGCTGCGCCCGGGCTGCCCGCAGCACTGCCGAGGGTTCGCCCCCGACCGGGTATTCGGCCTCTTGTGTTGCCTCTTTCGCTCATTGCTCTTGCGTTGGCCATGGCCCTGGGCTGGTCTCCGGTGGTCCAGGCTGTGTCACCCTACATTCCGGCCGCCGGGATCCAGTTGGACCGACCGACCTACCGCACCAGGCTTGCAGATCTTGCGCGTGCATATGACGAGATCCACGAACTGCTCTCCAGTTTCAAGACCGCCAGTATGCTGGGCGTGGATCTCCCCGAGAGTTGGTCGGGAAAACTCTGGGGTATTCGACGTGATTATGCTCTGTACGGAGACAGTTCTCTGCGACCGGAATGCGCCGAGATCGAGGCAAAGCTCTATTCGGCTATGCTATCGCTGGCCACACTGGAAGATGAATACAGGGCCGATGCAGACTCCCGGGTGATACAGCAGCGTATTCGCTCCCTGGAAGCGGATCTTCACGACGCGGCCGTTGCGCTTGGAATCCCAGAGTGATTTTTTTCAGACACCAAATCGTCAAGGAGAACTCCGCATGAGCTTGTCTGGACTGCTTCTTGTAGTGGCTCTGTCCGCAATCGAGGTGTGCCATGCCCAGGCAGGTGCGGTTCCCATCCCAGATACCGGTGGTGGGGCCGGGAACGTTGCCGAACCGGTGCTTTCTTTCGAAGCTGTCGACATGGTGAAGGTGGTTCGTTTCGGCCCCGACCTGTTCAAGCAGTCGGACATCATGCTCCAGGGAATAACTGCGATCGAAAAGGTTCCATTCACGAGGCCGAGATCCTGGGAGTTGGCCAGGGATCCGGAGCTTCACCTCAAGATTGAACATTCGGGTACACTTCTGCCTGGCCGGAGCCTCCTCACCGTCAAGGTGAATGAGCAGAGCATAGCCAGCATTCCCCTGGACCAGAGCAATATGATCGGCGGCGCAGTCGTGGCCAATATCCCACGGGATCTGCTGGCCGACTACAACACGATCAGCCTGGAGGTTGTGCAGCACGTGGGAGAAGAATGTGAAGACCCATTCGATCCATCGTTGTGGCTGAGGATAGGCAAGGATTCGACTCTACGGTTCTGGTTCAGCCCACGTGTCTTCGAAGGGGATCTACTGGACTTCCCGTATCCCTATTTCGACGTCTTGGGCTATGGTCCCATGGAAATCTCGTTGGCCCTTGGGCCCAGGGTGGGCGCACGGCAGCTCCAGGCAATCGCTGGACTGGGATTGTCCATGGGCCGTCTTTCGGCCTACCACGGTTTCCATGTTGGCGAGCTGGTTGCCGAAGACCTGGCTGTGGATGGTAATATCCTCGTGGTCGGGACACCGGAGTGGAATCCATGGGTAACCCGCTTCATCGATGTCTCGGATCTGGAGCCGGGTCAGGGCCTGGTGGCCGCCGTCCCCAACCCTCTCAACCCGAGGTATGGCGTTCTCATCGTAACCGGCGCCGATTCTGAAGGTTTTGATCTGGCTGCTGCCGCCCTGGCTGCCCAGGATCGCTACCAGGTCCTGTCCGGTACGCGTGCCATCGTCACAGAACTGCAACAAGCAAAACCACCTCCCACTCGTCAATCTCCACTTCCGCTTCCGGCGCAGAAGCGATTCAGCCTGGCGGACATGGACATTGGAGACAAGACCGTCCGTGGCTATTACGCCCCACCGGTGCGCCTGCCCCTCCGAATGCTGGGCGATGCCAAGGTACGGGACGGAGGAGCCCGACTTGGCCTGGACTTCGCCTATGCCGCGCACCTGGATACGCGCCTTTCCTCCCTCGAGGTCCGGCTGAACGGGGTGACCTTGCGAAGCATCGCGCTGGATGATCCCGACGGTGAAGAATTGACACGTCTCTGGGTGGACCTTCCTTTCGAGATCCTGGAACCGTCCTCGGAAATAGAAGTCATCTTCCACTTGTTTCCCGAAGACTTCCAGCCCTGTGTGTACACGACGGATCGTCATATCTGGGGGACCGTGTTTGCCAGCTCCGAGCTGGTGGTCAACAGGGACCATTACTCCATGTTGCCGGATCTCTCGTTGCTGAGATACGACCTGTGGCCCCTCGGCCACGCGCTGGGGGAAGAGGGCCTCTTGGTGGTCACATCGTCCGTGGCTGATTCACGTGATACCGCTGCGTTGCTGGCCCTCTCGGCGGAGTTGGGGCGGACGAGCGTTTCCGATTCAATCGAGTTGACCGTGCTGCCATCCAGGTCGGGGCTCATGGAAGAGGCTCGCGACAGGACGATGGTCCTGCTGGTGGGCGATTCCCGGCACGAAACTTATGAAGAACTGGTATCGCAGAGGCAACTGACCCTTTTCGGTGATTTTGATCGGCAGTTGGTGGCGGGGGCGACCGATCTTCTCAAGGCCAGGGTGGGTACGCCCTATGGCACCATCGAGCAGGTCGTCAACCCCTTCGACCCGGAGCATTCCATACTGGTCTTGCGCGGGCAGTCGCAGCTTCTGTCCGTGGTGGAGTCGCTGGCCAATCCCGGTCTTCTGCTTCAGATGGAGGGCAATGCGGTCGTTCTGGCTTCGGAAGAACGGCTACGGTCCATCGATGTGGCCCAACAGGTGCAAGTCGGCACCATTCCCCTCATCAGCAGGATCCAGGCCTTTTCCAGGCGAGCCTGGTTCTTTTGGGGGATTGGGCTCCTGGTGGCGGCCTTTGTCGCCGCTGGGCTGATACGCACCTGGGCAAGCAAGAAGGGAGGCCAGACCTGATGGGATCTCTGGCGGCTCTGGCCTGGATCTGGCCGATGCTGGTGTCGCTGGTCGTTGGAGTGGTCCAAGCCGCCGCTCCGCCGCCCCAGCGGTTGCTGAAGACCGCCTGGCGAGCCTATCTACGGCAATTCGTGCAGCAGGACGGTCGCGTAATCGATCATGGCGCCGGATCCATTTCCACCTCCGAGGGGCAGGCCTACGCCATGCTGCGGGCGGTGTGGATGGGAGATCGGCAGCGATTCGATGTCTTCCGCAGGTGGACCAGGGACAACCTTCAGTCTGGAGATCACGGAAGGCTGCCAGCCTGGAAGTGGGGGCCGCGTGAAGATGGTTCCTGGGGGGTGCTGGACGAGAACCCGGCGGCGGATGCGGATCAGTGGATTGCCTACGCCCTGCTGCTTGCCGCCAGCAGGTGGGAGGAAGGTGACTATAGAAGGCAAGCGTTGCAGATGCTGGACCAGATCTGGGAACGCGAAGTGGCCTTTCTGGGTGATGCGCCCGTCATGCTGCCCGGACCCTGGGCCAGGGACCAGGATCCGCTGAAGCTGAACCCCTCTTATTTCCTGACCTTTGCCTGGCGAACATTCGCTCGGGAGGACCCAGGCCATCCGTGGGGCGCGTTGCTGGACACCGCGTACGTTCTGCTGGAACAGGTCATGCAAGAAGAACGCCTGCCCCCTGACTGGATGTTTGTCGATGTCCAGAGCGCTGAGATCCTCGACTCGGCTTCCAGTGGGCTCGGGGATTGCAGGTTCGGGTACGAAGCCTTCAGGTTGTCATGGAATCTTGCTGCTGACGTGTTGTGGTACGACGAACAGAGAGCCCGTCGCCTGTTGGTAAACCTTGCAGCTTTGGGAACCCACTGGCTTCAGGAGGGTTGGATACCGGCCGAAATGACCTGTGAAGCAGCCCCATTGGTAGACTACGAGTATCTTGGACTGTATGGTGCATTGCTCCCCGCGTGGTCCTTGTGCAGGCCCGAGGATCTGCGTCTGCTCTACGAAAAGGAAATCGCCACCTCGTGGAGATCCGGGAGTTGGGGCAACCCATCGGACTACTATTCCCAGAACTGGGTCTGGTTTGGATTGGCCCTCTGGGAGGGTCTGGCATTGCCTCCGAAGGGGCTGCCATGAGTCATGTACGCCGCCCGCTGCTCGTTCTGTTGGGTTTCGCGGCAATAAGGCCGTTCTGTGGAAGCGGTTTTTCCCAGGGGCTCTACGCCGCAGATGCCCCTGATACCGGGGAGCCTGACAGCCCCTGGGTGGAGCCCCCGCAGGAGAGCGCAGCGCCGCCCGAGTCCCCCTCCAGCCCCTGGGGCGCCTCGCCGGAGCCTGCGGAACAGCCGGTGGAACCGGAGGAGCCCGCCCCCGAGTCCCCCTGGGGCGCTGCGCCGGAGCCGGTCCCCCCGCCGGTCGAGCCGGCCCAGCCCGCCCCCGAGTCCCCCTGGGGCGCTGCGCCGGAGCCTGCGGAACAGCCGGTGG
>JAJRWT010000026.1 GCA_024276675.1 Myxococcota bacterium | reverse complement strand
GGCGGCATGTGCTCGGGATGGTGCACCGGCGCGTACCGAAGCTCGCGTCCGTTCCACTCCCCAGGCCACGCGATCACGAGTGGCACCCGGCGGCTGACCTGCTCCAAGACCGCCAAGGCGTCGCGCTTCAACGAAGGCTCGAAAAGTAGCTCGATGTGGTCGAGGAAGGCCCAGCCCCGCGCCGCGTCGGCCGCGATCGTCTCCACTGCCGCTGGGACGGCCCTCACTCGCTCCCGCGGCTTCAGCTCAACCAGCGCCTCCGCCAGTGCCGACGAGAGGTTGACAATGAGTGCCGACCGCCGGGCGCCGAGATGCCGGAGGAGAGCCGACCCTACCTTCGGGGGCTCGCCCGCCAGGACCACGAGTGGCGAATACCCGTGACGGGCCGTCGCGAGGATGTCATCCAGGGCCGCCGCAGCCTCGGAGAGGCGCGGTTCGGATCCTCCTGCGATGGCATCCTGGCTTGGCGGCAACAGCATTCCTCAGCGTTTGTGGGAGCATCATCGTATTGGTGCCGCTCCCTCCCGGCAACGCAGGCCGCACGGGTGGGCGGCCGCCGAGCTTCCCTCTACCCCCCCGGAATGCGACTCCTTCTTGCGATCCGCGGTTGCCGGCCCCGAATGGCCCGGCCGCCCTCTCGGACGACCGGGCCGGGGCCACCCCTGGGCCTTGACGATTGCGACAGCGTGTACGGCCCGGGGGTGGGGGGTGAACGGGTTCAAGGCTTTCCTCCTGGCGGATCGGCTCCCGGGCGTTGCTGGCCGGCGCCCCCCGGACGCTCGCGCACGGCGGCCTTCGGCTCCCCTCGCTCGGGATCCGTGGACCCTAGCCACGGCCCCTCGCGCTCGAAGGCCGCACGCACGCAGGACTCGGCCCGCCGCTCGGCATCTTCTCGCGGAAGCTCCCCGAGAAACTCCATGATGGCGGCGCGCTCCTCGTGCCGGTCCCGCCATTCCTCGGGCCAGTCCTCCACCCGCGCCGGGAGCGCCGGCCAGGATAGCCAGGCCCGCACCTGCCGGGCGCGCTCGACCCGCTGGGCCGGGCTCCTCGGGCAGGGAGGGGCCAGGGGGATGCGCCTGGAGAGGTTCATCTCCCCACCTCCCGGAAGCCGTAGGTGGGTGGGTGGGTGGCCCCGTCGGGGTAGGAGCGCACGATCTCGTAGCGGCGGCCCTCCACGGTGAAGCGGGCGTCCAGGTAGTCGCGGAAGAGGGAGCCCACCACGGTGGCCTTGGCGCGGGCGGAGCGGGGGTTGCCGCGGCGGTCCTTAAAGCGGTCCTCCAGAATGGCTTCGAGCCACTCCACCCAGCGGGACGCGGGAGAGGGCGGCTTGTCGCGGTGCGCCCGGACGATCTCCAGCACGAGCTGGTAGCGCGGGTCGAAGGCGTGTTCGCTCTCCTCGAAGTTGGCGAGGAAGCCGTCGAAGCCGCCCATGCGAAGGATGGCGTCGATGGTGGCGGCCCAGCGCTGGCTGGTGCTGTGGCGCGCGGGCCGCTCGCACTCGGGGCGACCCGCGTCCACCCATGCCATCACCATCCCCGCCAGCTCGCCAAGGATGACCAGGCGATGCTCCAGAACCCAACCCACAAGGTCGTCCACGGGGTAGCAGGCGTCCCGGACGGATTCCGCCAGCTCCAGGTTGAGGGGCAGGGCCCGACGCCGCAGGTCGGCCCCGAGCTGGGTCATGTTCATGGTGAGGCAGAAGAGCAGGTCGTTCTGGGACCGGGTGATGGCGGTGTTGGAGCCCAGGCGGCGGAAGTTGAGGCGGCTGTCGGTGATGCAGCGCTCCAGCACGGCGCTTTGGATGGGGCGGCGGGTGCGGGCGTTGTCGATGACCAGCACGCGGTCGCCGGCCTCGACGCGTGTGGCGAGCTGCTTCTCGAACTCGGTGTCGTCGGGCGTGAACGAGATGGAGTTGGGCTCGGAGCCTTCCACCACGGCGCCGAGCACGCGGGCCAGGGTGCTCTTGCCCACGCCCGGCTTGTTGCCGTTTATTGCCAGGAATGGGTGCCCCCGGCCCCAGTGGGGCATGGTGAGGGCGGTGAGCAGGGCGCCCACGAAGTTGACCAGGTCGGCCTCGCCCTTCCAGTGGAAGTCACGCAGCGCCCGGTCCAGGTGCTCCACGCCCTGCCGGGGCTCCACGGCCGGGCCGTCGTAGAAGATGCCGCTGGCCTCGTGGTATCCAGGCCGCCCCACGAAGCGCCACTCCTGGTCGAACACGGGCGAACGGGCATACATCTTGAGCCGGGGGAGCCCGGCGAGTACGCGGGGCGAGTGGACGAAGGCTCGCGAGAGGTCGCCGGGGAGTACGTCGAAGCGCTGGAAGAGATGCCCTTCGTCGGTGGCGACCAGGAAACGGATCTCCACCAGGGACGAGAGGAGCCCCGCGGCGTTGCGCTCGCCCACGGCGACGGGACCGAAGCCCCGGCGCACGAAGACCATGTTGCCCTCGTGCTGGAAGAAGCGCCTTGCGGGCCGCACGGACTTGACCAGGGCGCCGAAGAGTGCCTGCACGGTGTCCTCGTTCTGCACGTAGTCCACGACAGGAAAATGGCTGCTGACGCCCCTGGAGCGGGCGTCTCCTCTCCGCCTGCGCTCTTCCTGCCGGCGGGCGCGGGTGACTTCGGCCATGACCTGCCGGAGCACCTTCATGGGCAGCGAGGTGACGGTGCGGATCTCCTCAAGAGCTCGCTGCTGCTGGAGAGCGTTGAACCTGGCGGCGGCGGCCAGGGCCTCGGCCACCAGCTCGTCCCGGGCCTCCTCGTCCTCGGTGGAAGCCCAGCCTTGTCGCAGGCGCTCCAGAGCGGCTCGCCCGGCCTGGCGGCTCCTGGGAGGGAGGGGCACGCCGGAGAGCTCTGCCACGAGGGCGCAGGCTTCCTGGAACCCCGGAGCGCATCCCCGCTCCACGAGAAAGTCGAAGACGCTCACGGTGCGGCCGGTGCGGAAGGAATGGAAGGAGGCCCGCTCGGCCTCGCCGCTACCGTCGGCCACGCCAGCAGAGGGATTCCTGTCGCCGCTCTCCGAGGCCGGGTCCCGGCACTGGAGCCAGCCCTGGCCGGACGCCTTGCCGGTGAGCCAGCTTCCGTAGACGGCTTCGAGGGGCAGCCTGGCCAGGGCTTCCCCGCGCCAGTCCTTCCATGCCGCGTTCTCCTTGGAGACCGCAGGGCTCGTCTTCCCCGGCACCGGCGCGCCTGCCTCGTTCTCCGACCCGGGCAGCCTCGGTGGCTCCGGGGGCGCCTTCGCGGCTGGTGAGCTTGATTGAGCTTCACGGGCGCTCCCCGCGGCGCTTCCTCCTTGCGCGGCCCGCTCCTCCTCCTCGGCGGCCAGGCACGCGAAGAGGTCCACGTCCTCCGGGATGACGGAGAGGTCGATGCTGGCGAAGCGGTGGGGGTGTTCCGGCGTGTCTTCGCCCTTGATGGCCTTGGTGCCGTAGAGCTTGAGGATCCGCGACGGGTTGAAGGTGGAAGTGTCCACCTTGGCCCCGGGCGTGGAAAAGAGCCGGTCGAGCTGGCGCAGCAGAGTGGAGGCGTCACGGGCGGCCTGGGCGACATCCTCGCCCGTTGCTGCCACGAGGGGCACGAGCAGGTGGTAGCCGTTCCCGCTGTCGGCCAGCAGGCTCTCGGCCCCCCGTTCCTGGAACCACTCCCGCACCCGTCGGGCGACGGCCAGTGCCTCGGCCTTCTCCGCGTCGGAGGCTGATCGGCCCCTCGGACTACGTTCTGGATCGATGTCCACGGCCATCAGGGTGTAGGCCACCACGTCCACGTCTCGGGTCGCGGTTCGGGCTCGTCGGAAGCCGCGACCGAGCAGTCGCGCGTTGGGGCGCACGGCCTGGAGGGAGAAGTAGAAGTTGGCCTCGCCCACGCGGGGATGGTCGCCTCGCGGGATTACCCTCCTCGGACCAGCGGGAGGCGGGGCCAGGGCCTCCACCACCTGGTCGAGATGCTCGGGCTGGAACAGGGCGGCCCACACGCCAGGACCGCCTACCTTTCGCAGTACGCGGATCTCGGTCGCGCCTCCAAGCGCAGCGTGCCTCCGAAGCACCCACTCCAGGAAGGGGCGCAGGTGCTCCACGACGTGCGGCGAGCGCAGCCAGGCGTCCAAGCCTGGCACTGGCGTTCGGTGGGGCATCACCGGGGCACTCCGCCCGACCTGGTGCCGGCCTGGCTCACGCTGCGTCCTGGGGCGGCTGCTTCCGGCCCTCGATGTGCCGGCGCACGCGCTCGACGGCCTCGGGGCTCAGCACAGCGTGGCTGGCGAGCCCGCCGTGCTCCTCGGCGGGCGAGAGCAGCAGGCCGGAGAGGTCCGGCTGCAAGCCGCCCAGCTCCAGATCCATCACGGCGCAGAGCACGTCAATGGGCGACGCGCCGATGTGCTCGGCCACCTGGTCGAGAGTCTGCCATCCCTCGGGGAGCTCCGGGCTCGCCTGCACGAGCTGTCCCCCCAGGGCCACGTGGGCCGCGATGGCCTCGAAGAAGGCGCGCTCACAGTCGCCGATCTCGCCCAGGCCATGGAGCAGGGCGCTCGCCCGGCGGATGGCGTTGGAGCGCAGCTTGCGGTCGGCCAGGTCCACCTGGCGGGCCAGGCGCCGTTCGCGCAGCACGGCGGGATCGGGGTGATCCCAGGAGAGCGGCGGAGCCGTGGGCGAAGCCACCAGAACCACGGGCCGCTGGCCCACGGTCTGCCCGCGGGCCAACCTGGGCAGCACCTCGTCCACCAGGAATCGGCGCAGGCGGCGACCGATTGGTTTACCGGTCTTGGTGAGTACCAGGTGCAGGCCAGGCTCAAGGAGCAGGGCCAGGTGCGCGGCGCGACCACCTACGGCATCCGTAGCTGGTTCCAGGGCGGCCTTGACCAGGGCCAGCTCCTGCCCGGTGAGCATGATGTAGTCGTGCCCGTAGATGAACTCCTCCCCCCAGTCCCGCGTGACGAGCGTGACCAGGCGCATCCCCTTCCGGGCATAGCCGAGGGCTGCGCCCACCTCGGAGACAATCCACGCGGGCTTGCCCTGCCATGTGAGGGTGGTCAGGGTCTTGCCCTCGAACTCGGTGGTGATGACGGTGGGTGGTCGCACGGTGGCCTCCAGGTTCAGGGTCGGGGTGAAGCCGCTGCCGTCGCCACGGAGTCCGCGTCCCGGGCCCGGCGTTCCCGCTCGGCCCGGTCCCACTCCTGGAGCACCCGGAAGAAGCCCGTGAGATTGACGTAGATCTCCCTGGCGTCCTCTCGGGTCAGCTCGCGCTGCGCGCGGGGCTGGAAGACCTCCAGGGCTTCGTCCAGGATCGCGTCCCTGTCGGCGTTTGCGGCGTGATCGTCCATGTCCGGAACGTCACCCGGGCCCCCGAGCTACGACATGACAGTTGAGCGATCTCGCTGACACTCGGTCGCTGGACGCCCCTCGAAAACCCGCCTCGAAGGCGGATCGGGATCCCGCACCCTGACACTTTGCGCTTTTCACTGACAGTTGGTGCGACAGACCGACGTTCGGCGGGCAGCTTCAGCTCTCGAAGGCATTCTTCAGCTCGAAGCCCAAGCACTCGTAGGGAAGACCCAAGCGGTAGCCACGCTCTCCTCCCTCGATGACGCTGGCACCCAGGCCCCGGCATCCAGTGGCCTTGTCGACCATCCCCCTGGCCCGGCTGATCCAGGTCCGGACCGTCTGGTACTTCAGGTCCCGGACGAGGCGGGCAAGGGAAGCTGCGCTCCGAAAGCGCCTTTCCCGTCCTGTCTTCGCGTCCAGTTCCGCACAGTGCTGGAGCAGCGCCAGGATCTTCACCATCCCCTTGGCGCGCGGCCCCGCGACGTTCGTGGTGCCCACCCACACGCCCTTGCTGTCTCGCGAGATCCGGACGTGCTCGGGCATTTGAACCTCGCCCTCTCCCGGATCGGCGGATAACCTGCCCCTCGATTGCGCCGCGAGCTGTCCGGGCATGGACGCGGCCATGGAGAGCACCTGCTCCTGCGTGTACGAGCTGGGCATCTTCGCCGTGAGGCGGCGCGCAAGGGCGCTGTCATCCCCCAGGAACTCGCCCAGGTCCATCCCGGAGTCGCCGTGGCGTTCCAGCCGGGGATCGCCGGGAACGGACACCCAGGCAGCGCGGAACCCGAGGAAGTGCGCCGGCTCGTGCCACGGTTCGGGAGCCAGGGGCAGGTAGACAAGGTAGGTGCGCGTGCCCGCCACCATCCCGCTGGCTACCCCTGGAGCTTCCTCCTCGAACCGCCCCTGCTTCCCGGCTTTCTCCAGCAGGAACGCCCAGAACTCCTCGTGCTCCACGCGTGTCCGCATCCGGTGGGTGAGATCCAGGCGGTAGCGCCCCGGGTACCATGGGCGACCGCAACGCGAGCAAGTGTACTCCGCGTCGTCCTCCTGGCGGTGGGGGTCGTTGGGGTCGAGAGCACCGTAGGGCATCTCGATCTCGCCGGGGCAGTCCAAGGAGTCGCCGGGTCCACTGGCGGCATCGCGCCTGGCGTAGGGGTCGCCGCAACGGAAAAAGCTGTGCTCGGTGAGCTTCACCAGGGCTCTGTCGGCAAGGCCGCGAACCAGCGATGCCTCCCACCGGAGCGGGTCGTCGAGCACGGGGGACAGCAGGCGTCTCCACGTAGCAGGACCTGGCTTCCTGGGCTGCGGGGCTTCGGTGGACCTCCGGCGGCGTCCGCCTCGCCCGGCCACCCGGGGCAGGATGCGGACGCCCAGCTCGTCCAGGAACATCTTCTCGAAGGCCTTGCAGGCATCCTTATCGCGCTCCGCGTCGGAATAGGTGAGCCTCAAGGGTTCGCCGGGCGCGGGAAACTGCACGGTCACCCGGTAGCGCCCCTCGAAGCCCAGCTTGACCTGGCGCACCGTTTCCCAGCGTTCAGCGAACGCCATGTTGCGACGAAGCTCCTGGAGGGCGGCCTCTGCGCGCGCCTGTCCTGCGCCGGCCACACAGATGTCGGGTTGCTCCGCCAGGGCCGTGGCGCGGGCGGTGATCTCCAGGAGCTGGAAGCGGTCGTCCTCCGGGTCGCGCAGGCGCTCCAAGAAGACCTGGAGATCTTCACGGGTGAGCTCGCCCTTGGCCGGCCTGTACTGAAGCGGCGGTTCTACCGGCCAGATGCGGTTGGCGACGGCATCAGCCAGGGCCACACCGAGGCGGTGGTTGTAGGCGGTCACGTCCACTCGCAAGGCTCCCCGGTAGAAGCGCAGGATGGTCCACCGCTCCTTCCGCCCCGCCACCACGTCGCCGTTGTCGTCCTTCACGGTGGCGTACTCGGCGGGCTCCCGGAAGGCGAGCAGCACCTCGTTGCCATGGTCCCGCGGAACTGCAAGCTCGTAGCGCGGGCGGTAACTGGCGCGCAGACTGGAGGGCATCGCCTCCACCGCGGAGGCGCCCATGCCATCCCAGTCTAGATCCGCCATGGGTTCGGGGAGCTTGCGCCTCGGGCCCCCCAGCTCCATGGCTGCGCGCCGGGAGGAATGCCAGCGGTGGCACGCATCCATGGCCACCAGGCAGCGCGGGTCCTTGCAGTAGAGCCACGCAGCCACCGGGAGGCGCGGCACGCGGTCCCCGTTGTAGCCCATGGCCTTCGCCTGCTCCTCCACGCCGCACGCCCGGGCGACGTCGCGCACCGCGCTCGTCTTCTTTCCCTTCAGGAACTCGGCCACCAGTAGCAGGTGCAGCTTGGCCGCCATCGTGTCGCCATGGGCTTCCAGCAGCATGGCCAGCACCTTGGAAGGGGTAGGGCCGGTCCAGGCATCGTGCAGGGCTTCGGACAAGCCCTGCTGGTCGTTCAACAACGGCACGTAGGCAGGGAAACGGGCGAAGCCCAGCTCCGAGACCCAGAAGGCGGCGCTGGGCGGATCGGAGAGGTGTTCTGATGGCATGGCTCCCCCCTTCGCGGGCGATGGAGGTTTCTCCGCGGCACCCTCGATGACCTCGATGACCTCGATGACCTCGACACGAAGGAAGGTCTTCGGAGCGAAACCACGGTTGTTCGAGTAGAAATGGACGATGGATGACCTCGATGACCTGTTCCCCGCTCGATCGCGCGCGAGGTTTTCTCCCCCCTCCATACATTGTGCTGTGGAAGACAGGGGGGCGCACTCCTTACCAAGGGGAGCGGGGGTGAGGTCATCAAGGTCATCAACGGCTCGTTGTATGCTTCCAAACAACTTTCTTGACCGAAGACCTGGAAACGGCCGAGGTCATCCAGGTCATCGAGGTCATCGTGTAGGCTGGCCGCTTCGGCGGCTCCTCCACCGTTCCGGTGTTATTGAACGCATGTTCTGCCCGCAAGAACGCCCAGCACGCGAATGGCGGTGAGGGCTGGGCAAGTAGCGACGGTTATGTCAACTTCAAGGGGCACAACAGGAGTCGAACCCATGACACGACGTCCCCGACGAAGGAAGCCCGCCCGGAAAAAGCAGCCGACCGCGCTCCCAGCACGCCGCAGGGCCGTGATTTACGCCCGCGTCTCCTCCAAGGACCAGGAACGAGAAGGGTTCTCTATCCCGGCCCAGCAGCGTCTCCTGCGCTCCTACGCGGAGAGCAACAACCTGCACGTGGTCCACGAGTACATCGACGTGGAGACCGCCAAGAGGACCGGTCGAACGAATTTCGCCAAGATGCTGACCTGGCTCCAGAGAAACCGCGCCACCTGCCGGGTGATCCTGGTGGAAAAGACCGACCGGCTCTACCGGAACCTGAAGGACTGGGTCACCATCGACGAGCTGGACCTGGAGATCCACCTGGTCAAGGAGGGCGTCGTCCTCTCCGACGACTCCAGATCAACCGAAAAGTTCATGCACGGCATCCGCGTGCTGATGGCTAAGAACTACATCGACAATCTCTCCGAGGAGGCCAGGAAGGGGCAAAAGGAGAAGGCGCGACAGGGCATCTGGCCTTCATCCGCCCCCCTGGGCTACCGCAACACCGTTCGGGAGGACGGCAAGAAGGTCGTGGAACCGGATCCCGAGAAGGCCCCCATCGTCCAAAAGGCATTCGAATGGGCCGCAAGCGGTGACTACTCCATGGCCGTGCTCACCCGAAAGCTTCGGGGAGCGGGACTCACTTCGCGACGTTCCAAGAGACCGATCCATAAGTCCGTAGTCCACCACATGCTGCGGAACCCCTTCTACATGGGGGAGTTCGACTGGGCTGGCGAGCGCTACCAGGGCATCCACGTACCCCTTGTGTCCCGCGAGACATGGAAGCGCGTCCAGGACGCCCTCGACAGCCGCTACCAGAAGCAACGCGATACCGCGCGGGCAGACGAGTTCGCCTTCGTGGGCCTCGTTACCTGCGGACACTGCGGATGTACACTCACCGCCGAGATCAAGAAGGAGCGCTACATCTACTACCACTGCACAGGATTCAAGGGGAAGTGCCCCGAGCCCTACGTGCGCGAGGAGGTCCTGGAGGAGCACTTCACCCGTGCCCTGCGCGCCATCGCCCTCGACGAAGAGGTCGTGGATTGGCTGATAGAGGCTCTTCGGTCCAGCCAGGAGGACCAGGCGCGCTTCCACCGCGAGGCCATCGAGCGGCTGGAGGCAGAGTGCGCCAGGCTCCAGCGCCGCCTGGACGCCATGTACGTGGACAAGCTCGACGGGCTCATCGACACCGCTACCTACAAGCGCAACGCCGAGGCATGGCGTGAGGAGCTGCGGAGACACCGCCGCAGCATCGCCCGCCACGAAGACGCCCACCGCAACTACACCGAAGAGGGCATCCGCCTCCTGGACCTGGCTCGAAGGGCGTCGGATCTCTTCGAGAAGCAACCCCCACAGGAGAAACGGAGACTGCTCCACTACGTACTTTCGAACTCCTCCTGGGCCAACGGCAAGCTCGAGGTCGAGTACCGCAAACCCTTCGACCTGCTTGCCGAATGGCGGAGCACCGGAGACAGCGATCCCCCCTCCGGCAAGGATCCCGGAGGGGGGGCGTCCGATATGGTCGGGGTGGGCGGATTCGAACCGCCGACTTCCTGCTCCCGAAGCAGGCGCGCTAACCAGGCTGCGCTACACCCCGAGTGTGTGGCGATAGCTAGCCTAGATGTGGCTGATCGTCAAGAGCACTGTTCAAGAGGCCGCTGCCTTGATCGCCCTGATGGCTGCCGCACGGTCCCGGGCGCCGAAGACCCCGGAGCCCGATACGAGTACATGGGCTCCGGCACTCCAGAAACTGTGGGCGTTGTCTGGCTTGACCCCGCCGTCCGCCTGGATGAGGGTGGGGAGTCCAAGGGAGTCGATTCGGGAGCGTAGCCGCTCCACCTTGGGAAACACTGAATCTATGAGCTTCTGGCCGCCGAATCCGGGGTTCACGGTCATGATCACCACCAGGTCCAGGTCCTGGAGCACGTAGTCCAGCACGGATTCGTGTGTGTGGGGGTTGATGGCGACGCCGGCCCTGGCGCCCAGCTCCTTGATGTGCTGCACGGTACGATGCAGGTGGACACAGGCCTCGGCGTGGACGCTGATCCAGTCGGCACCGGCCTGGCGGAAGTCTGGCAGGTAGCGATCGGGCTCCACGATCATCAGGTGGACGTCCAGGGGCAGGACGCAGGCGGCGCGTGCCGCTGCCGTCACGAGGGGCCCGATGGTGATGTTGGGGACGAATCGGCCGTCCATGACGTCGACGTGGATCCAGTCGGCGCCGGAGTCGGCAACTTCCGCGATTTCATCGGCCAGGCGGCCGAAGTCCGCGGAGAGGATGGATGGAGCGATCATCGGCCTGGTCATTGGAACACCTCGCCCTTCCGGATGCGGATGCCGCACGCAAGCTGTATGCCCGTCTGCGCCTTGCGCGAGGGGCGTTGTACGAATCGAAGATCCAGGGCGCCTTCTCCGGTGGCCACCAGGAGCCTCTTTCTGGTCTCCAACACCTGGCCAGGCTCGATATCGACATCGGTTTCCCGCCAGGGGACCGGGCTTGCCCTGTGGATCCGGATGCGTTCCTGGTGTAGCGTGGCCCAGGCTCCGGGCCATGGGTACAAGCCCCTGACGAGGCACGAGATCTCTCGTGCCGGGCGCAGCCAGTTCACCCTGCCCTGGTCCTTGCGAAGTGGGGGGGCCAGGCTGTGGCGGGAGTGGTCCTGGGGCCGGGGCTGAATGTCGTGCAGGTTTTCGATGGTTTCCATGAGCAGGTGGGCGCCGCTGTCGGACAGGCGCAGCGAAAGATCTTCGGCGGTTTCGTCGGGGTGGATGGGCAGCTCTCGTTGCATGAGTATGGGGCCGGTGTCCAGACCTTCGTCCATGAGCATGGTGGTGACTCCCGTTTTTTTTTCGCCACGTATGATGGCCCACTGGATGGGAGCAGCTCCCCGGTAGGCGGGGAGGAGGCTGGCGTGTACGTTTACGCAACCCAGGCGAGGAGCAGCGAGCAGTCGGGGCGTGAGGATGCGCCCGAATGCCACCACCACTCCCAGGTCGGCCCCCAGCTCGCTCCAGGCCTGGGGAAAGGGGCCGCGCCTCATGGCCCTGGGCTGGAGGACCGGGATTCCGTGCCGGTGGGCCAGACGGACCGTCGCGGGATCCACGACCTTTCGCCCGCGGCCTGCAGGTCGACTGGGCTGTGCCACCACCACGATGACCTGGTGCCGACTGTGGATGAGTCGTTGCAGGGTGGGAACCGCGAACTCGGGAGTTCCCATGAAGGCGATTTTCATCTTGGTGGCACCGGGCGCAGGGGGGAAGGGACAGGATGTAGCGACCGCCGGATCTGTCAACGCTCCTCGGCGAGGGCCTTCTTGCGGGCTCTGAGATAACGGCTGCGCTTGAGGCGGGAAACCCTGTCCAGGATCAACACGCCCTCCAGGTGATCGATTTCGTGCTGGATGACCACTCCGGCGTAATCGTGGAAGACCTGCTCGTGTTCTCGCCCGTACTGGTCCAGCCAACGTACCCTGGCCCAGGCCGGGCGCTGGAAGGTTTCCCACATGTCGGGTACCGACAGGCAGCCTTCTTCGTACAAGACCGTTTCCTTGGCGGTGTCCACGATCCTGGGGTTGACCAGCACCAGGAACTCCCTGCCCCTTGGGCCTTCACCGTCTTCGTTTCCGGGGTCTGCCACGAGGAACTGCCGGGAATCACCCACCTGGGGAGCAGCCAGCCCGACTCCAGGCGCCGAGTACATGGTCTCGGCCATGTCGCTCACCAGCCGCTCAAACGCCGGCCCAAACTCGCCCGCTCTGACTGGCCGGGCCCTTTTCTTGAGGACGGGATTGGGAACGGTGACGATTTCCAGAATGGCCATGGGTTCCTCTGGTTTGCCGCTGACGATGGTACGGACACTTCACGCCTCACAACATGCTGACCATATAACCAGGGCGTGGGGCCTTGGCGCCGGCCGGTGGTGCCCGCGGCTCCCGACCGGTCAGGTCTGCTCCATGGCGCTGCATCGCCGGTGGCTGCTGGTTTCGCTCCCCATTTCCGCCCCTGGGATGCAACCCGACAAAAAAAAAATCAACGCGATTGAATCTTGCCTGGCCTCCTGCGTCAATTGGGGCACATCGGCAAAAACAACATCAACTGAAACGCAGCCTCAAAAGGGGCAGATAGAAAGGAAGGAAACATGTTCAGGAAGCTCGCCGCAATCGCATTCGTCGCCACCATGGGACTCGCAGTCGCAGGAAACGCCCAGGCGGCCACCAGGTACTCCCAGCTCACTCCTTCGGAAGTCCGGACCCTGAAAGTCGAGAAAGCCCGCATCGCCTCGTACCGGAAGCTGGCACTCCGTGACGGCAGGATCAGCCCGGTGGAAAAGAAGAAATTGGCCAAGATGAATCTCGCCTACAACAGACTGGAATACAGGCTCTCCCACAACCGCCTGCGCCGTTGAACGGTAGAACGCGGTACTGTCCCGAAACATCTCACCGACCATCAGGCTCCCTCAGCGAGGGGGCCATTTTTTGTCTCCATCCCCAGACTGGATTTCCTGCCCATTAAAAAAAACAGTGGCCTGACGGCGGGCGCCTTGTGAAAAGGAACAACGCTTCAACAAGTAGTTTCAAACGGAGGACACATGCGCCCCTCACCGTCGATGCTCCTGGTGGTTTCACTCTTTCTTTCCATCGGGTTTCATCCGTCGTCTTCTCTGGCCGATGAACCCGCAGCCGAATCCCAGGCTCCGGCCTCTACGGATCCCACCTGGGATCTTGGCGACGGCCTGGAGGCTGCCCTGGTGGACATGGTGACCGCCGATGTGGAGCGCGACCTGGAAGAAGGTTGCCCCTGGCTGAAATTGAGCGATCTGCCCGACTACGCCCGCAACCCCCGCAGTCTTCCACAGCCCCTGAATGGCAAGGCCAACGAGGCCATCTGGAAGTACGTGCCGGTCATCCTGGCAAAAGGCGACATGGATCTGGCCAGGTCCACGGTGGAGCTGCTGCGTGATCCCAGGGCCAACATCAACCCCAAGGTCATCTACCAGGGCAACATTACGCTGTCCCTTATACTCTCCAGCGCCGCCTCGGGGCGGAAGGCGCAGGAGTCGGCCATCGGGTCGGTCCTGGGCAAGCTGCCGGCCAAGCGCTTCTTCACCTCCACGGGCACTCTCCAATCCTTGTTCCAGGCAGCCGAGACGGAGCGGGACCAGGAACTGCCCTCCATGTACAGCTCGGCCATAGAAAACATGAAGACCTACCCCATGAGCCCGGAATCCGCGGGCTCGTGGCTGCGCATCCACTACATCATGAAGGGCATCTGGCAGAACCTGGACACCTGGAAGGCGGTGTACGACGAGCTGTACGCCCAGGCCAAGGCGACCAACCCCCATCCATATCGCTTCAGGACCGTGGACATGGAAACCCGCGTGGAACAGGCCAATCCCGTGGTGATGGGGATCTTCGACTCGGGCGTGGACACCATGCGCTACAACATGTACGAAAACCCGGGGGAGCGTCCGGACGGCCTGGACAACGACGGCAATGGCCTCATCGACGACCTGAGCGGCCTGGTGTGGGACTGGGATCCCAAGACCCGCCACCAGCACAGCAACCTGGACCAGGTTGAGCAGCTTCCGCCCGACCTGGTGAAGGAGTATGAGACCTACATCATCGGCGCCTTTGATCGCCGCGCGGGCAAGGAGTCCCCCGAATCCCAGGCCTTCATCGAAAAGATCGCCAGCCTGTCCTCCGTGGAGGAGCAAAAAGAATTCGACCTGAACATGGGGCGTATCGGCGAGTGGGCCCACGGGACCCACGTGGCGGGACTGGCCACCGCCGGTAACCGTTGGGCCAGTGTCGCCTCGTTCCGCTTTTCATGGACCGGGGAGGGCCGCATATACCATGAACGGGGACCGTCGGACCAGGAGCTGCGCTGGGAGCGTGAGAGCATCCAGGAACTCATCAAATGGATCAACGACCACCAGGTGAGGGTGCTCAACGCCTCCCTGGGATTCACGGTGGAGTACCAGGAGGCCGTCCTGGCCAAGGAAAGGGATGTGTTCCAGCCCGACATGCCGGCCTACGGCAAGCGCGACGAAAACGGCCAGCTCACTCCGGAACTGGACCTGGACCTCATCCACGACCGCGCCGTGAAGATCCAGGAGTTCCGGCGCTCCATCTGGAAACGACTATTCGACGGTTGTCCCGACACCCTCTTCGTGCTGGCCGCAGGAAACGAAGACCACGACGTGATGGAGTACCAGGACGTCCCTGTGACCATCCAGTCGGAACACGACAACCTGCTCATCGTGGGGGCGGTGGACAACGAAGGCGACTGGGCGTCCTTCACCAACTTCAACAAGGACATGGTGCAGGTCTATGACCTTGGTGTCAACGTGCTGTCCTACTCCCCCACCGGCCGGATGATTCCCCTCTCGGGCACCTCCATGGCGGCTCCCAACGCGGCCAACACGGCAGGCAAGCTGTTCAGCCTGTTTCCAGACATGACCCCCTCCGACGTCAAGCACGTGATGATCGACAGCGCCGATTCGCTGCGTGCTCCGTTCACCGGGGGGATCATCGACGAAGTTGCCGCGGTGAAGCTGGCCGAAAAGCGCTCTGCCCCGAAGTGAAGGACGCCCTGCACACCAGGCTCGGCCCCTCCCGGCTGGATCACCCATCCTGCCCGCCAGGAGCCTAATCGCGTAAGTTCCACTACTGCCTGGCGCTTTTCCAGGTGTTAGGGCTCGCCCAGGGGTTCCAGTGCCGCTCCATCCCGCCCGGCAGTCCTGTGCTCGTGGAAGGAGGCTGCCCGCCAGGATACCCTACGAACTGCTTTCCCATGTGAGTTCACCCTGAGGGTTACATGTCGAACCAGCCCAGGAACCCGGCAACGGCAGCGCCAATCCGGAAACCGGCGCTGCCAGTCATTTACCGGATGCCCCCCGCTACGTACGATTCTACGGGGTGAAAAAGAGCGATCATGATTAGAACCGCCAGGTACAGAGCTTCCAACGGGCTGCGAAGCATGCAGAAGTGGATAGTTCCATTCCTCGCTTCACGTGTGCGCAGTACAGAGTTCAGGCCCGTCCTGTCGTACCTGTTCACGGAGTGGAAGTGCAACGTGAACTGCCACTACTGCTACACGTACGACAACTCGGTAGAGGGCATGACTCTGGGCACCGCCATCAGGTCCATGGACTGGCTCCATACCACGGGTTGCCGGGTCATCGCCATCATGGGCGGCGAGCCCTTGTTGCGAAAGGACTTCATCCTGGAAGTGGTGAGATACGGTACGCGCAGGGGCTTTTTCGTCTATCTACCCACCAACGGGCTCCTGCTGGACGAGGACTTCGTAGACCGAGTCGGAGAGGCCGGCGTTGCCGCCATCAACCTGGCCATCGACTGCATGGAGCCAAAACCCGGACTTCCCAAGGCCTTCAGCACCATCGAAAGCCAGTTCCAGACCCTGGTCGAGCGACAGGAACGACACGGTTTCTTGATGTTCCTCAACGTGAACCTCACCAGCAAGAACCTGCAAGACGCCCGCCAACTCGTACAACTGGCCGCGGACTACAAGATCGGCATCGACTTTCACGTCAACGAACCCCCGCTGATCCCCCAGCACCACTATCGCCACCACGGCAACGACACCTACATCCTTCCCCACCAATACGATGAACTGGACGATCTCCTCGACCACCTGTCAGAGCGGAACCGGGCCGGGCAGAACATGATCAACACGGTGGCCCACTTGCAGGCCATGAAGGCCTTTGCACGGGGAATACACGAGCCCTGGACATGCCGTGCAGGCCACAACTCGTCGGCCATTCGCATCGACGGCAGTCTTTCCCCATGTTTTGGTATGTACTCATCTTCGCATGACTGGGGAGATGTCTACCGGGGGCATCGTTTCGATTCCGCACAGCTCGATGCCATGAAGACCGAGTGCAGCAAGCACTGCCTTTCCACCTGCCAATACAACATGGGGTATTTCTACTCCCATTGGTCCATCCTGCGATGGGTGGGCACACACTCAACCACCGGCGGTTCCAGGGCGGCATGGCGCCTTCCCCAGAAACCTTGAAGGGCGGCTCCTCAGTCGTGGAGCAAACGTGAGGAGAGGCGCTCGTGTTTCCCCCCGATGCCTCGGCAGAGATCCCTTCCATGGATGGGAATCCCCCACTGTACCTGGGCCTGGACCTGGGCACCGTGTCGGTGGCCGTCGTGTTGTTGCGCGGTGTGGAGCTGCTGCACGGAGCCTGGCTTCCCCACGAGGGGGACCTGGCTGGAGCCACCAGCAGCATCTTGAAGGACCTTCCCACCCATGGGTTCACGCGCCTGGGCGTGACAGGCGAGGGCGCTCGCTCCCTGTTTCCGGATCGACAGCCCCTGGACCAGGTGGTGTGTGCCATGGAGGCAGGCGCTCGTGCGGAGCCCGGCAGCAGGAGTTTCTTGTTGTTGGGAGGCGAGAGAGCTGCCTTCATGGAGCTGGACGCCAATGGGAGGGTTGGCCGGCACTCGACCAACGGCACCTGCGCCGCCGGAACCGGGCTCTTTCTGCAACAGCAGGCCGTCGGGCTGGGCCTGTCCCTGGATGAGCTGGACTCGGCTGCTGCCGCCTACCGCGGCCCCGTGCCGTCGCTCGCTTCCCGATGCGGGGTTTTTGCCAGGACCGACGCGGTTCACCTGCTCCAATCTGGCCATTCCATGGACTCCGTCTGTGCGGGGCTATGCCGGAGCATGGCCCGGGGGCTCGTGGACCTTCTGCTCAAGGGGCGCAGCCCTCACCAGCCCCTGCTGTTTCTGGGTGGAGTCGCGCTGCTGAAATCGGTGCGCCTGGCCCTGCAGCGTGAAACGGGCCTTGCACTGAAGGTCCCGCCGCGGCCCCAGCTTGCCGTTGCCATGGGGGCTGCCCTGCTGGCCGACCCCTTCAACGGCGAGCCCTTGAACATCAGGAGCGCCGGCAGGCAGGTTTGCAGCCGTCCCCCGTTGCTGCCGGATTCCGGCTCCGCCAGGCCACCGGGGCGCTCCTCGTCCCTGGGTGCCGTGGAGGTCTCGCTGTATCGGAAGTACTCCGGCCCCCTGGTCCTGGGGCTTGACGTGGGTGCGCGGTCCACCAAGGCCATCCTGTTGAATGCCTCTGAAGAGCCCGTGGCAGGGTTCTACACCTGGACCGATGGGAGGCCCCTGGCGGCCGCCCAGGCGGTGTTTCGCGCCATCCGTGCATGGGCGGAGCCTCTTCGGCTGGAGATCTCCGCCGCCGGCGTGACGGGTTCCGGCCGCGGTCTCATGGAGCGCGCCTTCGGTTTCGACCTGGCGGTGAACGAGATCACCGCCCATGCCAGAGCTGCCGTGCGCCTCCACCCCGAGGTAGACACCATCATCGAGATCGGCGGTCAAGACAGCAAGTACACCAGGCTCTCGGGAGGCATGGTGGTTCACGTCACCATGAACCACGCCTGCGCCGCCGGAACCGGCAGCTTCATCGAAGAACAGGCGCGCCGCCTGGGAGTCCCACTGAAGGACTGTGCGGAGCTGGCATGGGGCGTGCCGGCCCCAGCCAGCAGCGAGCGCTGCACCACCTTCATGGAAAGGGACGTCGCCCGTCTCTCGGCGCGGGGGCACTCTCGTGCTGAGATCCTGGCCGCGGTGCTGCACTCGGTTTGCGAGAACTACCTGAACAAGCTGGCGTCCAGCTACCCCATGGGCCAGGAAATCGTCATGCAGGGAGCCACGGCACTCAACGGCGCTCTGGTGGCAGCGTTCCGCCAACATCTCGGGCGTCCCGTTGTCGTCTCGCCTTTCTGCCACCTGGCAGGTGCCCTTGGCGCCGCCTTGTCGGCCCGGCGCCAGCACAAGGGTCGCTCCGCATTTGTGGGCCTGGATCTCGCGAATGCCACCCTTGAGACCGGTCAGCAAGAATGCAGGCTCTGTCCCAACCGTTGCAGGATCACCACCCTGGACGTGGCGGGCCGCGTCCAGGGCTGGGGCATGCGCTGCGGTCGGGACCTGGACCAGCCGTCGCCGGGACAGTTGCTCGACGCCACTTCTCCTCTGCTGCGCTTGCACCGGCGCTGGCGGATGTCCCCTGGCGGCGGCACCAGGGGCGCTTGGAAGGGGGGCTCCATGGGTGGGCAAGAGCGGCCACGCATGGGCATCCCCGCTGCCATCCATTTGCTGGACCAGGCGGATCTCTGGAGCCTCTTCTGGAACGAGTTGGGCTTCACCGTTGTCAGGGGCACTTCGTCCATGGATACGCTCTCCCTTGGCAGGGGAACAGCGGGCACCAGCATGTGCGCGCCTGCCGCCATGCTCCTGGGGCAGGCCCGCGAACTCTCAAGTTCCTGCGACTACCTGTTCCTGCCAACCCTGGTGCGGGGCGACGGAATCCAGGCCGCCAACGATGTCCGCGTGAGCCAACAGCACAGCGATGCATGTTACTGTTTTTTGAGCCAGTACCTTCCCACCATGTTTCGGCTGCGCTCGGATCTGGACCCGGAGAGGCTCATCTCCCCGGTTGTTTCCCTGAACCGGAGTGATGGTGTCATCATCGACTCCCTGTACGGAGCCATGGCGCCGCTCCCGGGAATGGGCAGGCGCCGGATCCGCCGTGCATGGCTGGCTGCTAGGAAGGCCAGGGCTCGGCATACACGAGCCCTGGAGCATGAAGGACAGCGCATTTTGCGTGGGATCATGGCGGGTTCCGGCCCCGGGGTGGTGCTCCTGGGCATGCCCTACCTTGCCCAGGATCAAGTGCTTGGCCAGGGAATCGCGGAGATCCTTCACGACCAGGGCGTCCCTGCCTTGCTGGTGGACATGCTGCCTGCCCACCGTCTGCCCGCCCCCCACCAACTCCCGGACCAGGGCACCCACTGGCAGTACGGCAAGATCAGCCTGGCAGCGGCAGAGTGGGTGGCAGGCCAAGCCGGGCTGTATGTCCTGTATTGCTCCAGCTTCGATTGCGGGCCCGACGCCATGTTGCTCCCGCGATTGCGCGAGATCATGGAACGGACCCGCAAGCCATGGCTCTCGGTACAGTTGGACGCCTACGCCGCCGACACCGGGCTGGTCACCAGGGTCGAAGCGGCCCTGGATGCCTTCAGGGATCACCACGCCCGGCATTCGCTGAAGGCTGGAGACAGGCCGGAGGAACCACCTTCGTTGGGGTTGCGCCCAGGCGGCAGAACGCTCGCCTCCACGCCCCTGCTCAGCCGGATGTCCAGGGGGAGGGTGTTCCTGGTGCCGCTCATCGATCACATGGCCTGTCGCCTCTGGGAGGCGGCCTTCGCCGGGCAGGGCTACGATCTGCGATTCTACCAACAGGGTCCCGCCCAGGTCAGGGAAGGCCAGTCCTACACTGGCGGGGGGGAGTGCATGGCTATTCCCGGCATCGTGGGAGGAGCCGTCACCGCGCTCCGGGACCTGTCGTCCACCGAGAGGGATGGGGCCGTTGTCTTCGTGCCCACGTGCAGCTACTCCTGCGTCTACCCGGAGTTCCCCGTGGCCACCCGGCGTGCCCTGGACCAGGCCGGTTTCCAGGATGTGCAGGTCTACGCCCCCAACCTGTTCGCCTTCTTCCCCGGCGCCTCGCTCCGTGCCAACGCCCTGGTGTGGGAGTGCGTGGTGGCGGTGGATCTGCTCCGTCGGGCCGTCTTTGCCGTTCGCCCCTTCGAACGGAACAAGGGCAGCACCGACGCGCTGCTGGAAGCGGGCCTGCTGCGAGTGGAGACCGCCCTGCGTTCCGGGAAGGCATTGCTCCCGGCACTGGAGCCCACCTTGAGGCACTTGTGCCGCATCCCGCGGAATCCGGCTCCACGCCCCCGGATCCTCCTGACCGGGAACCTGTTTCTGCGCTTCAACCCGCTGCTCAACCAGCAGATGGTCAGTCGGCTGGAGTCCCTGGGAGCGCAGGTCATCAGCCCACCGATGACCGACTACACCATGACCGCCCGTCTCCAGGATCGCCGCTTGTTGCAGGCAAGGGGGACCCCCATCGGACGGAAGATGGCCAACCATGCCATGCTGTTTTCGCTGAAGGCCACCCTCCTTCGCTACCAACGAGCGGCCCTTGGTATGGGACTGCCAGGCCACCACGAACCCTTCCACGAGCTGGAACGTCACATCCAGGAGCGGCTGGGTGTTCCGTGGGCCCTGGGAGGCGAAACATTGAGCGTGCTGGGACGGGTTCTCCAGGCCATCCACAGGCAACAGGTAGACGCAGTGGTCCACCTGAACTCCCTCTTCTGCCAGCCTGCCTATGTCTCGGAGGCCCTCTTGGACGGAGTCTTGAGCCGGGCGGGTGTGCCCCTCGTGAACCTCTACGCCGACGGGCATGGCGACCTGGGAGCCGTGATCACCCCCATGCTTCACTTCCTGGGAGACCTGCACCCTTGCCGGGAATCTCACCTGTCCGCGGGAAGGCCCGTCTCTGGGGTCCACCCGGTCCCCGCGTCAGCAAGAGGCTCCGAAATCCCCATTTCCGGAGAAGTACCATGAAGCTCACCGTGGTCAACTGTGGCGATCCCCGCGAGTACGCCGTGGTGAAATACCAACCCCTGGCTCCCGCCTACATCTCCGCCTACACTCCCTCCCACTGGGACAGGGAGCTGGTGGACGAAAACTTCCAATCTTTCGACCCGCGGGCCTGCACGGCGGACCTGGTGGCGTTCTCGGCGCTCCCGCGGCACGTACACCGGGCCTATGCCCACGCCGCCACCTTGCGAAAGATGGGCGTCCCCACGGTGGCCGGAGGCTTGCACGTTTCGGCCATGCCCCAGGAAGCGCTGGAGCATTTCGACGCAATAGTCGAAGGTGAGGCCGAACCTGTCTGGCAGGAACTGCTCCGGGACTTCGAGGCGGGTCGCCTCCAGCGGCACTACATCTCCAACTTCGACCACAGTCTGCGCGATCTGCGGGTACCGGATCGGCGTTTCATCCACCGGGGCTACAAGATCGCCTCGCTCTCCACCTCGCGTTGCTGCCCCAACAGTTGTTCTTTTTGCTACATGGGCAGCCTGGCCCGCAAGACCTACCGCGTGATTCCCAACGAGGCCATCTTGAGGGACCTGGCGCAGGTGCCACAGAAGATGATGGTCCTCTCCGACGCCAACTTCCTGGGCCACACAGAAGAGCACTACGAGTCTCGCAGGGAACTCTGTCGCATGATCATCAGGAGTGGCATCAAGAAGTACTGGGCTGCCCAGATCACCGCCGATGTCATGGACGTGCCCGAGCTGCCCGAGCTGCTGTACCGGGCTGGTTGCAGGATGGCTTTCATCGGCTTCGAGACCATCGGCCAGGACGGCCTGGGGTCCATCTCCAAGAGCCAGAACCTGCGGGCCGACTACACGAAGGTGGTGCAGCGGCTCCAGGGGCTCGGCATCGCCGTGGCTGCGTCGTTCATCCTTGGTCTGGACACCCACGACCTCGAATACCAGGGCGTCCTGGAGAGCTGGCTGGACGAGGCCAGGCCGCTGTTTCTCAACCTGGGAGTGTTGACCCCCATGCCCAACACCCGGCTCTACAAGGACATGAACCAGCAGGGGCGCCTCCTCTGCGACGGCCTTCCGTTGTGGGATCACATGGACAAGGCCACCAATACCATCCGCTACAGCAAGCTTACGCCCGCCCAGGTGGAGCAGATGTTCCAGCACGTGGTGGCCCATTTCTTCCGCAAGCGGAACATAGCCAGGAACTTCCTGCACCAGCTCCTGGTACGGCGCAGGCCATCCCTTTCCCTGCTGTACCTGGTGTCGGCCCTGAAGAAGCGCGAAAACACGTGTCGAACCGCCGTGCCGGGGAGTTCTCGCTCCTACCGGGCGGCGCAGCACCCAGCACCTCCGGTCGCCAAGTGAGCCAGGAACCCGACAGCCTGGGATGCCTCACCGGGCCGGAACGGCCTTCGTCGTCGAGCTGTGCCGAGCCATGGGAACTCTCATCGGTCCCCACAGTGGTATCGTTCAGTTTACTCACCTGGAACGTCAACAAGTGGCCCCTGCTGGATCGTAGCCCCGCGGCGCGGCGGCAGCTCGGCCGGATCCGCCGACTCGTCGTCGGCTTCGACATTGTCTGTATCCAGGAGTGCTGGTCCTCTTTCGGCAGGCGGCTCCGGGAGTCCTTTCCCCACAGCTACTCACCGGGAGAACGGAGCCTCTTCGGCTTCGGGAGCGGCTTGTTGCTGCTCTCCAGGTTCCCGATTCTGGCGGGCACCTTCTCCCGCTTTCGCGCCAGGCGCTGGCCCGACTCCATGGCGGCCAAGGGAATGTGTGCCGTGAAGGTGCAGGTTCCGGGGCTGGGTGAGCTGGACCTGGTGAACGCCCACCTGCAGGCATGGCGTGGTCCCGGGGTCCAGGAACGGCAGATGGAAGAGCTTTCCAGCTTCGTGCAAAGCAGGTGTCGGGGCCCTGTCGTATTGCTGGCGGGCGACCTGAACGTAGCCAGGGGCTCCTTCGCCTACGACGCCCTGTTGGACGAGCTGGGCTTGAGGGATCTCCTGGACCTGTCGGGGCAGGCGCCGGTTTCGGGGCCGGTTCTCGTCCGCCATACATGGTCTCCTGACAGAATAGACCATCTTTTCATCCGCTCCCGGCCCGATTCTGGGCTACGATTGGTGGAAGGATCCACCAACTGCGGCATCGTCCCCGGGCCAGGCGAGCCCTGCCCCTCCGATCACCATGGGCTCTACGCTCGCGTGAGCTTCGACTGGGAGTCTTCATCATGACACATCCCATTCCCATGCCGTTCTCCGGTAAAGACGTGCCTCACGTGGTTATCGAGGTCAACCAGACCTGCGACATGTCCTGTACCGCGTGTTACAAGAACAAGGGCTCCTATACCAAGCCCATGCAACTGGTGAAGGAAGAGATCGACCTGGCTGTGGGGCAACGGAAGCTGGACATGCTCACCCTGGCCGGCGGGGAGCCCACGCTGCACCCTCGTCTTCCCGAGATAATCAGCTACGCGCAATCAAAGGGCGTAAAGGTGAGCATGTTGAGCAACGGGCTTCACCTGACCCACCAGGGGCTGGAGACCTATGCACGAGCCGGACTGGGCCGAGTGGTGTTGCACGTGGATTCCATGCAGCGAAGGCCGGATTCCCCTGCTGACGCATCTGAAAGGGACCTGAACCCCTTGCGTGAGCGTATCTTGAAGAGGGTAGTGGACCATGGAATGAGGGGCGGACTCGCCCTGACATTGTATCGTGACAATCTTGCCCAGCTTCCAGATGTCCTGGATTTCGTCCTGTCCAGTCCCTGGGTGAACCTGTTGTTGGTCACCTGCTGCAAGAGCCTGGAGCCCATCGCCCGGCAGCATGGCTCCGGAACACTTGCCCGGCATTTCGAAGATGGAGGCCTGGCCGGGCAAGAAGTCACCACTGCCCAGGTGGCGAAGGCCATATGGCAGTACCTGGGTCTGGAGCCTGCTCACTACATCGGTTCAAACTTAAGAACCAGCGAGCTTCGGTGGCTCTTCTACCTGATGTTTTCCATCATGGACGGCAAGGGGGGCTACCATCTGCTGAACCTGTCCGGCAGGTATCGGCGCACCATCACCGCCGCCAACTCGCTGCAAAAGCTCCTCAAGGGCCACTACAAGTTCGACATGGTTCCCGGCCCTGCGGAATCCGTGGCTGTGTGCCTGGCCTACGGGTTGTCTGGCATGGACCCCAACAACCTGGCCCAGACCCTGCGCTTTCTGGCCAGGCTCAAAGAGGCTGGGACCAGCATTCAATCCAAGGTGCTGGTCTTCCAGCAGCTCCCCAACCTCACGAGGCACGGAGGTATCGAGTACTGCGAAAACTGCCCCGACGCCACCGTGCGCAACGGCAGGATATTACCGCTGTGCCTGGCAGACATCTTGAGCCCGCTGGAATGACGGGGCAGGGGGCCTCTGTTCGTAGAGGCCCCCGCAATAGACCCGGTCAGGGGCAGGTGTCGTTGGCTGAGCCTGGAGTCCCGGCGTCTCCGTCACCGTAGGTGGAGCTGGCCACGCACCAGTTTTCGCCCAGGTCGTTGGAATCGGCGTCCAGGGAGTCCGGGCTCAGGGTCATGGATGCTCCGGATGGGTCGGGGAAGGTCTTGCCGTTGTCCCATATGACCCCGTCGATGAGCCCAAACTCGTTGATGAGGTAGATCTCGTCGGACGAGTTGCCCAGGGTGAAGGTGTCGGAGAACTGGTAGTCAACCGACAGGCCTCCGTTGAGAGCGGAATCCAACTCGGCGCCGAAGACCAGGTAGCTACCGGAATAGAGAGGGAGGCTCCCGGTGACTTCGATGATGTCGGAGCCCTCGTCCACCACTTGCAGACCTTCCAGGTCCACGTCGAAACCGCCGGCGTTGTAGATCTCGAACCACTCACCCGTGGAGTCATAGACCATGGCGGGGTCTTGCATGATTTCCGTGATCACCAGGTCACCGGCGGCAAGGGTGCTGACGGGATCCAGGCTGCACGCCACGTCTTCGCCGTCGCAATCCTGGTCCACGCCATCGTCGCAGATTTCCGGGGCATCCGGGTATACGGAGGCGTCTGAGTCGTCGCAGTCGGTGTTGTCCAGGACGTATCCATCCACGCTGCTGTCGCAGGTGGAGATGCCGCTCTCCGGGTCCCCGTAGCCGTCGGTGTCGGCGTCAAGGTAGAACAGCGATCCGTCGAGGGGGTCTTCATCCACCGAGCCGTCGCAGTCGTTGTCCATCCCGTCACAGTACTCCGTGGCCCCAGGGTATGTCGATGGGTCGGTGTCTTCGCAGTCGCTGGCGTCTGCCACGTAGCCAATGGAGGGTGAACAACTCACTTCGAAGGTGGCGATGCTTCCGTACCCGTCGCCGTCCATGTCGGCGTACCAGGTGCTTGCATCCACGGCATCGCCGTCCACGTCTCCATCGCAGTCGTTGTCCAGGCCGTCACAGTATTCCACTGCATCGGGGTTGACCGAAGCATAGGAGTCGTCGCAGTCGAGATCGTTGGTGACGTAGCCTGCCAGGAGGGTGCAGGAGAGGATGGTGTTGTCGGGATCTCCGAACCCGTCGCCGTCCATATCGGCGTAGTAGGTGTCGGCGTCCACGGCGTCTTCGTCTATGTCTCCGTCGCAGTCGTTGTCCACGTAGTCGCAGAACTCCGGTGCGTCGGGGTAGGTATAGTGGTCCAGGTCGTCGCAGTCGGCACCGCCATAGGAGTCGGAGACGTAGGTGTCGGCGTCGGCGTCATAGTCGTTGGCGCCGTTGCAATCCTGGTCGATGCCGTCCCACCAGATCTCGTCGGCTCCGGGGTTGATGTCGTAGTCGGCGTCGTTGCAGTCCACGTCGTTGGTGTAGCCGTCGCCGTCCAGGTCGGCCAGCCCGGCCTCGCAACCCAGGGCGAGCCTGTTGAAGCAGGCCTCGGGAGGTACTACCATCGGGACAAAGGGGCAGTCGTAGCCCAGGGCGTCGGCCAGGAAGGTGGCGACGATGCCACAGGGTATGGCGTCGTCGAACAACCAGGTGTGGACCATCGCTCCGTGGGGCGGAGCCAGGCTTGGGGGGGCCGCGGAGCCGTCGGCCTCGGTTCCGAAGAGCAGTCCGGGATCCCATGAGCCGCTGTCTATTGCCAGCAGGCCCAGGCCCTCCATGGGGGAATCGGAAGAGATCTGGATTGTGTACCAACCCGCTTGGGGTTGGGAGATCCACAGGGCGTCTGTTGCCGTGAAGGACTCCGTGGAGGGCTCGTCGGGGATGATGTCGAGCCGTATCGAAGAGCCTTTCCCAGAGTGGCCCACTGCGGCGAATCCGTTGACTTGCGGGTTCAACAGGAGCCTGAAGGTCAAGGATTCCTGGCCGGAGTCCAGGTCCAGGAAACCGATGCCGCCCTGTTTTCCCAGGTCGTGGGAGGAAAAAGAGGGTACCCGAGCATCGCCAAGGAGGGTGAACGCCTGGTTGGAGAGTAATATCCCGCCGGAGTCCAGTGATTGTGCCAGGGCTGCGTCGTGGTCCTGCCAGGAGCCGTCGGGCGCGGGGCTCGTGGAACAGGCCGCGACGAGAAGTGGACATGTGATGAGAGCCAGTGCTTTCAAGGTGTTTCTCCCGAGTTCGGGTTGGAGGGAATGCTTGGCCATCCGGTGCAGGTGGAACCTGCTCGTGGGCTGTGCGGACCTGTGGGATGTTACCATGTTCCACCGTGCCTTTGGTTGCAGATATCTTCAGGTCTTTCTTGGGCTGTGCTGCGCCGGGGTTTCTACAGCGGCAGGTTCACACGTTCCACGTTTCCGTCTTCGTCCACCTGTTCCACCAGGACGCCGTCGAAGGAAGCACCTGGCTGGGTCAGTTCCATGACGGGCTTGACCAGCGACAGGAAGTCGAGGGGGTCTACGCTCGCTTCAGGGGGCAGCACGCCTGGACCACTGACCTTGTTTCGGTGCATGAGGATGGCACCCATGGCGGCGGGGATGCCCGTGCCCTCTCCCAGGGCCTGGTCCGTCGATGCCAGTGAGAAGCGGTAGGTCCTGGGTCGGCCGTGCCTGCTGCCGGCCACGACCACCTTGGTGCAGCCTTTCTGCGAGCCGAAGTTCATGTCCCGAAGGAGGGAATCCCGTTGCCGCAACAACCAGGCGATGGCAAAGTCCCGTGGCACCACCCGTTGGCCCGCCACTGTCAGGGTTTCCTGGGCGTCCAACCCCAGGCGGCTGATCTCGACGGTGAGTTGGAAGTATTCGTCAGGCAGCACGGTTCCGCGGTTGGTGACGCGCCTTGTCCGCAGGTGCCGGGGGATGGTGATCTGTTCCGGGTGGGGGTAGGGGTAGACGGGAATGTCTGTACCGATGAGCGGAAAGTCCACCTTGTCTCGCAGGGCGATGCCGTCGGCTTCGTGGAATCGCACGCTGCGGAGCTTGCCATCCTGGTACATGGGTATGTCCATGGACATGCCGTGGAGCCGATGGGCCACCACTCCCGCTCCCTCGAATGGTTCACCGCCGTGGGCATGGTAGATGTCGATGCTCTCCACCGAATCCAGCAGGTGCTCCGCTGCGAAACGGGCCAGGATGTTTGTTATCCCGGGAGAGTTGCCCATGCCGATGAGGGCTGTCACCCCCGCTGACCTGGCGGCTTCGTCCATGGCCAGCAGCTCCAGCGTGGCGTCCACATCGTCGCATACGTCCACATAGTCCAGGCCAGTTCGCAGTACGGCCTCCATCACCGGCCGTGCGTAGCGGAAAAAGGGCCCGGTGCAATTCAGCACCACGTCAACATCGGCGATGATGCGTGCGACACTGCCCACATCACCCGCGTCCATGCGGCGAACCTCCATGCCCGGAGCGTTGGCGCTGCTTTGAAGCTTCTTCGCGGCGACGGTGTCGATGTCCGCCAGGATTACTCGTTGGAACTCGCGGGACGCCAGCAGGGTCTGGACCGCCACGCGGCCCACGGCACCTGAAGCTCCCAGGATTGCCACTGTTGACATCTTGGAGTACCCCTTTGTTTGGTGGAAGGTGTTTCGGTTCCGTATGTAGTAACTTGCGGTGAGTCCACGGACGTGTGAACCGTGCTCCTGTTTTGTTCACGCTACCTGGAAACCCGGTACGCCCGGCAACCTTGAGCGGAGGTTTGGAAAGCATGTTTCCGACCTGGACGAATTCTCTTCTTCTGTTCATGTCCCTGGGCAGCCATCCCGTGCTGGCAGACTCCGGGGTACTCATCGTGGGGGTGGACCGTCCAGAACGGATCGGCGAGCTGGTGGACCTTGCCCGGGAACTTGGAGCCCAGAAGCTCAAGACCTTTCGCGGGGCACGGCTCTGCATACTGGAGTTTCCCGGTGCCAATGAACCCCCCGTGGACCAGGTACGCCGTTTGCCAGGTGTCAGGTACGTGGAACGTGACAGGCCCATGGACATCGTTCCCACCTGGGGTCCGTCCCAGCCTGGCGAGGGTGTTCCTCCTCCATACATGGACCCGGACGGCACTGACGACTGCCCCGACCTGTGGGAGATGTCCTTCATCGGAATGGGCGATGCCTGGACCACCGCCCAGGGGCAGGGCGAGGCCGCACCGGTGGTGGCCATCCAGGACGGCGGCTTTCTCACCAGCCACGAAGAGCTGGTGGGCAGGATCTCCGGTGGATACGACTATGGAAACCGGGATGACGATCCCGAGGTGGAGTGGGATGTGGGGGTGCCAGCCCATGGCACTTTCATCGCCGGTGTCATCGCTGCGATACAGGACAACGATGCCGGGCGGGTGGGCGTGATCCCCACGGGCATGTTGAACTTGCAGAAGATCGCCGACAGCGCCGGGTCCTTCTACTATTCATACGCGGTGAGCGCCATGGCTGATATCGCCGAGGGCGATCTGGGCGTAAGGGTGCTGTCCTACTCCATCGCCAGCAGCAGCTACACCCAGTCCTTCAAGGACGCCGTGGAAGCACTGGAGGATGCCGACATTCTACTGGTCGCCGCCGCGGGGAACTGTTCCAGCGATTGGTGTGCCGACGGCGACAACGACGACAATCCACTCTATCCCGCCAGCTTCAGTTTCGACCACGTGGTGACTGTCGCGGGCGTCACCCAGGATGGCAGCTTCAATTCCTGGAGCCATTATGGAAGATCCTCGGTGGACCTGGCCGCGCCGGGAGTCGACATATGCAGCCTGGGTGTCTACAGCGACGATGACTATTACACCGCCTCGGGAACCAGCTTCGCCACACCCATCGTCGCGGGGGTGGCCTCCTTGCTGCTCCAGGCCTGGCCCCGCTTGAGTACCACCGAGCTGGCCCGGGTTCTGCGAGCTTCGTGCATCGAAACTGCGGAGCTTGAAGAACTGGTGGCTTCAGGAGGCTACCTCTCGGCCACCAACGCGCTCCGCACCGCCGTACCTCGTCTCCAGGAGCCCGTGGACCTGGTGGTGGACGGCCGGGGTACGCTCATCCTGGAACTCACAAACGCCGCCCACGCGGGTGATGGTTTCATCCTGTTCACCTTCGACCCGTCGCTTTCGGTGGTTTCCGCGGGAGACTGGGAGGTTGAGCCCTTCGCCGACGGCGACACCATCCATCTCCCCGACGCCGGCGACCACGTGGCAGGCACAGCCGGTGTCCTGCTCCGGGGTGAACTGCCAGCCGATTCCACGTTCACCCTGCCAGTGCTTTTCAGTGGACGTGACGTTGGTCGCGTGGCCGTCACCGTGCGCCTCGTGGCCGCCTCGGAAGGAGCCGACTACCTCAACTCACCCTATGACCAGGGCAGCTTCGACGAGACCGGCTTTCTGGCCTGGACCTTCTACGCCGATGTCAGGGCGGTGGACACCGGAGGCTGGCCCGATAGCGCCGAGCCCATGGACACCGGGGCAACCCCGTATGAAGATAGCGGCGTGCCCCAGGGCAGCGACAGCGCCTCCCCCTGCCAGGAGGATTCCTCCCGGTCCGGGAACTCTCAAGAACAGAACTGCCCCGAGGGCGGATGTGCCTGCGGCACAACGCGACGGAGCCCTGGCAGGTATGGCTTGTGGTTTCTTGCCTTTCTGCTGGCCGGGGCCAGGCGTGTGGGTTCCCGTTGGAGGGGGAATTCGGGCAGGACCGCGTAGACCTGCCATGGGAGCCGGAGTGTAGGGGCCCGTTTATGGCCAGGGCAGGGGCGGGAGCGCGTGAACGGCAGCATCGAGGCCCTTGCCCTCCCTGGCTCAACCGGACATGATGTCGGAAGGAAAATCCGTGACGGGAAGCGACACGATGAAGGTGGTCCCTTCGCCTTCCTCGCTTTCCACCTTCAGAAAACCTCCCAGCTTGTGTATGATTCCCTGGGAAACCGAGAGCCCGAGCCCCGTGCCCTTGCCCTTGCCCTTGGTGGTGAAGAAGGGTTCGAAGATCCGTTGTTGGAAGTGCTCGGGGATTCCCGGTCCGTCGTCTTGAACTTTCACCACGAGGAATCCGTCTTTCTTCGAGTCCATTCTGGCGCTGACGGTGATGCTGCCCCTGGGCGGGAGTGCGTCAACGGCGTTCAACATCAGGTTCACGAAGACCTGTTTCAGCATTTGTTCATCACCGTGTACGTGTGGCAGGTTGTCTTCCAGTTCGGTGCGGAGGGTGAGCCTGGCCATTCGTACCTGGTTGGCCACCAGGCGAACCGATTCCTGGACGATGCGCTCCAGGTCCAGGGGCTGCATCTTGGCCTCGCTTTCGCGTGCAAAGTCCAGCAGGTTCCGGACGATGCGCTGGGATCGCTCTGTCTCCGAGATCACGTCGTCGATGATCTCCATTTTTTCGTCTTCGGAGAAGTCGTCCCATTCTTCTTTCAGGACGCTGGCGCTTAGCATCGTGTTGTTGAGAGGGTTGTTCAACTCGTGGGCCACTCCTGCCACCAGGGTTCCTATTGCTCGGAGCTTGTGGGATTCCACCAGGATGTCGTGGCGCCGGGTCAGCTCTCGTGTCATGCTGTTGAATGCTTCGGCCAGTTGGGAGAACTCGTCTTTGAACTTCCTGACGGGGGTGATTGGAGAGAAGTCGCCTTCACCGATACGCTTTGTGTAGGCCATGAACCTCATCAAGGTGAGCAGGAGGCTCTGGGACAACCAGGTGCCGGCCACCACCATGAGCAGCAACAGGGCTCCCAGGAAAAGAAAGGGAACCCTTTGTGCCAGCAGCAGGTGCCGTTTGACGTTGGCCCGTTCCGCGTTCACGAAGTCTTCGGCGAAGGAGACTATCTTTGCGCCGTCCCGACGCAAGATGGGCACTATTGCCTGGCGCCGGGTGGTGTCGTCGGTACTGCCAAGCTCTCGCAGTCGGGAGTGATAGTCGTTCAGGTAACTGGCCATGGTGTCGGTGTGCTCAGTACCCACGATCTTGCCGATGGTGTTTCCCTGACTTTTGAGTTGGCTTTCCGCTACCTCCAGGTGGTGCAGGGCGTCGTCCAGGTTGGTGCCGTACAGGAGGAAGTTTTTTTCGTATCGCCTGGCTTGCTGGACCTCCATCATGAAGTCCCCCGCCACCTCCAGGAAGTCTATCCTGGCGGTGAGATCGCTTGCCATCCATATGGACCAGGAAGTGACCGCGATGCATAGAGCAAAGAACAAGGAAAATGACAGGATCACCTTGGCCCTGATGCTCAGGGTGGGCCTTTCCGTGAAGGCTCGGTGTTCAAGCTCGTCGGTGTCCCCGGTTTCCTGCGATGGAGAATGGCCGTCTGTGGTCGTTGGATTGTCGGTCTTGTCGTGCACGGTTCACCTGAGGCTTGGAGGATGCCCGTGGAACCGGCAGCTCCACCTGTTGGATGGCCGGTGAAGTTGCCGTGACGGATAGTGCCGTGGCGGAGAGAATGGAGCAGACTTCAGGAAAAGACGCTGTATCTCTCATGGAGGAAGTCGTCCGCGTAGTCGATTGCTGCCTTGTCGGTCTTCAGCAGGGCGTCCAGCTCGCGTGCGCACACCAGCAGTCTTCCGATGAGAGTGAGCATTTCAAGGGAGTCATCCGCCGGGTAGCGCCGGAACCAGGCTATGACGTTGTCGGTGCGCCTGACGACATCGAAGCGTGAACGCCTGAGCACTTGTTCCAGGAACCTGGCTCTGCGTGTTCTGGGCTCCAGAGCCCCGCCGCCGCCCCTGAACGAGAAGTACAGGTGGTTGTTTTCGGTGCCGGGGCCGACCATGGCGTCCAGCATGGAGTAATGGTACGTGAAACGGGCATTGAGGTTCAGGTAGTCCCTTGCCACCATCAGGTAGTTGGTGTCGGATGCACGGCGAGGGCCGCGCAGACCACCCATGACGGTTTCCTGGAAATCACGTGGAAGGCCTGCCATCTGTTGTTGCCAGCGCTGTGGCCATTGGAGGCGGCCATCGGTGAAACCGGCCCACAGGGCATGGAAGGGGGCACTTTCTATGGCCTGGGGGAGCAGGGATCTGCCTGGGGCCCTGTGGGAGGCATCCAGGACGATTACGTGGAACTTCATGGGGATCGTGGCGTCCAACCGGATGCTTCTACGGTTCCAGAAGCCTTTCTGTCGATCACCGAAAGCGAACATTGCTTGTACTGACATTTCGTGCATGAAACGAAGCGTGTCATGGACGGAGAGGCATTTTTTTGCTTTGAAGCCGGGTGAATCGGGATCGGTCAGGTTCAGGGCCAGGATCAGATCATGGAGAGGACCCGAGCGGGGGACGCGCCCGCTTTCACTGATTCGTGCCAGTGTTCGTTCCTTCATGCCGGGCCAGCGGGAGCCCATGTAGATACGGCGGCTGGTGGCGTCCACGCTGAGTATCTGACCGGGTTTGAGGCGGCTTGCGGAAGCACCCAACTGGAAGATGCTTGGAACTGCATATTCCCTTGCCAGCGTGGCCATGTGGGCTACGGGGTTGCCCTGGGTGGCCAGAAGAGCTGCGATCCTGGTGAGCGCTGGACTCAGCTCGGGATGGGGTTGCCGTACCAGCAGCACGGCGCCCCTGGGTACGGCCTCGGGCCTGTCCCGGGGGCCCATGTTGTAGAGGCGACCCTCGGCACGACCGGGAGAAATCGTAATGCCGCCTTCGATGGCGGGAAGATCCTTGCTGTGCCTGGCCCTCCTGCGTTCAACCGAAGGCCTCGGGTCCATTCTCCTGGCTTGAAGGAAACGGATCTCGCCGTCCTTGCCTATTGCCCACTCGATATCCAGGTCATGGCCTGCCTTTTCCCTGAGCTGCCATGCCGTGGCCCCGAGTTGGAGCAGGACTTCCCGAGAGATATAGTCCGGGTGGTCTTGTGCTGTTTCCTGGGGGGATGCCGGCTCGAAGCCCATGAGCCTGGGGGATTGTTCACGTGAAAGGGTTATGGTGTCTGTGCTTGCCTTTCCGTGCACAACCCGGTCCCCGGTGCCCCGGACGGTGTTGATGATCATGGTGTCGGAAGATGGGTCGGCTGGTTCCATGGTGTAGAGCACGCCCGATGCCACGGGCTCCACCATTGGCATGAACAGCACTGCCATGGGTGTGTCCACCTCGCGAATTCCCCTGTGGATGCGGTAGAGCACCGCCCTGTCCAGAAAGCGGCTGGCCAACACCTTCAAGTACGCTTCGAACAGGTCCTCTGGGGGCACAAATAGCTGGCTTTCGAAGAGGCCTGCGAAGGAAAATGGGCCGTCTTCCTGTACGGCGGATGACCTGACCGCCCAGCCGGACTCGACGCTGTACCGTGCAGTCTGTACGTGTTGCCGTATGGACTCGGCGATTTCCCGGGGGATTCTGGCCTTACCGAGCCAGTGGCGCACCAGTCGGGTGAGGGTCGAAAAACGTTCGTTGTCCGCCGTGGCTTCTATGTCGTTCAGCATGAGGCGGATCCTGGCTTCGAGCTGGTTTTCGCGAAGCAGAAGCCTGTATGCCTCGGTGGTCACGACGAAGCCGGGAGGCACGCGGTTTCCGAGCATCCTGGTCAGAGAAGCTACTCCGCTTGCCTTGCCACCTGTGAGCGCGGGGTCCAGTGCGGCTTCGTGGTCGAGGGACAGCACCAGGGGATGCTCGACCTTGTGCTCCTTCGTGGAAAAGAGTTGGTCTGTGGATGCTGTGATATCGAAGATTACGTCGTAGAGCTGCTTGTGGCGATTGCCTGTGAGCAGGTTGCATTCCTGGGCCATCATCAGGCATTCTTCGAGGATGCGATAGACCTGTTCCCGTACCTGTTCGCTGGAGTGGCGCAGGTGCCTCAGGTCGGCTTCGAGGTCGCTCAAGAGTTGGAGTGCCTGGTTGTTCCTGTTGAGCAACGTTCGAAGTGTTTCGTACTTGAGACGGAATCGATAGTTGCTGTGCAGTGCCTGGCGCCTCCTCGACGACATGGTCGCTCCTCTCTAGGCTCGAGTTCCCACGCGGAAGGTGCCTCCGTTGCAGAAGCTGCCCGTTCCCCAGGAAGGCATACCCCCGTTCCCATTGGAAGCAGGCCTGCCGTTCCGGTGGGTTGCGCGGGTGCTGCTACCTGGGGAGTGCTTCGATTCCGGTCGGTCCGCCTTTGTCGGATGGAAACCCAGAAACATCAAGATTCAAGCTCCCTGCCCGCACGGTTGATGATCACCCGCAGATCCCCGGGTTTGAAGGGCTTTGCGATAAAGTCGAACGCTCCCTTTGAAAGGGCTTCCCGGGCGACTTCGACGGTGGCGTAGCCGGTGATGATGATCACCTTTGTACGTGGAGACAGAGCGAGCACTCGCTCCAGCACCTCGATGCCGTCCATTTCGTCCATGCGGATGTCGGTGACGACTATGTCGAAGGGTTGTTCCTGGAAGCGGTTCAGGGCTGTTTCGCCATCGGTGAAGATTTCGACGGTGCTGCCGGTCTTTTCGATGGCGGGTTTGAGTCTCTTGCCCACTATTCGTTCATCATCGATGATCATGATTCGCAGGTCTTTGGGGTTCATGGAGCGATCCTCTGGAAAAGAAATGGCTGGACTGGCTTTGGCGGCAGGGCCATCAACTCTTGCTTGCGTCGCCATGCTGGAAGAGCATTGTACCAAGGCTGGTCAGGAGATTTTCGAACTGTTCCGGGTTGTTGCTTGGAAAGCCGTCGTTCTCGAACCATATGATTGAACTCGTTTCGCCCTCTATCACAGCCACTTGCCCCTCCGGCAATGGGCCGTGTCTCCACTTGCCCGTAGCTCGTTCGGCGGATCTCGGGTGGCCCCACACGTGGAGGAACATGAGATCCAGCCTGGCGGCCTGCCCGAAGGAGACTTCGAGACGAAATCGAGGCCTTCCGTCCAGAGACCAGATACTCAGACGGCGTTCGTGTCCGGCTGCCAGCCATGTTCGCGTGGCTGCCTGACCCGTGCGGTTCGCCCTGGATGCGCCGGTGTTCCCGGTGAGCAGACGTAGAAGCCTGTTCGGAGTTTTTGCCATGTCTGCATCGGCGGAGCTGCTGCCGGAGCCGGATTGTTCCACGTCGGTGGCCACCACATGGATCACGTTGTGCCACGTGTTTGTTGCCCTCGTGATGCGGGGGGAACCGGAGGGTATCGTGGTCAGGTCTGGCACATGGATCGCCACGTGTTCAAACAGTTGCAGCACGAAATCCAGCAGGCTGTTGGTAGATGGCTCGGAAGCGCTGCCGATCCAGTCAAGGACGCTGGCGAGCAACAGGTACTCGGGTTCGGTGGCACATTCTACGTGGCTGTTGGACGGGGCAGGAGAGGACTCTACCGGTGTTTCCATGAGGCGGAGCGCCCTGGCACGGTGATCGTCCCAGGCGGAGTAGAGCCGCCCCCCCCCCGAAGGAGCCAGGAAACAAGCATCGAACACCATTCTGCCGGTATGTTCGAGAATGCCGTCCAGCAGAGTTTCGACGTAGTGCCGGTCCAGGATGTAGTCACCGGACATCTTTTCGTGGCCGTCTTCGGCCAGGTCATAGAGCGAACGCGCCGACGCCACCATTTTTTTGAAGCGGAGACAGTACAGTCGAAGGGACACTCTCCTGGATCTGCCCGGAACTGTCTTTCGGAAGGGGCTCAACAGATTCATGTGGAGCTTCCCTTGGGTTTCATCCCTGAGTCTTCAGCCACCACTAGCAATGGAACCTACTGTAAGACTGGCTTCGATGCGCCTTTTCTGCAGGTATGCCTTGAAGACGAAGAAGAAGATTAGCAGGCAGCCGACTATACCGCTGCCGAAGAGGAGAAACTTGCTGGCGTCGTTGAGAATCGGGTTCCATGACGGATCCATGGATGTGAGGTGCAACTCTTGCAGGTAGACCGGTATCGCCACTATCCTGCTGAAAACACAGAGAAGAATGATCAGGGAGGTCACCAGGCGGATGATCACTTCCTTGACCACCTTTGTTCCGTAGGCGCCGATATGGACACCCAGGAGCGAGCAGGAGTAGAGAAGAAGGGTGAGGCGGATGTCCACCATGCCTTCATAGGCATAGTTCAAGGCTCCGAAGGCCCCCATGTACATGGCCAGGTACAATTCACTGCCGGCTGCCACCGCCGATGGTACACCGAACAGGTAGATCATTGCGGGAACACCGATGAAGCCGCCCACGCCGATGGTGCCCGCCAGGTATCCCGTGGCCAGGCCTGCCAGCAGGATCACCCAGAGAGAGACCCTGACATCGGCCACCGGGAAGTAGATGAGCGGGTGCAGGTTCAGGCGGGAGAGAAAATCGACGATTCGGGTTGATGGGCCGGATACTTCGGCGGAGCGGGACTTGATGATGTCGCGCAGCATGGAAATGGAGACGAACAGCAGCACTACCGCAAATATTACGCTGATGTAGAGGTTGGCCCCTGCTCCTTTGGCGGACCCATGGCCCCCACCTTCGCCCTGGAAGAGCATTTTCATGACCCAGACGGCGATCCTGATGCCGACGAACGCGGTGGCAAGCATGAAGATGGAGAGTTTCTTGTCGACGTTGCCCATCTCTCCGTGTTTTCTGGAGCCCACCATGGCCTTGCCGAACTTGTGGGTTATGTTGCTGGCTACCGCCACGGGTCCGGCCACTCCCAGGTTCATCATTCCCGGCGTCATGAAGAACGCGCCGCCGGATCCGATGAATCCACTGAGAGTACCGCCGATCAAGCCGATGATTGCAACCTGGATCCCCGTCGCGAGGTCCAGGTGGATGAAGAGTTCTCCAAGTGCTCCCGGCATCGTTCATCAACTTTCTGTTTGGGCCTGGTTCGTGAAGCGAGCGTTGTCAGCAAGATGGTGGCAGATGGAACGGGTCATTCCAGCTTCACGAGTTTGAGCAGGTTGCTGTAGAAACCGCCCACCAGCACGGCAACGAAGGGAACAGACACGGCCACCGCCAGTGCGGCCAGTACCCTTGGGATGGCACCCTCTTCACGTTGTCCGGTAGAGATGAACTGGAGGATGGGTTCCTGGAAGTGAAACACCAGCGAGTACAGCATCACGGACAGGACAGCGAAGGCCAGCAGGTTGAGTACCTGCCTGGGTCCGAACAGGTAGCGGGCCTTCAGGTCTTCCGTTCCAATCACCGGCCCTGCAAACCGATCCGACAGAAGGCTTACGAGGTCGCGCTTGAGGCGCTGCTTGGCTGCGCCCTTGTTGCCGAAGACTTCTCCCACCACCACCAGGCTGTAGTTTTCCCTGGGGGTCAGGGCTGCGGTGATGCTCTCGGGATCGCTGGTTATGTTCCGCGTACCGCCGGCACGACCCACCTGGATGAGCTTGTGGCGGGTAATGGCCAGGCCACAGTCGTCATCACCGCAGGGAAGTGGGGGGTCGTCGTCGTCGTCGTCGAGTATTCCACCCTTTTCGCGGGAATCGTGGGGAGTGGCCGGGTTTGGCATGGTCGTGGAAATGCTGGCGCTTGCAGCGTTGGGATCGACTCGTACCAGCTCGATTGCCGCATTCCATTTTTCGGAGATCTCCACCAGGTGATCGAAGACCTCGAGGGTAGGGTCGAAGCGCTCGGCCAGGAACATGATGTTGCTGGATGCCACGGTGCAGACGACGGAGTTGACGCCTTCGATGTGCTCTATGACCTGGGGGATGCTGGTGTAGGTGTTTGAGTCGCGGGGAAGATAGGTGATGGAGACATGGCCACGTTCTGCTTGAACTCCCACCTTCATGTGCTCCGTGCGCCTGTCCATGCCGATGGCCAGCCTGCAGCGGGACGCAAGCAGCCTGTCCAGCAAGGCCTTCCTGAACGCGGGGGTGGTCTGGAATTCGGGCAGTGATGGGAAGTCCAGCAGACCCGTTGCCGCGTTTTCCACGGAGATGTGGGCGGCGTTGATGGTGAGGTGGTAGAGGGAGATGTCTTCCCAGTCTTCGTTGTAGAAGGTGCGGACCCAACGGCGGATGTCTTCGTCTACCTGTTCCACGTAGGAGCGGGCCTGCTCACGGTTCAGGTTCATGCGCTCCATGGCCTTGTTGAGCCTGAATTCCCTGTCTGCAATGACACGGACCCGCAGCACCTGGGTGAGCCCTGGCAAGACCAGGTGGCCCGCTCTACCGTGGTATACCACGCCTTCGTTGGACAGGGTGAGAGTGCAGAGACGGGCGCTGACGAAGGCCTTGAACAACTCCATCTGGATGGCCAGAGGTGCCGAGAAAGGGCGGTTTTTCAGGACCGCGATTTCGAGCTTGCCCACCGGAATGCCATACTCGGTGGCCTGCTCGATGACCTCTTCCCTGCTGATGCAAATGTAGCCAAGCTTGCTGGCGATCTTTTCCGCGACTTCCTTGCCGCGCCCGTACACCCCACGAGAGATACAGATTAGCTGCATTTTGGACTGTTCTCCCTGGCGTCCCGGCTGGTGAGCCTAGTACGTGGTTTCGACGAATAGGTGGGCTACCGATGTCGTGGACAACGGATGTTGAACATCGGACTGTAAGCGAAGATACTAACCTGGGAAACTGCCGCAGGTCATGGCAAGGTACCAATTATATTAATCGGTTTGAAACTGCTGCGAGAGGTAGACGAGAGACGCCCGTGTTCTGCCACACCGGGGGCCTTCATGCCCGACTGTGCTATTCCATGACGAGGCAATCTGCCCTGGACTCACCATAGCGCTGTTTGAAAGGCACGTAGACCATGCACGATCCGTCGCCGTCGGGAGGCGCCTTCCCCACGCAGACTTCCTGGCAGGCAGTGTAGGTTTCGCTGTGGGGTTGTTCCTGGGCCTTTCCCGTGGTCGTGGATGCCACACGGTTGTAGGTCTGGGATTGATCGGGCTTTTCGTCCAGGGAGTGGAGTGAGGTGATCAACTGGGCTGGCGCGCCCTTGCTCCACATGCCGGCACCGTCGGCGATGGCTTTTTGCTGGGTTTCCAGGTCGGCGGAGTCGGGTTCGTTGTCGATGGCAAAGACATGGGCCAGACCGAGAGCCAGGAGTTGATGCCGAAGGTCGGGGCAGTCGACGATTTTGCGACCGTAGCCGCCTTCGCCGGTCCTCAGGCTGCATGACCATTCCTCGCTGCCTGCAACCTCTCCCGCCTGTTTGGCCAGGGCGTAGAGTTCCCGTGGTGTCCAGGTTCCCCAGCGATGGACGGGCCCGTAGCTCTCCAGGGTGTTGTAGCCGAAAAGCCGCATCCTGGTACGCTCCCCGTCATCGCCGGTCACTGAGAAGGTGTCGCCATCGTCCCAGTCTGCCGGTGTCTCCACTCCGTCCAGGATTACCTTGTGGGGCGCCGCGGAGGAGGTGGTTGCGGTTGGAGCCTGGGCCTGAATCCTGGCATGTTGGTCTGCCATGGGTAGCTCGACCACGGGAGGCGGTGCGGGTTGTTCCACCGGTGGAGGAGAGGAAAAGCAAGAGCCCAGTAGCAACAGGAAGATGGCAGTTGTGGGTTTGTTCATGATGCCTCCTATGGCATTGTCGTGTTTCGAGCCGGCGCGTGCGTGCCGTGACGAGCAGCCTGTTGTTGGAATCCTTGTGCGAGTACAGTCGCGATGGGCGAGCCGTCGTTCCATGGCGATGGTAACTCCATCAGGCTCCGTACTCCTTGATGACGGCGTCAAGGCGGGGGAGCAGGGCGAGGATGAACAAGGCGGAAAGCCCTGCCAGTCCGGCCAGGAGCAGGAAGAAGTACATGGGGGACATGCTGTTTTGAATCCCGCCAAAGAATCCAGATAGGTTGTTGCCGAAGGCCGTTGCCATGAACCATCCACCCATGGTGAGACCCAACAAGCGTTTGGGGGAGAGCTTGGTAACCAGCGAGAGGCCCATGGGAGACAGACAGAGTTCTCCAATGGTCACAATGCCGTAGAAGCCCGCCAGCCACAACCATGAAACCTTGCGGGCTCCGTCGTCTGACAGCAGACCAGCCAGGGACATGAGGAGGAGGGCGATGGTGGTGAGGACGAGTCCCAGGAAGATCTTGCGAGCCGTGGAATATTCGCGCCCCTTCCGCAGCATGAACTGAAAGAATCCTACCACCAACGGGGTAAAGACGATTACGAACAGTGGGTTGAAGCTCTGGTAGATTTCGGGGTTTACCACTGGCAGGAACTGCCCCGGGGGGAGCAGTTGGGGGTCATGGCCGAAGCGTTCCCGGTAACCGTCGTAGATCTGGTGGTAGGTTTCCTTGTCCACGACGTAGGTGGCGATATCTTGCCCACCCACGTTGCGAACGAAGGCCACGTTCCGTATGGGCGTGGCACCGTCGGGGATTTCTATGGTGACCTGTGGCGAACCGTGGGCGCCGGTTGATTCGACGATCTTGACCTGCTTGTCATGGAAGACGGCGCAGCTCCGTTGCTGAAACTGCCGGGGTGAATCGGGTCCGGTATCCAGGACCTGGATGTCCGGAAGCCTGGAGATGGCCGATACGGACCTGGCGTCCATGCGTTGTTGCCCGTACATGCGAGCCGTGGGGGTGGACTCCACCACCAGCAACGAGGCCGGAGCGGGCAGGGGTACGTCTTCGCCAGCGTTCAGGTAGTACCTGGGTAAAGCCTCTTGTTGGAGAGCAGCAGGAAGGGAGGCTCCGCTGCGGTCCGTGTGGTCCCTGGCCCACTGGGTCATGGCGCTTCCGTTGAGGTGAAGGATCATGAAAAAGGTACCGCCTGCCACGTAGATGGGCAGCAGGGCCAGGAGCCCTGCCCGCTCCCCGGGCGGTGCGCTGAGGCCCAGGCGAACAAAGAACACAATCACGGGGATCATCCCTGCCATGAAGCCACAGACGGCAGGACGAAGACCGAAGTTCTCTGGCAGGTAGGCGGCGGCAAGGAGATAGCCGAGGATTCCCACTCCGAATGCAGGCAGCAGGATTCGCAGGGCGATGAATCCCAGGCTGGTATCTTCCGGGTTGCGTTCAGGCCTGCGATCCGCCCTGGCAAGGACAGCCCAGTTGGACAGAAGTATTATCATCCCCACGCAGATCCCGAATCCAGCCACGCGGAATGTCCAGAGCCAGCCCACCTGGTTTCTCACCGACGCAGCCAGCAGGTTGGCGATGAGGGCTCCGATGTTGATGCCCATGTAGAAGATATTGAATCCGGCATCACGTTTGGGATCGCCTGGCTTGTAGAGATTCCCCACCATGACCGAGATATTGGGCTTGAAAAATCCATTGCCCAGGATGAGCAGCCCCAGGCCCGAGATAAAAGGAGTGAAACCTGGAACGCTCATGAGGAAGAGCCCGGCTGCCATCAACATACCGCCCAGGACCACGGCCTTGCGGTAGCCCAGGTAGCGGTCGGCGATCATGCCGCCGATGAAGGGTGTGAAGTAGACGAAGGCCAGGTAGAGCCCGTAGATCTCGTTTCCCTGGGCCGACGGGAGCCCCAACCCGCCACGTTCCATGTCCGTGGTGTAGAGCAGCAGGATGCCCAACATGGTATAGAACGCCAGGCGTTCCCACATCTCGGTGAAGAAGAGTGTGAAGAGCCCCTTGGGGTGTCCGATGGCCATCTTGTTCTCCTGCTCGGTTTATGGACGTGGATGCCGTCCCACAGAGTAATCCGGTGGCGTGCCTGCTGCGCATCTCCTGGATGGTTCCGTTGTCCGCCAGTTGAAATATATGAACCAGCGAGAAGTCCTGGCAGAGGTGGAAGTTCCATGGGCAATCGTCATCCTGTCGTCATTCAAAGGCTTGGCGCTTCCCGTGGCCTCGAGTCTTTCCTTGCCCAGTTGGTCTCCAACGCACCCGATGTCACCTTGAGCACGGAAGACGAAAACCTCCAGGGTACAATCCTTGGCCTGGGAGACGATGAGAAGCTCGAGTTCCGCCCCCATGCCGCCTACAGGGGGCGCGTGGTGGGGCTCCTGGCCGGAACCAGGGTTCGAGTGAGCTACCTGGACCACGGAGTGAGCTGTTTCTTCCGCACCAGGGTGGCAGCGGCAGAAGCTTCTTCCAACTGGAAACTCCACCTGCCCCTGTACCTGGAATGCAACGATCAGCGAAAATCCCATCGTTACCTGGTGGAAGGCGAGACCGGCTTCAAGCTGCACATGAGGGGAGCATGGAACGAGCCCCGTCATGTCTTTTTCCTGGTAAGGGACATCTCTGCCGACGGCGTGGCATTCTACGTCCCTGGCGATTCGAGCCCCATCGGGAGTGGAACATTGCTTGTGGGGCGGATCCTGGTGCCTGGGAAAGTCGTGCTGCACAGTTGGCTTCGTGTGACCAACGTGCGAGAGCCCTTGAAAAGCGATGAACCAGCCCTCGCCGGTGGCCGGTTTCTTGATTTTTCGGCATCTGATCGTGGTCTACTGGCTCTGGCCTTGAGTATCTGGGAACAAAAAGCAGTTCCCTGACATTACTCTTCAAATCCCCATCCCGTTTCGCTGGTATGCCTGCCGGGGGCGGCCATCATGTCCAGCACTCGCAGTGGTCCCATTGATTTCCACAATTGGGGCAGCGCTTCATGTTGGAATGTCTCGAGCCGTTGCGCTCCTTGCCAAGTTCTTCCACCAGGCCCAGGAGTGCCGGTCGGATGTGATCGATGCGCGGGTCTTTGCACGCCAATAGCGCCGCAGGGTCGCCCTGGGTTTCGAGGAGCGGTTGGAGTTGTTCCCTGGGGTTGCGTCGAGAGATTCTGCTCATGGCCTTCAAGGCCGCTTCCGAGACAACCGGCGAAATATCGGCCAGCGCCGTGATGATGGGTTTCACGGCGCCTTGCGCGGGCATGGAACCCAGTGCTTCCGCTGCTTCTCTTCGCACGAGGAAGTTCGGATCCTTGATGGTTTCTGCGAGGCCTGGAATACATACGGGGCTGGCGATGGTTCCCAGTGATCGCGTGGCGTGTACCCTTACATTGGTGTCGGGGTCTTCAAGGAGCGTCACAAGGGCTGGTACCGCTTGCAGATCTCCCAGGGATCCCAGCGCAGCGGCGCAGTGCCAGCGCATCTCGGGGTCTTCGTCTTCCAGGTGGGGCAGCAGGAAGCGGAGAGTCGTGGGATCGCGAAGCTGCCCCAGGGCCTTCACTGCCGCCAGCCTGACCACCGGGTGTTCGTCGCCCAGCATGGACGAGATCGCTGCACAGGCGCGCTTGTCGCCGATTGTTCCGAGAGCCGCGGCTGTACAGGTTCGGACTTCGTGATGGGGATCCGTGCAGGTGGTCTGCAGGAAGGGCAGTGCCTGGGGATCGGCGATGTCTCCAAGCACCATGGCCACGGTGGAGCGAACACTGGCGCAGGGATCCGAGAGGGCTTTTCCCAGGGCCCTTATCACCCTGGTAGTCGCGTGGTTCCCCAGGGCCCCGGCGGCCCTGGTGCGGATCCGATGGTCCTTCTTGTAGCGCAGGGCGCGAATGAGGCCGGCCACTTTGCCTTGTCGTTCCATCGCTCCCACGTCGGGAGGGCCCAGGAGAGCCATCACTGGTCGCCTCCACTGGTTGTCTGGCCTTGTTGGTTCCTGTCCGTGAGCAGCCCCCATCGCCGGAGCGGCCCCCTTTGTTCCATCACCGGCCAGGCACGTCCGCGCAACCACTTGAAATAGCGCTGCTATTCCGGCGGGTGGCTTGGACGCACCTGGCTCGAAGCGGCTCGCTCGGTCCGCCATTTCCGGACGGAAACTTGTTAACCTCCTGGAGTCCCGAATGCAGTCCCCTGCCGGGCAGGATATCTCTGTCCGGGAACTCAGGTATTGCCATCACCATGCCAAACGGCAACGTCTTGTCCGCGATGTGCCCGATCCGCAGGTTCGTGTAGTTCCGGCTAGAAAAGAGTATGCTTGCTTGTTGTGGATTTTCCGGGCAAACAGAAGATGAAGAACTAGGAGCCCGGACTCGGTATCTCCAGATGGCTTTTCAGTTTTGTGCTCAAACATCCATCCATCGTCGAGCTGCTTTTTCTGCCGATATGTCCCGGAAATTCTTTTCCATGTGGTGCAACCTCCGTCGGAATGTTCCATCTCTTCATTCAGGCATGGCCGTGCAAGCACCTGAAACGCCGACACAGCAGCCATGGGTTCCCCTAAAGCTCCTGGCCGGAAAGAGTTCTGCATGGCCTTCTGCCCGGGCCCGCTGGGTACTGGCCGTGTGTGCCCTTCAAGCGGCGGTTTGTGCTTCATGTTCTTGGCAATCGCTGCAGGAGAGCGGAGTGGTCTCTAAGGAAAGCGGCGTTTCCGGCGATTCAGGGAGCCCGGTCCTGGATGGCCGCTTTCGCGACTCCATCGAATCCGGGTTTTTCTTGAACAGGTTCCTTTTCACCAACATACACGCTGACAGGCCAGAGGGCTTCATCAAGGCTCTGAACAGCGTTCACGGCTCGCCTCTGTCCATGAACAAGGGCTATGTGGACCTGATGAAGCAGTATCGCACCGCTGGTATTCCCATGGTTCGTCTGCCGGTGGGAGATGGGTCCGACTACTCGCTTTCGGGGGTGTTTCCGGATTCCCGCAAGGACCCGGACGATCCCGCCGCATATAGATTCACCGATATCGACCTGGCCATGGAGTCCATCCGTCTGTCGGGAGCCATTCCTCTCTGGGAGGCCACCTACGATATCGGCAGCACCGATCATCGCTTCCAGCATTGCTTTCAACAGGGATCGGCACCGGCCGATCCTGAAAAATGGGCACAAGTGGTGCAATATGTGCTCAGGCACTTCAACGACGGCTGGGCCAACGGCCACCACTGGAACGTGGAGTACGTGGAGTTTCTCAACGAGCCCTTCAAGTCCAACCTGTACGACAGGAAGGACTACCAGAGCTGTTGGCAGGTCTACGAACTCCTCTCCAGGGCCATCGAGGGCTACAACCAGGAAACCGGCCACGATGTGAAGCTGCTGGGCTACTCGAATCCCATGAATCTTTCCTCTGGTTCGGCCATGGACTACACCAACGATCTCTGGCTCATGGACTCCTTCCTGTCATTCGTCCAGGAAAGGGATCTGAAGCTGGATATATTCAGCTTTCACTTGTACGGCGACTACCTGGAGCAGGTACAGGCAGCGAAGCTGGTGAGGGAGCACCTGGACAAGGGTGGTTTTTCCGGAGTTCCCATCTGGAACACCGAATGGAATACCAGGGTGATCTCCTCTGAAGACAAGATGCTGTCCAGCGCCTACTTCGCCGCCCACAATGTCCAGACCAAGACCGTCTGGCAGGGGCTGGTGGACAGGGCTTTCGTCTTCAGGGCCAGCCAGAGGTCCATCAGAGCGGGAGATCCCACCGAGGTCGACCAGCAATGTGACGACACCTACTACATCGCCGCCGACGGAACCCCCTTGCCGGCCTACTATACGTGGTTCATGTTTCGCGAGATGGAGGAGAATACTCCCAATCGCCTGCTCACGGAGCCTGTCGACAAGGACATGGTGACCTTCCTCGCCGGCAGATCCGACGATGGTGAACGGATCAACCTGTTGGTCTCCTACTGGGTGGGAAACACCTCCGATGTACCCGACAAGGAGTACTCGGCAGCCATCGAGGGCTTGTCGCCGGGCCAGGTTTGGACGGCCGAGCTACGGGTGGTGGATCGATACACCACGGACTACGCCCCGGTGGACGTGGTGGAGCTGCAAACCGACCAACTGGGCCGCCTGGTGGTGGCCAGACTCGTGGAACCGTGGAGCGTGCATTTCTGGACGCTGCTGGGACCGGACAACGGGATCTGAAGGAGGACCCCCGGGATGGTGGACCGTGAAAATGGAATGGAGAGAAGGAAGCACCCCCGCAGCAATACTCACTTCCCTGTTGTTGTCGTAGGGGCCCATGGCCAGGAGTCTTTGCTCGACACCCAGACCATGAATCTGTCCGAAGGCGGATTGCAGTTCATCACGCGTTCCGCGGTGGTCGAAGGTGAGCTTTTGAAAGTAATCGCGGGCGGTAGAGAAGCAAGTGCCCTGGTGCTGGAGAGTCGCTACGTTTATGGTGGGTACATCGTGCGCTGCAAGTTCCTGGATCGCGGGTAGGCCATTGTCGACCCTTTGCCCCGATTACCGAAACCGTACAGTGATGGCGTGTTTCTTCGGCCAGGCCTCATCCCACATTCACCCCGAGTCCGGATATACCCCGAAGAAGCAGCATCGCCCCCCAGGACTGCCCCTGCCCGTCATGGCTCTCCTGTTGATGCTCTCCACGTGTTTGCTTCTCTCCTGTGCCGACACCCTGGATGCTGGTCGGTTTCCCCACGGCTGGGATGTGCCTCCCGCCATCCCCGATATTTCCAAGCTTCATCTCGGCCCCTCCGACGTCCCACCAGGAGCCACCGAGATCCGCTTCGGGGCTTCACCGACCACCAGTGGGCTCGAACCCGGGATTCTTTCGCTCATCACGGCATATCTCCAGGAAACCCTTGGTTTTCCATTTCGACTGGTGCTTCTGGACAGCTACCAGGAGATCATCGATGCTGTGGTGAACGGTGAAGTGGACATGGTCAATCTCGCCCCGCTTTCCTACGTTCTGGCCCTGGAGCGGGTACCGGACCTCAAGATCCTGGTGCAGAAGATCGTCAAGGGGGCCACGTCCTACTCATCTTTGCTGGTGGTTCCCTACGAAAGCGACATCGTGCATCTGGGTGACCTGCGGGGGCGGCGCATCTCCTTCGTGGACGAAAACTCCACCTCCGGTTTCCTGTTTCCCTACGCGGCACTGATGGAGATGGGTATGGATCCCCGCACGGATTTTTCGAAGATCCGCTTTGCGGGTTCCCACGAGGGAGCCTTGTCAGACCTGGGCATGGGCATCTCCGACGTGGCTGCCACCTACTCTGAAATGCTCCAGAACGACTGTGGTACGGGTGTTTTCCCCAAAGGCAAGATGGTACGCATCCGTGTCCTCGGAAATACCGGGCGCATCCCATACGACGTGGTGTGCGCGTTGGGCAACATCCCTCCAAGCGGGGCTGCCATCATCGGCAATGCCCTCCTGGCATGCAATACCCAAAGCTCCGCGGGCGAACTCATCTACCGGCTCTCCGGCACGCTCACCGGCTGGGTTCCCGTGGATGATTCGACCTTCGACCAGGTGAGGGCCACGTACCGGCTGGTGCATGACAACCGCAAGCCCAGCTCCGGCTCCCGCCCGACCCGCGCCGGGAGGCGACCGTGAAGGAGGCTGGCCATGGCGGGATCCGGGCCTCCGGAGCGAAAGCCATATCGGTGGCTGGCGGCCTGGCCCGTGACGCTCGCTACTCCATGGGGTTGAAGGCCAAGGTGGCCTTGTGGGTGGTGATCCCGACCTTTCTCATCATGGGCGCTTCCGGAATCTGGGGCTACTACAAGTGGTCCGGAACGGCCTACATGTCCAAGCGTGGTCAGGCGGCGTCTCTCCTGGAACCACTGGGTGTCCTGAGCGCCATGTATATGGCCACGGACGATTGGGTGTCTCTGGACAACAGCTTGGCCGAGGTGGCCAAGGCATCCGACCTGCCCATTCTGGCCCTGGTGCCCTACGACACCAAGGGCATCATCCCCACCAGCTCCTCCGGTCGTGGGGGCAATGGGTGGATGGGCATCCGGATACCCCCGCAGGATTTCGTCAAGCGAGCACTGGCTTCATCCGAGCCCATATGGGAGCAGGTGCTGGACAGCTCCGGCAATCTCGTGTTGAACGCTTCCATGCCTGCCGTGTCGGGTTTGCGCGAAGGTACACTGGTGGCGGTCTTTGATTTCGAACCCACCAGGGCCCTGGTCCGGAAGGCCAGCATGGAGTTGGTGGCCATATTCCTGGCTCTGCTCTTTTCGTTGGTGGGAGCGGTGTACGTGGGCATGTCGGGAACCGTCGTTCGCCCACTGGAAGCGTTGTCGAGAGTCGTGGAGCGTGTTCGGGGCGGGGAGCTGAAGGCCAGGGCCCCACGCTTTTCTGGTGACGAGATAGGCAAGCTGGCAAGCGCCTTCAACGAGATGACCACCGAGCTTGAGGCATTCACCGCTGAACTCGAACAGATGGTGACACAACGTACCCGGCAGTTGGAGCAGAGCAACGCCCTTCTTGAGAGTACCAACCAGAAGCTGCGGACTGCCAACTCCCAGTTGGAGCGCATCTCCCGCGTGGACCAGACCACGGGCGTGTTCAACAGGCGTTACTTCGACGAGCTGGTGGAGTTCGAAGCCAGGAGGAGCCTGCGAAGCGGAGGCTCCTGGTGCCTGTTCATGGTTGACATCGATCACTTCAAGCGTTTCAACGATACTTTCGGGCACCAGGCCGGGGACTTGGTGCTCGAGGAAACCGCGGCCACGTTGAAGAAGAGCTTGAGGTCCACCGACATCCTGGCCCGCTACGGTGGGGAAGAGTTCGCGGTGATTCTCCTGGACACATCCTTGGACCAGGCGCGGGCGGTTGGCGAGAAGCTCAGGCAGAAGCTCCAGGCCAGGTCCTTCTCGGGCCTTGACGGAAGGGACCTGGGTGGAGTCACCATCAGCCTTGGGCTGGCACAGTTTCCAGAAGATGCCGCTTCTTCCGAAGAACTCATCGCCAGGGCCGACCAGGCCCTCTATGCCGCCAAGGATCAGGGCAGGAATCGCCTGGTCGCCTGGCAGAGTATTCGGGACCAGCACTCTGATGACTGAGCAGGGTTGGTCTTGGGTAGACCTGCTCCCTGCCGTGGTGGTCCAGGTTCAGGGGGATCGGATCTGGATGGTGTAGGCCTGGGCGCCTTCGGTCAAGCTGCGGGATTCATAGAGCAGGGAATCGCCGCGGGGCAAGACCAACATCTGCCAGTTCGCCTGTTCATTGGTTGGCATACCGTCTTTGTCGCGGAAGACCGTGCGGACCTGCACCGATAGATCCATGGTGGACAGGTTGTGAAGCTCCAACTCCACCCCGAGGCGATTGTCGGTGGAGCGGGTTTCGCGGAGACTACCAGCGGCCACCAACCTCCAGACGGCCCGGTCCATGGCCAGTACGTTGCCATAGGGCTGGATTCCGCCCACGGTGGCGGCTGGTGCGGGACCATACCAGGCGCAGGCAGTGGAAAAGAGCAGCAGGAAGATCAGCAGGTGCTTCATTGGTACATTACTCCCCATGAACCCTCCTTCTTCATCTGGTAGCTGTTGGACCAGACGACGATGCCGGTTTCGGCATTTGTGAGTTGGAAGCGGATCACCACGTAGTCACTCTGTGCCGCCGCGCTGGAGGCGGACAGGCTCCTGACTTCGCCTTCCAGGAAAAAGTCGGCTCCCGCCAGGGCCTGGAGTTGGCCGGCATCCACCTGCCCGGAGCGTTTCATTTCCCTTTCCTTCATGATCTGGTCCACGATGTCGCGGTTGAGGATGGCCAGTCTGCCCGCCGCGTTCTGTATGAGCATGTCGGTGATGAGAGTGGTGAAGATCTCCTGGTCGATGAGGAACCTGGAGCGGTTTTCCACGGGCAGGACCGCAATCCGTGCCGTGCCGGCGAATCCGGACACGGCTGGACTGGCCATGAGTTCCGAAGCCATCTGGCTGGCCACGGTACGCACATCGCGAGCCTCGATGCCGGTACCTTCAACAGCACCGTAGGCGTCGGGGTCCACGTAGGTGGTTTGGACCGTCCTGGCAGCGCAGGATGGCAGCAGGAGTGCTGCCGCAAGGGGCAGAGTCACGAGATAGCTGTGGTGAGTGGGCTGAACTGACATGTCTGGATCTCCTGTGCTCGGGCTCGTCCTCGGGCCGGTGGTCCGTTGCTGCCTTTTTCGACAGGGTCGCCCGGAATCGTGTCGGCGGCAAGTTGTGGATTCAATGGGATGGAATGCTGGAAGCTCCGCCGGGAGCCAGCCTGGGGATGAGACAGAGTGATGAGCCCCGGGTCGGCACATCCAGCGTATAGGTTCGGTCGTTGATCTGCAGGTGGTGCTTGCCCGGAGGGCTCCTTACCGGCACGAGCCAGATACCTTCCGGGATGAGTGCCCATTCGCGGGTGTCGGCTGCCGGGTTGGTGGCTGCACTTACCAGCATGGAGGCCAGCCCAGCAACGCGGAGCGCAGTGGCGGCCCCGTCAGCGTCGGCCATGTCGGCTATGTCGCCCAATTGTAGGAGGGTGAAGCCGGTGATCATGGTGGAGTCTTTGAAGACGGCCTTGCCCTTCAGGAATGCGTCCACCTTCCGGCCGCCGCGGGTAGTAGCCTGGTAGGTGATGCTGTCCAGTTGGATGGCGTCCAGGGGGGTGGCATCCAGGGACACCCTGGGTGGGCCCGGATCAGGGCCGGAGGGCACGATGCGGAGGATTTCGTCGTAACGGCCTTCGGAGATCTTGTGCGGACCCCTGCCTTGTTCCACCAGGAGGATCACAGGCGGTGGGTCGTCCAGGAGGGCTTGCAGGGCGAGTACGTCGTGCTGCGGGATGTCCAGGGCCTTCGTGGGGATTTCTCGTGCTCGGGCAATCCACTGGACGGAGATGGGCTCCATCACGTCGAACGCGGACTCCAGTTGGGATGTTGTGAAGCCACGGAGCGATGGCAGGCGGTCCCTGCGGGGCCGGTCCAACTGCAAGTGAAGGATGTCGGTGGCCTGGGAGAGAGTGGCCTCGATGGCCAGGATGGGTTCTCGGGGGTGTACGGAGACTCCCGCCGGAAGGCCCGACAGAAGGGCGGCTTTGGCGGCCCGGTTGGCGGTCGGGCTGCCCCCTGGCACCACTATGTCCAGGATGGCGGTGGAAAGCATGTCCACCACGGCTCTGCTGTAGAGGGAGTCCACGGCCCGGGTCATGGCCTGCTGGGCATTTGGTGGCTCGTGTACCGCAGAATAGGCCATGGCTTGCATGAGGAAGGCCGGTATGAAGTCGGAACGGTAGCGTTCTTCGACGGTGCCGGTGTCTGCCAGGACGGCCGACTTGAACATGGCCAGGGCGTTTCCGTAGTCACCCTTTTCGTAGAGCAAAATACCCAGGTAGAGAAAGGCCATGAGTTTTTCGTAGGGCTCGCCCTTCCATTCCTTGGACGATTCTGCGCCCATCATGGCCCGCCACTCACCTTCGGCCTGGAAGCTCTGCATGATGCCCACGGCCCGGCGCAGCGCGGTTTCGGCGAGCCTGTCGTTGCCCATTGCAATTGCCATGGAGGCAAGACGGCAGTTTTCCAGGGCCTGGTCGATACCTGGGACGGCGGCAAGCTGTGACTGGGCAGCCAAGGCTGTTTCGTGGTCGCCGGAGGCGTAGATCGCCATGGGGGGAGGGGGCGCATGGACGCAGCCCGTAGCGGTCAACACGAGCGGGGCCAACAGGAAAAGGAAAATGCGGGAGGTGTTTGTCATGGGCCTGGTGGGGCTGCTATTGGTCCGTTTGTAAGACTGGCGGGGCGGATTCCGTGGCGGGTGCTTCGGAGCCCTCGGTGGGTGGCTCCGGCGGCTCGTCGGAACCGTCGGCGTTGCCGTTGTCTTCCACCACGCGGGCAATGGAGACAATGCGTTCGTCTTCGTCCACGCGCATCAACCGAACGCCCAGCGTGTTTCTCTTGACCACGCTGATGCCGTTTGCCGGGATCTGTATGGCCCTGCCCGAATCGGTGACCAGCATGACGCGGTCTTCTTCGTGGACCAGGGTGACTCCCACCACGTCGCCGTTGCGTGTGCCGGTCTTGATGTCGATGAGCCCCTTGCCACTGCGTTTCTGGTGACGGTACTCGGTCAGGTGCGTGCGCTTGCCGTAGCCGTAGCTGGTGACCGTGAGCAGGGTTTTCCCCAGTTGGTCGCTCACCACCTGCATATCCACCACTTCGTCGGATTCACGGAGTTGGATTCCTTTCACGCCGCGGGCCACGCGACCCATGGTGCGCACCTGCTCCATGGGAAAACGGATGGCGTAGCCGCCGCGCGTAGTGAGCAGGATGTGCCCCTGGGAATCACTGAGGCGCACGGTGAGTAGTTCGTCGTCCTCGGCCACGTCGGCGGCGATGATCCCGTTGCTGCGGATGTTCACGTAGGCTGAAAGGGGAGTGCGCTTCACCAGGCCGCGCCGGCTGCAGAAGATGAGATCGCCAAGGGACTCCATGCCCCGCACGCTCAGGACCGCGGCCACCTTTTCTTCAGGGTGGAAGGGAACCAGGTTGACGATGGGACGCCCCCGGCCGATGCGGCTGACCTGGGGAACGTCGTAGACCTGGAGCTTGTACATCCGCCCGCGGTTGGTGAAGACCAGGAGGGCGTCATGGGTGTTGGCCACGAAGATATTGGCCACGAAGTCTTCGGCCCTGGTGCGCATGGCCTTTCGCCCCATGCCGCCCCGGCGCTGGACGTCGTATTCGGTCTTGGGGGTGCGCTTGACATAGCCGGCGTGAGAGATTGTGACGATCTGGTCTTCTTCGGCGATGAGGTCTTCGATTGAGAGTTCTCCGATGTTTTCGACGATCCTGGTGCGGCGGGGGTTGGCGTAGCGGGACTTGACTTCGTCCAGCTCGTCGATGAGTAGCTGGGTCAGCCGCTGGGGATTGGCGAGGATGTCTTCCCAGTGAGCAATCTTGCGCAGTAGCTCGGCGTGTTCCGCCTCGATCTTTTCGCGCTCGAGCCCTGTCAGGCGTTGCAGGCGCAGATCCAGGATGGCCTGGGCCTGGATCTGGGTCAGGCTGAAGTTTTCCATCAGGCCGGTGCGGGCTTCGGCCGGTGTGCGGCTGCCCCTGATTATGGCGATCACCTGGTCAAGGTGGTCCAGGGCTACGCGGTAGCCTTCCAGGATGTGGACCCTGTTGCGCGCCTTCTGAAGTTCGAACTGGATACGCCGCGTGGTGACCACTCGCCTGTGGGACAGGAAATGGCTGAGCATCTGCTTGAGGTTCAGCACCTGGGGCCGGTTTTCGACGATGGCCAGCATGAGCACGCCGAAGGTGCTCTGAAGGGAGCTGTGCTTGTAGAGCTGGTTGAGGACGATCTCCGGGAGGGCATCGCGCTTGAGTTCTACTACGATACGCATTCCCTGGCGGTCGGATTCGTCGCGGAGGGCGGCGATGCTGTCGATGCGCTTGTTCTTCACAAGGGCGGCGATCTCTTCCACCAGGCGGGCCTTGTTGACCTGGAATGGAAGTTCGTCGATGATAATGGCGGTTCGCCCGTTCTTGAGTTCTTCGAAGTTGGCCTTGCCCCGTACAACGATTCGGCCTCGACCGGTGGTGTAGGCGTCGTTGAGGCCCTTACGGCCATAGATGAACGCGGCAGTCGGGAAGTCGGGTCCTGGAACGTGGAGCATCAGGTCTTTCACGCTCAGGTGGGGGTTGAGCAACAGAGCCTTGCATGCCTCTACGATTTCGCCCAGGTTGTGGGGAGGGATCTTGGTGGCCATGCCCACGGCGATCCCTTCGGAGCCGTTCAGCAGGAGATTGGGAATGCGCGTGGGCAGAACGGTGGGCTCGGTGGTGGAGCCGTCGAAGTTGGCGATGAAGGGGATTGTTTCCTTGTCGATGTCGGCGAGGAGATCTTCGGCCAGGCGGGTCATGCGGCATTCGGTATAACGATAGGCGGCGGGGGCATCGCCGTCCACGGAGCCGAAGTTGCCCTGGCCGTCCACCAGCGGGTGCCTCATGTTCCAGGGCTGGGCCATGCGCACGAGGGCGTCGTACACGGCGCTGTCGCCGTGGGGGTGGTATTTCTTGAGGACTTCGCCCACAACACCTGCACACTTGGAGTAGCGCCGGTTCGACAGCATTCCTTCACGAAACATGGCGTAGAGAATCCGCCGATGGACCGGCTTCAAGCCATCACGAACGTCGGGCAGGGCCCTGCCGATGATGACCGACATCGAGTAGTCAAGGTAGGAGGATCGCATCTCGTCTTCGATGTTGACGCCGACGATAGTGTGCGCAAATTCATCCATGCTCGTATCCTGAAAGAGGACCATGTGGGCGGAAGGGAACAGCTCAGCCTCGGAAGATCTAACCCGGCGTAGCTCCTCTGGCCCACAGCAGGCAGCGCTTCTTCCAGGTATGCGTGCGGATGGACCTGCAACCTGCCCAGGATTCAAGCCGGTCCCCATCTTGTAGATTTCCGGATAATCCCTTTGGTCCAACGTTTCCTTTTCTTTCCCCCCAACGGCATTCACGGTAGATTCCCACCATGGTGCGGGCAGCAGGGCGCTGTCTTCTGCCTCCCGCCCCTGCCAATGAACGGAGGTTCCCTTGTCAACGCAGCCCAACTCTGCAGAAACCCATCGCTTCGAGGCCGAAACCCGCCAGATCCTCGACCTGGTGGTACATTCTTTCTACTCCGATACCCAGGTGTTCTTGCGCGAACTCATCTCCAACGCTTCGGATGCCCTGGACCGTGCCCGTTACGAGGCACTTCACCGCGAGGATCTGCTCCCCTGCGACTCGGAGCCCCAGATCGAGATCCTGGCAGACAAAGACGCCAACACGCTGACCGTTCGCGACAACGGTATCGGCATGACCCGCGAAGAGATCATCCAGAACCTTGGCACCATCGCCCGCTCAGGCACCAGGGCGTTCGTACAGGCGGCCAAGGAGGGGAACACCGAGGGCCTCATCGGGAAGTTCGGCGTGGGCTTCTACTCTGTTTTCATGGTGGCGGATCGCGTCGAGGTCCACAGTCTGTCCGCGCTCCCCGGCTCCGAGCCCGTCAGGTGGTCGGCCGACGGTGGCGACAGCTTCGAACTTACTCCTGGCGAAAAGGAGCAACGTGGCACCGACGTAGTGCTTCATCTCACCGAAGATGCAAAGGATTTCCTCGAAGAAGACAAGCTGAAGGAAGTCATCAAGCGTCACTCCGATTTCCTGGCCTATCCGGTAAGGTTGGCCGGCGAAAAGGTGAACCGCTCCACCGCCCTCTGGGCTCGCCTGCCATCCGAAATAGAAGAAGACGAATACAAAGATTTCTACAAGCACGTCTCCGGTGACTGGCAGGAACCCGCCACACACATCCATTTCTCCAGCGACGGGCCTCTGCAGTTTCACTCACTCCTGTTCGTCCCCAAGACCCCGCCCTTCGACCTGGACGCCCCCGACACCCGAATCGGCGTGAAGCTCTACTGCCGGCGAGTGCTGGTACTCGAAGAAGCCAGGGAACTCCTTCCCCGCTATCTACGCTTCGTTCGCGGGGTCGTGGAGTCGCCCGACCTGGATCTGAACGTCTCCCGTGAGATCCTCCAGAAGACTCCCATAGTCGGCAAGTTGAAGAGGCAGGTCATAAAGCGCGTTCTTCGTCGTCTTGGCGAACTCATGAAGGACCAGCGCCAGGACTACGAGGCCATCTGGGAGCAGTTCGGGCGCGTCATCAAAGAGGGCATTCACGAAGACTCCAGCAGGAAGGATGCCATCGCCAGGCTGTTGCTGTTCCGGAGCACGGCAGACAAGGGCTGGCGTTCGCTGGAGCAGGTGGTGGAAGACATGCCCGAAGGCCAGGACAACATCTGGTTCCTCACCGGGCTCGACAATGAGCGAATCGCCAGGAGTCCGCTGCTGGAGCGTTTTCGGCGCAAGGGCCTGGAGGTCCTTCTCATGAGCGATCCGGTGGATGAGTGGGTGGTGATGAACCTGACCGAGTTCGATGGGAAGTCCCTGAAATCCGTGGCAAAGGGCGACATCCCCGATGACGAGTCCGACGCCCCTGGTGAGGAACAGGCCCGAAAGCAGGCCGAACCGCTCATCGAATACCTGACCGAGCTTTTCAAGGACGAGGTGAAGGAAGTCCGGCCCTCCACGCGGCTCACCGATTCCCCCTCGGTGCTGGTTGACGCCGAGCATTCCCTGGGCCACAACCTGGAGCGCATCCTGCGCGTGAGTCGCCAGGAACTACCACCGTCTTTCCGTATTCTCGAGATCAACGTGGGGCATCCGCTCATCCGCAACCTGGGTCGCATGCGGGAACAGGGTCGTACAGCGACTCTGGAGCCGCTGGCCTGGCTCCTGCTGGACCACGCCCGTCTGGCCGAAGGCGAAGTGAAGGACCCCAGCACCATGGTGGAGCGTCTCCAGAAGGTCATGCTGCAGGCCAGCCTGCCCTCGTTCGTCCAGGTTCCCGGCGAGCCGGGCGATACCCCTGCCGGCGAGTCCGCACCAGGGCAGAGCGTGGGCAGCCAGCAGGAACCAGGGCAGAGCACCGGCCACACCGTGGAATCAGGGCAGGCCGTCACTGCCCCCATCGACCACCATGAGGCGGATGATGCCGGCTCCGCCGGGAAAGAAAGCGATGGCGGGCTGCCCGCAGACCTGGAGGGCGGCACCGAAAAAGGCACCGAAGCCGACACGGAACCCGTGCCTGGAAGCTGACATACCGGCTCCTGGGGTTTCCATGGAGCAAAGGGGGGCAGGGTGCTATGATATCCCCTGCCCCCCGGCAATCGTTTCCCCCGGAGGTCATTTGCCCCCTTGCTCGTTGCGCTTCCACGAGATGGTCCTGCCCATTCTCGCCCTGGGCCTGCTTGCCTCCCCGGGCCGGGCCGCGACTCCCGACTCCCTCCTCGAGCAGGGAAAGGCGCTCCTGGTGCAAAAAGACGCCACCGCCGCGGAGGCCATGCTCCAGGAATGCGTCCGGCAGGATCCCACCAGGGCATCCTGCTGGTGGGAGTTGGGGTGGGCCTTTTGGCTCCAGCGGGACTGGAGCCGGGTCTTGCAGGCCTGGGAGCGAGTTCAGGACCTGGACCCCGCCTACCCGGAGCTGTCGGAATACCTTCCAAGGGCTCGCGACAACGCTGCCCTGGAAGATCTCACCGCCCAGGCAGCCCAGGCTGCGCCCGATTCCTTCCAGGACGGGCCTGCCACGGGCGGTTCCGTCCGTATCCGGGCCGTGGGCGACATGATGCTGGGGACTGATTTCCCCGAAGGCTACCTGCCTCCCGACGACGGCGCACAGATGCTCTCCGCCGTCTCGGCCCTCCTGGCCGACGCGGATCTCACCTTCGCCAACCTGGAGGGTCCCCTGTGTGATTCCGGCAGTACCACCAAGTGTGGGCCCGATTCCAGCCCGGGGAGCTGCTATGCCTTTCGTAGCCCCACCCGCTACGGGGCCTACCTGGCCCGGGCCGGCATCGACGTTGTGTCCACTGCCAACAACCACTCGGGCGACTTCGGCGAGCAATGCCGCAACCAGACAGAAGCCACCCTGGACGCCCTGGGAATTGCCCACTCGGGCCGTCCCGGCGACATCGCCTCCCTGGAGGTCAACGGGCTCTCCATGGCGTTGGTGGCCTTCCACACCAGCTCCGCCACTCACGACCTGCGCGACATTGCCACGGCCCGCAGCCTCGTGAGCAGCCTGGCCAACACCCACGACATCGTGTTCGTCAGCTTTCACGGTGGAGCCGAAGGCTCTCGTGCCCTCTACGTTCCCCAGGGTTCCGAGACCTTCTACGGCGAAGACCGTGGCGATCTCAGGGCCTTTACCCACGCCGTGGTGGACGCCGGCGCCGACCTGGTTGTGGGGCACGGTCCCCACGTGCTTCGTGGAATGGAGATCTACAAGGGCCGGCTGGTGGCTTATTCTTTGGGCAACTTCGCCACCTACGGTCGCTTCAACCTGTCGGGCAACCTGGGCGTTGGCGCCATCCTGGAAGCCACCCTGGGCTCCGACGGTCGCTTCCTCGGGGGCAGGATCCTGGCAACCATCCAGGAGGGCAGGGGAGTACCCCGGCCCGACCCCCATGGGCGAGCCATCGACCTGCTGCGCCAGCTCTCGGCCCAGGACTTCCCCGGCACCGCCGTACAGTTGGCAAAGGATGGCACCTTCCATTGACGTGGCAGCCAGGCGGCCCCACGTCTCTGGTGAAGGAATGGGCCGCTCCGGCGAAGGGAGGCTTTTCCGGAGGGGAACTCACAAGTTCCCATCCGGAAAAGGCGGACCGAGCCGGGGCGAGTCGCTTTCGAGCCAGGCGCATCCTGCGTAACCCGCCGGAATAGCAGCGCTATTTCAAGTGGTTGCGCGGATGTGCCTGGCGAAGGAATGGGCCGCTCCGG
>JAJRWT010000025.1 GCA_024276675.1 Myxococcota bacterium | reverse complement strand
TTCGCCGGAGCGGCCCATTCCTTCGCCATGCACGCCCGCGTAACCACTTGAAATAGCGCTGCTATTCCGGCGGGTTACGCGGACGCACCTGGCTCGGAAGCGACTCGCCCCAGCTCGGTCCGCCTTTTCCGGATGGGAACTCGGGAGGACGGGCCGACATTATGCCTGTGCGCGGACAAGCCATCCAAGAGGCTGTCGGGAATAGAATCGAAATGCTCGAAGGAAGCCCGGCGACCGTCCTGGCCCCGGCCTGAACGACGGCCGGCTCACGGTGAACCCCCTCGTTGCGTTTGACCACCAGGGCAGGGGCGCGGTATCATCTCGCTCTCTCAACCGGAGGTGCCCATGTCCAGAACCCTGCTCTGCCTTCTCGTTGTCTCGGCCCTGTCCCTGGCCGGCTGTGGCGAGGAGAAGCAAGACACCGGCGCCCCGTCCGCGGCGGACACCGACACCGACACGGACACCGACACCGACACCGACACCGACACCGACACCGACACCGACACCGACACCGACACCGACACCGACACCGACACCGACACGGATACCGACACCGAGACGGCCTGCGACGACGGCTTGGATGACGACGACGACGGGCTCGTCGATTGCGAGGACCCTGACTGCGGCTTGGATCCGGCCTGCGCCCTTGGCCTGAGCGGCGAGGTGGACCTGTCCCTGGCGGACGCCAAGCTCGTGGGCGAGGCCTCCGGCGACTACGCGGGTAGCCCGGTGGCGGGCGTCGGTGACGTGGACGGCGACGGCCACGCCGATCTGCTCGTTGGGGCCCGTCACGAGTCCTCCGGCGGTTCGGATGCCGGCGCGGCCTACCTGGTGCTGGGGCCCGTCACCGGCAAGTTGCACCTGTCCCTGGCGGACGCCAAGCTCGTAGGCGAGGCCCCCGGCGACTACGCGGGCTCGGTGGCGGGCGCCGGTGATGTGGACGGCGACGGCCACGCCGACCTGCTCGTTGGGGCCTGTTACGAGTCCTCCGGCGGTTCGGATGCCGGCGCGGCCTACCTGGTGCTGGGGCCTGTCACCGGCGAGTTGGACCTGTCCCTGGCGGACGCGAAGCTCATGGGCGAGGATTCCAGCGACCTCGCGGGCTGGTCGGTGGCGGGCGCCGGCGACGTTAACGGCGACGGCTACTCCGACCTGCTCGTTGGGGCCATTTACGAGGACTCCGGCGGTTCGATGGCCGGCGCGGCCTACCTGGTGGCGGGACCTGTCACCGGAGAGCTGGACCTGTCCCTGGCGGACGCGAAGCTCGTGGGCGAGGCCCCCGGCGACATCGCGGGCCACTCGGTGGCGGGCGCCGGCGACGTGGACGGCGACGGCTACTCCGACCTGCTCGTTGGGGCCATTTACGAGTCCTCCGGCGGTTCGAAAGCCGGCGCGGCCTACCTGGTGCTGGGGCCTGTCACCGGCGAGTTGGACCTGTCCCTGGCGGACGCGAAGCTCGTGGGCCAGGCCTTCGGCGACTGGGCGGGCTGGTCGCTGGCAGGCGCCGGTGACGTGGACGGCGACGGTTACGCCGACCTGCTAGTTGGGGTCTTTCACGAGTCCTCCGGCGGTTCGAAAGCCGGCGCGGCCTACCTGGTGCTGGGACCTGTCACCGGCGAGCTGAACCTGTCCCTGGCGGACGCGAAGCTCGTGGGAGAGGTTTCCGACGACTACGCGGGCATGTCGGTGGCGGGCGCCGGCGACGTTGACGGCGACGGCTACAGCGACCTTCTCGTTGGGGCCTCTGGCGAGTCATCCGGCGGTACGGATGCCGGCGCGGCCTACCTGGTGCTGGGACCTGTCACGGGCAAGGTGGACCTGTCGCGGGCGGACGCGAAGCTCGTGGGCGAGGACTCCGACGACCGCGCGGGCTACTCGGTGGCGGGCGCCGGCGACATGGACGGCGACGGCTACAGCGACCTTCTCGTTGGAGCCCCCACCGAGGGCTCCGACGGTAGGGATGCCGGCGCGGTCTACCTGCTGCTGGGTGGACCCTGACCCACAGCGCGTGACAGCACCAGGGGCGACGGATTCCGCGTGGACCTGCCCGGGTACTGCCGAACATCATCCAACAGCAGCCCGACGCCGACCATCGTGTTGGTGCAGCCTCTTTCCCGACGGCTCCCAGCCACGATTCGGTCCGCCGGCACGATCCGTGCTCGCGCGGCTCTGGCGCCGGTTATTCCCGACAGGTTCCTGGCCAAGGCACGGGCTGCCGGCCGGTGGGCCTGCTGATTATGTGCTTCCTTGGCGACACTACAGCGATAGCGTTCATGCTGCCCACCCTCGCACCATCAGCCGGCGGGTGAATGCTCCCGCCGGTGCCCAATCGGCTATGAGACAATCACCATGCCACCCGCAGACGGATGGCGACCGAAATGCGTCGATGCTCAAGGCCCCCTCACACAACTTTTCGGTATTGGAGAAGGTAGAGAACGAGATCGGTGCTGGCTCAAAACACTGAACCCATGGAACTTACCGGATGTGCCCTTCGTTTCGCATCGCCATCGTCATCCTGGTAGCATTTCTACCGGCCGATCTCAGTGCCCACGTGCCCCACGACGTCATCACCGCCATGGCTGTGCCGCCGGACATGGACCCCGATGCCAGGTGGTGGCTCCTGGCGGAGCACTACGAGGTCAACGACCTCTACTCATCAGACGATGGTGGCATCACATGGCAGCCGTCCACGGGGGCCTGTCTCGCCGATTTCCTGAGCGACGCCGCCACCCGTGATGACGGCGCGGTAGTGCTGCTGGGGGAAGGCCGCACCTGGTGGTGGAGCGAAGCCGATGAGGCCTGGAATCCTGTCACGAATCCAATCGAGCCGGACACGATGGCGGGTGGAGATCAGATCTTTCTGGGCAACCATGAAGGTGTCTGGGCGCTGGACGATGACGGTACCGCGACCCAGCTCTGGAGCGGCGCTGCCGTGCTTCGACTGGACGAGGGCGCAGGTGGTGTGGTGGCGCTGCTGGAGGGCGATGCCCTGCTGTTCTACCGGGGAGAGGGCTGGCAGCGCATCGAGACTCCCCGTGGAATCATCTCCGCAACTCTCGATGAACAATACGTGTACGTGGGCCGAGACGATGGCAGCGTCTGGCGGCGGAGCGACGGCCAGTGGGAAGAGTGCGGGATCAGCCCCTTCGTGGACTGGAACCCCGACCACACGCAAATCGTACGCCTGGCCAGTGACGGAGATGTCCTCGCGTTGGCCCACGCTGACATCGGACCAGCAATCTCGACGGACCACTGTGTCACCTGGGAGGGGCAGGCTGCGCCCATGGAGATAGCATGGATCGACGAAATAGGACCCGATGACTACTACTGCTGGACCGACCTGGATGGGGCCTTCACGGCCTTGACGGTGGGGTTCGGTGGAGTCGTAGTCGCCGGCTACGACGGGGCTGCTGCCCGCTGGGGCGGCACCTGGTACCACCAACCCCTCAAGGGCGGGGACTATCCACGGGGAGTGTCCTTCTCCAGGAGCTTCGACGACGACGGAGAGGCCATCATCGCCGCGTACGGCTGTGGGATTGCCGTGACCAGGGACTGGGGAGCGAGTTGGGAGTGCCCCGGCGTGGGACTGACCATGCCCGCTGCCCAGGATGTGGAAGTCCCGGTATTCGCGGATGGCTCCGTTCCCTCGTATGGGCTCTCCGACCGAACGCCCGCGGTCTCCTTCGATGACGGGATGAGTTGGAGTGTACTCGACGGCCCATGGGAAAGGAGCGTTCACTGGCTCGACATCGGGCCCGGCAATCGCCTGTGGGCCATGGGCACCGAGACCGACAACGACATCTACCCCGGCGATCTCATGGTGACCCTCGACGACGGCATCACATGGAACGCCGTCGAAGGGCTTGCGGTCGCCGGAGACGGCCAGGTCGTGGGAGTCTTCGACTACGGCGACCTGGTCATCGCATGGACGGGGAGAAGGGCGGGCGCGGACGTGGACAACAGCGTCTACCTTTCCACCGACGGCGCGGCCACCTTCACGCGGCTGCACGAGTTCGATGGGGACATCTCCGATGCCACTCCCTGGCCCATCGACGATCCCGAGAGGGTCGTCACCGTAGGCCGAGAGGGCATCGCCTTCGGCTGGGACGGAGACTGGACCTGGGCCCAACTTCCGGAAGACGCCGCCATCACGCGCTTCATCGTGGCCGCCGATGATGGGACCCTGGTAGCCTCGACTCGCACAGAGCGCCTGTTGCGGAGCCATGATGGGGGCGAGACCTGGGAGGACATGGGAGTTCAGCTCTACGGGCAGGTGGAGGCACTCGACGTTCGCCCGGATTTCGCCATACATCCCCAGGTTCTGGCTTCCACTCCATCGGGTTTGTTCGCGGTGGACGAAGACGGGACATATTTACGCTGGTTTGGATTGCAGCAGGTGGACGACAACACCGATTTCGTGTTCTGCACGGCCGACTGCACGGTCGAGGATCGCGCCGACGCTGCTCTCGGCACGGTGACCCTGGTTCCGCCGGGCAATGGCATCGCCGCTTGGTTGCGCGGCAGCACCGTCCGCGTCATTGGGCAGAGCGACACGGAGGCCCGCGTAGAGCTACTGGTGGACGAGACCAGCTTCGGAAGCTGGACAGTGGAGCCGGGAGAGTTGGGTCAGGTGTTGGCGGAGGTCAACGATCTCCAGGTCACCATGCACCTGGTGGAGTTGGACGTAATAGAGGGCGACGCGGTCCACATCGACGCCTTCGCAGGCCTGGAGACCACCTTTTCAATGGAGGCATCCACGGATTCCGGTCCGGACGACACGGGACTCCATGATGTCACCGACGGAAGCTGCGGCGGCTGCAACTCCGGAGCTACCGGCATGAGTCATTTTCTTCTGATGTTCGCCCCACTGCTCGTCCGTAGAAAGAGGCGCGGTCCAGGTATTTCCCGGCTCTTCCGGAGCCCGCCGGATACCCTGCCTTTCTCTTTGCCCTCTCCGAAACGGCCCGGTGAACCATGGCGGGTTCGTCGCCGGGGTGGGTCCCGGAGGTCCGCGCAGTTGCTCCCGCTTCTCTTCCTGCTCTCCTGCTCGGGTACCCACCTCCTGTGGGTCGATGCCCAGGAGTCCCCTTCACTGGCCAGTTCCTCAGAGGCCACCGAGCCAACGGCCCTCTGGCTCAACGAGGTCATGACCGACAACGACTCCACAGTCATGGACGAGCGCCTGGAGTTCCCGGACTGGCTGGAGATCTACAACGGGGGCGATTCCTCGGTGGAGCTTGGCAGGATCTCGTTGGAGGACTCCTCTGGAACCTCCTGGAGCGGCGGGAACGGCTCTCTCCAACCCGGCGAGCTGCTGCTGCTCTGGGCCGACGGCAGCGTCGATGGGGCCCATGGGCTGCCTTTCCGGCTCTCATCCGACGGTGAGCGGCTCACCCTGCTGCTGGATGGCGAGCCCGTCGACCGACTTGCCACTGGCTATATGCAGGGGGATACCTCCTGGGCGCGCTTCCCCGACGGTGGGAGCTGGGCGATCACCGCCGCTCCCACTCCGGGCTGGAGCAACGGCTGGCAGCCCGGGGCCAGCGCCGATCCCACCGACACACTCTTCCAGGCAGAGAGGGTGGGGGACCTGGACCTGGTCCTGTCCGAGTCCTCCCTCAGCTCCCTGGACCAGGATCCCTACACCGAGGTGCCCGGGAGCATGGGCTACGAAGCGGCCTGGTTTTCCCAGGTGGGCGTTCGCCTCAAGGGGCAGGCCGGGTCCTTTCGGACCATGGACGGCAAGGCGGCATTCAAGGTGGACACCAATGAGTACGAAGACCACTGGCTCCGGGGCGAGAAGCTCCTGACCCTCAACAACATGGTCCAGGACCCCACCTGCACCCACGAGTACCTGGCCTACACCCTCTTCAGGGCTCTGGGCATACCCGCCCCCCGGGTGGGCTGGGTCCGCCTGACCGTGAACGGCGTGGCCTGGGGCCTGTACCTCTTGGTGGAGTCGGTGGACGACGTCTTCCTGGAGCGCTGGTACGTGGACCCCACAGGCGCTCTGTACGAGGGTGCCTACGGCGTGGACTTCTACGTGGGCAGCGAGTTTGATTTCGAGTACGACGAGGGCCCCGACCCCGACGACCGTAGCGACCTGACGGCCGTGGCCGAGATCCTGGAGCTGGAGGCCACGGACCAAAACATCGTGCTCCTGGAGGAGCTTGTGGATCTGGACGAGTTCCTGGTGAACATGGCGGTGGAGGCGCTGATCCTGCACTGGGACGGCTACTCCACGGCAAACAACTACCGTCTCTACCACGATCCGCTCACCGACCGCTTCCAGATCCTGCCCTGGGGTACGGACCAGACCTTCGTGGACTACTGGCTGGGCCCATGGGACGGCTACGGTCGGGTCTTCACCTTCTGCCTGGAGAACGACTCCTGTGCCGGGCGCTACGATGAGACCCTGCTTCAAGTGGCCGACGTCATGGACTCTCTGGACCTGGCGGGTGAGCTGGACCACCTGGAGGCCCTGCTGCTGGAAGACATCGAGCTGGATGAGCGCCGGGAGCAGAGCATGGACACGGTCTACGCCTACCTGGAAACCACCCGCGAGACGATAGAGAGCTGGCCCGACCAGGTGAGGGAGATGCTGGAGTGAAGGTTCCTGTTTCACATCTTCGCTGCTTCGGAACAAGGGGGACTGCCGTGGTCAGTTATCGGCGCTGCTGCGTGTCGAGTGTTTCATTGTGAAAAAGGCTCGATACCCGGCCGCGCGCCAATCCACGAGATCCAGGTCTCCGGGACCGGGGCGAGTGGCATTCCGATGGCGGCCCAGCCCCTGAAATGCCCCGTTTCGCCACTCAGGCAGGAGCGCCGCCCCGAAACGGTTTCAGAGCTGCGCTTCCTCTCCGAGGAAACGCAAAAGTGAAACACCCAGGGCAGGGGCCGGCTCCTGGAAGGAAGCCCGGCGACCGTCCTGGCCACGGCCAGAACGACGGCCGGCTCACGGTGAACCCCCTCGTTGCGTTTGACCACCAGGGCAGGGGCGCGGTATCATCCAGCTCTCTCAACCGGAGGTGCCCATGTCCAGAACCCTGCTCTGCCTTCTCGTTGTCTCGGCCCTGTCCCTGGCCGGCTGTGGCGAGGAGAAGCAAGACACCGGCGCCCCGTCCGCGGCGGACACGGACACCGACACTGATACCGACACCGACACTGACATGGACACGGACACCGACACCGGCGGCCTGGCCGCCTGCGAGAACTTGCTGGACGACGACGGCGACGGCTGGGTCGACCTGGACGACCCTGGCTGCGGCGGCGACCCCGCCCGGGACGACGAGGGCGGGTACGACGCCAGCTTCGAGTGCAACGATGGCCTGGACAACGATGGGGACGGCGAGATAGACAGCGACGACCCGGATTGCGGGGACGGCACGGACTCGGAGTTCCCCGACACCGAGACGGCCTGCGACGACGGCCTCGATGACGACGGTGACGGGTTCGTCGACTGCGAGGACCCTGACTGCGGCTCGGATCCGGCCTGCGCCTCTGGCCCGAACGGCGAGGTGGACCTGTCCCTGGCGGACGCGAAGCTCGTGGGCGAGGCCTCCGGCGACTTCGCGGGCATGTCGGTGGCGGGCGCCGGTGACGTGGACGGCGACGGCCACGCCGATCTGCTCGTTGGGGCCCGTTACGAGGACTCCGGCGCTGTGAGTGCCGGCGCGGCCTACCTGGTGCTGGGGCCCGTCACCGGCGAGGTGGACCTGTCCCTGGCGGACGCGAAGCTCGTGGGCGAGGCCTCCGGCGACTACGCGGGCATCTCGGTGGCGGGCGCCGGCGACGTGG